>NZ_JAINZZ010000020.1 GCF_019890725.1 Actinacidiphila acidipaludis
CCCCGTCACGGCTGACCGTCATGGACAGCGCGCCACAGCACTCCTCGACGCCGCACCCGGACCTGGCGAGACGCACCTCGTGAGGCGCGGCCGTGGCATGCAACGGCCCGTCCTCGTCCAGCAGATATCTGGGGCTCACTCCCCGGTACCGGGAGCCTCCTGTGCCACCGGGAACCACCTCGGCCAGAAGATCCCGGCCGTTGACGACCGGTCGGACCTCCACGCCGCCCAGGTCAGGTGGAGGACACACGATGCTCAGACGGAGGACGTCCAGTCCCATGGTTCGTGGCGCTCCGCTCAGAACGGTTCGAAGCTCGCTGCATATGCGGCCCCGCCGCCGTGCATCCGGTGCGTACCCGGAGCCCCCGCCTCACCGCATGACGGCCCGGGGGAACGCCCCGGGGGAGTGGCGGGCCCTCGGAGAGGGGCTCAGAAGCCGAAGTCCTGCGTCCACCACGGCCCGCCCGGGCCGAAGTGGATGCCGACCCCGAGGGTCGTGTAGTCGCAGTCGAGGATGTTGGCCCGGTGGCCGGGGCTGTTCATCCAGGCGGTCATCACGGCTTCCGCGTCCGCCTGGCCCCGGGCTATGTTCTCGCCGCCCAGATTGCTGATGCCGAGGGCCTTGGCCCGGTCCCACGGTGTGTGGCCGTCCGGGTCGGTGTGGTCGAAGAACCCGCGCGCCGCCATGTCGTCGCTGAAGTTCTGCGCCAGCTCGTTCAGCGCCGAGCTCGCGGTCAGCGGGTGGCAGCCGGCGGTCGCCCGCTGCTGGTTCACCAGGGTGAGGATCTGCGCGCGAGCCGCCGCCACCGTGTCCAGCGTCGCCGGGGTGGAAGCCGGCTGCGTGGTGCGCGCCGGCGCCTTCGTCACCACGGGACGGGTCGGCGCGGCCGTCGTGCGCGTCGGCGTGGGCGCGGCCGTCGTCGCGGCCGTCCGGCCCGGGCTCATCGACGCGCTCGCGGTCGGGGTGCGGCTCCCGCCCGCCGACGGGGAACCGGCCGGCGTGCTGCTCCCGCCGGTGGTGGGCGCGCCGCTGCCGCCCTGCGGTGAGGGCGCGTCGCTGCCCGGCTGCGTGGGCGGCAGGCCGTCCGCCTGCGTCCCGGTGCTGCCGCCGTCGCCGGAGGACAGTCCACCGGTCACGCCGGACAGCAGCCCCGACGAGAGGGCCACCGCGCCGGCGGCCATCGCGGCCGACGAGGCCAGCATGCCCGTGCGGACCGGGTGGTGCCTGCGCCGGCCACGATGGCCCCGCGGCCCCGGTCCCTGCTGCGGTACCGCGGGCTGCGCATGACGGCTGTGACGCCCCATCTGCCGCGCTCCTCACGCTGTCGTTCACCCGAACGAGTGAAGTCTTGCTGGGGGGCGACTGTAGCGAATGGCGTCGGGAGGCGCGGCGCCGCGGCGGGAACCGGAGGGATAGCGTGCGCACATGAACGAAAATGTCCGGCTCACCGCGTGGGTCCGCGGCCGCGTCCAGGGCGTCGGCTTCCGCTGGTGGACCAGGGCCACCGCCCTGGAGACCGGTGGCATGACGGGGTACGTCAGCAATCTCGCCGACGGCCGGGTGCAGGTCGTCGCCGAGGGCGGCCGGGAGCGCTGCGAACGCCTGCTCGACTGGCTGCGGCACGGCGACACGCCCGGGCGCGTCGACGGAGTGACCGAAATATGGGGTGACCCCCGCGGCGGCTACGACGGTTTCCAGATCCGGTGAGCACAGACTGTTGCCATACGGCGGATGCCGTGTCAGGCTGCCCCCATCGAGGATGATCTCGATGCCACACCGGGCAGCCCGCGGCGCCGTCAGCGCCGTGTTTTCTGAGGCACACCCGACGGCTGGGCTGTGATCGTGTTGACCGTCCCCTTATTTGGTGAGACGCTGGAAGCCCCGCGCATCGTGGCTCCACAGAACCCATGCAGCGGTCACGGTAGTAACTGCACCGTGCGCGGGAGTGTACCCCTCACCCACGACCCAAACCGCTCCGGTCGGTCACTCAGCGTGGAGGACCATCCATCATGGCAAAGGCGCTTCTCGGTTACGTCGGCGGTCCCGACCCGCGACTCCTCGCCGAGATGCGAAGGCTGCAGCAGCGTGTTCAGGACCTGGAAGCCGAGATTCTCCGGATGCAGGCCGAGAACGACACGCTGACTGTCCCGTCGCGCGACGAGTCGCTGCTCAGCAGCATCGACGTAGCTCACGCGGAGCCCGTGCTGGCCTGATCCGACGCGATCCGCCGGACAGGAACCCCACACCACCGTGTGAGAACTGCAGCAACCGCATCTGCAGTACATGCATGCAAGGGACGCTTCGGCGTCCCTTCGTCATTGCCTCCCCTGCCCCGTCTGGCCTCCCCGTACCGTGTCCTGGCTCACACCCGGCTCGCTCTTAACGTCTGATGTGCCCTGCACATTCATGGGTGAAACCGGGGACGGCGAGTAGAGTCGACCGGCGTGCATCTGAAAAGCCTCACACTGCGCGGCTTCAAGTCGTTCGCCTCGGCGACGACGCTGCGCTTCGAACCCGGCATCACCTGCGTCGTGGGACCCAACGGGTCCGGCAAGTCGAACGTGGTGGACGCGCTGTCCTGGGTCATGGGCGAACAGGGTGCCAAGTCGCTGCGCGGCGGCAAGATGGAGGACGTCATCTTCGCCGGCACCACCGGCCGCCCGCCGCTGGGCCGCGCCGAGGTGTCGCTGACCATCGACAACACCGACGGCGTGCTGCCGATCGAGTACGCCGAAGTCACCATCACCCGCATCATGTTCCGCAACGGCGGCAGCGAGTACCAGATCAACGGCGACACCTGCCGCCTGCTGGACATCCAGGAACTCCTCTCCGACTCCGGCATCGGCCGTGAGATGCACGTCATCGTCGGCCAGGGCCAGCTCGACTCGGTCCTGCACGCCGACCCGATGGGCCGCCGCGCCTTCATCGAGGAAGCCGCCGGCGTCCTCAAGCACCGCAAGCGCAAGGAGAAGGCGCTGCGGAAACTCGACGCGATGCAGGCGAACCTGGCCCGCGTCACCGACCTCACCGGCGAACTGCGCCGCCAGCTCAAGCCGCTCGGCCGGCAGGCTCAGGTCGCCCGCCGGGCCGCCGTCATCCAGGCCGACCTGCGCGACGCGCGGCTGCGGCTGCTCGCCGACGACCTGGTGGCGCTGCGCGACGCGCTGCGTGCCGAGGTCGCCGACGAGGCCGCCCTCAAGGAGCGGCGGGACGCCGTCGAGTCCGAACTGGCCGCCGCCCTCCAGCGCGAGGCCCGCCTGGAGGAGCAGGTGCGGGCGCTGACCCCGCGGCTGAACGAGGCTCAGTCCACCTGGTACGAGCTGTCCCAGCTCGCCGAACGGGTCCGCGGCACCATCGGCCTGGCCGAGCAGCGGCACCGGCACGCCACCGGCCAGCCCGCCGAGGAGCGCCGCGGCCGCGACCCGGAGGACATGGAACGCGAGGCCGCCCGCATCCGCGAGCAGGAGGCCGAGCTGACCGAGGCCCTCGACGCGGCACAGCGCGCCCTGGACGACACCGTCGGCCACCGCGCGGAGCTGGAACACCGCCTGGCCGAGGAGGAGAACCGGCTGCGGGCCGCGGCCCGCGCCATCGCCGACCGCCGTGAGGGCCTGGCCCGGCTCAACGGCCAGGTCAACGCCGCCCGTTCCAAGGCCGCCGCGGCCGAGGCCGAGATCGGCCGGCTCGCCTCGGCCCGCGACGAGGCCCGCGACCGCGCGGAGTCCGCACAGGCCGACTACGAGGAGCTGCGCGCCCAGGTCGAGGGCCTGGACGCCGACGACTCCGAGCTGGACGCGCTCTTCGAGGCCGCCCGCGCCGAACAGTCGTCGGCCGAGGAGGACTTCACCGCCGCCCGGGACGCGGCCACCGCCGCGGAACGGCAGCGCGCCGCGGTCGCCGCCCGCCGCGACGCCCTCGCCCCGGCCCTGCGCCGCAAGGACGGCAGCGGCGCGCTGCTGGCGGGTTCGGGCAGCGACGGGGAGGGCCGGATCGCCGGAGTGCTCGGGTCGGCCGCGACCATGCTGCGCGTCACCGCCGGGTACGAGATCCCGATAGCGGCGGCCCTGGGCGCGGCCGCCGACGCCGTCGCCGTCAGCGGTCCCGCGGCCGCGGCCGAGGCGCTGCGGCTGCTCCGCAAGGAGGACGCGGGCCGCGCGGCGCTCCTGCTGGCCAACGCCCCGCAGCCCGACGGTCCTTCCGCCCACCCGGACGGCCCGCACACCACCGGCCACGGCACGCCGGGCGATCGGACCGGCCACGGCACCCCGGGCGTCCCCGGGATTCCGGCCCCCGGCGGCCCGGCCTCCGAGCGCGACTCCGGTGCGCGCGACCCGGGAACGCCGGGCACGGCCGCCGCCTCCGGCGTCCCGGCCGCCGGCGTCGCCGTCGGACACCCCGGCGCCGCGCCGGCCGGCGTGCCCGCGCCGCGTCCGGAACCGGCCGCCGGGCTCCCGGCGGGCGCGCGCTGGGCCGCCGAACTCGTCGCGGCCGACGGCGAGCTGCTGCCCGCGGTGCGCCGGCTGCTGCGGGACGTCGTCGTGGTCGGTGCGCTGGAGGAGGCCGAGGAGATCGTCGCGTCCCACCCGCACCTCACCGCCGTCACCGCCGAGGGCGATCTGCTCGCCGCGCACACCGCGCAGGGCGGCTCCGCCAAGGCGCCCAGCCTGCTGGAGGTGCAGGCCCAGGTCGACGAGGCCGAGGCCGAGCTGCAGCGGCTGGAGGAGCAGTGCGCCGAGCTGGCCGGCCGTCAGCAGGAGGCGAAGGAGCGCCGGTCGGCGGCCGCCCGGACGGTCGACGACGTGTCCCAGCGCCGCCGCGCCGCGGAGAAGGAGAAGTCCTCGGTCGCCCAGCAGCTCGGCCGCCACGGCGGACAGGCGAGAGCGGCCGCCGGCGAGGCCGAGCGCGCCGCGGCCGCGGTGCTCCGGGCGCAGGAGACGCTGGCCGCCGCGCGCGAGGAACTGGAGGAGCTGTCGTACCGGCTGAGCGAGGCGCAGGAGGAGCCGGGCGAGGAGGAGCCCGACACCTTCGCCCGTGACCGGCTCGCCGCGGACGGCGCCAACGCCCGGCAGACCGAGATGGAGGCGCGGCTGCAGGTGCGCACCCACGAGGAGCGGGTGAAGGGCCTGGCCGGCCGGGCCGACGGCCTGGACCGGGCGGCCCGCGCCGAACGCGAGGCGCGCGCCCGGGCGGAGCGGCGCAGGGCACGGCTGGAGTACGAGGCCGCGGTCGCCGCAGCGGTGCTCACCGGCGCCCGGGGCCTGCTGCAGTACGTGCAGGTCTCGGTCGGCCGGGCGGAGGCCGAGCGGGCCGCGGCCGAGGCGGCGCGGGCGGAGCGTGAGGCCGAGCTGGCCCGGGAGCGCAGGCGCGGCCGTGAACTGAAGGCCGAGCTGGACAAGCTCACCAACGACGTCCACAAGGGCGAGGTGCTGGGGGCCGAGAAGCGGCTGCGCATCGAGCAGCTCGAGGCGAAGGCGCTGGAGGAGCACGGCATGGAGCCGGCCGGGCTCGTCGCGGAGTACGGCCCCGACCAGTTGGTGCCGCCCTCCCCGCCGGCCGAGGGCGAGACGCTGCCGGAGGACCCGGAGCATCCGCGCAACCAGCCGCGCCCGTTCGTCCGGGCCGAGCAGGAGAAGCGGCTGAAGGCGGCGGAGAAGTCCTACGCGCAGCTCGGCAAGGTCAACCCCCTGGCGCTGGAGGAGTTCGCGGCGCTGGAGGAGCGGCACAAGTTCCTCACCGAGCAGCTGGAGGACCTGCGCAAGACGCGGGCCGACCTGCTGCAGGTGGTCAAGGACGTCGACGAGCGGGTGGAGCAGGTGTTCACCGCGGCGTTCCACGACACCGCACGGGAGTTCGAGGGCGTCTTCTCGCGGCTGTTCCCCGGCGGCGAGGGCCGGCTGCTGCTCACCGACCCGGACAACATGCTCACCACGGGCGTGGAGGTTGAGGCCCGCCCGCCCGGGAAGAAGGTCAAGCGGCTGTCACTGCTGTCCGGCGGCGAGCGGTCGCTGACCGCGGTGGCGATGCTGGTGTCGATCTTCAAGGCCCGGCCGAGTCCGTTCTACGTCATGGACGAGGTCGAGGCCGCGCTGGACGACACCAACCTGCAGCGACTGATCCGGATC
Source organism: Actinacidiphila acidipaludis (assembly GCF_019890725.1). Classification (GTDB taxonomy): domain Bacteria; phylum Actinomycetota; class Actinomycetes; order Streptomycetales; family Streptomycetaceae; genus Actinacidiphila; species Actinacidiphila acidipaludis. Next base: position 6,124 of record NZ_JAINZZ010000020.1, read on the forward strand.
ATGGAGGAACTCCAGGAAAGCTCCCAGCTGATCGTCATCACGCACCAGAAGCGCACGATGGAGGTCGCCGATGCCCTGTACGGCGTATCCATGCAGGGCGACGGTGTGTCCAAGGTGATCAGCCAGCGCCTGCGGAACGGCAAGCAGCAGAGCGCCTGACGCCTGCTCGTCCGGCCTGCGTATCCCCGGCGCGAGGAGCCCTGTCTTCGAGATGTGAAGGCAGGGGAGTGGGGGAAGGCCGGTTTCCTTGGTGATCTCCGGTTTTTAGTTTCGAAACGTGAAGGCATAGTCTCCGGGTTGTTGGCAAAACGTTCGGGTGGTGGCCCCTCCCGGGCGGCCGAACACTTGAAGATCCACACCCTCATGTGAGGGCTCACCGTCGAGCCCGAGGAGACGAACCTTGACGAGCACCGCACCCAACACGGAGCCGGCCCGGCACACCACCGCGACAGAACACCTCGGCCATGTCATCTTCATCACCGCGGCCGCGGCGATGGGTGGCTTTCTCTTCGGTTACGACAGCTCTGTCATCAACGGCGCGGTCGAAGCGATCCGCGACCGTTACAGCATCGGCTCGGCGGCCCTCGCCCAGGTCGTGGCGATCGCGCTGATCGGCTGCGCCATCGGCGCCGCGGTCGCGGGCCGGATCGCGGACCGCATCGGCCGCATCCGGTGCATGCAGATCGCCTCGGTGCTCTTCACCATCAGCGCCATCGGCTCGGCCCTGCCGTTCGCCCTGTGGGAACTGGCCTTCTGGCGGATCATCGGCGGCTTCGCCATCGGCATGGCCTCCGTCATCGGCCCCGCCTACATCGCCGAGGTCGCCCCGCCGGCCTACCGCGGACGCCTGGCCTCGTTCCAGCAGGCGGCCATCGTGCTCGGCATCGCCGTCTCCCAGCTCGTCAACTGGGGCATCCTGAACGCCGCGCACGGCCAGCAGCGCGGCTCCCTCCTCGGCGTGGAGGCCTGGCAGGTCATGCTGGGCGTCATGGTGGTCCCGGCGGTGATCTACGGGCTGCTGTCGTTCGCCATCCCGGAGTCGCCGCGGTTCCTGCTCAGCGTCGGCCGCCAGAAGGAAGCCCGGGAGGTGCTCGCCGACGTCGAGGGCAAGGACACCGACCTCGACGCGCGGGTCTCCGAGATCGAGCACGCGATGCGCCGCGAGCACAAGGCCAGCTTCAGTGACCTGCTCGGCGGGCGCGCCTACTTCCTGCCGATCGTCTGGATCGGTATCGGCCTGAGCGCGTTCCAGCAGCTCGTGGGCATCAACGTGGCCTTCTACTACTCGTCCACGCTGTGGCAGTCGGTCGGCATCAACCCGAGCAGCTCGTTCTTCTACTCGTTCACCACGTCGATCGTGAACATCATCGGCACGGTCATCGCGATGATCTTCGTCGACCGGATCGGCCGCAGGCCGCTCGCGCTGATCGGCTCCGCCGGCATGGCGGTCGCGCTGGCCCTGGAGGCGTGGGCGTTCTCCTCGCGCCACGGCGACACGCTGCCCAGCACACAGGGCACGGTCGCGCTGATCGCCGCGCACGTCTTCGTGCTCTTCTTCGCCCTGTCGTGGGGCGTCGTGGTCTGGGTCTTCCTCGGCGAGATGTTCCCGAACAAGATCCGCGCCGCGGCCCTGGGCGTCGCCGCCGCCGCGCAGTGGATCGCCAACTGGGCGATCACGGCGAGCTTCCCCAGCCTGTCGGACTGGAACCTGTCCGGCACCTACATGATCTACACCGGCTTCGCCCTGCTCTCCATCCCGTTCGTCCTGAAGTTCGTGAAGGAGACGAAGGGCAAGTCCCTGGAGGAGATGGGCTAGCGCTCTCCCGGCAGGACGCGGTCGCGGCTCGGACGGGTTCCGGGCCGCGACCTTGGCCGTACGGAACCGAAAAGCAGAGATACTGGTCGGGTTATGGAAATCGTCATCCTTGCCGTCGTCATCGCCCTGGTCGTGATCCTCGGGGCCGGCGGGCTGGTCGTCGGCAGCCGCCGCAAGAAGAAGCAGCAGCTGCCCAGCGCCCCGCCCAGCACTCCGACGATCACCGCGCCTCCCACCGAACCCCACGTCGGGGACGAGGCCGAGGCCCCGCGGGAGGAAGCCCGCAGGACCATCGAAGAGGTCCCGCTGCCCGGTGCCGGCGCGACCGCAGTGCCCGAGGCGCTGGAGGAGCTGGACGTCCTCCCGCCGCCGGTCCTCGAGCAGCCCGAGCCGACGGCCGGGCGGCTGGTGCGCCTGCGGTCCCGGCTGTCCCGCTCCCAGACCACCCTCGGCAAGGGGCTGCTCACCCTGCTGTCCCGGGAGCGCCTGGACGAGGAGACGTGGGAGGAGATCGAGGACACCCTCATCACCGCCGACGTCGGCGTGACCCCGACCCAGGAGCTCGTCGAGCGGCTGCGCACCCGGGTGCGCGTGCTCGGCACCCGTACCCCCGAGGAGCTGCGCGCGCTGCTGCGTGAGGAGCTCGTCACCCTCGTCGACCCCACTCTCGACCGCACCCTGCGCACCGAGAGCCACGAGGAGAGCCCGGCCGTGGTGCTCGTCGTGGGCGTCAACGGCACCGGCAAGACCACGACCACCGGCAAGCTCGCCCGGGTCCTGGTCGCCGACGGCCGCAGCGTGGTGCTCGGCGCCGCCGACACCTTCCGCGCGGCGGCGGCCGACCAGCTGCAGACCTGGGGCGAGCGCGTCGGCGCCCGGACCGTGCGCGGTCCCGAGGGCGGCGACCCGGCGTCCGTGGCGTTCGACGCGGTCAAGGAGGGCATCGCCGAGGGCGCCGACACCGTCCTGGTCGACACCGCCGGCCGGCTGCACACCAAGACCGGCCTGATGGACGAGCTGGGCAAGGTCAAGCGGGTCGTGGAGAAGCACGGCCCGGTCGACGAGGTGCTGCTGGTCCTGGACGCCACCACCGGCCAGAACGGCTTGGTCCAGGCCCGGGTCTTTGCCGAGGTGGTGGACATCACCGGCATCGTGCTGACCAAGCTCGACGGCACCGCCAAGGGCGGCATCGTCGTCGCGGTGCAGCGGGAGCTCGGCGTCCCGGTCAAGCTCATCGGCCTCGGCGAGGGCGCCGACGACCTCGCGCCCTTCGAGCCGGGCGCCTTCGTCGACGCGCTGATCGGCGACTGACGGGCTCACCTGAGAACCGAGAAAGCCGTAAGGGGCGTCCACGGAATGTGGGCGCCCCTTACGCATGGCGGGACACGAGGCCGGACGGGTCAGGCGCAGGCGCGGGCCCGGTGGCTCACATACGCGAGCGTGCCCAGCAGCAGCCGCGCCTCGGGCGGCTGGGAAAGACCCTCGCGCGCGCTGGTCCGCGGCTCGCGCAGCCACCGGACCGGGCCGAGCCCGCCGTGGTCCGACGGCGGAGCGGTGACGTGGTCGCCGGGGCCCAGACAGCGCAGATCCAGCCGCGCGTCGTCCCAGCCCATCCGGTACAGCAGCGCGGGCAGCTCGTCCGCCGCGCCCGGCGCGACGAAGAACTGCGCGCGCCCGTCCGGGGTCAGCAGCACCGGACCCACCCGCAGCCCCATCCGCTCCAGCCGGGCCAGCGCCCGCCGGCCCGGCTGCTCCGCGACGTCGATCACGTCGAAGGAGCGTCCGGCGGGCAGCAGCACGGCCGCGCCCGGGACCTGCGCCCACGCCTCGGCCGCCTGTTCCGCCGAGGCCCCCGCCGGGACCTCGTCGGCGAACGACAGCGGGTGCGCGCCCGGCCGCGCGCAGCGGACGTCGCCGCAGGAGCAGGCCGAGCCGCCGCGGGCCGCGCGGGCGCCCGGCCGCACCGCCCAGCCGAAGAGTCCCGTGTACTGGGCGACACTGGAGCACGCCGAGGCGTGCGTACGGCGCCGCGCGCCGGTCCGCGCTCCGGAGAGCATCGCGATCCGGGCGGCGTTGCGCATTCCTGAGCGGTCCGCGCGCATCTCCCGCATGCTGCCGATCGTGAACACCATGACCCCTCCAACGGATTGCCGCCGCCGATGGTTACGCTCCCGCACTGCCCGTCCGACCTCGGACGACCGGCATGTGTCAAGTGAATCGTCTGTTGCTGGAGGTGAGTTCATCCGAAGGGGTGGCGAATGGTGGCGTTTCCGCAACCATGCTCGCCGGGCGGGTGACCGTAGGACTACTTTCGGTTCGTGAGTTCATGGTGGTGGTCCGCGCGCCCCCCCGGCGTATGCCGGAGGCACCGGCGTTCCGCACAATCCGGCGGTGCGGATCCCGTGATTCGGGCCACAGGGCTCAACCGACCCTGGTATCCAAGGGGTTGAGAGAAGTGGATGGGGGCTTGACCGTGGGCGGCACAGCGGAGAAGCAGCCCAACGCGCAACTGAACTCCTGGTTCATGCGCAGCGGCTGGTCCAAGGGCGAGCTCGCACGCCAGGTCAACCGCCGGGCGCGCCAGCTCGGGGCGCACCATGTCAGCACCGACACCTCGCGGGTCCGCCGCTGGCTGGACGGCGAGCAGCCGCGGGAGCCCATCCCGCGCATCCTGTCCGAGCTGTTCTCCGAGCGCTTCGGCTGCGTCGTGCCCGTCGAGGACCTCGGCCTGCGCTCCGCGCACCAGCCGCCCGCGGGCGGCGACATCGACCTGCCGTGGGCCGGCCCGCAGACCGTCCAGCTCATCAACGAGTTCTCCCGCAGCGACCTGATGCTCGGCCGCCGCGGCTTCCTCGGCACCTCGCTCGCCCTGTCCGCCGGGCCGGCCCTGCTCGAACCCCTGCAGCGCTGGCTGGTCCCGGCCGGTCCCGGTGCGCACCCGGCCGCGGCGGCCCCGCCGCGCGACGCCGGCGGCCGGCCCTCGCGGCTGTCCGAGCAGGAGCTGGAGCTGCTGGAGGCCACCACGGTGATGTTCCGCGAGTGGGACAGCCAGTGCGGCGGCGGGCTGCGCCGCAAGGCCGTCGTCGGCCAGCTGCACGAGGTCACCGACCTGCTGCAGGAGGCCCACCCCGAGACCGTCGCCCAGCGCCTCTACCGGATCACCGCCGACCTGGCCGCGCTCGCCGGCTGGATGAGCTACGACGTGGGCCTGCACCCGACCGCGCAGAAGTACCTGGTGCTGGCCCTGCACGCGGCCAAGGAGGCCGGCGACCGGCCGCTGGGCGCGTTCATCCTGTCGTCGATGAGCCGGCAGATGATCCACCTCGACCGGCCCGACGACGCGCTGGAGCTCATCCACCTGGCGCAGTACGGCAGCCGCGACTCGGCCTCGGCGACCACCCAGGCGATGCTGCACGCCCTGGAGGCCCGCGCCTACGCCAACATGGGCCAGGTCAACAAGTGCCACCGCGCGGTGCGCATGGCCGAGGACACCTTCGCCGACTCCCGGCCCACCGACGACCCCGCCTGGATCACCTTCTTCAACGAGGCCGAGCTGCACGCGGAGAACGCCCACTCGTACCGCGACCTGGCCTATGTCGCCGGCCGCAGCCCCACGTACGCCTCGCTCGCGCACCCCGAGATGGTCCAGGCCGTCGACGGCTTCAGCGGCGACCCGGTGCACCAGCGCGCCTACGCGCTCAACCTGGTCGGCATGGGCACCGTGCACCTGCTGATGAAGGAACCCGAGCAGGCCGCGCACTTCACCGACCACGCCATAACCGTGGCCAAGCGGGTCCGGTCAGAACGGGTCAACACCCGGATCCGCAAGACCACGCACACCGCGCTGCGGGACTTCGGCGACGTACCGGAGGTCGTCCGGCTCGCCGACCGGCTCGCGGTGGAGCTCCCCGAGGTGGCCGAGTCCGCCTGACGGACTTCTTTCCCACCCGTATACAGCCTCACCGTCCCCTCGGGACGGTTCACCTCGGCGTAACACGGGTGTCTTCTTCGTCACGGCGGTGAAACACCGTTCGGCATCGACGGAAACCCGGCTGAGTCAATCTCGTGGCGAAAAGCGGCCCACACCTTGCACCGCCCCGCACGGGCCGTCCGGACGACGAGGAGACGCCGATGGCACCAGCCATCATGACGCTGGCCGCGGATGCGCCCAGGCTCGACACGGGAAGTACGGCGTTCATGCTGATCAGCGCCGCCCTGGTGATGGTGATGACCCCCGGTCTCGCCTTCTTCTACGGCGGTATGGTGCGGGTCAAGAGCGCCCTGAACATGCTGATGATGAGTTTCATCAGCCTCGGCATCATCACCGTTCTGTGGACACTCTACGGATTCAGTTTCGCGTTCGGCTCCGGCACCGGATTCATGGGCGGGACGCACTGGTTCGGTATGCGCCACATCGGCATCTCCGAACTCTGGCCCAATTACGGAATTCCGGTCTACGTCTTCGCGGTCTTCCAGCTCATGTTCGCGATCATCACCCCGGCGCTGATCAGCGGCGCTCTCGCGGACCGGGTGAAGTTCACCGCCTGGACGCTGTTCATCACCCTGTGGGCGACGGTGGTGTACTTCCCCGTGGCGCACTGGGTGTGGGCGTCGGACGGCTGGCTGTACAAGAAGGGCGTCATCGACTTCGCCGGCGGCACCGCGGTGCACATCAACGCCGGCGCCGCGGCCCTCGGCGTGATCCTGGTCATCGGCAAGCGCAAGGGCTTCAAGCGCGACCCCATGCGCCCGCACAACCTGCCGCTGGTGATGCTCGGCGCCGGCCTGCTGTGGTTCGGCTGGTTCGGGTTCAACGCCGGCTCCTGGCTCGGCTCGGACGGCGTGGCCGCGGTGGCCTTCACCAACACCCAGGTCGCCACGGCGGCCGCCATGCTCGGCTGGCTGATCTACGAGCGGCTGCGGCACGGCTCGTTCACCACCCTCGGAGCGGCCTCCGGCGCGGTGTCCGGCCTGGTCGCCGTCACCCCCGCCTGCGGCTCGATCTCCCCGCTCGGCGCCATCCTGCTCGGCCTGGTCACCGGCGTGATCTGCGCCGCGGCGGTGGGCCTGAAGTACCGGTTCAACTACGACGACTCGCTCGACGTGGTCGGCGTCCACATGGTCGGCGGCATCGTCGGCTCGCTGTCCATCGGCTTCCTGGCCACCGGCGGCGTCGGGCAGACCGCCAAGGGCGTGTTCTACGGCGGCGGCTGGCACCAGCTCGGGCTGCAGTTCATCGGCGTCGGCTCGGTGCTCGGCTACTCGCTGGTGTGCGCGGCGATCCTCGCCAAGCTCATCGATCTCACCCTCGGCTTCCGGGTCACCGAGGACGAGGAGGTCACCGGCGTCGACCAGGTCCTGCACGCCGAGACCGCATACGACTTCGCCGGCGTCAGCGGAGCGCGCAACGCCGCCGACCTGCCCGGCACCTCCAGCGAGGCGGGCGCCTCCCCGGTCAAGAAGGTGGACGCGTGAAGCTCATCACCGCCGTCGTGAAGCCGCACCGGCTCGACGAGATCAAGGAAGCCCTGCAGGCGTTCGGCGTGCACGGCCTGACGGTCACCGAGGCCAGCGGCTACGGCCGGCAGCGCGGCCACACCGAGGTCTACCGGGGCGCCGAGTACACCGTGGACCTCGTCCCGAAGGTCCGGATCGAGGTCCTGGTCGAGGACGCCGACGCCGACCAGCTCATCGAGGTCGTCGTGAAGGCCGCCAGGACCGGCAAGATCGGCGACGGCAAGGTGTGGAGCCTGCCCGTCGAGACCGCCGTCCGCGTCCGTACCGGCGAGCGCGGCCCCGACGCACTCTGAGCCCGGTCCGCCGGGCGGACGTAACGTCGGTTCCGGACACCCACCCACCAGCGCTGGAGAGCCAGTGACCGACAGCGTCGACGAGCAGGACGGCAGTTACGCGGCGGCCCGGCTCCGCCTCCTCACCCAGGAGGCGGAGTCCGGGCCGCCGCGCCGCGCGGCCCTGGCCGCGCTCACCGACCGGTGGCTGGCCGCGCTGGCGGGCGCCGCGGCCGGCCCCGGCCCGGGCGGCGGCCAGGGCTGGGCGCTGCTGGCCGTCGGCGGCTACGGCAGGGGCGAACTCTCCCCGCGCAGCGACCTCGACCTGGTGCTGCTGCACGACGGCGCCACCGAGATCGCCGCGCTCGCCGACCGCGTCTGGTACCCGGTGTGGGACCAGGGCCTGGCCCTGGACCACTCGGTGCGCACCCCCGCCGAAGCCCGCAAGGCCGCCGGCGAGGACCTCAAGGTCCAGCTCGGCCTGCTCGACGCCCGCCACATCGCCGGCGACCCCGCCCTCACCTCCGGCCTGCGCAGCGCCGTCCTGGCGGACTGGCGCAACCAGGCGCCGGCCCGGCTGCCCGCCCTGCACGAGATGTGCCAGGAGCGCGCCGAACGCCAGGGCGAGCTGTCCTACCTCCTCGAACCCGACCTGAAGGAGGCCCGCGGCGGGCTGCGCGACGCCACCGCGCTGCGGGCCGTCGCCGCCTCCTGGCTGGCCGACGCCCCCCGCGAGGGCCTGGAACGCGCCCGCGCCCAGCTCCTCGACGCCCGGGACGCCCTGCACCTGGTCACCGGCCGGGCCACCGACCGGCTCGCGCTGCAGGAGCAGGACCAGGTCGCCGCCGCCCTCGGCCTGCTCGACGCCGACACCCTGCTGCGCCAGGTGTACGAGGCCGCCCGCCGCATCGCCTACGCCTCCGACGTCACCTGGCGCGAGGTCGGCCGGGTGCTGCGGGCCCGGCAGAGCCGCCCGCGCCGCCGCGGACTGCTCGGCCGCGGCCGCGGCCCCATGCCCCAGCCGGCGCCCGAGCGCGTCCCGCTCGCCGAAGGCGTCGTCGAGCAGGAGGGCGAGGCCGTGCTGGCGCTCACCGCCAAGCCCGACCGCGACCCGGTGCTGCCCCTGCGCGCCGCCGCCGCGGCCGCCCAGGCCGGACTGCCGCTGTCCCTGCACGCCGTGCGGCGCCTGGCCGCCGCGGCCCCGCCGATGCCGGTGCCGTGGCCCGCCGAGGCCCGCGAACTGCTGCTGTCCCTGCTCGGCTCCGGCGAGGCCACCGTCCCCGTCTGGGAGGCACTGGAGGCCGAGGGCCTGGTCACCAGGCTGCTGCCGGACTGGGAACGGGTGCGCTGCCGCCCGCAGCGCAACGCCGTCCACCGCTTCACCGTCGACCGGCACCTGGTGGAGGCCGCCGTGCAGGCCGCGGGCCTCACCCGCCGCGTCGGCCGCCCCGACCTGCTGCTGACCGCCGCGCTGCTGCACGACATCGGAAAGGGCTGGCCCGGCGACCACAGCGAGGCCGGCGAGATCATCGTCCGCGACGTCGCCGCCCGGATCGGCTTCGGCCCCGCCGACGTCGAGACCCTGGCCCTGCTGGTCCGCCACCACCTGCTGCTCATCGACACCGCCACCCGGCGCGACCTGGACGACCCCGAGACCATCCGCACGGTCGCCGCCGCAGTACGGGACACCTCCACCCTGGAACTGCTGGCCGCCCTCACCGAGGCGGACGCGCTGGCCACCGGCCCCGCCGCCTGGAGCACCTGGCGGGCGTCGCTGCTCGCCGACCTCACCGGCCGGGTGGCGGACGCCCTGGACACCGGCGAGCTGCCGGACAGCGGCGACGGGGAGCCGACCGCCGAGGAGGAGCGGCTGGCCATCGAGGCCGCCCGCACCGGCGGTCCGGTCCTGGCCCTGCGCGCGCGCACCGAGCCCGGCACCGACGGCGAGGAGCAGGACCGCAAGCTCGGCGTGGAACTGCTGCTCGCCGTGCCGGACCGGCCGGGCCTGGTCGCCCAGGCCGCCGGGGTGCTGGCCCTGCACCGCCTCACCGTCCGCGCCGCCGACCTGCGCTCCTTCGACCCGGTCGGCGAGGGCCAGGTCGCCCTGCTGGGCTGGCGGGTGTCGGCCGAGTACGGCGCCCTGCCCGAGGCCACGCGGCTGCGCGCCGACCTCGCCCGGGCCTTCGACGGCAGCCTGGACATCGAGGCCCGGCTGGCCGAGCGCGAGGCCGCCTACCCGCGCCGCCGCGGCATCACCGCGCCGCCGCCGCGGGTGACGGTCGCCCCCGGCCACACCTCGCAGACCGCCACGGTCCTGGAGGTCAGGGCGCACGACGCCCCCGGCCTGCTGCACCGCATCGGCCTGGCGCTGGCCGCGACCGGTGTCACCGTCCGCTCGGCCCGCATCTCCACGCTGGGCGCCGACGCGGTCGACGCCTTCTACGTGGTGGGCAAGGACGGCGGGGCGCTGCCCAGCGCACGGGCGGCGGAGGTGGCGCGGCAGGTCGAGGAGGGCCTGAGGTGAGCCGCGGAGGTGGCGCGGCAGGTCGAGGAGGGCCTGAGGTGAGACCTGGGTGCAGACCGCACCTGGCGGCTCCCAGTACCCTGGGAGCCGATACTTCCCACTCCCGACGCGAGGATCCGCGACCGACGTGTTCGACACCCTCTCCGACCGCCTTGCAGCCACCTTCAAGAACCTCCGGGGCAAGGGCCGTCTCTCCGAGGCGGACATCGACGCCACCGCGCGCGACATCCGTATCGCGCTGCTCGAAGCCGACGTCGCGCTGCCCGCGGTCCGCGCGTTCATCAAGCAGGTCAAGGACCGCGCGCTGGGCGCCGAGGTGTCGCAGGCGCTGAACCCGGCGCAGCAGGTCATCAAGATCGTCAACGACGAGCTGATCACCATCCTCGGCGGGGAGACCCGCCGGCTGCGGTTCGCCAAGCAGCCGCCGACCGTGATCATGCTCGCCGGTCTGCAGGGCGCCGGTAAGACCACCCTGGCCGGCAAGCTCGGCCAGTGGCTCCAGAAGCAGGGCCACACCCCGCTGCTCGTCGCCTGCGACCTGCAGCGCCCCAACGCCGTGAACCAGCTCAGCGTGGTCGCCGAGCGCGCCGGCGTCGCGGTCTTCGCGCCCGAGCCCGGCAACGGCGTCGGCGACCCGGTGAAGGTCGCCCAGGACTCCCTGGCCTACGCCCGGTCCCAGCAGTACGACATCGTCGTCGTCGACACCGCCGGCCGCCTGGGCATCGACCAGGAGATGATGCAGCAGGCCGCGGACATCCGCGACGCGGTCCACCCCGACGAGATCCTGTTCGTCGTCGACGCGATGATCGGCCAGGACGCGGTGAACACCGCCGAGGCCTTCCGCGACGGCGTCGGCTTCGACGGCGTGGTGCTCTCCAAGCTCGACGGCGACGCCCGCGGTGGTGCCGCGCTCTCCATCGCGCACGTCACCGGCAAGCAGATCATGTTCGCGTCGAACGGCGAGAAGCTGGACGACTTCGACGCGTTCCACCCGGACCGGATGGCGTCCCGGATCCTCGGCATGGGCGACATGCTCTCGCTCATCGAGAAGGCCGAGCAGACCTTCAGCCAGGCCGAGGCCGAGAAGATGGCCGCCAAGCTGGCCAAGGGCCCCAAGGAGTTCACGCTCGACGACTTCCTCCAGCAGATGGAGCAGGTCCGGAAGATGGGCTCGCTGTCCAAGCTGCTCGGCATGCTCCCGGGCATGGGCCAGATCAAGGACCAGATCAACAACCTGGACGAGCGCGACGTCGACCGCACCGCGGCGATCATCAAGTCCATGACGCCCGCCGAGCGGGCCGATCCGCACATCATCAACGGCTCGCGCCGGGCCCGCATCGCCAAGGGTTCCGGTGTCGAGGTCAGCGCGGTCAAGAGCCTGGTGGAGCGGTTCTTCGACGCCCGCAAGATGATGTCGCGCATGGCGCAGGGTGGCGGCATGCCGGGGATGCCGGGCATCCCGGGCATGGGCGGCGGCCCCGGCCGGCAGAAGAAGCAGCAGAAGCAGGCCAAGGGCAAGCGCCAGTCCGGCAACCCGATGAAGCGCAAGGCGGATGCCGCGGCGGCCGCCGCCCGCCGCGAGCAGCAGGGGCCGGGCGCGGGCGAGAACGGCAACGCGTTCGGCATGCCCGGCGAGGACTTCGAACTGCCCGACGAGTTCAAGAAGTTCATGGGCTGATGCGCGTCTCGATCAGGCCGCCCCGGCCCGAGGACGACGCCGCACACCGCGCAGCGGTCCTGCGTTCCGCGGACCACCTCAGCCCGTGGAACCCCGTCGACCCCGACGGGTTCCACGAGCTGCTGCGGCGCCAGGGTCCCGAGCTGCAGACCTTCCTCATCATCAACGACGAGGACGGCGGCCTGGTGGGGAAGTGCAACGTGGCGAACATCGTCCGCGCGCGCTTCCGCAACGGAGCGCTGGGATACGACAGTTACCGGCCCTACAACGGCACCGGGCGGATGAGCGAGGGCATGCGGCTGGTGGTGGACCGCTGCTTCGCGAGCTGGCCGGACGGGCTCGGGCTGCACCGGCTGGAGATCAACGTCCAGCCGGACAACAGCCGTTCGGTGGGGATGGCCAAGCGGCTGGGCTTCCGCCACGAGGGCTTCTCGCCCCGGATGCTCTACATCAACGACGCCTGGCGCGACCACGAGCGGTTCGCCCTGACCGCAGAGGAGTGGCCGGGCCTCTGAGCGGATCTGGCCGCTGAGCCGATCTGGACACTGAGCCGGCCTGGCCGCTGGGTGCCGGGCGCCGCAGGGGCAGGCGGGATGCGTCCGACAGGGCTCTAGCGGCGCGGGGCGAGCAGCGCGGTGAAGCCGTCGCCGCGGGCCAGCGCCTCCAGTTCGTCCAGGGCGCCGGCGGCGCGGGCGGCGGCGAGCGGGTCCCGCTCGGCGAGGCCGCCGGCCGCGAACTCGTCCTCGTCCAGGCGCCGGACGTCCGAGCCGTCCGCCGACCGCCACAGATCCAGGTCCAGGTCCTCCGAGACAAGCGCGCCGTCCGCGGTCGCCACCACCGGCCGGGTGATGTCGCAGTACCAGCCTTTGAGCCCGCCGTGCGCGTCCCGCACCTCCTTCACCGCGTACCAGCGGTCGCGCCAGTAGTGCTCGGTGAAGACGTCGCCGGGCTCGAAGCGCACGAACCCGAAGTCGCGGGTGGTGGGCAGCGACCACGGCGCCTCGACGGTCACCCGCACGCCGTCGTCGCCCAGCACGCGGGCGTCGTAGCGGACCTTCTCGCGCCCCGCCTTGACCAGGCGCACGGACGTCACGGCGCCGGGGGACAGGAGCACGGGCGCGCCGCCGGGCCCCGGCCGGGCGCCGGACTCGTCGGGTGACGCGGGGGACGTCGGTGACGCTGGGGACGACGGTGACTGCGGCTGGGACCGGTACGGCCGGGACTCGGGCATGGCGCCAGCCTCGCGCACGTGCCGGGCCCCGGCCACCGGGTTTCCGCCGGGGGGGATCAGACGCGGGCTATGACGTAGCGGAAGACGTTCTCCATCCGGATCGAGCCGTCCGCGCGGCGGTAGGGGTGCAGTGCCTCGGCGATCTCCTTGTCGACCTGCTGCTGGTCGGTGGCGGCCACCGCCGCGTCGAACAGCCCGGTCGACAGCAGTCCGCGCACCGCGCTGTCCAGGTCCGGATAGCCGAACGGGCAGGCCACCCGTCCCGAGCCGTCCGGCCGCAGACCCGCCTCGCGGGCCAGGTTCTCCAGGTCGTCGCGGCCGCTGAGCCGCATCCCGTAACCGAACGAGGCGGGACCGCGCGGCTCGGCCAGGCGCTCGGCGACCCGCAGCACCCGGGACGCCGAACACCGCTCGGGCGGGCCCCAGCCGGCCAGCACCACCGCCGTTCCGTGCCGGGCCCTCGCGGCCACCGCCCGCAGCGCGGGCCGCAGTTCGGCGGCCGGCTCCGCCGGGTCGAAGGCGGTGACGACGTCGCTGTCGCCGATGGCCGGTGTGCTGCCGTCCGGCAGGCAGTCCAGCAGGGTGGTTCCGCCGGCCGGCCGGGCCCGGCGTCCCCACGAGGGTTCCGGCCGGAAACGGCGCCGGGCCAGGGCCAGCCGGTGCCGGTCCGGCTCGCAGCCGGTGACGGCCGCGCCGCGCGCCGTCGCCAGCAACAGGGCGAGGCCCGAGCCGCAGCCCAGGCCCAGCAGCCGGGTTCCCGTGCCGACCTCGAGACGGTCGTACACGGAGTCGTAGAGGGGAACGAGCATCCGTTCCTGGATTTCCGCCCAGTCCCGCGCCCTGCCCTCCGCACCGGGCCTGGATCCGCGATAGAGCGTAGGTGCCATGGAAGCCCCCATCAGCCGCCGTTCGTTCCTCACGCCGTGCGCTGTGCCCCCGTGATCCTTTTCGGGGACTTTCCGCCGAAGTGCAGCGGGTGTCCCCGAAAGCCAGACAACTCCGGATCGGGCGTCCCGTCCAGGGTCCGGATGGGGCGTTCTTGTTAACTTCCGGCTACCGGCAGGTACCAGTGGCCGATTCACGCTCGGGCCGCGGCGGGCCGTACCATCGCCTGCATGGCTAAGGCTCCCGTTCTCACCCCCCAGGCGGACGACTTCCCGCGCTGGTACCAGGACCTGATCAACAAGGCCGAGCTGGCCGACAACGGCCCGGTGCGCGGCACCATGGTCATCCGGCCGTACGGCTACGGCCTGTGGGAGCGGATGCAGCAGGACATGGACGCGCGGATCAAGGCGGTCGGCGTGCAGAACGCCTACTTCCCGCTGTTCATCCCGCAGTCCTACCTGACCAAGGAGGCCGAGCACGTCGAGGGCTTCGCCCCGGAGCTCGCCGTCGTCACGCACGCGGGCGGCAAGGACCTCGAGGAGCCGATCGTCGTCCGGCCCACGTCCGAGACGATCATCAACGAGTACTTCTCCAAGTGGGTGCAGAGCTACCGCGACCTGCCCCTGCTGATCAACCAGTGGGCGAACGTGGTGCGTTGGGAGCTGCGCCCGCGCCTGTTCCTGCGCACCACCGAGTTCCTCTGGCAGGAGGGCCACACCGCGCACGCCACCCAGGCCGACGCGCAGGCCTTCGCCTCCCGCATCCAGCGCGACGTCTACGCCGACTTCATGGAGAACGTCCTGGCGATGGACGTGGTCCTGGGCCGCAAGACGGTCAAGGAGCGCTTCGCCGGCGCGATCAACACCCTCACCCTCGAAGGGATGATGGGTGACGGCAAGGCGCTGCAGCTCGGCACCAGCCACGAGCTGGGCCAGAACTTCGCCAAGGCCTTCCAGACCCAGTACCTGTCGAAGGACGGCGCCCAGGAGCACGTCTGGCAGACGTCCTGGGGCAGCACCACCCGCATGATCGGCGCCCTGGTGATGATGCACGGCGACGACAACGGCCTGCGGGTGCCGCCGCGGCTCGCGCACGTCCAGGTCGTCGTCCTGGCGATCAAGGACGACGAGGCGGTGGTCGCCAAGGTCCGTGAGATCGGCGAGAAGCTCACCGCGGCCGGGCTGCGGGTCGTCGTCGACGACCGGACCGACACCCCCTTCGGCCGCCGGGCCGTGGACTGGGAGCTCAAGGGTGTCCCGCTGCGGGTCGAGGTCGGCCCGCGCGACCTGGAGGGCGGCACCGCGATGCTGGCCCGCCGCATCCCGGGCGGCAAGGAGCCGGTCGCCCTGGACATCCTGGACACCCTGCTGCCCAAAGTGCTGGAGGAGGACCAGGCGCGGCTGCTGCAGGAGTCGCGCGAGCGCCGGCTGGCCCGCACCGTCGAGGTGAGCACCATCGAGGAGGCGGCCGAGGCCGCCGCCACCGGCTGGGCGCGCATCCCGTGGGCCGACCTCGGTCCCGAGGGCGAGGCCAAGCTCGCCGAGCAGGGCGTGTCGGTGCGCTGCCTGGTCGCCGAGGACGGCTCGGTGCCGACCGCGGACGACGCCCCGGGCACCGTGGCGATCGTCGCCCGGGCGTACTGACGTCCGGGGCCCCGGCCGGAGGATCGCCGGGGAAAACGTAGGGAAAGCGGCAAACATCCTGTCTTGGGGCGGGTGCGGCAGGCTTCTCCGGGTGCGCCGGTCTTCTCCGGCTTCTCCGGTCTCCTCCGCACCCGCCCTCGTCATGCCCATCATCCGGAACTGACCGATCAGTGCAAAATAATTGGACTGGCCCGGAATCGGAACACCGGGGCGGTCCGGCTCGTTGATACGGCGTGAGCACGACACCACCTGTTCTCGCCGCCGAGCTGGCAGTCGCGTGGGCCGACATTCAACGGCACCACCCCGAGCTGCCCGACCTGGCCGCGCCCGAGTCCCTGATCGGAGAGTCGTCGTCCGCGTGCGGCACGGAACTCTCCTTCGAAAGGCTGCTGCACGAGGCCGTGCACGGTATCGCCGCCGCCCGCGGCATCCGTGACACCTCCCGCGCCGGCCGCTACCACAACCGCCGATTCCTCGCGATCGCCGACGAGATGGGCCTCGACCACGCCGAGGAGCCGCATCCCAGCAGCGGCTTCTCGCTCGTGGTCATGCGGCCGGACACCCGGAAGCGCTACCGGGGCACCATCGACCGGCTGCAGCGCGCCCTGAAGGCGCACTCCGTCGCCACCACCGCCGACACCACCCGCGCCTTCCGCGGGCCGGCCGCCCGCCACGGCTCGTCCGGCGGCGGCGTCCGGGTCAAGGCGGTGTGCGACTGCGGGCGCAACGTCCGCGTCGTCCCCTCCGTCCTGGCCCAGGCCCCCATCATGTGCGGCGCCTGCGGCCAGCCGTTCCGCATCCCGGAGGTCGTGGGGGCGGCGTGACGGCGGCGTGGCCCGCGCCGCCACCACCGCCGCCACCGCGCCGGCACCGACAGGTCCCCGGCCGGGGTGCGTGGGCCCCGGCCGGGTATGGCAGAATGTTCAGCTGAGAACTCGACAGCCGTGCAGGAACCCTCTCTCCTTCGGCTGACGCGTCCACCGGGCGCACGATTCCACAACCCCACGTGGCCGTTCGTCGCGCCCAAACACGTCAACACCAGGAGAACCCACTCCCGTGGCAGTCAAGATCAAGCTGAAGCGTCTGGGCAAGATCCGTTCGCCTCACTACCGCATCGTCGTCGCCGACTCCCGCACCCGCCGTGACGGCCGGGCGATCGAGGAGATCGGCCTGTACCACCCGGTGCAGAACCCGTCGCGCATCGAGGTCGACTCGGAGCGCGCGCAGTACTGGCTCTCCGTCGGCGCTCAGCCGACCGAGCCCGTCCTCGCCATCCTGAAGCTCACCGGCGACTGGCAGAAGTACAAGGGCGAGCCCGCCCCGGCGCCGCTGCTCGTCGCCGAGTCGAAGGCCGACAAGCGCGCCCTCTTCGAGGCCGCCGCCAAGGACACCGCCGACGAGCCCAAGGGTGAGGCGATCACCCCGAAGGCGAAGAAGGCTGACAAGGCCGAGAAGAAGGCCGACGACGCCGAGGCTGCCGCCCCGGCCGAGTCCACCGAGGCCTGAGCATGCTCGAGGAGGCCCTTGAGCACCTCGTGAAGGGCATCGTCGACAACCCCGACGATGTGCAGGTCGACATGCGCAACCTGCGGCGCGGCAGCGTGCTGGAGGTCCGGGTGCACCCCGACGACCTCGGCAAGGTGATCGGCCGCAACGGCCGTACCGCCCGCGCCCTGCGTACCGTCGTGGGTGCCCTGGGCGGCCGTGGCGTGCGCGTCGACCTCGTCGACGTGGACCAGGTCCGCTGAGGACCCGTCCGGCGCTCGGCACATCGGAACACCGGCGCGGGCCGGGGGCGGCGAAGGCCGCCCCCGGCCCGCGCTTTTCGTCGCGGCACGGCGGGGGCCACCCGGCCCGCGCCCGCCGCCGGATCCCCCCGCGGCGCGTCCGGCGGCACCCCACCCACGCAACCAGCGGCTTTTCCAGGAGCAGGAGTCTTCCGTGCAGCTCGTAGTCGGCCGGATCGGCCGCGCCCACGGCATCAAGGGCGAGGTCAGCGTCGAGGTGCGCACCGACGAGCCGGAACTGCGGCTCGCGCCCGGCGCGGTGCTCGACACCGACCCCGCCTCCGCCGGCCCGCTGACCATCGCCACCGGGCGGGTGCACAGCGGCCGCCTGATGCTGCGGTTCGAGGGCGTCAGCGACCGTACCGGCGCCGAGGCGCTGCGCAACATCCTGCTGATCGCCGAGGTCGACCCGGAGGAACGGCCGGAGGACCCCGAGGAGTTCTACGACCACCAGCTCATCGACCTGGACGTGGTCACCCGCGACGGCCGCACGGTCGGCCGGATCTCCGAGATCACGCATCTGCCGTACCAGGACCTGCTGGTGGTGGCCCGCCCCGAGGGCGGCGAGGTGCTCATCCCGTTCGTCTCCGAGATCGTCCCGGAGATCGACCTGGAGGAGCAGCGCGCGGTCATCGACCCGCCGCCCGGCCTGCTGGACGACGCCGAGGCGGAGGTGGCGACCAGCCGCGGTGAGCAGGGCGCCGACGAGAGCGACGGCGCGAGCACCGGCGACGGCGCGAGCACCGGCCACGGCACCCGCGCGGGCGGCGGCCAGGACCCGGCTGGTGACGCCTGACATGCGGATCGACGTCGTCACCATCTTCCCCGAGTACCTCGAACCGCTGAACGTCTCGCTCGTCGGCAAGGCCCGCGCCGCCGGGCGGCTCGACGTCCGCGTGCACGACCTCCGCGGCTGGGCGCACGACCGCCACAACACCGTCGACGACACCCCGTACGGCGGCGGCCCCGGCATGGTCATGATGACCGGCCCCTGGGGCGAGGCCCTCGACGACGTCCTCGCCGACGGCTACGAGACCGGCGCCGCCCGCCCGGCCCTCGTCGTGCCCACGCCCAGCGGCCGGCCCTTCACCCAGGCGCTCGCCGTCGAGCTCGCGGCATCCCCCTGGCTGATCTTCGCCCCCGCCCGGTACGAGGGCATCGACACGCGGGTGACCGCCGAGTACGCCACCCGGCTGCCCGTCCACGAGGTGTCCATCGGCGACTACGTGCTGGCCGGCGGCGAGGCCGCCGTCCTGGTCATCACCGAGGCCGTCGCGCGGCTGCTGCCGGGCGTCCTGGGCAACGCCCAGTCGCACGCCGACGACTCCTTCGCCCCCGGCCCGATGGCCGACCTGCTGGAGGGCCCGGTCTACACCAAGCCCCCGCAGTGGCGCGGCCGCGGCATCCCCGACGTGCTGCTCAGCGGCCACCACGGGAAGATCGCCCGCTGGCGCCGCGACGAGGCGCTGCGCCGCACCACCGCCCACCGCCCCGACCTGATCCGCCGCGCCGACCCGGCCGCCTTCGACAAGAAGGACCGCGAGATGCTCAGCATCCTCGGCTGGCAGCCCGGCCCCGACGGCCGATTTGGGCGCAACCCCGACGCCGTGGAAGAATGAGCGGCTGCTGCCCGTCCGGCGTGCGCCCCTGCCACAGGGGGAACGACGTCCACCGGGTCCCCGGCGGCATCCCCGACGAATGACGACGTTCCGTCGATGACCTGTGGCATCGGCGAGGAAGCAGAAACACCATGACCAACCTGATCGAGGGCGTCAACAGCGCCTCCCTGCGCACCGACGTCCCGGCGTTCCGCCCCGGCGACACCGTCAACGTCCACGTGCGCGTCATCGAGGGCAACCGCTCCCGTGTGCAGCAGTTCAAGGGCGTCGTCATCCGCCGCCAGGGCGCGGGCGTCAGCGAGACCTTCACGGTCCGCAAGGTCAGCTTCTCCGTCGGTGTGGAGCGCACCTTCCCGGTGCACACCCCGATCGTGGAGAAGATCGAGGTCGTGACCCGCGGTGACGTCCGTCGCGCCAAGCTGTACTACCTGCGCGACCTGCGCGGCAAGGCCGCGAAGATCAAGGAGAAGCGCGAGAACTGAGCGCTTGACCTGTCCTTGGCGCGGGCCGGATAAGCTTCCGCCGCGATGGACAGCGAAGCAGTGGCACCGGGACGCGACCGTTCCCTCCCCGCCGACGAGGCGGATCCGGAGGAGCGGTCGCGTTCCGTCGTCCGGTGGCCCCGCGCCGCGCGCTGGTGGTCGGAGTGGCGGCGCACCCTGCTGCTCGCCGTCGGCTGCACCCTCGCGCTGCTGCTGGTCAGCCGTTTCGTGGTGGAGCCCTTCGAGGTCCCGAGCGGTTCCATGGAGAACACGCTGCGGGTCGGCGACCGGGTGCTCGTCAACAAGCTCGCCTACCGGTTCGGCGGCACGCCGCACCGCGGCGACGTCATCGTCTTCGACGGCGAGGACTCGTTCTCCACGACCGGCGGCACGGACTATGTGAAACGCGTCATCGGCGTCGGCGGCGACCGGGTCACCTGCTGCGACAGGCAGGGGCGCATCCTGGTCAACGGTCACCCGATCGACGAGCCCTATCTGCACCCCGGTGACCAGCCCTCCCGGGTACCGTTCGACATCGAGGTCCCGGAGGGAAGGCTGTGGGTGATGGGTGACCACCGCGACGACTCCCGCGACTCCCGCGACCACCTCGGCGACCCCGGCGGCGGCACCGTGCCCGTCGGCAAGGTGATCGGCCGCGCCGACTGGATCGGCTGGCCCGTCGGCCACTGGACCCGGCTGCACCGCCCCGCGACGTTCTCCGGCGTCCCCGCACCGGCGGCCGCGGCGCCCGAACCCCCCGCCGTGCCCGGGACGACCGCCGTGGCCACCGCCACACCCGTGACCACCGCCGCGCCCGAGCCCTCGGCCGGACGGCATGGGTAACCGCGGCAAGCCGCGCTACGGGCACCACAAGGCCCCAGTGCCCGAGCCCGCGGACGGCCCCACCGACGCCTCCGCCGCGCCGCCGCTGCGCACCGGCACCAGTCGGGTGGAGCGCCGCAAGCTGGCCCGCAAGGTGCGCCGCAAGCGCCGCCGCTCGCTGGCGCGGGAAGTGCCGCTGCTGGTCATGGTGGCGCTGCTGATCGCGCTGGTGCTCAAGACCTTCCTGCTCCAGGCGTTCGTGATCCCCTCGGGGTCGATGGAGCAGACCATCAAGATCGGCGACCGCGTGCTGGTCGACAAGTTCACCCCGTGGTTCGGCGCCGAGCCGCACCGCGGCGACGTCGTGGTCTTCAAGGACCCCGGCGGCTGGCTCAGCGGCGAGCCCGCGCCCAAGCCCGACCCGGTGGTCGTCAAACAGGTGAAGGAGTTCTTCACCTTCATCGGACTGCTGCCCGCCTCCGGTGAGCAGGATCTGATCAAGCGGGTCATCGGCGTGGGCGGCGACACGGTCGCCTGCTGCGACAAGGACGGCCGCATCACCGTCAACGGCACGCCGCTGAGTGAGCCGTACGTGTACGACGGGAATCCGCCGTCGATGATGAAGTTCTCCATCGTCGTCCCGCCCGGGCACCTGTGGGTGATG
This sequence comes from Actinacidiphila acidipaludis, assembly GCF_019890725.1. Lineage (GTDB taxonomy): Bacteria > Actinomycetota > Actinomycetes > Streptomycetales > Streptomycetaceae > Actinacidiphila > Actinacidiphila acidipaludis. Next base: position 27,064 of record NZ_JAINZZ010000020.1, read on the forward strand.
GGGGACCACCGCTCCGACTCGGCCGACTCGCGATACCACACCGACCAGCCCGGAGGCGGCACGATCTCGGAGGACCTGGTGGTCGGCCGGGCCTTCGTGATCGCCTGGCCGGTCGGCCACTGGCGCCGGCTCCAGGAGCCAGGGACGTACGCCTCGGTCCCGGGCCCGGGCGCGGCAAGCACGACGGCCACAGGTACGCCCACTAGGGTGGGCTCGGCCAACAATGGTCAAAGGACGAACCAGCTGCCGACTCCTGCGGAACTCCCGATCGTTATCGGGGTGGTGGGCCTGCGCCGAATTCGGGGCAGGCGGAAGTCTGGAGTGAGGAGTGGATGTGGGGGACCTGGTGGTCGGCGCGCGGTCTGGATCCGGCGAGCCCGAGAAGGAGGAAGCCAAGGTGCCCCCGGTCGACAACGCGGATTCCGACGGCGGCGTCCCCGGTCCCGGCGGGGAGGCCGCGCACGGCGCGACCCCCGGTTACGGTGCCGGACCCGGTCACGGCGGCGCCCCCCGCTATGACGCCCCGCAGGACAGCGGCTACGCGTCCGGCAACGGCGCCCCGCAGGCCGGTGGCTACGGACCCGGGGACGGCTACGCTGCCGGTAACGGTTTCCCGTCCGGCAACGGCCTGGCGGCGGGCAACGCCTTCGCCCAGGGCGGCGGCGTGGCCCAGGGCGACGGGACGGCCCAGGGCAACGGCCTGGGCGGCCAGCACGGGCTGACGCACGAGCCGGCGCCCGGCCTCGCCATGGCCGGCGCCCACCGCGCGGGGGCCGGCGGCCCCGCCGACCCTCCCCAGGGCGACGGGGGCGACGACGGCGACGGACCCACGCCCGACTCCGGCAGCAAGCAGCGCTCGTTCTGGAAGGAACTCCCGCTGCTCATCGGCATCGCCCTGGTGCTGGCGCTGCTGATCAAGACGTTCCTGGTCCAGGCGTTCTCCATCCCGTCCGACTCCATGCAGGACACCCTGCAGCGCGGCGACCGCGTGCTGGTGGACAAGCTGACGCCCTGGTTCGGCTCCACGCCGAGCCGCGGCGAGGTCGTCGTCTTCCACGACCCGGGCGGCTGGCTGCCGGAGAACCCGCCGGCCAGCAGCAACCCGGTGGTCCGCGGCATCCAGAAGGGCCTCAGCTTCATCGGCCTGATGCCCTCGGCGGACGAGAAGGACCTGATCAAGCGGGTCATCGGCGTCGGCGGCGACGAGGTCTCCTGCAAGGGCAGCGGCCCGGTCATGGTCAACGGCAAGCCGCTGAACGAGCCGTACGTGTACCCGGGTAACACGGCGTGCACCCCGGGGATGCCGTTCGACGTCAAGGTGCCCAAGGGCCACATCTGGGTGATGGGCGACCACCGCCAGGACTCGCTGGACTCGCGCTTCCACATGACGCAGGCCGGCCACGGCTTCGTCCCCGACAGCGACGTCGTCGGCCGCGCCATCGTGATCGCCTGGCCGATCAACCGCTGGGACTGGCTGTCCATCCCCTCCACGTTCTCCCAGCCGGGGATCAACGCGCTCAACACGGGCGTGCCGGCGGCCGCCGGAGTGGCGGGCGCCCTGCCGCTGGTGCTGGTGCGCAGGAGGCGGCTGTTGCGGAACTCGTCCACCGAGGGCTGACCGCGGCTCGTACCGCCCGGTAGGGTTCCGGTCCATGAGCGCCACGACGACCAGCGGCACCGCCGCGATACGCAGGGACCGCGCAGGCCGGCCAGGACGCATGGTGTCCGGGCTGGCCGTCGCCCTCGGCTGCGTGCTCTTCCTCGGCGGGTTCGCCTGGGCAGCGGTGGAGTACCGCCCCTACACCGTGCCGACCGCCTCCATGCAGCCCACCGTCGACCCCGGCGACAAGGTGCTGGCCCAGAAGGTGTCCGGCTCCGAGGTGCACCGCGGCGACGTGGTGGTCTTCCGGGACAAGCTGTGGGGCAACTCGCCGCTGGTCAAGCGGGTCGTCGCGGTCGGCGGCGACGTCGTGGCCTGCTGCGACAAGCAGGGCCGGATGACCGTGAACGGCAAGCCGGTCGACGAGACGTATGTGCGCGGCGGAGGCCCGGCGTCACTCGACTCGTTCCACACGACCGTCCCCAAGGGCGAGCTGTTCATGCTGGGCGACAACCGCTCGGTCTCCGAGGACTCCCGCCTCCATCTGGACGACGCCGAGGGCGGCGCCGTCCCCGCCTCCGACGTCAAGGGCCGGGTCGACGCGCTGGCCTGGCCGGCCGGCCGGATGGGCATGCTGCCGACGACGGCCGCGTTCGACGCGCTGCCCGGCGGCGGCCGGTCCCCGCAGGGGCCGCTGCCCTGGATCGTGCTGATGGTGATCGCGGGCGCGGTGCTCATCCTGGGCGGCGCGGCGTACGAGCCGGTGGCGAAGCTGGTGACGCGGCGCAGATGACCGGGTGACCCGGCGGAGGTGACCCGCGTCGAACTTCGCCTCCCACATGAGACGGTGTGACGCACAATGGGGGGCACGTACGGCTGAAGGGGAACATGCCATGAGCGCCGAGGACCTCGAAAAATACGAGACCGAGATGGAGCTGAAGCTCTACCGGGAGTACCGCGACGTCGTCGGCCTTTTCAAGTACGTGATCGAGACCGAGCGGCGCTTCTACCTCACCAACGACTACGAGATGCAGGTGCACTCGGTGCAGGGTGAGGTCTTCTTCGAAGTCTCCATGGCCGACGCCTGGGTGTGGGACATGTACCGGCCGGCCCGCTTCGTCAAGCAGGTCCGCGTGCTCACCTTCAAGGACGTGAACATCGAGGAGCTGAACAAGGCGGACCTCGACCTCCCCTCGGACAACTCCGGCTTCAACGGCTGAGCCGCGGGGGTCGCCCGGGGCCGCCGGGCCTCCCCGGGCCTCCCCGGGCCTCTCGCAGGCTGCCTCGGGTTCCCTCGGGCTTCCCCGGGCTCGTTTCCCGGGTTATCCACAGGCCGACGTTCAAGATCATCGCGGGGCGGAATCCCTCTGTCACAGTGAACTCACGGTACTTCACCGTGAGTGACGGAGGTGGCTCGGATGAACGCGCGAGGCGCGCTGGGGCGGTACGGCGAGGACGTGGCCGCCCGGATGCTGCAGGAGTCGGGGCTCGACGTCCTGGCCAGGAACTGGCGGTGCGGGCGGCGCGGGGAGATCGACATCCTCGCGACCGACGGGGACGCCCTGGTGGTGTGCGAGGTCAAGACGCGCCGTGAGGGCGGCTTCCAGCCGCCCATGGCCGCCGTGACACCCGCCAAGCTCGCCCGACTGCGCTCGCTCGCCGAGCGCTGGACCGCGGAACACGGCGGAGCGCCGCCGGGCGGGATCCGCATCGACCTGGTCGGGGTGACGCTGCCCGCCCGCGGGGCGGCACGCGTCGAGCACGCCCGGGGGGTGGCGTGATGGGCTTCGCCCGCACCTGCTCGGTCGCGCTGGTCGGCGTCGAAGGCGTCGTGGTCGAGGTCCAGGCCGACCTGGAACCCGGCGTCGCCGCCTTCGCCCTGGTCGGCCTGCCCGACAAGAGCCTCACCGAGAGCCGGGACCGGGTGCGCGCCGCCATCGTGAACAGCGGCGAGACCTGGCCGCAGAAGAAGCTCACCGTCGGCCTCAGCCCGGCCTCCGTGCCCAAGGGCGGCTCGGGCTTCGACCTGGCGGTGGCCTGCGCGGTGCTGGCGGCGAACGACCGCATCGCCCCCGCCTCCATCGCCGACCTGATGATGATCGGCGAACTCGGCCTGGACGGTCGGGTCCGGCCGGTCCGGGGCGTCCTGCCGGCGGTGCTCGCCGCCGCCGACGCCGGATACCGGCAGGTGGTGGTGCCCGAACGGACCACCGCGGAGGCCGCGCTGGTCCCCGGGGTGTCCGTGCTCGGCGTCCGCTCCCTGCGGCAGCTCATCGCCGTCCTCAACGAGGAACCCGTCCCGGAGGAGGACGGGCACGGCCTCGACCTGGAGGGCCGGCCCGATCCGATGCTGGCCGGGCTCACCGTGCCCGGCGGCACCGGGGACGGCCTGGTGAGCAGCCTGGGCGGCGGCACGGCCGCAGCCGAACGCCGGGACCTCGCCGACGTCGCCGGGCAGCCGGCCGCCCGGCTCGCCCTGGAGGTCGCCGCGGCCGGCGGACACCACCTCTACCTCAAGGGGCCGCCCGGCGCCGGCAAGACGATGCTGGCCGAGCGCCTCCCCGGGATCCTCCCGCCGCTCAGCCGGCAGGAGTCCCTGGAGGTCACGGCGGTCCACTCGGTGGCCGGCATCCTTCCGCCCGGCCGCCCGCTGGTCGACACACCGCCCTACTGCGCTCCCCACCACTCGGCCACCATGCCGTCCCTGGTCGGCGGCGGAAGCGGCCTTCCCCGGCCCGGAGCGGTGTCCCTGGCCCACCGCGGGGTGCTCTTCCTGGACGAGGCTCCGGAATTCAGCGTCCGCTCGCTGGACGCCCTGCGGCAGCCGCTGGAGTCGGGGCACATCGTGGTCGCGCGGACCGCCGGGGTGATGCGGCTGCCCGCCCGGTTCATGCTGGTGCTGGCCGCCAACCCCTGCCCCTGCGGGCGCTACTCGCTGCTCGGCGGCTGCGACTGCTCGCCGAACGCGGTGCGCCGCTACCAGGCCCGGCTGTCCGGCCCGCTGCTCGACCGGGTCGATCTGCGGGTCGAGGTCGACACGGTCAGCCGGAGCGAACTCATCGGCCACGGCCGCGGCGAGTCCAGCGCGCAGGTCGCGGCCCGCGTGCAGGAGGCGCGCGCCCGGGCCGCCGCCCGCTACCGGGACACCCCCTGGCGGATGAACAGCGAGGTCCCCGGCCACGAGATCCGCACCCGCTGGCACGCCGCCCCCGGCGCCCTGCACGCCGCCGAGCGCGACATGGAACGCGGTCTGCTCACCGCCCGCGGCCTGGACCGTGTCCTGCGCGTCTCCTGGACCCTCGCCGACCTCGCCGCCCACCCCAGGCCCGACGCCGGCGACGTCCTCAAGGCCCTCCAGCTCCGCAGCGGCTTCAACCGCGGCGCGGCCCTGGCGAGCACGGCGTGAGCCCCCGGCAGGAGGCGTCCGGGCCCCGGCCGGGGCCCGAGGAAGCCTCGGAGAGCGCGCAGGGAGCGGGGCCAGGGCTCTGGGCCGGGGCCGTGCCCGGGCAGTCGCCCGGGGCCGTGCCGTACGCCGGGCCGGGCGACGGACCCGCGCAGGTGCCGGGCCCGCCACCGAACCGGCTCGGGCCGGGAGCGGCGGCTGTGGAGGAGGAGCTGCGGCGCTACTACGCACGGGGCGGGGCCGCCGGGCGGGACGGCCTGGACGCGACCGCCGGATGGCAGGAGCGGCTCGCCCGGGTGGCCCTGACCAGGGTCGCCGAGCCGGGAGACCCGGTGATGGGGCGGGCGGTGCGCGAACTGGGCGCGGAGGAGGCACTGCGGGCCGCGCGGACCGGCAGGAAGTTCCTGGGGGCCGGCCCGCGCCGCACCGAGGGCTATCTGCTGCGGGCGCCGCGCGCCGACCCGGTCGGTGACCTGGCGGCGGCCCTGCGGGTGGGCGGCCGTTTCGTCTGCCCGGGCGACGGCGACTGGCCAGGCCAGCTGGACGACCTCGGCGACGAACGCCCCTACGGGCTGTGGGTCCGCGGTGATGCCTCGCTGCGGATGTGGGCGCTGCGCTCCGTCGCGGTGGTCGGCGCCCGGGCCTGCACCGACTACGGCGTCCACATGGCCGCCCTGCTCGGGTCGGGCCTGGCGGCGGCCGGCTGGGTGGTGGTCTCCGGGGCCGCCTACGGAGTCGACGGCGCGGCCCACCGGGCCGCGCTGGCGGCGGGCGGAGCCACCATCGGCGTGGTGGCCGGCGGGGTCGACGTGGCGTATCCGCGCGGCAACGCCGACCTCATCGGGCGGATCGCCGAACACGGTCTGCTGATCGGGGAGTTGCCGCCCGGCGATCATCCGACCCGCAGCCGGTGTGTTAACTGCACCAAGCATCTCCGATCGTGGAGGAGATGATCTACGCCTGCGAGGGATTTCAGTTGCAAGACTTGCGCCACCAGCTGATCGAGGGCCTGACCGACGTGCCGCGTATCGGTTCGGTCGTCGAGCTGGAGCACGTACCCGGGCACGCCGTTCTCGCCCCGGATGGGACTCACGTTGCCCCCGTCGTTTCGTACCTCCGGAACTTGATCCTGGACGACAACAGGCCCCTGACCGCGAAGAGCTACGCGTACGACCTCCTGCGGTGGTACCGGCTGCTGTGGTTCCTCGACGTCCCTTGGGACCGGGCGACCGAGGCAGAAGCGTCCGCGCTCGTGGGCTGGCTCCGCGTCGCCCCGAACCCACAGCGGCGCCGCCGGAACCCGAACGCTCCGCAGCCTGGCTCGGTCAACCCACGCACCGGCAAGCCATACCTCAAACCCGGGTACGCCCCCAGCACGATCAACCACTGCCTGACCGTGGTCTGCAGCTTCTACGCCTACCACCGGTACTACAACCGCGGCCCGCTGGTCAATCCGGTCCCTGAATCGCGCACCATGCGCCGAGCCCTGGCCCATAGGGCACCGGACAGCGAGGTGCCAGAGCTTCGCCGGGCCCGGCTGCGGCAGCGGGTCCGCCGGGGCGACCCCCGTTCGATCCCCGACGCGATGTGGGACGAGTTCTTCGAGGCTATGACGTGCGACCGCGACCGGGCCGCCACCCTGCTCTACGTCTCCAGCGGCTCCCGCGCGAGCGAACTGCTCGGCGTCACCCCCGGCGACATTGACTGGCCCAAGCAGCTCATCTGGGTGGTCACCAAGGGCACCGACGACCGCGAGCAGGTGCCGGCCAGCCCGCAGGCCCTGACCGTCCTGGCCGCCTACCTCGACCACATCGGACTGCCGCCCGCCGGCGAACCGATCCTTCGCGCACGGCGAGGACCAGACCGGCCGCTGACCTACTGGGCGATGCGGCGGGTCATCCAGCGGGCGAACGAGAAGCTCGGCACCAACTGGACCCTTCATGACCTGCGGCACACTGCCGCGACCAGGATGGCGAACGACCCCAATCTCACACTCGCCGAGGTCCGCGCGATCATGCGGCACACCGACTTGGCCACCACCGGCCGCTACCTGAACGCCCGGGTCGAGGACCTCTTCGACGCCCTGCAGGCCCACTACAACCGGCCGCGCGTCCAGCGCACGTTCACCGCCGGCTACGACCCCGAGGACATCAAGGCGGTGTTCGGTGCCTAGCCGCACGACGGTCGAGACCTACACGGTCCGCAACCGGCGCCAGCGCTACGACAAGACGCCCAGGCCGAAGGACCCCACGCGGTTCACCAGAGCCGCAGTGAAGGCAGCCCCGGCGCCACGGCCCGCGAAGCCTCCGGCACCGTTCGGGGACCTGTCGAGGGCCAGCGTCAACGACCTGTGTGATCTCGCCGCCGACATGCTGCCCGCCCAGACCCGATCCGCGGTCGAAAAGCGCAGGGCCGGAATCCGGATGCTCTTCGGCCACCTGGAAACACAGCCGGGGGAGACCTGGCAGGAACGCTGGGAGGCCAGCGGCTTCAACGAGGAGAACGCGCCCGCGATCAACGTCCTCGCGCGGCCCGGGGTCGGCTACGACAGCAGCAACATGCTCTCAGCGCTGAAGATGGCCTTCGCCGCGCGCATCATCCAGCCCAGCCTCCCGGGATTCAGGGCGAACAAGTTCTCCGACTACCCCGAGCCGTTCCGCAAGGTTCAACGGGACGTCCGGCTGGACGAGTTCTTCAAGACGGCGGACGCCCAGCAGCAGCTCAGCGTGGTTCACCGGCAGCGCGCGAAGTTCGACATCGCCTGCGCCCTCACCACGCAGGGCATCGCCTTGGACCACCTGACCCCGTCCGCCCTGCTGCACTACTCCCTGGAGAACAAGCGGCTGGGTCTCACCCACGGCGCAAACAAGGACACCACCCGTTTCGCGGCGCTGGGCGCCTGGGAGATCCTGCACAAGATGGGGCATTTCCCACCCGGGACGGCCCCGACCCTCCGGACCTACATCTACGACGGTCAGCGGACCGTCGAGGAACTGGTCGACCGCTACAGCATCACCAACGCCGGTGTCCGGCAACTGCTGATTGACTACCTGACCAGGCGGAAGGCGGACACCGACTACATCACCCTGGAAGGACTGGCCCGGAACCTGACCAGCCTGTTCTGGTCTGTCATCGAGGAACTCAACCCCCAGCAGGAGGACCTGCACCTCAGCCAGGAGCTCTACGACCAATGGAGGGCCGAGCTGCGCTACTGGAGGAAGGACGGCAAGGCCGACCGGACCCGGTTCCGCAAGGACGACGCCGCCATCTTGCTGGCCGTCCGCGGCCTCTACGTCGATCTGCACAGCTGGGCCATCGCAGAGCCGGAGCGCTGGGCACAGTGGGTGGCTCCCTGCCCCATCCTGCCCCGCGACCTTAAGGGGTTCGGCAAGCGCCGGCGCGAAGTGAACCGTCGGATGGCCGACCGCACCCGCGTCCGCCAGCCTCTGTTGCCGGTCCTTGCCCGCCACGTCGAGGACCGCCACGAGCACCTCGCCGGCCTCCTGGAGGCGGCCCGTCCGGTCCCGCTGGGTCAGCCGTTCGAGCACCAGGGGCGCCCCTACACCCGCACCGACTCCCGCGAGGACCGCAGGCGGGCCAACATCCTCACCGAGCCGTCCGTCCGCGTCATCGACGACGACACGGGCGAGATGATCAACGTGACCATGGCGGAGGACGCAGCGTTCTGGGAGTGGGTGGCAATCGAGGTTCTACGGCACAGCGGCATCCGCGTCGAGGAACTCGTGGAGCTGACCCACCTCAGCATCCGCCAATACGAACGGCCCAGCGGCGAGGTGATCGCCCTCTTGGTCGTCGCACCCTCGAAGAGCGAACGCGAGCGTGTCATCCCCATGTCCGCCGAGCTCTTCCACGCCGTCGCGCAGATCATCCGGCGACAAACCCGAAACGGTCAGGCCGTTCCACTCCTCAGCCGCTACGACGGACACGAAAAGAACTGGTCAGAGCCCATGCCCTTCCTGTTCCAGCGGCAACTCGGCTCCGCCCGCAACGTCATGGCACCCGGCACGGTTCTGAGCATGCTCGCCCGCAGCTGCGAGGAGATCGCCGAATACAACCTGGACTTCGCCGGCACCAAGTTCACCCCGCACGACTTCCGCCGGCTGTTCGCCACCGAGATCGTCAACAGCGGCCTGCCGATCCACATCGGCGCCGCCCTGCTCGGACACCTGAACCTTCAGACCACGCAGGGCTACGTCGCCGTCTTCGCCGAGGACATCGTGCAGCACTACCAGGAGTTCCTGAACCACCGCCGAACCCTGCGACCCGAACACGAGTACCCGGAGGTCACGGCGCAGGAGTGGGCCGAGTTCGAAGAGCACTTCGACAAGCGCAAGGTCGAGCTCGGCAGCTGCGCTCGACCCTACGGATCACCCTGCCAGCATGAGCACGCGTGCATCCGATGCCCGATGCTCCAGATCAATCCCAAGATGCTGCCGCGGCTCGCCGAGATCGAGAAAGACCTGCTCCTCCGCCGCAAACGAGCAGAGGACGAGCAGTGGCTCGGCGAGGTCGAAGGCATCGACCTGACCCTGACCTTCGTCCGCACCAAACAGGCCGACGCAGCACGGCTCACACGTCGTGCCCCCGTCACCCTCGGAATCCCGACCACCCGCCCGCAATCCGACTGACAGCCGCAATCGGCTCCCCGCCCGACGAGCAGGTGCCCGCAGGCCCGGCACGAACGGGGATGGTCCTGACGACCGCCGTCGCCAGGACCACCCCACATCCGCGGCAGCGTTTACTCGGTCAACGTGAGCCCGAGATCGACCGCCAGCTTCTTGGCGGCGTCCAAGTCGGCCGCATCGGCGTTCGCCCGCAGAGCGAAGGAGATCGGCACGTCCGCATTGTCCAGCGTCTGCAGCATCACCCCGACGCCCACGAAGGGGGTGTCGTCCGGCAGCAACTCGGCGAGGCGGGGAGCCCAGCTCATCGGTGATCTCATCCAGGACATGCCGGTGCGGGCGATGTCGACCAACAGGATGGTCGGCCTGGCCTCGGCCTGCTTGACCTTCTGCTCGTCGTTCAGCACGGCCAGCACCTGGCCCTCGACATCCTCAAGATGCCCGGACAGCTCGAACCCGTCCTCGACTACCACGGACGTCCCGGCCTCAGCCGGAGCCTCGAACACCCGCACAGTGAGAGCCAGCTGCGGAGTGGCCGCCCACGGCCGCTCCAGCTGGGTAACCGCGGACCCCCACGCGCGGTTGCGGACTCGGGTGAGCGTCTCCTCGACGATCGCCTCGCGAACGTCCTTCTTGATCTCAAGCGGCCGTTCGCGGCAGACGAGATGGACGATCGCCGGGAGCCCGGCCTCATCAAGGGTGGACGTCAGCTCCTTCTCCAGATCCTTCAAGCCGTTGAGCCGACGCGCCTTCACCTCGATGCTGAGATTCGCCTCCCGCAAGATCAGATCCGGTTCGGGACTCCCGTTCCGAGTGCCGAAGTCGAACGGGACACCGGCGCGAGCGAGCTTCGCGCCGGCAACCAGCTCGGCGCGGACGATCATGAGGTCGTCGTCCGTCTTGGCCCTGAGGAAGTCCCTCTTCGGCTGCCCGAGGTGCAGGGGCTGGGCGCGCTCCAAGGTCCCGATGATGTCGTCGAACGCCTGCAGGACGGACCGTCGGAAGCTCGTGGGGTGGTCGCCATCTTCCGCGGTGTCGAAAAGATCCCGCAGGGGATGGGAGGCGGGAGTGGCACCCATCCAGGCCGTGAGCGAGGGAAAGAGGTTCGGCGAGTTCATCGGTGTCCTTCGAGATCATGCCGGAGGTCGGACGCTGCACGGCAACCGAGCCACACTACGTCTGTCGCACAAACGACCGCAGGGAGTTTTCAGCCCTCGGCGCCGACTCGGATCACCATGGCCAGCCCACTTGACTTGGTGCAGAGAAGGTTCGTGCTCCGCAACCGGGTCATCGCCGCGCTGACCCGCGGCACGGTGGTGGTCGAAGCCCGCTACCGCAGCGGTTCCTTGATCACCGCCCGCCGCGCCACGGCCCTGGGCCGGATCACCATAGGAGTGCCGGGCCCGTGCACCAGCGGCCTGTCCGAGGGCGTGCACGAACTCCTGCGCAAGGACGCGGTGGTGGTCACCGACGCCGCCGAAGTGCTGGAGATGGTGGGGGAGATCGGCGCCGACCTGGCTCCCGTGCGCCGAGGAGCGGCGCTGCCCCGGGACCGGCTGCCCGCCGCGACGGCCCGGGTCCTCGAGGCCCTTCCTGGGCACGGGACGGCCACCGCCGAGGACCTCGCCGCGGCCGCCGGAGCGGGTGTCCCCGACACGCTCGGGCGACTCCACGAATTGCGTGCACTGGGGTTCGTCGAACGCACGGACACCGGGTGGATGTTGGTCCGTACCGCCCACGAAGGGCGGCCCGGTCGGACCGGTTGACGCTATGGACACACCATCAGGTGACAGCACAACGCCGTGACCTGGGGTGATCGCGGAAGCCGCGGCGGCGCCCGCGGAGGATGCGCATCATGGCCCACAGGCCCGCCACGCGGCCCCCGCCAGGGGACCGCCCGCGGGCCGGCCGGGACGGCTTTCACAGAGGAACGTATCTGCGCATATTGCAGACCGATGACGTAGCAGCCAGCGACGCCGTGGTCACGCTACGCTCGCGAAGGCTTGATTCCCCGGCCGCACCCACCCGTACGCGATCGCCCCGATCGTTCACCGCTCCGCAGAACGGCACTTCACGACGCATGCCCCAGTACAGCCCCGGGACCGAACGGACGACGGCAGCGACCGCCGCCCGCGCCGCCGCTCGGCCCGCCGCCCCCACGTCGCTGGACGCGCTGTGGCGGACCTACAAGGCCACCGGGGACAAGCGCCTGCGCGAGCAGCTGATCCTGCACTACTCGCCGCTGGTGAAGTACGTCGCCGGCCGGGTCAGCGTGGGCCTGCCGGCCAACGTGGAGCAGGCGGACTTCGTGTCCTCCGGTGTCTTCGGGCTGATCGACGCCATCGAGAAGTTCGACCCCGACCGCGCGATCAAGTTCGAGACCTACGCCATCACCCGGATCCGCGGCGCCATGATCGACGAACTGCGCGCCCTGGACTGGATCCCGCGCTCGGTGCGGCAGAAGGCCCGCGCCGTCGAACGCGCCTACGCCACCCTGGAGGCGACCCTCCGCCGCACCCCGACCGAGCCCGAGGTCGCCGCCGAGATGGGGGTGCCGATCGAGGAACTGCACGGGGTCTTCAGCGCCTTGTCGCTGGCCAACGTGGTGGCGCTGGAAGAGCTGCTGCACGTCGGCGTCGAGGGCGGCGACCGGCTCAGCCTCGTCGACACGCTGGAGGACACCGGCGCCGACAACCCGGTCGAGGTCGCGGAGGACCGCGAGCTGCGCCGCCTGCTCGCCCGTGCCGTCAACACCCTGCCTGACCGCGAGAAGACCGTGGTCACCCTCTACTACTACGAGGGCCTGACCCTCGCGGAGATCGGGCAGGTCCTGGGCGTCACCGAGAGCCGGGTGAGCCAGATCCACACCAAGTCCGTCCTCCAACTCCGGGCAAAGCTCGCCGACGTAGGCCGGTGAGCCGTCCCCGGCACCTTCTACAGTGGAGGGCATGCCCAGGATTCGAGCGGCCTCCGTGGCCGAGCACCGGTCCATGCAACGGCGCGCCCTGCTCGACGCCGCCCGCTCCCTGCTGTCCGAGGGCGGCACCGACGCCCTGACGTTCCCCGCGCTGGCCGAGCGCACCGGCCTGGCCCGCTCCTCGGTCTACGAGTACTTCCGGTCCCGCGCGGCCGTCGTCGAGGAACTGTGCGCGGTCGACTTCCCCGTCTGGGCGGCCGAGGTCGAAGCGGCGATGGAGGCGGCCGAGACCCCGGCCGCCCAGATCGAGGCGTACGTCCGCAGCCAGCTCACCCTGGTCGGCGACCGCCGGCACCGGGCCGTGGTGGCGATCTCCGCGGGCGAGCTGGAGGCCGGCGCCCGAGAGAAGATCCGTGCCGCGCACGGCGGACTGGTGGCCATGGTGGTCGCCGCGCTCTCCGCCCTCGGCCACGACGAACCCCGGCTGACCGCGATGCTGCTCCAGGGCATCGTCGACGCCGCGGTGCGCCGCATCGAACTCGGCGCGGCGGAGTCGCCCGAGGCCATCGTGGAGGCGGCCGTCAACACCGCGCTGCACGGCGTCACCGGTCAGGGCGGACCCGCGCCGCAGGAGTGACGGACGCGGGGGGATCCGTCGCTCGGCCTTCCCCCCCCCCGCCCCCCACCCTCCCTCCCCGCCCCGCTCCTCCGCTCACCCAGGCAGCTCGCGGCCCGGTCCTCGGGACAGCGGCAGCAGCCGGGACGGTCCGGACCGCCGCAGTGTGGACGGCAGCAGCGACAACGGGTCGAGGTAGAGGTCACCGCTCAGCAGCCCCCAGTGCAGGCAGGGCCCCGGGCAGTGCGGCACGGAACCGCTGAGGACGCCGACCTGCCGGCCGGCCGCCACCCGGGTACCCACCGCCAGGCCCGCCCGTACCGGCTCGTAGGTGGTCCGCAGCCCGCCCTCCAGGGCCAGCACCATCACCGGCACCCCGGCCACCTGTCCGGCGAAGGCCACCACTCCCGGCGCCGCGGCCCGCACGGCAGCCCCCGGCCCGGCCCGCAGGTCCACCCCGCGGTGTCCCGCCGCCCAGGGCTCGGCCGGCGGATCGAACCCCCTCAGCACTTCGGGCCGGCCGCGCGCCCCCGGCCCCGTCACCGGCCAGCACCGCGCCCCCGGCCCCGGCGGTCCGGCGCAGCCCGCCCCCACCGGCTGCGTCGCCCGGCCGTCGTCCGGGGCGCCCGCGGCACCCGGCGCGCCCCGGGCCGGAGGCCTCGCATCCGCTGTCCGCGCCACCGCGCCGGCCCGCGCTGCCGTCGCCACACCGCCCGGCCCGGGCCCGCCCGCCGCCGTCAGCACAGCCGTCACCGGGGCCGCGACCAGCAGGGCCGCCGCCGTCACTGTCGTCCACCACGTCGTCGTGAAGATCATGGGTCCACGATGGCCGACGGCGGGGGGTTCGCGACGATCTTGGTCGGCGGCCTGTGGAAAACCTGGTGGTCGCCCGGCGCTCCACCGGTCCCGTACACTTTCTCTGGCGATCCGGGTCACCGGGTCGACTTCGCACGCCCCGCCACCCACCCCCGTCACCGGGGCGGTGGCCGCGCCCCTCGGTCCTTCGCGGCACGGCGCGCCGGGGCGTCAGGCGCGGCCGCCGTCCGGAGGCCGCGATAACCGAGTATCTCAAGGAGTACGGCCATGGCCGTCGTCACGATGCGGGAGCTGCTGGAGAGCGGCGTCCACTTCGGGCACCAGACCCGCCGCTGGAACCCGAAGATGAAGCGCTTCATCTTCACCGAGCGCAACGGCATCTACATCATCGACCTGCTCCAGTCGCTGTCGTACATCGACCGCGCCTACGAGTTCGTCAAGGAGACCGTCGCGCACGGCGGCTCCATCATGTTCGTGGGCACCAAGAAGCAGGCGCAGGAGGCCATCGCCGAGCAGGCGTCCCGCGTCGGCATGCCCTACGTCAACCAGCGCTGGCTGGGCGGCATGCTCACCAACTTCTCGACCGTCTACAAGCGCCTGCAGCGCCTGAAGGAGCTCGAGGAGATCGACTTCGAGGACGTGGCCGCGTCCGGCCTCACCAAGAAGGAACTCCTGGTTCTCTCCCGTGAGAAGGAGAAGCTGGAGAAGACCCTCGGTGGCATCCGCGAGATGCAGAAGGTGCCCAGCGCCGTCTGGATCGTCGACACCAAGAAGGAGCACATCGCCGTCGGCGAGGCGCGCAAGCTCCGCATCCCGGTCGTCGCCATCCTCGACACCAACTGCGACCCCGACGAGGTCGACTACAAGATCCCGGGCAACGACGACGCGATCCGTTCCGTCACCCTGCTCACCCGCGTGATCGCCGACGCCGTCGCCGAGGGTCTGATCGCCCGCTCCGGCGCCGCGCTCGGCGACAAGAAGGCCGAGGGTGCGGCCGAGCCGCTCGCCGAGTGGGAGCGTGACCTGCTCGAGGGCGAGAAGAAGGCCGACGACGCCGCCGAGGCGCCCGCCGCCGCTGAGGCTCCGGCCGCTGCCGAGGCTCCGGCCGCCGCCGAGACGCCCGCCGCCGAGGCCCCCGCCGCCGAGGGCGACTCGCAGGCCTGACGCCTTCAGAAGTTCCACGCGTGACGACGGCGGGGGCGCACGCCCCCGCCGTTCACCCGTAGATCCACCGACCATTCGGGAAGAGACTCAAACCCATGGCGAACTTCACCGCCGCCGACGTCAAGAAGCTCCGCGAGCTGACCGCCGCGGGCATGATGGACTGCAAGAACGCCCTCACCGAGGCGGAGGGCGACCTGGACAAGGCCGTCGAGATCCTCCGGGTCAAGGGCCAGAAGGGCGTCACCAAGCGCGAGGGCCGCTCGGCCTCCAACGGTGCCGTCGTCTCCCTGATCGCCGAGGGCAACACCGAGGGTGTCCTGCTCGAGCTGAAGTGCGAGACGGACTTCGTCGCCAAGGGCGACAAGTTCGTCGCCGTCGCCGACGCGATCGCCGCGCACGTCGCCGCGACCCACCCGGCCGGCATCGAGGCGCTGCTCGCCTCCGAGATCAAGGACGGCCAGACCGTCCAGGCGTACGTCGACGAGGCGAACGCGACGCTCGGCGAGAAGATCGTGCTCGACCGCTTCGCGCAGTTCACCGACGGCTACGTGGCCTCCTACCTGCACCGCACCAGCCCGGACCTGCCCCCGCAGGTCGGCGTGCTGGTCGAGCTGGACAAGGCCGACCCGCAGACCGCCAAGGACGTCGCGCAGCACATCGCCGCGTTCGCCCCGAAGTTCCTGACCCGCGACGAGATCGACGCCGAGACCGTCGAGAACGAGCGCCGTGTCGCCGAGGCCACCGCCCGCGAGGAGGGCAAGCCCGACGCCGCGCTGCCGAAGATCGTCGAGGGCCGGGTGAACGGCTTCTTCAAGGAGAACGTCGTTCTGGAGCAGGCGTTCGCCAAGGACGCCAAGAAGACCGTCCAGAAGGTGCTCGACGAGGCCGGCGTGACGCTCAAGCGCTTCGCGCGCTTCCGCGTCGGCGTCTGACGTCGTCGGAGCAGCGAAAGACCCGCGGCCCCGCTAGGGTCGTACGCGGCCGGCCGTCCGCCGGCCGGCCGCAGATGTGACGAGGAGGCCGTTGCCGTAGAGGGAACCCCAGAGGACCCGCGGCAATGGCCTCCTTTGTACGTGCACGAGGAGAACCCCATGGACGAAGGCGCCGACAACGTCGCCAAGGCCGCCAAGGCGCACGCCCCCGCTGCCCGCAGCGGTGTGGCCCCCGGCCGTTACCTGCTCAAGCTGTCCGGCGAGGCGTTCGCCGGGGGAGGAGGCCTGGGCGTCGACCCGGACGTCGTGCACGCCATCGCCCGGGAGATCGCCGCGGTCGTCCGGGACGGCTACGAGATCGCCCTCGTCATCGGCGGTGGCAACTTCTTCCGCGGCGCCGAACTCCAGCAGCGCGGCATGGACCGCGCCCGCTCGGACTACATGGGCATGCTGGGCACGGTCATGAACTGCCTCGCCCTCCAGGACTTCCTGGAGAAGGAGGGCATCGAGACCCGCGTGCAGACCGCCATCACCATGGGCCAGGTCGCCGAGCCCTACATCCCGCTGCGGGCCGTCCGGCACCTGGAGAAGGGCCGCGTGGTGATCTTCGGCGCCGGTATGGGCATGCCCTACTTCTCCACCGACACCACCGCCGCCCAGCGTGCCCTGGAGATCGACGCCTCCGCCCTGCTCATGGGCAAGAACGGGGTCGACGGGGTCTACGACTCCGACCCCAAGCACAACCCGGACGCGGTCATGTTCGACGCGCTGGAGTACGGCGAGGTCATCGCCCGCGACCTGCGGGTCGCCGACCTCACCGCGATCACCCTGTGCCAGGACAACAAGCTGCCGATCCTGGTCTTCGAGCTGCTCGCCGAAGGCAACATCGCGCGGGCTGTGAAGGGTGAGAAGATCGGCACGCTGGTCAACGACCAGGGCACCCGGGCGTGATGGCCCCCGCCGTCACGACAGCCGCCACGACCGTCGTCCACAATGACGTCCGCCGTCACATTGACGTCCGCCTTCTGAATACCAGGAGCACATGGTGATTGAAGAAACCCTCCTCGAGGCCGAGGAGAAGATGGAGAAGGCCGTGGCCGTCGCCAAGGACGACTTCGCGGCGATCCGCACCGGCCGTGCGCACCCGGCGATGTTCAACAAGATCGTGGCCGAGTACTACGGCGCCGTGACCCCGATCAACCAGCTCGCGTCCTTCGCGGTGCCCGAGCCCCGGATGGCGGTGATCACCCCCTTCGACAGCAGCAGCCTGCGCAACATCGAGGAGGCGATCCGCAACTCCGACCTCGGCGTCAACCCGAGCAACGACGGCCGCATCATCCGGGTGGTGTTCCCGCAGCTCACCGAGGAGCGCCGCCGCGAGTACATCAAGGTCGCCAAGACCAAGGGCGAGGACGCGAAGATCTCGATCCGCAGCGTCCGCCGCAAGGCCAAGGAGACGCTCGACAAGCTCGTCAAGGACGGCGAGACCGGCGAGGACGAGGTGCGCCGCGCGGAGAAGGAGCTCGACGACACCACGGCGAAGTACGTGGCCCAGATCGACGAGCTGCTCAAGCACAAGGAAGCGGAGCTGCTGGAGGTCTGACCTCCCCGCAGTCCGCCGCCGACCCGCATCCGCACCCGCCCATTCCCCGGCCCACCACCACCTGACGACGCGAGGCGAAGCTCCGTGAACGACTCTTCCTGGGGCGCTTCGCCACGCGCCGCGCACGCGGCGGGTTCCGCCACGGAATCCGGGGCCAGCAGGAAGACTCCGCCCATGCCGCCATCCCCGCCGCCGGCCGCAGAGCCGCCGCCCGCCCAGGACCCGGCTCCACCCGCTCCGGCGAAGAAGTCCGCGGGGCGGAACCTGCGGGCGGCGATAGGGGTCGGGATCGGGCTCGGCGTGGTCATCGTCGCGGCGCTGTTCATCGTCAAGGCGGTGTTCGTCGGCGTCGTGGTGGCCGCCGTGGTGACCGGCCTGTGGGAGCTGACCTCGCGGCTGGCGGAGCGCAAGGGCATCCATGCCCCGCTGGTGCCGCTCGCGCTGGGCGGCACCGCCATGGTCGTGGCCGGCTACCTCAGCGGCGCGGACGGCGCCTGGATCGCCATGGCCCTGACCGCCCTCGCGGTCCTGGTCTGGCGGATGGCCCAGCCGCCGGAGGACTACCTGCGGGACGTCACGGCCGGTGTGTTCGCCGCGTTCTACGTGCCGTTCCTGGCCACCTTCGTGGTGATGATGCTGGCCGCGGACGACGGCCCGCGCCGGGTGCTGACGTTCCTGCTGCTCACCGTCGTCAGCGACACCGGCGCCTACGCCGTCGGCTGGCGGTTCGGCCGCCACAAGCTGGCCCCGCGCATCAGCCCCGGCAAGACCCGCGAGGGGCTGGCCGGCGCGATGGCGTTCGCCATGGTGGCCGGCGCGCTGCTCATGCAGTTCTTCATCGACGGCGGCCAGTGGTGGCAGGGCCTGCTGCTCGGCCTCGCCGCCGCCACCAGCGCCACCCTCGGCGACCTCGGCGAGTCCATGATCAAGCGGGACCTGGGGATCAAGGACATGGGCGCCCTCCTCCCCGGCCACGGCGGCATCATGGACCGCCTCGACAGCCTGCTGCCCACCGCGCCCGTGGTCTGGCTGCTGCTCGTCGCCTTCGTCGGCAAGGGCTGACGCGGCGGCGCAGGCGCAGGCGCAGGCCGCCGAGAGCCGTTCCGCACGTCCGGGCCGACCGCACGACGCGGCCGTTGCCCCCGTCACGTCACGCGCTCCTGGCGCCTGTGGCGGCCACCACAAGCCACCGCAGCCGCCCCAGCCACCCCGCCAGCACTCCGAACAGGCTTCGCGCGATCATCTGCGACACTGGAAAACATCATGCCTGCACCCGGAGAACTGACTTTCGCCGTGCCGCGCGGGGCCAAGAAGCCCCCGCGGCACCTTGCCGACCTCTCGCCCGCGGAGCGGAAGGAGGCGGTGGCCGCGCTCGGGGAGAAGCCGTTCCGGGCCAAGCAGCTGTCGCAGCACTACTTCGCCCGGTACGCGGACGACCCGGCGGCGTGGACGGACATCCCGGCGGCGGCCCGCGGGCGGCTCGCGGACGACTTGCTGCCCGAGCTGATGACGGTCGTCCGGCACGCCTCGTGCGACGACGGCGACACCCGCAAGACCCTGTGGCGGCTGTTCGACGGCACCCTCGTCGAGTCCGTCCTCATGCGGTACCCGGACCGCGTCACCATGTGCATCTCCTCGCAGGCCGGCTGCGGCATGAACTGCCCGTTCTGCGCCACCGGCCAGGCCGGCCTGGACCGCAACCTGTCCACCGCCGAGATCGTGCACCAGATCGTCGCGGGCATGCGGGCGCTGCGCGACGGTGAGGTGCCCGGCGGCCCCGCACGCCTGTCGAACATCGTCTTCATGGGCATGGGCGAGCCCCTCGCCAACTACAACCGGGTGATCGGCGCCATCCGGCGCCTCACCGACCCCGAGCCGGACGGCCTCGGCCTGTCCCAGCGCGGCATCACCGTGTCCACGGTCGGCCTCGTCCCGGCCATCCACCGGTTCGCCGACGAGGGCTTCAAGTGCCGCCTCGCGGTCTCCCTGCACGCCCCCGACGACGAGCTGCGCGACACCCTCGTCCCGGTCAACACCCGCTGGAAGGTCCGCGAGGTGCTCGACGCGGCCTGGCACTACGCGGACGTCTCCGGCCGCCGGGTCTCCATCGAGTACGCCCTGATCCGCGACATCAACGACCAGGCGTGGCGGGCCGACCGGCTGGGCAAGCTGCTGAAGAACCACCGGGTGCACGTCAACCTGATCCCGCTCAACCCCACCCCCGGCTCCAAGTGGACGGCCTCCCGGCCCGAGGACGAGCGGGCGTTCGTCGCGGCCCTGGAGGCGCACGGCGTCCCGGTCACCGTGCGGGACACCCGCGGCCAGGAGATCGACGGCGCCTGCGGGCAGCTCGCCGCCGCCGAGCGCTGAACCGCGCTACCGCGTCCTCGGTAGCGTGTCCCCGGCGCCGTACCCGCGGCGCCGGCCCCCCGGTGGCACCCCGGAGGGAAAAGCTGCTGGTACCGTGCTTGCGCACGACAAGTGAACATCCGACAGGGGAGCGCCTGAGACGGCGCTGAGAGTGCGGCTGGGAAGACCCCAGGCCGCAGACCCTCGAACCTGATCCGGGTCATACCGGCGTAGGGAGTCAGCATGAACAGCACCATCCGCAGGCGTGCCGTGGGCACGGTCGTCCTGGCCGCGGCCTGCGCCACGGCGCTCGCCGCGTGCGGCGGTTCGTCCGGCGGCAAGAGCTCCGCCGCCGGCAGCTCGGCCGGCACGGGCGGCAAGACCGTCACCGTCGTCAGCCACGACTCCTTCGCCGCGTCGAAGAGCGTGCTCGCCGAGTTCACCAAGGAGACCGGCTACACCGTCAAGGTGCTGCGCGGCGGCGACGCGGGCGCGGCGGTCAACCAGGCGATCCTCACCAAGGACCACCCGCGCGGCGACGTCTTCTTCGGCGTCGACAACACCCTGCTGTCCCGCGCCCTCGACAACGGCCTGTTCGACCCGTACACGGCCAAGGGCCTGGACCAGGTGCCCTCGGACGTGCAGCTGGACGCCGCCCGCCACCGCGCCACGCCCATCGACTCCGGTGACGTCTGCGTGAACTACGACCGCGCCTACTTCACCGCGCGCCACCTCGCCCCGCCGCAGACCTTCGCCGACCTGGTCAAGCCGGAGTACAAGAACCTGCTGGTCACCGAGAACGTCGCGACGTCCTCGCCGGGCCTGGCGTTCATGCTCGGCAGCGTGGCGACCTACGGCGACGGCGGCTGGCAGGCGTACTGGAAGAAGCTGAAGGACAACGGCGTCCAGGTCGTCGACGGCTGGGAGCAGGCGTACAACGACCGGTTCTCCGGCTCCTCCGCGGGCAAGAAGGCCAAGGGCGACCGGCCGCTGGTCGTCTCCTACGCCTCCAGCCCGCCGGCCGAGGTCGTCGGCGTCACCCCGGCGCCCGCCGAGTCGCCCGTCGGGGTGGCCACCGGCACCTGCTTCCGCCAGATCGAGTTCGCCGGGCTGCTGCACGGCGCGAAGAACCCCGCGGGCGGCAAGGCGTTCATCGACTTCATGCTGACGAAGACCTTCCAGCAGGACATGCCGCTGCAGATGTACGTCGATCCGGTCGTGAAGGGCGCCGTCGAGCCCGAGGTGTTCGTGAAGTACGGCGCCAAGGTCGACCACCCGACGACGCTGCCGCCGTCCGAGATCGCGGCCAAGCGCGACGACTGGGTCAAGGCATGGACGTCGACCGTCCTGTAGCACCCGCCCCGGCCCACCCGGAGCCGCGCCCGCCGCGGCGCCCGCAGAAACCGTGGACGCGGTTCCTCGGCGGCGCGGCCGGGGGATCGCGGGGGACGGTCGTGCGGCTCGCCCTCATGGTGGTGCCGCTGGCCTTCTTCGCCGTGTTCTTCGCCTATCCGGTCGGCGCGATCGTCACCCGCGGGCTGCACCAGGGCGGGCGGTGGCGGCTGGGCGCGATCGGCGACGTGCTCGGCGATCCGTCGATCCGGCACGTCCTGTGGTTCACCTGCTGGCAGGCCGCGGCCTCGACGGCCTTGACCCTGGCGGTCGGGCTGCCCGGCGCCTATGTCTTCGCCCGCCTCGACTTCCCCGGGAAACGGCTGCTGCGGGCGGTCGTCACGGTGCCGTTCGTGCTGCCGACGGTCGTGGCCGGCTCGGCGTTCCTGGCCCTCCTCGGCCAGAACGGGTTCACCGACAGCCTGTTCGGCTTCCGCCTGGACACCAGCGTGTGGGCGATCCTCATCGCGCACGTCTTCTTCAACTACGCGGTCGTGGTGCGCACGGTCGGCGGCCTGTGGGCGCAGCTCGACCCCCGCCAGGAGGAGGCCGCCCGGATGCTCGGCGCCGGGCGGTTCGCCGCCTGGCGGCAG
This sequence comes from Actinacidiphila acidipaludis, assembly GCF_019890725.1. GTDB lineage: Bacteria > Actinomycetota > Actinomycetes > Streptomycetales > Streptomycetaceae > Actinacidiphila > Actinacidiphila acidipaludis. Next base: position 49,092 of record NZ_JAINZZ010000020.1, read on the forward strand.
GTCACCCTGCCCGCGCTCGGACCCGCCGTGGCCGCCGCCGCGCTGATGGTGTTCCTGTTCACCTTCACCTCGTTCGGCGTGATCCAGATCCTCGGCGGCCCCACCCGCTCCACCCTCGAAGTGGAGATCTACCGGCAGACCGCCGAACTGCTGGACCTGCCGACCGCCGCCGTGCTCACCCTGCTGCAGCTCGCCGCCGTCGCCGTGATCCTCGGCGTGCACGCCTGGACCGTGCGGCGCCGCGAGTCCACGCTGCGGCTGGTGGACGCCGCCCGGACCGCACACCGTCCGCGGGGCGGCGAACGCGCCCTGCTGGTCGCGGTCCTGGCGGTCGTCGCGCTGCTGATCCTGCTGCCGCTCGGTGTGCTGGCCGCCCGGTCCCTGGGCGGCCCGAACGGCTACGGCTTCGCCTTCTACCGCGCGCTGTCGTCGGCCGACGGGTCCGGGGACGGCGGCACGTTCCTCGTCTCGCCGCTGGAGACGGTCTGGAACTCGCTGCGCTACGCCGCCGTCGCCACTGTGATCGCATTGGCGGTCGGGGCGCTGGCCGCCGCCGCGCTGGTGCGCCGGGCCGGTCGGGTGCTGCGCGGCTTCGACGCGCTGCTGATGCTGCCGCTGGGCACCTCGGCCGTCACCGTCGGCTTCGGCTTCCTCATCACCCTCGACAAGCCGCCGCTGGACCTGCGGGACTCCTGGCTGCTGGTGCCGCTCGCGCAGGCCCTGGTGGGCGTGCCGTTCGTGGTGCGGGTCATGCTGCCGGTGCTGCGGGCGGTCGACGACCGGCTGCGGGAGGCCGCCGCCGTGCTCGGCGCCTCCCCACTGCGGGTCTGGCGCGAGGTCGAACTGCCGCTCGTGGCGCGGGCGGTGGGCATCGCGGCCGGCTTCGCCTTCGCGGTGTCGCTCGGCGAGTTCGGCGCGACCGTGTTCATCGCCCGGCCGGACAGCCCCACCCTGCCGGTGGCGGTCGCGCGCCTGCTCGGCCGGGCCGGGGAGATGAACTACGGGCAGGCGATGGCCCTCAGCACCATCCTCATGGTGGTCTGCGCGGCCAGCCTGCTCGTCCTGGAGACCACCTGGCGCCGCCGCGGGGACGGCCGCCGGCTCAGCGACCCGACCGGGGAGTTCTAGATGACGGCGCTGCTGCGGATCGCATCCGCCACCGTACGGTTCGGCGACCGCGCCGCACTCGACGGCGTCGACCTGGACGTGGCCGCGCACGAGACGGTGTGCGTGCTCGGGCCCAGCGGCAGCGGCAAGTCCACGCTGCTGCGCGCCGTGGCCGGGCTGCAGCCGCTCGACGGCGGGCGCGTCCTGCTCGACGGCGCCGACCAGGCCGGCACGCCGCCGCACCGGCGCGGAGTGGGCCTGATGTTCCAGGACCACCAGCTCTTCCCGCAGCGCGACGTCGGCGGCAACGTGGCGTTCGGCCCGCGCATGCACAAGGTGCCGCGCGCCCGGCGTGACCGGCGGGTGGCCGAACTGCTGGACCTGGTGGGCCTGCCGGGCGCGGCGGGCCGCGAGGTGGGCACGCTGTCCGGCGGCGAGCAGCAGCGGGTCGCGCTGGCGCGGGCACTGGCCCCCGAGCCGCGCCTGCTGATGCTCGACGAGCCGCTCGGCCAGCTCGACCGCTCGCTGCGCGAACGCCTCGTCGTCGAACTCCGCCAGCTCTTCGGGCAGTTGGGCACCACCGTGCTGGCCGTGACCCACGACCAGGGCGAGGCGTTCGCGCTCGCCGACCGGGTCGTGGTGATGCGCGACGGCCGGATCGCGCAGACCGGTACGCCGCTCGCGGTGTGGCAGCAGCCGGCCTCGGAGTTCGTCGCCCGCTTCCTGGGCTTCGACACCATCACCGACGGGGCCGTCAGCGGCGGCGTCGCCGTCACCGACTGGGGCAAGCTGCCGGTGCCCGACGGGACACCGGAGGGACCGGTGCGGCTGCTCGTGCGCCCGCCCGGGGTGCTGCTCGGACCGGCGGACGAGGGCCTGCTCTGCGAGGTCCGCGCCCGCACCTTCCGCGGCGGCCGGGTCGCCGTCATCCTCGGCGTCGTCGGCGCGGAGCGCGGTCCGGCGCTGGAGGCCGAGTGCACCCTGCGCGACGCCCCCGCCGAGGGGGAGCGGATCGGCGTCACCTTCGACCCCGCGGAGATCGTCGTCCTCGACCGGTGAGTTCCGCCCGCCGGCCGCCCGCCGGAGGCCCGCCGCTCGCCCTCCGTAAGCCGGTCGCTCGCCCGCCGTAAGCCCGCCGCTCGCCCGCCGGACGCGCCGCGGGTCGTCCCTCCCGATGCCCCGCAGGCCCTGCCGCCGAGCCGGTCAGCCCCAGGCGAGGCGGGCCAGCGCGGCCGGGACCTCGGTGACGCTCTCGACCAGGGCGATGCGGTCAGCCATCGGCCGCTCCCCGGCCAGCCGGGTGAGCAGCGGCCAGACCGGCAGCTCCGTGGTCCAGTGCGCACGGTCGACCAGCACCATGGGCGCCGGCTCGCCGCGCGAGCCGTAGTAGTTCGTGGTGGCCGCGTCGAAGACCTCCTGCACGGTCCCGGCGGCGCCCGGCAGGAAGACCACGCCGGCGTTGCAGCGGGACAGCAGGCCGTCCTCGCGGGTGGCGTTGGCGAAGTACTTGGCGATGTGGGCGGCGAACGGGTTGGCCGGCTCGTGCCCGTAGAACCAGGTCGGCAGCCCGTAGGAGGGCCCGCCGTCCGGCCAGCGGTCGCGGACGGCCATGGCGGCGGCCGCCCAGTCGTCCACCGACGGGCCGAAGGACGGCACCCGGGCCAGCACCTCCAGGGCCTTGCCGAGCATCACGTCGTCGTACGGCGCCGCGTACGCGCCGAAGTTCGCCGCCTCCATGGCGCCGGGGCCGCCGCCGGTCGCCACGGTCAGGCCGGACCTGGCCAGGTCACGGCCGAGCCGGGCCGCGCCCGCGTAGGCGCGGCTGCCGCGCTCCATGGCGTGGCCGCCCATCACCCCGACCACCCGGCTGCCGCGCAGCATCTCGTCCAGGGCGTCGGAGAGCGCGTCGTCGTGGACCGAGCGCAGCATCGACGCCAGCACGTCCCCGTTGTGGCCGGTGCGCCGGTACCAGGCGTAGGTCCGGGCGTCGGGCGTGCCCGCGTAGCCCTCGGTCTCCAGCCCGGCGTAGAGCTCGTCGGGGGTGTAGGGGGCGCCGCGGTAAGGATCGAAAGGCAGGTCCGGCACCGGCGGGAAGACCAGGGCGCCGCCCGCGCGGATGTGCGCCAGCGCCTGCGGCTCCATCGGGCACCCCAGGAACACCGCCTGCGAGGAGTCGACGACCAGCAGCGCGAAGGTCCGCTCGGTCAGGTCGAGCGCCTGGATGCGGCAGCCGGCCAGGCTGCCGCTCAGCGCGGCCTGATCGAACTCCTCGAGGCTCTGGATCTCCCGTATGGGTATGCCCCCTGCTTCCGTGGAAGGGTCGTGGTCGACGTCGTCGGAAGGCATGTCAGCGGGCACACCTGCACCTTAGCCGCCCCACCTGTGGCCGGGCCGCGGAGGTCCGCCGGACCGGATGGCGGCGGCGCCGCTCCGGCACGACCACGACGCGGCAGGCCCCGCGGGTCCGCCCCGCCGTGCCCGGGCCGGCCGTACCCCGCGCCTGCCCAGCTCGCGGCTAGGGAAGCGTGCTGAGCGCCGCGACGAGGAAGGCCAGGGGGACCAGGACCGCCAGCAGGGCCGTGGCGCGCACCGCGAGCGCGGCGCGCAGCGTCGTGGGCGACGCCGCCACCTCGTGCAGGGCATTGCGGGCCTCGGTCCGGGAGCTCGCGGTCTCGTTGAGGCTCACCGCGGCGGTGGCCAGCACGCACACCGCGATCAGGGTGAACGCGAAGACCGAGACCGGCCCCAGCCGGTGCCCGTCGCCGGACTGCAGCGTGTACGCCGACAGGGCCGCCGCCGCCGTCGCGCAGAGCAGCCCGAGCGGGCGGCCGAGGCGAGGGGACTCGTGCTGCAGGGTGCGGCCGGCCAGCAGCCGCACCGGGCCCGGACGGTACGCGGCCAGCAGCCGCCCGATCACGTGCACCAGCCCCGGCCCGGCCAGCACCATGCCGGCCGTGGTGACGATCCAGCCGCCGACGGCCGCCGGCGCGATCACGCCGAGGCCGCTCGGCAGCGGCAGCCCGTCGCCCCTGGGCGAGGCCACCTCCACGGACAGCCCGACCGCCACGAGCGCGACACCCCACGGCAGGCTGCCGGGCGCGTCGCGGACCCGGGTGTGCCCCGAGCGCAGCCCGGCCAGCATCGTGCCGGCCGCCGCGGCCGGCACGACGGCGAGCAGGGTCGCCACGCCGGCCGGCGGCAGCGCCTTGCCGGACGCCAGCAGCCCGGGCCCGACACCGTTCCATTCGACGCCGGTGACGTCCCCGCGCAGTTGCAGGAAGACCAGCAGGGCGACCGCGCTGCCCACCAGGCAGACCACGGCCGTGGTCACCGCGGCGAGGGCGAGCAGGCCGGTCCTGCCCAGGCCCACCGAGGACAGCCCCTCGCGCGGCCACGCCGCGGACTGGGTGCGCCCGACCGCGGCGGCGAGCTGGACGGTCACCACGACCGGCACCACGCACCACACCAGCCGCACGGCGGCGTGCGAGGCGTCGCCGCCGGGGTGGGCCAGCGCCCAGCCCAGCGTGGACAGCAGCAGCAGACCGGTGCCGGCCGAGGCGGCGGCGGCCAGCGCCCACCGGCCGAGGACCGCGGGCCCCGCCCCGCGCAGCACCCGCAGGCTCAGCACGGCGCCGTCACCCTTCCCTGAAGTCCCGTGTGCCGTCCGGCACGTGCGTGTTCCGCCCGGCGTGCGGTCATACCGAGGCCGGCCACGGGCTGGCGGACTCGCGGTCGCGGACCGGCATGGGCGCACCCGGGCGGCCGTCGACCAGGGTCATCGTGCGGTCGGCGTGCCGGGCGATCTCGGGGTCGCTGGTGGTCAGGACCACGGTGATGTCGTGCGAGCGGGCTGCGCTGGTGAGCGTGCGCAGCACGTGCGCACGGTCGGGCCGGTGCAGCGCGGCCGTCGGCTCGTCGGCGAAGACCACCGCGGGGGCGGTCACCAGGGAGCGGGCCACCGCGACCCGCTGGCGCTGCGCCTGCGTGAGATCGGCGGGCCGCTTGCGGGCGACGTCGCCGATGTCGAGGCGCTCCAGCCACTCCTGCGCGGTGCGGCGGGACCTGCGGTGACCGTCGCCGCGCAGCAGCATCGGCAGGGCGGCGTTCTCCCAGGCGTTCAGCTCGGGCATGAGCTGGGCGTCCCCGCCGATCCAGCCGAACCGGTCCCGGCGCAGCCGCTCGCGGGCCGGCTCGGCCAGGGTGTGGACGGGCGCGCTGTTGAACCAGACCTCGCCCTCGTCGGGGACGAGCTGGCCGGACAGGCAGTGCAGCAGGGTCGTCTTCCCGCTGCCGCGGGGGCCGAGGACGGCCAGGATCTCGCCGGCCCGCACGTTCACGGAGACGCCGATCAGGGCGGGGTCGCCCCGGTGGGAGTGCCGCAGGGCGCGGGCCCAGAGCACGTCGTTGTCGGGCGGGGCCACCATCCGTACCTCCGCGGGTTCGTTCCCAGGCGCGTGTACAGAAAAACGAGCCGGGGAGTGGGCGGTCACTCCCCGGCACGTTAGGCGGGCGACGGGTGGCCGGGCGCGCAGGCGCGACGGCGGGGCAGTCCCGGATCGTCCGTACGGACGATCGACGGCCGCCCGGTCAGAGCTTGGTCCACGCCTCCGTCAGCACCGCGCGCAGGATCCCCTCGATCTCGTCGAACAGGGCCTGGTCGGAGATCAGCGGCGGCGCGAGCTGCACCACCGGGTCGCCGCGGTCGTCGGCCCGGCAGTACAGGCCGCTGTCGTAGAGCTTCTTGGAGAGGAAGCCGTACAGGACGCGCTCGGTCTCCTCGTCGGTGAAGGTCTCCTTGGTGGCCTTGTCCTTCACCAGCTCGATGCCGTAGAAGAAGCCGTTGCCGCGGACGTCGCCGACTATCGGCAGGTCGTGCAGCTTCTTCAGGGTGCCGAAGAAGGCGTCCTCGTGGTCCAGCACGTGCTGGTTGAGGCCCTCGCGCTCGAAGATGTCGAGGTTGGCCAGGGCGACCGCGGCCGACACCGGGTGACCGCCGAAGGTGTAGCCGTGCAGGAAGACGTTGTCGCCGCGGTAGAACGGCTCGGCCAGCCGGTCCGAGACGATGCACGCGCCTATCGGCGAGTAGCCGGAGGTCATGCCCTTGGCGCAGGTGATCATGTCCGGCACGTAGCCGAACTTGTCGCAGGCGAACATCGTGCCCAGCCGGCCGAACGCGCAGATCACCTCGTCCGAGACGAGCAGCACGTCGTAGCGGTCGCAGATCTCGCGGACCCGCTGGAAGTAGCCGGGCGGCGGCGGGAAGCAGCCGCCGGCGTTCTGCACCGGCTCCAGGAAGACCGCGGCGACGGTCTCCGGCCCCTCGAAGAGGATCTCCTGCTCGATCTGGTCCGCGGCCCAGCGGCCGAACGCCACCGGGTCGTCGCCGTGGAGGGGGGCGCGGTAGATGTTGGTGTTCGGCACCTTGTGCGCGCCGGGCACCAGCGGCTCGAAGGGCGCCTTGAGCGCGGGCAGGCCGGTGATGGACAGCGCGCCCTGCGGGGTGCCGTGGTAGGCGACGGCCCGTGAGATGACCTTGTACTTGGTCGGGTTGCCGGTCAGCTTGTGGTACTGCTTGGCCAGCTTCCAGGCGGTCTCGACCGCCTCGCCGCCGCCGGTGGTGAAGAAGACCTTGTTCAGGTCGCCGGGCGCGTACTGCGCCAGCCGCTCGGCCAGCTCGACGGCCTTGGGGTGGGCGTAGCTCCACACCGGGAAGAACGCCAGCTCCTGGGCCTGCTTGTAGGCGGTCTCGGCCAGTTCGTGCCGGCCGTGCCCGGCGTTGACCACGAACAGCCCGGACAGGCCGTCGACGTACCGCTTGCCGCGGTCGTCGTAGATGTACGCGCCCTCGCCGCGCACGATGGTGGGCACGGGGGCGTTCTCGTACGAGGACATGCGGGTGAAGTGCATCCACAGGTGGTCGTACGCGGTCGTGGAGAGGTCTGCCGGGCTGGTGTCCATGGCTATCTGGTTCCCCAGGTGTAGGTCTGCTTGCGGAGCTTGAGGTAGACGAAGCTCTCGGTGGAGCGCACGCCGGGCAGGGCGCGGATCCGCTTGTTGATCATCTCCAGCAGGTGGTCGTCGTCCTCGCAGACGATCTCGACGAGCAGGTCGAAGGAGCCCGCGGTGATCACCACGTACTCGACCTCGTCGAGCGCGGCGAGCGACTCGGCGACGGGGTCGATGTCGCCCTCGACGTTGATGCCGACCATCGCCTGCCGCCGGAAGCCCACGGTGAGCGGGTCGGTGACGGCGACGATCTGCATGACGCCCTGGTCGAGGAGCTTCTGCACGCGCTGGCGCACGGCGGCCTCGGAGAGGCCCACGGCCTTGCCGATCGCCGCGTACGGGCGGCGTCCGTCCTCCTGGAGCTGTTCGATGATCGCCTTCGACACCGCGTCTATCGAGCTCGACGCGGTGTTCATGTCTCGAGTGGCCACGCGCACCACTGTGCAGGAGAGGTCGACGGTCACGCAAGCCCTCAACGATGAAATCCGTTGCCGTAGCCTTCCCGTAACACTGAATCGGTTGTTTCGGCGAGGTGGGTGTGTCGAATACCGTAGTCATCCGGGTAGGCTGGGCTGCGTCTCAGTACATGGACACGACTCGTAGGACCAGGGAGCAAGCGCCGTGACCGAACTCCGTACTCTGCGCAACTACATCGACGGAGAATTCCGCGACGCCGCCGACGGCCGGACCACCGAGGTGATCAGCCCGGTGACCGGCCAGGCGTACGCGAAGGCGCCGCTGTCCGGGCAGGCAGACGTGGACGCGGCGATGGCCGCGGCCGCCGCCGCCTTCCCCGGCTGGCGCGACACCACGCCGGCCGAGCGGCAGAAGGCGCTGCTGAAGATCGCGGACGCGGTCGAGGCGCGGGCCGACGAGCTGGTCGCGGTGGAGAGCGAGAACACCGGCAAGCCGATCGGGCTGACCGCGAGCGAGGAGATCCCGCCGATGGTCGACCAGATCCGCTTCTTCGCGGGCGCCGCCCGCATGCTCGAAGGCCGCTCGGCCGGCGAGTACATGGAGGGCATGACCTCCATCGTCCGCCGTGAGCCGGTGGGCGTCTGCGCGCAGGTCGCGCCGTGGAACTACCCGATGATGATGGCCGTCTGGAAGTTCGCGCCGGCCATCGCCGCGGGCAACACCGTGGTGCTCAAGCCGTCCGACACCACGCCGGCCTCCACCGTGCTGCTGGCCGAGATCCTCGGTGAGGTGCTGCCCAAGGGCGTCTTCAACGTGGTGTGCGGCGACCGCGACACCGGCCGGATGATGGTCGAGCACCCCGTTCCGGCGATGGCCTCCATCACCGGCTCGGTGCGGGCCGGCATCGAGGTGGCCGGCTCCGCGGCCAAGGACGTCAAGCGCGTCCACCTGGAGCTCGGCGGCAAGGCGCCCGTCGTGGTCTTCGAGGACGTCGACATCCCGAAGGCCGTCGAGGACATCGCGGTCGCCGGGTTCTTCAACGCCGGCCAGGACTGCACCGCCGCCACCCGCGTGCTGGTGCACGAGTCGATCCACGACGAGTTCACCGCCGCGCTGACCAAGGCCGCCGCCGACACCAGGACCGGCCTGCCGGACGACGAGGACGTGCTGTACGGCCCGCTCAACAACGCCAACCAGCTCGCGCAGGTCACCGGCTTCATCCAGCGACTGCCCGCGCACGCCAAGGTGCAGACCGGCGGTCAGCGGGTCGGCGAGAGCGGCTACTTCTTCGCGCCGACCGTCGTCTCGGGCCTCAAGCAGGACGACGAGATCATCCAGCGCGAGGTGTTCGGCCCGGTCATCACCGTCCAGTCCTTCACCGACGAGGACCAGGCCGTCGAGTGGGCCAACGGCGTCGAGTACGCGCTGGCGTCCTCGGTGTGGACCAAGGACCACGGCCGGGCGATGCGGATGTCGAAGCGGCTGGACTTCGGCTGCGTGTGGATCAACACCCACATCCCGCTGGTCGCCGAGATGCCGCACGGCGGCTTCAAGCAGTCCGGCTACGGCAAGGATCTGTCCGGCTACGGGTTCGAGGACTACACCCGCATCAAGCACGTCATGACGTCCCTGGACGCCTGACCGCCGGTCGCCCGACCTCAGGATGCCGGATGCCCTGGCGGCGGAGTGCGGACGACCGCACCCCGCCGCCAGGGCGCCGGCGGTTCGCCGGGCGCGGGTCTCAGGCGCGGGACCGCCGCGCCATCACGCGCCGCAGCGCCGGCAGCCGGTTGGTGGTGACCGCGTCCACGCCGAGCGCCAGCAGCCGCGCCATCGACCGGTCCCAGTCCGCGGTCCAGGCGCCCACCAGCAGCCCGTGCTCCCGGGCGAAGGCCACGGTCGCCGGCGTCACCAGGCCGAAGCGCAGGTTCAGCCAGCGCGGCCCGAGCCCGGCCAGCAGCGCATCGGCCGGCAGCAGCGACGTCTTCCAGGTCATCGCGATCTCGGCATCGGCGTCCAGCGCCCGCACGCCGCGCATCGCGGGCAGCTCCCCGCAGTAGTAGACGCGTTCGCCCACCCCCGCGGCCGCGACCGCGGCGACCGACGGCGCAGCCTGTCCGGCCTCGGTCAGGTCGAGCAGCATCCGGCCCGCGGCACGGCCGTGCAGGACGTCCAGGGCGTCCGCCAGCGGCGGCACCCCGCCACCGGTGTGCTTGAGGACCTCGTCGTAGGTCAGCGAGGCCACCGGCCGGTCGTGTCCCCACAGCCGTTCCAGGGTGGCGTCGTGCAGCAGCACCGGCACGCCGTCCCGGGTCACCCGGACGTCCACCTCCACCACGTCGGCGCCCTTGGCGAAGGCCGAGAGGACCGACGGCAGCGTGTTCTCGCGGTGCACGTACGGATCGCCGCGGTGGGCGACGGCGAGCGCCATCTCAGCTCCAGGACGCGGTGTACGCGTCGATCTCCGCGGCGAGCCGGGCCCTGCCCGCCGGGTCCATGAACGACGCCTCCACCGCGTTCTTCGCCAGCGCCGCGACCCCGGCCCGGTCCAGGCCCAGCAGCCGGGCGGCCACCGCGTACTCGGTGTTGAGGTCGGTCCCGAACATCGGCGGGTCGTCGCTGTTGACGGTCACCAGCACGCCCGCGGCGACCATGTCCCGTATCGGGTGCTCGTCGAGGACGCGGACCGCGCGGGTGGCGATGTTGGAGGTCGGGCAGACCTCCAGCGGGATGCGCCGCTCGGCCAGGTGCTCCAGCAACCGCCGGTCCTGGGCCGCGCTGGTGCCGTGGCCGATCCGCTCGGCGCCCAGCTCCCGCAGCGCGTCCCAGATCGTCTCGGGGCCGGTCGTCTCCCCGGCGTGCGGGACGCTGTGCAGGCCGGCCGCGCGCGCCTGGTCGAAGTAGGGCTTGAACTGCGGGCGGGGGACGCCGATCTCGGGTCCGCCCAGGCCGAACGACACCAGCCCCTCCGGCTGCAGGCCGAGCGCCAGCCGGGTGGTCTCCTCGGCCGACTGCAGTCCCGCCTCGCCGGGGATGTCGAAGCACCAGCGCAGCGTCACGCCCAGCTCCGCCTCGGCCGCCTTGCGGGCGTCCTCGATGGCCTCCATGAAGGCCTCGCCCGGGATGCCGCGGTGGGTCGAGCTGTAGGGGGTGACGGTCAGCTCGGCGTAGCGGATGTTCTGCCGGGCCATGTCGCGGGCCACCTCGAAGGTGAGCAGCCGGACGTCCTCGGCGTCCCTGATGAGGTCCACCACCGACAGATAGACGTCGATGAAGTGCGCGAAGTCCCGGAAGGTGAAGTACTCGGCGAGAGCCGCCGGGTCGTCGGGGACGGCGGAGTCCGGGTGCCGCGCGGCGAGTTCGGCGACGATCCGCGGCGAGGCGGACCCCACGTGGTGGACGTGCAGCTCGGCCTTCGGCAGCCCGGCGACGAAGGCGTCCATGCTCCCGGCGGCGGCGGGAGAAGTGCCGGGTGCGAGGTCGCTCATGCGGGGGGTCCTTCCGTGGATGCGGTGCCGGTCGGTGCCGGTCAGCCCATCGTAGACGGGCTCCGGCGGGCACCCCCGGACGGACTCAGCGGCGCACCGCGTCCAGCGCCAGCAGCGCGACGTGCAGCGACAGACACGACTCGACCTGGTCGAGGTCCACGCCGAGCACCGACTCCACGCGCCGCAGCCGGTCGTAGAAGGACGGCCGGGACAGGTGCGAGGCGTCCGCCGCCGCGGACTTGTTGCGGCCGCACGCCAGGTAGACGCCGAGGATCCGGACCAGGTCGGTGCCGTGCTCGGCGTCGTGGGCCAGCAGCCGGCCCAGCTCCCGCTCGACGTAGGTCTGCAGGCGGGCGTCGTCGCGCAGCAGGTGCAGCAGGCCGCGCAGCCGGATGTCGGGCAGCCGGTAGTAGCCGCGGGCGCCCCCGTCGTGCTCGCCGCCGTGCTCGGCGGCGTCCGCTATCTGCGCGGCCTCCAGCAGCGAGCGGCGGGCGTCGCGCAGCGCCCCCACGCACGATCCCGCCGCCATCAGGCACGGCGGGCCGCTCTTGAGCCCGGCCGCCAGCCCGTCCAGCACGGCCTGCTCCTCGTCGTGCGGGCCGAGCGAGACCAGCACGCCGACCGTGCCGTCGTCCAGCGCGCCGACCAGGGCGCTCAGGCCGCGCTCGCGCACCGCCAGGGCCGCGCTCTCGGTGAAGTCGCGCAGCCGCGCCTGGGCCTCCAGGGCCGCCGAGGGCGGGCCGCCGCGCTGCCGCAGCATCACGCCCACCAGCCGGCGGCCCTCCAGCGGCACGCCGAGCGCCCGCGAGCGCAGGCCGACGTCGGAGACGGTCAGCGCGTGGGTGAGGATGCCGGACAGCAGGGTGCGGTGGGTCTGACGCTCCAGCGACTCCCGGTCGCGGTCCAGCAGCCGGCCCAGCGCGAGCGTGGCGGCCGCGCGTTCCAGCAGCACGGTGTGGGTCCCGGGCCCGTCGGCGCCGACCAGCACCAGCCGCCCCCAGTCGCTGCCGCGCGCGCCCACGGCCGTGACCAGCCAGCCCGAGCGGGCGTCGTGGCCCGTCCTGCCCGCGGGCGCGACGGCCCGGGAGCGGCGCTCCCAGGCGTCCAGCAGCACCTGCGGGTCCTGCCCTGCCGGGTCGAAGGCCAGCACCTGGTGGGAGAGGTTCTCCAGCACGGCGGGAGCGCCGGCCATCCGCGCCACCTCGCGCAGGATGTCGGCGGGCTCGGCGCCCTCCACGGCCAGCTCGTTGAAGGTCTGGTGCACGGCCTCCGAGGCCCGCAGCCGCGTGTACTGGGCGTTCAGCACCAGGGCGTGCACGGCCTCGGTCACCGCGACGAACCGCACCTCCTTGCGCAGCGCCACCAGCGGCAGCCCGCGCCGCTCGGCCGCCCGCACCAGGGGCTTGGGCAGGTCGTCGGCGTAGCGGCGGCCCAGCTCCACGATCAGGCCCGCCGCGCCGACGTCGGCCAGGGTGTCGGCGTAGGCGGCCAGCGCCCGCCGGTCGTCGGGCAGCATCACGCCGGTGGTGAGCACCAGTTCGCCGCCGCGCAGCATCCCCGCGATGTCCGCCAGCTCGCTGACGTGCACCCAGCGCACCTCCGCGGCCAGCCCCTGGTGCCCGGCCAGCACGACGGGACCGCCGAGGCGGACCGCGTCGAGCTCCAGGACTTCGGCGACGGTGGGGACCACGGGAACCTCCGGTCGGATGGCGAGGGGGGGCGGGTGGCGGGACCGCGGACGGACCCCTGGGACGGCCGGCCGCGGAACGCGCACACCGCACGGGAGTCCCCTCGGGGAGACCTGTACGGACGGTGACGGTCCGCGGGCCGGACGGGCCGCGGTGCCACCCGGTGCGCCGTCACTGTGTAAGGCCGGAACCGCCGGTTCCTTGCGGACTGCGGGTTGGCCCGGCCCCGGCCTGCCCGGCAGCGTACGGCGTGCCGCCATTCGCTGGCGAGTTGCGATACACACAGATTTCGTCGCGTAACCAAAAGGCAACAACGGAATCCCTTGTTGAGGGCCGCCTGCTCTGCCAGGATCGGCCACCAACCCAGGGTTTGGCCACGCTGCCAAGCGAGACGCGGCGAGCGAGGGGACACGGGATGAAGCACGTGACGGACGTGGCGGAACGCTTCGGCGCCGCCGCGCAGTTCGTCGGCGGCCGGGCCGTCGAGGGCACCGGCGAGAGCACGTTCTCCGTCGTCGACCCCGCCTCCGGGCAGCCCGTGTGGACCTACCGTACGGCGGGCCGCGACGACGTGGACGCCGCGGTGGCCGCGGCGAAGGCGGCGTTCCCCGGGTGGGCGGCGGCGACCCCGGGGGAGCGGTCCCAGGTCCTGTACCGGCTCTCCCGCGTCCTGGAGGACCTCGCCGGGGACCTGGCCCGCACCGAGACCCTGCAGTGCGGCAAGCCGATCAGGCTCAGCACCGAGTTCGACGTCCCCGGCACCGTCGACAACACCGCCTTCTTCGCGGGCGCCGCCCGCCACCTGGAGGGCCGCGCCGCCGCCGAGTACAGCGCCGACCACACCAGCCACGTCCGGCGCGAGCCGATCGGCGTCATCGGGTCCGTCGCGCCGTGGAACTACCCGCTGCAGATGGCCGCGTGGAAGATCCTCCCGGCGATCGCGGCCGGCAACACCATCGTCCTCAAACCGTCGGAGCTGACCCCGCTCACCTCGCTGATGTTCGCCGCGGCGGCCGTCGAGGCCGGGCTGCCGGACGGGGTCGTCAACATCGTCACCGGCACCGGGCCGGAAGCGGGCGAACCCCTCGTCGCCCACCCCGACGTGGCGATGACCTCCTTCACCGGCTCCACCGCCGTCGGCCGCCGGATCGCGGAGCTGGCGGCCGGCGGCGTCAAGCGGCTGCACCTCGAACTCGGCGGCAAGGCGCCGTTCGTGGTCTTCGACGACGCCGACCTGGCGGCCGCCGTGCACGGCGCGGTCGCCGCCGCCCTCATCAACGGCGGCCAGGACTGCACCGCGGCGACCCGCGCCTACATCCAGCGCCCGCTGTACGACGCGTTCGTGGCCGGGGTCGCCGACCTGATGCAGGACGTGCGGCTCGGCGACCCCGCCGACCCCGGCACCGACCTCGGCCCGCTGATCTCCGCCGCCCACCGCGACCGGGTCGCCGCGGTCGTGGAACGCGCCCGGGCCTACGCCGACGTCGTCACCGGCGGCGCGGCGCCCGGCGGCGCCCTGGCCGACGGCGCCTACTACCGGCCGACCCTGCTGACCGGCGCCCCGCAGGACAGCGAGGCGGTGCAGCGGGAGATCTTCGGGCCGGTGCTGGCCGTGCTGCCCTTCGACGCCGACGACGAAGGGCTGGCGCTCGCCTCCGACACCCCGTACGGCCTGGCCGCGTCCGCGTGGACGCGGGACGTCTACCGGGCCGGCCGCGCCTCCCGCGCCCTGACCGCGGGGTGCGTCTGGATCAACGACCACATCCCGATCGTCAGCGAGATGCCGCACGGCGGCGCCAAGGCGTCCGGTTACGGCAAGGACATGTCCCTGTACTCGTTCGAGGAGTACACCCAGGTCAAGCACGTGATGTCCGACAACACCGGGGTCGCGCGCAAGGACTGGCACCGCACCGTCTTCGCAGACCGGTCACACCGGTAATCCGGAAGGGCACCATCCATGGAGCAGTACGAGCCCCTGACGCCGCCGCAGCGCGCGGCGACCCTGCGCAGCATGACGAACGGCCGCGGCGCCCTGGCCCGCCGGTCGCTGCTGCGCGCCGGCGCACTCGGCGCCGTCGCCACGGCCGGACTGACCGGGTGCGGGATCCCGGCCGCCGGCCGCACGGGCAGCAGCACCACGTCGACCGACCACTCCGCCACGGAGAAGGTCGTCGACTTCTCCAACTGGACCGAGTACATCGACGTCACCGACGACGGCAAGCACCGCCCGACGCTGGAGGCGTTCACCAAGCGCACCGGCATCAAGGTCAACTACACCGAGGACATCAACGACAACGTCGAGTTCTTCGGCAAGATCAAGCCGCAGCTCTCCGCCGGGCAGGACACCGGCCGCGACCTGATGGTGCTCACCGACTGGCTCGCCGGGCGGATGATCCGGCTCGGCTGGGTCCAGCAGCTCGACTCCGCGAACCTGCCGCACGCCTACGCCAACCTCGCGCAGCGCTTCCGCAGCCCCGACTGGGACCCGGGCCGCGCCTACTCCTATCCGTGGCAGGGCATCGCCACCTGCATCGCCTACAACAAGAAGGCCACCGGCGGCCGCAAGGTCACCTCGGTCTCCCAACTGCTCGACGACACCTCCCTCAAGGGCCGGGTCGCGATGCTCTCCGAGATGCGCGACACCATCGGCATGACGCTGCTCGACATGGGCCGGCGGCCCGAGAACGTCACCGACGACACCTTCGACGCGGCGCTCGCCCGCATCCAGAAGGCCGTCGACAGCCAGCAGATCCGCAAGTTCACCGGCAACGAGTACACCGACGGGCTGAGCAAGGGCGACATCGCCGCCTGTGTGGCCTGGGCCGGCGACCTCGTCCAACTGCGCATCGACGACCCGGACATCGAGTACGTCTTCCCCGACGCCGGGTTCCTGTTCTCGACCGACAACCTGCTGATCCCCAACAAGGCCCGGCACAAGACCAACGCCGAACGGCTCATCGACTACTACTACGAGCCCGCGATCGCCGCGCAGGTCTCGGCGTACATCAACTACGTGTGCCCGGTGGCCGGAGTGCAGCCGTACCTCGCGAAGATCGACAAGTCGCTGGCCGACAACCCGCTGATCGTGCCGGACGCCGCGATGGACGCCAAGGCGCACGAGTTCCGCTCCCTCAGCCAGGACGAGGACACGCGGTACGAGGAGAAGTTCTCCAAGCTCATCGGCGCCTGACGCCGTTCCCGTCCGCCGCCCGCACCCCCGAGGACACTCCCATGACGACCCCCTCCACGACCTCAGAAGCCACCGGCGACGCCGTCCGGCTCACCGGGATCAGCAAGACCTACGGGTCCTTCACCGCCGTCCACCCGCTCGACCTCACGGTGCCGGCCGGCTCCTTCTTCGCCCTGCTCGGCGCCTCCGGCTGCGGCAAGACCACGACCCTGCGCATGATCGCCGGCCTGGAGGACCCCAGCGGCGGCTCGGTGCGGCTCGGCGGCCGGGACGTCACCGCGCTGCCGCCCTACAAGCGCCCGGTCAACACGGTCTTCCAGAACTACGCGCTCTTCCCGCACCTGGACATCTACGAGAACGTCGCCTTCGGGCTGCGCCGGCGCGGCATCAAGTCGGTCAAGCAGCAGGTCGGCGAGATGCTCGATCTGGTCCAGCTCGGCCCGCTGGCCCGCCGGCGCCCGCACCAGCTCTCCGGCGGCCAGCAGCAGCGCGTCGCGGTCGCCCGGGCGCTGATCAACAAGCCGCAGGTGCTGCTGCTCGACGAGCCGCTGGGCGCCCTGGACCTGAAGCTGCGCCGGCAGATGCAGCTGGAGCTCAAGCGCATCCAGACCGAGGTCGGCATCACCTTCATCCACGTCACCCACGACCAGGAGGAGGCCATGACCATGGCCGACACGGTCGCGGTGATGAACGCCGGGCGGGTCGAGCAGATGGGCGCGCCCGCCGACCTGTACGAGAACCCCGCGTCGACCTTCGTCGCCAACTTCCTCGGCACCTCCAACCTCATCGAGGCCGAGGTCACCGGCGTGCTCGGCGGCACCCTCCACCTGGTGTCGGCGGGTCAGAAGCTCACCTTGCCGGCCGCCCGCAGCCGCGCCGACGTCACGGCAGGGGACCGGGTGCTCGCGGGCGTGCGGCCGGAGAAGATCACCCTGGCCCACCGCGACGACGAGGACGCGATACCCGCCGGCCGCAACCGGGTCCAGGGCCGGATCGTCGACTCCAGCTTCATCGGCGTCTCCACGCAGTATCTGGTCGACAGCCCGGTCGGCGCCGAGCTGGAGGTCTTCGTGCCCAACGTCGAGCGCGACGCCCGGCTCGTGCCCGGCGCGCCGGTGATCCTGCACTGGAACCCCGAGCACACCTTCGGCCTGGACGCCGCCCAGGACATCGACGCCGGCACCGAGTCCGACGACGAGCCGGCGCCCGGCGGCGGGGGAGCCCCGGCCGCCGCGGGCGCCGCGTCCGCCGTCCCCGCCGGGGGCGCCGGGGGTGCTGCCGCATGACCACGACCACCGCGCCGCTCGCCGACGCCCCGCCCGACCCCGCGCCGGTCCCCGCCGCCCTGAAGCGGGCCGCCCGCCGCCGGCGCAGCGTCCCCTACCTGCTGCTGCTCGCCGGTGTCGCCTGGCTGCTGGTCTTCTTCGTCGCGCCGATGGTCTACCAGGCGTCGACGTCGGTGCAGACCGGCTCGCTGGACACCGGCTTCAAGGTCACCTGGCACTTCGCCACCTACTGGAACGCGCTGACCGAGTACTGGCCGCACTTCGTGCGCTCGCTGGTGTACTCGGGGATCGCCACCGTGCTGTGCCTGGCCATCGGCTACCCGCTCGCGTACACCATCGCGTTCCGGGCCGGCCGCTGGCGCAACCTGCTGCTGATCCTGGTGATCGCGCCCTTCTTCACCAGCTTCCTGATCCGCACCCTGGCCTGGGAGACGATCCTCGCCGACCAGAGCCCGGTGGTGTCGTTCCTCAACCGCGTCCACCTGCTGGACGTCACCACCTGGCTGGGCGTCACCGAGGGCCACCGGGTGATGGCCACCCCGCTGGCCGTGGTCTGCGGACTGACCTACAACTTCCTGCCGTTCATGATCCTGCCGCTCTACACCTCGCTGGAGCGGGTGGACGGCCGGCTGCACGAGGCGGCCGGCGACCTGTACGCGACGCCGTTCACCACCTTCCGCAAGGTGACGTTCCCGTTGTCCATGCCGGGCGTGGTGGCGGGCACCCTGCTCACCTTCATCCCGGCCTCCGGCGACTACATCAACGCCGAGTTGCTGGGGTCCACCAACCAGAAGATGATCGGCAACGTCATCCAGTCCCAGTTCCTGCGCGTGCTGGACTACCCGACGGCCGCCGCCCTGTCCTTCATCCTGATGGCCGTCATCCTGGCGATCGTCACCCTCTACATCCGCAAGGCGGGAACGGAGGAGCTGGTCTGATGCGCCCGATCCGGTGGCTGCGCAAGAACCTCGTGGTGATCGCGGGCGTGCTGGCCCTCGCCTACCTCATCCTGCCCAACGTGGTGGTGCTGGTCTTCTCCTTCAACAAGCCGAAGGGCCGCTTCAACTACACCTGGGACCACTTCTCCACCGACGCCTGGCAGCACCCCTGCGGCGTCGCCGACATGTGCGGCTCCCTCACCCTCAGCCTGAAGATCGCCGTCTACGCCACGATCGGCGCGACGATCCTGGGCACGCTGACCGCGTTCGCGCTGGCCCGCTACCGCTTCCGCGGCCGCGCCGCCACCAACATGCTGATCTTCCTGCCGATGGCGATGCCCGAGGTGGTGATGGGCGCCTCGCTGGGCACCCTGTTCCTCAACATGCGCATCCAGTTCGGCTTCTGGACGATCCTGATCGCCCACATCATGTTCTGCCTGAGCTTCGTGGTGACCGCGGTCAAGGCCCGGGTGATGAGCATGGACCCGCGCCTGGAGCAGGCCGCGCAGGACCTGTACGCGACCCCGCTGCAGACGTTCCTGCGGATCACCCTGCCGCTGGCCGCCCCCGGCATCGCGGCCGGCGCGCTGCTGTCCTTCGCGCTGTCCTTCGACGACTACATCATCACCAGCTTCAACGCCGGGAACACCGTGACCTTCCCGATGTTCGTCTGGGGCTCCGCGCAGCGCGGCACCCCGGTCCAGGTGAACGTCATCGGCACGGCGATGTTCGCGATCGCCGTCGTGCTGGTCCTGGCCGGGCAGCTGGCCGGCAGCCGCAGGAAAGCGAAGGCGTGACCGTCATGGACGTGGCACGCAGCCTCGCCGACGCCGAACCGGCCCCCTACTGGCTGGCCGCCGCCGGCCGGCCGGCGGCGGCCGGCGCCCTCGCCGGCGAGGAGACCTGCGACCTGCTGGTGGTCGGCGGCGGCTACAGCGGGCTGTGGACCGCGCTGATCGCCAAGGAACGCGAGCCCGGCCGCGACGTCGTGCTCATCGAGGCCGACCGCATCGGCGGCGCCGCCTCCGGCCGCAACGGCGGCTTCTGCGCGGCCAGCCTCACCCACGGCCCGTTCAACGGACTCGCCCGCTGGCCCGAGGAGTTCGACCTCCTCCAGGACCTGGGCCGGCGCAACCTCGACGCCATCGAGGACACCGTCGCCCGGTACGGGATCGACTGCGACTTCGAGCGCACCGGCGAGATCGACGTGGCCACCGCCCCCTACCAGTGGGAGGAGTTGCGGGAGGCCGCCGGGATCGCCGCCCGGCACGGCCTGGACCTGGAACTCCTCGACCGCGACCAGGTCCGCGCCGAGGTCGACTCGCCCACCTTCCACGGCGGCCTCCACGACCGCGACGGCGTCGCGCTGGTGCACCCGGCCAAGCTCGCCTGGGGACTGCAGCGCGCCGCCGCCTGCCTCGGCGTGCGGATCTACGAGCACACGCCCGCCACCGCCCTCGTCCGCAGCGGCACCGCCATGGCGGTGCGCACCCCCTACGGGCGGGTCCGGGCCCGCCGGGTCGCCCTCGCGTCGGGCGTCTTCCCGTCCCTGCTGCGCCGGGTGCGGCCGTTCACCGTGCCCGTCTACGACTACGCGCTGATGACCGAACCGCTGGACGCCGTCCGGCTGGCCTCCATCGGCTGGCACGGGCGGCAGGGGCTGGGCGACAGCGCCAACCAGTTCCACTACTTCCGGCTCACCGCGGACCGCCGCATCCTGTGGGGCGGCTACGACGCGATCTACCCGCGGTCCGGCCGCATGGGCGCCGCGTACGAGCACCGGCCGGAGACCTACCTCACCCTCGCCCGCCACTTCTTCACCTGCTTCCCGCAGTTGGAGGGCGTGCGCTTCAGCCATGTGTGGGGAGGGGCGATCGACACCTGCACCCGCTTCTCGGCGTTCTTCGGCAGCGCGCACGCCGGCCGGGTCGCCTACGCCGCCGGCTACACCGGGCTCGGCGTGGGCGCGACGCGCTTCGGCGCCGAGGTGATGCTCGACCTGCTGTCCGGGCGGGAGACCGAGCGGACCGGCCTCGCCATGGTCCGCCGCAAGCCCGTGCCGTTCCCGCCCGAGCCGCTCGCCTCGGCCGGCATCGGCCTCACCCGCTGGTCGCTCGCCCGCGCCGACGCCACGGCCGGGCACCGCAACCTCTGGCTGCGCGCGCTGGACCGGGTGGGCCTGGGCTTCGACAGCTGAGGCGGGGGAGCGGGCCGGCCGGGGGAGCGTCCGGCCGGCGCCCGAGATCCGGCTGCGGCACGGGATCCCGTCGAGGCGCGCGATCCCGTCGGGGCACCGGACCGGCCGGGGCGCCAGATCCCGCCGATGAACGAGATCCGGCCGATGAAACGAGATCCGGCCGATCCCGGGGAATCCGCGCGACCCGCGTAAGAATCCGGCCGCACACCTGTCTTCCCCGTGACGCCGAGAGCGTCACGACCCGGAAGGAGGGATCCGCATGGGCGGCGCCGGAGCGAGGAGCGCGGTGGACTGGCTGGTCTCGGTGGCACCGGACCCCGAGGAGTGCCGATGGGAGTGGGAGCGCAACCCGCTGGGAGTGGCCCTGCTCCCGGCCGGGCGGTTGTGGGACGTGCTGATCATCGGCGCGCGGCTGGGGTACACGACCCTCGACGTCCTCGACCGCATGATCGACCGGCCGGGGCCGGTGCTCGCCGACTTCACCGACGCGCGCACGGGCTTCCTGGTCCCGCCCGGCACCTCCACCCGCTGGCTGGGCACCGGCGTGCGCGCCGCCGGCAGCGGCACCTGGATCGTCGTGCCCTACCCCGGCCGGCCCACCGGCGGCGTGCGCTGGCTGGTGCCGCCCGACGGCACCGGCCACCTCACCGACCCGGTCGTCCTGGAGACGGCCATGCACGAGGCGGCCGCGCGGATCGCCCGCGGGTGACCGCCGGGCCTACGGTGTGTAAGGCGGAAGCGCCGTACGCCGACAGCGTGGTGCTTGTGAGCCCGCGCCGGCCGTGGCGACACTGGCGGGAACGACGAAGGAAGGGTCCCCCGTGACGAGCGAGCACCTCACCCACTGGATCGCCGGCCGGCCCTGGACCGGCGCCTCCGAACGACGCGGCGACGTCTACGACCCCGCGACCGGCAAGGTCACCCGGCAGGTGGACTTCGCCGACACCGCCGTCGTCGATCAGGCCGTCAGCGCCGCGCTGGAGGCCTTCCAGGACTGGCGGCACGCCTCGGTGGCCAAGCGCACCGCGGTGCTCTTCGCGTTCCGCGAGCTACTCAACGCCCGCCGCGAGGAACTCGCCGCGATCATCGTCTCCGAGCACGGCAAGGTGCACTCCGACGCGCTCGGCGAGATCGCCCGCGGCCTGGAGGTCGTGGAGTACGCGTGCGGCATCCCGCACCTGACCAAGGGCGGCTTCACCGAGCAGGCCTCCACCGGCATCGACGTCTACTCGATCCGGCAGCCGCTCGGCCCGGTGGCGATCATCTCCCCGTTCAACTTCCCGGCCATGGTGCCGATGTGGTTCTTCCCGATCGCCATCGCCGCGGGCAACACGGTGGTGGTCAAGCCGTCGGAGAAGGACCCCTCCGCGGCCGACTTCCTCGCCCGGCTGTGGAAGGAGGCCGGGCTGCCCGACGGCGTGTTCAACGTCGTCCACGGCGACAAGCCCGCCGTCGACCGCCTGCTGGAGCACCCCGACGTCAAGGCCGTCTCGTTCGTCGGCTCCACGCCCATCGCCCGCTACGTGTACGAGACCGGGACGCGCTACGGCAAGCGCGTGCAGGCGCTCGGCGGCGCCAAGAACCACATGCTGGTGCTGCCCGACGCCGACCTGGACCTGGCCGCGGACGCGGCGGTCAACGCCGGCTTCGGCGCGGCGGGCGAGCGCTGCATGGCGGTCTCCGTCCTGGTCGCGGTAGACCCGGTCGGCGACGACCTGGTCGAGCGGATCAAGCAGCGCATCGCCGGACTGACCGTCGGCCCCGGCTGCGCGGCCGGCTCCGAGATGGGCCCGCTGGTGACCGGCGCCCACCGCGACAAGGTCACCGCCTACCTCGACGCGGGCGTCACCGACGGCGCCACCCTCGCGGTCGACGGCCGCGCGCACCCGCTCACCGGCGCCACCGCCGACGGCTTCTGGCTCGGCCCCACGCTCTTCGACAACGTCAAGCCGGGCATGTCCGTGTACGACGACGAGATCTTCGGCCCGGTGCTCTCCGTCGTCCGCGTCTCCTCGTACGACGAGGGCCTCGCGCTGATCAACGCCAACCCCTACGGCAACGGCACCGCGCTGTTCACCAACGACGGCGGCGCCGCCCGGCGCTTCCAGCACGAGGTGGAGGTCGGCATGGTCGGCATCAACGTGCCGATCCCGGTCCCGGTCGCCTACTACTCCTTCGGCGGCTGGAAGTCCTCCCTGTTCGGCGACACGCACGCCTACGGCGAGGACGGCGTGAAGTTCTTCACCCGCGGCAAGGCCGTCACCCAGCGGTGGCTCGACCCCTCCCACGGAGGCATCAACCTGGGCTTCCCGACGAACAGCTGATGCCGGCTGCGGCGGCGCGCACGGCCGCCGCCCGGGCCACGGCCTGGGCGGCGGCCACGCCGGACAGCAGCGTGACCGTCATGCACCAGCTCGCCAGCACGTCGGCCGGCCAGTGGTAGTCGCACCACACCAGCGCGAAGCCGACCGCGAGGACCAGCACCGGTGTGCCCGCCGCGAGCACCAGGCGGGCCGCCCTGCCGCCCGCCCACGGCAGCAGGATCAGCGCGGCCGTGCCGAAGGCCATCGCCGACGTCGCGGTGTGACCGGACGGGAAGTAGCCGTAGCCGCTCGGGTCGGGGACCGCCGAACCCGGCGGCGGCCGGTGCACCGCGTCCTTGACCACGGTGACCACCACCGGCACCAGCGTCATCGCCAGCGCCGCGGCACCCGGCGGCAGCCACCACAGGGGCCGCCCGGCCGCGCGGCCCGCCCACGCGGTGACGACCACGGCGGCCAGCAGCACCGGCACGGCCACCTGGATGTTGCCCAGCTTGCACAGGTAGTGCGCGAAGGTGCCGAAGCCCGGGTGCGCGGCCGCCGTCCGCAGGAACCAGTGCAGGACCCGGCCGTCCCGCCGGACCGGAGCGCCGCCGGCCGTCACCTGCCAGGTGAGCACCGCGAAGCCCGCCACGCCGAGCAGCGCCAGCGTGCTCAGCAGCACAAGCTCCCGGAAAAGAGTCAGCCGCCCCGGAACAGGGGGGAGAGTTCCGGGGCGGCCAGGTCGATCGCCGAACCGCTCGTCCCGGGGGGTTTGGGGCGAACGGCCGACCGATCGGCGAGGATTGCCGGAGCCACTGGTTCCGGCGGTGTCGTGCGCGAGGGCACTGCCGAGCCGGTGATGGGGATTCACCGGCGCGTTGTCGCGCGTGGCTTTCTGGGGAGTCCGCCACGAGCGGGGTGTTCCACGGAAACCGTACGTCACGGGAGTCCCGGAAACGCCACCGCTCACCCCCTCGCCATCAGGCCCGCACACCTTCTTCACGACCCCGGCCCCCTGTCGGCTCTGCCAGGGGGCCGACATCCGTCAGACCCCCGCGAAGGCATTCTCGATGATGTCGAGACCCTCGTTCAGCAGA
Source organism: Actinacidiphila acidipaludis (assembly GCF_019890725.1). Taxonomy (GTDB): domain Bacteria; phylum Actinomycetota; class Actinomycetes; order Streptomycetales; family Streptomycetaceae; genus Actinacidiphila; species Actinacidiphila acidipaludis. The sequence continues at coordinate 72,809 of NZ_JAINZZ010000020.1, forward strand.
TCCTCGCCGATGACCAGCGGCGGCAGGAAGCGCAACACGTTGCCGTAGGTGCCGCATGTCAGGACGATCAGGCCGGCCGCGTGGCAGGCCTTGGCGACCGCCGCGGTCACCGCCGGGTTCGGCTCCTTGCCGCCCGGCTCCACCAGCTCGACCGCGATCATCGCGCCGCGGCCGCGGACCTCGCCGATCACCGGGAACTTCTCCTGCATCGCCCGCAGCCGCGGGGTCATGATCTCGCCGATCCGGCGGGCCCGGGCGTTCAGGTCCAGCTCCCGCATCGTCTCGATCGCGCCCAGCGCGGCGGCGCAGGCCACCGGGTTGCCGCCGTAGGTGCCGCCGAGGCCGCCCGCGTGCGCGGCGTCCATGATCTCCGCGCGGCCGGTCACCGCGGCGAGCGGCAGACCTCCGGCGATGCCCTTCGCGGTGGTGATCAGGTCGGGCACGATGCCCTCGTCCTCGCACGCGAACCACTGGCCGGTACGGCAGAAGCCGGTCTGGATCTCGTCGGCGACGAACACGATCCCGTTGTTCTTCGCGAACTGCGCGATGCGCGGCAGGAAGCCCTTGGCCGGCTCGATGAAGCCGCCCTCGCCGGAGATCGGCTCGATCACGATCGCCGCGACGTGCTCAGCGCCGATCTGCTTGGTGATCATGTCGATGGCCTGGGCCGCGGCCTCCTCGGCCGCGTGCTCGGGACCGGTCAGCCAGCGGTAGCCGTAGGCCAGCGGCACCCGGTAGACCTCGGGCGCGAACGGCCCGAAGCCCTCCTTGTACGGCATGTTCTTCGCGGTCAGGGCCATCGTGAGGTTGGTCCGGCCGTGGTAGCCGTGGTCGAAGACGACGACCGCGGGGCGCTTGGTGTAGGCGCGGGCGATCTTCACCGCGTTCTCCACGGCCTCCGCGCCGGAGTTGAACAGCGCGGACTTCTTCGGGTGGTCGCCGGGGGTCAGCTCGGCCAGGCGCTCGGCGACCTCCACGTAGCCCTCGTACGGGGTGATCATGAAGCAGGTGTGCGTGAAGTCGGCGAGCTGCGCGGAGGCGCGGCGGACGACCGCCTCCGCACTGTTGCCGACCGAGGTGACGGCGATGCCGGAGCCGAAGTCGATGAGGCGGTTGCCGTCGACGTCCTCGACGATGCCGCCGCCGGCGCGCGTGACGAACACCGGCAGGGTGACGCCGACGCCGTTCGCGACCGCGGCGGACTTACGGGCCAGCAGTTCCTGGGACTTCGGTCCGGGCACAGCGGTGACGAGCTTGCGCTCCTGGGGCACTTCGGTCATGGCGGACGATCTCCTCGGATCCCTCGTACGCGTACGGCATCTTCCGGCAGGCTAGGCCGCCCTCCGACGGCCACGCATACGCCGATAGGTAACACTGCCCGCCCCCGTTTCGCCGGAACGGCCAGTGCGCGCCGCCGCCCCCGCGATGGCCAAGATCCTTTTACCGCCGTAGCGGCTCGACTACATTGAGCGCATCGTCGGCGACGAGGGGCGAGGGGCGAGCTGTCCAATGGATGCCAGGGACCACGAGGCCGTGACGGGGGCCGCACCTCAGCCCGCCGCACCGCCGAGGCAGCCGGTACCGCGGCCGGCGGCACCACCGCCCCTTCCCGCTCAGGCGCCGCCACTGTCGGCGACGGAGCGCTGGCTGCGTACCCCGCGCGTCGTCGACGCGCCCGGCGTGTACGGATACGGCCATGTGCCGAGGGACCCCGACGACCCCGACCGGATGACCGACCGCCGGCTCGTGGGAGGCGCGGTCCTCGCCCTCCTGACCGGCGTTCTCGTCTGGTCCCTGCTGGACAACGGCTACATCCCGTTCTGGCGGGAGCCCCTCACCCTTCTCACGCCCCGGGGGTGGTGGAACGGCGGCGGCATGTCCCGCCCGGAGTACTTCGCCGACAAGGCCTACGACATCCTGTGGATGGTCCTGCTGGCCTACTACTTCGCCCGGCTGGGCAACTGGCCGGAACTGCTGCGCCGCTACCTGACGACCCCGGCGATGCGCGGGTGGGCCTCCGTGGTCGGCGGGTTCGTGGTGTGGATGCTCTGCTGGAAGAGCTACATCCCGCTGTTCGAGGCCACGTCGGTGATCTTCCCGCAGTCCTGGACGCGCGGCGGGGGCAACGCCTACGCCGCCGCGCTGGTCGGCGACAGCCTCTACATCCCGGGCACCCTGCTGATCGCCTGGCCCTGCGCGAAGTACGGCCAGTGGGGCCGATGGCTGAGGAGGAAGCCGGCGCCGGCTGGCCCCCCGCCGTGGCCTCCGGCGCCCGGCGCCGTTCCCCCGGCCCAGCGGACGGCCCCGGGTGACCCCTTCGGCGCCGTGGACGTCTCGCCCGCCGAGTGGCCGGAGCTGAGAGGAGCCGGCCGGCACGACGTGGCCGACAGGCTGGCCGCGGAGGTCAGGTCCGGGCGCATGAACGATGTCGACTGCGTGCGGATCCGCCATGCCTGGTCCCTGGTGCACAGCAGGCGGCAGGGCGCCGACGAGTTCGCGGACACCGTGTTGCGGCTCGGCGCGGACGCCTGCCTGCACCCTTCGGGTGACCGTGACGTGCCCCGGCGGGCGGCCGGCCACGACCTGCTCGGCGACCAGGTCCGCATCGGCAGGGGAGCCGAGGACAAGCGCAACGGCTACCAGTACCGGGGCTCCGGCATCGCCCTCTATCCGGCGGTCCTCGGCACCGGTCTGCTGGCCGTCGGGCCTGCCGGCTCGGGGAAGACCCGCCAGGTGATGCGGCCCGTGGCCGAGTCACTGTGCCTGCAGGCCCTTGGGGGCAGGGCCGCCGTGGTGGCCGTCGCCGCGGCAGAGGCCGACCTCGGACCGCGCGAGGCCTACGACGTGGTGATCTCCCTCGGAGATCCGGCGTCCCGTTACGACCTCGACCTGTACGGCGGCACCACCGATCCGGACCTGGCCGCCTGGCTGCTGGCCGACGCACTCGTCGACGGCCCGGAGTCCGAACAACTGCGGGCGGCCACCGCCCTCGGCCAGCTGCTCGGCCCCTACGCTGCGGCCCACGGCCACTTCCCCCCTGTTCCGGTCCTGCGCGAGCTGCTGGACGGAGTGCCCCACGCGTACGCGGCCCTGCGTGAGGCGGTGGATGCCGCCGGAGCTCCGGGTCTGATGCGCGAACTCGACGCGCGTGAACGGCAAGCGGCACGCCCGGGCGACATCGGGAGCCTGCTGGCGGACCGCGTCGCGACCCTCGACCGGCCGGCGTTCGCGGGCTTCTTCGACACCTCCGGCCGCAGCCGGCCGTTCTCCATGGACGCCCTGGCGCATCCGTTGCGCGTGCGCATCGAGCTGCCGGAACGCGGCCACTCGGAGGCGTCGCGGATCCTGGTGCGCTTGCTGCTGGCGCAGTTCATGGCCACCGTGGCGTCCCGCCGCGACTCCACGATGTTCGCCTGCATCGTCGTGGACGACGCCGCGCACGCCGTCACGCCGGCGACGGTCAGGGCCCTGTCGTCCCTGCGTGCGGCCAACGCCGGCGCCGTACTGGGCCTGCGCACGCTGGACGACATCCCGGAACAACTGCGCGGGCCGCTGGTGGGCTCGATCGGGTGCCGTATGGCGCTCGCCGGCGTCTCGCCCTGGGACGGCGGGTTCTTCGCGGAGGCATGGGGGACCACCACGGTCCAGACCCGGGATGTGACGCGGACGCCGGATCAGTCGGGCGGGATGGCGCGGCGGGCGTCGCGGGGGGTGCGGCGGCTGTTCACCGGGGAAGCGGTGACCACGGAGTCCGTCACCGTCCGCGAGGTGGAGCGCGAGCGCTGGTCCGCCTCGGACCTGGCCCACGGCGTCCCCGCAGGCCACGCCGTGGTGTCGATGACCACGACCGGCGGGGAGCACGCCCCTCCGGTCCTCGTGGACCTGAGGGCGTGAGAAGGCCGCTGTACGGTGCGGCACAATTGAAGGGGCCGTCCGGTACCGGGCGGACAAAAGCCACGGGGTCACCAGGTCGGTATGCCGCTCACTCTCGCGTCCCTCGCCCATCACTCGGCGCTCAAGCTGGCCGTCCTCGCCGGCGGTGACCGGCTCGACGCCCAGGTCCGCTGGGTGCACACCAGCGAACTGGACGACCCGGGGCCCTACCTGGAGGGCGGCGAACTGCTGCTCACCACCGGCATGAAGCTCGACACCGAGGACCCCGCCGCGATGCGCGCGTACGTGCGGCGGCTGGCCGGGGCCCGCGTGGTCGGGCTCGGCTTCGGCGTGGGCGTCGGGCACGACAGCGTCCCGTCCGCCCTGGTCGCGGCCGCCGAGGAGGCCGGGCTGCCGCTGCTCGAAGTGCCGCGCCCCACCCCCTTCATCGCGATCAGCAAGGCCGTGTCCGCGGCCGTCGCCGCCGACCAGTACAAGGCCGTCACCGCCGGCTTCGAGGCCCAGCGGGAACTCACCCGCGCCGCGCTGGCCGCCGACGGCACCGCAGCCCTGCTCGCCCGGCTCGCCGCCCACCTCGACGGCTGGGCCGCGCTGTACGACGCCTCCGGCGCGGTGCTGGCCGCGGCCCCCGAGTGGGCCGGCCGCCGGGCCGCCCGGCTGGCCGGCGAGATCGACCGGCTCCGCGACACCCCCGCCCCCGCCAGCGCCGCCGTCGCCGGGCCGGCCGGCACCGAGGACCGGGTGGAGCTGCAGTCGCTCGGCACCGGCCGCCGCCCCCGCGGCTTCCTCGCCGTCGGCACCGAGGAGCGCCTCGACACCTCGGCGCGCTACGTCGTGCACGCCGCCGTCGCCCTGCTCACCCTCTCCCTGGAGCAGTCCCGCACCCTCCAGGACGCCCAGGCGCGGCTCGCCGCCGCCCTGCTGCGGATGCTGCTGGCCGGCGAGCCCGCGCACGCCCGCGCGGTGGCCGGCCGGCTCTACGGCGGCCTGTTCGACCAGCCGGTGCGGGTGCTCATCGCCGAGCCGGCCGACCCGCGCACCGGATCCGACGCCGTGACGCTGCTCGGCGAGCGCGCCGAGGCCGCCGCTTCCCGCGCGGGCGAGCCGCTGCTGGCCGTCCGGGAGGGCGAGCGGCTGATCGTGCTGGCCGCCGCCGACGCGGGCGCGCTGGCCGCCGCCGCCGACCTCGCCGACGCCGAGGACGCCCTGGCCGCGGGACTCTCGGCGGCCGCCGAGGTGCCGGACGTGCCCGAGGCGCACCAGCAGGCCGAACGGGCGCTGGCCGTGGCGCTGCGCCGCGGCCGCAACCTGGTGGAGCACGACGAGGTCGGGGCCGGGTCCGTCATGCCGCTGCTGGCCGACGACGCGGTACGGGCCTTCGCGGAGGGCCTGCTGCGGCCGCTGCGCGAGCACGACTCCACCTCGCGGGGCGACCTCGTGGCCTCGCTCGCCGCCTGGCTCTCCCACCACGGCCAGTGGGACGCGGCCGCCGCCGACCTCGGCGTGCACCGCCATACCCTGCGCTACCGGATGCGCCGCGTCGAGGAGATCCTCGGCCGCTCCCTGGACGACCCGGACGTCCGCATGGAGCTGTGGCTGGCCCTCAAGGCGGAGGGCTGACGACCGGATCACCGGCGGCCCGGAGTGCGTGAGGAGCACACGGCCGTGCCCGGCCCCGGGCCGACCGGAGGCAGGCGTTCTTCCCCAGCCGCGCTGGCCATTCCGTAGCGCCGCCGGCTGTCCGTACTCCGCTGTGGACAACGGGCCGCGGTGGCGGCCGCGCCTACGGTGGGGGCACCTCGCGATCACCAGAAGGGCGGATCCCACCGTGACAAGCACAGGCGCAGCCTCGCACCCGTTCTGGGTGGCCGGCCGGCCGGCCACCGGCGCGGACAGTTTCGACGTGACGAACCCGTGGGACGGCTCGCTGGTGGGCCGGGTCGGCGTGCCGACCCCGGAACAGGTCGAGGAGGCGGTGGCCGCGGCCGCCGCCGCGCAGCACGCCTTCGCCGCCACGCCGGCCCACGTGCGGGCCGCCGCCCTGGACCACGTCGGCAAGCGGCTCGCCGAGCGGGCCGAGGAGATAGCCCGGCTCATCACCGCCGAGAACGGCAAGCCGCTGAAGTGGGCCCGCGGCGAGGTGGGCCGCGCGGTCTCCGTCTTCCGCTGGGCCGCCGAGGAGGCCCGCCGCTTCAACAGCGGCGAGGCGCAGCGCCTGGACACCGACCCCGGCGGCGTCGGCCGGCTCGCCCTGACCCGCCGGTTCAGCCACGGACCGGTGCTGGGCATCGCGCCCTTCAACTTCCCGCTCAACCTGGTGGCGCACAAGATCGCCCCGGCCATCGCGGTGGGCGCGCCGATCATCCTCAAGCCGGCCCCGGCCACCCCGCTGTCGGCGCTGCTGCTCGGCGAGCTGCTGGCGGAGACCACCGGCCTGCCCGAGGGCGCGTGGAGCGTGCTGCCGGTGCCCAACGACCGGATGCCCGCGCTGGTGCAGGACCCGCGGCTGCCGGTGATCTCGTTCACCGGCTCCGACACCGTCGGCTACCAGATCATGGACTCGGTGCCGCGCAAGCGCGTCACCCTCGAACTCGGCGGCAACGCGGCCGCCGTCGTCCTCGCCGACTGGTCGTCCGACCAGGACCTGGAGTGGGCGGCGACCCGGATCGCCACCTTCGCCAACTACCAGGCGGGCCAGTCCTGCATCTCGGTGCAGCGGGTCATCGCCGACGCGTCGGTCTACGACGAGCTGGTCGAGCGGGTGCTGGCGAAGGTCGGCGCGCAGGTGACCGGTGACCCGAACGACGACGCGACGGACGTCGGCCCGCTGGTCAGCGAGGCCGCCGCCGAGCGCGTCGCCGCCTGGGTGGAGGACGCGGTGGCCAAGGGCGCCAAGGTGCTCGCCGGCGGGGTGCGCGACGGCGCGAGCTACGCGCCGACCGTGCTGGCGGACCTGCCCGCGGACGCGATCCTGGCGACCGAGGAGGCGTTCGGGCCGGTGCTCTCCCTGCACCGGGTGGACGGCCCCGACGAGGCCTTCGCGGCGGTCAACGACTCCCGGTTCGGCCTGCAGGCGGGCGTGTTCACCCACGACCTGCAGTTGGCGTTCCGGGCGCACCGCGATCTGGAGGTGGGCGGTGTGATCATCGGCGACGCGCCGTCGTACCGCGCCGACCAGATGCCGTACGGCGGGGTCAAGGACTCCGGCAACGGCCGCGAGGGCGTCCGGTTCGCGATGGAGGACTACACCTACGAGCGGGTGCTGGTCCTCACCGGCCTCGACCTCTAGGCACGCCGGGCCCCGGACCGGTCTCCAGGCGCCGGTCCGGTCTCCGGACCCCGGACCGGTCTCCAGGCGCCGGTCCAGGGCCACGGCCTGACACACGGTCAGCAGCGGCGGGTTCCCACCCGCCGCTGCTCTGGCTGGATTGCGTGAATTCGGGTAGTACGGACCAGTAGACCGGTCGGTAACCGGGTACCCGGAGGTGACGCAACCGTGTCCGCACCCGTCACAGCGCGCAAGGTCACCGAGCGCGAAGCACGCCAGGTGGCCGAGGCCGCCAGGGAACAGAACTGGCGCAAGCCCAGCTTCGCCAAGGAACTGTTCCTGGGGCGCTTCCGCCTCGACCTGATCCATCCCTATCCGCAGCCCGCGCCCGACGCCGTCCAGAAGGGCGAGGCGTTCCTGGCCCGGCTGCGGGAGTTCTGCGAGACCCGCATCGACGGGGCGGTGATCGAGCGCGAGGCCCGCATCCCCGACGAGACCATCCTCGGCCTGAAGGAACTCGGCGCCTTCGGCATGAAGATCGACGAGGAGTACGGCGGGCTCGGCCTCACCCAGGTGTACTACAACAAGGCGCTCGCCCTCGTCGGCTCGGCGAACCCCGCCGTCGGCGCCCTGCTCTCCGCCCATCAGTCGATCGGCGTACCGCAGCCGCTGAAGATGTTCGGCACCAAGGAACAGAAGGAACGGTTCCTCCCGCGGTGCGCCACCACCGACGTCAGCGCCTTCCTGCTGACCGAACCGGACGTCGGCTCCGATCCGGCCCGGCTCGCCACCACCGCCGTGCCGGACGGCGACGACTACGTGCTCGACGGCGTGAAGCTGTGGACCACCAACGGCGTCATCGCCGACCTGCTGGTCGTGATGGCCCGGGTCCCGGCGTCGGAGGGCCACAAGGGCGGGATCACCGCGTTCGTCGTGGAGGCCGCGTCCGAGGGGATCACCGTCGAGAACCGCAACGCCTTCATGGGACTGCGCGGCATCGAGAACGGCGTGACCCGCTTCCACCAGGTCCGCGTCCCCGCCGCCAACCGCATCGGCCCCGAGGGCGCCGGCCTGAAGATCGCCCTGACCACGCTGAACACCGGCCGCCTGTCGCTGCCCGCGGCCTGCGCCGGCGCAGGCAAGTGGTGCCTGAAGATCGCCCGTGAGTGGTCGGCGGCCCGGGAGCAGTGGGGCAAGCCGATCGCCGAGCACGAGGCGGTAGGCAGCAAGATCTCGTTCATCGCCGCCACCACCTTCGCCCTCGAGGCGGTGCTCGACCTGTCGTCCCAGATGGCCGACGAGGACCGCAACGACATCCGCATCGAGGCCGCCCTCGCCAAGCTCTACGGCTCGGAGATGGCCTGGCTGATGGCCGACGAGCTGGTGCAGATCCGCGGCGGCCGCGGCTTCGAGACCGCCGACTCGCTGGCCGCGCGCGGCGAACGGGCCGTTCCGGCCGAGCAGCTGCTGCGCGACCTGCGGATCAACCGGATCTTCGAGGGCGCCACCGAGATCATGCACCTGCTGATCGCGCGGGAGGCCGTCGACGCCCACCTGTCGGTGGCCGGCGACCTCATCGACCCCGACGCCACCCTCGCCGACAAGGCCAGGGCGGGCGCCAAGGCCGGCGGCTTCTACGCCCGCTGGCTGCCCAAGCTGGTCGCGGGTCCCGGGCAGCTGCCCACCTCCTACGCGGAGTTCGGCGCCCTGGCAGGCCATCTGCGGTACGTCGAGCGCACCGCCCGCAAGCTGGCCCGGAGCACCTTCTACGCCATGTCGCGCTGGCAGGGAAAGATGGAGCTCAAGCAGAACTTCCTGGCCAGGATCGTGGACATCGGCGCCGAGCTCTTCGCGATGAGCGCGGCCTGCGTCCGCGCCCAGCACCTGGCGGCCAACAGCGAGCACGGCCCGCAGGCGCGGCGGCTGGCCGACACCTTCTGCCGGCAGTCCAGGATCCGCGTCGACGAGCTGTTCGCGCGGCTGTGGACCAACACCGACGGGCCCGACCGCGCGCTGGCCAGGTCCGTGCTCAAGGGCGAGGTGAGCTGGCTGGAGGCCGGGATCGTCGACGCCAGCCGCGAGGGTCCCTGGATCGCCGACGCGACGCCGGGCCCGGCGAACAAGGAGAACGTGCACCGTCCGGTGCACTGACCCGCCCAACCGGAGCCCGACCGGTCCGGAGCGCCGGTGATGCCCGGCGGACCCGCCTTCCGTGGCGGGCCGCCGGGCGTCGCCTCCCCGCCGGAGCCGTCCTCCGGCCGTCCCCGGCCGTCCCCGGCCGACGCCCGCCGTCCCCGCAGTTCCGGCACCCCGTGGCCCCCGGCGGGCCCCGGGCAGCCGCCCCTTGCTCCGCCGCCCCGCCCGGCAGGACAGAATGACTCCATGACCGACGCACTCGCAGACCCCCACTACCGACCGTTCGCCGTTCCCGAGCCCGGCACCCCCCGGGAGATCGTGATCCTCGGCTCGACGGGCTCGGTCGGCACCCAGGCGATCGACGTCGTGCTGCGCAACCCCGACCGCTTCCGGGTCGTGGCGCTCGCGGCGGCCGGCGGCCGGGCGGAGCTGCTCGCCGAGCAGGCGCACCGGCTGGGGGTGCGCACGGTGGCCGTGGCCGACGAGACCGCGGTGCCCGCGCTGCGCGAGGCACTGGCGGCGCACCACGGCGCCGGGGCGGCGCTGCCGGAGATCCTCGCCGGCCCCGACGCGGCCGCCGAGGCGGCCCGGATGCCGTGCCACTCGGTGCTCAACGGCATCACCGGTTCCATCGGCCTGCGCCCGACGCTGGCGGCGCTGGAGGCCGGGCGGGTGCTGATCCTGGCGAACAAGGAGTCGCTGATCGTCGGCGGCCCGCTGGTGAAGGCGATCGCGCGGCCCGGACAGATCGTGCCGGTCGACTCCGAGCACTCTGCGCTGTTCCAGGCGATGCTCGGCGGCGCCCGCTCCGAGGTCCGCAAGCTGATCGTGACGGCGTCCGGCGGCCCGTTCCGCGGCCGGACCCGCGCCGAGATGGCGGATGTCACCCCGGCCGAGGCCATGGCCCACCCCACCTGGGACATGGGCCCGGTGATCACCATCAACTCGGCCAACCTGGTGAACAAGGGCCTGGAGGTGATCGAGGCCCATCTGCTCTACGACATCCCGTTCGACCGGATCGAGGTCGTCGTCCACCCGCAGTCCTACGTTCACTCGATGGTGGAGTTCACCGACGGATCGACGCTGGCCCAGGCCAGCCCGCCCGACATGCGGATGCCGATCGCGCTGGGGCTCGGCTGGCCGGAGCGGGTGCCGGACGCCGCCCCGGCGTTCGACTGGTCGAAGGCCGCCACCTGGGAGTTCTTCCCGCTGGACGAGGACGCGTTCCCGTCGGTCGCACTCGCCCGGCACGTCGGCACCCTGGGCAGCACGGCCCCGGCGGTGTTCAATGCCGCAAACGAGGAATGCGTGGAGGCCTTCCGCGCCGGCCGGCTGTCGTTCACGGGCATCATGGACACCGTCGCCCGCGTCGTCGAGGAACACGGCACTCCCGCACCGGGAACTCGGCTGACGGTCGAGAACGTCCTCGAAGCGGAGGCATGGGCCCGCGCCAGGGCCCGCGAACTGGCACAGGCATCGGAGGAAGCGCGCGTATGACGGCTCTCATGACGGTCCTCGGCATAGTCGTCTTCGTCGTGGGCCTGATGGTCTCCATCGCCTGGCACGAGCTCGGCCACCTCTCGACGGCCAAGATGTTCAAGATCCGCGTGCCGCAGTACATGGTCGGCTTCGGCCCCACGCTGTGGTCGCGGAAGAAGGGCGACACCGAGTACGGCTTCAAGGCCATCCCGCTCGGCGGCTACATCCGCATGATCGGCATGTTCCCGCCCGGCGAGGACGGCCGGATCACCGCGCGCTCCACCTCCCCGTGGCGCAGCATGATCGAGGACGCCCGGTCCGCCGCGTTCGAGGAGCTGCAGCCGGGCGACGAGAACCGGCTGTTCTACACGCGCAAGCCGTGGAAGCGCGTCATCGTGATGTTCGCCGGGCCGTTCATGAACCTGATCCTGGCGGTCGCGCTGTTCCTCGGCGTCTTCATGGGCTTCGGCGTGAACACCAACACCACGGTGATCGGCCAGGTCAGCGACTGCGTGATCTCGCAGGCCGACACCTCCAAGCGGGACCCGGCCAACCCCTGCACCGCCAAGGACCCGGTCGCGCCCGCCAAGACCGCCGGTTTCCAGGCCGGCGACAAGTTCCTGTCCTTCGACGGCCGCCCGGTCAAGAACTGGGCGGAGCTCTCCGAGGACATCCGCACCGGCGCCGGCCCGGCCACCGTCGTCGTGGAACGCGACGGCAAGCAGGTCACCCTGCACCCGACGATCACCACCAACGTCGTGGCCAAGACCGACAGCCAGGGCAACTACCTCGACGGCACGGTGAAGGCCGGCTTCCTCGGCTTCTCGCCCGCCTCCCACATCGAGCAGCTCGGCTTCGGCGCCTCGGTCGACCACATGGGGGACATGGCGCGGCAGGGCGTCAGCTCGCTGGTCAGCCTGCCCAAGCGGATCCCGGACCTGTGGAACGCCGCGTTCAACGGCGCCCCGCGCAAGGCGGACTCGCCGATGGGCGTGGTCGGCGCGGCCCGCGTCGGAGGCGAGGTGTTCGCGCTCAAGGAGCCGGCCATCGACCGCATCATGACGATGGTCCTGCTCGTCGCGGGCTTCAACCTGTCGCTGTTCCTGTTCAACATGCTGCCGCTGCTGCCGCTCGACGGCGGCCACATCGCCGGCGCCCTGTGGGAGTCGCTCCGCCGGCACACCGCGCGGGTCTTCCGCAAGCCCGACCCCGGGCCCTTCGACGTGGCCAAGCTGATGCCGGTCGCCTATGTCGTGGCGGGCATCTTCGTGTCCTTCACGTTGCTGGTCCTGATCGCGGACGTCGTCAACCCGGTCAAACTGAGTTCCTGATCTCCGAGCCGAGTGAGAGTCGTGGGCCGGGTGCCGTAATCTCGATGCCGGAGCCCGCCCACGACGGGACCTCGATCCACAGCTTGGGGATGCCACGCAAATGACCGCGATTTCGCTCGGTATGCCGGATGTTCCGACCCGACTCGCCGACCGCCGCAAAAGCCGTCAGATCCAGGTGGGAAGCGTCGCAGTGGGCGGCGACGCACCCGTCTCCGTCCAGTCGATGACCACCACCCGGACCTCCGACATCGGCGCCACGCTGCAGCAGATCGCCGAGCTGACGGCCTCCGGCTGCCAGATCGTCCGGGTGGCCTGTCCGACCCAGGACGACGCCGACGCGCTCGCGACGATCGCCCGCAAGTCCCAGATCCCCGTCATCGCCGACATCCACTTCCAGCCGAAGTACGTCTTCGCGGCCATCGACGCCGGCTGCGCCGCGGTCCGCGTCAACCCCGGCAACATCAAGCAGTTCGACGACAAGGTCAAGGAGATCGCCAAGGCCGCGTCCGCCGCGGGCGTGCCGATCCGGATCGGCGTCAACGCGGGCTCGCTGGACCGGCGGCTGCTGGAGAAGTACGGCAAGGCCACCCCCGAGGCGCTCGTGGAATCCGCCCTGTGGGAGGCGTCGCTCTTCGAGGAGCACGGCTTCCGGGACATCAAGATCTCGGTCAAGCACAACGACCCCGTCGTGATGGTCAACGCCTACCGGCTGCTCGCCCAGAAGTGCGACTACCCGCTGCACCTCGGCGTCACCGAGGCCGGCCCGGCGTTCCAGGGCACCATCAAGTCCGCGGTCGCCTTCGGCGCGCTGCTCGCCGAGGGCATCGGCGACACCATCCGCGTCTCCCTGTCCGCGCCGCCGGCCGAGGAGGTCAAGGTCGGCATCCAGATCCTGGAGTCGCTGAACCTGCGTCAGCGCCGCCTGGAGATCGTCTCCTGCCCGTCCTGCGGCCGCGCCCAGGTCGACGTCTACAAGCTCGCCGACGAGGTCTCGGCGGGTCTGGAGGGCATGGAGGTGCCGCTGCGCGTCGCGGTCATGGGCTGCGTCGTCAACGGCCCGGGCGAGGCCCGCGAGGCCGACCTCGGGGTCGCCTCCGGCAACGGCAAGGGCCAGATCTTCGTCAAGGGCGAGGTCATCAAGACCGTGCCCGAGTCCAAGATCGTGGAGACCCTCATCGAGGAGGCGCTGAAGATCGCCGAGACGATGCAGGCGGACGGCGTGATGTCGGGCGAGCCGCAGGTGAGCGTCTCCTGACGCCACCGCGGCCGGGCCCGCCCGCCGAGAGCGGTGGCGGGCCCGGCTCTGCCGGCCGCCGGCCCGTGCGCCCGGGGTTCACCCGACGGCCACCCCGTACGCCCGTGCGGGGTAAAGTGCGGGGACCATCTATTGCCGTCGCCCGCGGCCCGCACGGTGAGGCGCCTGCATGCTGACCCACTCCACTGCCCGAGTCCTCGAACCCGGAGACCTCGACGCGGCGCTGGCCGTCCTCGACCGTGACCCGGTGGCCAACGCCTTCGTGACCTCGCGGGTCACCATCGCGGGCCTGGATCCGTGGCGGCTCGGCGGCGAGATGTGGGGCTGGTACTCCGGCGGACGGCTCACCTCGCTGTGCTACGCCGGCGCCAACCTGGTGCCCATCTGCGCGACGCCCGAGGCCGTGCGGGCCTTCGCCGAGCGCGCCCGCCGGTCCGGCCGCCGCTGCTCGTCCATCGTCGGCCCGGCCGAGGCCACCGCGGGCCTGTGGGCACACCTGGAGCCCGCCTGGGGCCCGGCCCGCGAGATCCGCGCCCACCAGCCGCTGATGACCACCCGCTCGCTGCCCGCCGACGTCGCCCCGGACCCGCTGGTGCGCCGGGTCCGGCGGGACGAGATGGACGTGATCATGCCGGCGTGCGTGGCGATGTTCACCGAGGAGGTCGGCGTCTCCCCGCTGGCCGGCGACGGCGGCCTGCTCTACCAGGCCCGCGTCGCCGAACTGGTCTCCACCGGCCGTGCCTTCGCCCGCATCGAGAACGGCGAGGTGGTCTTCAAGGCCGAGATCGGCGCGGTCACCCGGCACAGCTGCCAGATCCAGGGCGTGTGGGTGGCCCCCGCCCACCGCGGCCGCGGCCTGTCCGAGACGGGCATGGCGGCCGTCCTGCACTACGCGCTGCGCGACGTCGCGCCGGTCGTCAGCCTCTACGTCAACGACTTCAACATCCCGGCCCGCGCCGCCTACCGCCGCGTGGGGTTCGACGAGGTCGGCGCGTTCATGAGCGTGCTGTTCTAGGGCCGGTCCGACACATGCCGCCTGACCCGCGGCTCCCGGCCGCGGGCGTCCGGATCCCGGGAGCGTGGCGAGGGCCGGTGGCCCGCACCGGTAAGGTCCCCGGACATGGAGAACGTGGTGGTCGGCCCGATCGACCTCGCCGTACAGGTCGACGAGGCGCTGGCCGTGCAGGCCGTCGCCTTCGGGCTGGGCCCCGAAGAGGTCGCCATCCGCCGGCAGATCGTGCTGCGGCACCTGGCCCTGCCCGGGGCCCGGGCGCTCGGGGCGCACAGCCGCGCCACCGGCCGGCTCGTCGGATTCGTCTACGGCCTGCCCAACGACCGCGCCCACTGGTGGTCCAGCGTCGTCCAGCCGTACCTGCGGCGGGAGGGCAACGACCACTGGCTCGACGACTCCTTCGTGATCACCGAACTCCACGTGCTGCCCGCCTTCCAGGGACAGGGCGTGGGCCGCCGGCTGATCACCGGCATCACCGACACCGCGACCGAGCCGCGCAGCATCCTGTCGGCGATCGACGGCGACAGCCCGGCCCGCCACCTCTACCGGCACCTCGGCTACCGCGACCTGGCACGCCCCGTGCACTTCCCGAGCGCCACCCGCCCGTACGCGGTGATGGGCGCGCCGCTGCCGCTGCTGCGGCGCGGCGAGCGGGCGCCCGAGGCGGGGTGACCCCGGGGGACGAGCCGGGATAACCGGTACGGACCGGCACGGTCCGGCCGGTATTCTCGCCGGACCTCAGCACCCCTCAGGAACACCGGAGGCCGCCATGGTCCAGCGCATGTCCCGACTGCTGCTCAAGACGCTGCGCGACGCCCCGGCCGACGCGGAGACGACCAGCCACAAGCTGCTCGTCCGGGCCGGCTACGTGCGGCGCTCCTCGGCGGGGATGTGGACCTGGCTGCCGCTGGGCAAGCGTGTGCTGGACAACGTGGCCCGGGTCGTCCGCGAGGAGATGGACGCCATCGGCGGGCAGGAGGTGCTGCTGCCCGCGCTGCTGCCCCAGGAGGCGTACGAGGCCACCGGCCGCGCGGCGGAGTACGGCGACCTGCTGTTCCGGCTCACCGACCGCAAGGGCACCGCGTACGTCCTCGGGCCCACCCACGAGGAGATCTTCACCCAGCTCGTCAAGGACCAGGTCACGTCCTACAAGGACCTGCCCGTGATCCTCTACCAGGTCCAGACGAAGTACCGGGACGAGGCCCGGCCCCGCTCCGGGGTGCTGCGCGGGCGCGAGTTCCAGATGAAGGACGCCTACTCCTTCGACACCGGCGAGGAGGGCCTCGCCGAGGCCTACCGGCTGCACCGCGAGGCGTACCGGCGGATCTTCCAGCGGCTGGGCCTGGACTTCCGGATCGTCTCGGCGGTGTCCGGGGCGATGGGCGGGTCGGCCTCGGAGGAGTTTCTGGCGCCCGCCGCCGCGGGGGAGGACACCTTCGTGGACTGTCCCGCCTGCGACTACGCCGCCAACACCGAGGCGGTCACCTTCACCGCGGCCGTGCCCGCCGCCGTCGATCCCGGGCCGGTCGAGGAACTCGACACCCCCGACACGCCCACCATCGAGACCCTCGCCGCGCATCTCGGCGTGCCCGCCGCCGCGACGCTGAAGAACCTGCTGGTCACCGTGGACGGCGAGATCACCGCGGTGGGCGTGCCCGGCGACCGCGAGGTGGACCTCGGCAAGCTCGCCGAGCACCTGGCCCCGGCCGCCGTCGCGCTGGTCACCGCGGAGGACTTCGCCGCCCGCCCCGATCTCGTCCGCGGCTACGTCGGGCCCCAGGGCCTGCGCATCCCCTATCTGGCCGACCCCCGGGTCGCCCCCGGCACCGCCTGGATCACCGGTGCCAACAAGCCGGGGCGGCACGCCGCCGACGTGGTGTGCGGGCGGGACTTCCAGGTCGACCGGTACCTCGACGTGGTCACCGTCCAGGGGGGCGACCCCTGCCCCCGCTGCGGCGCGGGCCTCACGCTCGGGCGCGCCATCGAGATCGGCCACATCTTCCAGCTCGGCCGCAAGTACACCGACACCTTCGAGGTCGACGTCCTCGGCCGGGACGGCAAGCCGGTCCGCGTCACCATGGGCTCCTACGGGATCGGCATCTCCCGCGCGGTGGCCGCGCTGGCCGAGCAGACCGCCGACGAGCACGGGCTGTGCTGGCCCCGCGAGGTGGCGCCCGCCGACGTGCACGTGGTCGCGGCGGGGAAGGCCGCGCAGACCGAACTGGCCGCCCTGGCCGCCGACGCCCTGCACGCCGCCGGTCTGCGGGTGCTGCTCGACGACCGGGCGGGCGTCTCACCGGGCGCCAAGTTCGCCGACGCCGACCTGCTCGGCGTCCCCACGATCCTGATCGCGGGCCGCCGTGCGACCGAGGGGTTCGTGGAGCTCAAGGACCGCCGCACCGGCGAACGCGAGGAGCTCCAGCTCACCGAGGCCCTCAAACGCCTGGCCTGACGTGTCGTCAGGTCCTTCGGAGGGGCGGGCCGCCGCGGTACGTCAAGTGATCTCCGTTGCGGGGCCGTTCACGAGCGGGGTGCGCGGTGCCGGCCGGGCGCCGCGCACCCTGGCGCGCGGGAAGGCCGCAGGCGCCGCCGGGCCTCACAGCCAGCTCGCGAACTCCAGCAGCAACTGGCCGTCCTCCTGGCCGTCGACGGACAGGTACCAGACGCCGGCCTCCACCGACCGGAACAGCGCCCAGCCGCGCAGCCGTTCGGGGTCGACGTCCAGCGCCGACGCCAGCGCGGCGACCCGCCGCCGGGCCGCGGACCGCGGACCAGGCTGTGCGGCCAGCGTCGCCAGCCGGTCGCGCGCCAGCCACGCCAGGTCGTAGGCCCG
Source organism: Actinacidiphila acidipaludis (assembly GCF_019890725.1). Lineage (GTDB taxonomy): Bacteria > Actinomycetota > Actinomycetes > Streptomycetales > Streptomycetaceae > Actinacidiphila > Actinacidiphila acidipaludis. Next base: position 90,017 of record NZ_JAINZZ010000020.1, read on the forward strand.
CTCGCCCACCAGCGGCTTGGGGTCGATCGCCAGCCAGGCCATCCGCTCACCGGCCAGCACGTTGCCGTGGTGGTAGTCGCCGTGCAGCAGGAACTCCTCCGAGGCGCCGGCCAGCAGCTCGTCGCGCAGCGCCAGCGCCTCGTCGATCAGCGGCCTGGCGTCCGCCGCCCACTCCTGTTCGCGGCGCTCCCGCAGCGTCCCGGCGAGGAACGCGGTGTGGTCCGCGACGGAGGTGAAGGGGTGCGCGTCGGCCGGGGGCACCCAGAGCCGCTGCAGCAGGGCCTCGGCCTCCAGCATGGCCCGCGGCTCGGCGAGCGAGCGCAGCGAGACGTCGGCCTGCAGGCGCTCCAGCAGCAGCACGCCCTCCGGGGCGTCGGCCCGCAGCAGCCGCACCGCGCCCCGGCCCTCCCAGTGGGCGAGGGCCGCGTGCTCCTGGGCGGTCTCCCGGGTGATCATGCCGACCTTGAGCACCGCGGGCGTGCCGTCCTCGGTCCTGACCAGAACGATCATGCTGATCTGGCCGCCCGCCGCGAAGACCCGCTCGGGCGTCAGCCGCCAGCGGTCGAGGTAGCCGGCGACCCTGCCGGGCAGCTCCGCCAGCCACACGCGTCCGGCGTCGCCCTCCCAGGCCGCCACGGTCCGGGCGAGCCGCTCCGGCGGTGCCAGCTCCACGTGTTCCGGCCCGCCGCCGTCCGCCCCTGAGCCCATTGCCTCGCGTTCCCTCCGTGTGTGCGCCGGTGGCGGTGCGCCGCGCTCAGCAGTGCTCGACGGTGTCCCGACGGCGTTCCGTACTGCTCAGGCGCGCTCAGCCAACCCCGGGAAGGCTACGCTCTCGCCGCTCCAGCGGACGGCGCGCACCGCCGCCTGACGCAGCGCGGCCGCCGCGTCACGTCGCAGACCGCCCGTCGCGGCCCGCACCAGATCGCCGTAGGCGCCCGCGACACGGTCCTCCAGGTAGGCGGCCAGGCGGACGGCCGCGGCCGGGTCGTCCACCGGGAACGGCAGCCGGTAGCCCGCCGCCGCGGCCACCGGCACACCGCCGAGGTCGGTGACCGTGCGGACCAGGGCGTCGCGGGCCGCGCGGTGCGCGTCGTAGGCCTGCCGCGCCTCCGCCTGGCGGGCCGCGGCTGCCTGGCCGACCTGGCCGCCCACCACGCCGTAGCCGTAGACGGCCGCCTGCTCCGCGGCGAGGGCCGCCTGGACGGCGGGCAGGGCCGGGGCGGCGGCCCCGCCGGGCGACCGGCTCGGGCCGCTCTTCGGGCTGGGGCTGGTGGTACCGCTCATGCCGTGTGCGCTCCCGGGCTCAGCAGGACGACGTGCGCGGCGCCGGCCGCCGCGACGGAGGCCATCAGCCGGGCGAGCTCGCCCGGCACGGTCAGCAGGGCCGCGGCCCTGCGGTCGGCCAGCGTCCGCTCGGCGGCGGCGAGCGCGGCGAGCGCCGCGGCGGGCGTGGGCGCGGCCGGAGAGGCCGTCGACGGAGAGGTGGAGGCCGGAGAGGTGGCGGCCGGAGAGGTCGCGGACGGGGAGGTCGCGGACGGGGAGGCTGTCGAGCTCCCGGGGGGCGGGGTGCTGCCGGGCGGCGCGGTCGACGGCTTCCCCTGACCGGCCGGCGTACCGGGGGTGCCCGCCGCGGATCCGGCCGCTGCGGGTGCCCGGCCTCCGAACGCGGTGACGTGCAGGGCCACTTGGGCCCGCAGCGGGGTCAGCCGCCCGGCGAGCTGAGGGTGTGCGGCGAGCGCCGCGTCGTACTGTCCCAGCAGGGTCAGGCTGTCGAGCGCCGCGCGGGCGCGCTCGGCGGTGCCGGGCGCGGGCTTCGCTGCGCCGGCGGAACGCCCGGATCCGCTCCCCGAACACCCGCTCACGGCCCCGACGGCCGCCACGCCCATCACGCCGCGCCTGCTCACAAGCGCCATCCGGGGGATCATGCGGGGATTCTACGGGTGCGCAGCACCCTGCGTTTCCATGGCGGCCGGGCGAAACGGAGCAGGGAACTCAGGTAGCCTTGTGCGTACACGCGACCTTCCATGACAACAGCAGACGCGGCCGAGGAGTCACCCGGATGAGCACCACCCAGAGCGAGAGGCTGCGCGCGCTGCTCGAGCCCCTCGTCGTCACGGCGGGCCTGGAACTGGAGGGGGTCACGCTCTCCGCGGCCGGCCGGCGCCGCCAGTTGCAGGTCGTGGTGGACGCCGAGGAGGGCGTGGACCTCGACGCCATGGCCGAGGTGAGCCGCGCGATCTCCCAGGCCCTCGACGACTCCGACGTCATGGGTGACACCGAGTACCTGCTCGAGGTCAGCTCACCCGGCACCGACCGCCCGCTCACCGAGCCGCGACACTTCCGGCGTAACGTCGGCCGGCTGGTCAAGCTGCAGCTCAAGGAGCGCGGAGAGCTGATCGCGCGGATCATGACGGTGGACGACACCGGACTGGACCTGGAGGTGCCCGGCGTCAAGGGCCGCAAGCCCAAGCCGGCCCGCGCCGAGTTCGAGGAGATCACGCGGGCCCGGGTCGAGGTGGAGTTCAGCCGGAAGGCGGACGGCGAGGCCGGTGCTGATGCCGGCGCCGAGGACGCCGACCTCCCCGAGGACGGCACCGACGGCAGCGACAGCGACGACATCGACGAGAGCACTGAGGAGGCGTAGCCGTGGACATCGACATGAAGGCCCTGCGGGGCTTGGTGACGGAACGGCAGATCTCGTTCGATCTGCTGGTCGAGGCGATCGAGTCGGCGCTCCTCATCGCCTACAACCGGGAGCCCGGCAGCCATCGCCGGGCGCGCGTCGAGCTCGACCGGAACACCGGTCACGTCACCGTGTGGGCCACCGAGGAGCCCGAGGAGGCCGGGGAGGGCGCCGAGCCGCAGGAGTTCGACGACACCCCGAGCGGCTTCGGCCGGATCGCCGCGTCCACCGCCAAACAGGTGATCCTGCAGCGGCTGCGCGACGCCGAGGACGACGTGACGTTCGGGGAGTACGCCGGACGCGAGGGCGACATCGTCACCGGTGTCGTCCAGCAGGGCAAGGACCCCAAGAACGTGCTGGTCGACATCGGCAAGCTGGAGGCCATCCTGCCGGTGCAGGAGCAGGTGCCGGGCGAGGACTACGCGCACGGCACACGGCTGCGCTCGTACGTCGTCCGGGTGGCCAAGGGCGTGCGCGGCCCGTCGGTGACGCTCTCGCGCACCCACCCGAACCTGGTGAAGAAGCTCTTCGCCCTGGAGGTCCCGGAGATCGCCGACGGCTCGGTGGTCATCGAGGCGATCGCCCGCGAGGCCGGGCACCGCACGAAGATCGCGGTCCGCTCGACCCGCTCCGGCCTCAACGCCAAGGGCGCCTGCATCGGCCCGATGGGCGCCCGGGTGCGGGCGGTCATGGCGGAGCTGAACGGCGAGAAGATCGACATCGTCGACTGGTCCGACGACCCGGCCGACATGGTCGCCAACGCCTTGTCGCCGGCCCGGGTCTCCAAGGTCGAGGTGGTCGACTTCGCGGCCCGCTCGGCCCGGGTGACCGTGCCGGACTACCAGCTGTCGCTGGCGATCGGCAAGGAGGGCCAGAACGCCCGCCTCGCGGCGCGCCTGACCGGCTGGCGGATCGACATCCGGTCCGACACGGAGCAGCCGCAGGACCAGTCGCAGGACTGATCCGGGGCCGCCCCGGGCCGGATCCGGGCCGATGCAGGGCTGGTTCCGTGCCCGTGCCGGGCTCGTTCAGGGCTGATCCAGGGCTGATTCCGGCCGTCGGCCGGACCAATCGCAGACGAACAACCGTGCGTCGACGCACTCGAAGGGGTGAGGTCGGCGCGGGGAGGTAGACTAAAGGGTGTCTGGTCGGACGCTGAACCCAGCATGCCCGGAGCGAACCTGCATCGGCTGCCGGCAGCGAGCGGCCAAGAGCGATCTGCTGCGTGTGGCGGCGGTCGGGGACGCGTGCGTTCCGGATCATCGCGGTACGCTGCCCGGTCGGGGTGCGTATCTGCATTCCGCCCTTGCCTGTCTGGACCTGGCGGTCCGCCGTCGGGCGTTCACCCGGGCCTTCCGAGCCCCCGTGACACCCGACACCGCGGAGCTGCGCCGGTATGTCGAGCAGGCAGCCCCGCAGGAAGAGAAGTAAGTACGGCACGGTCCAACACCGTGCGGTGAGGTACCTCGCGAGATGGAAGTAGGTCGAGATTGCGATGAGCACTCGATGAGTACGCGATGAGTACGCCCATGAAGTAGCGACGGTCCGGCGGACGACCACCCCGGACCTAGAAGGAGCGAAGTGGCTAAGGTCCGGGTATACGAACTCGCCAAGGAGATGGGAGTCGAGAGCAAGGTCGTCATGGCCAAGCTCCAGGAACTCGGCGAATTCGTCCGTTCGGCGTCCTCGACGATCGAGGCGCCGGTTGTTCGCAAACTGACTGACGCTTTCCAGGGATCCGGTGGCGGTGCCGCCGGCAAGTCCGCTGCCAAGCCGTCCGCGCCCCGCAAGGCGGCGCCCTCGAAGCCGGCCCCGACCCCGGGTGCGCCGGCTCGTCCTGCTGCCCAGGCACCCAAGCCTGGCGGCCCTGTCACCCCCGCGGCCCCGGCCGCACCGGGCAACGGCTCCGCGCCGGCGTCCGGCCCGCGCCCCGGCCCCAAGCCGGCCGCGCCCAAGCCCGCGCCGTCGGCCCCCGTGCCGGCCGCCGAGTTCCAGGCACCGCCGGCGTCCCCGGCGGCCCCGGCCTCGCCGCGTCCCGGCGCGACCCCCGGCCCCCGTCCGGCCCGTCCGGCCGCAGGCGGCGGCCAGGGCCAGCAGCAGCGCGACGGCGGTCGTCCCGGCGGGCGTCCCGCGCCCGGCCAGGGCGGCGGTCCGCGTCCGGGCGGCCGCCCGGCGGGCCCGCGTCCCGGCAACAACCCGTTCACCTCGTCCGGCTCCACCGGCATGCCGCGCCCCGGTGGCGCGCCGCGTCCCGGCGGCGGCCAGGGCGGTGCGCCGCGTCCCGGCGCTGCGGGCGGCGGTGCACCGCGTCCCGGCGGCGCCCCGCGTCCCGGCGCGCCCGGCGGCCAGGCCGGTCCGGGCGGACCCCGTCCGACCCCGGGCGGCATGCCGCGTCCCCAGGGCTCCGGCCCGCGCCCGAACCCGGGCATGATGCCGCAGCGTCCGTCGGCTCCCGGCGGCCGTCCCGGCGGTCCCGGTGGCCGTCCCGGCGGTCCTGGCGGCCGTCCCGGCGGTGCCGGCGGCGGTCGTCCCGGCGGCGGCTTCGCCGGCCGTCCGGCCGGTCCCGGCGGCGGTGGCCGTCCGGGCGGTGGCGGCGGCGGCTTCGGCGGTCGTCCCGGCGGTCCCGGCGGCGGTGGCGGCGGCGGCTTCGGTCCCCGTCCCGGCGGCTTCGGCGGTCGTCCCGGCGGCCCGGGCGGCCGTGGTGGCACGCAGGGTGCGTTCGGTCGCGGCCCCGGTGGCCGTCCCGCGCGCGGCCGCAAGAGCAAGCGCCAGAGGCGTCAGGAGTACGAGGCCATGCAGGCCCCGTCCGTGGGCGGCGTGCTGCTGCCCCGCGGCAACGGCCAGGTCGTGCGCCTGTCGCGCGGCGCCTCCCTCACCGACTTCGCCGAGAAGATCAACGCCAACCCGGCGTCGCTCGTCCAGGTGATGCTCAACCTCGGTGAGATGGTCACGGCCACCCAGTCGGTGTCCGACTCCACGCTGGAGCTGCTCGCCGGCGAGATGAACTACGTGCTGGAGATCGTCAGCCCGGAGGAGGAGGACCGCGAGCTGCTCGAGTCCTTCGACATCGAGTTCGGCGAGGACGAGGGCGGCGAGGAAGCCCTGGTCTCCCGGCCTCCGGTGGTCACCGTCATGGGTCACGTCGACCACGGCAAGACCCGCCTGCTCGACGCGATCCGCAAGACCAACGTGGTCGCGGGCGAGGCCGGCGGCATCACCCAGCACATCGGTGCCTACCAGGTCACCACCGAGGTCAACGACGAAGAGCGCAAGATCACCTTCATCGACACCCCGGGTCACGAGGCGTTCACCGCCATGCGTGCCCGTGGTGCGAAGTCGACCGACATCGCGATCCTGGTCGTCGCGGCCAACGACGGCGTCATGCCGCAGACGGTCGAGGCGCTGAACCACGCCAAGGCGGCCGACGTGCCGATCGTCGTCGCGGTCAACAAGATCGACGTCGAGGGCGCCGACCCGACCAAGGTGCGCGGTCAGCTGACCGAGTACGGCCTGGTGGCCGAGGAGTACGGCGGCGACACGATGTTCGTCGACATCTCCGCCAAGCAGGGTCTGCACATCGACTCGCTGCTCGAAGCGGTCATCCTGACCGCCGACGCCTCGCTCGACCTCCGGGCCAACCCGGAGCAGGACGCGCAGGGCATCGCGATCGAGGCGCACCTGGACAAGGGCCGCGGCGCGACCGCGACCGTCCTGGTGCAGCGCGGCACGCTGCGTGTCGGCGAGACGATGGTCGTCGGCGACGCCTACGGCCGTGTCCGCGCCATGCTCGACGACGCGGGCAACACCGTCGAAGAGGCGGGCCCCTCGACGCCGGTCCAGGTCCTCGGCCTGACCAACGTCCCGGGCGCCGGCGACAGCTTCATCGTCGTCGACGAGGACCGCACGGCACGCCAGATCGCCGAGAAGCGGGCCGCCCGCGAGCGGAACGCCGCGTTCGCCCGCAAGGGCCGCAGGTTCTCGCTGGAGAACCTGGACGAGGCGCTCAAGGCCGGTGAGGTGCAGGAACTCAACCTCATCATCAAGGGCGACGCGTCCGGTTCCGTCGAGGCCCTGGAGTCCTCGCTCATGCAGCTCGACGTCGGCGAGGAGGTCGACATCCGCGTGCTGCACCGCGGCGTGGGTGCGGTCACCGAGTCGGACATCGACCTGGCGACCGGCTCCGACGCCATCGTGATCGGCTTCAACGTGCGCGCCGCCGGGCGTGCCACGCAGATGGCCGAACGCGAGGGTGTGGACGTCCGCTACTACTCGGTGATCTACCAGGCCATCGAGGAGATCGAAGCGGCGCTCAAGGGCATGCTCAAGCCGGAGTACGAGGAGGTGGAGCTCGGCACCGCCGAGATCCGCGAGGTCTTCCGCTCCTCCAAGCTCGGCAACATCGCCGGTGTGCTCGTGCGCTCCGGCGAGGTCCGGCGCAACACCAAGGCCCGCCTGCTCCGCGACGGCAAGGTCATCGCGGAGAACCTCACCATCGAGGGCCTGCGTCGCTTCAAGGACGACGTCACCGAGATCCGTGACGGTTACGAGGGTGGTATCAACCTCGGCAACTACAACGACATCAAGATCGACGACGTCATCGCGACGTACGAGATGCGGGAGAAGCCGCGCGGCTGATCCGGCGCCTCGCACAGGCGTGACACCGGTCCGGGGCCGGTCGGCGGGAGAAATTCCGTCGATCGGCCCCGGCCTTCGCCGGTACCGTTTCCGACATGTACGTAGGTGCTGTGAGCTTCGACCTGCTGCTCGGTGACGTACGGTCGCTGAAGGAGAAGAGGTCCGTCGTCCGCCCGATCGTCGCCGAGCTGCACCGCAGGTTCGGGGTCAGCGTCGCGGAGACCGGCGGTCAGGACCTCTACCGCAGGGCCGAGATCGGAATCGCGGTGGTGTCCGGCGAACTGGGACACATCAAGGACGTACTCGACCGGTGCGAGCGCTGGATGGCCGCCCGGCCCGAGGTGGAGCTGCTGTCGGCGCGGCAGCGGATCCACGGGGACGACGACTGAGGCGGGTGACGGCGAGTCATCGCGCGTGCCGGCGGCCGGAGCGGCCGGCGGCATCCGACCCGCCCGACGCGGACCGACCCGCACTGACCGGCGCGTCTGCACGCGCACCTGAACGCGAAGAAGAGAGAAGAAGACGATGACCGACACCGCGCGGGCCCGAAAGCTGGCGGACCGCATCCGGGTCGTGGTCGCGGAGACCCTGCAGCGGCGGATCAAGGACCCGCGGCTGGGCTACGTGACGATCACCGACACCCGGGTCACCGGTGACCTCCGGGAGGCGACGGTCTTCTACACGGTCTACGGCGACGACGAGGAGCGTGCCGCGTCCGCCGCGGCCCTGGAGAGCGCCAAGGGCGTGCTGCGCTCCGAGGTCGGCCGGCAGACGGGGGTGCGCTTCACGCCCACCCTGGCCTTCGTGGCCGACGCCCTGCCGGACAACGCCCGCACCATCGACGACCTGCTCGCCAAGGCCCGCGCGGCCGACGAGCAGGTGCGCAAGTCCGCCACCGACGCGCAGTACGCCGGCGACGCCGATCCGTACCGCAAGCCCGCGGACGAGGACGCCGACGCCGAGGTCGATGACCTGGACGCCGGGGACGCCGGGGACGCCGGGGACGCCGGGGACGACGCGGGTGAGGCCGGCGCGGCCGGCGGCGGCGCGAAGGGCGCCGACGGTGGCGAGGGCGGTTCGTCGCAGGCATGAGTCGTCCACAGGGACCCTCCGGGCTGGTGATCGTCGACAAGCCCGGCGGGCTCACCTCGCACGGCGTGGTGTCGCGGATGCGTCGGCTGGCGGGCACCCGCCGCGTCGGCCACGCCGGGACCCTCGACCCGATGGCCACCGGTGTGCTGATCATCGGAGTCGAGAAGGCCACCCGGCTGCTCGGCCACCTCGCGCTCACCGAGAAGGAGTACGCGGCCACCATCCGCCTGGGCCAGACCACCGTCACCGACGACGCCGAGGGCGAGGTCACCGCGTCCGTCGCGGCCACCGGGGTCACCCGGGAGGCGATCGACGCCGGTATCGCCGCGCTGACCGGGCCGATCCAGCAGGTGCCGTCCAAGGTCAGCGCCATCAAGGTGAACGGCGTCCGGTCGTACACCCGGGTGCGCGAGGGCGAGGACTTCGAGCTCGCCGCGCGCCCGGTGACGGTCTCGTCGTTCACCGTGCAGGCCCTGCGGCGGGCCGAGGCGGTCGATCCCTCGGGCGCGGCCATCGAGGTCCTCGACCTGGACGTCACCGTCGTCTGCTCCTCCGGCACCTACATCCGTGCGCTGGCCCGTGACCTGGGCGCCGGGCTGGGCGTCGGCGGCCACCTGACGGCGCTGCGCCGCACCCGCGTCGGCCCGTACGGCCTGGACGGGGCCCGGACCCTCGAACAGCTCGAGGAGTCGTTCGCGGTCCTCCCCATCGAGGAGGCGGCCGCGGCCGCGTTCCCGCGCTGGGAGGCCGACGACCACCAGGCCCGCCTGCTGGCCAACGGCGTCCGCATCGCCCTCCCCGCACTGCCCACCGGCCCCAACGCGGTCTTCGGCCCCGACGGCCGCTTTCTGGCGCTGGTGGAGGAGGACGAGGGGAAGGCGAGGATCGTGGCGGGGTTCGCGCAGTAGTGCTGACCGCGCGGCCCGGCGCGGGTGCTCGGTCGTCCCGGGCGCCCGGTTGTTCCGGACGCCCGGCCGCTCGGCCGCTCGGGACAGCCGGGCGCTCACGCTCCGAGTGGCGGGGCCGCCTGTCCCCTGAGCGGCCCCGCCCCACGGCCCCCCGCACACCCCCTGACCAGTCCCTGTCCACCGGGGACCCCGTTATCACTCCAATGGGCAGGCGCTCGGAGTGAAGGGAGGGGGCGCAAGGGGGCGCTTTCCGCCGATGATCTAGGCGGGAGATCATGTCCGACCTACCGTCGAAGCGGGACGAAACGGGGCGCTTTCGCGCAAGCGGGGGCACGGCGGCGGGGAGGTGCCGTCATGGCGGCAGGGGACGGCCAGGGGAGCGCGCGGGACGAGGCGCATCGGCCCGGACACGCGGGACACACGGGAGGCGCGGGCGGCCCCGGAGGCCCGGAGCACGGCAGTCGGTCCACCCCCGGCTCCGCCTCGGGCGACCCCCTGATCCGCATCTGCGACCTGGCCGGCCGCCCCCGCGGCACCGGCTTCCTCGCAGACGCCGACGGCACCCTCCTGACCAGCCACGAAGCGGTCGACGGCCTCGCCCGGCTGGTGCTGCACGCCCCCGGCGGACAGGTGTGCCTGGCCGAGAGCGAGGCGGTCACCCCGCTTCCCGAGACCGGGCTGGCCCTCGTCGCGACCGAGGGGCTGGCCGTGGCACCGCTGCCCGTCGCCCCGCACGGACCCGTCCACCCGGAGTGGCGCGTCCACCTCCGGATCCCGCACCGGGTCCGGGGCACGATCCTCGGCACCACGACCGTCACCTACACCGCGACCGACCGCTTCCACCTGCTCGACGAGGTCTGGGAACTCGCGCTCGAACAAGCCGACTTGAACCGGGCCGACCCCCTGGCGTCCGGCGCACCGCTCGTCGACGCCGCGACCGGGGCCGTGCTCGGCGTGGTGGCGACCGCCCTGCACGCGGGACACCGGGCCTCCGGTTTCGCCATCCCGCTCACCGCCACCGGGGCGCCCGGCCCGCTGGCCGACCTGCTCGAACGCAACGCGGCCACCGTCCCGGCCTACGGCCGCCACCTCAACCTCGCGGGCGCGCTCCAGCTCACCGGCACCTCGGTCGGGACGGCCGCCGAGCCGGGGGAGGGGCGCGAGCCCGTCGCCCGGGAGAGCGTCGCCGCCGAGCTGTGCCGGTTCCTCGACGCCGAAGGGCCGCACGCACCGCTCGTCCTGGGGCTGGTCGGCGAACCGGGGACGGGCCGCAGCACCGAACTGGCCCAGCTCGCCGTCCGCCGGGCCCGCGGCCCGCGGCCCGCCCCCACCCTGTGGCTCCGCGGGGCCGAGCTGCGCCCCGGCGACGGCGGCCTCGAGAACGCCGTGGAACGGTCCCTGCGGACGGCCGCGCGCATCGTCGGCGCGGGCCGGCACTCGAACGCCGTGCCCCCGCCGCTCTGGCCGGAAGCCGGCCTCGCCGACCCGTCACCGGACACGGTGGCCGAACTGGCGCACGCCGCCGGCCGTCCGCTGCTGGTGCTGCTGGACGCGCCCGAGGAGATGCCCCCGGTCCTGGCCCACGCCCTCGCCGACTGGACCGCCGGCACGGCCCGCTGGCTCCGTGACCGCCGGGTCCGCCTGGTGGTGGCCTGCCGGCCCGAGTTCTGGGAGCAGGCCGGGGCCCTGCTGCCGCGCGAGCTGCTGTACGCGGGGACGAGCGGACGGCACCCGTCCCGGAGCGGGGAGCCGGAGCCGTCGCGGCGGACGTCCCGGCAGCCGCCCCGGCCATCGCGGCACGTTCCAGCACGCGGACTCCCGCCGTGCGTGCGACTGGGCGCGCTGACCGACGACGAGGCCGCGCGTGCCCGGGCGCGCTACGACCTGCGGCCCGGCGACCTCGCCGAGCAGGACGCCGGGCACCCGCTGGCGCTGCGGCTGCTCGGGGAGATCAAGGCCGCGCTGCCGGCGGAGCTGGACCCGGTCGAGGGAGAGCGCCGGGTGCCGCCCTCGCGGAGGGAGTTGTTCTCGGCCCACCTGGACCTGGTGTGCCTGCGCATCGCCGTACGGCTGGCCGCCGCGTCGGAACCGGCCGTGCGCGGCAAGGGCGTGCGGCGGCTCGCCGCGCGGGTCGCGGGACAGGTGCACGAGGCCGCGCGTCGCTGCCTCGGCCCGGGGCAAGGCGAGTTGGACCGCGAGACGTTCGAGGAACTGTTCCCTTGGCGGACGGGCTGGGCGTCTGCGGTGCTCACCGAGGGGCTGCTGGTGCCGGCCGGGGCGGGCTACCGCTTCGCGCACGAGGAGCCGGCGGACTGGCTCCAGGCACTCCACCTCGACGTCCCGGCCGCCCTCTACGCCCTGGTCCACCGCTGGTTCGCCCCGGCGGGGGCACCGGCCGAGGCACCGGTGCGGTTGCCGTCCCGGCCGGCCGCCCGCGCGGGCCAGCCGCCCCCGGTGCCGCCGGCCCCCGCGGTGGCCCCGGCGACGTTCCCCCGCAGCCTTCCTGTGCCCCACCATCGAGCGGGCCCGGTCGTCCAGGCCCTCCTGCTCACGCCGCCCGCCACCCTCATCACCCACCTCCACGGCCTGGTCGCCGCCCTCACGGAGGCGCCCTGCCCGCCTGGCCGCGGGCTCGGGGCGGGGGACGGCTCAGGAGCCGCTGCGGAGTTCGCATCCGCGACGGCGGCGGGCCCGGGGGAGAAGCGGGCGGGGGCCACGGGGCCTGGCCGAGAGTTCGGTGGGGACGGGGGAAGCCGCCCGGCCGGCGGGACGCTTCCGGGCGCGAGGGGAGGGGCTACGGGCTGCCTGCCGTCGTCGGGGCCCGTGGGTGCGGGCGAGGCAGCACGGGGCGCGGGAGGGCCGCCGGGATCGGTGTCGGCTTCTGCGTCTCCGTGTGCCGCGGGGTGGGGTGCGGGCGAGTGGCGGTTGCCGACCGCGCGCTCTGCCTCCGCGTCCGGCCTCGGGGACGGTCGTCCTCGGCCCGCGGTGACGGCATTGCCGCACGTCGCCGCCGACTTGGACACCGACACCGTGCCGAACCCGCGCACCCGACGCGCTGCCCGTCCTGACGTGGCGTGCGACCCGGGCCACGCCGGCCCGGCGCCGTGCGGGACGCCGCAAGGGTCCGGCCGGAGCGAGGAAACGGTGGCGCCGGGTGCCGCCTCCCAGCTCCGGCCCGCCGCCCGCTGGGGAGTTCGGCCCGGGGAAGCGGAGGGGCCCGGGCCTGCCCGGGGCCTTGTGCCGGGCGAGGACACGGCGGCCCGCGTAGGTGGCGTGCCGACCTCGGGCGGGGATCCAGCCGACGGCGCCGTCCGGCTCGGTGGCTCGGCGCGGATGTCCGGGGACCCCGAACCGGGCACGCGCAGCCGTGTCGACCAGGGGCACGGCCCGGCTCCGACCGGCCCGCGCGGCAGGGCCGGGCGCCCGGACGAAGGTGACGGCACCCACGAGCGAAACGGCGGCGAGCCCGACCGTGAGCCTGAGCCCGATGCCGAGCGTCACGACGAGCCCGACGCACGCGGCCGGGGCGAGGACGGCGGGACCGGCAGCTGGTTCATCGGCGCGGCATGGCCGCCCGAGGAAGGACCGGCCCGTACCGGAGATCCCAGGGGCGGTTCGGCCGGCGACGCGGACGTCCGGGGCGTCCGGGGTTCGGGGCCGGCTGTCGACGGGGAGGGCCGGGTTCCCGCGCAGGGCCGGGGCCCACGCGGAAGTGGCGCACAGGCGGGGGGCACGGGCGGCGGCGCCTCCGGCGTGGGACGCCCCGGTACGGAACCGGCGTGGCCCGGTGGCGGCTCCGCGCGGCGTGCCGGGGGCACGTTCGGGCGGGAGGCGCGGCGGCAGGACGCGGCATGGTGGGCGGCGCACCTGCTGAGGGAAGTGCTGCTCCGGGTGCCTGACGCCGGGCCGTACCGCGACGTGCTGGCGGCGCTGGCCGGGCAGATCGTCGAGCGGTCGGTCCGGTGCGGCGGCTTCGCGCGGCTGGGACCGCACGGCCTGGGCATGTTCGGCCCGTGGTTCTGGCGGCGGCTGCCCCTGCCCACCGCCGACCGGCTCGACCTGCTGCGGACGCTGCTCCCCGCCGACGGCCCGCCGAGCGCCGCCGACCGTGCCGACCGTGCCGACGACCGCGCCGACAGGTTCCTGACCGTCGTCGCCGAGCTGGTGCGCGCGGAACCGGCCGAGGCCCTGCCCGCCGTGTGCGGCTGGTTCGGCGACGACCGCCCGCTGCAGGGCGCCCCCGCGCTCACCGTCGCCTCCGCCGCCCAGGCGCTGCTGTACACGCACCGCCGCCTCTCCGTCGACGACCTCACCGACGCCCTGGTGGCGGCGGGCCGCCCGGCCGCCGACGAAGTGCTGACCGCGCTCGCCGAGGACGAGCCGTCCGCCGTGTGCCGCGCGGTCGACCGCTGGGCCCACGACCCGCGCCCCGACCGGCACGTCGCGGCGGCCACCTACGGGACCAGGACTGTGCCGCACGTCCGCTCGGACGCCGACCGCGAGCTGCTTCGGTACGCGGCGCTGGCGATCCTGGCCCGCCCGGACGACTGCACGCTGCACGGCGCCGCCCTCGGTCTGCTGGTCCGCGATCCGGCGACCCGCACCCGTCATCTGCCCGCCGCACTACGGCACTTCACGGAAGGGGACCCGGGGCTGCCGCCGGAGGCCGTGGCCGCCGCCCTCACCACCCACCCCGAGCCGGTGCTCGCCGCGTTCCGGACCCGGCTGCGCCACGGTGACGACAGCGCCGAGGCCCTGCGCGCGCTGGCCGTGGGCGACGCGCCCGCGATCGCCCGGCGCACCGCCGTGCTCGTCGAGGACCACCTGCGGCACCGGCCCGGACACGCCCCGGCCGTGGCGGCCTACCTCGACCTGCGGCTGGAGGAAGGGCCGGACGTGCGGCCGGTGCTGCTGCCGCTGGTCGCCGGGTTGCTGCGGGACCACCCGGCGCGGGTACGGGCGGTCCTCGTGCCCGTGTTCGCCGCGCCCGGCACGCATCTGTCGCGCGCACTGCGCCAGGAGCTGCTGGAGACCGTCCTGGAGAGCGAACGCGACCCGGTCGTGCTGGACGCGTTGCTCACGGCCGCGGCCGGCTTCGCCCGGCAACGGCATCCGCTGCTCACCCGCGACCTCGTGCACCAACTCGCCCTGCTCTTCGTGCGGACCCCCGAGGGCGCGGCCCACTTCGACCGCCGCCTCGTCCAACTGGCCGCCGAGACACCGGACTTCGCCGCCATGGTGCGCGAATGGCTGGCCGACACCCACATCTGGGACACCCTGATCGGCCCCAGCACGCGCCGCACCCTGACGACCGCCGCCCGCGTTCCCACCGTGCCCACCCCCTGAGCGGCCTCCGCAGCGCGCTTGCCGCACCGGCCGAACCCGGCCGACCCCCGCGGACCCCACAGCCCTGGGGTTCGTCCGCGGGAGGCGCGCCGATGGCTGTGAGACCGGTCACGGAGGGAGCATCGCGGGGAGCGCGGGCCTGCCCCGGGCCGGACGCGGGCGTGGCCGGGCGGCTCTGTGAGGGGGCCGGGAGCCGTGCCGATGGACATGGCCACGGCCCGGCATGGCAGGCTTGGCTTTGCAGGACACCCGTCCTGATGAAGCGGCGACGAGTGATCACGGCGAAGAAGCGGAGCGTCAAGGTGCAGCGCTGGCGGGGCTTGGAGGACGTTCCCGGTGACTGGGGTCGCAGCGTCGTCACCATCGGCTCGTACGACGGGGTGCACCGCGGCCACCAGTTGATCATGGGACGCACGGTCGAGCGGGCCCGCGAGCTGGGCCTGTCCTCGGTCGTCGTGACCTTCGACCCGCACCCGAGCGAGGTCGTGCGGCCCGGCAGCCACCCCCCGCTGCTCGCTCCGCACCACCGCCGCGCGGAACTCGTCGAGGCGCTGGGTGTGGACGCCCTGCTGATCCTGCCTTTCACCAGCGAGTTCTCCCGGCTCTCGCCGAGCGAGTTCGTGCGCAGCGTGCTGGTCGAGGGCCTGCACGCCAAGCTCGTGGTCGAGGGCCCGAACTTCCGCTTCGGCCACAAGGCCGCCGGTGACGTCGAGGTTCTCTCCGCGCTGGGCCTGAAGTACGACTACGACCTCGAGGTCGTCGACCTGTTCGTACGGGGTGAGGCGGGGGGCGGCGAGCCGTTCTCCTCCTCCCTGGTCCGCCGGCTGGTGGCCGAGGGCGACGTGGAGGGCGCCGCCGAGGCGCTCGGCCGCCCGCACCGTGTCGAGGGCGTGGTGGTCCGCGGCGCCCAGCGCGGCCGGGAACTCGGTTACCCCACCGCCAACGTCGAGACGCTCCCGCACACCGCGATCCCCGCCGACGGCGTCTACGCGGGCTGGCTGCACGTCGAGGGCGAGCCGATGCCCGCGGCGATCTCCGTCGGCACCAACCCGACCTTCGACGGCACCGCCCGCACGGTCGAGGCGTACGCGATCGACCGGGTCGGCCTGGACCTGTACGGGCTGCACGTCGCCGTCGACTTCCTCGCCTACCTGCGGGGCATGGAGAAGTTCGACACGATCGACGCCCTCCTGGAGCGGATGGCCGACGATGTGAAGCGGGCCCGGGAACTCGTCGAGACGGCCGAGCCCACGGCCTGACGCGGCAGCCCGCCCGCCCGTCCGCGGCGCGGGCGTCGCGGCCGGCCCGCGCGGCGCCGAGGCCGGAAGGCCCCGCCTCACCGGCCGATCGCGCCGTCGAGCCGTTCCCGCAGCAGGTCAGCGTGCCCGTTGTGCCGGGCGTACTCGGCTATCAGATCGATCAGCAGGTACCGCAGTGAGATCTCCTTGCCGGTGACCCGCGAGCGGAACGTGGTGTCGAGCGAGGGCGCCTCGGCGACGATGACGCGGGCCCGGTCGCGTTCGGCCCGCCACATCGCGAAGGCCGCGGCCACGTCACCGTCGAGGCGGTCGAAGTCCTGGTCCGGGTCGTCGTCGGCGTAGTGCAGCATCGGGATGTCCTCGCCCGCGAACTGGATGCGGAACCACCAGCGCTCGACCCCGGCGAGGTGCCGCACCAGGCCGTGCAGGCTCAGCCCCGACGGCGGGATCGGCCGCTGCGACAACTGCGCGTCCGCAAGACCCCGGCACTTGAGCTCGAACGTCGCCCGGTGCCACTCCAGGAACGCGGTCAGGATCTCCCGCTCCCCGCCCACCGTCGGCAGCGCGGGCCGGTCGTCGTCGGCCCACGTCGGGGAGAGCTGGATCGCCGGATCGTTCGGCACGTGCCCCATCTCTGCCATGCCCGCAGTCTCGCAGCCGCCACTGACACCGCGGCCGCCGTGTTCCGGGCCCGTGCCCGGCGAGCCGCCGCGGAACAGGCCTGTCCCCGCCCGGGCTTCGGCCGCGGCGTCCGTCCGCTCAGGAAGGCCGCACCAGCCGCGTCTCGTAGGCGAAGACCACCGCCTGCACCCGGTCCCGGAGTTCGAGTTTGACCAGGATCCGGCTCAGGTGCGTCTTCACCGTCGCCTCGGCGAGGTGCAGCCCGGCCGCGATCTCGGTGTTCGACAGCCCGCGTCCCACCTCCACCAGGACCTCGCGTTCCCGCGCGGTGAGCCGGGCGAGCCGTTCGTCGGTACCGGCGGTGTCGGCCGTCGCGGGGGAGGGGAGTTGGTGGGCGAAGTGCTCCAGCAGGCGGCGGGTGATGCGCGGCGCGACCACCGCGTCCCCGCCCGCCACGGCACGGATCGCGCCCAGCAGCTCCTCCGGCTGGGCGTTCTTCAGCAGGAACCCGGACGCGCCCGCCCGCAGACCCGCGAACGCGTACTCGTCGAGGTCGAAGGTCGTCAGGATCAGCACCCGCGACCGCGGGCAGGACGCGATGATCCGGGAGGTCGCCTCGATGCCGTCGGTGCCCGGCATCCGCACGTCCATCAGCACCACGTCGGGCCGCAGCGCGCCAGCCAGCCGCACGGCGTCCGCCCCGTCCCCCGCCTCCCCGACCACGCGCATGTCGGACTGGGCGTCCAGCACCATCGTGAACGCCATCCGCAGCAGGGGCTCGTCGTCCACCAGCAGCACGCGGATGGCCCCGTCCAGAGTCGGCGCCGGCGTCGGCTCCTCGGTCACAGCACCTCCGGCGTCGTCAGCAGCAACACGGCCTCGACCCGCCAGCCGCCACCGGGCCGCGGGCCCGCGGACAGCCGTCCGCCGTAGGCCGCCGCCCGCTCCCGCATCCCGGACAGGCCGTGCCCGGAGGTCTCGGAGGGGGCGGGGGGAACGCTACCGGCTCCGGCTCCGTCGTCGGCCACGGACAACGTCACCTCCTCCGCCGTGCAGGCCACCCGCACCTCGGCGCGGGCGCCGGCCGGCGCGTGCTTCATGGTGTTCGTCAGCGCCTCCTGGACCAGCCGGAACGCGGTGAGCTGCGCGGCCGCCGGCACCACCGACGGCTCGCCGGCGACCTCCAGCCGGGTGGGCAGCCCGGCCGCCCGCACCTGCTCGGCCAGGCCCGCCAACTGCGCGATGCCCGGCTGCGGGTGGCGCAGCGCGTCGGGCTCGTCGGCACGCAGCACCCCGAGGAACCGCCGCATGTCGGTGATCGCCTGGCGTCCGGTCGTCCCCACCTGGCGCATGGCCGCCGTGGCCCGCTCCGGCGCGGTCGGCTGCGCGAACACCGCGCCGTCCGCCAACGCGACCATCACCGACAGGTTGTGCGTGACGATGTCGTGCATCTCCCGTGCGATGCGCGCGCGTTCACCGGCCACCGCGAGCTGCGCGCGCTGGTCGCGCTCACGCTCCAGCCGCACGGCGCGCTCCTCCAGGAACGCCATGTGCTCGCGCCGGGCGCGGACGTTCGACCCGGTCACGGCCGCCGCCGTCGCCATCGCGGACAGCGAGACGAAGGTCGCCACCCCGCGCTCGTGCAGCGACCAGCGCAGCGTGGCCAGCAGGATGCCGCCCTCCAGCACCGCGAACGCCGCCAGCGTGCGCCGCCGGTCCAGGGAGGCGGCCACCGTGTACAGCGCGATCAGCAGCGTCACGTCCACGGGCGTACGCAGATCCGCGGCCCACTGCGCCAGCGCGACGGTCGACATGTAGGCGAAGACCAGCGCCGGGTCGATCCGCCGCCATGCCAGGGGGAACGTCAGCGCGAGGTGGGCGACGAGCAGCCGCACCGGGTCTTCCTGGAGCGGGTGGATCGAGACGGCGGTCAGCGCCATGAACAGCGCCGCCGCGAAGCACAGGTCGACCACCCACGGGGACAGCGTCGGCACCCCCCGGTCGCCCAGCTTCGCCACCCTGTCCCCCAGGCGCTCGAACGCCTCCCACGCCCGCAGACCGGCGCTCCCGTACCGCCCGGGCCCGCTCAGCTGGTCGGTCCGCAGGCCTTCAGGAGCAGTCCCCCCGCTTCCGGGCCGCCCGTCGGGATCAGGTGCGGTGGCAGGCCCGTCGGGAGCCGGTGACGGCGAAGCCGCCGCAGCAGGGCGGCCGCCGAGGGAGTCGGCGGCCGCTGCGCGGGTCCGGGGCGCGGGAAGCCGCGCCCCGGACCGGCGGGGGATCATCGGGCCCGGCTCCCGGAACGGCGGACCGCCGTCCCGGAAACCCCGCGCCCCCAGGCCGTTCTCACGCGTCGCGCCGCTTGAGCAGCACGGCCGCACCGGCCAGCGCGACCACCGCGTAGAGGCAGAAGACCGCGAAACCCGTCCACGGCTGCAGCGTGTGCGCCTCGTGGTGCAGCGAGAGCAGGGACTGTCCGGCGTTGCTGGGCAGCCACTGGTTGACGTGGTTGCCCCACGAGGTGGGCAGCGCCTCGGCCAGCACCGGCACCACCAGCAGCAGGCCGAAGACCGTCGCGATGCCCCCCGCGGTGTTGCGGATCAGCGCGCCGATGGCCACGCCCAGCAGGCCGACCACGGTGAGGTAGAGACCCGCGCCCAGCACCATGCGCAGCGCGCCGGGATCGCTCAGCGAGATGCCGATGTGCCGCGAGGACAGCAGGGACTGGCCGATCAGGAAGGCCACCAGGGCGCTCGCGGTCGTCAGCACCCACACCACCGCCGCGTACAGCGCGGCCTTGGCCCACAGCACCGGCAGCCGGGTGGGGACGGCGGCCAGCGACGCGCGGATCATGCCGGTCGCGTACTCGCCGCTGATCATCAGCACCCCGAGGACGCCGATCGCGAGCTGCGCCAGGAAGAAGCCGCGCAGGCTGGTCAGCGCCGGGTCGAAGTGCGCCCGCTCGCCGGGCGACATGCTCGGCCAGTGGCTCGCGGTGAACGCCGAGAAGAGCGCGCCCAGGCCGATCAGCGCAACCATCGCGGTGAGCAGCGTGAAGAAGGTGGAGCGCAGCGTGCGGAGCTTGATCCACTCCGAGCGCAGCACGCGCGCCTGGGTGACGTGTCCGCGGGGCGCCGGCGCCGGCGCCTGGGCCAGGGAGTCGGCGGGGAGCGTGGTCGTGGTCATGCGGCCTGTCCTTCCTGCTCGAGCACCGGCGCGTGGTACTCCACGGCGTCGCGGGTGAGTTCCATGAAGGCCTCTTCCAACGAGGCCTGCTGCGGGGTGAGTTCCGCCAGCGCGATGCCGGCGTCAGCGGCGACGCGGCCGATCCGGTCGCTGCTCAGCCCGGTCACCTCCAGCACGCCCCGCTCGACCGAGGCGACGGAGACGTCCGGGCCGGCCAGGAGCTGCCGCAGCTCCTCGGCGCCGTCCGTGCGCACCCGCACCGAACTTCCGGCGGCGCCGCGCACGAACTCCTCGACCGAGGTGTCCGCGATGAGCCGGCCGCGGCCGATGACGATCAGGTGCTCGGCGGTCAGCGCCATCTCCGACATCAGGTGCGAGGACAGCAGGACCGTGCGGCCCTCGGCCGCCAGGTCCTTCAGGAGCGTGCGGATCCACAGGATGCCCTCCGGGTCCAGGCCGTTGACCGGCTCGTCCAGAACGAGGGTGGCGGGGTCGCCCAGCAGCGCGCTGGCGATGCCGAGCCGCTGGCCCATGCCGAGGGAGAACCCCCCGACGCGCTTCCGCGCCACGTCGCGCAGCCCGACGATGTCCACCACCTGGTCGACCCGGCTGCGCGGTATGCCCGTCGTCGCCGCGAGCGCGAGCAGGTGGTTGTAGGCGCTGCGGCCGGTGTGGATCGCCCGCGCCTCCAGCATCGCCCCCACCTCGTGCAGCGGGGCGCGGTGCCGGGCGTAGTGCTTGCCGTTGACGGTGACGCTGCCCGACGTCGGGGCGTCGAGACCCAGGATCATCCGCATCGTGGTGGACTTGCCGGCGCCGTTCGGGCCGAGGAAGCCGGTCACCGTGCCGGGGCGGACGGTGAAACTGAGGTCGGTCACCGCGGCGCGTTCGCCGTAGCGCTTGGTCAGGCTGTGGGCTTCGATCATGGGGTGGTCCTCGAATGGTGCGTCGACGGACGGGGGATCCCGTCGCTGGACGGTGGACTTCCATCCTCTGCGCCCGGAACCGTTCCGCACGACGGCCCACGGGCGGATTCCGCTTGTGAAGGCGTGCCACCCCGGTCTGACGCGGCGTACGACCGCCGGTGTACGGCTCACCCGAACGGGCCAAGGGCCGCCGCGCGGACGGTGATCCGTGCGACGGCCCTCGGCTCGTCGTTCGCGGCGGCGGGGCCGGCCCGGCTGCGGCGGCCTCCCGCCCCGCCCGCTACTGCTGCTGCGGCGGCTGGGGAGGCGGGAAGCCGTACCCCTGCTGCTGCGGGTCCTCGGGTTGCGCCGGCCAGCCCTGCTGGGCCTGGGGCGCCTGCGGCTGCGAGGACTGCGGCTGGAACTGCGGCGCGGCCGCGCCCTGCGCGCCCGGCTGCCCCGGGCCGTACGGCTGCGGGGCCTGCGGCGGCGCCCCGTACTGGCCGGGCGGGACCTGGCCCGGCGCCGGGGGCGGCGGCACCTGCCCCGGCTGCCCCGGCTGACCCGGGTGCGCCGACTGTCCGGGGTAGGGCTGTCCGGGCTGCTGCCCGTACGGGCCGGGCGCCGGCTGGCCCGGCACCTGCTGCCCAGGCGCTGGATAGCCGCCCGGCTGCCCGGGCTGTCCCGGCTGCTGCGGGGCGGCGGGCACGCCCGGGGCGCCGGGGGCGCCCGCGTACGGACCCGGCGCGCCGCCCGGGTACTGACCCGGCAGCGGCGGCGCCTGCACCGGAGGGGGGTTCAGGCCGTCCTGCGTCCACAGGCCCTGGGCCTGCTGGGCGCGGGTGAAGTCCTCGGCGACCATGGCGGAGAGGTTGAAGTAGGCCTCACGGGTCTTCGGCCGCATCATGTCGAGGTCGACCTCGGCGCCCGCCGCCAGGTGCTCGTCGAACGGGATGACCTGGACGCCGCGGCAGCGGGTCTGGAAGTGGGCCACGATGTCCTCGACCTTGATCATCTTTCCGGTCTCGCGGACCCCCGAGATGACGGTGATGCTGCGGGCGACGAGGTCGGCGTAGCCGTGGGCGGACAGCCAGTCCAGGGTGGTGCTGGCGCTGGAGGCGCCGTCCACCGAGGGCGTGGAGACGATGATGAGCTGGTCGGCGAGGTCCAGGACGCCGCGCATCGCGCTGTAGAGCAGGCCGGTGCCGGAGTCGGTCAGGATGACCGGGTACTGACGGCCCAGGACGTCGATGACGCGGCGGTAGTCCTCGTCGTTGAAGGTGGTCGACACCGCTGGGTCGACGTCGTTGGCGATGATCTCCAGGCCGGACGGGGCCTGCGAGGTGAAGCGGCGGATGTCCATGTAGCTGTTGAGGTACGGGATGGCCTGGACGAGGTCGCGGATCGTCGCGCCGGTCTCGCGGCGTACGCGGCGGCCCAGGGTTCCAGCGTCGGGGTTGGCGTCGATCGCCAGGATCTTGTCCTGCCGCTCGCTGGCCAGGGTGGCGCCCAGAGCAGTGGTCGTGGTCGTCTTGCCCACGCCGCCCTTGAGGCTGATCACCGCGATCCGGTAGCAGGACAGGACCGGCGTGCGGATCAGCTCCAGCTTCCGCTGCCGCTCGGCCTCCTCCTTCTTCGCACCCAGCTTGAACCGCGACGGCTGCGCGTTGGCGCCCGGCTTCTTCGGCTTGGGCTGGTTGCGCAGCAGCCGGTCCGACGACAGCTCGACCGCGGCCGTGTAGCCCAGCGGCGCGCCGCCCTGGGCCGTCCGCTGCCGCTGGTCGGGCGTCACCGTCGGCCAGCCGCCCGCACGCGGGTCGACCGGCGGGGCGTAGCCCTCCGGCTGCGGGGCCTGCTCCTGGCCGGGGTGAGCGGGCTGGCCGGGGTGCCCCGGCTGACCCGGGTACGCGGGCTGCCCCGGATGCGCCGGCTGGCCGGGCTGTCCCGGCGGCGGGAACCCGTAGCCGCCTTGCGCGGGCAGCGGCTGCAGCGGGCCGGGCTCGGCCTGCGGCTGCGCGGTCTGCGGGAAGCCGTAGCCGCTCTGCGGGCCGGGAGCGTCCGGACTCACGGGCGCACCGGCGGGACCGGGGAGCTGCGGGTGCTGGGCGGCCGGCGGTACGGCCGGCGGGGCCTGCGGCGTCTGCTGTGCGGGAATGCCGGTGGGCGGCACCGGGGTCGGTCCCTGCGGTGCCGCCGGACCGGCGGGCGGGAAGTCCTGGCCGGTGGGGGCGGGCAGCCGGTCGCCGCCGGACTGCGGCGGCACGGACGGCTGGCCCGGCAGTCCCGGCTGGCCCGGCTGGCCCGGCTGAGCGGGCTGTCCGGGTGTGGCCGGCGGCGGGAAGGCGTAGCCGCCCTGCGCGGGCACACTGCCCTGCAGCCCGGGCGCGGCCGGCGGCGGGAAGGCGTACCCCGCTTGCTCGGGCAGCAACTGCCCAGCCGACTGCGGCGGTTCGGGGGTGGCGGGAGCCGGCGGCTGCGCACCGAAGGGAGGCTGGCCCGGCTGCCCGGGCTGTCCCGGCGGCGGGAAGCCGTACCCGCTCGGCGCGGGCGCGCTGTCCTGGGGCTCGGGTGCGGCGGGTTGCTGGGGGAAGCCGTACGCGCTGTGCGCGGGCGCGCTGTCCTGGGGCTCGGGTGCGGCGGGGGGCGGGAAGCCGTAGCCGGTCGGCCTGGGGGTGCTGTCCTGCGGCCCGTCGGCGGCCGGGCGCGGGAAGCCGTAGCCGTCCTGGCCGGAGCCGGGCTGCGCAGTGACGGGCGGGGTGACCGGCGGCGCGGGCTGCGGCGGTTCGGGTGCGGCGGGCGTGGCGGGCGGCGGGAAGCCGTAACCCGCGGGGGCCAGGGGCCGGCCGGTCGGCGGCGGGAAGTCCAGTCCCTGACCGGCGCCGGGCGCGGGCGGGTTGGGCCCACCGGGGTGCGGCGGGGCCAGCGGCTCGGCGGGCGGCGGCGGGTACGCGGGTCCGCTCTGCGGCGCCGGCGGGTTGGGGCCGCCCGGGTGCAGGGGAACCTGGCCCGCGGCCGGTGCCGGAGGATACGGGTGGCCGCTCGGGGCGGGCGGGTTCGGACCACCCGGGTGCGGCGGGACGTCGGCGCGCTGGTAGCCCTGCGGCAGCGGCGGCATCGGGTTCTGCGCGGGCGCGGGCGGGGCCCACGGGTGACCGCCGGGCGGCTGCGGCAGCGGCGTCCACACCGGGGCGCGCTTGGCCGGCTTCTCGTCCTCCGGCCCGGACTCGTCGGCCGCGGGCTTCGCGTCCTCCACCTTGTCCGCCTTCTCGGCCGCGTCGGCCTTCTCCGTCGTCCCGGACCTCCCGCCCGTGCCGGACGCCTCGTCCGCGGCGGCCGTGGGAGCTGAACCGGCTGAACCCGCTGAACCGGCTGAACCGGCTGAGCCAGTGGTGCTCGACGTGCCGGACGGGCTCGCCGTCCCGAAGTCCCGTGACGGCTCGGGCAGTTTCTCGCCCGCGCGCTCCTCGATCTCGCGTCGCAGAGCGGCGGCGGAGAACCGCACGGTGGCGTCCGGCCGTGCCGCGGCCCGCGGTTCACCGGACGGCGGCTCGTCGGGCGAACCCGGTCCGTCCGCGGCGTCCCGGCCGCTCTCCGCGTCCGTGTCCGGCTCGGCGGACCCGGGCCGCGGGAGGGAGGGCACCGCGGACGCCGACCACGACGGCGCGTCCGGGACCGGTGCGAGCCGCGACGGTCGCTCGTCGTCGCCGGCCGCGCTCTCCCCGTCCCCGGAAACAGGGGACTTGGGCTGCGGAATCAGCGGGACGGACGCCGCGGACCACGAACTGGGCGACGTCGAACCGCCGCCGCTCACCGGCCCCGCCGCGGCCCTGGTGGACCCTTCGGAGTCCGCGGACCCCGTGGACCCGGCGGAATCCGCCGAGTTCGAAGAGCCGGCCCCCGCGGGGGCGTCCGGCTCCGGCTCCTCCCGCTCCTCCTCGACGTCGTCCTCCTCGCGGTCGGAACCGCTGCTGGAATCCTGCATGTACCAGGCGGGGAGTCGCGGCCCCAGGCTGAACTCGCCGGTGTAGTCGGACTCCGACGCGTCGTCGACAGGGGCGGGCCCGCCCACGCGGTTCTCGTCCCGATCGCTGTTCACAATGCCTCCTGGTCACTCGCGGCGGACCGTCCGGTGGCGTCTCTTCCCCTGCACCCCATGGCCGATTCCGCCTCCCCGTTCAGGGCAAGACTAATCGCCGGTAGGTACCCGGTGTCAGGCCCGTCTCCCCGGCGCAGCGCCCTCTGCACCTTGCCCGTACCCGCCTCCTGGCCTCCTCACCGCCCGACTTCCGTTCCTGCCGACGGGCGTTGCCCATCTCCCGCCCGTGCGCGGCCAGTTCGGCGCCCGGTCTCCGGTCCCGTCCTTCACGCTGTCGCTGACGCCGCTCCCCGCGGTTCCCGGCGGGTGAATCCGGCGGCCGCCCGAGGTGATCACGGAGCACGGTGAGAGAGGGGAGCACGGGGAGGACGGAAGAGCGGGGGAGCACGGTGAGAGAGGGGGAGCACGCGAGAAGGGGGAGAATGAGGAGGCGCGGAAACAGGGAGAGCGGCGCCCCGGGCAGTCCCGGCGCCCGCCCCCGTCGAGCCCGGTCCGGGCCCTCGTGACCCGCGGGTAAGGACGTCGCCACAGGCTGGTACTCTGGGTGACGGTCACTCGTGACCTTGAGCCTTTCGAGTCACCTGAGATTCCCCCGCGATGAAGACCGGGGGCGCTCGGAGGCCCCTGACACCCTGAGGAGTCCGTATGTCGCTCGACGTCGAGACGAAGAAGCAGATCATCGCCGAGTTCGGCACCAAGGAGGGCGACACCGGCTCCCCCGAGGTCCAGGTCGCGCTTCTGTCGCGCCGGATCTCGGACCTGACCGAGCACCTCAAGATCCACAAGCACGACCACCACAGCCGTCGTGGTCTGCTGATCCTGGTCGGCCAGCGCCGCCGTCTGCTGCAGTACCTGGCCAAGAAGGACATCACGCGTTTCCGTGAGCTCCGTGAGCGCCTCGGCATCCGTGCCGGTGCGGCGGGCGTTCGCTAGGACGCTTGAGGGGAGCGGTGCCCGTCTCGACGGGACCGCTCCCTTTCGCATATGCACCGAAAAGTCCAGGGCTGTGGATATCCGGCGACGGACTGTGCACAGGACGTGCGGGATCCAGCCGTCGTCTGGTGCAATGGTGCTGTTGACAACGAATGAGGAGGAGCGTCCTCCTATCCGCCGCATACGCCGGTCCTCGGTAGTGGCCTCCGGGTGGTTCACCCCCGGTGGCTTCGATCGAAGACCGGCACCGGCAGGACGCCCCTCCACCGATGGCCCGCCAGGGAAAACGCCCTGCGGGCAAAGACGAGGAGAATCCCCATAGTGGAGAACGAGACCCACTACGCCGAAGCCGTGATCGACAACGGGACCTTCGGCACCCGCACCATCCGCTTCGAGACGGGCCGTCTGGCCCGCCAGGCCGCCGGCTCCGCCGTCGCCTACCTGGACGACGACACCATGGTGCTGTCGGCCACCAGCGCCTCGAAGCAGCCCAAGGAGCACTTCGACTTCTTCCCCCTCACGGTGGACGTCGAGGAGCGCATGTACGCGGCCGGCCGGATCCCCGGCTCCTTCTTCCGCCGCGAGGGCCGCCCCTCCGAGGACGCCATCCTCACCTGCCGTCTGATCGACCGCCCGCTGCGCCCGTCCTTCGTCAAGGGCCTGCGCAACGAGATCCAGATCGTCGCCACGGTGATGGCCCTCAACCCCGACCACCTGTACGACGTGGTCGCCATCAACGCCGCCTCCTGCTCCACGCAGCTGGCCGGCCTGCCCTTCTCCGGCCCGATCGGCGGCGTCCGCGTCGCGCTGATCAAGGGCCAGTGGGTGGCCTTCCCGACGCACACCGAGCTCGAGGACGCCGTCTTCGACATGGTCGTCGCGGGCCGCGTGCTCGAGGACGGCGACGTCGCGATCATGATGGTCGAGGCCGAGGCCACCGACAAGACGATCAAGCTCGTCGAGGGCGGCGCCGAGGCGCCGACCGAGGAGGTCGTCGCGGCCGGCCTGGAGGCAGCCAAGCCGTTCATCAAGGTGCTGTGCAAGGCGCAGTCCGAGCTCGCCGGCAAGGCCGCCAAGCCGACCGCCGAGTTCCCGATCTTCCTGGAGTACCAGGAGGACGTCTTCGAGGCCCTGCAGGCCGCCGTCACCGACGAGCTGGCGCAGGCGCTGACCATCGCGGGCAAGCAGGCCCGCGAGGCCGAGCTGGACCGGGTCAAGGACCTGGCCGCCGAGAAGCTGCTGCCGCAGTTCGAGGGCCGCGAGAAGGAGATCTCCGCGGCCTACCGCGCGCTGACCAAGAAGCTGGTCCGCCAGCGCGTCATCCGCGACAAGGTCCGCATCGACGGCCGCGGTGTCACCGACATCCGCACGCTGGCCGCCGAGGTCGAGGCGATCCCGCGGGTGCACGGCTCGGCGCTGTTCGAGCGCGGTGAGACCCAGATCCTGGGCGTCACCACCCTCAACATGCTCCGGATGGAGCAGCAGCTCGACACGCTGTCGCCCGAGACGCGCAAGCGCTACATGCACAACTACAACTTCCCGCCGTACTCCGTCGGCGAGACCGGCCGCGTGGGTTCGCCCAAGCGCCGTGAGATCGGCCACGGCGCCCTCGCCGAGCGCGCCCTGATCCCGGTCCTGCCGACCCGCGAGGAGTTCCCCTACGCGATCCGCCAGGTCTCCGAGGCGCTGGGCTCCAACGGCTCCACGTCGATGGGCTCGGTCTGCGCCTCCACCATGTCGCTGCTGAACGCCGGTGTGCCGCTCAAGGCCCCGGTCGCCGGTATCGCCATGGGCCTGATCTCCCAGGAGATCGAGGGCGAGACGCACTACGTGGCGCTGACCGACATCCTCGGTGCCGAGGACGCCTTCGGCGACATGGACTTCAAGGTCGCCGGCACGAAGAACTTCGTGACCGCCCTCCAGCTCGACACCAAGCTGGACGGCATCCCGGCGTCGGTGCTCGCCGCGGCCCTCAAGCAGGCCCGCGACGCCCGCCTGCACATCCTCGACGTGATGATGGAGGCCATCGACTCCCCGGACGAGATGTCCCCGAACGCGCCGCGGATCATCAGCATCAAGATCCCGGTGGACAAGATCGGCGAGGTCATCGGCCCCAAGGGCAAGATGATCAACCAGATCCAGGAGGACACCGGCGCCGACATCTCCATCGAGGACGACGGCACGGTCCTGATCGGCGCCACCGAGGGCTCCCAGGCCGAGGCGGCCCGCGCCGTGATCAACCAGATCGCCAACCCGACGATGCCCGAGGTCGGCGAGCGGTACCTGGGCACGGTCGTGAAGACCACCACCTTCGGCGCCTTCGTGTCGCTGATGCCCGGCAAGGACGGTCTGCTGCACATCTCGCAGATCCGCAAGCTCGCCGGCGGCAAGCGCGTGGAGAACGTCGAGGACGTGCTCGGCGTCGGCGCCAAGGTGCAGGTCGAGATCGCCGAGATCGACCAGCGCGGCAAGCTCTCCCTGATCCCGGTCATCGAGGGCGAGGACGACGCGACGGACGGCGACGCGAAGGACGAGTCGGCCAAGTGACGACCCGCTCCACCGCCGTGACGGCCCGCCCCTCCACCAAGGGGCGGGCCGTCCGCACGCGGGCCACCAGGACGCGCACCCTCCTGCCGGGGACCGACGGCACCGGCACCGTCCGCCGCAGCGTGCTGCCGGGCGGCCTGCGCGTGGTCACCGAGACGCTGCCCACCGTGCGCTCCGCCACCTTCGGCATCTGGGCCGCCGTCGGCTCCCGGGACGAGACCCCGGTGCTCAGCGGCGCCACCCACTACCTGGAGCACCTGCTCTTCAAGGGCACCCAGCGGCGCACCGCGCTGGACATCTCCGCCGCCGTCGACGCGGTCGGCGGCGAGATGAACGCGTTCACCGCCAAGGAGTACACCTGCTACTACGCGCGGGTGCTCGACACCGACCTGCCGCTGGCCATCGACGTGGTCAGCGACATGCTCACCGGGTCGCTGATCCGGCAGGAGGACCTCGACGCCGAGCGCGGCGTGGTCCTCGAAGAGATCGCCATGACCGAGGACGACCCCGGCGACCAGGTCCATGACCTGTTCACCACGGCGCTGCTCGGCGACTCGCCGCTGGGCCGGCCGGTCCTCGGCACCGTCGAGACCATCAACGCCCTCACCCGCGACCAGGTCGCGCGTTTCTACCGCAAGCACTACGACCCGACGCGGCTGGTCGTGGCGGCCGCCGGCAACATCGACCACGCGAGCGTCGTGCGGCAGGTCCGGCGGGCCTTCGAGCGTGCCGGGGCGCTGGGTGACACCGAGGCCCTGCCGCAGCCGCCGCGCGGCGGCACCCGCAGCCTGCGGGCCGCCGGCAACGTCGAGATCCTCGACCGGCGCACCGAGCAGGCGCACGTCGTCCTCGGCATGCCCGGCCTGTCCCGCAACGACGACCGGCGCTGGGCGCTCAGCGTGCTCAACGCGGCCCTCGGCGGCGGGATGAGCTCGCGGCTGTTCCAGGAGGTGCGCGAGAAGCGCGGCCTGGCGTACAGCGTGTACTCGTACACCTCGTCGTACTCCGACTGCGGCATGTTCGGCGTGTACGCGGGATGCCAGCCGCGGCGGGTGCCCGAGGTGCTCAAGATCTGCCGCGACGAACTGCAGCAGGTCGCCGAGCACGGGCTGGAGGACGACGAACTGCGGCGCGCCATCGGCCAGTTGTCGGGGTCCACGGTTCTCGGTCTGGAGGACACCGGCGCGCTGATGAACCGCATCGGCAAGAGCGAGCTGTGCTGGGGCGAGCAGCTGTCCGTGGACGACCTGCTCGCCAGGATCGCCGCGGTCACCCCGGACGAGGTGCGCGCGGTCGCCCGCGATGTACTGGGACAGCGTCCCTCGCTGGCCGTCATAGGGCCGGTGAAGGACAAGCAGGCGGCGCGCCTCCACGAGGCCATCGCCTGACCCGCCGGCCCGGCCGGCGGCCCCCGTGGCCGCCCGCCGGGCCCGCCACCCCGCAGCGTGTACCGGACGAGACCTAAGGACCACGAAACGATGAGCAAGCTCCGTGTGGCCGTCATCGGCGCCCACGGCCGGATCGGCTCCGAGGCGGTCCGCGCCGTCGAGGCCGCGGACGACCTCGACCTGGTGGCCGCGCTCGGCCGCGGCGACCGGCTGGACGCGCTGACCGAGGCCGGCGTCCAGGTCGCCGTCGACCTGACGCACCCCGACGCCGTCATGGGCAACCTGGAGTTCGCCGTCGGCCACGGCATCCACGCGGTGATCGGCACCACCGGCTGGACCCCGGAGCGGCTCGCGACCCTGGAGGGCTGGCTGGCCGCCTCCCCGGGCACCGGCGCGCTGGTGGCCCCGAACTTCTCCATCGGCGCCGTGCTGACCATGCAGTTCGCCCAGCAGGCGGCCCGCTGGTTCGAGTCCGTCGAGGTCATCGAGCTGCACCACGACAACAAGGCCGACGCGCCCAGCGGCACCGCCACCCGCACCGCGCAACTCATCGCGGCCGCCCGCGAGCAGGCGGGGCGCCCGCCGCAGCACGACCCCACCACGCACGGTCTGGAGGGCGCCCGCGGCGCCGCCGTCGACGGGGTGCCGGTGCACTCCGTGCGCCTGCGCGGCCTGCTGGCCCACCAGGAGGTGCTGTTCGGCGGCACCGGCGAGACGCTCACCATCCGGCACGACTCGCTGCACCACAGCAGCTTCATGCCGGGCATCCTGCTCGCCGTCCGCACCGTGCCCACCGTGCCGGGCCTCACCTTCGGCCTGGAGCACTTCCTGACCGGCACCGACGGTCTGCGGGGAGCCTGACCGATGCGCGCCCGCCTCACGTACGCCGTGTCCGCCCTCGCCCTGCTGTTCTACTTCGTGCTGGTCGGGGACCGCGGGGTGCTGCTCATCGCCGACGGCCGCCCGGTCACCGTGGCCTTCGGCATCGCGGTGCTGGTGCTGCCGCTCATCGGCGCCTGGTTCCTCTGGCACACCACCCAGTTCGCCCGGCACGCGGGCCGGCTGAGCCGGGAGCTGGAGGCCGAGGGCGGCCTGCCGGTGGACGAGCTGGAGCGCACGCCCAGCGGCCGGATCGACCGCGCGTCGGCCGACGCCGTGTTCGCCCGGCGCAAGGCCGAGACGGAGGCCGCACCCGAGGACTGGCGGAACTGGTTCCGGCTGGCCATCGCGTACTTCGACGCCCGCGACACGCCGCGGGCACGCAAGGCCATGCAGCGCGCGATCGCCCTGCACGACGGCAAGTAGCGGGGGGTGGGCGGCGGGCCGCCCGGGCGCGGTGGGCGCCGCCCGTTCCCGGCGCGGTCCTACGCCGTGGGGCCGGTCCGCAGCGCCGGCCCCGGGACGGTCAGCCGAGCTCGGCGGCCCATCCCTCGATGGCGTCGGCCGCGATGTCGAAGGCCTCGACCCGGCCGAGGAAGTCCGCGTTGTGGTCGGTGACCAGCGTCCGCAGCGGGTCGCCGCCGCGGCGGACGATCACCAGCGCCTGGCCCTGCACGGTCCTGGGCATGCCCAGCACCTTCACCGGCTGCTGGGCCGTGCGCACACCGGCGACCTGGCGCCACGGCAGCGTCACCGTGCTGAAGAAGGTGACCTGACGCAGCCCCTTGCGGCTCAGCCACACCCCCACCCGCAGCAGGCGCAGCGTGGCGACGATGACCAGCACGGCCAGGCCCAGGCACAGCCCGGCGCCCTGCACGCTGGTGGCCGCGACCATGATCAGCGCGGCGAACATCAGGTACGACGCGAGCATGAGCGCCAGGGCGGCGATGCCGACGCGCCAGGGACCCGGGCGATAGGGCCGCATCCAGCGTTCCTGAGCGGCGTGCGGCAGCGGACGGCCGCCGGACGCGTACTCGTCGTGCTCGTCGGGCTCGTCGTGCTGCAGCGCGGTGGTGGATCGGTAGGACTGGGACACGCGGAGAATCCTCTTCCGGTTCCGGCAGGGGAGGGGCTCTGACGGGTGAGGCTAGCCGTCGCGGGCACGTCGGCCAACCTCCGGGGTCGGTCCGGCGCGTGCGGATCCCCTGTCGGACCCACCCTCTAGGCTGGGGCGCATCCCAACAGCAGGAAGGACCTCCGGTGTCGACCGATCTGCCCACCGGGACCGCCGTCCCCGTCCGGTTCCGCGACGACGTCAGCGTCGAACTCGTCAAGCACAGCGCCTCGGACTCCGACGTGCTCTGGGCGGCCCGGGTCTCGACGGCCGGCGAGCAGTCGCTCGAGGAGATGGCGAAGGACCCCGAGCGCTCCAAGGGACTGATCAACTTCCTGATGCGGGACCGCCACGGCAGCCCCTTCGAGCACAACTCGATGACCTTCTTCGTCAGCGCCCCGATCTTCGTGTTCCGCGAGTTCATGCGGCACCGGGTCGGCTGGTCGTACAACGAGGAGTCCGGCCGGTACCGCGAGCTGCAGCCGGTCTTCTACGTTCCGTCCGTGGACCGCAAGCTGGTCCAGCAGGGCCGTCCGGGCAAGTACGAGTTCGTGCACGGCACGCCCGAGCAGCACAAGGCCGCGGTCGCCGCGATGGAGGAGTCGTACGCCCAGTCCTACGCCGCGTACCAGGACATGCTGGCGGCCGGGGTGGCGCGCGAGGTGGCCCGGGCCACCCTCCCGGTGGGCCTGTACTCGTCGATGTACGCGACCTGCAACGCCCGGTCGCTGATGCATTTCCTGGGTCTGCGCACCCAGCACGAACTGGCGAAGGTGGCCTCCTTCCCGCAGCGGGAGATCGAGATGGTCGGCGAGAAGATGGAGGCGCTCTGGACGCAGCTGATGCCCCTCACGCACGCCGCCTTCAACGCGAACGGCCGAGTGGCCCCCTGAGAAATGTCCGAAGTGTTCGGATTGCAGGCATTCGTGAAGTTCATCTAGGCTGCAGAAACGGACTCCGGCGTTGCTTGAACCCCCGAGCAGGCAGCGCCGGAGTCCTTCCCCGCAGGTCCCGCGGCTGCGTCCGTGCACACACACCCAGTACCGTGGGAGCCATGGCTCCGACCTCCACCCCCAAGGCCCCCTTCGGGCGGGTTCTGACCGCAATGGTCACGCCGTTCACCGCGGACGGCGCGCTCGACCTCGACGGCGCCCAGCGTCTCGCCGCCCACCTCGTGGACGCGGGCAACGACGGCCTGGTCGTCAACGGCACCACCGGGGAGTCGCCCACCACGAGCGACCAGGAGAAAGCCCAGCTGGTGCGTGCCGTGGCCGAGGCGGTCGGCGACCGTGCCCACGTCGTCGCCGGGGTCGGCACCAACGACACCGCGCACAGCGTCGAGCTGGCCCGCCAGGCGGAGAACGCCGGCGCGCACGGCCTGCTCACGGTCACGCCGTACTACAGCAAGCCCCCGCAGGAGGGCCTGTACCGGCACTTCACCGCCATCGCCGACGCCACCGGCCTGCCGGTGATGCTCTACGACATCCCGGGCCGCAGCGGCGTCCCCGTCGACACCGAGACCATCGTCCGGCTCGCCGAGCACCCCCGGATCGTCGCCAACAAGGACGCCAAGGGCGACCTCGGCGCCGCCTCCTGGGCGCTGAGCCGCAGCGGCCTCGCCTGGTACTCCGGCGACGACATGCTCAACCTGCCGCTGCTGTCCCTCGGCGCCACCGGCTTCGTCTCGGTCGTCGCCCACCTCGTCACCCCCGAGCTGCGCGCCATGCTCGAGGCCTTCACCGGCGGTGACGTCACCAAGGCCGCCGAGATCCACCAGCGGCTCCTCCCGGTCTTCACCGGGATGTTCCGCGCCCAGGGCGTCGTCACGACGAAGACCGCCCTCGCGCTGCGCGGACTGCCCGCGGGACCGCTGCGGCTGCCCCTGGTGGGGCTCACCGACGCCGAGACCGAACAGCTCAGGAAGGATCTCGCCGCAGGCGGGGTACACCTCTGAACACACAGACTTCACAACTGAATACCGCTGATCACCGCATCCGAAGAGAGCGCCGGCCCGCGGCGACGCGCGTGGATTCCGATCCGCCGCCCGCGAGCCCGCGCACGAGAACGATGCCCGCGCACCCGACAGCCCCGGAGGGGCCGTGCGGCGTGCGCGGGTGAGGAGAACCTTTTGAGCCATCCGCACCCTGAACTCGGCCCCCCGCCGGCTCTCGCCGAGGGCGGCCTGCGCATCACCCCGCTCGGCGGCCTCGGAGAGATCGGCCGCAACATGACCGTCTTCGAATTCGGCGGGAAGCTGCTGATCGTCGACTGCGGCGTCCTCTTCCCCGAAGAGGAGCAGCCCGGCGTCGACCTGATCCTCCCGGACTTCAGTTCCATCCGGGACCGCCTCGACGACGTGGTGGGCATCATCCTCACCCACGGCCACGAGGACCACATCGGCGCCGTGCCCTTCCTTCTCCGCGAGAAGGAGGACATCCCGCTGATCGGCTCCAAGCTGACCCTCGCGCTCATCGAGGCCAAGCTCCAGGAGCACCGGATCAGGCCGTACGCCCTCGAGGTCAAGGAAGGCGACCGGGAACGCATCGGTCCCTTCGACTGTGAGTTCGTCGCGGTCAACCACTCCATCCCCGACGCGCTGGCCGTCGCCATCCGCACGCCGGCCGGCATGGTCGTCGTCACCGGCGACTTCAAGATGGACCAGCTCCCGCTCGACGGGCGGCTCACCGACCTGCCGGCCTTCGCCCGGCTCGGCGAGGAGGGCATCGACCTCCTGCTGTCGGACTCGACCAACGCCGAGGTCCCCGGGTTCGTGCCGCCGGAGCGGGACATCTCCCAGGTGCTCCGGCAGACCTTCGACCGCGCGGACAAGCGCATCATCGTGGCAAGCTTCGCCAGCCATGTGCACCGCATCCAGCAGGTCCTCGACGCCGCCCACGAACACCGCCGCAAGGTGGCCTTCGTCGGCCGCTCGATGGTCAGGAACATGGGCATCGCCCGCGACCTGGGCTACCTCAAGGTGCCCGGCGACCTGATCGTCGACGTCAAGGTCCTCGACGACCTGCCGGACGAGAAGGTCGTGCTCGTCTGTACCGGCTCGCAGGGCGAGCCCATGGCCGCCCTGTCCCGGATGGCCAACCGCGACCACCAGATCCGCATCGTCGAGGGCGACACCGTCATCCTCGCGTCGTCGCTGATCCCGGGGAACGAGAACGCGGTGTACCGCGTGATCAACGGGCTCACCCGCTGGGGAGCCAATGTCGTGCACAAGGGCAATGCCCGGGTGCACGTCTCGGGCCACGCGTCCGCGGGCGAGCTGCTCTACTTCTACAACATCTGCAAGCCGCGCAATCTGATGCCGATCCACGGCGAGTGGCGGCACCTGCGGGCCAATGCCGAACTCGGCCAGCTCACCGGAATTCCCAAGGAGCGCTGCGTCATCGCGGAAGACGGTGTCGCCGTCGACCTGGTGAACGGTGTGGCCAAGATCGCCGGCAAGGTGCACGCCGGTTACGTGTACGTCGACGGCCTCTCGGTCGGCGACATCACCGAGTCGTCCCTGAAGGACCGTCGGATTCTCGGCGAGGAGGGCATCGTCTCGGTCTTCGTCGTGGTCGACAGCACCACGGGCAAGCTCGTGGGCGGACCGAACATTCACGCCCGCGGTTCGGGGATCGACGACGAGGCGTTCGCCGCGGTCATCCCCAAGATCGAGGAAGGGCTTTCCCGTTCGGCGTCCGACGGCGTGCTGGAGCCCCGTCAGATCCAGCAGCTCATCCGCCGGTCGGTCGGCAAGTGGGTCTCCGACACCTACCGCCGGCGCCCGATGATCCTGCCGGTCGTGGTCGAGGTCTGACGTACCGTCAAGACACAGCCAGGGAGCGGGCCGCCGGATTTGCATCCGGCGGCCCGCTCCAGTACGTTGGCACAACCGCCTCGACGAGACAGCGGAAACGCGCGTCTCGCGGTCCTGGACCGAAAAGAGGT
>NZ_JAINZZ010000021.1 GCF_019890725.1 Actinacidiphila acidipaludis
CAGGAACGGTGGGGGCGGTCGCCGACGGGGCGCTCATGAGCGGCCACGCTAGCAACCGGTGACCCATATGTCCGTTAGGTGCGGCATGCGGGCCCCGGCGTCCCCCCGGTCGGCGTCACACCGGACGTAGGGTGACCGGTGTGATGGTGCCCGACGAACTCGCCGATCTGCCGTACGCGGAACTGCTGCGGCCGCACACCGGCCCGTTGTCGGTCGAAGGCGACTACGACACGGTCCACTTCGACCGGCTCGGCTTCGAGGACGACGGGGCGGCCGGCGGCTCACGCTTCCTGGAGTCCGCCGTCACCGACTGCGTCTTCGCCGGCACCGACCTGCGGCGCAGCCGGTTCAACGAGCTCTGGGCCACCGGAACGCGGTTCACCGGCGTCTCCCTCGCCGAGACCGAGTGGCTCGACTCCTCCTTCACCGGCTGCTCCCTGGCCGGCGTCGAGTTCTTCGGCGCGGTGCTGCGCCGCGTCGTGCTGCGGCGCTGCAAGCTCGACTCGGTGAACCTGCGCGGCGCCGCCCTGCACGACGTCGTCTTCGAGGACTGCGTTCTGCGGGACGTCGACCTCGCCGAGGCCGTGCTGGACGGCGTGACGTTCCCCGGCAGCCGGATCGAGCGCGCCCGCCTCGGCCGGGCCACGATGACCCGGGCCGACCTGCGCGGCGCGGTGAGCATCGACCTCGCGGACGGGTACGACAGCCTGCGCGGCGCCGTCATCAGCCCCGGCCAGCTCCTCGACCTGGCGCCGGCCCTGGCGGCCACGCTCGGCATCACCGTCCAGGACGCCTGACCCCCATTCCGCCCCACCCGCTGTTCCCACCCTCAGGAGAACCCCGTGAGCACTCTGTACGACATCCCGCTGCGCACCCTGGACGGCGCCGCCACCTCCCTCGCCGACCACCGCGGCAAGGCCGTGCTGGTGGTGAACGTCGCCTCGAAGTGCGGCCTCACCCCGCAGTACGAGGGCCTGGAGCGGCTGCACAAGCGCTTCGCCGACCGCGGCTTCACCGTCCTCGGCGTGCCCTGCAACCAGTTCGGCGGCCAGGAGCCCGGCTCCGCCGAGGAGATCCAGACCTTCTGCTCCGCGACCTACGGGGTCACCTTCCCGATGCTGGAGAAGATCGAGGTCAACGGCGCCGGCCGGCACCCGCTGTACGCCGCGCTGACCCAGGTGCCGGACGCCGCGGGCGAGGCCGGCGACATCACCTGGAACTTCGAGAAGTTCCTCGTCGGGACGGACGGCGAGGTCGTCGGCCGGTTCCGTCCGCGGACCGAACCCGAGGCCACGGAGATCACCGAGGCGATCGAGGCTGAGCTGTCCAAGTGACCGTCGCGGGGCACCGGTGATCCCCTGTGACCAGGGGTTCGTCGGCTCCGGGGATGCCCTAGATGCGCGAACGCGCCATGGCAGAATCCGGCCCGTCGGTGGACATTGTCCGGATCACCCGCTTCCTGGAAAGCTCTGCTTACCGCCTCAGCGAGGAAGGGACAGGGCAGTGCAGGAGATCGAGTTCCGTAGCGGACACCTGTGTGTCGACACGGACCCTGCCCTGTGCGTTCCTTGCCAGGAGCGGTTGGATCGGCAACTCGCCTTGCTTCCCCGGGTATACGGCGAGTTGGAGGTTGCGCTCGTACCGGCGCCGGACTCCGGCGACCGAGTGACCGGCATCGACCGGCCCGGCATCCCCCTGAACGGGCCGGCTGTCGAGGCGCGCGCCGCAATTCGAGGCACTCTCGCCTCCTGGGCCGATCTGATAGTCGAGGGCCGCACCGTCCGTCTCCCCCTACGGACGGTGCCGGCCCTCGCAGCCTTCCTCCGGCGCCACCTCGGCTGGCTGGCCGTTCACCCGGCCGCGGACGAGGCGGCGACGGAGATCGACACCCTCCTCCAGCGGACGCTCCCGATCGCGCGCCCGCTCCCCGAGCCCCTACCCGCGGGCCGTCGCGACGCCGCCTGAGCGCGGCCGCCACCTCGTCGTACCCCCGTCCTCCGGCCCGTCCGCCCAGCGCACGCCGAAGAACCACCGAACCCCCCACAACCCCCCACAGAAAAGCTGTACGGCCCGCGAATCATCACGGGCCGTACAGCTGACAGAGAGAGGGTCCGGCTACGGGATCCAGTTGGCCGGGGCGGCGTTCGGAATCCAGTTGTCGGGAGACGCCGACGGCTCGGCGTTGGGGATCCAGTTGGCCGGCTGGGCATTCGGGATCCAGTTGTCCGGAGTGGCGTTGGGGATCCAGTTGTCCGGGGTGGCGTTCGGGATCCAGTTGTCCGGGGTGGGGTCTGCGGCTGTGGCGGCCGGCGCGGCCGGCTCGCTTTCGGCGATGGCGGCAACAGCGCCGGTCGTCGACAGGCCGAGGACCAAGGCTGCAACGGCAGCTATCTCAATCTTGCGCCGGGAACGCGACATTGTGGTCCTTCGGTTAAGAGACTCGGAGGTGCCTCAAGGTGACGGTCGTACTCGGACCAAGGATGGCAAAGGCCCAGAGCTGACGACCATCTTCCGCTTGTGCGTAAATACGCAATGGCGGGAATGCGCAGCTCAAACCAGCCCGTGGGTCACAGCGAGGACCCCGGCCTGAAAACGACTGTCCGCCTGGAGGTATCTCATGATCTCCGACACCAGGCGACTCACAGTGCGCAGTGACACTCCTAGTTTGCGTGCGATCCGCTCATCTGTCAGCCCGTTCGCCAACAGTCGCATCGTCGTGCGGTGCTGTTCGGTCAGCTCGCCGTCCGGATCGAAGGTGCCTGCGGCCTGTGCCGAGTACGGGACGGACCGTAGCCAGCAGTCCTCGAAGAGGGCCACGTACGTGCGGATCAGGGCGGAACCGCGGACCACGATCGCCGCCTCGGAGGGATTCTCCGGATTCGCCACCATGAAAGCCGTGTGCGTGTCGGCGATCAGCAGATCGAACGGAATTTGCGGCGCCAGCCGGACTTCCACCCCTGTTGCGGAAAGCTGCGCGAGATATTTCCTTTGACGCGGTGCGGAATCCACACTCTGGCTGTAGATGGCCCTTACTTTGATGCCGCGTCGGACGAGTTCTTCGTCGGCTTTGATCGACTGCGCGAGAATGTCGGACGCGGGCAGCGGGCCGGGGTGCATGGAACCGGTCGACGTCGTGATGGACGCATTGAATTCGGCGAGTGTCTGCCGCTTCCGTTCGTCGCTGATGACGAGTTCGACCTCGATCTCGGCGGACTCGCGCTGGACCGTGGGACGGTACCGCTCCATCAACGACTCGGCGGAGGTGAGGACTTCGGACAGCGCCGTCTGCTGGGTGCGCAGTTGCTCGCGCTGCCTGGCCAGCAAGCCCAGCAGTGCGGTGTCGGGCTCGATGGGGTCGACCTCGTCCGGCATCCGCCCCGGGCGTATCAGACCCAGGCTCTCCAGCTCCGCCCAGCCGGGCGCGGCCTCCTCCTCGGTCAGCCCGGCGGCGGCCGTGGCCTTCGCCGGCACGGAGGATCCATGACTGCGCAAAACCTGATACAGGGCGAGTCCGATGTCTCCGGCGTCCGGACCGTTGTTCCGAGCAGAATTGGCCACGAGTTCCCCCTTTCGCCACCATGCGTCCTGCTGTTCGGGTCCGCGCTCGCTTCCTGGACCCGAAGCGACTCTAGCAACTGATCGGCCGCCTGCCAGCAGGTGAGGTGGAGCGGTTCCGCTACGGGCGGCGGCAAGGCCCCTTGGCCGTGCAAACAAGGTCTTCTTTACCGCTCCCATACCGGGGGATTTTCACCGGTCGCAACGGTGGTGGTTAGCCTGAGCGGGTGGACGGATACAGGGTGGCGGCACCGCGATGAGCGGGCCGGAGTTCAATGCCGAGCCGGGGCCGGGGGTTCCGGTACCGGTGGCCCTCGTCGGTGCCGGGAGGGTGGCCCACGCCGCCCACCTGCGAGAGCTACGTGATCTCCGTCACATCATCCGGCTGGCGGCGGTGGTGGAGGCCGATCCGGATCGGATCGCGGCCGTGCGGGGATTTCCGGGCGTGGCCGCCTGCGCCGACCTGGACGAGGCGGTGGCGGCGGGCGCCCGTGCCGTCCTGGTCTGCACCCCGTGGTGGACCCACCGGGACGTGGTGCTCGCCTGCCTGGCCCGCGGCCTGCCCGTGCTGTGCGAGAAGCCGGTGAGCCTGGATCCGGCCGAGATCGAGGAACTGGCCGCGGCCGAGCGGGCGGCCGGTGTCCCGGTGGCCGCGGCGTACATGAAGCGGCACGACCCGGTCGTGGGACTGTTCGTCGAGCACTGCCGGAAGCGGCTGGCCCGCGGGCGGCGGCTCGTCGTGGACATCCACGACCCCAACGCCCCGCACCAGGTGGCGCACCTGCTGCCGTTCGACCCGCCGCCGTTCGGGCCGCAGCCGCCGCCCGCCGAGGAGGCGCTGGCGCGGGCGCTGGGACCGGCCGCGGACGCCGGGCAGCGCGAGGCGTACGCGCGCGGGCTCGGCGGCTCCCTGATCCACCAGGTCAACCTCGTCCACGCCGTGCTGGACGACGGCCCCGGCCTGTACGGGACCCTGCTGCACGCGGACCGGTGGGCCGGCGGCGACACGGTGAGCTGCCGGTGGCGGCCGGCGGACGGTCTGGTGGTCGACGCCACCCACGCGCGGCTCCCGGAGCACCGGCGCTACCGGGAGATCCTGGAGTTCACCGCGGAGGACTCGGTGGCGACGCTCACGCTGCCGTCGCCGTACGCGCGGGACGAGGCGGCCACGCTGCACGTCGAGACGTGGGACGCCGCGACGGGGCTGGGCACCCGGCACACCCACACCGCCGAGCCCGGCAACACCGGCTTCCGCCGCCAGCTCGTCGCCTGGGCCCGCACCCTCCACTCCGACGCGGCCCCGCCCCTCCCCGGCCTCGCCGACGTCCGCCGCGACACCCTCACCCTCCACGAGGCCGCCTCCCGCTTGGGCTGAGTCCCGCGAAGTGCCCCGGGTTCCGTCCGGCCCCGGGCCCCGAAGGGTGCGGGGCGTGCCGCACGCCGCGAGGCGGCCCCCCGGGGGGAGGGCGGAAGGCAGGACAGGGGAGGGCGGGCCCTCAGGGAGGAGCCAGGAAGGTTCGGGTGAGGGCAACCCGTGAGCGCAGCCCCAGCTTGCGATAGATCCGGGTCAGCCCGGCCTCCACCGTCTTGACGCTCACCGAAAGCGCCTCCGCCGTCTCCCGGTTCGTGGCCCCCCGCGCCACGAGCAGCGCGATCCTCCGCTCACCCGGCGTCAGAGCGGCCAGGTGCCGCCCGTCCCCGCGCGCGCCCGGAACCGCCAGCCCGTCCAGCTCCGCGGTCACCAGCGCCAGCCACGGATCCGCCCCGCACCGCCCGAACAGCCGCGCCGCCTCCGTGAACGCCCCCCGTGCCGACCCCACGTCACCGAGCCGCGCCCGCACCCGTCCCAGCGCGAGCCGCGTCCGTGCCTCCTCCAGCGGGTACGGCAACCCCGCCAGCCCCTCCAGCGCCCGGCCCAGCTGCGCGGCGGCCAGCTCCGGATCACCCCGCGCGGCACTGACCAGCGCCGCGCAGCGGTCCAGTACGGCCAGCACCCCGCGCCGCCCGAGCCGCACCGCCGGCACCCGCGTCTCGGCGACGATCCCGGCCGCCTCCTCGACCCGGCCCTCGGCCACCAGCGCCTCCACGAGGTCGCCCTGCCAGCGCCGCACCGCGGGGTCGCCCTGGCCCTGGCCGAGTTCGAGCCGCCGGGCCCGGCGCAGGGCCTCCACCGCGGCCGCGGTCTCGCCCCGCAGCAGCCGGACGTGCCCCTCGGCGTGCAGCGCGCGCGGCAGGAACAGCTGGTCGTCGTCGTCCTCGCTGTGCCGCCGCGCCCGTTCCGCCGCGGCCAGCGCCCGTTCCGTACTGCCGCCCGCCGCCTCGGCGAGTGCCACCGCGTACCAGGCGGGGCCCTGGCTGAGGTCGGCCTCCTCGGTGACCCGCAGGCACTGCTGGGCGAGGTCCAGCGCTCGCGCGCACCGCCCGCGCAGGATCTCCACCTGCGCCAGCCCGGACAGGCACTGGCACAGGCTCTCGGCCGAACCCCGGTACCGCACGGTGTAGATGAGGGCGCGCAGCTCGGTGCGGGCCTCGTCGGCGCGGTCGTGCAGCAGGTGCCGGCGGTGCTTGAGGAAGACCGGGCCGTTGTGGTCGAAGAGCACGCGCGGGTCCTGTGCGGCGGCCAGCGCGTCCGTCAGGGTGCGTTCGGCCCGCGGACGCCCGAGGTAGAACTCCAGCGCCGACTGCTGGGTCAGCGCCAGCGCCTCGGTACGCCGGTCGCCGGCCTGGCGGGCGAGGACGGCGGACCGCGCCGCGTGGTCCAGGGCCCGGGCGGCCGAGCCCGACACCATCCAGGCGCGCCACGCCAGCCGGTAGTGCAGCCGGGCCAGCAACTCCGGGTCGTCCCGGGCGTCCTGGAGCGCCTGGGGGAAGACGTCGGCGATCTCCGCCATGGCCTGCCCGCAGGAGTCGACGACGACGATCCAGGCCCGTACGCGGTCGGCCGGCCGCTCCGACTCGGCGAGGACCTGGTGGGCGATGCGGCGGGCCAGCGGGTAGTCGCCCGCGGCCACCGCGTCCTCCGCGGCCGCGAGCCGCAGGTCGACGTCGGGGACGCGGCCGTCCGACGGGGCGTGCTCCGCGGCGAGTTGGGCCAGGCGTGCGGCGACCGCCGGGGCTCCCCGCCGGCGGGCGGCCGACGCGGCGTCCGCCAGCGCGACCGCGACGGACGCCTCGACCGACTTCTCGAACGGCTTCCCGGCCGACTTCTCAGCGGAATCC
Source organism: Actinacidiphila acidipaludis (assembly GCF_019890725.1). GTDB lineage: Bacteria > Actinomycetota > Actinomycetes > Streptomycetales > Streptomycetaceae > Actinacidiphila > Actinacidiphila acidipaludis. Next base: position 6,775 of record NZ_JAINZZ010000021.1, read on the forward strand.
CCATGCCGGTCCCGAGGGGCGGCACCACCGTCCTCGGCGGGGCCCGTCGCTTCGGTCATTCCGGGGCCTTCCGGATCCGGCCCGTTCGGCGGTCGCTGACCAACCGATCGTGCTCCTGACAAATGGGGCGGGTGACCCCAGTGTCGGAAGGAGCGGGCACCGGGTCAATGGTGCCCAAGGAAACGCCAAGGCCCGGGAAACGCGCGGCAATGCGGGCGAGGGTGCGGGAAGTGGAGCGCCCCGCCCGGCAGCGTGGGTGTCCATGCCGGGCGGGGCGGCCTGTGGGGCGGCCGCCGGGGACGCAGAGATCCGCGCCCCCCGAGGCGGCTCGCCCGCGCGGGGCGAACCGGGTGCGAGCCGTGAGCCCGCTCCGGTTCCGGCCCCGGGGCCGAGCCCGGGGCCCGATGAGCCAGGACCGCCGGGCCGGGCCCCCGAGCGGGCCGCAGGCCTATCCGTCGATCCGGTGCTGGGTCCAGAACGACGTCAGGTCCGTCGTGGTCGCCGCCTGCGCCGCGGCCTTGAACTCCGCCGTGGTCGAGACCCCGTACCAGTGGGACTGGGCGTAGCCGCGCAGCAGCGTGCTCATCGCGCTGTCGCCGATCAGCCGTTGCAGGTCGTGCAAGGCGCACTTGCCGTATCCGTAGACCACCGTCGAGTAGCGGGAGGAGTGCGCGTCCCAGTACGCCATCGAGTTGGTGATCTTCTCCGCGGAGGACTGCCAGGCGACGCTGTTCCAGCAGCCGGAGCCGGTCTTGCCCTCGGCCAGGTCGGTGGCGTAGTCGGTGAACGCCTCGTCCAGCCACGGGCTGTTGTACTCGTCGTCGCCGACGATCCCGTAGAACCACTGGTGTCCCAGTTCATGGGTGAGCGCGTTGCTGTCGACGAGGTCGAGCACGAAGCCCGGGTACTCCATCCCGCCGAACCAGAAGTTGTTGTCGAGCACCGCGTCGACCTCGCCGTACGGGTACGCGCCGAATCGCGCGGCGTGCGCGTCGATCGCCGACTCCGAGGTGCTGAGCATCGACTGCGCGCTGGAGCTCGAAATGCCGCTCACCGCGTACACGTTGACCTTCACCCCGCCCGGCGAGGTGCCCGAGACCTTGCTGAACGCGCCGGCGGCCCAGGCGAAGTCCCGCACCTTCGTCGCGGTCGCCGTCGTCACGGTGCGGCCCGACGTGCCGGGGGTGTCCACGGAGGTGCCGGTGGCCGGCACCAGCAGGTTCGACGGGTGGTCGAGCGTGACGTGGAAGTCGGCGGCCAGCGAGTAGAAGGACTCACCGTTGTTGGTGTACGGGTCGAGGTGCCAGCCGGCGGCGTCCCGGATCGCCAGCACCGGCAGCGCGTTGCCGACGAACGCGAACGCGCCGTCGTGCCCGAACCGGTCGGCGCCGCTGGGCACCACGATTCTCAGGTCGAAGCCGATCGTTCCGCTCTGGCCCTGCTGCAGTGGGGTCGGCAGGGTCACGTCGAGGGCGGTGCAGCCGACCGACAGGGCCGAGGGGGTGCCGCCGGAGACGTTGGACACGGTGATCGGCGTCGTCGGGCAGCTGCCGTGGTAGTTGTCCCACAGTCGCAGGTAGACGTCGTTCAGCGGCGAGGCCGAGGCGTTGGTGAAGGTGACGCTCTCGTGGCCGGTCCAGGTGGTGCCGGCGGTGTCGCTCGACAGGCTGACCGTGTACGCCGGGGACGCGGGGGTGCGCGTGCTGTCGGCGGGCGGCGGCGTGGTCGGGGGAGTGGTCGGCGGGGTGGTGCCGCCGTCGCCCGAGGTGCTCAGCGCGACGTCGTCGACCACGAAGCTGGTCTGCAGGCCGGAGTCCTCGGTGCCGGTGAAGGCGAGCGTGGCGTTCTGCCCGATGAACGACGAGACGTCGAAGGTGCGCTGGACGTAGCCGCCGCCCGCGTCGAGGTTGGACCAGCCGGCCAGCGTGGTGCCGCCGAGCTTGGCGGTGAGGGTGTCGTACTTCGCCGAGGTGGTCGTCTCGGCGGTGTCGACGTGCAGCCAGACGGTCAGGGTGGCCGTGCCGCACCCGGCCGGGATCGCCAGGGCCTGCGACAGGGTGTCGGTGTGGGTGGAGCCGTAGCCGTCGAGCCAGGCGAACCGGGTGCCGGTGTGGGCGCTCTGGCCGCCGCCGCTGGTGATCACGCCGCTCGAACTCGACCAGGGCGTCGTGCCGTTCTCGAAGCCGCCGTTGGCCACGACCTGCGTGGGAGTACAGGTCGCGGCCGACGGGCGGGCGCCGCCCGTCCCGGCCTGCGCGGCGCCGGCGACGGCCGCGGTCACGACCAGTCCCGCGGCGCCGGCGGCCGCGGCGAGGGAGAGCAGTCTGCGTCGTCTCATCGTCTCATCGGATCCTCTCGTGGAGGCACGACGGCCCGGGACCGGCGGGTGGCCGGTCGGCGTGCCGGTGGTGGGGGGAGGGTGACGGTGGGGAGGGGTGACACAGGGACGCCCGGAAGTCTGGGGCTCAGTGCTGCCCCCGGTAACCCCACCCGGCCAGCTCTAGGGATTTCCCTACGCCCGCCCCGGGGACGTGTGGGGACGTGTGAGGACCTCCGCCGCGGCCGGGAATCGGCGGCGTGAGGTCCCCGCCGGGCATCGGTGCATCGGCCAACGTTCAGCCCCAGGAATTGCGTTCAAGTTCTTGACGCAGTGTCGAACGCACGCGCAAACTGCGACTCGTTTGCGTTCATCCTGTGAATCCGCGCCCACGGACGTCCGTTTGGAGAGTCGCATGCGCATGGCCCGCCTCGCCGTCGCGGCAGCAGCAGCCGCCGCGATGGCCGTACCCCTGGCAGTGCCCGCCGTCGCCGGAAGCGTTTCCGGTTCCGACGCCGCGGGCGGTGCAGCCGCCGCACGGCCCTGGCTCGACACCCGCCTCCCGATGGAGAAGCGGATCGACCTGCTGCTGCAGCAGATGACCAACGCCGAGAAGGCGACCCTGATGACGGCCGTCGGGAAGCCGGCCGGCTCGCACGCCACCGGCTACATCCCCGGCATCGACCGCCTCGGCATCCCGGGTCTGAGCTTCACCGACGGGCCCGGCGGCGTCCGCGACGGCCAGCCGGCCACCGCGCTGCCCTCCCCGGTCTCCCTCGCCGCCTCCTTCGACACCGAACTCGCGCGCCGGTACGGCACGGTGATGGGGTCCGAGGCCAAGTCCCGCGGCTACCAGGTGATCTACGGCCCGATGGTCAACATCGTGCGGACCCCGCTCGGCGGCCGCGACTTCGAGACGCTCGGCGAGGACCCGCAACTCGCCGGCGGCATCGCCGCGTCGGAGATCGAGGGCATCCAGGCCCAGGGCGTCGCCGCACAGGTCAAGCACTACGCGGGCAACAACCAGGAGAACGCCCGGACCACCTCCAGCTCGAACATCGACGAGCGGACGCTGCACGAGATCTACCTGCCCGCCTTCGAGAAGGCGGTCAAGGACGCGAACGTCTGGTCCGTGATGTGCGCGTACAACAAGGTCAACGGCACCTACGCGTGCGAGAACGCCACGATCCTGCGCGACATCCTCATCGACACCTGGAAGTTCGACGGCGCCATCGACACCGACTACCCGGCGAACCACAGCACCGTCGCCTCCGCGCTGGCCGGGCTCGACCAGGAGTTCAGCGGCACCACCTACTTCCAGCAGCTCCCCGCGGCCGTCGCGGCCGGCCACGTCCCGCAGTCCGTGCTCGACGACGCGGCCCGGCGCATCCTGCGCCTGGAGTTCCGCACCGGGCAGTTCGACCCCGCCTCGCCCCCGCCCGCCGTCGACTACGACAAGGACAGCGCCTTCGCCCGCCAGGCGGCCGAGGACGGCAGCGTCCTGCTGAAGAACAGCGGGAACACCCTGCCGCTGGACACCTCCCGGCTGACCTCGCTCGCCGTCATCGGCCCCAACGCCGACACCGCGGTCACCGGAGGCGGCGGCAGCTCGGCGGTCACCCCTTACAAGAAGGTCGACCCGCTGAGCGGGCTGCGCGCCCGGCTCGGTGACGGCGTGGCCGTCACCTCCGTCAAGGCGGGCCAGGGCAGCGGCGTCCCGCCGATCCCGGCGTCCGCCCTCAGCGGCCTGCAGGGCCAGTACTTCGCCAACCCGACGCTGTCCGGCACGCCGGTGCTGACCCGCAGCGACAGCACCATCGACTTCGACTGGGGCACCGGCTCGCCCGACCCGTCGCTGCCCGCCGACGGGTTCTCCGCCCGCTGGACCGGCACCCTCACCGCGCCCGCCACCGGCGCCTACACCTTCGGCGCCACCAGCGACGACGGCAGCCGCGTCTACCTCGACGGCAAGCTCATCGCGGACAACTGGGGCGACCACGGCGTCAGCACCGTCAAGAGCACCCCGGTGCAGCTCACCGCGGGCGAGCCGCACAGCCTGAAGGTGGAGTACTACGAGAACGCCGGCGGCGCCTCGGTCTCCATCGGCTGGAGCGCGCCCGGCCTGCCCGACCCGAGCCTGCAGGCCGCCGCGGACGCCGCCGCCAAGGCCGACGCCGCGGTCGTCGTGGTCGGCGACTCCTCCAGCGAGGGCTCCGACCGCAAGACGCTCGCGCTGCCCGGCAACGAGGACGACCTGATCCGCGCCGTCGCCGCCGCCAACCCCCGCACCATCGTGGTGCTGCGGGCCGGCGCCCCCGTGCTGATGCCGTGGCTGTCCGAGGTCCCCGCGGTCCTCGACATGTGGTACCCGGGCCAGGAGGACGGCAACGCGCTGGCCGCGCTGCTCACCGGCGACGCCGCCCCCGGCGGCCGGCTCCCGGTCAGCTTCCCCGCCTCCGACACCCAGACGCCCACCGCCGCCGCGCCCGGCCGCTACCCGGCGGTGAACGGCGTCTACACCTACAGCGAGGGCCTCGAGGTCGGCTACCGCTGGTACCAGCAGGAGAACCAGACCCCGCTGTTCCCCTTCGGCTACGGCCTGACGTACACCACCTTCCGCCTGTCCGGTCTGCGCGGCGCACCGGGCGTCCTCACCGTCGCCCCCGACGGCAGCGCCCCGGTGAACGTCTCCGTGGACGTCACCAACACCGGCCACCGCGCCGGCACCGACGTGGTGCAGCTCTACCTCGGCCACCCGGCCGGCTCCGGCGAGCCGCCGAAGACCCTGGCCACCTTCGCCAAGGTCTCGCTGGAGCCCGGTCAGACCAAGACGGTCCGGCTCACGCTGACCGCCGACGACCTGCGGGTGTGGGACAGCGGCGCCCACGACTGGACGGTGCTCGACGGCCGCTACCCGCTGTACGTCGGCGAGTCCTCCGCCGCCACCCCGCTGAGCACCGCGGTCACCGTGCACAAGACCACCGGCGCTCAGTCCGTGGCCGTGGCCGCGCCCGCCACCACCGACGCGGGCACCACGCAGACGGTGACCACCACGTTCACCAACTCCGGTGACTTCCCCGTCGCCGGGCTGCGCCTCGGGCTCACCGTGCCCGGCGGCTGGACCGCCGCGCCCGCGGCCGGCTCCTCCGCGGCGATCCCCGTCGTGCGCCCGCACGGCACCGCCACCACCACCTGGAAGGTGACCGCCCCGGCGGCCGCCACCCCGGGCGCGGCGACGCTCACCGGCACCGCGGCGTTCGACCTGGGCGGTCTCCAGAACCGCAGCACCAAGGCGGCCACCACCGTGCCGTACGCCTCGGTCGCCGCCGCCTTCGACAACGCGGGCATCAGCGCCGACAGCGACCCCGGCACCGGCAAGCTCGACCCGGGCGGTTACAGCCTGTCCGCCACCCAGCTCGCGGCGGTCGGCTACACCCCCGGCGCCCAGGTCACGGCCAACGGCCTGACGTACGCCTGGCCCGACACCCAGCCCGGCCGGCCCGACAACGTCGCCGCCGCCGGCCAGGCCATCCGCGTCTCCGGGCAGGGCGGCCGGATCGGGCTGCTCGGCACCGGCATCAGCTCGGCGCACTCCGGGACGGTCAAGGTCACCTACACCGACGGGACGGCGGCCGACATCGCCGTGGACTTCCCGGACTGGTACAGCAACAAGGCCAGCGGCAACAGCCAGTTGGCGGTCACCACCGCCAACTGGAACCGCCCGCCCGGCGACACCCTGGGCAACCACGCCGTCAGCCTCTACACCACGGGCGGCGCGCTCGATCCGTCCAAGACCGTGGCCCTGGTGACGCTGCCCGACGACAGCGGCATCCACGTGTTCGCGGTCGCCATCGGCTGAGGCGCTGAGGCGGCCGCCGGCCGACCCACCGCTTGAACGCACGGCCGGCGCGACTCGCACGGCCCGGCGCGTCTCGCACGGCTCCGCCGCCCGCCCCGGACTTCCGGGGCGGGCGGCGGCGTGCCGGGAGGTTCGTCCGGGGATCAGGTGGCCTCGGAAGCCGTCAGCGCGTCGAGTGCGCTCTGCTGGCAGCCGTAGCCGGTACCGGTCAGCGGGCCGTTCCAGTGCGGGCCGTAAGCGTCCAGGGCGTTGCGGTCGCCGGCGTGCGCCGCGTTGGCCTGGGTGTCCAGGTATCCGTTGTAGGGGTGGTCGGACAGCTGCTTGTCCAGGTCCCGCAGTCCGCGGACGTATGCGCCCTTGAAGGACGCGCCGTCGTTGTCGCAGGCGTCGGACTCACCCGGCTCGTGCAGCACACCACCGGAGTTGAGGGAGGTCGCGGACGTCGAGGCGTTCGCCAGGGTGCGGGCGGTCGTCAGCAGGGTGCTGTCGCCGGTCGCCTTGTACAGCTCGGTCAGCCCGCCCAGGACCACCCCCTGGTTGTAGGTGTACGTGGGCTGGCCGTTGTTGACGCACGCGCTGCTCAGGCCGTCGTTGATCAGGTGCGAGCCGTTGATCATGCCGCTCGCCTGGAACCACGACCACTCGCTCCGCGCGCGGCCGAGGTACACCGAGTCGCCGGAGATGCGGTTGTGCAGGGCCGCGTTGAGCTCCAGGTAGAGCTCGTTGGTGATGGCGTTCTTGTACCCGTTGGTCTCGTTCCACTGCACGCCACCGCCGCAGGTGCCGTTCCAGTAGGAGAACATGTGGTCGGCGTCGGCGCGGGCGGTGTTGAGGTAGCGGCTGTCACCGGTCAGGTCGTAGGCGTCGACCCAGGCCAGGCCCCACCAGGCGGTGTCGTCGAGGTAGTCGTTGCGGAACTGCCCCTCGCGCGCGTTGACGTTGAGATCGTACGTGCGTGAGACGGCGTACGTGTAGCTGGGCATGCCGCTCGTACGGACGTTGTCGATGATCGACGTCAGGGCGTTGGCGGCGGTCCACCAGCCGTTGCCGCCGAACAGGCCGGTGCCGCGGTCCCAGCTCATCATCAGCGTGGTGGCGGCGGCGGTGCTCGGGCTCCAGGCGTTCCAGTTGGACCGGGCCCAGGCCGTGCAGGCGATCTCCGGCCGGTCGCCGGCCTTGCCGCAGGCGCGCAGGGCGCCGACGCCGGTGTTGTTCCAGTCGTCGACGTTGTACATCAGGGTCCGCCAGCCGCGGGACCCCGACGGCGTGGTGGTGTCGCCGAGTTTGCTGCCGGAGGCCCAGGTGGCGCCCCCGTCGAACGAGCGGTCCAGCCAGACCTCGTCGCCCGCGTTGCCGTTGCCGATGGAGGCCCAGCCCATGGCATCGTTGTCATCGATGTGCAGCTGGATGGTGCGGGAGTAGATCGAGGTGCTGACCGGGACACGGTCGGCCGGGGCGGCGGCCGGGTCGCGGCCGTCGCAGTAGGTGTTGCAGACGGCGGTCGCCGCGTGGGCCTGGTCGGCCCGGACGAGGCCGGGAACGAGGCTCAGCAGGAGGCAGGCGAGCGCGGCGAGGAGGGTACGGGTCCCGCGTTCGCGGGTTCCTCGCGGGCGGTGCTGGTGACGTGGCATCAGGTGGACCATGGGCTCCGCTTCCCGGCGGCGTGGGGGCCGCCATGCGCGACGGTGGGGGTGTGGGCGGACCGGTCGGTCCCCCTCAGCACACCGGGTGCGCTGTGCACATGTCAACAGTGGTGCTGGGGAGTCGCGTTGCGCTTTCCGTGACCCGGCCGCCCGGGAGGCGTTCGCGCCCTGTTGCGGAAGCGGATCTCGGCCGTGAATGATCACGGGATCCGACCTCGAAGGGGGCGACATGAGACTGGCCGAGGGTCCGGGCGTGGGCTGCGCGGTTCACGTCGAGGCGGACGTGGCGCGGGTCTGGGAGCTGGTGACCGACATCCGTCTGCCGGCCCGGCTCAGCCCCGAGTTGCGGCGTGTCGCCTGGATGGGCGAGGCGGACCGGCCCCTGGTCGGTGCGCGCTTCGAGGGCTGGAACCACCACCCGCAACTGGGTGAGTGGCGAACGGTCTCCCACGTCGTCGAGCTGGACGAACCCCGGGTGTTCGCCTGGGCCGTCACGGACGCGGACGGCCGGTACGGCGAACCGACACTGGATCCCGCGCGGTGCATGGCGTCCTGGCGGTTCGAACTCGAGCCCGAGGCCGGCGGCACCCGTCTGCGCCTGTCCGTCCGCATCGGCCCGGGCCGCAGCGGGGTCTCCCTCGCCCTCGACCACCGGCCCGACCGGGAGGAGGAGATCGTCGCCTTCCGGCTGAACGAACTCCGCGCGGGGATGGAGGCCACCCTGCGGGGCATCAAGTCGGCGGCGGAGTAGCGGAGCCCGTCGACCGGGAGGCCCCCTCCGGCCTCCCGGGCGACGTGCTGAACCGGGCCCGGCCCCCTGAACCGGGCCCGGCCCCCTGAGCCGGGCCCGGTGGTCCGGGGCTGGCCGAGGCACCGTCCCGGATGGGCCTCCGGCTGGTGGCGGCCTAGCCGTCGTGCGCGAAGTCCCGCACGGTGATCGACGACGGCGGCGGCACGGGCCCCCCGGGGCGCTGACCCGGGTGGTCGACGACGACGTAGGCCAGTTGCGCCGACGAGACGGACCATGATCGGTTCTGCTTCGGAATGCGGGTGTCGCTTTCCCGTACTTCCAGACGCTTACCTCGGTAGGCGTACGTCTTCGGATCGAGGATCAGGTACGAGTGCGCGGTGGTGGTGGGCTTGCCCTGAACGGAGACAGCCTCGACAGCGAGCCCGGGCCGTCCCGCGATGTCCTTCATGGGCTTGGCGAGTAGGTGGACCCCCGGGATGTAGGCGAGCGAGCGGTAGAGCGCCGCGGTGAGCTTCGGAGGGGCCGGGACAGTCAGTGACAGCAGCGCGACGACCCGGTCGAACGCCGCCATGGGTGACGACGCGGGAAGCGAACCGAACTTCGTGCGGACGTCCGCGAAGTAGGGGTCGTCACGAAGCGCCTTCAGCAAGGCATGCGGCTCCATGGGCAGTTCGGCCATCCTCCGCCGGGTCTCCTGAGGCCGGGCGCCGGGACCCTCGACGTACCGGTTCGCGCCGGGTTCGTTCAGCGCTCCGAAGTCGTTGATCAGCACATGGACCCCCTTTGCCTCGGGGTCCAGGAACGCGTCCTGGTTGCCGTCGTAGCGGAACCAGTCCTCGGTCGTGCGACAGCTCGCCCAGCACCCGTAGTCCCGCGTGTACAGCCACTGGTGCGCGCCCGGTTCCTTGCCGGGCGCGGCGGCCGCGTTCGTGGCCGCGGCGTCGAGGATCTCGGCGACGGTGAGGGCGTGCGGGCGCCCGGCCGAGTCGCCGCCCGGCACCGCCACCACGACGCCCGCGGTGACGGCGGCCGCCGTCAGCCCGGCCAGGACGGCCCTGCGCGCACCCGTGGCCACCGTCATCCGCAGCAGGCGGCCGCCCGCGAGCCGGCGGCCGGCGCGGCCGTCACCGCGGATCTGCGTGACGAGACGGCCGGCGCCCGCGGTGAGGTGTTCGTCGTCGGGCGGCGAGGTGTCGGCGCGGAACTCGCGCAGCTTCGTCAGCTCATCCATGGCGGGACGTCTCCGGAGTGGGGATCGGGTCGAGGTCGGGGAGCGCGGCGCGCATCTTGCGCCGGGCGCGGTTGAGCCGGGACCGCACGGTTCCCAGCGGTATGCCCAGGGCCTCGGCCACTTCCTCGTAGGACAGGTCCGCCCAGGCGAACAGCAGCAGCACATGGCGGTCGCCCTCGGACAGCGAACGCAGCGCCGCCGCGATGGCGGGGGCGGAGGCCTGCGCGGTGACCTTGCCGTCGACGGAGTCCGCGTCGGAGCCGGTGGACTGGGCGACGGGGTCGACGCCCGTCCTGGCGAGGGCGCGGTAGGCGCGCAGTTCGCTCCGGCGGTGCTGGCTCATGACGTTGGCGGCGATGCCGTACAGCCACGGCAGCGCCTTGGTGCGTGTGCGGTCGTACCGTGTGCGCCGGCGGAACGCGATGAGGAAGGTCTCACCGACCACGTCGTCGGCCAGGGCGGGGCCCAGCCGCCGGGCGACGTAGCGCAGCAGTTCGCCCGCGTGCCGGTGGTAGAGCTCGGCGAACACCTCGGGCTCGTCCAGCGAGCGGCCGATGAGCTGGGCGTCGTCGAGGGTCTCGGGCGCCGCGTGCGGGGCGGGCGGGTCGGCCGGCGAGGGGCGGATGGAGGCGATCACGAAGCTCCGTTCCTGCGCTGAGGGGAGGACGCCCGGACGGCGTGCCCACCTCTCCTTGTCCGCAGGGGCCGTTCGGGTTCACGCCTCGGCCGCGAGCCCTCGCCGGCCACCCCCTACGCGGCGGCGCGGGCGGCCGCCCGCCCGGTCGCCTGGGCGGCGAAACGGACGGCGACGGTGTGCCAGACCGCGGCGGCGGCGGGTTCGTCGGCCATGGCGGCGCGGTGGAGTTCGTCCCGGTCGAAGCCGTGCGGTTCGACGCGGGCCGGGTCCCAGTGGCGGATGCGGTCCGCGGTGGTCTCGGGGTGGAACTGGACGCCCCACGCGGGCGCGTCGCCGAGCCGGAAAGCCTGGAAGGGGCAGTTCTCGGACTCCACCAGCCAGTGCGCGCCGGGCGGCAGCGCGGTGATCGCGTCCACGTGGTTCTCGATCGCGGTGGGGGCTTCGGGCAGGCCCTGGAAGAGGGGGTCCTCGGCGGCGGGGGTGCGCAGGCGCAGCGCGGTGCTGCCGAACTCGGGGCGGCCGTGGTTCCCCGCGACGGAGCCGCCGGCGACGTGCGCCAGCATCTGGCCGCCCAGGCAGATGCCGAACACGGGCACGCCGCGGTCCACCGCCTCCCGCACCAGCGCGCGGGTGGCCGCCAGCCAGGGGGCGCGGGCGTCGTCGTCCGGCAGGTAGCCGCCGCCCAGCACGACCAGCGCCTGATGGTCCGTCAGCGAATCGGGGACGGGGGCGCCGTCGTACGCCGCGACCACGTCCAGGGCGAGGCCGCCCTCCCGCAGCCAGGTCTCCCAGCGGCCGGGGCCGCCGTTCGGCGTGTTCTGGATCACCAGGGCGGTCGCGCCGGGCGCTCTGCCCTCCGCCGTCTCCGCCTCCGTGCCCGTGCCCGTGCCCGTGCCTGTGCCCGTGCCCGTGCCTGTTCCCGTGGCGTGCGTCATCCCGCTCCTCGAACTCGTCCCCTCCGGGTCGTCGCCCCCATGCTGCACCTTTCGCGTTCCGCGGCTCTCCCCGTCCGCCATCCGGTACGCCCTCCCCGGTCGGGGGCTCCATCTCTCCGGGCAGAGGGCGACCCCTCCCGGCGGGGTTTCGGGCGGGCGGAAGGCACCCGGGGTGACAAGGGTCACCCCGGGTGTTGCCGAGGTGTGAAGGGCGCGTGGCGGGGAATCCGGATGCCCATGCCTTGTCGTCCCCGCGGGCTAAGCTCGCGCGGAACGACCTGTCCACCCCCCGAAGGGGCCCCACGTTGATACGCATCGAGTCAGTCACCAAGCGGTATGCCGACGGCACCGTCGCGGTCGACGACCTCACCCTGGACATCCCCGACGGGTCCATCACTGTCCTCGTCGGCCCTTCGGGCTGTGGCAAGACGACCACCCTGCGGATGATCAACCGCATGATCGAGCCGACCGGCGGCCGCATCCTCCTCGACGGCCAGGACATCCACCAGCAGCCGGTGAACGCCCTGCGCCGTTCCATGGGCTACGTCATCCAGAACGCCGGCCTGTTCCAGCACCGCACGATCGTGGACAACATCGCGACCGTGCCGCGCATGCTGGGCTGGGACCGCGGGCGCGCCCGCAAGCGCGCGATGGAGCTGATGGAGCGGGTCGGTCTGGACGCGGGACTGGCCAAGCGCTACCCGTACCAGCTCTCCGGCGGCCAGCAGCAGCGCGTCGGCGTGGCCCGCGCCCTGGCCGCCGACCCGCCCGTACTGCTGATGGACGAGCCGTTCTCCGCGGTCGACCCGATCGTCCGCAAGGGCCTGCAGGCCGAACTGCTGCGGATCCAGGCCGAACTCGGCAAGACCATCGTCTTCGTCACCCACGACATCGACGAGGCCATCAAGCTCGGCAACATGATCGCGGTCATGCGCACGGGCGGGCACCTCGCCCAGTTCGCGCCGCCGGACGAGCTGCTGTCCGCGCCGGCGGACGCGTTCGTCGAGGACTTCCTCGGCACCGACCGCGGTATCCGCCGCCTGTCCTTCTTCACGTCCGCCGGCCTCGACGTGACGACGGAGCCCGTCGTCACGACCGGCGCGGACGCCGCCGGCCACGTGCTCCCCGAACTGCCGTTCCTGCTGGTCACCGACGCCGACGGCAAACCGCTGGGCTGGGCGCGGGCCGAGCAGGGCGAACAGCCGGACTACGCCGACCTGCTGCCGCACGGGCGGCCGTTCGTGCTGGGCCGGGAGTCGCTGCGGGACGCGCTGGACTGCGCGGTGCTCTCGCCGACCGGCTGGGCGGTCGCGGTGGACGGCACCGGCCGCGTCGCCGGCGTCACCTCGCAGGAGACCATCGCCACCGCGATCCGCGAGGCCCACGCCGCCCGCAAGACCAAGCCCGCCGAGCCGGGTTCGGCCGCCGCGGACCCGGCGAACCCCGCCGCCGCCGAGGACCCGGTCAACCCCGCGGAAGCCGCGGACCCGGCGAACCCCGCCGCCGCCGAGGACCCGGTCAACCCCGCGGACGCCGCCGACGCCGAGGCCCCCGCCGACACCGCCGCTACCGAGACCCCCGCCGACACCCCGGCGGCCCCCGGCCCCGACGCCCCCGGCCCCGACACCCCCGACGGGGACGCCGGTCACCCGGTGAGGGCCACCCGATGAGCGCCTACTTCGACATCCCCAGCGACCTCCAGCACTCCTACCTGGGCCTGATCGCCCTGCACCTCCAGGAGGCCCTGCTGCCCGTGCTTTTCGGGCTGCTGATCGCGCTGCCGATCGCCCTGGTCTGCGCCCGCTTCGGCTGGCTGTACCCGCCGGTGCTGTGGGTCACCACCGTCCTGTACGCGATCCCGTCGCTCGCCTTCTTCGTGGTGCTGCTGGACTACACCGGGGACTCGACGACGACCGTCGAGATACCGCTGACCGTCTACAGCCTCGTGCTGCTCGTGCCCGCCATCGTCGAGGGCACCCGCGCGGTGTCACCCGACACCGTGGCCGCCGCCACCGCCATGGGATTCGGCTCGCTGCGGCGGTTCGTACAGGTGGAACTGCCCATCGCCGTGCCGGCGATCATGGCCGGCCTGCGGCTGGCCGCGGTGTCCAGCATCAGCCTCGTCAGCGTCGGCGCGATCATCGGCAACGAGGGCGCGCTCGGCAACCTGCTGCACGACGGCCAGATCTACCACCGCAATCCGCTGATCGTCACGTCCGTCGTCACCACCGCGCTGCTGGCCATCGTCGTCGACGGCCTGCTCGTGGGGCTGCAGGTGCTGCTCACGCCGTGGCAGCCGCACGGCAGGCGGGCGGCGCGGCGGGCCCGTACCGCGGCGGCCGTCGAGCCCGCCACCGAGGCGGAGTTGCGGCCCGGCCAGGAAGCCGACGCGCCGGTTCTGGAGGACGCAGCCCGATGAACATCCTGCACTTCCTGAACACCTTCTTCTCGGACGGCGCCAACTGGCACGGCCAGAACGGCATTCCGCACCGCCTGCTGGAGCACCTCCAGTACAGCGCGATCGCGCTCGCCATCGCCGCCGCCATCGGGCTGCCGATCGGCCTGTTCAGCGGGCACACCGGCCGCGGCGGCTACGCGCTGTCCGCGTTCGCCACCGGCGCCCGCGCGCTCCCCAGCTTCGGCCTGCTCGTGCTGATGACGGTCTGGCTGGGCGAACTGGGCACCACCCCCGCGATGATCCCGCTGGTGGCGCTGGCCGTGGCGCCCATCCTCGTCACCACGCACGAGGCGATCCGCAGCGTCGACCCGGCGCCGGTCGACGCCGCCCGGGGCATGGGGATGACCTCGCTGAGCGTCCTGTTCCAGGTCGAGGTCCCGGTCGCGCTGCCGCTGATTCTCGGCGGCCTGCGCTCGGCGGCGATCCAGGTCGTGTCGACGGCCACCATCGCCGCGTACATCAGCCTCGGCGGCTTCGGCCGCTACATCATCGACGGACTCGCCTCGCACACCTACGCGGACGTGGTCGGCGGAGCGGTCCTCGTCGCCGGGCTCGCGCTCGCGACGATCGGGCTTTTCTGGGCGATCGGGCGGCTCGTGGTGTCGCCGGGCGTACGGCGCGGCTGTTGAGTCCGTACCGATGCCGTCCGGTGACCTTATTCGCTTGACTGCCCCGGTGCCCCATGGCTGGATTTCGGGGTAACCGCGGGTCCTGATCGAACAAACGCTCCATGTCCGAAGCCCATTTCGTCCGGAAGCGGTAGTCGTGAACTCTCAACGGAAGAACACCTGGTCCAGCCCGAGGAACGTCAGACTGGCCGCGGTCGTCGTCGCCGCCGTCACCGCAGCCCCCCTGCTGGCGAGCTGTTCCTCCTCCTCCGGCTCCAAGGACCCCCTGGCCGCGCCCAAGGCCAAGGCCGGCACGGTCGTCGTCGGCTCCAACAACTTCCCCGAGTCGATCCTCATCGGCGACATCTACGGCGAGGCCCTCAAGGCCAAGGGGATCAAGGTCTCGTACAAGCCCAACATCGGCACCCGAGAGACCACGTACGGCATGCTCAAGAACGGCTCGGTGACCGTGCTCCCCGAGTACAACGGCGCGCTGCTGGCCTACCTCGACCCCAAGGCCGCGCCCACCACCGCGGACGCGACGGCCAGCGCGATCACCGCGAAGCTCGACCCCAAGCTGACGCTGCTCAACCCGGCGCCGGCCGAGGACAAGGATTCCGTGACGGTCAACGCGTCCACCGCCGCGAAGTACCACCTCACCGCGGACTCCACGATCGCCGACCTGGCCAAGTACGGCGGCCAGATCACCTTCGGCGGCTCCCCGGAGTTCCAGAAGCGACAGCAGGGCCTGGTCGGCCTCAAGTCCGAGTACGGTCTGACGCCCAAGTCCTACAAGGCGCTGGACGTCGGCGGCCCGCTCACCGAGGCGGCGCTGAAGAACGACAACGTCCAGGCCGCGGACATCTTCAGCACCGACGTCACCATCGCCCAGGCGAAGATGGTCACGCTCAAGGACCCGAAGAACCTCTTCGGTTTCGAGAACGTCGTCCCGCTGGTCTCCAAGACCGGTCTGCCGCAGAACGGCGTGGACGCCCTCAACGCCGTCTCGGCCAAGCTGACCACCCAGGCGCTGCTCGACATGAACGCCCAGGTGCAGAACGACAAGAAGGACCCGCTGGCCGTCGCCAAGGCCTGGCTGTCCTCGGCCGGTCTCGGCTGACACCCTGGCCGCCATGGACCCTGTGTCACCGCCCACCAAGGCACCCTCCCCCGGGGAGGGTGCCTTCGTGGTGCTCGACGGATCGAGCCTCGACCCCGCCGCGGTCGCCGCGCTCGCCGGCCGCGAGGCCGAACCGGCCGTCCCGCCCCAGGCGCTGGCCCGCGCCGAACGCTGCTGGCGCACCGCCCGCGACCTCGCCACATCCGGCCGGCTGTACGGGCGGCACACCGGGGTCGGGGCCAACCGCATGGTGTTCGTCGCCGCCGAGGAGCAGGCCGGCCAGGACCTGCGCCTGCTGCGCAGCCACGCCGGCGGCATCGGCGTCCTGCTGCCCGCCCGCCAGACCCGGGCGATGCTCGCCATCCGCGCCAACCAGGTGCTCGCGGGCGGCTCCGGTCTCCAACCCGCCGTCGTCCAGGCCATGGTGGAGGCGCTGCGGCTCGGCGTGCACCCGGCCGTCAACGAGTACGGAGCCGTCGGCACCGGCGACCTCACGGCCCTCGCCCAGACCGGCCTCACCCTGATCGGCGAACGCCCCTGGCTCAGCGGGGACCTGGCGCCCGGCGAGACCGACGCGGCGCGTTCCCTGCCGACCACCGTGCCCGCGCCGGTCACCCTCGAACTGGGCGACGCCCTCGCGCTGATGAGCAGCAGTGCTCTCACGCTCGGCCAGGCCGCGCTGGTCTGCCACGACGTCGACGTCCTGCTCCGCGCCGGGCACGCCGTCGCCGCCCTGTCGCTCGCCGCCGTCTCCGGCTCCCTGGAGGCCTACGCCGCCCCAGTGCACGCCCTGCGCCCCTACCCCGGCGCGGTCCACGCCGCGTCCGAGGTGCGGCGCCTGCTCGGCGTGCCCGACCGGCCGCGCTCGACCGGCCTGCGCATCCAGGACCCCTACGGCTTCCGGGTCTTCCCGCAGGTCCACGGCCCGGCCCTGGAAGCGGCCGGCGAACTGCGCGGCATCCTCGGCGTGGAGCTCAACTCACCGTCCGAGAACCCGCTGATCACCGAGAACGGCGGACCCGACGGCGGCCCGGCCGCCTACCACCACGGAGGGTTCTTCGCGACGCCGCTCGGCCTGTCCCTCGACCGCCTCTGCCTGGCCCTGCTGCAGACCGGCCAGCTCTCCGCGGCCCGGCTCTCCTCCTACGCCGACCCCGAGCTCACCGGCCTGCGGTCCTTCCTCGCCGAGGGACCGGCCGCCAGCTCCGGCGTCATGATCCTGGAGTACAGCGCGAACGCGGCCCTCGCCGAACTCCGCGCCTGCGCGGCCCCCGCCTCCGCCGGACACGCCGTGCTGTCCCGCGGCCTGGAGGAGGCCGCGAGCTTCGCCTCCCAGGGCGCACGCCAGGCCGAGCGCGCGGTCGACGCCTATCGGCTGGTGCTGGCCTGCGAACTGGTCGCCGCCGTAAGGGCGTTGCGCCAGCAGCAGCGCGGAGTGCCGGCGGCGGTCCCGACCGCCCCCGTGCTGGCCGCGCTCGATGCGGGGCTCCCCGAGGGCGGCGAGGACCGCCCCCTCACCGCGGACGTCGCCGCGGCCTCGGCACTGCTGCCCGCGCTGGCCGAGCTCTGAGGTGGACCGCTTTTGCTCCGCTGTTCCCCGGCTCCCTGTACCGTCCGGAATGAGACGGCGCTCGGTGCCGCGCGCAGGCGGGTAGGGGTACGGACATGTCGTCCTGGTGGAACAGGCTCAGCGCTCCGCAGCGCATCGGGATCGTCGTCGTGAGCGTGGCCGTGCTCATCGTGATCGCCGGAATGCTGTCCGGGCCGTAGGACGGCGCCGCTCGACGCAGCCGGGCTCCTAGACCTCCGCGGCCCGCGCGAACGCGACGAAGTGGGCCCACGCGGTGGGGGAGAAGGCCAGTTGGGGGCCCTCCTTGTCCTTGGAGTCCCGCACATGGACGGTGCCGGGGCAGGCTGCGACCTCGACGCAATCGCCCTGACTGCCGCTGCTGTAGCTGCTCTTGAACCAGGACAGTTCGGACGTGCTCATAGCGCTCCTCGCATTCGCTCCAGCAGACGCCTGGAGTCCTCGGGGGTGAGGGCCTGTGAGCGCAGTTTTGCATACCGCTGGGTGAGGAGGCTGATCGATTTCGGGTCAGTGATCAACCGCCCGTTCTCCTGACCCTCGGAGTATCCGAACCAGCGGTTCTCAGGCGTCTCCAGCAGTTGCAGCGGGCCGTCCAACCCGGGGTGATTGGGCTGGCGAAGGGGCATGATCTGGAGCTCAACGTTCCAGTGCCGCTGCTCCACATCCAAGAGGTGGTCGAAGAGTTCCCGCGTGATGACCACGCCACCCGTGTGACGTTCCAGCACCGCCTGTTCGACGATGAAGCTGAACGCCGTGGGTGGCTGGCGTTCCATAGACAGCAACCCCTGCCGATCGAGGCGGGCTCCGACGCGAGCCTCAAGTTCGGCGGCATCCGGCAGCGGGGGCACGCTGAGCGACACGGCTCGCGCGTACGCCTCGGTCTGCAACAGGCCCGGGACCACGCGGCACTCGTACGTCTCCAGCGTGATCGCCGTCGCTTCAAGGCGAGCCCAGGTGCGGAACCAACTGGCCAGCCCCGGTTGGCGGGCGATGTGGCGCACCGCCTTCCGTAAGGCGCCGGTGTTGCCGAGGACGCCCTCGGCCCGCTCGACGAAGTCCACGTCGGGGATGCGCCGGCCCTGTTCGACGGATGCGACCGTGTGCTTCGAGAAGCGGACGAGCGCCCCGAACTCCTCGCGGGAGTAGCCCGCGTGCTCGCGGAGGGCTTGCAGGAACGCGCCGAACGTCCGCAGACTGTCGGACGATTCGGGCTCGCCGCCGGTGCCCGTCGCCGGCCCTTCCGTGTTCTCCGCTGTCCCGGCCATACTCCGGCCACCTCCCGCGTGTGCGCGCCCCGCCGATCACCGGCAATCGGGGTCATGCTCACAGACGGTGACTCGTACCGTCCACCGTTGGTGCGCGTACGCTCGCGCAGCGTACGCGGTGGGACCCTGGCCCGGGGTATCGGCGCAGGCCACAGTGGGCGCCATGACAGCGCCATCCACTCGTCAACTGCCGGTGTTCGAGCATGAGTTCACGCAGCGTTTCAGTTCCACGCCGCTCGGGGCGCGGCTCGCCCGCCATCTCGCCCTCTACCAGTTGCACCGGTGGGGTCATCCGCCCGAGACCGGCCTCGCGGAGGCGGCCGGGCTGATCGTGGCCGAGCTGGCCGCGAACGCGGTGACCCACGGGCGGGTGTCCGGCCGGGACTTCGAGCTGCGTATGGGGCTCACGGCCGACATGCTGCGGATCGACGTGACGGACACGCGGACCGAGCGGCGGCCGCCGGTGCCGGGGGAGGCCACGGAACCCGGCCCGCTCGCGGAGTCCGGCCGCGGCCTGCTGCTGGTGGAGGCGCTGGCCGAGCGCTGGACCGTGGTGGACCGGCCGGAGGTCGGCAAGACGGTGCGGGCCGAACTGTCACGGTCGCCGCAGGGATGACGCGGCGTGGCGGAACGTGCCCGCGGGTCCGGCCGTGCGGCCGTGCGTTGGTCGTCGGGTGCCCGCGTGCCCGGACGGTCAGCGCCGGGGCTCGAAGAGCTCGACGAGGTTGCCCGCCGGGTCCTCGACCAGGATCTGCCGGCCGCCCACGCCCTCGACGACGTCGTTGCGGAAGTGGGTGCCGGCGGCGCGCAGCCGCAGGACCTCGGCGTCGAGGTCGTCGACCTGGAGGGAGATCCGGTTCCAGCCGCCCGGCTCGGGCACGCGTCCGTCGGGCATCGTCTGCCCGCCGCCACCGGGTCCGCCGGGGGCCGAGAGCGCGAGCCGCAGGGGACCGCGCGCGAGCATCGCGAAGGCGGGCGCCGGGTGCATGACCTCGTCGAAGCCGAGGTGCGCGGTGTAGAAGGCCAGCGCCGCGTCGACGTCGTCCACGATGTACCGCACCAGCACCGTCTCGCCCATGCCGTCTCCTCACGCGCCTCCGGGCAACGTACCCCCGCGTGCCGCCCAGCCCCCGGCGGCACGCGGGCCACCCCCCCCGCCCGATCGCGTCGGCGGCTTCCGGCACGGAGTTCCGCGGGGTTACCGTGCGGACACGGGAGAGCCACGAGTCGCAGGGGGTCGCGGTGTTCGGTGCCGAGGTGGCGGTCGGGTACCTGTGCGCGTACCTCGTGCGGAAGGCGCGGCGTGCGGGCGGGGCGTTGGACACGGAGGTCGACCGTGCCGTCGACGCGGGGCTGGAGCGGGTGCACGGCCTGGTGGCACGGGCGCTCGGCGACGACGCGGCGCTGGCCCTGGCGCGTCGGCAGGCCGAGGGCGACGACCACGCCGACGGGGAGGTCTCGGAGCGGACCCGGCGGCGCCTGGCGGGCGCCCTGGAGGAAGCGATGGAGTCCGACCCCGGCCTGGCCGGCCGGCTCGGCGAGGCCGTCGCCGCGTTGCGGGCGGCGGAGTCGGCTGCGGGCGGCGGCGCCGACTCCGTGGTGACGGGGAACGTCTTCCACGGTCCGGCCGCGTTCCAGTCGGGCGGGCACCACAACACGCAGACCAACCACTTCGGATCCTGACGACGTGCCCGGCGACACCTTCCACGGTCCGGCCGCGGTCCAGTCCGGCGGGCACCACAACGTCCAGATCAACTACCAGGGTGGCGCCCCGCGGCCGGCGATCTCCTGGCCGCATCAGGTCGGGGTGATCCCGCAGCGGGCGGAGGCGTTCCAGGACCGCGGGGAACGGTCGCGGCTGCGCGCCGGCACGACCGACGGCGGGACGGCCGTGCTCGCCCAGGTGCTCAGCGGGATGGGCGGGGTCGGCAAGACCCAACTGGCCGCGGACTACGCCGAGGAGGTGTGGGACACCGGCGCCGTGGACCTGCTGGTGTGGGTCACCGCGACCAGCCGTGACGCCGTCGAGACGGCGTTCGCCCGGGCCGGAGCCGACGTCTGCGGCGCGGATCCGGCATCTCCGCAGCGGGCGTGCGAGACGTTCCTGGCGTGGCTGCGGACCGGCCGGCGGCGCTGGCTGGTCGTCCTCGACGACATCGCCGACCCCAAGGACCTGGCCGGCCTGTGGCCCCCGGCCGTCCCGCACGGACGGACGGTGGCGACCACCCGCCGCCGGGACGCCGCCCTGGCCGGGGGCGGCCGGCGGATCGTCGAGGTGGGGGTGTTCACGCCCGACGAGGCGGTCACCTACCTGACCTCGGTGCTGGCGACCCGCGGCCGCGCCGAACCCGCGGCCGAACTCGGCTCCCTGGCCATGGACTTGGGGCACCTTCCGCTGGCCCTGTCGCAGGCCGCGGCGTACCTCGTGGACGCCGGCATCCGGGTGGCCGCCTACCGCGAACTCCTCGCCCGGCGGGCCCGCACACTGGCGGACGTCAGCCCGGACGTCCTGCCCGACGACCAGATGCACACCATGGCCGCTTCCTGGGAGCTGTCGGTGGACTACGCCGACCGCCTGCGGCCCTGCGGACTGGCCCGCCCGATGCTGGAGCTGACCGCCTTCCTGGCCCCCAACGGTATCCCCGCCTCCGTCCTGACCAGCACGTTCGCCGGCCTTTTCCTGGCCGGACACCGCACGTCCCCACACGCCGGCGCGGAGGAGCACGGTACGGCCCGGGCACCCGTGGCGGTCCCGGCCGACGACGCCGCCGCGGCGTTGCGGGCGCTGCACCGGCTGAGCCTTGTCACCGCGCCCGGCGCCGCCGACGAGGGGGCGGCGGGACCCGGTGGCGTCGCTGCGGAGGGCCGGATGGTCCGCGTGCACCAGATCGTCCAGCGTGCGACCCGGGACCGGCTGCCGTCCGAGCGCTTCGAGCGGGCCGTGACGGCGGTCGCGTACGCGCTGGTGGAGGTCTGGCCGGAGGTCGAACGCGACACCGGCCTCGCCGACGCACTGCGGGCCTGTGCCGCCGCGCTGATCTCCTGCGCGGACGAGTGCCGGGAGCGCGACGCGCATCGGGGTAGCGGAGGGCGCGACGGGAGCGGGCAGCACTGGGAACGCGACGCGAGCGGGGGGCGCGCGGGCAGCCTGTACCGGGGGCGGCTCCACCCCGTGCTGTACCGCCTGGGCAGGAGCGTGGGCGAGTCCGGGCAGGTCGCCGCGGCCCTTCGGTACTTCCGTCAGCTCACCACGCTGGCCGAGCGGCGGTTCGGCGCCGACCACCCGGACACCCTGCTGGCTCGCGGACACTGCGCCCAGTGGCGCGGGGAGACCGGGGACGTGGCCGGAGCCGTGGCAGCGTACGGGGAGCTGCTGGACGACATGGCGCGCGTCCTCGGCCCCGGCCATCCGGAGGTGTCGGCCGCCAGGAGCAACCTCGCCTTCTGGCGCGGTGAGGCGGGAGACGTGGCCGGCGCGGTGGCGGCCTCCACCGAACTGCTGCGGGACGTAGTGCGGTTGCGGGGACCCGACCACCCGTTCACGCTGAACGCCCGCCACAACCTGGCCTTCTGGCGCGGGCAGGCGGGGGACGCGGCGGGCGCGGCGGCGGCGTTCGCCGCGTTGCTGGCCGACCGGCTGCGCGTGCTGGGCCCGGACCACCGCGACACCCTCATCACCCGCGGCAACCTCGCCGGCTGGCGGGAGAAGGCGGGCGACGAGGCGGGCGCGGACGAGGCCTTCGCCGAGGTGCTGGCCGACCAGACGCGGGTGCTCGGTCCCGACCACCCCGACACCCTCACCACCCGCAGCACCCTGGCCGGCCACCGCGGGCAGGCGGGGGACGCGGGGGGCGCGGCGGCGGCGTTCGCCGCGTTGCTGGCCGACCGGCTGCGCGTGCTGGGCCCGGACCACCCCGACACCGTCTCCACCCTGGGGCACCTGGCTCACTGGCGAGCGGAGGCAGGGGACACGCGAGGGGTCGCGGAAGCGTTGGCCGAGGTGCTGGCCGATCGGTTGCGCGACCTGGCACCCGGCCACCCGGACGCGCCGGCCCTCCGCGACGCCGTCGTCTCCCTGCGGCAACGCGCCCCCAGGACGGGACCTGCCTGACCTGACCTGACCTGAGCGGCCGCCTGTCCCGGTCCTTCCGGGTGCCGTCCGCTCGCCGCGTGGACGGCGACCCCACGGCGTCGCTCGCCGCGGCCCTGAGCGAGGTTCCGAGTCCCCCGGGAACGCGACGGCGCGATACCGCCAGAGTCCGGGGGCGCGGGAGCGCGATGCTCGACGGCATGAAGCGACTTGAAGGACACGTGGCCCTGGTCACCGGGGGAAGCCGGGGGATCGGCGCGGCCATCGCGGTGCGGCTGGCGGAGGAGGGCGCGGACGTCGCCCTGACGTACCGGGCGGACGAGGAGCGGGCCGCCGAGGTGGTCGAGCGGGTCAAGGCGACCGGGCGGCGCGCCCTGGCTGTCCGGGCCGACAGCGCGGAGCCGGCGGCGCTGACCGCGGCGGTGGACGAGACCGCCGGGACGTTCGGCGCGCTCGACATCCTGGTCAACAACGCGGCGCTCTTCCTGACCGGCCCGTTCGAGGAGTTCGGCCTCGCCGAGGTCGACCGCACGCTCGCGGTGAACGTGCGCGCCGCGTTCGTCGCCTCCCAGGCGGCGGTCCGCCACATGGACGGCGGTGGCCGGGGCGGGCGGATCATCAGCATCGGCAGCAACGTCGGCGAGCGCGCGGTGTTCCCGGGGCTCGCCCTGTACGCGATGAGCAAGACGGCGCTCACCGGAATGACCAGGGGCCTGGCCCGCGAGCTCGGCCCGCGCGGCATCACCGTCAACCTCGTGCACCCCGGCCCGACCGACACGGACGCCAACCCGGCGGACGGCCCGAGCGCCGCGGCCGTCGCGGGGTTCACCGCGCTCGGCCGGTACGCCGACGGTGCGGAGATCGCGGGGACGGTGGCGCATCTGGCGGGCCCCGACGGGCGGTACGTCACCGGCGCCGCCCTCGCCGTCGACGGGGGGTTCACCGCGTGAGCCGCGGCTGAACGGGTGCGGACCGCGCGGGGTCAGGAGGAGGCGGGCGCCAACCCGTAGTGCACGCCGGTCAGTTCCTCGGAGAGGTCCCACAGGCGGCGGCCGGTCTCGGGGTCGGCCGCCGCCCTGGACAACTGGACCGTGCGCGGGCCGCCACGCAACTCGCCGGGGCCGTCCGGACCGATGAGCGCGCCGCCCTCGGCGTCCGGCGCGGTGGCCGCGTAGAGCTGCGGGAGGGCGCCCTGCGCCGGCGACTGGGCCAGCGGCGCGAGGAGCCGGCCGAACAGGACCTTCGTCAGGCCGACCGGCCCGCTGGTCTGCAGATGGGTGGCCGCGTAGCCCGGGTGTGCGAGGACGCTGCGCACCGGGCTGCCCGCCGCGGCCAGCCGCCGGTGGAGTTCGCGGCCGAAGACGGCGTTGGCGAACTTGGACTGGTTGTAGAACCGCATGGGCGCGTAGCCGCGTTCGCCGTCCAGGTCGTCGAAGTGGAGGCGGCCGAAACGGTGGTTGGCCGAGGTCACGGTGACCACGCGAGGGTCGGAGCCGTCGGTGAGACGGCCGAGCAGCAGACCGGTGAGCGCGAAGTGGCCGAGGTGGTTGCCGGCGAACTGCAGCTCGTGGCCCTGCGGGCTGAGCGAACGCGGCGGGGCCATCACCCCCGCGTTGTTGACGAGGACGTCGGGCCTTCCGCGGTCCGCGGTCAGCCGGTCGGCGAACATCCGGACCGCGTCCAGATCCGCCAGGTCGAGGCGGCGTACCTCCAGGTCGGCGTCGGGCTGCCCGGCGGTGATCGCCGCGGCCGCCCGACGCCCCTTCGCCTCGTCGCGCACCGCCATGACCACCCGGCCGCCGCTGCGTGCCAGTGCGCGGGTGGTCTCCAGACCGAGCCCGCTGTTCGCCCCCGTGACGACGAACACCCGCCCGGACAGGTCCGGGATGTCCTCGGTGGTCCAGCGCATGCGCTTCGTCATACGTCTCACGATGCCGCTGCTGTCACCCGGTGTCAAGGTGTCACCGAGTGACATGCTTGGCATCGCGGTACTATGACCAGGTGAAATCCGTTCCCGACGTCACCATGGCCCAGCGCAAACGCCGGCTCGTGGCGAACGAACTGAGCGAAGCGGCTCTGCAGTTGCTGGCGCTGAAGGGGTTCGAGGCGGTCACCGTCGACGAGATCGCGGTCACCGCGGGTGTGTCGAAGCGGACGTTCTTCCGCTATTTCGCCTCCAAGGAGGACGTGGTCGTCCAGTTCCTGGCGGACCTCGGCGGCGGCATCCGGGCGGAGCTGGCGGGGCGCCCTGCGGGCGAGCTGCCGTCGCTGGCGCTGGGGCACGCCGTCCGGTCGGCGATGGAGGTGTGCGCGGAAGGGGGGTCCGCGGGGTCTGCCGGCTCTCCGGATCACGCCGAACGTGTGCTGCGGGTCGTCCAGTTGATCCTGGGGACTCCGGCGTTGCGCGCGCGTTTCGTGGAGCGGCAGGCGCAGTGGCGAGACGAGCTCGCGGCGGAGCTGGGGCGGCGCCTCGGGCTCGACCCGGCCGCCGAGCTGTATCCGCTGCTCGCCGCGGGGATGGCGGTGAACGCGTTTGACGCGGTGCTGAGGAGGTGGAGTGCGGGTGGGGGCGTGGCGGACCCGGTCGCGCTCACGAATCAGGCTTTTGCCCTGCTGGCGCCCGCACTGGACTCCGTGCCGGCCTCCCCGGCCTAGGTCGCGCCCGGGTGCGCATGGGCCTCCGGCCCGGTAGTGGGGTACGGCTTCCGGGGTGCCCCCGGGGCGCCGTTCCCGTCCTCCGCGCGGTGGTGGGCTTGTCGCGCCGTTCCCCGCGCCCCTTTCGGGGCTTGTCCTGCCCCTTGCGGTGCGTTGCCGACCGCTGCGCCGTCGTGGCTTGTCGCGCAGTTCCCCGCGCCCCTGATCACGTGCCGTTTGTCCGCACGTTGGGGGCAGTCCGGAAGCGTCTCCTCGGACTTGTGCGTGACCGTTCTCCCGAAGGGGCTGGTCGGGCGTGTGCACAAGTCCTTGCGGGGAGCGCTTCCTCCCCACCCCCTGGTCGTCCATGGGGCCGCCTGGGCAGGACCGGGGTACCCCGGTAACACCCCCTGCGGCACTCGTTGCTGCCGGGGGGTGGGGAGGAAGCGCTCCCCGCAGGAATGTGCATCCGCCCGACCAGCTGAAAGGAAGCACCCGTCATGCACAGTCCGAGGAGACGCTTCCGGACTGCCCCCGACACGTGGACGAACGGCAAGCGATACCAGGGGCGCGAGGAACTGCGCGAGCAACCACCCACCGGCGGAGAGCCGGGAACGTACCGCAAGGGGCAGGGCATGCCCCGAACCCCCGAGCCCAGCGGCAGGCCCGACGCAGAGATAGGGGGTGCGGGTTCAGCGGCCCAGAAGCTTGCGCAGAGCCTTGTGGGTGCGGCCCCGCCGCAGAAGACGCCCGAACTCCCGCTCACCGGGCTGCAGGTAGAGGACGAAGTCGGGGTGCCGGTGCACACCGGGCGAACCGGCAGCCGCAGCCACGGCGTCCCGCACCGCGGTGAGATGCCCCGCCCCCAGCGAAAGCCCCCGCTCCCGCGGCTGGTAGTCCGCCCCGATCGGGTAGTCCCGCCCCGGGCGGCGGGTCATCTCGACATGGCACCCCAGCACATGGCTGACGGGCCGGGCCGCCGCAAAATCCACCAACCTGTCCATGGACGCAAGGAAGGCCTCCGCGTCGAAAGCGAAGAGCCGCCCCGGCAGCACCGTGTCACCGGTCAGCAGCACACCCGTCCACGGGTCGTAGAGGGTGACGGCCGCCTCGTGGTGGCCCGGTGTCCACAGAACCTCCAGCACCCGGCCGCCGAGGTCGAACGGGAGCGCGTCGTCGGGCCGTTCGGCGCCCAGGCCGAAGAACTCCCGTACCGCGGCGGCCTCCCGCGGCACCACCGTGGTGCCCGCCCGCCCCTCGAACTGCGGGTCCGCGGCGACGTGGTCCCCGTGCCCGTGGGAGTGGGCGACCACCAGCTCGTACCCCTCGCGCGGATGCGCCCGCAGCCACTCCTCGACGAGGCCGTCGACCGTCGCGCGCAACGGGAACCGCTCGGGCTCGGCGGTGGCGCCGGTGTCCAGCAGCAACGCCCGCTCGTTGCCGAACAGCAGGTAGAGGAACGGTGCTTCGTAGCTGAGCGACTTGCTCTGCCGCAGGATCACGGTGTGCTCGTCGTAGTGGTGGACCTGGATCGGCGGCTCGCCGCCGTTCCTGCGCCGCCGGGCGGAGCCCACGCCGTGCCGCCAGACCACGTCCGGCGAACCGGGCCGGGGCGCGTCGCTCACGAAGTCCACCGGCCCGTGGCCGCCCTCAGTTGCCGTCTGCCGCATCATCGTCATCCCCCGACGTCTCGTGTGAGGAAAGCGGCGTCGCCGCCATGAAGTACCGGACATGGCGGTGTCCGGCGTCGTGCTGTGCACCGGCCGCCTCGCTCCTGGCGATGTACGGCTCCAGGAGGGCCAGCCACCGGGCCTCGATCTCGGCCGCCTCCTCGGGTGAGACGAGCGCGATCGCGGAGACGACCCCGGCCTTGCCGCGCCACGCGGCGCTCTCCTGGCCGCGCCGCGCGCCGTAGTCCAGGACCGCCTGCAACTCCCGCTCGACCACGAGCCGTTCCAGCTCCCGCCCGACCACGGCCGCACCACCGCCGCTGTCCACCCGCAGGCTCGGCCGGTCGGCCGGCACCCGCCACTTCCGCTCGCGCCGGTCCTGCCCCGGCCCGGCGTCCTCGACGAACCCGTACTTGGCCAACTGCCGCAGATGGAAGGAGCAGTTGGCCTGCGGGACGTCCAGCACGCGTCCGCAGTGCGCCGCCGTGGCCGGCCCGATCGCCGTCAGCAGCTCCATCAGGTCCAGCCGCAGCGGATGCGCCAGAGCCCTGATCGCCTTGGGGTCGCTGATCTCCATGTCCCAAAGAATACTTTGGCATCCGGAGATGTCAACGCTTCCTTTGGCTTTTGTGCGGAGTGCGGCCGCCGCCCGGCACCGGGCGTCTCAGACCCCGGCGCTTCCCGGTGGCATCGCGGTACCCGCGCGCGCCCGCCTGCGCCGGAGCAGCCGGGCCCGCACACCGCGCCCCGTCATCGAACCCGCGATCACGAACGCGAGGAACGCCCCCCGGTGCGCGACCCGATGTCCCAGGTCGGCCCACCCGCCGTGCGACCACAGCCACGGCGCCAGCACCAGCAGCGCCGTGGCCAGTGCCCACCCGATCAGGAAGTCCGCGACGCCCGACGCCGCGCGCCGCGGGGCGCCCGTCATTCCTCCTCCACCAGGGCCGTCGGGTCGGGCACGTGGGGGAGGACGTCGGCGAGGTAGGACGTGACGGTGGCGTCGACGCCGACGTCGTGCTGGGCCTGCTCGGAGAGGTACCAGCGGTGTTCCAGCAGCTCGTGGTAGAGCTGGGCGGGGTCCATGCCGCGGCGGAGCTCGACGGGCACGGCCCGCACGGCGGGGCGGAACACCTCGCGCACCCACCGGTGGGCCAGCACCTCGGGCCGGGCGCCGGGGAAGCCGTCGGCGGTGAGCCGGCCGGGCGGCGCGTAGTCGTCCTGGGTCGCCATCCAGCTCTCCAGGTCGTTGAGCAGGCTGCGCGCCTGGTTCTCCTCGGTGTCCATGCCCGTCAGCCGCAGCAGTTGCCGCTGGTGGTGTCCGGCGTCCACCACCTTCGGCAGGAACGTCACGGTGTCGCCCTCCGGCGACTTCTGGATCCGCATCTCCGCGACGTCGAAGCCGAGGTCGTTCAGCCGCCGTATGCGCCGGTCGATGTAGTGCCGCTTGCTCGCCGGGTACACCGACTCCCGGGTCAGCTCGTGCCACAGGTCGCCGTACCGCGCGGCGATCGCCTCGCCGAAGGTGATCGGGTCCACCGACGGGTGCAGCGAGCCGCCGGCCTCCAGGTCCATCAGCTCGCCGGCGATGTTCACCCGGGCCAGCTCGATGTCGTACTCCCGCTGCCCGGGGCTGAGTCCGTGGTCGTGCTGCAGCTGCCCGGTCTCGGCGTCCACCAGGTAGGCGGCGTACGCGCCGGCGTCCCGGCGGAACAGCGTGTTGGACAGCGAGCAGTCACCCCACGCGAAGCCCACCAGGTGCAGCCGCACCAGCAGCACGGCCAGCGCGTCGAGGAGCCGGTTCACCGTCCCCGGCCGCATCGTCGTCTCGAACATCGCCCGGTACGGCAGCGAACCGCCGAGGTGCCGGGTGATCAGCGCCGGCTCCAGCGGGGTGCCGTCCGGGGCCTCCCGCCCGGTCACCACCGCGATCGCGTCCACGGCGGGTATCGCGAGGCGGTCGAGGTCGCGCAGCAGCTCGTACTCGCGCTCCGCCGCCCACTGGCTGACCTCCTTGATGGCCACCACCTCGTCGCCCGCGCGGGCGAACCGCACCACGTGCCGGGAGATGCCCCGGGGCAGCGCCACCAGCGACTCGTCCGGCCACTGCTCCAGCGGGACGTTCCAGGCCAGGTCGAGCAGGGCGGACGGG
This sequence comes from Actinacidiphila acidipaludis, assembly GCF_019890725.1. Taxonomy (GTDB): domain Bacteria; phylum Actinomycetota; class Actinomycetes; order Streptomycetales; family Streptomycetaceae; genus Actinacidiphila; species Actinacidiphila acidipaludis. Next base: position 35,733 of record NZ_JAINZZ010000021.1, read on the forward strand.
TGCTCGGCTTCGGTCGCCGTGATCTGCAGGGGCATCGCGCTGACGTCCTCTCCTGGGTGGCACGGCCGGGTCGCAGCGCCGGGACGTGTGTTCGGGCAGCCCGATGGTGCCATGCCCGCGGCCCCGCCCGGCCTGCGGGTTCACAGGGCGGACGGCACCGCACGGCTGACCGCAGGGCGCCGGGACCTCCGGCCCCGGCACCGCGGTTCGGGCCCGGGCCCGCCCCGGGCGAGGGGACCCGGGTCCTGCCTCAGCCGCGGCGGAACCGCAGCGTCACCAACTGGAACGGCCGCAGGGCCAGTTGGACGGTGCCGTCCTCGATCTCGGGACGCCGGGGCGCGTCGGCCAGGGCGCGCTCCAGCAGGTCGGTGACCTCCACGCCGGCCGCCGGGAAGCCCAGCGACACCCGGGCCCGCGCCCGGCCGCCGCGCGACTCGTACAGCCGCACGACGACGTCCCCGCTCGCGTCGTCCGCCAGCTTGACCGCGCTGACCACGACCGCGTCGTCGTCCACGGCCACCAGCGGCGCCACCTCGCGCGAGCCCCGCACGTGGCGCTCGGGCAGGTTGACGCGGTATCCCTCGGCCACCGCGTCGCCGATCCCGGCGCCGGGCACCAGTGCGTGCCGGAAGCGGTGGACGCCCTGGTCGGTCTCGGGGTCGGGGAAGCGCGGGGCCCGCAGCAGCGACGCCCGCACGGTGGTCGTCGTCCCCCCGTCGGCGCGGACCGCCCGGTCGGCCTGGTCGGCCTGGGCGGCCCGGTCGGCCCGAACCGCCCGGTCGGCCTCGGCGCCGGCACCGTACCCGGAACCCGGGCGGCCGTCGTTGCCGTCCCTGACCGTCCGCGTCACGTCGTGCCCGTACGTCGAGTCGTTGACCAGCGCGACGCCCCATCCCGGCTCCTCGACGTACACGAACCGGTGGTTGCATGCCTCGAACTTGGCCGCCTCCCATGAAGTGTTGGTGTGCGTGGGACGGTGCACGTGCCCGAACTGCGTCTCGGACGCGTACCGTTCGGCGTGCACGTCCAGCGGGAAGGCCAGCTTCAGGAACTTCTCCGTCTCGTGCCAGTCCACCTCGGTGGCGATGTCCAGCCGCTTGGCGCCCGGCCGCAGCGACAGCACCTGGGTCACGCGGGAGGATCCGAAGCCGCGGACCACGCGGACGGCCGCGGGGGCGCCGGCGGCCTCCTCCCCGTCCACGGGCGCCAGTTCGTCGAGCCCGGTCAGGTCGGTGACGGTGTTGCGGTAGAAGGCGTCGACGTCCCAGGCGTCCCACATGTTGGGGAAGTCCGGGTGGAGCTGGAGCAGGTTGGCGGCGAGGCCGGGGGCGACGGTCTCACGGTCGGCCGCGACGTCGTACGCGGAGACCACCAGACCGCGGCCGTCCACCTCGACCCGCAGCAGCCCGTTGGCCAGGACGAACCCGCCGCCCTCGCGGGGCGTGAGCACGGCGGGTTCCGCGGCGGCCGCGGCATCCACCGCCGCCGCCGCACCCGCCGCGACGCCGTCACGAGCGTGCGGCGCCGCGTTGAACACCAGCGCCAGCCCGCCCGACGGGTCCCCGGCCAGCGCCCGCTGCGCCTCGGTGATGATCTCCGTCAGCTCCTCGGCGACCGCCGCGTAGGTGCGGCGCGCCTCGCGGTGCACCCAGGCGATCGACGACCCCGGCAGGATGTCGTGGAACTGGTGCAGCAGCACCGTCTTCCAGATCCGGTCCAGCCGCTCGTACGGGTACGCGGCGCCCGTCCGCACCGCCGCCGTGGCCGCCCACAACTCGGCCTCGTACAACAGGTGTTCACTGCGCCGGTTGCCCTGCTTGGTCTGCGCCTGGCTGGTCAGCGTGGCCCGGTGCAGCTCCAGATACAACTCGCCCACCCACACCGGCGGTTGCGGGTACTCCGCCTCGGCGCGGGTGAAGAACTCGGCCGGCGACTCCCAGTGGACGGTGGCCGAGCCCTCCAGGTTCCGCAGCCGCGCCGCCTTCGCCACGATCTCGCGGGTCGTGCCACCGCCGCCGTCGCCGTACCCGGTCGGGGCGAGCGAGTGCCGGGCGGCGCCCTTCTCCTTGAAGTTGCGCGCCGCGTGGGCGATCTCGCTGCCCTGCATCGCGCAGTTGTAGGTGTCGACCGGCGGGAAGTGCGTGAAGATCCGCGTGCCGTCGATGCCCTCCCAGCGGAAGGTGTGGTGCGGGAAGGAGTTGACCGCGCTCCACGAGATCTTCTGCGTCAGCAGCCACTTCGACCCTGCCGCCTTGATGATCTGCGGCAGGCCCGCGGCGAAGCCGAAGGTGTCGGGCAGCCACGCCTCCTCGTTCTCCACGCCGAACTCGTCGAGGAAGAAGCGCTTGCCGTGCACGAACTGCCGGGCCATCGCCTCCGAGCCCGGCATGTTGGTGTCCGACTCGACCCACATGCCGCCGGCCGGCACGAACCGGCCCTCCGCGACCGCCTCCTTGACCCGCGCGTACACCTCCGGCCGGTGCTCCTTGATCCAGGCGAACTGCTGCGCCTGCGACATCGCGAACACGAACTCCGGGTGGTCGGCCAGCAACGCGGTCATGCTGGCCGTGGTCCTTGCCACCTTGCGGACGGTCTCGCGCAGCGGCCACAGCCACGCCGAGTCGATGTGCGCGTGGCCGACCGCGCTGATCCGGTGGACCGTCGCGGCGGCGGGCGCGGCCAGCACGCCGGCCAGTTCGGCGCGGGCGGCCGCCGCCGTGGCGTTGACGTCCTGCAGGTCGACCGCGTCCAGCGCGCGGCCGACGGCCCGCAGGATCTCGTGCCGCCGCGCGCCGTCCACCGGAAGCTCGGCCATCAACTCGCCCAGCACCTCCAGGTCCTGGACCAGTTCCCAGACCGTCTCGTCGACGACCACCAGGTCCGTCCGGCCCAGCCGGTACTGCGGTTCGCCGCCCGCCGTCTCCTTGTCGCCGAGCCGGGTCGGCAGGAACGGGTGGTAGTCCAGCAGCACCGGGTTCGACGCCGCCTCGATGTGCAGCAGCACCTCCTCGCCGCCCGCCGCGGGCGACGCCACGGGCACCCACTGGTTACGCGGGTTGAGGCCCTTCACCGGCGTGCCGTCCGGCCGGTACACCAGGCCCTCGCACTGGAACCCGGTCATGTTCGGGTCGAACCCCAGGTCCAGGACGGCCTCCACGGTCCGGCCCGCCCAGGACGCCGGGACCGTGCCCGACACCCGGAACCAGCTCGTGCCCCACGGCGCGCCCCAGCGGTCGCCGGCCGCCACCGGCACGACCGGCCGCGCCAGCCCCTCCGCGACGGGCACCGGCTCACCCGGCGCGGTCCACACCGCGACGTCCAGCGGCACCGACGCGGGGTGGACGGCGGGCCGGATCCGTTCGTCCAGAACACGCTTGAGACGGGCTTCGACCAGGCGGCGGTCGTCATGCATGAGGGCGCTCCCGGGGCTGGAGGGTGAGCGGGCGGGGGTGGTACCTGATGCGGTTGCCGGGGGGCCTATCCGACGTCCGCCGGGCGGACGACCTCCGTGATGCCGCGGGCGGCGAGGTGCTCCTCGTCCTCGGCGCGGGCGGCGAGCACCGCGGTGGGCCGGGCGCCGTCCGCGGTGAGCCGCGCGAACGCCTCGAAGAAGGCGCCGCCCGGCGCGCACGCCGTACGGTCGGGGTCGTCCACGACCAGCGCGGTGGTGCGCACGGCCGGGCGGTACGGGCGGTCGCGCCACTCCGCGACGATCCGCCGGATCGACTCGCCCGCGGGCTTCACCTGGCGGTCGTTGGTGAGCAGGCCGAGGGAGTACTCCAGCTCGGGGAAGTCAGCGAGCGACCGCGAGACGTCGTGCGAGCACCACCAGGTGACACCCCAGACGTCCTGGCAGTCCAGGGCGTTCGCGACGGTCGCCTCGGTGAAGGCCGCGGCGTGCTCCGCGGGGATCAGCGGGGCCGGCGCGCCGACCTCCTGCAGCCACACCGGGCGGTGCGGGTCGTCCGCCCACGCCTTCGACAGCTCGATCATGTACGCGGCGTGGTGCTCGGTCGCGGTGCCGGTGCGGCCGTGCCGCTGCGCGGTGCCGTTGAACACCCAGCTGTGCACGGCGGTCACCGCGCCGAGGGTCGCCGAGTGCGCGGGCGTGAAGGCGTGGCCGTCCTGGTACCAGGCGGCGTCGTACTCGGCGTGCAGGTGCGGGCGCCCCGGGGCGCCCTCCTCGCACGCGGCGAGCAGCCGGCGCAGCCAGGCGGCGGCCTGGTCCTCGGTGATCGGGTCCGGGTCGGGGTGCGGCGGGCCGGAGAACTGGTTGATCTCGTTGCCGATCGTCATGCCCAGGAAGTTGGGCCGGTCGGCGAGGGCGGCCGCGAGCGTGCGCAGGTAGGTGGCCTGGGCCTCGACGACGTCCGGGTCGGTGAAGATGTTGCGGCGGTGCCAGGTGCCGGTCCAGGCGGGCAGGAAGTCGAAGCTGGACAGGTGGCCCTGGAGGCCGTCCACGTTGACGTCCAGGCCGCGTTCGGCCGCGGCGTCGGCCAGTTCCACGAGCTGCTCGACGGCGCGCGGCCGGATCAGCGTGCGGTTCGGCTGGAACAGCGGCCACAGCGGGAACACCCGAACGTGGTCGAGTCCCAGCGCGGCGATCGAGTCGAGATCGGCGCGGATGGCATCGATGTCAAAGTCCAGCCAGTGATGGAACCAGCCCTGGCTGGGGGTGTAATTGGCGCCGAAGCGCAGACCTGACGAGCTCATGCGCCCAGCATGAACCGCGCCCTGACCGCATGCGACGCCGGGGGCCGGTCTTGACCGGGCGCGAGAGTCTTGACCGGGCGCGAGAGAACGTCGCGGCCCGCGATCGGGGCCGGTGGCGGGGACGCCGCCGCGGAGGGGGAAGAGATGTGCCGTATCGACGGGGCTGTCCGGCAGGCGGCCGTGACGGAGTTCGTGCGTAGCCGCCCGGCCGTGCGGCCGGACGGGGGCGGGCATCCCGCCCTGCGCGGGTGCGCCGACGTGCCGTGGGGCGATGTCGGCTGAACCGGCGTTCCCGAGCTGCTGAGCGCCCTCCTCGACGAGACCGCCGCCGCCGAGGCGCTGCGCGTCCTGGAGAACGTGCTGATGGACGACCTCTTCAACGCCGCTGCGGTGCTGCCGCTCGCCCTGCCCTTCCTGATCCGGCTCGCGGCCACGCCCGACGTCACCGTTCGCGCCGACCTGATCGAACTCCTCTGGCTGGCCGCGGAGTTGACGCACCCGGTGGACGAGGACAGCGACATCGCCGTGCTGATGCGGGGGAGGGAGGCCGACCATCCCGAACGCGCCCGGTGCCGGGCCGTGTTCGCCGAGCAGGCGCGGGTGATCCACGGTCTGCTGAGCGACCCCGCCCTCCCCGTCGATGTGCTCACCCCGGACAGACGAGCCGCGCTCCTGGCGGCCGCGGGCTCGCGGTAGATTCCGGATGCGGGTTCGGGGTCGGGTTCGGGGTTCGGGTGACCGGCTCCCGGTGTCCCGGCTCCTGGTCGTGGGGCGCGGGCCCACCGCCCGGTGATCGTCGCGGCGCGCTCGAGAACCCGTGCAGGAACGTCCAGCACCTCGTGCAGGAAGAGGCAGGCCCGGTGACCGAACCCGTCCCCGCCCCGGCGCCGTTCGCGCCGCCGGCCCCCGGCACGCTCGCCGTCCTCCGCGGCGCCACGCTGATCGACGGCACGGGCGCCCCGCCGCGCCCGGCCACCACGGTCGTCGTGGACGGCGAACGGATCCTGCGGGTGGCCCCCGACGCGGAGGTCGGCCCCGGGGACCATCCCGGCGCCGACGTCGTGGACCTGACCGGCCACGTCCTCCTCCCCGGACTGATCGACTCCCACCAGCACATGGCCACCCCGCCCAACCGCCCGGTCGCCGAGGCCACCCTGCGGCGCGACCTGCTCGGCGGCGTCACCGCGGTCCGCGACATGGCGGACGACCTGCGGCAGGTCGGCGACCTCGCCCGGGCCGCGCTGGTCGGCGAGATCGCGGCGCCCGACATCCGGTACGCGGCCCTGACCGCCGGACCCGGCTTCTTCGACGACCCGCGCACCTGGCAGGTGTGCCAGGGAGCCACGCCCGGCCACACGCCGTGGATGCAGGCCGTCACCGCGGACACCGACCTCCCGCTGGCCGTCGCCCGGGCGCTCGGCACCTCGGCGACCGCGATCAAGGTGTACGCCGACCTGTCCGGCGAACGCGTCGCCGCCATCACCGGCGAGGCGCACCGGCAGGGCGCGATGGTGTGGGCGCACGCGGCGGTCTTCCCCGCGTCGCCCGGCGAGGTCGTGGCGGCGGGCGTCGACAGCGTCTCGCACGTCAACCTGCTGGTGCACGAGGCCGCCGGTCGCGCCCTGACGACGTACGGCGACAAGCCGCCGGTCGACCACACGCGCTTCCTCGCGGGGGACGAGCCGCGCATCGAGGCGCTGCTGCGCGCGATGGTCCGGCAGGGCACGATTCTCGACGCGACGGCGAGCATGTGGGGGCGGATCGCGGGGGAGGCCGCGGGGCGGGGTGACGCGGAGGGGGAGCGGCGGGCGCGGGAGAACGGTGAGCTGGCCGCCGCGTTGACGGCGCAGGCGCGCCGGGCGGGGGTGCAGGTGAGTGCCGGCACCGACTGCGACCCGGACCCCGGGCAGCCGTGGCCGCCGCTGCACGAGGAGATCGCGTTCCTCGTCCGCAGGTGCGGGTTCTCCGTCGAACAGGCGCTGCACAGTGCGACGTTGGTGGGGGCGCGGAGTTTGGGGGTGGAGGGGGAGACGGGGTCGGTGGAGGAGGGGAAGCTGGCGAATCTGGTGGTGCTGGCCCGTGACCCGATGGAGGAGATCGGGCACCTCGACAGTGTGGTGCTTGTCGTCAAGCGGGGGCGGCGGTACGACCGGCCGGCGGCCCGCACCCGGGGCTGAACGCCCGGCACCCCTGACGGGGCTTGTCCTGCCCCTTGCGGTGCGTTGCCGACTCTCCGCCCGGTGGTGGGTTGCTCGCGCTGGGGGCACCGCCCGGACGAAGTCTGGGGGACCCCGCGCCCCTGTTATCGCTTGCCGTTCGTCCACACGTTGGGGGCAGTCCGGAAGCGTCTCCTCGGACTTGTGCGTGACCCTTGTGACGAAGGGGCTGGGCGGGCGGATGCACAAGTCCTTGCGGGGAGCACTTCCTCCCCACCCCCTGGCAGTAACGAGTGCCGCAGGGGCCGTACAGGGGTACCCCTGTCCACCTCGTTCCAGGGCAAGCCCCGTCAGGGGCGCGAAGAGCGGCGCGAACAGCCAGGGCGAACCGTGAGACGGCAAAGAACCCCAGGGGGCACCCCGGAGCCCGAAGGGGCGCGCGGGGAACTGCGCGAGTAGCCCACCACCGGGCGGAGGACGGCGATGCGCACTCGGGGGGCACTCCGGACCCATAGCGCACTCCGTGGCGGAGCCGCATATCAGGCAGTTGCCGGACAGGGTGTCCAACACGATGCGTAACTCGGGTCCTTCCGTCATGCCCGCCCGGTCGGGCGGATAGCGTGCGCGCATGATGCGCAGTCGAATAGCCGCGGCACTCGTCGCAACCGCCGCCACCCTCGCCCTCGGAGCCTGTGGAACAGGCCAGACGCAGGATGCGGCGTCCAGTACACCCACGAGCATTACGACGAGCCCGAGCCCCAGCACCACGACGCCGTCGCCCGCGCACTCCGCGACGACGTCCGCCCCCGCGGCTACCTCACCGACCGCGACCCACGCCCCGCGGACCACACCGCCCACGCACCGCCCGGTCACGCACGCGCCAACCACTCCCGCGCCCACACACAGGACCACGCGGCCGGCCGCACCTCGCACCACAGCCCCCGCCCGGACCACGCTGTGCAGCATCCGCTCGAACGCGGGGAACTGCTACCGCGCGGGCCAGTTCTGCCGGAACAGCGATCTCGGCAGCTCCACGACCGACGCCCAGGGCCGCCGCATCACCTGCGGCATCGAATCCGGCCGCCCCCACTGGCACTACTGACCTCGGTCCAGCCCCGCCCACAACATCCCCGGCAGCCGGGGTCCGGCCGGAGGGGACGGGGAGGGAATGCCCCCGCAGGACTTGTGCATCCGCCCGCATAGCCAGACGGAAGAACGGCGCACGCACAAGTCCGAGGAGGTGCTCCCGGACTGGCCCCGCCACCAGAAACCGAGCAAGCCCCGCCAGGGGCGCGAGGTCCCCAAGACTTCGTCCGGGAGGTGCCCCCAGCGCGAGCAACCCACCACCGGGCGGAGGGGCGGGAATGCGCACCCGGGGGCAGCCCGGGAGCCGGAGCAGGCCCAAGCCGGGGGGACCCACACACCAGGGGAAGGCAGCACCAGGCCCCACCACAACGAAAACCCACGGAACCAGACACCCTTGGCCCCGCTCTCAGCAAAATAAAGCAACAAATATTGACGCGCGCCGACCGCACGCGTAATTTCCGAGCCGGTCGCCCACCAGCCTGAACTCAGCTGCCGCATCGATGAGTCGAAGCTCCCTTCCCCCACCTTCTCAGGAGCACACCATGCGCAGAACGAGACGTGCCGCCGTGCCCGCCCAGCCGGGCGGCCCCGTGGCACCGGCCCTCCGGATCCGGAGCGTCCTGCTGTCGGCCCTGGCGGCCCTCACCCTCGTCCTCGGAGTGTTCATCAGCCTGCCTGCCGCCTCGCAGGCGGCCGGCTCGCTCCCGTGCGACATCTACGGCGCCGCCGGCACCCCGTGCGTCGCCGCGCACAGCACCACCCGCGCGCTCTTCTCCTCGTACAACGGACCCCTGTACCAGGTCACCCGCGCCTCGGACGGCGCGACGTCCGACATCGGCCTGCTCTCCGCCGGCGGGTATGCCAACGCCGGTCAGCAGGACGGCTTCTGTCAGAACACCACGTGCCGCATCAGCAAGGTCTACGACCAGACCTCGCGGCACAACGACCTGCTCCCGGGCCCGGCCGGCACCGCCGGCGGCGTGGACCGCGGCGCCGACGCGAGCGAGATCGCCGTCTCCGCGGGCGGCCACAAGGTGTACGGCATCTGGATCTCGCCGGGTGTGGGTTACCGCTACACCGGTGTGGCCTCCGGCGTCGCCGTCAACGGCCAGCCGGAGGGCGCCTACATGGTGGCCAGCGGCACCCACGTCGGCTCGGACTGCTGCTTCGACTACGGCAACGCCGAGCGCACCCCCTCCGACACCGGCAACGGCCACATGGATGCCGTCTCCATCGCCACGACCTGCTACTTCGCGCCGTGCACCGGCTCCGGCCCGTGGGTCGAGGCGGACATGGAGAACGGCATGTTCCAGGGCGACAACGGCTCCAACACCGCGAACCAGGGGAACAACAGCCCGTATGTGACCGCGATGCTGAAGAACAACGGCCAGACGACGTACGCCATCAAGGGCGGCAACTCCCAGTCGGGCGGGCTGTCCACCTGGTGGAGTGGCGGGCTGCCGACCCGCGGCGGCTACCGGCCGATGCAGCAGGAGGGCGGCATCATCCTGGGCACTGGCGGCGACAACAGCAACCGCAACATGGGCACCTTCTTCGAGGGCGTGATGGTCGCGGGCTACCCGACCGACGCCGCGGACAACGCCGTCCAGGCCAACGTCGTCTCGGTGGGCTACGCCGGTGAGACGAACGTCCCCAACGGCCCGCAGGGCACCGTCACCGGCCCCGGAGGCCAGTGCGTGGACGTCGCCGCCGACGACACCGGCACCAACGGCACCGCCGTCCAGCTCTGGAACTGCCAGTCCTACGCCGAGGACCAGCACTGGCAGCACAACGCCAACAGCTCGCTGAGCACCATCGGCAGGTGCCTGGACATCAACGGCAACGGCACCGCGAACGGCACGCAGGTCGAGCTGTGGGACTGCAACGGCGTCGGCGGGCAGAAGTGGGTGCAGCGTTCCGACGGTTCGCTCTTCAACCCGCAGTCGGGCCGCTGCCTGGACTCGCCGAGCGGCGCGACGGCCAACGGCACGCGGCTGCAGATCTGGGACTGCAACGGCAGCGGCGCGCAGAAGTTCAGCGTGAACGGCGGCGCTCCCGTCGCCGGGCCCGGCGCCAAGTGCCTCGACGTGGACGGTGACGACGTCGGCGGCAACGGCAAGGCCGTCCAGCTCTGGGACTGCCAGTCCTACGCTGTGGACCAGCACTGGTTCCACAACGGCAACGGCACGCTGGCCACGCTCGGCAGGTGCCTGGACATCAACGGCAACGGCACCGCGAACGGCACGCAGGTCGAGCTGTGGGACTGCGACGGCGCGGGCGGCCAGGTCTGGAACCAGCAGTCGGACGGTTCGCTGGTCAACCCGCAGTCGGGCCGCTGCCTGGACTCGCCGAACGGCGCGACCGCCAACGGCACCCGGCTGCAGATCTGGGACTGCAACGGCAGCGCGGCGCAGAAGTTCGCGCTGAGCTAGTCACGGCCGGAACGCTGAGCCAGGCACGGACGGACAGGGCCGGCCCTTCGCGGAGGGCCGGCCCTGTTGCGTTTCTCTCTCCGGCTGCGCCAGGCCCCTGTCCCGCGCCTCAGGCGCAGTCGGGGCACAGCCCCCGGTACGTCACCTCGACCGCCGAGAGCGTGAAACCGAACCGTTCCTCCTGCGGCAGGCCGGCCAGCAGGTTCCCGGTCGGCCGGACGTCGCGGATGCTGCCGCACCCCGAGCACACCAGGTGCTGGTGCGGCGTGTGCCCGTTCGGGTCGTACCGCTTGGCGCGCCCGTCCGTGGCGACCTCGCTGACCTCGCCGAGCACGACCAGTTCGCCGAGCGTGTTGTAGACGGTGGCCCGGGAGATCTCGGGCAGCCGAGCGGCCGCGCGGGCGTGCACCTCGTCCGCGGTCAGGTGCACGTGGTCGCCGTCGAGGACCTCGGCCACGACACGCCGCTGGGAGGTCATCCGCCAGCCGCGCCCGCGCAGTCGTTCCAGCAGGTCGCTCATATCGGTTCACCTTCGGCTTGGTGGGACACCGGAACAGTATCAGTGCTGGTCCGGAACCCGACAGGTTATGCGTTTGGCGTCCTTCTTGACTTGGACTCCGTCCATCGTAGGATCGCTTCTGGTGGTAGCCAAGAGACAGAAGGAACTCCGGCCGCCCCCGGCCGCGGTCCGGCCCCCGCGTACGGCGCGGCGGGGGCGGCGACGCGGCGGGGACGGCGGGAGCAGGCCGCCACCCGCATTCCTGAGCACGTCATCCGCCAGGTCCGGAAGGATTCCCGATGTCCGAGAACAACGACAACCACGTCGCACCCGTGACGACCGACGAGGGCAGCCGTTGCCCGGTCGCGCACGGTCGCGCGCCGCACCCCACGCAGGGAGGCGGGAACCGCGGATGGTGGCCGGAGCGGCTCAACCTGAGGATCCTCGCGAAGAACCCCGCCGTGGCCAACCCGCTCGGTGAGGACTTCGACTACGCCGCCGCGTTCCAGACCCTCGACCTCCCCGCGGTCAAGCAGGACATCGCCGGGGTGCTCACCACCTCGCAGGACTGGTGGCCCGCGGACTTCGGCCACTACGGCCCGCTGATCATCCGGATGGCCTGGCACAGCGCCGGCACCTACCGCATCAGCGACGGCCGCGGCGGCGCCGGGGCCGGCCAGCAGCGGTTCGCGCCCCTCAACAGCTGGCCGGACAACGGCAACCTCGACAAGGCCCGCCGTCTGCTGTGGCCGGTCAAGAAGAAGTACGGCAACGCGCTGTCCTGGGCCGACCTGATGATCCTGGCCGGCAACGTGGCCCTGGAATCCATGGGCTTCGAGACCTTCGGCTTCGCCGGCGGCCGCGCCGACGTGTGGGAGCCCGAGGACGACGTCTACTGGGGCCCGGAGACCACCTGGCTCGGTGACGAGCGCTACAGCGGCGACCGCGAGCTGGAGAACCCGCTCGGCGCCGTCCAGATGGGCCTGATCTACGTCAACCCCGAAGGCCCCAACGGCAACCCGGACCCGATCGCCGCGGCCCGCGACATCCGTGAGACGTTCCGCCGCATGGCGATGAACGACGAGGAGACCGTCGCGCTGATCGCCGGCGGCCACACCTTCGGCAAGACCCACGGAGCCGGCCCCGCCGACCAGGTCGGCGTCGAGCCCGAGGGCGCCCCGATCGAGCAGCAGGGCCTGGGCTGGAAGAACGCCCACGGCACCGGCAAGGGCGGCGACACCATCACCTCCGGCCTCGAGGGCATCTGGACGGACACGCCCACCACCTGGGACAACAGCTTCTTCGAGATCCTCTTCGGCTACGAGTGGGAGCTCTTCCAGAGCCCGGCAGGCGCCCACCAGTGGCGGCCGAAGGACGGCGCCGGCGCCGGCACCGTCCCGGACGCGCACGACCCGTCCAGGACCCACCAGCCGACCATGCTGACCACCGACCTGTCGCTGCGCTTCGACCCGGCGTACGAGCAGATCTCGCGGCGCTTCAAGGAGAACCCGGCCGAGTTCGCGGACGCCTTCGCCCGCGCCTGGTTCAAGCTGACCCACCGCGACATGGGCCCGGTCGCCCGCTACCTCGGCCCCGAGGTCCCCGCCGAGACGCTGATCTGGCAGGACCCGCTGCCGGCCGTCGACCACGCGCTGGTCGACGCCGCGGACGTGGCCGCCCTCAAGGAGCAGGTGCTCGCCTCCGGCCTGTCGGTGTCCCAGCTCGTCTCCACCGCCTGGGCCTCCGCGTCCTCCTTCCGCGGCAGCGACAAGCGCGGCGGTGCCAACGGCGCCCGCATCCGCCTGCAGCCGCAGATCGGCTGGGAGGTCAACGAGCCCGACCAGCTCGCGGTCGTGCTGCGCACCCTGGAGGGCATCCAGGAGACCTTCAACTCCGCGCAGTCCGGCGGCAAGCGGATCTCGCTGGCCGACCTGATCGTGCTGGCCGGTGCCGCCGGTGTGGAGAAGGCCGCCAAGGACGCCGGTGTCGAGGTCGAGGTGCCGTTCACCGCGGGCCGCACCGACGCCGCGCAGGACCAGACCGACGTCGAGTCGTTCGCCGCGCTGGAGCCCCTGTGGGACGGCTTCCGCAACTACGTCGGCAAGGGCACCCGGCTCCCGGCCGAGTACCTGCTCGTCGACCGGGCGAACCTGCTGACGCTGAGCGCCCCCGAGATGACCGTCCTGGTCGGCGGCCTGCGCGTGCTGGGCGCCAACTACCAGCAGTCCAAGCACGGCGTCCTCACCGCGACCCCGGGCGTGCTGACGAACGACTTCTTCGTCAACCTGCTCGACCTGGGCACCGCCTGGACCTCGGTCTCCGAGGACCAGGCCGTCTTCGAGGGCCGCGACCTGGCCACCGGCGAGGTCAAGTGGACCGGCACGCGTGCCGACCTGGTCTTCGGCTCGAACTCCGAGCTGCGGGCGGTCGCCGAGGTCTACGCGAGCGACGACGCGAAGGAGAAGTTCGTCCGCGACTTCGTCGCCGCGTGGGACAAGACGATGAACCTCGACCGGTTCGACCTGGTCTGAGCATGACCGTCTGACTCCGGGCCGGCCCCTGCGCGGGGGCCGGCCCGGACGTCTGTCCGGAGGTCTGTCCGGACATCGGTGCCGAAGGTCTGTCCGCGCGGGGAAGCCCGCCGGGGAGGGTCCCTTCTCAGCCGGGCAGCCGGTCGGGCAGGCCGAAGCGGGGGAGCAGGGCGGGGTCGCCGAAACGGGTGACCGCGCTGATCCCATCGCCCGTCAGCGTCAGCACCACCAGGCCGTACGGGTCCGCGCCGGAGCTGCCCGCCGCGCGCAGGTAACAGCCGAACGCAGGACTGCCGTTCGCCCGGGTCGGCAGCAGCCGCAACGACCGGCCGCCCCACCACGGCAGCGCCTGGTAGAACCGCGCGATGGCCGCGCGGCCCTGGTATGCCAGCGGCTCCGGCGGCATCGTCAGCCACGCGTCGCCGGTCAGCAGCGCGAGCAGCCCGTCGATGTCGGAGCCCTCCACGGCCGCCGCGAACCGCTCGGCGATCTCCCGTTCCCGCGCCGACCGCGGCAGCGGCAGCGCGTCCCGGCCGCGCGGCGGCAGGTTCCCGTCCAGCGTGGCGCGGGCCCGCTGCAGCGCGCTGTTCACCGACACACCGGAGACGTCCAGCAGGTCCGCGACCTCGGCCGCGCGGAACCCCAGCACGTCCCGCAGCACCAGCACCGCGCGCTGCCGCGCCGGCAGCCGCTGCAACCCGGCCACGAACGCCAGCGCCAGCGACTCCCGCGTCTCGTAGCGAGCCTCCGGCCCGGGCGCGGCGTCCGGCAGCTCCGCCAGCAGCGCGTCCGGGTACGGCTCGTACCGCGGCGGCTCCGAGCGCCGGGTCGGTTCCGGCAGCACCGGGGGCAGGTCCGACGGTCGCAGATCCGACAGCCCCAGATCCGACGGCGCCCGGGCGCCGGGTTCCGTGGACGCCGTCCGCGGGCGGCGCCCGGCGGCACGCAGCACGTTCAGGCAGCGGTTGGTCGCGATCCGGTACAGCCAGGCGCGCACCGACGACCGCTCCTGGAACCCCTCGAGCCCGCGCCACGCCGCCAGCAGCGTCTCCTGGACGGCGTCCTCCGCGTCCTGCACCGAGCCGAGCATGCGGTAGCAGTGCAGGTGCAACTCGCGCCGGTACGGCTCGGTGAGGTCCCGGAACGCGTCCCCGTCGCCCGCCCGGGCCCGCTCCAGCGCCGATCCGCTCACCGTCACATTTGCCGTCACCGTTGTCGTCACCACTGCCGTCCTCGCGGTCCTCACCGTGGTCGTCCTCGCGGTCGTCCTCGCGGTCGCCACCGCGCCCGCGCCAGTCGTCGCCCTCGCGCCCGCGCCCGTCGTCGCCCTCGCGCCCGCGCCCGTCGTCGCCCTCGCGCCCGCGCCCGTCGTCGCCCTCGCGCCGTGCGTCATCGCTGCGCCTCCTCCGGCCTCCTGTCGTGAGGACACCGCCCGGCCCGGAAAGTCATCGGTGACTTCGTGCCGGCGGCCGTGTCTCAACCAACGACCGCACCACGAGGCCGTCCCGCGGGCGGCCGGCACGAACGACAGCCAAGGAGAACGTCGCCATGACCACCATCACGGGCAGCGCGGTACTGATCACCGGGGGGAACCGCGGCATCGGCCGGGCCCTCGTCGAGGAGGCCCTGACCAGGGGCGCGGTCAGGGTCTACGCCGGAACGCGGCAGCCCCTGGCGCATCCCGACCCGCGTGTCACGCCCCTCACCCTGGACGTGACCGACCCGGCGCAGGTGCGGGAGGCCGCCGAACAGGTCGGCACGCTGGACATCCTCGTCAACAACGCCGGAGTCGCCCTCCCCGACGTCCTCGACGACCGGGGCGCCCTCGAACGCCACCTCGCCGTCAACCTCTACGGCACCTACGAGGTGACGCAGGCGTTCCTGCCGCACCTGGAGGCGGCGCAGGGCGCCATCGTCAACAACCTCTCGGTGAACGGCTTCGCGCCGCTGCCGCTGCTGCCCGCCTACTCCGCCTCCAAGGCCGCCGCCTTCTCCCTCACGCAGTCGCTGCGCGTGCTGCTCGCGGCGCGGGGCGTGCGGGTCCTCGCGGTGATGACCGGGCCGGTGGACACGGACATGACCCGGGAGATCCACGTCCCCAAGGCGTCCCCCGCGTCCGTGGCGCGGGCCGTCCTCGACGGGGTGGAGAAGGACGAGGAGGAGATCTTCCCCGATCCGCTGTCCGCTCCCCTCGCCGAGGGCTGGCGCACCGGCATGGTCAAGACCCTGGCCCGGCGGCTCGCCGAGATGCCGACCTCCGGCTGAGCGCGAGGGCGCGGGCACGTCCCCGCGCCCCCTTTGTCGCGCTTCGTCCCCTGCGGGCCCGGCCACTTCGTGAGGTGCACGGGGAAGAGGTGTCCCATGGGGTGCCGGAGACCCCGCAGGGTGGGTACCTTCATCGGCGGCCGACGAATTCCGTTGGTCCGTACCAGGGTTGAACAACCCTCCCTACCAGGGCTGATCAACCCCTCGACGAAGGAGACCCCATGACCAGATGGTTAGCCGCCGGGATGGCGCGCCCCCGGCGCACCGCGCTGCAACTGCTCGCCGCGCTCCTGCTGCTCCTCGGCGTCGAGGTGGCCCCGGCCCACCACGCGCGGGCCGACACGCCGTTCAACGTCATCGCCTTCTACGACGGCACCTACGACGCGGCGCACATCAGCTTCGTGCACGAGGCCAATGCCTGGTTCCCGCAGCAGGCGGCCGCCAACGGCTTCACGTACACCGCCACCAACGACTGGTCCCGGCTCAACGCCAGTGAGCTGTCGCACTACCAGGTGGTGATGTTCCTGGACAACTACCCGCAGACCGCCGCCGAACAGAGCGCGTTCCAGACCTACATGAACAACGGCGGCGGCTGGATCGGCTTCCACGTCGCCGCGTACAACGACACCTCGTCCAACGGCTGGTCCTGGTACCACCAGACCTTCCTCGGCACGGGCCTGTTCGCGTCCAACTCCTGGGGCCCGACGTCCGAGACGCTGAAGATCGAGGACCCGAACCACCCGGCGACCGCGGGCCTGCCGGCCACCATCACCTCGTCCGTCAGCGAGTGGTACAGCTGGCAGAACGACCTGCGGCAGAACCCGGCGATCGACATCCTGGCGTCGCTGGACCCGTCAACGTTTCCGGTCGGCACCGACCCCAACCAGACCTGGTACAGCGGCTACTACCCGATCGTCTGGTCGAACCGGAACTACCACATGGTCTACAACAACTTCGGGCACAACGCGATGGACTACTCGACGAACACGACCCTGTCGTCGACCTTCGCCAGCGCCGACCAGAACAAGCTGCTGCTGCAGGAGATCAAGTGGGCGGCCGGCCAGGCCGGTCCGGTCACACCGCCGACGCAGCACACCGGACCCGTCACCGGCTACGCCGGCAAGTGCATGGACGTCGCCGGGGCCGGCAGCGCCAACGGCACGGCCGTCCAGCTCTACGACTGCAACGGCACCAACGCCCAGAACTGGACGGTCGGTTCCGACGGCACCCTCCGCGCGCTGGGCAAATGCCTCGACGTCACCAGCGCCGGCACCGCCAACGGCACCAAGCTCCAGCTCTGGGACTGCAACGGCACCGGGGCGCAGCAGTGGGTCGCCGAGTCCGACGGGCACCTGAAGAACCCCAGCTCCGGCCGCTATGTCGACGTCACCAACGGCACCTCGGCCAACGGCACGCGCCTGCAGATCTGGGACCGCAACAGCAACGCCTGGCAGCTCTGGCACCTGCCTGCCTGATCCCGCCGGTGCGTTGATCCCGGGGCCGCCCGCCCGCCATCCACGGCCGGCCCCACACCGTGATCGGGGGCGCGGGGAACCGCCGCCCAGCCTCGGCCGGGAGCACGAGCGGTTCTCCGCGCCCCCTCGGCACGTCCCCAGGCCCTCGATCGAATATGTGGTTCGCCGGCCGGCCGGACCCGCCTAAGGTGAGCCCATGATCACCCACATCTCTCCCGACGGAGTCGCCCCGGCGAACGGCTACAGCCACGTCGTCCTCGGCGAGGGCCGGCTCGTCGCCGTCTCCGGCCAGATCGCGCTGGACGAACAGGGGAACCTCGTCGGCGCGGACGATCCGGCGGCCCAGGCCCGCCAGGTCTTCGAGAACCTCCGCCGCTGCCTGGCCGCCGCGGACGCCACCTTCGCCGACGTCGTCAAGCTCACCTTCTTCGTCACCGACGTCGCCGTCCTCCCCGCCGTGCGCGAGGCCCGCGACGCCCACATCGACACGTCCCGCCCGCCGGCCAGCACCGCCGTCCAGGTCGCCGCCCTCTTCCGCCCCGACCTCCTCCTCGAAGTCGAAGCACTGGCGATCCTCCGCAACTGACCGCGGGGGCTGGGGTTTTCCCCCATGGCTGGGCAGGGCGAGCCGCGGGTCGGAGGCCACCCGGCGTGCGCCGTCAGGCGTTCCAGGCGAGCGGGCCTGCATGGTCCCCCGTTCCCCGTTCCCCGCTCCACCCTTGTTCCCGCACTCTCCGCCGGTCACCCGAAGCTGACGGGCACCTGCGCGTTCCACGCCACCGTGCTCGCGGAGGCGAAGTTCTGGCCGTCGACGACCGCGCCCATGCCGCTGGAAGCGACCCAGCGCAGCGTCATCGACCGCCGCGGGAGATCCACGTCGCCCTGGATCTCCAGCGTCGAACTCCCGGCCGGCCCGGGGGTGACGGACTGCCCCTCGAAGTCGACCGTGCCGCCGGAGACGGTGTAGGTCCCGCTGAGCGGAACCCCGACGGTGTCGACCGTGGTGAACCTGAACGTGCCGTTCGCGTAGAGGTCGAGGACGCTGTTGGCGGCCCGGTTCCGCGCCGCGGCCTGCCAGGACGCCTGGCCCTGGACCAGGTCGAACTGCGTCAGGCCCCCCGCACGCACCTCGCTCGGCACCCCGGACCCGCCGTCGACCGGCGTGCCGCCCACCGCGCCGGACGACGCGCCGTCCGTCGGACTCCTCTCCGCACCACGGGAGTTGACCCCGCACGCACAGAGCAGCACAAGGAGCACGGAAGCCGCCGGCCACCTGGTCCGGCGCCCTGCCCTCCGTTTCAACGCCCGCCCCTCTCGTCGCGCTGGAACCCCCGGATCCGGACCTCACGCCCGGTTCAGGACAGGCCCCCACGATAGGGGCGCCGATCCGTCACCACCCATCACAGAATGCCGGGATATTTCCTACGCTTCCGGCATGTCAGGCCACGGCCTCAATGTCAGTAGGCGCGCGCCGTTGTCGCAGGCCGCAGCACCCCTCCCGGTGAAGCCACGCAAGGCGGCTGGTCGAGGGAGCGGGGTGAGGGCGCCCACGGGGGTCCGGGTTCGGGGTCCGGGGTTCGCCTGCGCGGGCGTGCGGGAGTCCGCTTCACTGAGGGCGTGGAACTCATCGAACCGCCCGTGAAGTGGGACCAGCGGAACCATGCGCCCGGCACCAAGTCGCATGCGCAGCAGTGCACGTGGGGTGCGCCGTGCGACCGCGAGGCGGAGTGGAGCGTGCACGTCACGTCCAAGGGCGGCGAGAGCTGGTGGGCCGCGTGCGAGACGCATCGCGCGGCGAGCGACGTCCTGAACGGGGTCGCCACCGTCGAGTAGGGGGGCCGGCGAGCGGCTCAAGCGGACGAGCCCCTGACGCCCTCCTTGAACGGGGCCTCGAGCTGGTCCGCGAAGTTGACCCACATGGAGCGCAGCCAGGACCTTCTCCTGGGAGATCGTGAACGTCTGGTAGTGCTCGGAGACGACACCGTCGCGGTGCTCGAGCTGGAAGACGTTGTCGTCGCGGAGCAGGACCTGGATGTACCAGTCGCCCGGGCGCAGGCTGTCGAGCATCGTCGCGACGGGCCGCTCGGACGGACGTCTGAGGGTGTGTCCACGCTCGTCGGTTGCGATCAGCACGACGGGATCATGGAGGACGGGTCTGACGGCGGGCGGTAGGGCTCGTGCATGGCCGCCATTGCGGTGCTTCCGGGCCGGGCCTGCGCGGTGGCAGCGGGGCCGACGGGCCGCCCGATGCGTTGATGGCAAGTGCGGATCAAGGGGACCGCCGCACGGAGGCCGCACATGGACGACACGATCACCACGAGCCCCGACCTCGACATCGCCGGAGCCGACCTGGTCCGCGCCACCGAGCGCTACCTGGCCGCCCAGAGCTCGGAGCCGGCGCAGGCGCGTCTGCCGCGAGGGCTGTGGCGGGTGCTGCCGGACCGGCTGCTGTCGCTGCACCCCGCCCGGCGCGGGGAGGCCGTGGCGAGGCTGCGCATCACGCCGGCCGACCACCTGGCGCTTACCGCGGCGGTGCTGGAGCAGTGGGGCTGGGCGCAGACCGGCACCCGTCTCCGCACGGTCGGGGGCCGCCGCTGCATCCTCGGGGCCCAACGGGTCGTCTTCCACCTCGGCTACGGCACCGAGGACACCGCCACCACCGCGGGCACCTACATCAACGCCGTCCTACGCGCCCACGGCATCCCGGACCCCTACCCCCGCTGGAACGAACACCCTCACGTCACCCCCACCCATGCCCTGACCCTGCTCCGCACCGCCGCAACGGAGGCGACCCGGGCGTAGCGGAAGGTGTGCCCGCCCCCACCCGAAGCCAGCACACGGCTCCGGAGGGCGCTTCATGCTCCTACGTTTACGCAGGTCACGAGTTGATGATCGGCCGCTGGAGCGCGATCCGTCCACAGGTAGTCCACGGACGGTGCAAGAGGCTGTGAGGTAGAGCCTACGTCCGTATCGGGTACGTCCCGGACCCGCCTGGCGCGAACGGTGACCGTTGCTGGACACCGTCCACCGCCTTCCGCATCCCGGCCGCCGCCTACCGAAGGTGGTCGGCGGCCAAGGACCATGGCTGGGCTTCAAAGGGTCCGTCTGGGCTTCCACCCAGTGTGCCGGGGTGGAGGCGTGCAAGCAGATCCCGTGTCGCTCCAGGGCATGAAGATGGCGCCATAATGCACGCATGCGAGGCGGTGAGACCGCGGTCCAGCGCGAGGGGCGGCCAGGTGAGTGGTCCGCTGCCGAATGGGGCGCTGAGGCGTACACCGGCGAGCGGCCGCTTCGAACCTGCTCAAGTCTTGAGCGAAGGCATTGCGGTGAGGTTTCCTGCCATGCGTGGATGGCAGGCTGGGACGTTCAGGCGATAACGCGGTAACGGCGGCGCAGTAGCGCCAGGACTATGACGGCCACGACGGTCATCCACGTTTTGCCGAGGATTTGTCCAGGCAGGTAATTGAGGGAGCCGAAGGCGAGGTGGAGGAACAGGAGGCTGTCGACGAGAAGCCCGACGGCGTTCGAGGCGAGTATCGCAACCAGAAGTCCTCGGCGGCGCAGGGGTTCGTAGACGACGAAGTCCATGGTTTCGGCGACGGCGAAGGCAACCGCTGAGGCAGTGGCGAGGCTGGGGTCCGCGAGAAGGTAGGAGAGGACGGTGCCGATGGCTATGGCGGCGAGGATGGCGCCACGGCCGGTCGCCTCGCGTGCAAGGTCGCGCAGGACGAGCGCCAGGCCGACGAAGTAGACGCCGGCGGGCGCCACGTAACCGAGGCCGACGGGTACCGCGCCGAAGTGGGCGACGGCCAAGTTGGCGGCCGGGATGGTGGCGATGTACGCGATGACTGTGGCAATACCGGCAGGAGCGGGGGCCTTCACGATCTACTTTCTGTCTCGGTGGTGGGTTGCTGCGCTCGGCGCCAGCGGCGGACGGACGGTGGGACGAACGTGCAGACAGTACAGCGCAGGACACTGACATCCTTAAGGCGTCGGTCCGCGCTGCAGTGCTGAGAGAAGTGCCTGCTGCCGGGAGGTGAGTAAGGTCCCGGTGGGGTTAGGCGATGCCGCCCTGAGGGACTCGGGTGGGCTCCTGGATGGCGAACGCGCTAGTCAGCGGCGCCGGCGCCGGCCCGCTGTACGGGCCCACGTGGCGCGGGCATAGCCGCCAGTGGACGCTCCCCGCGGGCTCGGGTAAAGCCGCGCACGTGGCCGCCGCAGGCACGGCGTAGGGAAGGGGTTGGCCCCCTTTCCGTTCCGCCCCAGGGCGCGTGAGGGGCTTCAACCGGTGTAGGTCAGGCTGGCGATGGCGTCGTGGCTGTGAATACTTTCCAGATTCTTCGCCCGGATCGCGTGTTTCAGCCCCTTTTCACGGCATGCAAGGCTTATATCCCGGATGATGTCTTCGACGAAGACGGGATGGTCGTAGGCCTGCATGGTGACGACGCGTTCGTCGGGCCGCTTGATGAGGGGGAGGACAGGGGCGGAGCCGACGCTGCGCAGTAGGTCAACGATTTCGTGGACCGCCAGGGGGTAGGGCGCGTCGGCGGTCCCGGTGACAGTGAGGGTGACCTCGCTGCGCTGGTTGTGGGCGCCGTAGTCGGAGATGGCTTTGGAGCACGGGCACAGACTGGTGACGTCGGTGGTCACAGTGGTGGCGACGGTGCAGGTGTCGGGGGTGATGCAACCGGTGATGGTGACGTCGTGGGTTTGCCACGACTGCCGCTTACTGGCTGGCGCGGTCACGCTCGTGGCGATGGGCATGGACAACGTCACAGCCAGGCTGGGGGCTTCAAGCAGGGCGAGCCCTCGTTTGAGCGCGATGGGCAAGTCCTGCGGGGCGAGGGTGGCCACTTCCTCATGGACCAGGGCGATCATGCGGCTCATGTGGGTGCCACGTCGCTCGGCCTGCAGGCCGACGGTGACGCTGATGTCGGCGACGCCATGCTGGCGCGTGTGACCGTCATCGAACGTGACGGGATAGCGCAAGCCGCTAATCCCTACTTGGTCGATGGCGATGCCGCGGGAGTCGTCCTCGTTTTGGATGTCATGCATGCCACTACTCGCCTCGGTAGGTGCAACCGGAGGTACAGGTCTCGCGCACGGTGATTGCCGACAGGGCGGGGAGTTCGACGATCATCCGGTCCCAGATC
Organism: Actinacidiphila acidipaludis; assembly: GCF_019890725.1. GTDB lineage: Bacteria > Actinomycetota > Actinomycetes > Streptomycetales > Streptomycetaceae > Actinacidiphila > Actinacidiphila acidipaludis. The sequence goes on from NZ_JAINZZ010000021.1 coordinate 58,043, forward strand.
CAGCGGGCCAGGTTCTCGCTGGTGGGGTTGTCGAGGCCTTCGATGTCATTCAGGTAGTAATGGTCGAGTTGTGCATCAATGGGCTTAAAAGCCTCTTTGATGTCGCCGAAGTCCATCACCCAGCCCGCCTCCGGATCGACGGGTGCCTCCACGTGCACGGTGACCTTGTAGGAGTGGCCGTGCAGGCGGGCGCACTTGTGGCCCTCGGGGACGCGCGGCAGGCGGTGGGCCGCTTCGAAGGTGAACTCGCGGAAGATTTCCATTACTGAATTCCCAGATACTTGTGCGTCTGGAGGGAGAGCGTCCAGCGCGGGTTCTTCATGCAGTACTCGACGGTGGCACGAGTGTGGGCCTCGCGGTCGGCGTCATCCAGGGGCTGCAGGCGGAAGTGGCGAAAGTCGAGGTGTTCGAACTGGGTGGGGTCGCCGCCGGCCTGGGGGTAGACCAGTTTGAGTTCGTCACCGCTGGTGAGGACTAGGGTGGAGCCGATCTTCGGGCTCACACACAGCCAGTCGATACCGCGGGGAGCGGGCCGGGTGCCGTTGGTTTCCACCGCAATCTCAAAACCGCGGCCATGCAGGGCCTCGATGGCGGCCTCGTCCAACTGCAGCAGGGGTTCTCCGCCGGTGCACACCACGAACCGGTGCGCTTGGTCGGTGGTGGGCCAGGCGGCCTCGACGGCGTCGGCCAGTTCCTTGGCGGTGCGAAAGCGGCCGCCGCCTTCGCCGTCGGTGCCCACGAAATCGGTGTCGCAGAACTGGCAGATCGCGCGGGCGCGATCCTGTTCGCGGCCGGTCCACAGGTTGCAGCGGGAAAACCGGCAAAACACCGCCGGGCGGCCGGCGTGGCCGCCTTCGCCTTGCAGCGTGTAGAAGATTTCCTTGATCAGGTAGGTCATGCTCAGGCGCTCTGGTACTGGACGGGGTCGCTGACGCCGGCTTCGGCGAAGCCCTTCAGGCGCAGCAGGCAGGTGTCGCACTTGCCGCAGGCCCGGCCCTGCTCGTCGGGGTCGTAGCAGGAGGAGGTCAGGGAGTAGTCCACGCCCAGGCGCAGGCCCGCGCGGACGATGTCGGCCTTGGAGAGTGCGATCAGGGGGGAGTGCAGCGTGATCTTGGAGGTACCCTCGACGCCGGCCTTGGTCGCCAGGTTGGCCATGGTGGCGAACGCCTCCATGTACTCGGGGCGGCAGTCGGGGTAGCCGCTGTAGTCCACGGCCGTGACCCCGGTGAAGATGTCGCTGGCGCCGACGGTCTCTGCAAACGCGAGCGCGAAGGACAAAAAGATCGTGTTGCGGGCCGGCACGTAGGTGATCGGCACCCCCGCCTCTTGCACGTCCGCGAGCGACTCATGCTTGGGTACCTCGATGTCGGCCGTCAGAGCAGAGCCGCCGAAGACCCGCAGATCGATGTCGGCGATGACGTGCCGGGCCACGCCCTGGGTCTGGGCGACCCGCTGTGCCGCCTCCAACTCGATGGAGTGCCGCTGCCCGTAGCGGAAGCTGAGCGCGTATGGAGTGAATCCCTGGTCCTTGGCGATGGCCAGCACCGTGGTCGAGTCCAGGCCGCCGCTCAGCAACACGATCGCGGGACGGTCCATGCTGTCACTCCCTTGTCTGAAGTCCAGTTGCCTCCGTTGAGGCAGTGGCAGCCTACCGTCTTAACTACCGGCTACAGTAATCACAATCAGAATCGAGTTACGGAAGCCAGAGGTCGAACCGCAGTGAACGAGTTGCCCATCGTGGTCACGTGCACGGACCGGAAGACCTCGCCCCCCGAGGCCACGCTGCAGGCCCGTGCCCTGCCCGGGACGGGCCTGGCGGAGCGGGCCGCGGAATGGGCCCGCCGCCTGCACGCCGCGCCAGGGCCGCGCATCGCGCTGGAGGACCTCTATCAGGGCGACCAGTGGCGGCGCGCCCAAGCCCTCACAAAAGCCGCATCTCAGGCCGGTTTTGTTCCCCGGCTCTACGTGGCCTCGGCCGGTCTGGGCCTGCGGCCAGTCTCCAGCCTCGCACCCTCCTACGCGGCGACTTTCCTGCCCCGACACGCAGATTCCGTGGCTTCCTCCAGCGCGCAGGCCACCGGCTGGTGGGATCACCTGCAACGCATGGACGCCAACTGCCAGCTGCCCCAGATCGCAGCCGCCGCCGGCCGGGCGCTGGTGGTGCTGTCCGAGACCTACGCAGCAGCCATGCACCGCGACCTTGCCGCGCTGGCGGCCACGGGAACCGAGACGGTACTCATAGGGGGCGCCTGTGAGCTGGACGGCATCGTGCGCGTGCCGGCCAACGCCGCCCTGCGCCACGCCCTGGGCGGCACCCGCACCAGCTTGAACGTCCGTATGGCGGCTTCCTGGCTGGAGCACTGCACGCCCGGCCACCTCATCACCCCCAGCGCACGCAAGCGTTGGAGCGACTGGGTCGAGCAGGTCGCCCGCCCCGAACGCTACGAGCGCCGGCCGATGACGGACGAAGCCGTGATCGACTTCATCGAACAGTCGAAGGACAGCCACCCCGGCTCCTCCCGCACCCGCCTGCTGCGCCTGCTGCGAGACCAGGGGATGGCCTGTGAACAAAAGCGCTTCGCCAACCTGTACACAGCGACGATTGGCCCTCGATGACCTCCCTTGTGCTTAAGCGTCGGGCCCTGCGGATCGAGCAGCACCCCACGATCCCCCTGTACGTGTTCACCCTGGCGGCAGAAGAGGTCCACCAGGTCGCCGACGTGGCACGCATCTCGAGGGATGAGGCCGGCAAACTGATCGGCTACCAACGCCCCGAGAAGAAGCAGCACGTGAAGCAGATCCTCGAGTACCTCGATGGCGAGGAGGTGCTGTTTCCCAACGGGCTGATCATGGCGCTGCCCTCCAGCGTGCGGTTCAAGTCCAGCCCGGGCCCGGGCAGCAGCGACGGCCTGTGCACCTCGGGCACGCTGGAGATCACCCTGCCCGATGCCCCCGACGCCCCCCGGCCCGCCTGGATCGTCGACGGTCAGCAGCGCAGCCTCGCCCTGGCTCGCACCCGCAACACCCGCCTGGCTGTGACCATCGCCGGCTTCGTTGCCGAAGACCTGGAAACCCAGCGCGACCAGTTCTTGCGCGTGAACACGGTGTCCCCGCTGCCCACCAATCTCGTGACCGAACTCCTCCCGGAAGTCGGCACCCTGCTGCCGACCAAGCTCTCCGCCCGCAAACTCCCCGCCGTGCTGGTCGAGGCCCTCAATCACGACAAGGACTCACCCTTTCGGGGCCTGGTGCGCCGCCCGTCCACCACGGCCGAGCAGAAGACGGACGCTGTCGTCACGGACAACAGCCTCACCACGGCCATCCAGGAATCCCTCAACTCCCCGTCAGGCGCCTTTTTTCCCTACAAAAATCTGTCCAATGGCACGGTCGACACGGCCACCATCCGCCAGATCCTCGTCGTCTACTGGACCGCGGTGCGCGACACCTTCCCCGACGCGTGGGGGCTGCCGGCGACCAAGAGTCGGCTGATGCACGGCGTCGGCATCCGCTCCATGGGACGCTTGATGGATCGCGTCATGATGGCCATCGACCCCGCCTCACCCCATGCCGTGGAGTTGGCGCGGGACGAACTCGCCTTGATCGCACCGCACTGCCGCTGGACCCAGGGACGCTGGCCCGACCTGAACACCCCCTGGAACGAACTCCAGAACAACCCCCGCCACATCAGCACCCTGTCGAACTACCTCCTCCGTATCTATGTGCAGGAAAAGGCAAAGGCCGCGTGAAATTCTATTTCCCTGACAGCCAGGACCTGGTGAGCCCCACGTACGACTTCATCAACGATGAGTACTCGCCCTACCGAGTCCGTCAGCGCGATGACGTCTACGCCCACCAGGCCGTGACACCGATCCCCTACGACGGGATCCTTGTCAGCAAGGCGGTTGTCGACGGATCCATGAAGGGTGCAGGTAAATACTCTGCCCCCCAGCGTGAGCGCTTTTACCGCCTGGGCGTGAGAAACTTCTTCCGTCTTCCCGACGAATGCTCCACCATCGGAGACTGCGGCGCCTTCAACTATATCGACGAAGAGCGCCCACCCTACGAAGTCGACGAAGTCCTTGACTTCTACGGCCGATGCGGATTCGACGCCGGCATCAGCATCGACCACATCATCTTCGGCTACATCCCTCAAGAATCAGACACGGAACCAGAAGCGGCGTGGGTGGAACGCCAACAGATCTCCCTGGAACTCGCTGAGAACTTTCTCGCCGCGACCAAAAAGCACGGCGCCCACTTCGAACCCGTCGGCGCCGCCCAGGGGTGGGGGCCCGACAGTTACGCCCACTCCGTCGCGCAACTGCAGAAAATGGGATACCGGCGTATCGCCCTCGGCGGCATGGTTCCCCTCAAGTCCCACGAGATCCTGGCCTGCCTGCGAGCCATCGACGAAGTACGCAACCACGACACCGAACTACACCTGCTCGGCATCAATCGCGTCGACAGCATGGAGCAGTTCGCCCGCCACGGCGTGACCAGCTTCGACAGCACCTCCGCCTTCCGTCAGGCCTTCATGGACGACCGCAACAACTACCACACCGCTACCGGTGCCTATACCGCCATCAGGGTCCCCCAAGTTGACGGCAACCCCGCACTCAAACGTCTCATCCTGTCCGGAAGTGTCTCCCAGGCTCAGGCCATCACCGCAGAGCGGGCCTGCCTGCGCGCACTGCGGGAATTCGACCGCGGGGAAAACTCCCTTGAGGGCGTGCTGACCGCGCTTCAGACGTACGAGTCCCTGGTGCTGGGACCGAAAAAGAAAAGCTATCTCGAATTCTATGAGCGCACGCTGAGTGACGCTCCATGGCGTGCCTGCCTCTGCGCTCTGTGTAAGAAACACGGCATCGAGATCGCTATATTCCGCGGAAGTGAACGCAACAAGCGTCGCGGATTCCATAATCTGACGGTGCTTGAGGCGAAAATGCGATCGCTCACCTTCGGGTAACATGCGCCCCTAATTCTTTTAACTTTTTAAACCAGTCAGGAGATGCGATGGCTGACCGCTACGAACTCAGGCTCCCTGCACTCGAGGTGCGCCAAGGAGACCGAAAAATCTACTGCTTCGCTGTCGACGGTAAGAAGATCCACAGTTTTGCTGCCGTCTCCCGCGTCCGCCGCGACGACGACAGCGCCCTCCAGGGCTACCAGCGCCCCGAGGTCCTCAGCCACATCCGCGGCATCCGCCGCTACCTCGAGTCCGACAAGGCCATGCTCCCCAACGCCCTGGTCCTGGCCTTCGACGGTTCCGTCCGTTTCGAGAGCGGAGCACGACGCAAGGACGGCGTCGACTACTCCGTCCCCGGCGAGTTGGTCATCCCCGTCGACGAGTCCCTGTCCGACGAGGACAAGCCCGCCCTGATCGTCGACGGCCAGCAGCGCAGCGCTGCGATCCGCGACGCCAACCTTGCCGAATTCCCCGTCGCCGCCGTTGGCTTTATCGCCGACGACCAGCAAGACCAGCGCTCGCAGTTCATTCTGGTCAATTCCACTAAGCCGCTGCCCAAGGGCCTCATCCACGAGCTCCTGCCCGAGACCAGTGGTCATCTCCCGCCCACCTACGCGCGCAAGCGCCTGCCGGCCCAGTTGATGACCCGCCTCAACACCGACGGCCAGGGCCCCTTCTACGGCCGCATCGCCAGCCCCACCTCACCCGACGGCAACATCAAAGACACTGCCGTTCTCCGCATGCTGGAGCACAGCCTCTTCGAGGGCGCCCTCTACCAGTACCGCAACCCCGAAGACGGCTCCGGTGACGTCGACCGCATGCTGCTGCATCTGCGCTCCTTCTGGGCCATTGTCAAGGAGACATTCAGCGACGCTTGGAAACTCCCGCCTCGCCAGTCCCGCCTCACTCACGGTGCTGGCATCCAGGCCATGGGTTTCGTCATGGATAGCCTCACCGAAGGCATGTCTGCCGAAGAGGTCGACTGCGACGCGGTGCGCAACGCGGTTCTGTCTCTTATGCCGGTCACCGCCTGGACCTCGGGCATGTGGCGCTTTCCTGACGGCGAACAGCGCCGCTGGAATGGCCTGCAGAACACCCCCAACGACATCCGCCTGCTCACCGATCTACTGAGCCGCACTGTACGGGGCTGACCCAACGGTGGTGTGCACCACATCTACGAGGTAACGCACACCGACACCGATGCGGGCCGCTTCGATGCACCGCCGCGTGCGCATGCTGGTTCACGATGTTTGTGACGGCATGCGAGGTGTCCCCTCGGGGAGGGCGTCTTCCCTCGTCCTCCCCATCCACCGTCAATGGGCGCGGGCCCTCTCGTCCGGGCCGTCGGCACGAGGGCAGCGACGACAGGCCGGTGCCACGCGGTGTTCAAGCGGGCAAGGGAATGCAGGGGCATGGATACAGCGCCCCAACCGCCCGTCAGATTGTGGGGGACCAGTCGGGTAGCCCCCTTCACCTGTACGGTCCGCACCGGAGGGCGGGCAGGTTTGTGCCGCGCCCGACGGGCGCGGCACAAGGCGTATCACCGCAGTTGAGCAGACGGGTCCTGCCTGGCGGCATGCTCGTACAAGGCGGTGATGGCCGCGTGTGTGACGGAGGCCGAGCCGGCTCCTCGGGGGTAGACGACTTCCTTGGCGTACTGACCGATGCAGTTGGTCGCCGCATGCGCAGCGCATTGCGTGATAACCACACTGAAATCCGAGTTGCGGGCCGTCTCCTTCAGATGCTTGGATGCGACCTTTTGTGCCGAGAGCACCACCTTCACTCGGGGGAACTGGCGGGTGACGCGGTCGTGGACACGCTGGAGCACACCCTCGTCCATGCCGTAGACGAGGATCTGCGCCGTTTCGACAACCGGCTCGCTCTCCTCGGTCTGCGAGGGGGTTTGCTCAGGCCAGTCCAACCCGAGCCCTAGCTCATCACTGAGCGACCGCGCCGTTGACAGGTATGCCCCATCGAGTCGGCGCATGTGGAGATGCAACGGCGCGAACAGGAGTTGTGCTGTCTGCACGCGGGCTGCGGGTGCCGGCGCGGCCCATGCCACCAGGCGGTCGACAAAGTCGAGGGCCTGCCCGGCAGTCTCGGGTGCGACCCATTCGTCGAACCGCAGGCTCAGCTGTTCCAGGAACTCTTCGTACTCCGCTGCCTGTGGGGCGGAGCGAAGGAACAGTTCCAGGAGCAGGTCCAGGACTGCGAGGTTCGCCGGGTCACAGCGTTGGTTGACAATGCTCCGCATGATCGTGGTCAGCGTGTGCGGGAACGTGAGGTCTGAGCGGGAGAGTTCCTGAAGGAACGGTCCGAGCGCGTACTGCCATACGACCTCGTACTCGGCATCGGTGAGACTGCCGAACACCTCGGCCATCTCACCGTCGGATACCGAATCAGGCGGCACCGAGGTGCCGCCTCGCTGGATGTCCATCCTGCGACAGAGGTCGAAGGCAGCCTTGTCGCCCTGGGCGACAGCCGCGACCACATCTGACCACGTGCTCAGGGCTGTCTGCGCCGGCACTTCTTCACCCTCGGGCTCTGCCGCAGATGCCGCATCCGGCTGCGCCCAGTCCGGTTCCTTGGTGCCGAATGCAGGGGCTTGACGGCGGTAGAACGCGAGTGCCTCGGGCACGGCGTCCCCACGGCCTTCGGCATCGAGCAGAGCGATGCTGCGCGAAAGTTCCTCCTCTTCACCCCGCGCGTGCATGCCAACCAGCAGCACCGTGACGGCCTGCTCGCTCAGAGCCAGCAGGCTTGTATCCGCCAGCAGCGAGAGATGGCTGCCCGGCGCCTTCAATGCGTCTACGGCGCGGGCCAGGTCCCCTTCAGCAAGCCCGGGTTCGATGTGCGCTGTGAACAGAGCCGACAGCACCATGTCCTTGACCAAGACCGGCGGGTCCTGAAGCAGTACTTCGCGCAGTCCGCGCAGTGCCAGCACCTCGCGCGCCCTTCCCTGGGCGGCCCACAGCCTGATCTCCAGGTGTTTGACGTTGGCCGGTGAGAGGCCGCCCTGGCGGTCGATCTGCTGGAGGAGAGCCTGGGCCGTCTGTGGTGCACCGCTGAGGAGGGCTGCTTCGAAATCTGCCAGCAGACGCCCCAGCGGCTTCGGTGCGGACCAGGACCGCGCGGGGGCCCGCTCCACCCCCTCCACCATGCGTTCCAGCGCAGTCCTCAGTCGCTTCCTCTCGTCCGTGTCGGCGGTCGCCTGGACGATGAAGGTGCTCCCTGCCCCGTAGCGCTGAAGGAGCGCAGCCTCATGCGGCTTGTCGAGCGCCGCAGGGGCGTCGTAGCCGTACTTCGCAAACGAGGGGCCGACGAACGCCACCAGGAGGTCGCGAACAGCGGTGAGTTCCTCGCGCCGGCGAGGAATCACGTAGTAGGCCATGCGCTGCGTCTTCTCGTTCAGCCACGGCAGCACCATCGGCGACTTGCGGTACTTGACGGCCGCATCCCGAAGCCGCGTGATGCCCCGCGGGTACTTACCAGCATCGTTGCGGTCCCGATGAAGGAAGTGGTCCACGAACTGCTGTATACCGGCCGCCTGCTTTGCTGCCTCTTCCTCAGACGCCACGTGCCGTCCATTCATGCTGGTAGTCCACTATTGCCTGCGCCGCATCCGATTCGTCCAGCGAATAGGTGATCTTTTCCTTGTTCCGGGCAAGGCCGTTGCGCGTGAAGTTCATGGAGCCCTCGAACATCCAGCCCGGGCCCACCAGGCTCTTCTCGTGAATCACCTCGTCCAGGAACACCTCCAGATCCGTACTCTCGTCACGGCCCAAGGCGAGGCGCTCGAGGAAGAGTGCGTTCGCAGGAGCGTCCTGGGTCACCACGCGCACGGCGGTACCGCTGTTCGCCAGCATCAGCAGCAGGTCGGACAGCCGGCACTGCAGTGAGGGATTTTCGCCCAGAAGGTAGTCGAAGGAGCCGTCCGCGTTGTCGACCAGATCCACATCACTGACCCAGGCAGACACCAGCCAGACCTCACCGCCGGGCGCCGACAGTTGAGCCAGCAGCGCCGTCCGGATCAGTGAGTCCGCGCGCAGGGCGCTGCGCGCATTGGTGCGCAGCGTACGAGAAGGGACAGTCACTGCTCGGACTCCTTGATGACGGCCTTCACGACGACCTCGCGGCTGTCCCGGTACACCTGGGTCACCTCGCCGTACAGCTTGAGACTTCCACGGTCCACCCGCAGGGCAGGGATGTTCAGCAGTACACGGCGCAGCAGTCCGGGCCGGTCCAGGGGAACGACCACTTCGGCGGCGGGATGCGATGTGAGCACCTGGGCATACCGGGTGGGCCAATCCGGCGATGTGGCATCCAAGCGCGGCCATGCCTGCGCGTGCACAGCAGCCGCCAGAAGCCGGTCCAGGATCTGCGGGTTGTCCACCGCACGGTAAGGCTGGTAGGAGTCCAGATGGTAGTTCCGTGCCTGGTCACCCCGGGGCCACAGGATGCTGAAGGCCTGGTCCGGGCTAATCTTGTGAGGCAACTGGATCTTGGACGCCCCTACGGCGTAGGCGATGACCCGGGAGTCGACCTCGATCCCGGTTGCTTCTTCCAACTGATCCCATGCCTGCACCAGGGCAAGGGCCGTCGCGTCGGTCAGGCTGTCGGAGCCGCGGCGAAGCAAGCGCATCGCAAGCGAGGCGACATCACCGTGCCGCGGCGCACCATCCAGTTCGCTCCAGGCGGACCGGATGCGCTGCAGTGCGTCCTTGCTGTCCTGAGCCGACGCCGCAGTGCGCATCTCGCTCATCGCCTGGGCCAACTCGCCATGGGATTCGCCCTCCACCACATGACGGAGCAGATTCGTCAGCCGTACATCGGTCTGCTCGAAGCTGTTGGGACGCAGAGCCGTGCTCACCAGGCTCCAGAAGCGGGCAGGATCACGCCCGTAGGTCTCCGCCAACTTCTCCACCACGCCGAGCCCGCCCTCGGACGTCTCGCTGATCCAGATGTGGTCCGGTGCCGCACCGGTACCCGGCACCACATCGAGCGTGAGGTCCTGGTCGCGTGCGTCGGGACAGGCTCGGGTCACAGCCTCCAGGATCGCGGCGGCCAAGGTGTCCCGGTAGGCGCGGCGGGCCAGGTCAGCTGTACGGATATGGAGGTTCTCGCCGAACAGCAGTGCGCCGGCGTCGTCCAGCACAGCCACGACATCGGGGTTCTGACTGAGTTCCTGCAGATCGCTGATGACACGGTCGGCAGGACTGCCGACGTCCGCAGGCGAGGCAGAGGGATCCTGCCTGTACAGCAGCGGGATGACCTTCGTGATGCTGTCCCGCCAGGCGCCCTGCGACAGTCCCGCGTGAATCGCTTCGGGCTTGGCGCCCTCCAACCCCTCGAGCGCGAACGCGGAGAGGTAGACCAGGGTCAACCATCCACGCTGGAACGAGTTGGCGACCGCAGCGATCCGCTGGTCCTCCAGAACGGTGTTCACAAACGCCTTCGAACGCCACTGGGGAGAGTTCAAATGCTCCACCACGCCCGGCACAGAAAGATCCAGGGCCTTGATCTGAATCCGGACGGCGTCGACGGACGAGGTGAAGCCCATGGCTGCCCTCGCTCCCTCGAGGACGTAGCTGACCTGCACCTTGTGCCGCTTGCCCGGCTTGCCCTTGATCACATCCGCCACAGCGCCATAGGTCATGCGGCGCACCTCGGTGGGGTTGCTGGAGGCGTGCGTGGCGAACCCGATGGACAGCACCTGATCCCGCCACTCGGGCACCTTGGGTACGTCTGCGGCAACCGGCGGACCCGCAGGGTTGTCCACGAATTGGGTGGCCCACAAGGGGATGCCCTGCGAGGCGGTCCCGATCTCGTCGTCCGGCTGCGCAAGTCTGATCCGCCGCGGACGCGTGACCTCGACCGTTTGCACATCCGTGCGGCCGGTGTCCCAACGGCCCTGCCGCTCCGGCGCGTCGAGAATGCTCCCCAGATCGATCACGGCATCACCGACCCCGGTGGGAACCTCCAGCCACGTGCGGTGACGGTCATCGCGATACCCGAAGCGGCGGCTGACACGGCCGGGCACCGCTTCCCGCAGCGCGCGACCTACGGGCAGCCTGTCCTCGTCGTCGGACGTGGCGAAGGGGAGATCAAAGCTCACCTCCGGAAGATTCAGCGGAGCAAAGAGCGAGGCCGTGACGAACTCGGGCAGAAAAGCCTTCCGGTCGACCGTGCCAGGATCCTGATGGATCGGCGTTGCGCCGACGGTCAGACGGCGCAAGAGAGTCGGAGCGACTGCCAGCAGCAACGACCGGGGCTGCTCCCACAGCAGGGCCTGCACTTCGTCGGGGCTCAGGCGCAGCGCGGCTCGCAGATGGCTTGCCAGGGAGCGCAGGAGGGTGTCGTCCCCGTCGAGGAGTCTCTGAAGATCGTCAATGAGCGCGTTGCGGGCGGCGGGCAGCTGCTCGTGGTCATAGTCGGGGCAGGTGTTTCCTGTTGCCAGCGTTCGGGCGCTGACCCACAGGCTGCGGTTACGCAGCCGGCTGCCGAGCCAGTCGATGAAGGCCTGAGCGCCTTGGATCTTGATGATGTGGCGGTTGTGCACCGGCAGGGTGCGAGGGGTTACCTCGGGAGCGAACAGGGACACGTAGTCCTGGTAGGCCAGCCGGTCTCGGCCGAAGTCGGACAGGGCGACGATCGTGAGCGGGCGCGTGCCCCGCTCACGTCCGGCCCGGCCCCGGCGCTGCAGGAAGGAAGCCGGATCGCGAGGCGCTTTGTGCTGGACCACCAGTCCGACGTTGGGATCGTTGAAACCGACTTCGAGCGAGGCTGTCGCGACGACAAGATCGGCGTCGGTGTCGACGCCCGAATCCTGGGAGGAGGTCCGGCCGATCCTCAACGGACGCTGGCTCAGGTCGGCACTGAGGTTGTGCCCGATCCTCTCCGGAAGGTTCCAGGACTGGCCCGCGAGGTAACGCTCCTCTTCGGCTGGCAGGTCCGTGGAACGCAGGGCCGCCAGGACTGCAGCCCCCCACCGTCGGCGGTTTTTTCCGTACTGCCCGCCCTCTGCGTCCCGCAGGTCGTCATAGAGGCGGTTGGTGACATCCAGGTCGTCGGTGAAGAGGAAGCCCTTGGTCCCGTGCAGCGTCGTGCCTGCCGGCCGATTCCTGTCGAGCAGGCGTCCGTGGAGCATCGCCGTCTGGATAGTGGTGGACAAAAGGCTCGTGCCCGACAAGGGGTCGCCGCGCAGCGCGAGGTGATACTCGCGGCCCTCCGACTCCATGTCCCTGCTGTGCGGCTCGATCAGGGTGACGCTTTGCGCAGGGAGCCCGACGAGTTCCGCCATGAAGCGGTCAGCCTGACGCAGGGTGGCGCTCAGCCCGACGAAGGTGACGGGGCCGCGGCGTGCGTGACGCCAGCGCCGCAGCAGCAGGGCTGTTTGGGCACCTGTGGAATCGGAGTAGGTGTGCACTTCGTCGAGCAGGACGACACGGGGACCGTACCCCGTCCAGCCGAGAGTCCTGCTCAACTTCGACCCAGCGCTGTTGCGGTTGAGCATCTCCGTCGTGGTGAAGAGCAGCTTGGGCGGAACCTTGTTGATCGACTCTCGGGTGAGGGCCATGACCCCGGCAGGTATCTCCCCCTCCTTGCACACGGAGCACCGCAGCACTTCAATGTTGCGGACTCTGTCCTGGTCGGACCAGAGCATGGCGCCGCCGTCCCCGGTCGGACACGTCAGATAGGGACAGACGCGGGCCCCTCCCTGTTCGGCCCACTCATAGGTTCCGTGCGTCACGTCATCGCTGTAGGGCGGTGTACGCCCGTAGAGCACGCCGATCGTGGGACTGGGCAGACCTCGCTGCTGCAGTTCAAGGGCATTCCTGAGTGCTTCACGCAACTGGTCACGCAGCAGTTCGATGCGCGGATACAGCGCGAGGGTGTGCACCCCCGTGCCCTTGTGGTTGGCCATCGCCGCGAAGGCCGGAAGGTAGAACGCGAGGGTCTTGCCGCTACCCGTGCCGGCGCCGACCACGACGCCACGCGAATCCCTGCTAGCCAGGGAGTTGGTGACGGCTTTGGTGGCGTCGACCTGGAAACGTGATAGGGCATACGAGCCGATCAGCACCCCGGCGACCGTGGAATGCATCCCGGTCCACCCTGTCGTCGCCTCCATCTCGGCGATCGCCTGCGCGACCGAGACCTCACGCTTGGGGTAGTGGCGCTCGGAGACGTGCAGTCGGTAGTCGGCGACCAGGGGCTTGCCTCTCTCCCACCAGTCAGTCTGCAGCGGATTACCAGGCCAGGGGCCGAAGATCTGCCGCAGAGAGGCAGTTAGCCGAACCCCTTCGGCGAACCGTGTCCGATACCGCTCGGCTCCGCCGAAGGGGACGTAGAAGAGAAGCTGCTGATTGATCAGCGCCGTCTTCAACTGGTCGGCGTCAGAGAACAGTGACGCCGCGTCCTCGTTCTTGTCGAGTACCGACCACAGAGCATCCTCCACCTCTTCCCCGGAGAGCGCGCCGTCGGTGACGCCCCATTCAAGAAGGGGCAACTCTCGCTCCTCCAGGGCAGTGAGTGCCTTCCCCAAAACAGCGCGGCGCAGTGTCGTTGATGCCACAGGCCGTCAGTCCGCCTTCCGAGTGACGGTGAACCAGCGGTCCTGATCATAGTTTCGCAGCAGCACGATGTCCGTGTCGGTGAGCTCTCGAAGGGTGACCCCGCCTGCGTCGAGCCGGTTGATGAGCTCGAGGAGCTCTTCTGGGGCATCGTCTGGTGCGTGCTCAAGGAGCCTCAGCAGTGCGTCGCGATCGCTACAGAATGTGAGGATGCTGGCACTATCGACCTTCGCGCGATTCGCCTTGGTCTTCATCGACTCGTAGAGTTCGTTTGCTTCCAGCCGCTCGTCGGGGCCAAGGGTGACGAACCGAGCCGAAGAGACCTCTTGGATCTGCGCGATGGCCCATGCCTTCCAGAGTTGCCTGAGTGACGTACTCAGCTCGTTGGCGAATACCTCCAAGGCGCGCCTGGCATTGACGAAAGTCGGGTCGCTGGGCAGACCACCGCGCGACTTCGACTCAAGCTTGGCCCGTGCAGCCTCGAACCCCCAGACATCCAGAACCTGACCGGTGCGCTCACGCAGCACAACAGCGGTCTGCTGCTGGACCATCGCAGCCTGCAACGCTACACGCACCTCATTGATACGCCGCAGCACCCGCTCCTGGTCGTCCCGCTCCTTTTGGCTTTCGGAGATGCTGCGGACCGTGTTCTGCAATTCCTGAGCCTTCTCCAGAACCGTAACGCTGCTCACTTGCCTGCCTCCGCGTGCGTACTGGCGTTATCCACGGCCTGCTTCCATTCTCCCAACAGGCCCGCCAACTGCTCCGCGGCGTCGCTGACCGCGTTCTGGGTCTGCATCCGCGCCGCAGTCAGAGCCGTGTCCAGCAAGGAGTCGGCAACCGTGAGGTAGTCGCACATCTCCCGCAGGTGCGGTGACCGAATCGAGGCCGCCACAGCCAGGAGGCTTTCGGCTGAGGAATCCTGGAGGTTGTCGTCGACCCGAGACAGGTCTTTCTCCAGCATGGACAGCGTGTTCCAGTCGGCTTCCGCGACCGCTGCAGCCCGACTCTCCAACTCACGCTCCAGAGGGCCCGTGATGCCCTCTGCCTTTGCCATCTGTAGGGCCGTGGACACCTGCTGGACGAGGCGCTCACCGGAGCCGCTCGTTTTGGGGAAGCGCTCTCGGATCTCGCCGAAGAGCGTACGCAGTGCCTGGAGTTGACCGCGCACTACGGATTGCCACCCTGCACGCAGAGGCTGGCCCGCGGCCTTGACCCATTGCGGAAGCTCCACGGCCGACAAGTCCCACTCCGCCGCTGCCTCCTTCACGAGAGGAAGAGCACGGGCAGCATCGACGACGTGGACCGCTCCCGTGCCCTGTCCAATGCCCAGGGAACTCAGCAACGACTCCACCAGACTGCTGCGATGCTGCATGTGCGCATCGAGTCGCTCCTTCCAGGCCTCAGTGCGCGACGACACGTCCGGCCGCACCCACTCGTTCCCGACGTCGAACACTGCCGCGTACAACGTGCCGATCGGCATACCGGGAACGACACGTCCGGCCAGCGCAGCGCCGAGCAGAGAAGCACGCAGCCCAGCGATCAAGTCCTTGTCGGTGCGTTCCAGGCTGTGCGCAACGCGCTCTCGCATAGCGGGCCTGGCCGCGTCAGCGATGCTAGCGAGACGAACGATGTCCTTCCCGCGCACCTCATCTACCGCGTCCGCGGACAGGCGCAAGAGGCTCTTAAAGAACTCGCCAGTGGCAGGGTTGCGCTTGAGGACGATGGGCGCCCCCGCACTCATCGCCTCTGAGCTCGCATCCTCGATTGAGACTTGGTTGGATTTGACGTTCTTCGTATACCATCCGGCCTTTTCGGTGTCAGCGAGGCTAACCGGCTTGACCGGAGGCGTCAGCCAATCCTCCCGGTAAGTGACCGATTTCGAAATGATGGTGCGAATTATTTTTGCCTCGTCCGTGGTGAGGCGAGAACCAGTGGCGGCCCAGTCTTCCACCACTTGAAGCCTTCTCTGCAGAGCGGAGGATGGCTCCTTTTGAGGTGGCGACGTAGGAGTGCTCCGCTCCTTCTGCGGGATGGGGCGATCGGATTTCGTTGGAGAAATGTGCTGCTTTTCGTGCAGGCCGTCAATAGCCAGGTCGGGCAGGGAAAACGCCTCACTGATGCCCTGCCGCAGATTCACCAACTCAGTCGGCGCGTCGGCCCAGAACTCCAGCGCCGTCCGTCGGCGCTTGGCGTTCAAGGGATCGTGCGTATCAATATCTTCGCTGACGCCGTTGGGCAATGCCTGGTCGATGCCTCTGACGGATTTGTAGTTCTCCTGGAAGAAGGTGCTGGGGAACTCACCCTTCCTGATGGTGCCGTACGCGTCGGTCAGGATCGGGATGACTCCGCTGCCCAGAACGTTGCGCGGTACGAAGGCGTACGGGTTCTCCTGCGGGGCCAGGCTGTGAACGACACGCGTCAGGGACGGACGGTTGAACGGGTAGAGGCCGAATCCGTCCGCGGAAACACCGAAAGAATCATGACAAAGGCTCTTTACCATGCAATCGTCACACTTATTGGGAACCGAACCACTGCCTGCGCTCTCCAATGCGCCACGCCCAACTCGAGCGGCATTGAGGTACCTCGCGACGAATGTGGCGATGTCCTCTGGCCCTGTCGTGCCTTCTCCCAGGACGATGTCCAGGTTGTAGACGAATCCTCCCGTGGAGGTGGCGATCCTGGTGGCTGCCGTTTCCGGAAGGTCGTGAAAATAACCACTGGTGATCGCCATGAGAGTCCGCATGGGTGCGAGGACGGCACGCCCTTCCCGCTCAGACGTCTCAGTGATCGCGTCGAGCAGGTCACCCTGGACACCTTGGATCAGAGCGAAGTCCTCCACTAGGAGAACGATCTCCTTACCCTGGCGGGCGTAGATCTCGCGCACCTTCTGCATCGCACCAAGTAGACGACCGCCTCCCAGTGCCGAGAGTTCTTGAACGGCCTTGTCCCACTGCTCGTTGAGCAACTCTACGGCCAGTACTTGCAGTTCATCCCTGGACATGAGGATGCCGAAGATCTGCCGCGTTGGGGCTGCCATGTCGCCAGCGATGGCGTCGGGGCTCAAGGGGAGGTCTTCCAGGGAGAAGCGAGGGCGACGCTCCTCGCCGGACTCCCGATCGTTCAAGAAGTGCTGGGCGAATTGGGGAATGAACTTGCCGGGCTCAAGCATCTGCTCCTGCAGAAGCGGATCTTGCAGAAGCAGCGAGATGCCTCGCGGTCCAACGAGTTGACGCTTCTTTCCGGCGACAGCGTCCTTGCCGAGGTCCGCCAGGGCGACGCTCAACTGGGTGATGAGGCGGCGCGCCAGCGAGGCAGCGGTGAAGGTTCCGGTAGCGTGCCGGATGTCCTTGCGGATCTGTTCGATCTCTTCGTCCTCGACACCGTCGAGGAGAGAGTTGATCACATGGCGCAGACTCGTCTTAGACTTTTCGAGGTAGATGATCTTGCGGTCGTCGGAGGGCTCGATGTTCTCCCTGACCCAGCGGACCAGATGGGACTTTCCAGATCCTGACTCACCGACTACTGGCAGGAGCAACGTTCTGGTGTTCGTCCGTCGGTTCAGGAAATCTTCGAGAACGTCTTCTTCCGTGACGTTCTCGCCGGTGCTGTTGAACGACCGGCCAGTAATCCGGGAACGCTGGATGCTCAACGGGGTGTGCGTGGAGAGAAAGACGGCAGGCGAGGCGACGACTGCCTCCGTCTGGATCGTGGATATGACGTTTTCCACGTCCCAGCAGACGTACCGCTTGAAGTCAGACATTGGTGGCCTCCTGCCGGGTGATGGAGGAACAAAGACGCATGGACAGACGCTCGGGGTCCTGCAACTTGATCGGCTGCTTGGCGTCTGAATCGCTGCTCATGACGAGCCACTTCTCGTGTTCGCCTCGCATCAGGGCGAAAGAGAGTGCCGTGCCGACAGTCCGGTCGTCGGGCAGTCCGTAGCCAGAACTTTCCGAGATAATTCCACCTGGAAGGACCGGAAGGTGTTCACGCAGTAGGCGCAAGACTTCCAGAGCATCCGTAGGAGTGCCTGCCGGCAGGTGCTCTTCCAGCACCTGCCGAACGGCGCAAGTGCAGTCTGGAACATAGCGTTGGGCGATGTGCGGAGCCGAGGCGCCCAACCCAAGAGTTCCCGCCCAAGCCACGAACGGTGGCCACCGCGTGGGGTTCACGAAGACCAGGTCTCCATCGGGTGCGTCCCTTTGGTGCCGGCTGTCCACGAGGGCCCAACTGAAGGACTCCGAGAACGGATCCCGGCTGAGGCTCCACACCAGAGCCCGCCGTAGGTCATCGGCGGTCTCGGCCGGTTGGTGCCCCTGAAGGCCCAGCACGGCGGCGCGCAGTGCGCGCTGGAAGGCGGCATAGTCGTCCGAACGCAGGTCGGCAAGGGCGCCAGCCAACATCCAGTCCTCGCCCTCGCCGCTTTCTTCAGCGAGCCCCAGTGACCGCAGTGTGGTAAGCGCGTAATGGACGGTGGTGGTCTTCTTCTCATCGCGATTGTGCGGTTCGAGGAAGGCGCGCAGCGTCTCAGACGCCACAGGTCCGGACTGCGAGGCCAGGAAGCGTACGACGGCCCAGATCTCGCCGGGGTACGGCATGGGCGTGTTGAGCAATGCCATTAGCGGAACTCGCTTCTCACTTGCTGGATGTTCAACGACGGGTGCGTCATCACGAAGGGCACCCCGGGCCTGGTCGGGTCCTCGATCTGCCGAGGAAGGAGAAGGTACACAGGCTCCCCGTCCTCAACCCGGTACTGGAGATCCTCATCGAGGTGCCGTGCCGCGTCATCAGCAACCCAGACGATCGTGGAGGTGCTGCCACTGCCCACAAGGCCGCCGTCGTGATCCACGAGCACCGGATGACCGGGTGCCTGTTGCTGTATCTGCTGGGCCACTTCGTCGCGAACACCAGGACCGGCGAAGTGCGAGAGACCCGATCGTGCCAGTTTCACCAGCACGGGCAACACGTTGTCCTTGCGCTCTGCTGGGCTTTGCCAGTACATGCTGAAGTGCGAGGTCTGCGGGTGCAGGTGGGCCAAAGGACTGGCGGGTGGTGGCCACTCAACAGCGGCTGGGTCCGGCGAGAGCGGCTTGCGGTAAAGGGACGCCACCCCTCCCGGCGCAAGTCCCTGACGCCGGCAGTGAGGACATCCGCGACAGGCTGCCATGGTGTAGTGACGCCCCCCGTTGGCTCCTGTGATCGAGTAGTACTCGGCCAAAGTGTCCGCAATGCACCGCTCGTTGCGCAGGACGTTCAACATCCTCTGCAGAGAGTTCTGCTGGGCCTCCTTGATACCCGATCGGATGCGGTTGTAGGCGTCGTGGAAGTACGCCTCATCGTTGGTTTGCCCCTCCACCAGTTCGATCTCGATCCGGTCTCGGGCAGTTTCGTAGAACGCCGTCATCTGCTTCTGCCAGTCCGAGGGATCCTCCTCGGACTGGCGAACCGGAGGCGTGGGAGGGAAGATCTTGATCATCCCCATGCGATCCATCAGGTTGAGCAAGCGCACGTTCCAGTCTTTGTGCGTGGCGTACCCAACTGGCATTCGCGGTGGTCGCAGGGTCAAGTCGAGCAAGTACCTGTTTGCATGGAGGTGCTGTCCTTTGGTAAACATCGCCCGCCACCGTCCCCAAGCGGTGTCTGCCATGAGGATCTTCTGCGAGTTCAGTGACTGGGCTGTGCCATGGTCGCCAGGCGCCGACGCCAGGTAGGCAATAGAAGGACTGCCGTCGCGGCCACCACGTCCGACCTCCTGGTAGTAGCGGTCCACGGTCTCGGGCACACAAGCGTGCACGACACTGCGTACATCGTCGAGGTCGACGCCCAACCCGAAGGCTGAGGTGCCGACGACGACGTCGTACTCGGTTGCGACAGCACCATGACTCGTGCGGCCTGACCAGCCCTCGAGCGCGCGACGACGCCCAGCGTCGTTGACGTCTCCGTGTACGACGGCGACCCGGTGCATCCCTGCAGCGCGCAGTGTTTCGGCCCACTCGGTGGCGTGCTTCTTCTGGGTTGTATACAGCACCATCGGTTTTGGCAGGCGTACCACAGCCTCCAGAACCGCTGCGGAGCGCTCCTCTTCCGAGTCGAAGGCGTTCAAGAAGTAGGCAGGCTCGCTACGCAGTTCGGAGGCCCAGACCACTTTGGTGTGCTCACCGGAACCGAAAAGATCTCGTAGCGTCGTCACCTGCTGTTCGGTGAGCGTGGCACTCATCGCGACTGTCCTGGGCGCACGTCCCTTGAGAGCGATCTCTCGCCAGGCCCGGTGTGGGGCAGCCAGACTTTGAAACTCTGAACGGAACTCGTTGCCCCACTGTTCGACGAGGTGTGCCTCGTCCAGGATCACGTAGTTGAGGTGCCCGTCCTGGGCGGCGTCGCGAAGAGCTTTACTGAGCCCGGCGACCACAGCTTCCGGAGAAGCGATGACTAGTGCTTGCCGTCCTGCGGCAATGTCCGATCGCATCTGCTCCTTGTCGGCCTCGTTCAGCTCCCCGAAATACGCGTACCGCTTGTGCACAGCGCCAGGATCACGCCTGCTCAGCAGTTCACGGACACGTCGTTCCATGTCGATGGCCAGGACCACGGTGGGCACGACCATTAAGGACACGCCGCTGTTCCGGCCGGCCAGCATGGCACCGGCCAGTGCCACCGGAGTCTTGCCGTGGCCAGTAGGAAGGCAGATTAGAAGGGTCTCACCTGGCGGCATCAGGGCGACCGAGCGGGCCGCTTGGCGCTGTCCTTTGGAAAGGTAGCGGTCGTATCCGAGGATGTCCTTCCAAAACGGGTCGGCCGGCGAGGCTTCCAGGGCGCGACGCAAAGTGGAGTCCTTGCCCAGGACTGCTTCACGTACCTGTGCAAGCCCTGCTGCGTGCGCCGGTCCGTCACCCTCAACCGGGGCCCATTCCATACCTCGTAGAAGGACGCGGCTTCCGTCGACCAGCACGTTGCAACCGCCCTGTCGCCACTGATCAGCGGTGGGCAGGCCCTCTCTTAACGGCACGGACAACTGGCCCGTCCGCCCGAGCGCATGGTGGTGCAACAGGAGCTGCCGGGTCAGCGAGACAATGTCCAGCCAGCCGCTAGCGCCGTCCTGCAGCCCGGCCAGGGCGTCTCCCAAACGGCGAAGAACGCCCTTGGCCAGCACATCTGGTTTCACCTCGGGCCACTCGTGGAGCAGGCGTTGAGCACTCACCCATGCGTCTTCAGACATCAGTAGGTCAGTTCCAATCCGCGGCGTACCAGGCAGGCAGCCGCAACGACCCGGACAACGGGTTGCGACAACCCCTCAGCGAGAGAAGTCAGCACTTCCGCGTCGGTGACCAGGCTCTCGGTGTCGCGAAGAAACCGGCCGGCCGCTTGCCGAGCCTGGGCCTGTGAGTGCAGCACCGCGGAAACCTCCAGCGCCCTGTGCTGGGCATCCTGACAGACTGCCGCGAGATCCGTCTGCGCGTGCAGAAACTCCAGCGCCGCTTGCTGCGCGTCACGCACGTACGTGGCCGCGTGCTCCTGGCCTCCGAACACCTCGAACAACTCTGCGGCACGCTGACTGTTGTAGTTGCAGTCACCCTTGCTCTTGTCGTACGGACGATTCAGGAAGGCCACCTGAGCGTCCTTCGTTATGGGCCGGTTCGTGCCCGATTCGATCCAAACGCGTCTGATGACAGGAGGAAAGATCCGATCCGCCTGGCGGCGTAGGGCCCTTGCGGCGTCCGCGCTCTCTTTGACGTGCCCCAGTGCGGCAGAGGTGTCCGCCTCGATGAGGAAATCGAAACCGAAGTACGGTTGCGGCTCCTGCCCCGGCGGCATCCCGCGGTCGATCCGCCTGAAGGCGGCACTCTGCCCAAGGCTGTCGCTGAGGACGGCGTCGGACAGCATGTCCACCAGAGGGTTGCCCACGCGGAACAGTCGTGCGTCGCGGCTGCGCAATGCGCGCGACCGGTTGAACATGGCGTGAGCGATCTCGTCGTCCGGGATTCGATCCTTGATCCGCTTCCAATGACGGGGAGCAAGAAGCGGATGGGTGGAACTGTTGTTGATCTGGAAGCGCCAAGCCGGGGATCCCTGGATGGAACGATCGAGGGAAGGGAGCCTGATGCCTCCTCCGGTGCCGTCTGTGTAGTCGAGAAGTGCCTTTTGCGTTTCGGGCCAGTCAAGCTCGACTTCCGTCAGCGCGGCCGGAATGCTGCGCAGGCGCTGCGTGGAAACGTGGATGGACTCCAAGAGGTCCATCTTGCGGATCCCGTCGCGTTCCTTGGCAAGCCGGGCACCCACGGCCCCCTGCTGTGCCACAAGCCCTTCCGGCCCGCCCTCAACTGCACCAGTCCATACGCTGGTGACCGACTGGGCTATGGCGTCCTGCAGGGTGGAAACAGAACGGTCGAAAACCCCATAGCCCTCACCGAGGAGGGCGGCCCATGCTTCTGTGAAAGAGCCGTCCGGGCCGTTCTCGTCGGCAAGTCGGAACTGAAGCGCGGGCCCCATCGCCGCAGACAGAGCCGGCCCCGGATAGCGGTCAACGCGGCCCAGACGCTGTTCCAGTTGGTTGGGCGACCAAGGAAGCCTCAGATGGACGGCACAGTCGGCCGCCTGCAGGTTCAGGCCGTCTTCGGCCGTGTCGTCGACGAGGAGTACCGCCTGCCCGGACGTTTGCTCTGCCCAACGAGAGACTTCGGTCGCCGCCTGGGCCGCGCCCAGGACACGCGTGTGCTCAGTGATCACTACCTTCGGGAAGTCGGTGCGCAACCGACCTGCGAGCGCGCCAGCCAGCCGGCCGGGTCCACAGAAAACGACGGTGCGCCTTGCCTTCCGCATCACAGGAAGAAACGCCCGGATAACGTGCTTCAGGTTCTCCTCGCTCGGCTCGCCCCCCGCAGGCCAATCCACCTCGGCCTCGGCGAGCACGGTCTGCTCACAGTCGAGCACCGGCACACCGGAGAGCAGTTCCTGCTCCCGCGGTGAGAGTCCCGCACGTTCGGCAGCATCGGCGTTGGCCGTCACCCGCCACCGCAGCGCGTCGATGGCGTCGTACGGAAGCGCGGGTGCCCGCGATGTGAGAACCGCCAAGGGCATGGCGTACTGAGAGAGCCGATCGCTCAACCCCTCGTTCTCCAGATACTCCCGCACCGAGTTCCACCAGCACATCACGAACTCGCCGCCGGCTTCTACGACCGTTGAGGAGGGAGAGTAGATGGCCTCGGGACGTTGGCGGCCGCGCACCTCATAGGGGAGTGCCTCGGCGTCCGGGCCACCGGCTTCTTGTAGCACCGCCTCACGCCGGTTGCGAATCACTCGGCGGTGGATCCGGTACGTCTCACTGATGTGAGCGCGCAACTCGGTGATCCGACGGGCGAACTCATCCTGCTGATCGGGATTGCTCAACTCGTCGTCCTCGTCGAGGAGGGCGAGGACCTCGTCCGCAAGTTGAGCCAGGCGGATGTCACTCGAGGGAACCTGCGCTCGAATCTCGTCGATGCTGTCCCGGATGACGTACGTGTACTCCGGGTCCAGGGAGTAGACCGAGTTGGCCAACTCCTCGCGCATGCGGTAGCGATTCTCGAAGTCATGGCGTCTGTCCCATGAGTAGAGCTCCGGGTCGAGCAAGTGAAGCAGGCTGAGGTTCGTCAGGTAGCCCGCCGTCACGGGAGTGGCGGACAGCAGCAGCAGCCGCTCGGCCGCGTGCGCAAGTTCGCACAAGTCCTTGTAAGGCGTCTCATCCGGCCCTGCCTGCACCAGTGCGTGAGCCTCATCCACCACAACGAGGTCGGCATGCGTGTAGCCAGCCCACTTTTTGGGCGTCTCGTGGCTGGTGACGACGATCGTCGCATCAGGGAAGTCACCAATGTGGAACTTGTCCTTGAGTTCGGATAGCCACTGTCGGCGAAGAGCGGCTGGCGAGACGACTACCACGCATGCAGCGGGGTTGTCGATGAGGATCTGACGCACGACGTACCCGGCCTCGATCGTCTTCCCGAGGCCGACCTCATCAGCCAGGAGATAGCGCTGGACAGGGTCGGAGAGGACCGTGAGCGCGGCGTTCACCTGGTGCGGGAAAATCTCCACCGTCGACGAGAGAAACGTGCTCATGTCAGCACAGGCGCCACGCTGCCGGACGAGGTTCTTAAGGATCGGGAGCCTTGCGTCCCTGTACGGCGTCGTACTGCCGCCGCGGACCGTCAGATCCGCTGCGGGGTCCAACACAGGGCGATCCCACCGCACGTAGAGATGTTCCTCACGAACAGGTAGGTCGTAGTCCACATTGGGGAACCGCACGATGTAGGAGCGTTGTGCGGGCTCTGCCTGTATCACTCGACCCGCGTTCCATAGGCCGTCCGGACTCCGCCACCAGATTCGCTCCTCGCGCTCCAGGAGGACCCGTTGGCCCAGGTGGTCCGCCACCCATTGTGACAGTGCGATCGTTGCGGCCGGCGACTCGAAGTAGTCAACGCGGATGCGCCCCGCGTCTACTTCCCCGACTTTGCCGATCCCCGGACCACCCGGTATGCGCATAAAGGTACCGAGTTGTCTTGCGCTGCTCACGTGGCTCTGTTTCACGATCTTGCCCCCACCTGTTGTGCAGGTTGCCCTCCCCAGGGCGCGGCGCCCCCCCGACGCCGTAGCTGCATATCCTTCACCATTTGATCACAAGCTGTCCGGGTTATTGAACCCTGGAGCATGTGTCGTCTGGGATGCTGTACCACCCCACAGATGTAACGTGCAACGGATGATAGGGGGCGGCGATGCCTCTCGTCATCGTTTCCGCAGGTCGGATGCCAAAGTGGGCACTCCCCTCCACTGGCCAGGTGGGGCAGCCTGCCTGCACTCCAGGGGGTCATCCCTGACTGTGCTCGCTCTGCGCCCAAGCAGTCCGTCCTCGGCACCGCTGAACAGGGGCAGAGGCGTCGCCGACAGTCGTCATCTGTCGTCGTGGCTGACTTCGGACGACGCAGCGGCTGCCGACAGATCGCCCTGCCCTCCTGCCGAGCGAGTCATCCGGGAACCTGATACGCGGCTCAGCCACTCCTCCGCGTCCGCCGGCGATTCCGGGATGGGCGCGCCAGCAGCGTTGTGCTCACTCAACAGTCGCAGCACCTCGTACACGTCCTCGGCGCTGGCACGATCCAGGCGGCAAACAACGTCATCGGTCATGGCAGCCAGTCAGCCAGCCAGCCAGTCACGGCATGCGGCCAAGAGTTGTGCGATGCAGTGGCAGTTCTGGCTGCCGAGCCGAGGGTGGTCGCCCACCTCCTGTCGCCGCGGCCCTCGTCGCTTCCTCGGCCGGCGTTCCTCGGGGTAGCGATCGGCTATGGAGCTTTCCGCGCTCTCGGCTGGGGAGCCTTGGGTGCTCCGGCGGTAGTTGCTGGGCTGACCTGCTGCGGTCGGGGTCGGCGCCCGCAAGGACCTGGAGGGCCTGAGGCTGCGAGCCTGGGCCCACGTGCTCGGCTTCCGCGGCCACTTCTCCACGAAGTCTCGCCGCTACTCCACCACCCTCGGCGCTCTCCGCACCGCCCGCGCCGAATGGCGGCGAGCCGAAGCGCTCACCGCCCTCGGACTCGATTCGGAGGAGCAGGCCGAGGAAACCGTCCTCGTGCTGTCGCACTGGGTTTTCGCCGGCACCGGCCTGACCCCTGGCGAGGCCTGGCTCGCCGCGACCCTCGAGCCCGCCCCTGGAACGGAAGGAGAACCGACGTGGATGCCCGTCGCGACGAGCTGATGACCGTACGCCAGGTCCTGAACGAGCTGGGTGGCGTCTCTCGGCGAACGTTCTACCGCTGGCGAGAACTGGGGGAGGGGCCTGCCGCGTTCAAGCTGCCCAACGGTGAGCTCCGGGTCTGGCGCAGTGATTTCACCTCGTGGCTGCGGGAATTGGAGGCGGCAGCGTGAAGTCTCTCGACGTCAAGGTCTGGGGCGTGCGCAAGCGGGACACCAAGACGCCCTCGTACGGGGTCCGCTGGTCGGTTGCCGGGACCGTCTTCTCGGACTCGTTCCGTACCAAAGCGCTCGCTGATCACTACCGGACCAAACTCATGAGTGCCATGCGGGGCGGCGAGGAGTTCGATGCGGAGTCCGGTCTGCCGGCCTCGATGGAGCAGAAGAAGTCCCCGCTGTCGTGGTACGCCTTCGCCCTCCGGTATCTCGCGATGAAGTGGCCTCACGCTGCGCCGAACACCCGAGACGGCATCAACGAATCCCTCACCAGCGTGACCATGGAACTGCTCGCGGAACGTGCGGGACGGCCGTCCGACCTCGAAATCCGGAAGGCGCTGCGTAACTGGGCCTTCGTGCTGCCTGGACCGGGCGATCGGGAGGTTCCGGACGAGGTCCTGAACGTTCTGCAGTGGGTGTCGAAGGCGTCTCGACCGCTCGCGGACCTCACGGAGCCGGCGACCGCTCGCGCGGTGCTGGACGGGCTGAAGCTCAAGCTCGACGGGACCGCGGCTGCTGCTGAGACGGTGCGGCGGAAACGGCGGACCCTCGTCAACGCCGCGAACTACGCGGTGGACCTGGGGGAGCTGCGGGAGAACCCGATCACGGCGGTTCGCTGGCAGAAGCCCAAGGTCTCGAACCAGGTCGATCCGCGGGTTGTCGCCAATCCGGAGCAGGCTCGGACCCTCCTGGCGGCCGTCTCGTATGTGGGCGGCTTCCGTCGTGCCCGCGGCCGACGTCTCGTTGGGCTGTTCGCGGCGATGTACTTCGGTGGCCTCCGCCCTGCAGAGGCTGTCGGCCTGGTGGAGACCGATCTCGTCCTGCCCGGGCAGGGCTGGGGCTCGGCTGTGCTCCACCGGACCCGTCCTTCGGTGGGCAAGCGCTGGACCGACTCGGGGGAGACCCACGACGACCGCGGGCTGAAGAACCGGCCGACCGAGGACGTCCGGCGCGTGCCCATCCCGCCTCACCTGGTTGCGGTGCTCAGCGAACACCTGGCCACATTCGGCACGGCGGAGGACGGGCGGCTCTTCTTCAGCGAGAAGGGCTCGGTCGTTCCGTCGTCGACCTACTATCGGGTCTGGCAAGAGGCCCGTCTCCTGGCGCTCCCGCCGGCTGCCGCAGCCTCGCCGCTGGCGAGTAGGCCGTACGACCTTCGGCACTCGGCACTGTCGACGTGGCTCAATGCAGGAGTGGACCCCACGGAGGTCGCCGAACGCGCCGGCAACAGCGTTGAGG
This sequence comes from Actinacidiphila acidipaludis, assembly GCF_019890725.1. Taxonomy (GTDB): domain Bacteria; phylum Actinomycetota; class Actinomycetes; order Streptomycetales; family Streptomycetaceae; genus Actinacidiphila; species Actinacidiphila acidipaludis. The sequence goes on from NZ_JAINZZ010000021.1 coordinate 84,743, forward strand.
TCCTGCTGACCCGGTACGCGAAGTGCCTCGACGGACGGCAGGACGTCGCCAATCGGCGCATCGAGGATTTGTTGCGCGAGTACGAGTGAGTACACCTGACCGTGCCCGAGGCCCCTGGCGCAATGCCAGGGGCCTCTTCAAGTGTCTCGCCGGTCAAATAGACCTGATGGGCCGGGCACGTTCGGAGGCGAGCAGACGCTCAAGGCTCCTCCGGTCGTTGTCGAGAGCAGCGAGCATCCGGGTTCGGGTGTGTTCAAAGTCGGGCTCCACCTCGACGCCGAGGTCGTGACGTAGGGCGACCTCCAACAGATACACCCCGTCGGACAGTGGGCCGCTGAACCAATTTTTGGCCCGCCTGCGCGAATCGTCTGGGTCAGGACTGCCGGGCAACTGCTTTACGACCGAGTATCCGACTCCGAGCGCCAGGTTGAGGGTTGCGACGATCTGATGGACATCCTTTGGGAGGGCCATCTGCGCCAAGGAGTATTGCTCTGACCAGGCTTCCTTGGCGGTGTCGAGGATTATTGGTTCGACGCTTTCACCGCGCTCTGCCGCCCAGACTGCGTCTCGGGCGGCGGCCCGGTAAGCGCGAGCCGCGGTGTTCAGACGGGCATAGAGATCCCGTCTGGTCTCCTGAGTACGGTCGTGGCGGTCCTCTGCCCGTTCACGATCGGCACGCCTGTTCTGCTCCCGCGTGACGCGCTGGCTGAGCACTGCTCCGCCCAGAGTCCCCCCCAGCGTTCCTCCGACGCCGATGAGCGTGGCGGCAAGTGTGGTCACATCCACGAGATCCCCCAACTCGTCCGCTTCATCTGCCCGCGGGCGCCGGCCGAAGAAGACAGGCCCCCAGCAGCCCCAAGGGCACTGACCGCGGCGCTGTTCTACACCGGGACGACGATAATGACGAGCAGGTCGGCTGGGCTTCAAGGGGGCGTCATCACCTGCGGAAATGCCCCAAGATCCCGTCCACGCCTCGTCCACGGAGCCCTACATACGGCCGCTTCGGGCCGCACATGCCTGCGCACATGCAAAAACCCCGCCGTCAGCGTTTCGGCTGGTGGCGGGGTCTTTTGGCACCTACTGCGAGGTGCCCCCGGCAGGATTCGAACCTGCGCACACGGCTCCGGAGGCCGTTGCTCTATCCCCTGAGCTACGGGGGCGACGGGAAGAACACTACCAGCTCGCCGGGGGTGGGCCGGACAGGGTTTTCGGCGCCTGCGGAGGCCGGGCTTCGGGGTGGGCGGCGTCGGCCCGCACCCCCTATCTCGGTCCGGCCCGGTGCCAGCCCCGCACCCCCTATCTCGGTCCGGCCCGGCGCCAGCCCCACCCCTTACCCCGGCCCGGCCCGACGCCTGCCCCGCACAGCTTCCCCCCGGCCCGGCCCGACGCCCGCCCCGCACAACTTCCCCCGGCCCGGTCCGGCCCGGCGCCGGCCGCGTACCCCTTCCCTCGATCCCGCCCCGCGGCCCCACAGCCCGCGGCAAGTTGACGGTCCGGCCCCGCCCGCGCGGGCCCCCGCCCCTGAGCTGCGCGTTCGTCACGGCCCAGCGTGGCAACGAGGCGAGGGGGGTTCACCCCTTGGTGGGGAAGAAAACGGAAAACGCGGGCGGCTCCCCGGCGGTCCGCCTACGCTTTCTTGTGTGGCGGGCGCGTCCGGCCGGGTCCTTGTGGTCGATGACAACAAGGTGATCCGGCAGCTGATCAGGGTCAACCTTGAGCTGGAGGGCTTCGAGGTCGTGACCGCGGCCGACGGTGCCGAATGCCTGGAGATCGTGCACAGCGTCCGCCCTGACGTCATCACCCTCGACGTCGTCATGCCCCGCCTCGACGGCGCCCGCACCGCGGCGCGCCTCCGGTCCGACCCCCGCACCCGCGGCCTCGGCATCGTCATGGTCAGCGCCGGGCCCCTCCCCGAGGGCGTGGCCGACGCCTACCTGGCCAAGCCGTTCGAGCCCGCCGAGCTCGTCGAGACGGTACGCCGCCTCGTCCACCGAGCCGCCGGCACATGCACCGGCACCGGCACCGGCACCACTGGGACCACCGGCACCGCCGCCACCCCCGGGCCGCCCCCGGAAGACCACCCCAGCGGCCGCACCCCCGCCCACCCGGGCGCCTGAGGTCCCGGCACCCCGGCACGGCGTCCCCCCGTCCCAGCCCGTGAAACCCCCTCGCCGTCCCACCCCACCCCTCGCCTACGCTTGCTCGCGTGACACCCGCCGAGCTCTCCCGCACCGTCCTGGCGACGGTCCGGCGCGCTGTCATGGCCGAGGAACTGCAGGTCGAGGCCCTCCCGGCGAAGGTCGCGGTCCAGCGGCCCGCCCGCCCCGGCTGCGGCGACTACGCCACCAACGTCGCCCTCCAGCTCGCCGGGCCCACCGGCCGCAGGCCCCTGGAGGTCGCCGCGATCCTCGCCCGCCGCCTGGAGAAGGAGCCCGGCGTCGCCCTGGTCGAGATCGCCGGCCCCGGCTTCCTCAACATCACCCTCAGCCCTCACGCCTTCGGTGACGTCGTCCGCCAGATCCGTCTCCAGCGCGACGCCTACGGCCGCGGTGACGGCCTGGCCGGCGAGGCGGTCACCCTGACGGCCGACCCGCACCGCCTCCGGGCCCCCGTCGTCGCCGAGACCGTCAACCGCCTCCTCCGCGCCGCCGGCGCAGAACCCGGGCCCCCCGAGCCCGTCCGCGTCACCGAGCCGGAGCGAGAGCCGGAGCCGGAGCCAGCACAAGCGCCGGAGCAATCACAAGAGCCAGAGCCCGGGCCCGCACCCCGCCCCGACGCCTTCGGCCCCCACGTCCTCGGCTCCGAGTCCCTCGGCCCCGACGCCACCCGCTGGGCCCTCCTCCGGCCCCCCGCCGAGGACGCCCCGCGCCTCTCCGCGGACCTCCTCCGCCAGCACGAGTCCAACCCGCTGTTCCGCGTCCGCTACGCCCACGCCCGCACCCGGGCCCTGCTCCGCAACGCCCACGACCTGGGCGTCGACGTCGACGGCGACCCCGACGGCGGCCCCGAAGCGCCCGCCCCCGTCACCGTCCTCCCGGCCCCGGGCTCCCCGGGCTCGACGGGCACCCCCGGCACCCTCACCCCCCCGGCCCCCCCTCGCCCAAGCCAGCCGGCCCCCACCCCCGCCCCCGGCGCGAGCGCCCCAGCGACCCACCACCCCGCCGAGACCGAACTCCTCGGCCTCCTCGCCGACTTCCCCCGCGTGGTCGAGACGGCGGCCCGCCGCCGCGCCCCCGACCGGGTGGCCCGGCACCTGGAGCGGCTCGCGGACGCCTTCCTCCGCTTCCACGACGAGTGTCCGCCGCTGCCGAAGGGCGACGAGAAACCCTCGGCCGTCCACGCCGCCCGTGTCCGCCTCGCCGACGCCACGGGCATCGTGCTCGCCGACGGCCTGCACCTGCTCGGCATCAGCGCCCCCGACCACCTGTGACGCCGCGCCCCACCCCGGCGACGCGACCACCACCAGAAGCCGCCTGGGGGACCCCGCGCCCCCGACCACCTCTGACACCCTCTGAACAGAAAGCCGCAGAGAAGTGAGCCGCTCCGCACACCCCGCAGGTCCCCGCCACGCCGACGTCCTCCCCGAGGGCCACTACCAGGCGCCGCCCAGCGACCTGAACCGTCTCGACCCGCGCATCTGGGCGCGGACCGTCACCCGCAACGACGACGGCGCCGCCGAGGTCGGCGGTCTCGACGTCCGCGCCCTCGCCGAGGAGTTCGGCACCCCCGCCTACTTCCTGGACGAGGCCGACTTCCGGGCCCGCTGCCGCGCCTGGCGCGCCGCTTTCGGCCAGGACGCCGACGTCTTCTACGCGGGCAAGGCCTTCCTCTCCCGCGCGGTCGTGCGGTGGCTGACCGAGGAGGGGCTGAACCTCGACGTCTGCTCCGGCACCGAGCTGGCGGTGGCCCTGGACGCGGGCATGCCCGCCGACCGGATCGCGCTGCACGGCAACAACAAGAGCACCGCCGAGATCGAGCGGGCCGTCGACGCGGGGGTGGGCCGGATCGTCCTCGACTCCTTCCAGGAGATCGTGAAGGTCGCCGCCGTCGCGCAGGAGCGCGGCGTCCGGCAGCGGGTGCAGATCCGGGTGACGGTGGGCGTCGAGGCGCACACCCACGAGTTCATCGCGACCGCGCACGAGGACCAGAAGTTCGGCCTGGCGCTCGCCGACGGCATGGCGGCCGAGGCGGTGCGCCGGGTGCTGAGGCTGGAGAGCCTGGAGCTGGTCGGCATCCACAGCCACATCGGCTCGCAGATCTTCGACATGGCCGGGTTCGAGGTGGCCGCCCGCCGGGTGGTCTCGCTGCTCGCGGACGTCCGCGACGAGCACGGTGTGGAGCTGCCGGAGATCGACCTCGGCGGCGGTCTCGGCATCGCCTACACCCCGGACGACGACCCGCGGGAGCCGCAGGACATCGCCAAGGCGCTGGGCGACATCGTCACCCGGGAGTGCGAGTCGGCGGGGCTGCGGGTGCCGCGGCTGTCCGTCGAGCCGGGCCGGGCCATCGTCGGCCCGACCGCGTTCACGCTCTACGAGGTCGGCACGGTCAAGCCGCTGGAGGGCCTGCGCACGTACGTCAGCGTGGACGGCGGGATGTCGGACAACATCCGCACCGCGCTCTACGACGCCGAGTACAGCGTGGCGCTGGTGTCGCGGAAGAGCGACGCGGCGCCGATGCTCAGCCGGGTGGTGGGCAAGCACTGCGAGAGCGGGGACATCGTGGTCAAGGACGCCTTCCTGCCGTCCGACCTGGCTCCGGGCGACCTGCTGGCGGTGCCGGCCACCGGCGCGTACTGCCGGGCGATGGCGAGCAACTACAACCACGCGCTGCGTCCGCCGGTCGTCGCGGTCGCGGACGGCGCCGCGCGGGTGATCGTGCGGCGCGAGACGGAGGACGATCTGCTCCGGCTGGACGTGGGCTGACCGGAAAAACACTGCAAGATCACCGGACGGACGCAATATCGTCCGGTGATCAGCGGGTCTCGCGATCCGGACAGGGCGTGGTTTCTCCCGTCCGGTGCGTGAGACTGGTGACCTCCGCGTGGTGGGATTCCCGCGTCCGGTCCGGCCCTGCGGGCCGGGGCCGGATCACCGCCCGCGGGCCGGCGGCCCGCCGGCCCGGCCACGCGAACCGATGACGAGAGCAGTACGAGAAACGAGGTCGGATGATGCGTACGCGTCCGCTGAAAGTGGCGCTGCTGGGCTGCGGTGTGGTCGGCTCCGAGGTCACGCGCATCATCACGACGCAGGCCGACGACCTCGCCGCGCGCATCGGGGCCCCGATCGAGCTCGCCGGGATCGCGGTGCGGCGGCCGAACCGGGTGCGCGAGGGCGTCCCGGCGGACCTGCTCACCACGGACGCCATGGCGCTGGTCAAACGCGGCGACCTCGACGTCGTCGTCGAGGTCATCGGCGGGATCGAGCCGGTCCGCACGCTGATCACCACCGCGTTCGAGCACGGCGCCTCGGTCGTCTCGGCGAACAAGGCGCTGCTGGCCGCCGACGGCGCCAGCCTGCACGCCAAGGCCGTCGAGCACGGCGTCGACCTGTACTACGAGGCCGCCGTCGCCGGCGCGATCCCGCTGATCCGGCCGCTGCGCGAGTCGCTGGCCGGCGACAAGGTCAACCGGGTGCTGGGCATCGTGAACGGCACCACCAACTTCATCCTCGACAAGATGGACTCGACCGGCGCCGGCTACAGCGAGGCGCTCGACGAGGCCACCGCCCTGGGGTACGCCGAGGCCGACCCGACGGCCGACGTGGAGGGCTTCGACGCCGCGGCCAAGGCCGCGATCCTGGCCGGCATCGCCTTCCACACCCGGGTCACCATCGACGACGTGCACCGCGAGGGGATCACCGAGGTGACGGCCGCGGACATCGCGTCCGCGCGGAAGATGGGCTGCTTGGTCAAGATGCTCGCGATCTGCGAGCGCAGCGCCGACGGCCGGTCGGTCACCGCCCGGGTGCACCCCGCGATGATCCCGCTCAGCCACCCGCTCGCCTCGGTCCGCGAGGCGTACAACGCCGTCTTCGTCGAGGCGGAGGCGGCCGGGCGGCTGATGTTCTACGGTCCCGGCGCGGGCGGTGCACCCACCGCCTCCGCCGTCCTCGGCGACCTGGTGGCCGCCTGCCGCAACAAGCTCGCGGCGACCACCGGTGCCGGCGAGTCCGCGTACACGCAACTGCCGGTCAGCCCGATGGGGGATGTGGTCACCCGCTACCACATCAGCCTTGACGTGGCGGACAAACCGGGTGTCCTGGCTCAGGTCGCCACGGTGTTCGCCGAGCACGACGTGTCCATCGACACGGTGCGCCAGCAGGGAAAGGACGGCGAGGCCTCCCTCGTCGTCGTCACCCATCGCGCGCCGGACGCCGCGCTCTCCGCGACGGTCTCCAGCCTGCGGAAACTCGACACCGTACGCGGAGTCGCCAGCATCATGCGTGTGGAAGGGGAGTAAGGCCGCCATGAGCAGCAACAACGGAACCATCGACCAGCCCCGGATGTCCGGCACCCACCAGTGGCGCGGCGTCATCGAGGAGTACCGGGACCGGCTGCCGGTCACCGCGCAGACTCCGGTCGTCACCCTGCTGGAGGGCGGAACGCCGCTCGTCCCGGCCCAGCTGCTGTCCGAGCGGACGGGCTGCGACGTCTTCCTGAAGGTCGAGGGCGCCAACCCGACGGGGTCCTTCAAGGACCGCGGGATGACCATGGCCATCTCCAAGGCCAAGGAGGAGGGCGCCAAGGCCGTCATCTGCGCCTCCACCGGCAACACCTCGGCCTCGGCCGCCGCCTACGCGGTGCGCGCCGGCATGGTGTGCGCGGTGCTCGTGCCGCAGGGCAAGATCGCGCTCGGCAAGATGGGCCAGGCGCTGGTGCACGGCAGCCGCATCCTCCAGGTCGACGGCAACTTCGACGACTGCCTGGACCTCGCCCGCGGCCTGAGCGAGAAGTACCCGGTGGCGCTGGTCAATTCGGTGAACCCGGTCCGCATCGAGGGGCAGAAGACGGCCGCGTTCGAGATCGTGGACGCGCTCGGCGACGCGCCCGACATCCATGTGCTGCCGGTGGGCAACGCGGGCAACATCACCGCGTACTGGAAGGGCTACCGCGAGTACGCGGCCGACGGGGTGTCCACCCGCCGGCCGCGGATGTGGGGCTTCCAGGCGTCCGGCTCGGCGCCGATCGTCAACGGGGCGCCGGTGCGCCAGCCGCAGACCATCGCCACCGCGATCCGGATCGGCAACCCCGCGTCGTGGACGTACGCCGAGGAGGCCCGGGACGACTCGGGCGGCCTCATCGAAGCGGTGACGGACCGTCAGATCCTGTCCGCCTACCGGCTGCTGGCCGCCAGGGAGGGTGTCTTCGTGGAGCCCGCGTCGGCCGCCTCGGTCGCCGGACTGCTCAAGGCCGCCGAGGAGGGCAGGGTCGACCCGGGCCAGCGGATCGTCTGCACGGTCACCGGCAACGGCCTCAAGGACCCGGACTGGGCCGTCGCCGGCGCCCCGCAGCCGACCACCGTGCCGGTGGACGCGGACGCCGCCGCCGACCACCTCGGCCTGCGCTGACGGCCCGGCCGGGGGAGTCCGCCGGTCCGCGCGACGGACCGGACGAACGCCGGCAACCCGGGGGCGCACACACCGCGAACGACACGCATCGCGCGCGGTGCGTGCGCCCTATGTCGCAGGAGAACCTTCCTTCGATACTCTTAGGGCGGCGGCACCGCAGCGTGCCCCGCATCCGGCGGATGCCAAACCGCCATTCCCGCCCCGCCGCGCCGGCAATGGAGCCGCGCCCGCAGGGCGCACCGCACAAGGAGATTCGTCGAACGATGGCCGGTCCCGCGTTCCGCGCCGCCGCAGTACGGGTGCGCGTCCCCGCGACCAGCGCCAACCTGGGCCCCGGTTTCGACGCCTTCGGCCTGGCCTTGGGGCTGTACGACGACGTGGTCGTCCGCGTCGCCGACTCGGGCCTGCACGTCGACATCGCGGGCGAGGGCGCCGACACGCTGCCCCGCGACGAGAAGCACCTGGTCGTACGGTCCCTGCGGACCGCCTTCGACCTGCTCGGCGGCCAGCCGCGCGGCCTGGAAGTGGTGTGCGCCAACCGCATCCCGCACGGCCGCGGCCTCGGCTCGTCCTCCGCGGCCATCTGCGCGGGCATCATCGCCGCGCGCTCGGTGACCATAGGCGGCCCCGCCGTGCTCGACGACACCGCGCTGCTGGAACTGGCCACCGAGATCGAGGGGCACCCCGACAACGTCGCCGCCTGTCTGCTCGGCGGCTTCACCGTGGCCTGGACCGAGGGCGGCGCGGCCCGGGCGGTCCGGATGGACCCCGCGGCGTCGCTGATTCCGGTGGTCTTCGTCCCCGCCACCCCGCTGCTCACCGAGACCGCGCGCGGCCTGCTGCCGCGCAGCGTCCCGCACGTCGACGCGGCGGCCAACGCCGGCCGGGCCGCACTGCTCGTCGAGGCGCTGACCAGGCGCCCCGAGCTGCTGCTGCCGGCCACCGAGGACCGGTTGCACCAGGAGTACCGGGCGCCCGCCATGCCCGAGACCATCGCCCTGGTCAACCGTCTGCGCGCCGAAGGCGTCCCCGCTGTCGTGTCGGGTGCCGGCCCGACGGTGCTCGCCCTGTGCGACGAGGGTGACGCCGACAAGGTCTCCCGGCTCGCGGGTGAGGGCTGGGCCGCCAACCGGCTGGCACTGGACCAGGCCGGGGCCAGTGTTCTGCCCCTCGCAGGGGGGCAGTGACACGATTGCCGGTCGTAGAGAGGGGGAATATGTGGGGGATCCGGTAGTGTTAATCTCAAGTCAGCATTCGCAGCCCGATGGGCGCGATGCACTGTGTCCCCGCCTCTGCCGTCGCAGGCAGCGGACGACACGTCTTCCGGGAGCCTCCCACACAGCATGGGCAGTCTGACTGGGGAGTCGGACAGCCTGCCTTAGCAGTGTCGAGCACGCTCCGGAATCGGTAGGAGTTTCCGCAGTTTCACCGGTTTGCTCCGTACCGAGAGCTCGTATGTATTTCTGCCGCCGTCAGGCGGACCACCGCCCCGGTTCTGAGCAGCGGAAACGCCCAGACCCGGACAGCACGACCGGTCGCCGAGCCATTCAGGCCGACGTCCGCTCCAGGGAAGGACCCTTCGTGAGCGACACCACCGATCTGATGGGCGTGCGCGCAGACAACACTGTCGCCGCGTCCGACGCCGCCGCGCCTGCCGCCGGTGCTGCCACGGCCAGTGCCTCACGGCGACGCCGGTCCGGTACCGGTCTGGACGGCATGGTCCTGGCCGAACTCCAGCAGCTCGCCTCCGGACTCGGTATCAAGGGCACCGCGCGGATGCGCAAGAGCCAGCTGATCGAGACCATCAAGGAGCGCCAGGCCGGCGGCGGGGCCGCGGCTCCGCAGGCCGACGCCCCCGCGGCCGAGAAGCCCAAGCGCCGCGCGACGTCCCGGACCCGTCTCGAGCAGGCGGCCGACGAGGGCGCCCCCGCCGCGAAGGCCACGGCCACCGCGACCGCCACCGCTCCGGCCGAGTCCCAGCAGATCGAGATCCCGGGTCAGCCGGCCGGCGACAAGGGCGAGAAGGCCGCGCCGAAGGGTGAGGCGAAGACCGAGCAGGCCGCCGGGCGGACCGAGCGCGCGGCCGAGGCCGCCGCCGACACCGCCGAGGGCAAGGGCGACGGCAAGCAGCAGCAGGGCGGCGGCGACGGTGACGGCAACCGCCAGCGCGGGCAGCGCGGCGACCGCCGCGAGCGGCAGCGTGACCGCCGCAACCGGGACGGCGGCGACGGTGACGGCAACCGCCAGCGCGACCGTCAGCAGCAGGGCCAGGGCGGCGGCCAGAACCAGCAGGGCGGCCAGGGCGGTCAGGGCGGCCAGCAGGACGACGAGGACTTCGGCGAGGGCCGGGGCCGGCGCCGCGGCCGTTACCGCGACCGCCGCGGCCGTGGCCGTGGCCGTGACGACTTCGGCGGCGGCGAGCCGCAGGTCGCCGACGACGATGTGCTGATCCCCGTCGCGGGCATCCTCGACATCCTCGACAACTACGCGTTCATCCGCACCTCCGGCTACCTGCCGGGCCCGAACGACGTGTACGTCTCGCTCGCCCAGGTCCGCAAGAACGGCCTGCGCAAGGGCGACCACGTCACCGGTGCGGTCCGTCAGCCCAAGGACGGCGAGCGCCGCGAGAAGTTCAACGCGCTGGTCCGGCTGGACTCCGCCAACGGCATGGGCGCCGACTCCGGCCGCGGCCGTCCGGAGTTCAACAAGCTCACCCCGCTGTACCCGCAGGACCGGCTCCGCCTGGAGACCGACCCCGGTGTGCTGACGACCCGGATCATCGACCTGGTGTCGCCGATCGGCAAGGGCCAGCGCGGTCTGATCGTGGCCCCGCCGAAGACCGGTAAGACCATGATCATGCAGGCGATCGCCAACGCGATCACCACCAACAACCCCGAGTGCCACCTGATGGTCGTGCTCGTGGACGAGCGGCCCGAGGAAGTCACCGACATGCAGCGGTCGGTGAAGGGCGAGGTCATCTCCTCGACCTTCGACCGTCCGGCCGAGGACCACACCACGGTCGCCGAGCTGGCCATCGAGCGCGCCAAGCGCCTGGTGGAGCTGGGCCACGACGTGGTCGTGCTGCTCGACTCGATCACCCGCCTGGGCCGCGCGTACAACCTCGCGGCGCCCGCCTCCGGCCGCATCCTGTCCGGTGGTGTCGACTCGACCGCGCTCTACCCGCCGAAGCGCTTCTTCGGCGCCGCGCGCAACATCGAGGACGGCGGCTCGCTGACCATCCTGGCCACCGCGCTGGTCGAGACCGGCTCGCGCATGGACGAGGTGATCTTCGAGGAGTTCAAGGGCACCGGCAACATGGAGCTCAAGCTCGACCGCAAGCTCGCCGACAAGCGCATCTTCCCCGCGGTGGACGTGGACGCGTCCGGCACCCGCAAGGAGGAGATCCTGCTCGGCGGCGAGGAGCTGGGCATCGTCTGGAAGCTGCGCCGGGTGCTGCACGCCCTGGACCAGCAGCAGGCGATCGAGCTGCTGCTGGACAAGATGAAGCAGACGAAGTCCAACGCCGAGTTCCTGATGCAGATCGCGAAGACGACTCCGGGACAGAACAACGACTGACCCGCAGCGATCCCGCTGAGCCCCGCCCGCCGGTGTCCCCGGCGGGCGGGGCTTTGCGCGTCCGGCTTTCCGCGCCAAAGCACTTTTCTTTACTGAAAGTTGTGCTGGGAGCCTCCTGTGAGGCTGGTGTGAGTCCGTGCGGCGGTCATATGATCGGCCAGCCGCAGGTGGGGGGGAATCCATCTTCGGACCCAGCCCGCGGCGGCGGCTCAGATCCGCCCGCGACGCGGCGGGTCTGTTCTCTTGTTCCGCTCACTCCTGTGCGCACCTCCGGTGCCGCCTCGCGCCTCTCGCGCGCCCGCGGCACGTCATCCGACCATCAGGAGATCTGAGTGTCCTCTGCCCACAAGGGCGTCAGGACCGGGCGGCGCAGCCTCAAGGCGCTCCCGGTTGCCGCCCTCGCCGTCGGCACGGCGGGCCTGTTCCTCTCGGCCCCCGCGCACGCCGACGGTGCTTCGCAGCTGCCCGCGATCAAGGCGGCCGCACCCCACCGCACGGTGAGCACGGCCGAGTTGAAGGCCCGTGTCGCCGGAGCCATCCGCGTGGCCGGCCGCACGACGGCACGGTCCACGATGTCCAGCAGCACCACGTCCGGCTCCACGTCCGGCGGCAAGGCGACCCCGCTGATCATCGGGGGCTCGACCACCACGTTCGCCAACGCGCCGTTCATGGTGCAGCTCTACTACTACGACGACAAGGGCACCGCCGACACGTCGGACGACGTCGGCTTCGCCTGCGACGGCACGATCGTCAGCCACTCGAAGATCCTCACGGCCGCGCACTGCGTCCACGGGTACGACTGGTACGACTACGGCGCCATCGTCAGCGGAACCGACCAGCTCGTGACGACCAACGCCGACGGGTCGGCGAACCTGCACGGCGGCGTGATCAGCCTCGCCGGCGCGCAGTGGAACCACCCGTCGTACAACGACACGACCACGGACAACGACGCCGCGGTGCTGACCGTCGACCCGCTGTACCAGGGCCTCGCATCGACCGCCAAGGCGCTGCCGATCACCAGCAGCACCGACACGGCGTCGTACACGCCCGGCAAGACCGCGGTGGTCTACGGATGGGGACGTACCTCGTCCACCTCCGAGGACGAGTCGCCGACGCTGCTGCAGGCGACCCTTCCGGTCGACTCCGACGCGACCTGCACCCAGTGGGACGCGGCGGACTTCAAGCCGGGCCACATGGTCTGCGCCGGTACCCCGGCCTCCGGGTCGGACACCGGGACCATCGCGACCTGCAACGGTGACTCCGGCGGGCCGCTGGTCGAGAACGGCAAGATCATCGGCATCGTGTCCTGGGGTGTCAAGGACTGCGTGGAGCAGGGTGCCTACAGCGTGTTCACCAAGGTGAGCACGTACGCGGGCGCCATCAACCAGCGCATGGACGACGGCAGTCTGCTGCCCCTCGACCACGAGGACACCCTGGCGGACCTGTTCGCCCGGACGCCTGCCGGCGAGGCGTACATGTACCAGTCCAAGGGCACCAGCTTCGCCGCGCGTGCGGACGAGGGAGACTTCAGCGGTCTCAACCTGGTGCGCCAGGCCGACCTGAACGGTGACTGGTCCGAGGACCTGGTGGTCCGTACGACCGCCGGTCACCTGATGTTCCTGGACTCCCTGACCGGGGACGCCACGGACATCGGCGCCGGCTGGAACGCGATGAAGTCGATCACGCTCCCCGGCGACATCACCGGTGACGGCAAGCCCGACCTGTTCGCGACCGACAGCACCGGTGTGGCGTACGTGTACCCGGGCACCGGCGCGGGCAAGTTCGGCGCCCGCGTCAAGGTCGGTTCGGGCTGGAACATCTACGGCTCGGTCATCTACGGCAAGGGCGACCTGACCGACGACGGCCGTGCCGACATCGTGGCCCGGGACAGCTCCGGCGTCCTGTGGCTGTACAAGGGCACGGGTTCCGCCAGTGCCCCTTGGGCGGCCCGGGTCAAGATCGGCGCCGGCTGGAACGGTTACAACGCCTTCGCCTCCACCGGTGACATGACCGGTGACGGCAAGGCCGACCTGCTCGCCCGGGACACCTCGGGCGTGCTGTGGCTGTACAAGGGCACGGGTTCCACCAGTGCCCCCTACGCCGCCCGGGTCAAGATCGGTGCCGGCTGGAACATCTACAACCTGCTCGGCTGACCGTGGCCGGGGTCACCCTGGGTGACATCCGCCCGGATCCCGGTCACTGAGCGAAGTTGCCAGCGAACTCCCGCATACCCCCTGACCAGGGGGTATGCGGGAGTTCGCGGTTGTCCCCCGGATGCCGGAACCCGGACACCGGGCGCACGATGAAGAGTCCGGCAAATCAGACCACAGAGCCGGAGGTGCCGCACATGCTCGACGATCAGCTGCCGCGGGCCGGCTCCAGCCCCAGCGGGGCCGGGGACGGCCGCAGGCGCCGTCGGCGCAGCCTCAAGGTGGTCGCCTGTGTGACGGCGGGCCTGGTGCTCGCCGGGGGCGCCGGGGCGGCGTACCTCTACCAGCGGCTGAACGGCAACATCCACAGCGTCGACATCAACGACGCGCTGGGGGACCACCGCCCCGCGCCGCTGGGCAACGGCGCCATGGACATCCTGGTCCTCGGCTCGGACTCGCGCTCCGGCGCCAACCATGTGTACGGGCACGACAGCGGAGCGCGCTCGGACACCGCGATGATCGTGCACCTGGCCGCCGGCCACCGCTCGGCCAGCGTCGTCAGCATCCCGCGCGACACCCTCGTCGCCCGCCCGGCCTGCAAGAAGGACAACGGCGGCACCGTGCCACCGGCGCAGCAGGTGATGTTCAACAGCGCCTACGAGGCCGGCGGGCCCGCCTGCGCGGTCAAGACGGTGGAGCAGCTCACCGGGCTGCGCATGGACCACTACGTCGAGGTCGACTTCACCGGCTTCAAGAACCTCGTCAACGCCCTCGGCGGGGTCCCGCTCACCACCCGGCAGGCGATCAACGACCCCAAGAGCCATCTCGACCTGCCCGCGGGCAGCCACACGCTCGACGGCGAGCAGGCGCTCGGCCTGGTGCGCACCCGGCACGGCGTGGGCGACGGCAGCGACCTGGGCCGCATAGAGCTCCAGCAGGCGTTCATGAAGGCGCTGCTGGACCGCATGTCGGGCGTCGGGCTGACCACCAGCCCCGGCAAGCTCTTCTCGGTCGCCGACACCGCCACCAAGGCCGTCACGACCGACACCGGGCTCGGCTCGGTGAACAAGCTGATGGGCCTCGGCCAGAGCATGCAGCACCTGGACGCCTCCCATGTGCACATGGTGACGCTGCCGGTGCAGTACGCGGCCGACCGCAACCGGGTCGAGCCGATCGCGTCGAAGGCCGCGGTCGTATGGGCCGCGCTGCGCGCCGACAAGCCGATCCCGCCCTCGGCGACCAAGGGGTCGGTCGCCGACGAGGCCAAGGCCAAGAAGGTCGTCGCCGCCCGCCAGGCTCCGACGTCGACACGGCCCTGACCTGCGGCGACGGTCTGCGGAAGGTGCGCGGAGGGCCGGCCGGCGGCGCTCGGCGGCGCCCGGGAATGATTCGCGGGCCCCTCCGGTTTGGGGAGATGCGGTCAGTGCTGGCAGACTGGTCCGCTGGTCCCGGTTCACGCCCCCGCAGCCCGCGGGTGCGACCCGGCGCCCTCCCGAACCTAGGAGCATCCTTGAAGCGCGACATCCACCCCGAGTACGTCGAGACCCAGGTCACCTGCACCTGCGGCGCGTCGTTCACCACCCGCAGCACCGAGTCGAGCGGCCAGATCCGCGCCGACGTGTGCTCCGAGTGCCACCCGTTCTACACGGGCAAGCAGAAGATCCTCGACACCGGCGGCCGCGTTGCCCGCTTCGAGGCCCGCTTCGGCAAGGCCGCTGGGTCCGCCAAGAAGTAGCGACCCGCGAGCGCCGGTCCACGGCCGTCCCCAGGACGGCCGGACCGGCGCTTTGTCGTCCCGCACACTTCTTCTCCAACCCCCAGGGATCCATGATGTTCGAGGCGGTCGAGGAACTGATCGGCGAGCACGCCGACCTCGAGAAGCAGCTGGCCGACCCCGCGGTGCACGCGGACCAGGCCAACGCACGCAAGCTCAACAAGCGCTACGCGGAGCTGACCCCGATCGTCGCCACCTACCGCTCCTGGCGGCAGACCGGCGATGACATCGGCACGGCCCGCGAGCTCGCGCTGGACGATCCCGACTTCGCCGCCGAGGTCAAGGACCTGGAGAAGCAGCGCGCGGAGCTCACCGAGCGGCTGCGGCTGCTGCTGGTGCCCCGCGACCCCAGCGACGACAAGGACGTCATCCTCGAGGTCAAGGCCGGCGAGGGCGGCGAGGAGTCCGCGCTGTTCGCGGGCGACCTGCTGCGGATGTACCTGCGCTACGCCGAGCGGGTCGGCTGGAAGACCGAGATCCTCGACGCCAACGAGTCCGACCTCGGCGGCTACAAGGACGTCCAGGTCGCGGTGAAGGCCCGCGGCAGCCACGAACCGGGGCAGGGCGTCTGGGCGCGGCTGAAGTACGAGGGCGGCGTGCACCGCGTGCAGCGGGTGCCGGCCACCGAGTCGCAGGGCCGGATCCACACCTCGGCGGCCGGTGTGCTCGTCACGCCGGAGGCCGAGGAGGTCGAGGTCGAGATCAACCCCAACGACCTGCGGATCGACGTCTACCGCTCGTCCGGTCCCGGCGGCCAGTCGGTCAACACCACCGACTCCGCGGTCCGCATCACGCACCTGCCGTCCGGTCTGGTGGTCTCCTGCCAGAACGAGAAGAGCCAGCTCCAGAACAAGGAGTCGGCGATGCGCATCCTGCGGTCCCGGCTGCTGGCCGCCGCGCAGGAGGAGGCCGAGCGCGAGGCGTCCGACGCCCGCCGCAGCCAGGTCCGCACCGTCGACCGCTCCGAGCGCATCCGCACCTACAACTTCCCGGAGAACCGCATCTCCGACCACCGGGTCGGCTTCAAGGCCTACAACCTGGACCAGGTGCTCGACGGCGATCTGGACGCGATGATCCAGGCCTGCGTGGACGCCGACTCGGCCGCCAAGCTGGCCGCGGCCGGCGACGCGGCCTGATCGGGGGGCTGGCACGTGAACCTGCTGCTCGCCGAAGTGGCGCAGGCCGCCCAGCGGCTCGCCGACGCCGGCGTGCCCTCGCCCCGGTTCGACGCCGAGGAGCTCGCGGCGTACGTCCACGGCGTCAAGCGCGGTGAGCTGCACACGGTGGCCGACGGGGAGTTCGACGCCCGCTACTGGGAGGCCGTCGCCCGCCGCGAGGCCCGCGAGCCGCTGCAGCACATCACCGGCCGCGCCTTCTTCCGCTACCTCGAACTCCAGGTCGGGCCAGGGGTGTTCGTGCCGCGGCCGGAGACCGAGTCGGTCGTCGGCTGGGCCATAGACGCCGTGCGCGCGATGGACGTCGCCGAGCCGCGCATCGTGGACCTGTGCACCGGCTCCGGCGCCATCGCGCTGGCGCTCGCGCAGGAGGTGCCCCGCTCCCGGGTGCACGCCGTGGAACTGTCCGAGCAGGCCCTGGACTGGGCCCGCAAGAACACCGCCGGGTCCAAGGTCGACCTGCGGCACGGCAACGCCCTCACCGCCTTCCGCGACCTCGACGGCCAGGTGGACCTGGTCATCTCCAACCCGCCGTACATCCCGCTCGGCGAATGGGAGTACGTTGCGCCCGAGGCCCGCGACCACGACCCCGAACTCGCCCTGTTCTCCGGCGAGGACGGCCTGGACACCATCCGCGGCATCGAGCGCACCGCGCACCGGCTGCTCCGGCCCGGAGGAGTCGTCGTGATCGAGCACGCCGACTCCCAGGGTGGCCAGGTGCCGTGGATCTTCAAGGAGGACGCGGGCTGGGCGGACGCGGCCGACCACCCCGATCTCAACAACCGGCCGCGGTTCACCACCGCCCGCAAGGCGACGCCGTGAAGACGGCACAGGCTCAGCAGCAGCTTCTGGAGGTCAGCTAATGGCACGGCGATACGACTGCTCCGACGCGACCGACCGGGCCACCGGCCTGCGCGAGGCCACCTCGGCGATCAAGCGCGGCGAACTCGTCGTGCTGCCCACCGACACCGTCTACGGCATCGGCGCGGACGCGTTCGACGCCGAGGCCGTCGGCGATCTGCTGGAGGCCAAGGGCCGCGGCCGCAACATGCCCTCGCCGGTGCTGGTCGGCTCGCCGAACACCCTGCACGGCATCGTCACCGACTTCTCCGAGCAGGCGTGGGAGCTCGTCGACGCGTTCTGGCCCGGTGCGCTGACCCTGGTCACCAAGCACCAGCCGTCGCTCAACTGGGACCTCGGGGACACCCGCGGCACCGTCGCGGTGCGCATGCCGCTGCACCCGGTCGCCATCGAACTGCTCACCGCCACCGGGCCGATGGCCGTCTCCAGCGCCAACCTGACCGGGCACCCGTCGCCGCAGGACTGCGACGCCGCGCAGGAGATGCTCGGCGACTCGGTGGCGATCTACCTCGACGGCGGACCCACGCCCGCCGCCGTGCCGTCGTCCATCGTGGACGTCACGGGGAAGGTGCCGCTGCTGCTGCGGGCCGGGGCGATCAGCGCGGACGAGCTGCGCAAGGTCGTACCCGACCTGCAGGAGCGCAGTTGACGCCCGAGGGACGGGGCATACGGGGGTACGACGGCGGGCTGCCCGCCTCCGCACCGGGCGGGGGCCCCGGCAGCCCATCCGACGTGTTCCGTGTGCTCCACGTCTGCACCGGGAACGTGTGCCGCTCGCCGATGGCCGAGCGGCTGATGCGGCACGGCCTGGCCCTGCGGGTCGGGGCGGCCGGCGCCGGCATCGTCGTGGAGTCCGCCGGCACCTGGGGGCACGAGGGCGCGCCCATGGAGGCGCACGCCGCCGCGGTGCTGACCGAGTTCGGCGCCGACCCGGCCGGCTTCGTCGGCCGCGAGCTGCTCGACGACCACGTCATCGACGCGGACCTGGTGCTGACCGCCACCCGCGACCACCGCGCCCAGGTCATCTCCATGGGCCACGCGGCGGGCCTGCGGACCTTCACGCTCAAGGAGTTCACCCGCCTGGTCCGGGCGATAGACACCGCCACGCTGCCTGATGGCAGCGTCACCGAGCGCGCCCGGGCCCTGGTGCAGGCCGCAGCCGCGCTGCGCGGCTGGCTGCTGGCCCCCAGCCCCGAGGCGGACGAGGTGCACGACCCCTACGGCGCGCCCGTGGGGTACTTCCGCAGCATCGGCGAGGAGATCCAGGGCGCCCTGGACCCGGTCGTCACCGCGCTGACCGGAGTCACCGCCACCGTTTAGGCCGCATCCGCAGCGCGTTCCGCGGTCGCCGCCCCTACAGTGGAGGCGAGATCGCCTCTCCCGCAGGGAGTGCACCATGCCGGTCGCCGAGACAGCACAGACCTCCGCGCGCGTCCGCACGGGCCGCGCGGCCCCGTCCGGCGGCCCGTCCGCCGCCACCCCGATGCCCGCGGACTTCGCCGCGCTGCGCCGCCAGGACCCCGAGCTTGCCGGCGTCCTGCTCGCCGAACTCGACCGGCAGAGCAGCTGCCTGCAGCTCCTGGCGGGGGAGAACTTCACCTCCGCGGCCGTGCTGGCCGCGCTCGGCTCCCCGCTGGCCAACAAGTACGCCGAGGGCTATCCGGGTCACCGCCACCACGCCGGCTGCGAGCTGGTGGACCTCGCCGAGCGGCTGGCGGTGGAACGCGCCACCGCCCTGTTCGGCGCCGCCCACGCCAACGTCCAGCCGTACTCCGGGTCCTCCGCGGTGCTGGCCTCCTACGCCGCCCTGCTGGTCCCCGGCGACACGGTGCTGGCCACCGCGCTGCCGCACGGCGGCCACCTCACCCACGGCTCGCGCGCGAACTTCTCCGGCCGCTGGTTCCAGTTCGTCGGCTACGGCACCGACCGCGACGGCCTGATCGACTACGACCAGGTGCGCGACCTGGCCCGCAAGCACCGCCCCAAGGCGATCGTGTGCGGCGCCACCGCCTATCCGCGGCACCTGGACTACGCGGCGTTCCGGGAGATCGCCGACGACGTCGGCGCCTATCTGATCGCCGACGCCGCGCACACCCTCGGCCTGGTCGCCGGCGGCGCCGCGCCCAGCCCGGTGCCGTACGCGGACGTGGTGTGCGCCACCACCCACAAGACGCTGCGCGGGCCGCGCGGCGGGCTGATCCTGTGCGGCGAGCCCCTGGCGCAGCGCGTCGACCGCGCGGTCTACCCCTTCTCGCAGGGCGGCCCGCACATGCACGCCATCGCCGCGAAGGCCGCCGCGTTCGCCGAGGCGGCCACCCCGGCCTTCTCCGAGTACGCCCACCAGGTCGTCGCGAACGCCCGGCTGCTTGCGGAGGCCCTGTGTGCGGAAGGTCTCGATGTGGTCACCGGCGGCACCGACACCCATCTGATCACCGCGGGCGTCGGCCCGCTGGACATCGACGGCCGCACCGCCCGCGGCCGGTGCGCGGCGGCCGGGATCCTCGTCGACAAGTGCCCGATCCCCTACGACCCGCGGCCCGCGGACGGCTGCACCGGCATCCGGCTGGGGACCGCCGCGGTCACCACCCAGGGCCTGGGGGAGCGGGAGATGCCGCAGGTCGCGGGCCTGATCGGCCGCGCGCTGCGGGAGGACCGGGACACCGGCGCGGACGTCGCCGAGCTGGTGCGGCGCTTCCCGCCGTACCCCGACGCCTACCCCGGCCGCTGAGCCCGTCCCGCCCGCGGCCGGCCCGGCGGGACACCCTCCGGCGGGCCGCAACGAGCGACGGACAGTCCTGTTTCCTGCCCGTTGCGCACGGTGTGCAACCCCCTCGGCTCCCTGTGAGTCTCGGTAGGTGTTCGCCGTCCCGGCCCGGCCACCACTAGGGTGTGACGCTGTGAGGTACCCCCGGACGTGTGCGCACGTGTGCTGCGCCCCCGAAACCGTCGGAGGCGGCTCGTGCGCGAGTATCTGCTGACCCTCTTCGTCACGGCGGCTGTCACGTATCTGCTGACGGGGCCGGTGCGGAAGTTCGCCATCGCGGCCGGAGCCATGCCCCCGATCCGCGACCGTGACGTGCACCGCGAGCCGACGCCGCGGCTCGGCGGCATCGCCATGTTCGGCGGCCTGTGCGCCGGCCTGCTGGTGGCCGCCCACCTGAGCAACCTCGGGGACGTCTTCAGCCTGTCCAAAGAGCCGCGCGCGCTGCTGTCCGGGGCCGCGCTGATCTGGCTGCTGGGCGTGCTGGACGACAAGTGGGGCGTGGACGCGCTGATCAAGCTCGGCGTGCAGATGATCGCCGCGGGCGTCATGGTGCTGCAGGGCCTCAGCATCCTGTGGCTGCCGGTGCCCGGCATCGGCACCGTGGCCCTCACCCCGATCCAGTCGACGCTGCTGACCGTCGCCCTCGTCGTCATCACCATCAACGCGGTGAACTTCGTCGACGGCCTGGACGGTCTCGCGGCCGGCATGGTGTGCATCGCGGCGATCGCGTTCTTCATGTACGCCTACCGCATCTGGTACGGCCACGGCATCGAGGCGGCCGCGCCCGCCACGCTCTTCAGCGCGATCCTGATCGGGATGTGCCTGGGCTTCCTGCCGCACAACATCCACCCCGCGCGGATCTTCATGGGCGACTCCGGCTCGATGCTGATCGGCCTGGTGCTGTCCTCGGGGGCGATCTCCATCACCGGGCAGGTCGACCCGGACGCCATCACCGGGTTCACCGGATCGACCCGCGAGACCGTGCACTTCATGGTCCCCGTCTACATGCCGCTGCTGCTGCCGATGACGATGATCGCCATCCCGGCCGCCGACCTGGTGCTCGCGGTGGTCCGCCGCACCTGGAAGGGCCAGTCGCCGTTCGCGGCCGACCGCGGGCACCTGCACCACCGGCTGCTGGAGATCGGCCACTCGCACGCGCGGGCCGTGTGGATCATGTACTTCTGGGCCGCGCTGATCGCGTTCTCCGCGGTGGCGTTCTCGGTCCGGTCCTCCAGCCTGGGCATCGTGCTGGTCATCGTCGGCCTCAGCGCGATCGGCCTGGTCGCGCTGCTGCTGCCGCGGGTGCGGCCGCGGGCGCCGCGCTGGGCGGAGGCGATCGTGCCGCCGCGCTACCGCAGGCGCCGCCGCCGGCTCGCCGCCGCGGCCGCCGCGGCCGAGCGCGAGATGCGCTCCGCCGACCGGCCCGCGCTGAACGGATCGACGGCGATCGGCGACCGTTCGCAGTTCCCCGAGCGCCGGCGTCCGGTCGACACCCGCCGCTGACGTCCCCGGTGCGATGGGTCCCGGAGGTGGGGACGTTGCATGTCTCACATGCGAACAAGACCCGCGAAAGACCCGAACACCCTAAATTGGACGGCGTGTCGCGGTCACACTCATGTGACAGGCAGCACATCTCCATGGTAAAGACCGCATCAAATACTTTGTGATACCGTTCACGAAAGCAGGGAACACGCCGATAGACCGAGAGAGTGGTCTACCGGCGTGAGGCACATCCTCACGCCCTGACTACGCTCGTCTCCGACGACACCCGCTTTGCCCCAACTCCCGCCGGAGGAGCCGTCCCTATGCAGCCGAACGACGCCCGGATTCTCCGCGGCTCGGCGATCGTCGCCGCGCCCGTCGGTGTGATCGCCACCGTGGTCAGTGCCATCGCCGCAGGCGAAAAGGGCCTGATCGGTGGCCTGGTGGCGATGGCTGTCGTCGCTGTGTTCTTCGCCGCCGGCTCATGGGCGCTGATGCGCCTCACCCAGGACCGCCCCCAACTCGCCATGAGCGCGGGGATGCTGGTCTACGTGGTGCAGATCCTGCTCATCGGCGTCTTCATCGTCGCGTTCAAGGGCACCACCGCCTTCAGTGGCCGCGCCTTCGGTCTCACTCTGCTGGTGACCGCGCTGGCCTGGGTCGGCGGACAGATCCGCCAGACCCTCACAAGCCGGATGCTCTACGTCGACCCCGAACCCTCCGTTCCTCCGCAGGAGGAGGCGGCCCCGGTGAAATCGGGGTCCCGCGATGGTGCCTAAGGGGCGGGTAAAGAACGTTCAAGCTGATCTGCTATCGTCCGGAATCGCATCTGGACGTGGAGGCCCCTCGCGCATGAGGAAGGTGCTGCCCCCGCGCCCATCGGTGTACTCGGACCCATGGCCGCGGACGCGGCGCGGAGCCCGGGTGACCGGTCTTCGATGCGGGCTCCCAGCGGACCGTGGTGACTTCGCCACGCCTCGTTCGCAGTGCCGACCAGCGGCCCCACCAGCCGCGCTGACACACAAGGTTGCCGTTTCTTATGCGTCACGACGAAGGAGTCACGGGTGAGTGCCCACACGCTGCTCGCTGAGGCTGGATGTCACATCCAGCACGACTGCGCATTCCCCGCTCCGGGCCTCAACTCGTTCGACTTCAAGCCGATCTTCAGCATCGGCAGTTTCGACTTCACGAAGCCCATGCTGCTCGCACTGATCTGCATGGTGCTGGTCGTCGGGTTCTTCTGGACCGCGTTCAGCAAGCCCAAGCTGGTCCCGAGCAAGATGCAGCTGGTCGGTGAGATCGGCTACACCTTCGTCTCCCGCAGCATCGCCCGCGAAGTGATCGGCAAGAAGGGCGACAAGTACGTCCCCTTCCTCACGTCGCTGTTCTTCTTCGTGTGGATCATGAACGTGATGTCGGTGATCCCGCTCGCGCAGTTCCCCGCGACCTCGCGCTTCGCGTTCCCGGTCGGGCTCGCCGCTCTCGTCTACATCACGTACATGTACCTGACGTTCAAGACGCACGGCTTCCGCGGCGGCATCAAGAACCTGGTCTGGCTCGACGGTCTTCCCAAGCCGCTCGTGCCCCTCATCGTGGTGCTGGAGTTCTTCTCCAACGTCATCCTCCGGCCGTTCACCCTCGCGGTGCGGCTCTGGGCCAACATGTTCGCCGGCCACATGCTGATCGTGATGTTCAGCGTCGCGAGCTGGTACCTGCTGACTCCCGCCTGGTTCGCGGCGGTGTCCGGCGGTTCCTTCATCGTCGCGATCCTGCTGACCGCGCTGGAGGTCCTGATCCAGTTCCTCCAGGCGTACATCTTCACGCTGCTCGCCTCGATCTACATCAGCGGAGCGCTCGAAGAGGGTCACTGACCCGCGCGCACCACCCCCAACCACCGGACTTCCGCTGGGAACCCCCCAACGGACCCCATCACAAAGGAAGACAAGGACAATGTCTGCCGAGCTCGTTAACCTCGCCGCCGCCTCCGTCGCGGGTCGTCTGGGCGCCGTCGCCTACGGTCTTGCCGCCATCGGCCCCGGCGTTGGTATCGGTCTGGTCTTCGGTCACTCCATCGAGGCCATGGCGCGCCAGCCCGAAGCCATGCCGATCATCCGCACGAACATGTTCCTCGGCTTCGCGCTCTGCGAGGTGCTCGCGCTGCTGGGTCTGGTCGTGCCCTTCATCTTCCAGAGTTGAGCTGACCTCACCGTTAGCCATACTCGACGAAAGGTTCAGACATGATGACCTTCCTGGCGGCTGAGGGGGCCCAGAACCCGCTCATCCCCGACACTGCCGAACTGATCGTCGGCCTGCTCTGCTTCTTCATCGTCTTCGGCATGCTCGGCAAGAAGCTCCTGCCGAACATCCAGAAGACCCTGGAGGAGCGCCACGACGCGATCGAGGGTGGCCTGGAGCGCGCGGAGAAGGCTCAGGCAGAGGCCAACCGCACGCTGGAGGAGTACAAGGCGCAGCTCGCCGAGGCCCGTCACGAGGCGGCCCGGATCACCGAGCAGGCCCGCGAGCAGGGTGCGTCGATCATCGCCGAGATGCGCGAGGAGGGGCAGCGCCAGCGCGATGCCATCATCGCCGCGGGCCACGCCCAGATCGAGGCGGACCGCCGTCAGGTCACCGTCACGCTGCGCCAGGAAGTCGGCCGTATCGCCACCGACCTCGCCGGCAAGCTCGTCGGTGAGGCCCTGGAGGACAACGCCCGGCAGAGCCGCACCATCGACCGTTTCCTGGACGGCCTCGAGGACTCGGCTTCGCAGGCTGAGGCGGCGCGATGAATGGAGCGAGCCGCGAGGCACTGGGCGCAGCCCGGGACCGGCTGGACGCACTGACCGACAGCACGTCGGTGGACGCGGCCAAGCTGGCGGACGAGCTCGCCGCCGTCACCACGCTGCTCGACCGTGAGAGCACCCTGCGCCGTGCCCTGACCGACCCGGCGCAGCCGGGCGAGGCCAAGGCCGCGCTGGTGCAGCGGCTGCTCGGCGGGCAGCTCGGCACGGAGAGTCTCGACCTGGTCACCGGGATGGTGCGGGCGCGCTGGTCGCAGTCCCGCGACCTGGTGGACTCCATCGAGGAGCTCGCCGACGGCGCCGACCTGATCGCCGCGGAGCGTGCCGGCGGCCTCGACGACGTCGAGGACGAGCTGTTCCGCTTCGGTCGCATCATCAACGGCAACGCCGAGCTGCGCTCGGCCCTCACCGACCGCGTCGCGGGCAAGGACGCCAAGTCCGCGCTGCTGCACACGCTGCTCGGCGGCCGTGTGCACCCGGTCACCGAGCGCCTGGTCATCCGGCTGGTCACCGCGCCGCGAGGACGTAGCCTTGATGGCGGGATCGAGTCCCTGTCCAGGCTGGCCGCCGCCCGGCGGGGCCGGATGGTCGCCGAGGTCGTCTCGGCGACGCCGCTGACCGACCAGCAGAAGGAGCGGCTCGGTGCCGCGCTGGCCCGCATGTACGGCCGGCGGGTGCACCTGAACGTCGACGTGGACCCCGCGGTCCTCGGCGGTGTGCGGGTGCGGATCGGCGACGAGGTCATCAACGGCACCATCGCGGAACGCCTCGAGGAGGCGGCGCGGCGGATGGCCGGCTGACACCCACCAACTCAACAGGTATGAACGCGGCCCCGAGTTGGGCCGACAGTGTCCACTGGGGGAGTCCCCCAGACCCCCCAGAATTTCGGGCCCAACAAGGAGAGCAGGGAACCCAGATGGCGGAGCTCACGATCCGGCCGGAGGAGATCCGGGACGCGCTGGAGACCTTTGTCCAGTCGTACCAGCCGGACGCCGCCTCGCGCGAGGAGGTCGGCACGGTCAGCGTTGCCGGAGACGGCATCGCGAAGGTCGAGGGTCTTCCCTCGGCGATGGCGAACGAACTGCTGAAGTTCGAGGACGGCACCCTCGGCCTCGCCCTCAACCTCGAGGAGCGCGAGATCGGTGCCATCGTCCTCGGCGAGTTCAGCGGCATCGAGGAGGGCCAGCCGGTGCAGCGCACCGGTGAGGTGCTCTCGGTGGCAGTCGGCGAAGGCTACCTGGGCCGTGTCGTCGACCCGCTGGGCAACCCCATCGACGGTCTCGGCGAGATCGCGACCGAGGGCCGCCGCGCCCTGGAGCTGCAGGCCCCCACGGTCATGCAGCGCAAGTCGGTGCACGAGCCGATGCAGACCGGCCTGAAGGCCGTCGACTCGATGACCCCGATCGGCCGCGGCCAGCGCCAGCTGATCATCGGTGACCGCCAGACCGGCAAGACCGCCCTGGCGATCGACACGATCATCAACCAGCGTGACAACTGGCAGTCCGGCGACCCGACGAAGCAGGTCCGCTGCATCTACGTCGCCATCGGCCAGAAGGGCTCCACCATCGCCGGCGTGCGCGCCGCGCTGGACGAGGCCGGCGCCCTGGAGTACACGACGATCGTCGCCGCCCCCGCGTCCGACCCGGCCGGCTTCAAGTACCTCGCCCCGTACACCGGCTCGGCCATCGGCCAGCACTGGATGTACCAGGGCAAGCACGTGCTGATCGTCTTCGACGACCTCAGCAAGCAGGCCGACGCCTACCGCGCGGTCTCCCTGCTGCTGCGCCGCCCGCCGGGCCGTGAGGCCTACCCGGGCGACGTGTTCTACCTGCACTCGCGTCTCCTGGAGCGCTGCGCCAAGCTCTCCGACGACCTGGGCGCCGGCTCGATGACCGGTCTGCCGATCGTCGAGACCAAGGCCAACGACGTCTCGGCGTTCATCCCGACCAACGTCATCTCCATCACCGACGGCCAGTGCTTCCTGGAGTCCGACCTGTTCAACGCCGGCCAGCGGCCCGCGCTGAACGTCGGTATCTCGGTCTCCCGCGTCGGTGGTTCCGCGCAGATCAAGGCCATGAAGAGCGTCGCCGGCCGGCTCCGCGTGGACCTCGCCCAGTTCCGTGAGCTGGAGGCGTTCGCCGCCTTCGGTTCCGACCTGGACGCGGCGTCCAAGGCCCAGCTCGAGCGCGGCCAGCGCATGGTCGAGCTGCTCAAGCAGGGCCAGTACGCGCCGTACCCGATCGAGGACCAGGTCGTCTCCATCTGGGCCGGCACCACCGGCAAGCTGGACGACGTCCCGGTCGAGGACGTCCGCCGCTTCGAGCGCGAGCTGCTCGACTACCTGCGCCGCGAGCGCAAGTCGCTGCTCACGGGCATCGTGGAGACCGGCAAGCTCGAGGACGGCACGGTCGACGCGCTGACCGAGGCCGTGGCCGCGTTCAAGAAGCAGTTCGAGACGTCCTCCGGCGCTCTGCTGGTCGAGGGCTGATCGCATGGGCGCACAGATTCGGGTCTACAAGCGCCGGATCAGGTCCGTCTCCGCCACGAAGAAGATCACCAAGGCGATGGAGATGATCGCCGCCTCGCGCATCGTCAAGGCGCAGCGCCAGGTGGCGGCCTCGTCCCCGTACGCCGACGAGCTCACCCGAGCGGTGACGGCGGTGGCGACCGGTTCGAACACCAAGCACCCGCTGACCACGGAGGCGGAGAACCCGACGCGGGCCGCGGTCCTGCTCATCACGAGCGACCGCGGTCTGGCCGGCGGCTACTCGTCGAACGCGATCAAGGCGGCCGACCGGCTGACCGAGCGGCTGCGTGCTGAGGGCAAGGAGGTCGACGCGTTCGTCGTCGGCCGCAAGGGCCTGGCGTACTACAGCTTCCGGAACCGCACGGTCGCCGACTCGTGGACCGGCTTCTCCGACAGCCCGCAGTACGCCCACGCCAAGGACGTCGCGGCGCCGCTGATCTCGGCGCTGCAGACGGACACGGCCGAGGGCGGCGTGGACGAGCTGCACATCGTCTTCACGGAGTTCGTGTCGATGATGACGCAGACGCCCGTCGGGCGGCGGCTGCTGCCGCTGAGCCTGGAGGACGCCGGCGCCGTCGCCGAGGAGGCGGCCGTCGAGCGCAAGAAGGGCGAGGCGCTGCCGCTGTTCGAGTTCGAGCCGTCGGCGGAGGGCGTGCTGGACGCGCTGCTGCCGCGCTACGTCGAGAGCCGCATCTACAACGCCATGCTGCAGGCCGCTGCCTCCGAGCACGCGGCCCGCCGCCGGGCGATGAAGTCGGCCACCGACAACGCGGAAGACCTCATCAAGTCGCTCACGCGGCTTGCCAACGCGGCCCGACAGGCCGACATCACCCAGGAAATCAGCGAGATCGTCGGTGGCGCGAGTGCCCTGGCCGACGCGAACGCGGGGAGTGACTGACCACTATGACTGCCCCTATTGACACCGTTGAGACCACCGCCACCGGCCGGGTGGCGCGGGTCATCGGCCCGGTCGTCGACGTGGAGTTCCCCGTCGACGCGATGCCGGAGATCTACAACGCGCTGACCGTCGAGGTCGCGGACCCGGCCGCCGACGGCGCCGTGAAGACGCTGACCCTCGAGGTCGCGCAGCACCTGGGCGACGGCGTGGTCCGCGCCATCTCCATGCAGCCCACCGACGGCCTGGTCCGCCAGGCCGCGGTGACCGACACCGGTACCGGCATCACCGTGCCGGTCGGCGACGTCACCAAGGGCCGCGTGTTCAACACGCTGGGTGCCATCCTCAACGACCCCGAGGCCGAGTCCGAGGTCACCGAGCGCTGGCCGATCCACCGCAAGGCCCCCGACTTCGACCAGCTCGAGTCCAAGACCGAGATGTTCGAGACCGGCCTGAAGGTCGTCGACCTGCTGACCCCGTACGTCAAGGGCGGCAAGATCGGCCTGTTCGGCGGCGCCGGCGTCGGCAAGACCGTCCTCATCCAGGAAATGATCATGCGTGTGGCGAAGCTGCACGAGGGCGTTTCCGTCTTCGCCGGTGTCGGCGAGCGCACCCGTGAGGGCAACGACCTGATCGAGGAGATGGCCGAGTCCGGCGTTCTCCCGCAGACCGCGCTGGTCTTCGGTCAGATGGACGAGCCGCCGGGCACCCGTCTGCGGGTCGCGCTTGCCGGTCTGACCATGGCGGAGTACTTCCGCGATGTGCAGAAGCAGGACGTGCTGTTCTTCATCGACAACATCTTCCGCTTCACCCAGGCCGGTTCCGAGGTCTCCACGCTGCTCGGGCGGATGCCCTCCGCGGTGGGTTACCAGCCGAACCTGGCGGACGAGATGGGTCTGCTCCAGGAGCGCATCACCTCGACGCGTGGTCACTCGATCACCTCCATGCAGGCGATCTACGTCCCCGCGGACGACCTGACCGACCCCGCCCCGGCGACCACCTTCGCGCACCTCGACGCGACGACCGTTCTCTCGCGGCCGATCTCGGAGAAGGGCATCTACCCCGCGGTGGACCCGCTGGACTCCACGTCCCGCATCCTCGACCCGCGCTACATCACGCAGGAGCACTACGACTGCGCGTCGCGCGTGAAGGGGATCCTGCAGAAGTACAAGGACCTGCAGGACATCATCTCCATCCTCGGCATCGACGAGCTGGGCGAGGAGGACAAGCTCACCGTCTCCCGCGCCCGCCGCATCGAGCGCTTCCTGTCGCAGAACACCCACGCGGCGAAGCAGTTCACCGGTGTCGACGGCTCGGACGTGTCGCTGGACGAGTCCATCTCGGCGTTCAACGCGATCGCCGACGGTGAGTTCGACCACTTCCCGGAGCAGGCGTTCTTCATGTGCGGTGGCCTGGACGACCTCAAGGCCAACGCTGCCAAGCTCGGCGTCAGCTGACCCCGGCCTGAGCGCACGCGAGACGGGGGGCGGCCCGGCCCATTGGCGCCGCCCCCCTCTCGCACCCCTTATTCTGTGTCTTACGCACCCGTCGCAGCCGGTGGGTGCCAACCCGAGGAGCCGTCTTGGCCGAACTTCACGTCGAGCTGGTCGCCGCGGACCGCAACGTCTGGTCCGGCGAGGCCACCCTGGTCGTCGCCCGCACCATGTCGGGTGACATCGGCATCATGGCCAACCACGAGCCGCTGCTCGGGGTGCTGCATTCCGGGCCGGTGACCATCCGCACGAGCGACGGCGGCACGGTCGTCGCCGCCGTGCACGGTGGGTTCATCTCCTTCGCGGACAACAAGCTCTCCATCCTCGCGGAGATCGCGGAGCTGGCCGACGAGATCGACGTCGACCGGGCCGAGCGGGCTCTGCAGCGGTCGAAGTCCGAAGCCGACGCGGGCGCCGAGCGTCGCGCCGAGGTGCGGCTGGCCGCGGCGGCCGGGGCGCGCTGACAGCGCCGCCCCAACCGCAGGATCACGGTGCCGCGGACTGCCCTCTGGGGTGGTCCGCGGTTCCGGCACTACCGGTAGTACCAGGCAGTAACAGGCGGCGGCACGGGGCAGCAGCCATTTCTACGCGAGGAGGTCGGTGAACGTGATCGTCTCCGTGGAAGTGCTGATCGCCCTGATCGTGGCGGCCGTCGTGGGCCTGTTCGTCTTCGGGCTGCGCAGGCGGCTCATCCAGCGCCCCGGCGGCACCTTCGACTGCAGCCTGCGGCCGGCCCCGCCGGAGGACGCCGAACCCGGCGGCAAGGGCTGGGTGTACGGCGTCGCCCGCTACAGCGGTGACCGCGTGGAGTGGTTCCGCGTCTTCTCGTACGCCCCGCGCCCGCGCCGGGTGCTGGAACGTCCCGCCATCGAGGTGCTGGGGCGCCGGCAGCCGCAGGGCTCGGAGGAGCTGGCGCTGCTGTCCGACGCCGTGGTGCTCTGCTGTGTGCACAAGGGCGTCCGCCTGGAGCTGGCCATGAGCGACGACGCCCTGACCGGGTTCCTGGCCTGGCTGGAGGCCGCCCCGCCCGGTCAGCGCGTCAACGTCGCCTGACGCGCCCCTGCACAACCCCTGAGTGCCCCTACGCAACCCCTGAGCGAAGGGCCGCGTGCCGCTGTTCCGTCAGCGGTTCTCGCCCGGCACCCACAGGACGTCGCCGCGCTCCTTGTTCGCGGTGCGGGCGAGGATGAAGAGCAGGTCGGACAGCCGGTTGAGGTAGGTGGCCGTCAGCGGGTTCATCGTCTCGCCGTGCTCCTCCAGCGCCGCCCACGTCGAGCGCTCGGCCCGGCGGACGACCGTGCAGGCCTGGTGCAGCAGCGCGGCGCCCGGGGTGCCGCCGGGGAGGATGAAGCTCCGCAGCTTCTCCAGCTCCGCCAGGAAGCGGTCGCAGTCGCCCTCCAGCCGGTCCACGTAGGACTGCTCGACCCGCAGCGGCGGGTGCGCGGGGTCCGGCACCACGGGGGTGGCCAGGTCCGCGCCGACGTCGAACAGGTCGTTCTGCACGCGGACCAGGACCGTCGCGACGTCGTCCGGCAGCGCGCCGAGCGCGAGGGCCACGCCGATCACCGCGTTCGCCTCGTTGGCGTCGGCGTAGGCGGCGATCCGGGAGTCGGTCTTCGCGGTACGGCTCATGTCGCCCAGCGCCGTCGTGCCGTCGTCGCCGGTGCGCGTGTAGATGCGGGTGAGGTTGACCATGTGAGGAGCCTAGGGCCTGTGCCGCGGGGGCGCCTCGCGGCGGACTTCCGCCCGCCGCGGTGCGACCAACGACACACGGTGACGCAGCTGACATCCTGTCGCGCCGGAAGGTGAACGGGCGTTAAGGTCCGGCCAGATACCCGGGATTACCCAGTGGAGAGGTGTGGGACGTGGCGAAGAAGCTCGCCGTCATCGGAGCCGGACTGATGGGCGCCGGCATCGCGCAGGTGTCGGCCCAGGCCGGCTACGAGGTCATCCTGCGGGACGTCACGGACGAGGCGCTGGCGCGCGGCAAGGACGGAATCGCCGCGTCCTACGAGAAGTTCGTCGCCAAGGGCAGGCTCGCCGCCGACCACGCGGCCGCCGCGCTCGACCGCATCACCACCACCACGGACCTGGACGCGGCCGCCGAGGCCGATCTCGTGGTGGAGGCGGTGTTCGAGAAGATCGAGGTCAAGCAGGAGATCTTCCGCACCCTCGACCGCATCGTCGGCGACGACACCGTGCTCGCCTCCAACACCTCCGCCATCCCGATCACCAAGATCGCCGCCGCCACCCAGCACCCCGAACGCGTCGTCGGTACGCACTTCTTCTCGCCGGTGCCGCTGATGCAGCTCTGCGAGCTGGTGCGCGGCTACAAGACCAGCGACGAGACCCTGGCCCGCGCGCGGGAGTTCGCCGAGAGCGTCGGCAAGACCTGCATCGTCGTC
Organism: Actinacidiphila acidipaludis; assembly: GCF_019890725.1. Classification (GTDB taxonomy): domain Bacteria; phylum Actinomycetota; class Actinomycetes; order Streptomycetales; family Streptomycetaceae; genus Actinacidiphila; species Actinacidiphila acidipaludis. The sequence goes on from NZ_JAINZZ010000021.1 coordinate 116,211, forward strand.
AATCGCGACGTGGCCGGCTTCGTCACCACCCGGCTGATCTCCGCGCTGGTCGTGGAGGCCGTCAAGCTGTACGAGTCGGGCGTGGCAAGCGCCGAGGACATCGACGTCGCCTGCAAGCTCGGCTTCGGCCACGCGATGGGCCCGCTGGCGACCACCGACCTCACCGGCGTCGACATCCTGCTGCACGCGGCCGGCAACATCTACACCGAGTCGCAGGACGAGAAGTTCGCCCCGCCGGAGATCATGCGCCGCATGGTCGACGCCGGGGACCTGGGCCGCAAGAGCGGCCAGGGCTTCTACACGTACTAAGACACGTCACTCACAGGAGTGAATTCGGTATCGGTTCGCTCACAGACGGCAACTTCTCTTTGCGACGGACCGTCAGTTGTGTGAAGACATACAGGTCCGCACTGTCCCTGACGTCCGGGACGGGGGCTCTGCCAGCACTGCCCGGGGAGTGACTATGCACATCAGGGGCGACCACGCCGAGCTGGTCGTCGGGGGCCGCCTCGACGTCCGCAGCGCGGCGGACGCCCGTACGGCCCTGCACACCGCGGTCGACTCGGGCCGCGGTGGCCTGGTCCTGGACCTGACCGAACTCGACTCCTGGGACGCGACCGGACTCGGCGTCATCATGGGCGCCCACCGCCGTGCGGGACGCGCCAACCGCAGGCTCGTCCTGCGCGGAGTGCCGCCGCAGATGCAGCGGTTGCTGGTCGCCACCCGGCTGCACCGGATCCTCGCCATCGAGCCCGAAGGGTGACGTTGGGCACCTGACGGGGGGCGCCCTGCCTCCGCACTTTTTCGATGCGGGTGGGAACCTCTAAAGTTTGCCCATCGATGGCCAGGAGGCGTGCAGCCCGTACGCCGGAGTTGGGCGATCGGGCCGGATTCCGCTTGCCGACACAGGCGGCGGCCCGAGCAGGCCCCCTCACGTGACCGCCCTGGGGGGCGCACAACATGGAACAGCACAGCGGCCGGCCGGGTGGGGACGCGATAGCCGCGGAGGCCGCCGGGGAACCGGTGGAGCCCTTCGCCCTGCCCGTGTTTCCCGGATCGGCGGAGTCCGAGCCCGAGCCCGACCCGGACGAGCCGGTCGCCGGCAAGGTCGTGGACCTGCGCGACTCCCGGCGCGGCGACAGGGACAGCCGGCTGCCCGCGCTGCCCGGGAGCGGTGAGGGACGCGGCGGGTCCGCCGGTGCCACAGGAAAGGTCAGGCGCCTCGGCGACGGCACCCCGGACGGCACCGCCGGCGCCCCCGCCGACCGCGCGTCCGGGGCCGGCGGCACCACCGCTCCCCGGCCCGGCGGGACTTCGGCCGGCACCGACGGCGGCGGCTCCTTCGGCGCGCTGCCCGCCCTGCCGCAGCGGACACCCCTGCCCCAGCGGTCGCCGCTGCCCGTGCGCCCGATAGCCGAGACCCACGACGGCACCGCCTTCGACGCCTTCGGCGTCTCCGTGAACGGCCCCGCCGCCGCCCCGCGCCCCGCCCAGGACCGGAACCTCGGCAGCTTCACCTCGCTCGGCGGCAGCGGCAGCTTCGACGGCTTCGCCGCCGGCTCGCCCGCCCCGCGCTCCGACGCCCGCCCGCTGCCCGCCGGAACGGACGGCACGGAGACCTCCCCGGAGCAGGACGGCGCCGAGTTCGACGGCGCACCGGCCGCACCGCGCACCTCCCGCCCACCGCGCGACCCGCTCGGCGCGCCCGAGCAGACCACGCCCACCGGCGGCAACGCCCGGGTCGCCCGCGTCGTCACCACCGACTTCCTGCTGACCGTCAACCCCGTCGACGGCACCGAGGTCGTCACCTGCCCGCCGGACGAGAAGCGGACACCGGTGCGGCGCACCCTGCAGGACCGCATCGCGCGGATGAACAGCGCCCGGCCCTCGCCGCCGCCCGGCCCGCCCGCGCCCGAACTGCCGCTGCTGGAACGGGACGACGAGCGCGAGCGGCTCATCCGGCTGCTCGCCCGCGGCCGTTCGGTCCGCGTCACCGGACCGTCCGGCGCCGGCCGCAGCTCGCTGCTGGACGCCGTCGCCGGCGCCTGCGGCGAGCTCGCGCCCGACGGCGTCCTGCGGCTGTCCGGCTACCGGCGCACTGCCGCCGACCTCCTCCAGGACCTCTACGCCGTCGTCCACGCCGGCGAGGGCTACCGGCCCAGCCGTGAGGAACTGTCGGCGCTGCTGGGGTCCGTCGGTGCCGTCGTCGTCCTGGACGACCTGGAGATCGGCGGCAGCGCGCTCGAGGAAGTGCTCGCGGCGGCGCCCGAGTGCGCGTTCCTGATGTCCGCGACCCCGGAGGTGCCCGCGCCCGCCGCGGACTCCGCGGTCGAGGAGGTGTTCCTCTCCGGACTCAGCCGCTCGGCCTGCCTGGACCTGCTGGCGCTGTCGGCCGGCCGGCGGCTCGCCGAGGACGAGTCGGCGTGGGCCGCCGACCTGTGGTTCGAGTCCGAGGGACTCCCGCTGCGGTTCGTCCAGGCCGGTGCGCTGCTGCGGCAGCGCGACGCCGCCCGGCTGCCGGCGGAACCCGCGGAGTGGGACGACTCCGTCTGGGACAACGGCGCCCCCGGCGCGCAGCCGCCGATCGGCCTCGACATCCCCGACCTCACCGGCTTCGACGCGCCCGACGGCACCGCCTTCGAGCCGGCCGCGGTCCCGGAGACCACGCCGACCGCGCGGACGGCCGGCGCCCCCGGCCCGCTGCCCTCCCTGGCGGAGAGCGCGGCCCCCGCGGACCTGCTCGCCTCGCGCCTCAGCGAAGCCGCCCGGGAGGCCCTGGCGTTCGCCGTCGCGCTCGACGGCGAGTGCCCGCACCCCTCGCACCTGCCCGCGCTCGTCGGCGACACCCACGGCGACGCGGCGCTCGGCGAACTCACCTCCGTGGGGCTGGCCGTCCCGGTCGCCGGGCACTTCCGGCTCGCCGCCGGGGTGACCCAGCAGCTCGCCGCGTCGCTGCGGGCCGACGGCGAACTCTCCGACACCCAGGCGCACACCGCGGCCCTCCACTACACCTGGTGGGCCGGCCACCCCTCCGTCACGCCCGAGCGGGCGGCGGGGGAGTCCGAGGCGATCCTCGCGGCGATGGCCGCGTGCCGTGACGGCGGGAACGCCGACGACGCGGTCCAGCTCGCCCGGACCGCCGCGCCCGTCTTCGCGGCGGCTCTGCACTGGGGTGCGTGGGAGCGGGCCCTGCGGATCGGCCAGGAGGCCGCCCGCATCTCCGGCGACGTCGCGGAGGAGGCGTACTTCCACCACGAGCTCGGCGTCCTCGCGCTGTGCACCGGCCATCCCGACCGCGCCCGCGCGGAGTTGGAGGCGTCCATAGCGCTGCGCCGCGCGCTGGCCGACCGCAAGGGCACCGTGGTGGGGCGGCGCACCCTGGCCCTCGTCGCGGACCGCGAGGGGACCCAGGCGGCCGCGCCGTTCGACGGGGACTTCGGGCCGGAGCCGGCCGCCGCGTCGACGGTGACGCTGCCGCCGGTCGCCGAACCGCCGACGGTCGTCATCGGCACCCCGAAGCCGACGCCCCTCGGCGCGGGCGGCAAGGACCCGGTCCACGCACGGCGCGTGCCGGCCGGCCGCAGGCGCAACCTCATCGCCGCGGGCGCGGGGGCGCTGGTGGTCGCGGCCATCGGGGCGATCGTGGCGGTCGGCGCGTCGGGCGGGAAGGGCGGCAGCACGCCGAACCAGGTGCAGCCGATCGAGTCCGTCGAGCAGGACGGTCCCAGTGATTCGGCGGCTCCCCCTGAGGACGGCACCACGGCGCCCGCGGCCACCTCGGCCGCGGCGACCACGGCGACGACCTCGAACTCGACCTCGACCTCGCCTTCGTCCACTCCGTCGACTGCTCAGAGCGCAGCCACGAGCGGGACCACCTCGACCCCGCCCACCACGCCCTCTCGCCCGTCGTCGGGTACCGGGGGGACGACCGGTCACACCACCACAGGCGGAGCCGGTTCTTCGACAGGCGGCAGCACCTCGGGCGGGTCCTCAGGCGGATCGAGCTCCGGTGGCACTGGCTCCGGCGGGACGTCCACGGGTGGCTCGACAGGGACGCCGTCGGGCGGCTCTACCGGAACGCCTACGGGGGGCTCGACAGGCTCTCCGACGGGCGGTTCGACCGGAACGCCGACCGGCGGGTCCACCGGCAGCACAACAGGCAGCCCGGACGGCGGATCGACCGGATCTCCCACGGGCGGCTCTACTGGAACGACATCCAGCGGTTCGAGCACCAGTACCGGCACCGGAGGGACCTGACGCGTTGCCCCCCCGGGGCCGTCGTCCATCCGCGGCACTGTCGTGGCTCG
>NZ_JAINZZ010000022.1 GCF_019890725.1 Actinacidiphila acidipaludis
CCCCTGGTTCTCCTTCATGAGCTTCCTGATCGCGGTACCGACCGGGGTGAAGTTCTTCAACTGGATCGGCACCATGTGGAAGGGCAGTCTGAGTTTCGAGACCCCGATGCTGTGGTCCGTCGGATTTCTCGTCACCTTCCTGTTCGGTGGTCTGACCGGTGTGATCCTGGCGGCGCCGCCGCTGGACTTCCACGTCTCGGACTCGTACTTCGTCGTCGCGCACTTCCACTACGTGGTCTTCGGCACCGTCGTCTTCGCGATGTTCGCCGGCTTCCACTTCTGGTGGCCGAAGATGACCGGCAAGATGCTCGACGAGCGGCTCGGCAAGATCACGTTCTGGACGCTGTTCGTCGGCTTCCACGGCACGTTCCTGGTGCAGCACTGGCTGGGGGTCGAGGGCATGCCCCGCCGCTACGCCGACTACCTGGCCGCGGACGGCTTCACCACCCTGAACACCGTCTCGAGCATCTCGTCCTTCCTGCTCGGCCTGTCGATGCTGCCGTTCCTCTACAACGTCTGGAAGACCGCCAAGTACGGCAAGAAGATCGAGGTCGACGACCCCTGGGGCTACGGCCGTTCGCTGGAGTGGGCGACCTCCTGCCCGCCGCCGCGGCACAACTTCCTCACGCTGCCGCGCATCCGCTCCGAATCGCCGGCGTTCGACCTGCACCACCCCGACATCGCGCACATCGACGCGATCACGAACCGTCTCGAGGAGTCGAAGACCATCGCTCCCGGTGACAAACAACAGTGAACGACTTCGATCGAGGACCACGCGAGGAGCGGGGGCACACCCATGCGGCGGGACAAGGACAACGAGCGGGGGCTTCGGCAGGTCGAGGGGTTCCTCATGTGGCACGCGGAGGTCGCCCAGGCGCAGCGTGACGCCACCGCGTTCACCGAACGGCTGCCGTGGCTGACGACCGCACAGCGCGAGGAGGTCGAGCGCGTCTATGTCGACGACCGCACGGCCGCCTCACGGGTGATGCTCCAGCGGATCTGCGACCGCGCCGTCGAACTGCGCGCCGAGTACGCCGCCAACTACCTTCGGATGAAGGCGCGTTGTGTGGCGGCCACGGCGACCGTCGCGGGCCTCGTCGTCGGGGCCGACGCCTTCGTGCTGCTCGTGAGGTGACGGCCGGTGCTGGGGAGGGGGCGCGCGCGCCCCGCCCCGCTTCGACGACACCGGATCGGACAGTCGACGGTTACGTCATGAAGCCGCACTCGTCGGGCAGCATGAGGGCATGACGACATCGAAGGTGGTTCTCGCCGCCCAGCGGTACGAAGAAGCCGAGCAGGCCCGGCAGGCCGCCGCGGACGATCTGAAGGCGGAGAGCGCGGCGGCCCTGGCCAGCGGCGAGGGCGAGGAAGAGGTGGCGGACGCGATCGGCCGGTCCCTGGACGACGTCAAGGAGCTCTGACCGGGCGCCTGTCGTCCAGCGGATCCGGGATCACCCGGGTGGCGGTACCGCGCTGTTCTGCGGCGGATGACGCTGTGTGGACTGCCAGGTCAGGGCCCCTGGACCCGCCCTGGCAGGGTAAAGACGACATATCCCGTTTCCCGGGCTTCCGTAACGGATCTGTGCTAATCTCCCGAAAGTTGCAGTTTTGGTACCCGTGAATGCTGTGTGCGCCTGACGGGATGTGACCTTCGGGCGCATTTTTCTTTGTCCGGCCGCCGGATGGGGTCAATGCGGCGACGCCGGGCCGTGCGGCCCGAGACCCGGGAAACACCTTTATCGCAGGAGAACGAGATGGCGACCGGCACAGTGAAGTGGTTCAACGCGGAAAAGGGCTTCGGCTTCATCGAGCAGGACGGCGGCGGCGCGGACGTCTTCGCCCACTACTCGAACATCGTGGCCGAGGGCTACCGTGAGCTGCAGGAGGGCCAGAAGGTCACGTTCGACGTCACGCAGGGCCGCAAGGGCCCGCAGGCGGAGAACATCGTCCTGGCCTGAACCGCGACGCGTTCTCAGGACCGGGTCCGCCCTCCGGGCGGGCCCGGTCCTTCGCTGTCGGAGGCCGGTTCTCGCGGACCCGCCGGAGGAGGGGGAGCGGAGATCGCATAAGGTAAGGCTCACCTAACCTGTTCATGGTGAACCAGACCTCAGGGAGTTCTGTCATGCCCCTTCGGCGCCGTGCCTCAGCCGCCGTCGCTGTCGCCATCGCCGCCGCGCTGAGCCTCGCGGCCTGCGGTGCGTCCAACAGCAGCGGGAAGGAGGGTTCGGGCAGCTCCGCGGCCAAGGACTCCACGTCGGTCGCCCAGGGCGGCAAGGACTTCGGCGACGCGGTCGCGAAGACCGCGGCCCTGGGCACGGACGCCAAGCCGGGGCAGTGGCCGCGCACCATCAAGCACGCCATGGGCAGCACCGTGATCAAGGCGCAGCCCGAGCGCGTGGTGGTCCTGGACGTCGGCGAACTCGACAACGTCGTCTCACTCGGCGTCAAGCCGGTCGGTCTCGCCGTCACCGAGGGCTCGCCGAAGCTGCCGTCGTACCTCAAGGGCCAGGCGGGCGACCCCGCGAGCGTGGGCACGATCAACAGCCTCGACCTGGAGGCGATCAACAACCTCAAGCCCGATCTCATCCTCGGCAGCCGGCTGCGTGCCGCCGACTCCTACGACGAGCTGTCGAAGATCGCCCCGACGGTCTTCTCGATCCGTCCCGGCTTCACGTGGAAGCAGAACTACCTGCTCAACGCGGCCGCGCTCGACAAGACCGCGCAGGCGAAGGCGAACCTCGCCGCGTACGAGACGCGGGCCAAGGCCCTGGGGGCCCGGCTCGGCGCGGACAAGCCGACCGTCTCGATGGTCCGCTACATGCCCGAGGGCAAGGTCCGCCTGTACGCCAACGACTCCTTCATCGGCACCATCCTGAAGGACGTGGGCATCCCGCGGCCGAAGAACCAGGACATCAGCGACCTCGCCGCCGAGATCAGCGCCGAGAACATCGACCAGGCCGACGCCGACTACATCTTCACCGGCGTCTACGGCGACCCCAAGGCCACCGACGAGTCCAAGGCGCAGGGCAACCCCCTGTGGAAGAACCTCAAGGCGGTCAAGGACGGCCACGCGCACGACGTCCCCGACGAGACCTGGTACCTCGGCCTCGGCGTCACCGCCGCCGACTCGGTCCTCGACGACCTGACGAAGTACCTGACGGCCTGACGCGGATGACGCGAACGACGCGACCCACCCGGAGCCGCATCGCCTGGCTGGCCGGATGCGCGGTGCTGCTCGCACTCGCGGTCCTGCTCAGCCTGGCGGTGGGCAGCCGGCAGATCGCCCCCACCGAGGTCATGAGGGCCCTGCTGCACGGCGGCACCAGCAACGACGCCGAGGTCGTGCGGTCGCTGCGCGTGCCCAGGACCGTCATCGGCATCCTCGCCGGCGCCGCCCTCGCCGTCGCCGGCACCGTCATGCAGGGCATCACCCGCAACCCGATCGCCGAGCCCGGCATCCTCGGCGTCAGCCAGGGGGCCTCGGCAGGGGTGGTGTGCGCGATCGCCTTCTGCGGCGTGCACACCCTCACCGGATACGTCTGGTTCGCGTTCGCCGGCGCCGCGCTCGCGTGCGTCGCCGTGTACGTGGTCGCCGCCGGCGGCCACCGGGGCGCCTCCCCGGTGAAACTGGCCCTGTCCGGTGCGGCGATGAACGCCTTCCTCGCCTCGGTGGTCTCCGGGATCGCCACCACCGACGCCCACGCGCTCGACGAGTTCAGGTTCTGGCAGGTCGGCTCGATCAGCGGACGCGGTACCGACGTCATCGGAGAGATCTGGCCCTTCGTGCTGGCCGGACTGCTGCTGGCCGGCCTGCTCGCCAAGGGCCTGGACGCCCTGGCGCTCGGCGACGACGCCGCACGGGGCCTGGGCCACGACGCGGCCCGGCTGCGGGTGCTCGGCGCCGTCGGCGCGACCGTCCTCACCGGCGCGGCGGTGGCCGCGGTCGGCCCGATCGCGTTCACCGGACTTGCCGTCCCGCACATCGCCCGGGCGCTGGTCGGCTCGGCGCACCGCTGGGTGCTGCCGGTCGCCGCGCTGCTCGGCCCGGTGATGATCCTGCTCTCCGACGTGATCGGCCGGGTCGTCTTTCCGCCCTCGGAGGTGCCGGTGGCCGTGATGACCGCGCTGCTGGGCGTGCCCTTCCTCATCGCGCTGGTACGGCGCAGGACGGTGGTCGCGTCGTGACCCGTACCGAGAGCGCCGCCGCGGACACCGCGTCCGCGCGCACGGCGACGCGCCCGGCCGGGTACGCCGTCGCGCGGATCGGCGGCGCCAGCTTCCTGGTGCACCGCCGGGCGGTGGCCGTCGCCGGCCTGCTCACCGTGCTGCTCGCCGCCGCCGTGGTGCTGTACCTGTGCGTCGGGGATTCCTTCGTGTCACCCGTGCAGGTGATCGACGTCCTGCTCGGGCGGCCCAGCCCGGACGAGTTGGTCGTCGGGACCCTGCGCCTGCCCCGGCTCGTCGTCGGGCTGCTCGCCGGGGCCGCCTTCGGCGTCGCGGGGGCGCTCGTCCAGACCGTCGCCCGCAACCCACTGGCCAGCCCCGACGTCATCGGCGTCACCCACGGCGCGGGCGCGGCCACCGTCGCCGCCATGAGCTTCGGGCTGGTCGGGCACACCACCCTCCCGTACGTGTCGGTGGCCGGCGGGCTGGGGGCGGGACTGCTGGTGTACGCGTTCGCCTGGCGGCGCGGACTGCACGCCTCCCGCTTCGTGCTGGTGGGCATCGGCGTGTCCATCGCCCTGGGCTCGCTGACCCAGCTGTTCCTCACCAAGGGCGACTACCTCGTCGCCCAGCAGGCCAAGGTGTGGCTGACCGGCTCGCTCAACAGCCGCGGCTACGACCAGGCGGCGCCGCTGGCGCTCGTCCTGCTCGTGGCCGTGCCCGCGGTGCTCTGGGCGGCCTGGGCGCAGCGCGGTGCGTCCTTCGACGACGACACCGCGGTCGCCCTCGGCATCCGGCTGGACCGCATGCGGCTCGGCCTCACCCTGATCGGGGTCGTCCTGGCGTCGGTCGCCACCGGCGCGACCGGACCCGTCGACTTCGTCGCCCTGCTGGCGCCGCAGATCGCCCGCCGTCTGACCCGCACCGCGCAGATCCCGCTGCTGTCCTCGGCGCTGACCGGCGCCCTGGTGGTCGTCGTCGCGGACCTGCTCGCCCGCCGCCTGTTCTCGCCCGTCGAACTCCCCGTCGGCGTGCTCACGGCCGCGGTGGGCGCCCCCTACCTGATGTGGCTGATCGCCCGCACCCGCAGCCGTTCCGGAGGCAGCACCTCATGAGCCCCACCAGTCGACTCACCGCCCAGGCGCTCACGCTGGCCTACGAGGACCGCGTCGTCGTCGACGGCCTGGACCTGGAGATCCCGGACGGGCGGGTCACCGTGATCGTCGGCCCCAACGCGTGCGGCAAGTCCACCCTGCTGCGGGCGCTCGGGCGGTTGCTCAAACCGCGCTCCGGCACGGTCCTGCTCGACGGCGCCGAGCTGGCCCGGCTGCCCGGCCGGGACATCGCGCGCACCATCGGTGTCCTGCCGCAGAGCCCCACGCCGCCGGACGGCATCACCGTCGCCGACCTCGTCGCCCGCGGCCGCCAGCCGCACCAGAAGTGGTGGCAACAGTGGTCGGAGGCCGACGAGCGGGCCGTCGCCGCGGCCCTGGAGCACACCGGCACCGCCGACCTCGCCGACCGCCCGGTCGACGAGCTGTCCGGCGGCCAGCGCCAGCGGGTGTGGATCGCCATGGCGCTGGCCCAGGACACCGAGCTGCTGCTGCTGGACGAGCCCACCACCTACCTCGACATCGCCCACCAGGTGGAGGTGCTGGACCTGGTCCGCCGCCTCAACCACGACCGCCGCCGAACGGTCGTGGCCGTGCTGCACGACCTCAACCAGGCGGCCCGCTACGCCGACCACCTCATCGCCATGAAGGCCGGCCGCGTCGTGGCGCAGGGGCGCCCCGCCGACGTCGTCACCGCCGACCTGGTCCGCGAGGTCTTCGGTCTGACCTCCGTCGTCGTCTCCGACCCCGTGACCGGCAGCCCGCTGGTCGTGCCCGGCATCCCCTGGCAGCCCGCCGCCGCGGACTGACGCGCTGATTCCGGACGGTCCCGCGCGGCGCCGGCCCCGCGCGGCGGCTGGACAGGACACGCGCCGACCCGCGGGTAAAATGTGGTCGTATGTCCGAAACGACGCTCGTGCCGTCCGAGGTGGCCCGCGCCCTGTTCGGCTTCAGCCTGCGGCCGTCACAGGAACAGGCCGCCCGCGCCGTCACCGAGGGCCGCGACACGCTCGCCGTACTGCCGACCGGCAGCGGCAAGAGCGCGATCTACCAGGTCGCGGGCATCGCGCGCGGCGGCCTCACCGTCGTCGTGTCCCCCCTCATCGCCCTGCAGCGGGACCAGATCCGGTCGATCGACGGACGCCGCCTCGGTGACCGGACCGTCCAGGCGGCGCTGCTGAACTCCGCCCAGCGGGTCCGGGAACGCAAGGACACCCTCGACCGGCTCGCCCGGGGCGACCTCGACTTCCTCCTCGTCGGCCCGGAACAGCTCACCAACTCCGAGGCCAGGGCGGCGATCCGCGACGGCGCCCGCCCCGTCGGCCTGTTCACCGTCGACGAGGCGCACCTGGTGAGCGAATGGGGCCAGGAGTTCCGCCCCGAGTACCTCCGACTGGCCGACGCGCTGGACGAGTTCGGCAGGCCTCCGGTCCTCGCCCTGACCGCGACCGCCGCCCCGCCCGTCCAGGCCGACATCACCCGCGGCCTCGGCATGCGCTCCCCGCAGGTCGTGGTCGCCGACTTCGACCGCCCCAACATCTCGCTGGCCATGCGGCTCACCCAGCCGGAACGTCCCGAGGCGCGGGCCGTGGACGACCGTTGCGTCGACGTCGTCATCGAGCACGAGACGCCCGCGCTGGTGTACGCGCTCACCCACGCCCGCTGCGAGAGCCTGGCCGAACGGCTCCGGCAGGACGCCTTCCGCGCCGCCGCCTACCACGGCGGCATGGCCGCCCGTGCCAGGGCCGACATCCAGGACGACTTCTTCGCCGGCCGCCTCGATGTCGTGGTCGCCACCAGCGCGTTCGGGCTCGGCATCGACAAGTCCGACATCCGCAGCGTCGTGCACGCGGGGGTGCCCGCGAGCATCGACGACTACTACCAGGAGATCGGCCGGGCCGGCCGGGACGGGGAGCCGGCCGCCGCCGTGCTGGTCCACGACGCCCGCACCATCCGCATCCCCCGCAGCCTCGCCGCCCGCACCCACCTGGGCGAGGCCACCCTGCACAGCGTGGTGGACGCCATCGAGAACGCGGGCTGCCACATCGCCCTCGCGGACCTCGTCCGGGACGCCGGGGTACCCGCCCACGCCGTGGACCGCGTGGTCAACGAACTGGCCGAACTCGGCTTCCTCGGCCTCAGCGGATCAGGACGTCACCGCGTCGTGGAGCCGCAGCGCCACCTGCCCCGCCCCGCCGACCTGACGGATCAGCTCGTCGCGCACGACAAGCGGCGGCAGGCCGTTCTGGCGAGCAAACTCCAGGCCGCCCGCGCCTACGCGGAGAGCACCCACTGCCGACGGGCCGAGCTGCTCGCCTACTTCGGCGAGACCTACCCCCCGCCCTGCGGCAACTGCGACAACGACGAGACCCGCGAGGAGGAGCCGGCGCCCACCCCGTCGATCATCGGCGCCACCCCCGTACGCCACCGGCTGTGGGGCAACGGCCGGCTCATGAGCCAGGACGACCACGAGGTCCTGGTCTACTTCGACAGCGTCGGCTACAAGCACCTCACCGCGTCCACCCTGAAGTCCGGGATCCTCGAACGGTGTTGAGCCCGGTGGGCACCCGCGGTCCGGCGGCCGTGTCGGGACCGCCGGACCGGTGGGGCGACACGTTCCGGCTCAACCGCAGCCGACTCCGTAGGAGTTGCTGCCCGAGGCGGCGCCCGGCGTGGTGGAGACGGTCAGACCGACGTACGGGTGGGCCTTGTCCACGGTGAAGGTCAGCTTGTCGGTGTACGTGTAGGTCTGCGCGCCCTTCGGGAACTGGGCGGTCTGCGGACCGTTCACCATGACCGCGCCCTGCGGCGAGCGGCCTGCGCTGCGCCACCACCTCAGGTGCAGCGTGCCGGCGGCCGTCCCGTCGTACCGCACCACCACCGTCGCCGTGGCCGTCCGCTTCTTGCCGGACGTGCAGCTGAAGCCGGTCACCGCGACCGAGGAGACCTGCGGGCTGCTCGGTTCCGCGGTCGTCGGCGTGACGGTGGGGGCCGTGGCGCTCGGCGACGCGGGCGGCACGGACGCCGGGGTGGTGCCGGTCGGCGTGGCCGGTGCGATCGTCGTCGTGGTCCTGACCCGCGCGTGCGTCGGCGAGGCGGAGGGACTGCTGCTCGCCGGCGCGGTGGTGACGGGGGCCGCGGGAGTTGTCGATCCGGCCGTGGCGGGCGTGGTCGCCGCGGCGGTGCTGCTCGACGGGCCCGGGTTCGCCGCGGCGCTGGTCTTGTCGTTGCCGGACGCGACGGCGGTGATGGCGACCACCACCACGGCGACGACGGCTGCCGCCGCGACCGCCACGATCTTCGCCCGCCGCCCGAAGCGCGGCGGCCGGCCGCCACCGCCCGCCTCCGTCCCGCCGGGCGCCGTCCCGCCGCCTCCTTCGGGGACGGCGAGGGCGGAGCCGGGACCGAGGGTTCCCTTGGCGACGTCCGCAGGCGGGGCGGCGTCAAGGGGCTGAGCCGGGGTGGCGCCCCCCTCCGGAGTGGCCTCCCCGGCGGGGATGGCACTCGCGGATGCTGCCGCGGCTTCGGGGGCGGCCGGGGCGGCGGTGTTCGGGGCGGTCTTCGGGGCGGTCTTGGCCGGGGCTTTGGTGGACTTGGCCGTCCTGGCGGACTTCGCGGCCTTGCCCGTCCCCGCGGCCGACGTCGTCGTGGCGGCGGGAGCGTCCGGGCCCGGCTGGGTGTCGGTCTGAGCTGTCTGTCCGTTCTGCGCGGCCTGGGCGGATCCAGCGGCCCGGGCGTTCTGCGCGGACGTCCCGGCGGCCGCGGCGCCCGCTGCCGTGCGCTTGGCCGCGGTGGTCCTCCTGGCCGCGGCCTTGGTGGTCTTCGCGGCCTTGACCGGCGACGTGCCCGCGCCGGCGGCCGCGTTGGCGCCGGCCTGGGCGTCCTGGGCGGAGGGAGCCGTGGCGCCCGCCGCGGCAGCGGTACCGGCTGCGGCCGCGGTGGTGCGCTTGCCCGGGGTGGTCTTCCTGGCGATGATCTTCCTCGCCGCAGGAGCGTCCTTGGCCGACTTCGCTCCTGCCTGCGGCTGCTTCGCGGCAGTGGCAGGGGAGTTGTCCTGGGCCGGAGCCTGGGGCTGTTCGGGCGTGGCGGCCGCAGCGGTGCCTTCGGCGGCTGCCGGTGCGGCGTCCGCGTCGGCGCCTTCGGCGGTCACGGCCCGCGCCGTCGCCCTCGCGTCCACTGTCGCTTCCACCGCGGGTGCGGCTGCCGTTGCCGGCGTCCCGGCGGCCGCGGCGCCCTTCGCCGGCGTGGCCTCGACGGTGCCGGCCGTGGCGGGCGGCTCGGCGGTGGGGGAGTCGGCCTCGGCTGGGGCGCTCTCGGCTGCGGCCGCTGCTCCGGTCGTGGCCGCCTTGGCCGGTGCGCGCCTGGCCGCCGTCGTCTTCCTGGCGGGAGCGGCCTTGGCTGTCGAGGAGGCCCTGGCCGCAGGCGTCTTCGCACTCGTCTTCGCAGTCGTCTTGGTGGCCGGAGTGCGCTTGCGCGGGGCCGGTGCGGGCGCGATCTCGACGTCCGCCGCCGCGGGCTGCGCGGGCCCGGACTCGCTCCCGGCGGCCGGCTCAGCGGCCGCGGACGTGCCCTCGGCCGTCCTCGTCTCGCCCGCCGAGCCCTGCGCGGGGGTTCCGGCGGACCCTGCGGGGGGCGCGTCGTGCGGCGTCGCGCCGTCGGTGCCGTCGGGTATGCCGGTGCCGTCGATGTCGCTCACGTGATCCTGCCCCTCGCGCCGCCCCATGTCAGGGACTTGTCGGTCGTGTGCCCCCGACCCGTGGTCACGTCGGGTCGCGGGAAGCTCGCCCCCTGCCCGAGGGCGCCGCGGCAACCCTCGAGTCCCCGAGGGGACGGCTGTGAGGATCAAGAGGGTACTGCCTTCCGGCAGTTCGCCCGACCACGGCCCCGTACGGGAGGGCCGTCCCAGGCCGGCGTGGCAGGGGCCGGTGTCAGCGGACGGGGAGGGCCTGGCTGGCGACGAGTTCGCGGTAGGGGAGGCAGCGGCTCAGCAGGGTGTCGTGCTCACCGGCGTCGACCACCGTGCCCTGGCTCATCATGACCACGTGGCGCGCGTGCTGGACGGTGGACAGGCGGTGGGCGACCACGATCACGGCGCGGGTCAGGGCCAGGGTGTCCACGACGGCCCGGAACCGCTGCTCGTTGAGGCCGTCGAGCTGGCTGGTCGGTTCGTCGAGCAGCACGATGCCGGCGTCGGAGAGCAACGCCCGTGCCAGCGCCATGCGTTGCCGCTGGCCGCCGGAGAGGTCGGAAGCGCGGCCCAGCACGGTGTCGAGGCCGTACGGCAGCCGCGCGACGTCCTCGGTGAGCCCCACCGCGGCCAGCGCCGCGGCCAGTTCGTCGTCGGAGGCGGGACGGGTCCTGCCCAGTTGCAGGTTCTCCCGAGCCGTGGCCTCCAGCAGCGTGAACGCCTGGTCGACGTAGGCGATGCGGGCGCGCAGCGCCTCCAGGGGCCACACGCGGGAGTCGTGGCCGAGCACCCGGATCGAGCCCGCGTCCGGCTGGACGAAACGGTCGATGAGGGCCAGGGCCGTGCTCTTGCCGGCGCCCGACGGGCCCACGACGGCGGTCAGGCCGGTGGGCGCGGTAGTGAACGAGACGTCGCGCAGGGCGGGATGGTCCGACCCGGAGTGCGTGCAGGACACCGAGCGGAACTCCACGGCGGGCGCGCCGGGCACGGGTACGGGCACCGGCCGGTCCGCGTCATGCGGACCGGCTTCCAGCGGGAGCGCGAGCAGGTCGTTGCAGCGGTCCCGCGCGGCCAGACCTCCCTGCAGCCGCCCGAAGCCGGTGGCCAGGGTGCTGACCGACGGCACGGTCTGCAACAGGTAGAGCAGGAAGGCTGCGAACGCCGCCACTTCGAGGTCGCCCGAGGCCAGCCGCGCGCCGCCGGTCAGAATGACGGAGATCATCGCGAACTGGTTGCCGAGCGTCAGGACCGCCGGGACGAGCGTGCTCAGCCGGCCGCCCTGCAGGGCGATCGCGCGCAGCCTGTCCGCGTCCCCGGCCAGCGCGGCCGCGGCGACCGGTTCAGCCCGGTACGCCTTGACCGTCGCGAGTGCCTCAAGACTCGCGGTGAACCGCTGCGCCACCCGTCCCACGGCATCCTGCTGCGCGCCGACGTTGACCTTCATCCGGCGCAGGATCAGCAGGACGAGCACGGACAGCACGGCCAGAGCGAGGACGGTGACGAGCGTGAGGACCCAGTCGATCCACACCATGACGAACAGCGTCGCCACCACCGTCAGCCCGGCCAGCGGCAGTTGGGTCGCCACGTCCACCACCTCGCGCAGCAGCAGCGCGTCCGAGGTGATGCGGGCGGTGAGTTCTCCGGTCCCCTGGGCCCGGACGACCGGCAGCGGCAGCCGCAGCGCGTGCTCCATGATCCGGGTCCGCAGCCGGTACGTCATCCGCTCGCCGATCCGGGCCAGCAGCATGCCCGCGACCGCCTGGGCGAGCGCCCCGCACACGGCCACCACGCACATCAGCGCCACGTCGGTGCCGAGCGCCCGGTGTGCCGAGAAGTCGGTGATGATCCTGCGCACCAGCAGGGGGAGGGCCAGTGTGCCGCCGGTGGCGGCCACCGCGAGCAGCAGGGCGCAGGTCAACCGGGCCGGATCGGCGGTCAGTTCGTGGCGCAGCCGTACCTGGGTCCGGGCGTCCCCGCCGGTGCCGTCCGGCTGAACGGCGGTCCGGGCGGCGGGCTGCGCGGAGGACGCGGAGGCCGCGGAGGACGCAGAGGACTCGGAGGGCGCTGGGGACGCTGAGGACACGGAGGACGGTACGGCCACGGTCGGAGACCTCTCTGGGGGCGGGGGAGTGGCCGGCCGGGGCCGTGGGACGGCCCCGGCCGGCTGCTCGATGCGCTCCGCCCTAGCGGGCGGTGCCTGCGATCAGAGGCACAGCAGGGTGCTGACGGTGCTCACGCCGCAGTTCAGGACGCTCAGAGAGCTGGTGTTCTCCAGGGTCTCGTCGACCGCGGTCTCCTCGGTCTCGGGCAGTTCCATGGTCTGCAGGTCGAGGATCGCCATGACTGTTCTCCTTCGCTGGGTTTTCACTGGGATGGATCACCCGGCCGGTGGCCGGGGGCTTGTGGGGCGCGGTCGCGCCGGGGCTGGGGCCGGGCCTGTCAGCCGATGAGGGAGGATGCGCGGGGCACGGTGGTGCGTGCCCCGGTCCAGGGCAGGAAGGGCGTTCCGGCCAGCGCCGTCCCGAGGGCGAGCAGCACCCCGGCGGAGCCGGTCGCCAAGTCGGCCGACAGGCGCAGCAGTTGGTCGCCGGGGAAGGCCAGTCGGCCCTCGTACGAGATCTGGTGCAGGGCCAGCCGGGTCCGGTGCCGTCGCAGCATCACGGCGGCCCGTGCGGGACCGTCCGCGGCGCCGTCGTGCCGGGTCAGTGCGAGGTAACCCAGCAGTCCGGCCCGCCCGTTGAACAGGCCGGGCTGGATGACGAACTCCGGTTCCGCGGCCCGGCGCAGCGCGTCCCGGTGCCGGGCGAGTTCGCTGCCGGGACGATGGGCGAGCAGTGCGTCCAGCGCCAGGCCGATCCCGGCGCTGCCGGTCTCCACGTACGGCAGGACGCGGCGGCCGTCGACGACCTGGAGGGTGCCGTCGGCGACGCTGGCGCAGCGGTCGACGTCCAGGCCGAGAAGGGCTTCGGCCCGGTCCAGCAGGCGGATGTCGCCGCCGTGCTCGTACAGCCGGATCAGGGCCAGCGCCGCACCGGACGCGCCCGCCAGCAGTCCGGCCCTGCGTCCGGCGTCGCCCGGGCCGGCCTTCTCCAGGGTGTCGGCCGCCGACACGGCGAGCGACAGGGCGCGGTCGGCCGTCGCGGTGTCACCGGTGACGCCGGCGAAGTGGAGCAGGGCCAGGGCGATGCCCGGCGTGCCGGTGCCCAGCGTGGTGTCGGCGTGGTCGTCCGGCGCCTTGGACAGCCGCCGCACCAGGGCGAGAGCGGTCTCGTGCTCACCGAGCAGGTCCAGGACGTAGGCCACGCCGTGCCCGCCGTGATAGAGACCCGGCACCGTGGAGCGGGCCTCGGCCGCGTCGGCGAGCCAGCGCACATGCGCCGGATCGACCTCCGCGCCCGTCACGTGCAGGGCGTACAGGACGCCGGCCGCGCCGTGGGCCAGGCCCAGGCCGCCGTGCGCGAACTGGGCGACGTCGCCGGGAAAGAGCCGGTCCGAGCGGCCGGGGGTGGCGGTGGCCGCGATGCCGGCGGCCAGCGAGTCCCGGATGGCGGGCCAGTCGGGCTCACGCGCGGTCAGCAGGGCGTTGAGCTCGGCCCGGCGGCGGCCGATGGCGGGCCCCCGCGTGCGCCCGTCGCCCTCGGAGTGCCCGAGCAGCGCACGGATGTCGTCGGCGTAGCCGGGAGGCACGGGGAAGCGGCGCTCCAGGAAGTCCGCCAGCTCGCCGGCCTTGCCCGGGTCGAGGGCGGTGAGCTGCGGCAGTGGCAGGAACAGCCAGAGGCGGATCGCGGCGAGCGCGTAGCGGTCGACGTCGGTGCCGGAGTACCCGCGGGGCGCGCTGAATCCGGCGGCTCCCAGGGCGGGACGGAGGAACTCCTCGGTGGTACTGGCCAGTTCGAAGTCGATGAAGCAGATCTCACCGTCGGGCCGCACGATCAGGTTCCTCGGGTGCAGGTCGCCGAAGACCACCCCGCGGGCGTGGATGGCGTCGAGCGTGCTCTCTATTCGCCGCACCACGTCCAGCGCCTCGCGGCAGTACTCCGCCACGACCGACTCGTCGGCGCCGGGGTGGATCAGCGGGTAGCGTGCGGTCAGCCACTGACTGAGCGACGTGCCCTCGACGTACTCCTGCACCAGGAACTCGTGCTCCCACGCCGTCAGCAGACCGTGCTCGGCGGGGACGCCGGGCACACCGGCGAGGCGGGTCAGGACGGCGTGCTCGTTGCGCAGCCGGGTCACGGCGTCGACCCCGCGCTGGTCCAGACCCGCGTGCGGCCGGGCCTCCTTGAGCACGACCCGCGGTCCGCCGGCGGGATCGGCCGCCAGGTACACGCCACCGGCGTTGGAGAAGTGCAGCACCCGCTCGACGGCGTAGGGCAGCCCGGTTTCCCGGGGCTTCGCGCGATCGGCGACGGCGGCGGCGATGTGGCCGGGGACCGGCGCCCAGGGCGGCACGGAGAAGCCGGGCCCGCGGACGTCGGGGACCAGCGTGCCGTCCGGCCGCCGCAGCGCCAGCACGCGGTCGCCGGCGTCGTTGCGGCAGTACTGCTCGGCGAACCCCCCGTAGCGCAGGTACAGCGGACCGTCGGCCCAGCGCAGGTCGCTGAGGATGTACGGCCCCCGCCGGCCTTTCAGCAGACCGCCGAGCCCCTCGAGACATCGCTCCAGCTCCTGGTCGTCCACCGGGTAGACCGTGCAGAACTTCCCGCTGGCCTGGCGGGCCGCGTACTTGGAGTTCTGCACTTGGAGGATGGGCAGCCCGCGCAGGAACTTGAAGGTGATGCGCTCGCGCAGGCAGTAGGCCCAGACCGTCTCCAGCACCGCCTCGGCGTCCTCGGCGCACGCGGACACGTGGATCTTCCAGCCCTGCGCCGGCAGTTGGACCTCCAGGGGCCGCACGATCGACCAGATCTCCGCCTCGCTGCGCTCCCAGCCGTCGGGCAGGGGCCGGGACACCGCGGCGAACTCCTCGTGCGCGCCCCAGCGCCGGGGCGTGTCGTAGAAGTGCGGGTCGGCGTAGGCATAGGCCTCGTACCGGTTGTCCAACGGAAACCCTCCTCGGACGGCGGCGGCGCGGTGCGGCGGGCGGAACTCGGCATGCGGAATTCCCTGGTCGGGTGTCGCGAAGCGGTCCCGGCCGACCGATTCCCGTCGGCCTTGCGGAAATCCGCGATGCGAACATCCGAAATATGACCGGCCCTCGAAGGCGCCTGCAACGGCGCTACGGAGCCCAGTCGTTCGGGGGTATCGCGCGCCGGCGCCCTCAGGTCGGGAGAGGGCGCACGATACGAATGGAAGTGCGCCGGGTCGGCTGAACGCGCCCGTTCCGCGCCTCCCCTCTCGGGTACACGCCCCGGTGCGCGCCGGGTGGGCAACCGTGCCCTTCGTCGCTCCTGCCTGCGGCTTCGTGATGAGCCGGTGTGCGTGACGCCGCCCGGTGGGCGGTGGGCGGGGCGCGGCCTCGGGACGCGATGGCGGCGAACCGGCGGCGTGACCGGGCCGGCCGGCCACCCGAGGCGTTCTTGACAGAACAGCGCCGGTGATCCCCGGAACGCGTTCCGGTCAGTGTCCGGCTGAATTCCGGTCAGTTGCAGCTCGAACGAATAGGGCGGAGGTGGACGGGGAGTGCCGCATTCCGGCGATGGCATTACGCCAATCGTCGGGTGTCCGCTGTCGTATACGACTCCGAGAGAGGACCAGGAATTCCTCGGATCATTTGACGCGTGGTGAGGCATTGGCCTTCGCGGCATCGTTGCCCCTTTTCCCGGGGCCATTTCGCGCCGGGGGGTGGATTCCCGCTCCCGCCGCTGCCTCGACCCGGGCCGGTCGTCGGGCGGCGCCTGCCGCCCAGTCCGAGCGATCCTTGCGCAACCCGAGGTTGCGGAACGTGGAGGTGACGGCTAGCGTCATGCGCAACCACTGGTTGCCTATGCGGAGGCGTGTGATGGAGTTCGGAAAGCTGGAGCGGGAGATCCGCATCGACGCGGCGCCGGAGATCGTGTTCGACGTGGTGAGCCGTCCCGAGCACCTCAGGATGTGGTGGCCCGACGAGGCGTCCTTCGCACCCGAGCCGGGCGCGGTCGGCGAACTGGCGTGGAACGGCCATGCGGCGGTCGAGGCCATCACGGTGGTCGAGGTGGACCCGCCCCGGAAGTTCTCACTGCGCTGGCTCGCTCCCCAGGGACAGGCGCCCGGCGACGGCAATTCCCTGCTGGTCACCTTCGAACTCGAACCCTCCGGGGACGGCACGATCCTGCGGCTGACGGAGAGCGGCTGGCGGGAGAAGGGCTGGGAGGCCGCCGTCCTCGAAGAGACCTTCCACGACCACGAGCGCGGCTGGGACCTGTTCCTGCCCCGGCTGCGGAGCTACGCCCCCTCGGTGGTGGCCCGATGACCGTCACCGTGGACGACGAACTGTGGTCGGCGATCGGCGACCCGGTCAGGCGCCAACTGCTCGACCTGCTGCTCGCGGACGGTTCCGGCACACCGACCAGCCTGAGCGATCGTCTCCCGATCACCCGGCAGGCCGTCACCAAGCAGCTGGGCGTCCTCGACCGCGCCGGCCTGGTGCACGCCACGCCGATCGGACGTGAGCGGCGGTACGAGGTCGACGAGGACCAACTCGCCCGCGCGGTCCGGCAGCTGAACGACGTCGGCCGGTCCTGGGACGCACGGCTGCACCGCATCAAGCGCATCGCGGAGCAGATCCAGCGCGGGCAACTCGACGACTGAGCACGAGAACCAGGCCCGCGGCGACGTCAGGCGGACCATCCATCAGTGAGAGGACAGGTATGAGCGGGCTGTTGCTCGACGGCAGGACAGCGGTGATCCACGGAGGCGGCGGTGCGATCGGGGGAGCGGTCGCACGGGTCTTCGCCCGCGAGGGCGCGTGGGTCTTCATCGTCGGACGGACGCAGGCGAAGCTCGACGTTGTGGCGCGGGACATCGCCGCCGCCGGCGGAGTCGTGGAGACCGCGCGGGTCGACGTCCTCGACCAGCCGGCGGTCGAGAAGCACGCGGCCGAGGTCGCGGCGGCGTGCGGCGGCATCGACATCGCCCTGAACGCCGTCAGCGTCCCGCACGACCAGGGGACCCTGCTGGCGGATCTGACGCTGGAGGAGTTCATGCGGCCGATCGACGGCTTCCTGCGGGCGCTGTTCGTCACCACCAAGGCGGTCGCCCGGCACATGGGCGGTGAACGCGGCGGTGTCGTCCTGACGTTGTCCGAGCCGGGATCCAAGCTGGCGGTGGGCGGCATCCTGGGGCACAGCGTGAGCGCGGCCGGCAAGGAGGCCTTCGCCCGGGTGCTGGCCGCCGAGCTGGCGCCCCGGAACATCCGGGTGGTCGGCATCCGCCCGCACGCCGTGGTCGACGCGCCCGCCGCCGGTTCCTACACCCGGGAGCTCTTCGGGCAGATCGCGGCAGCGGCCGGCGAGTCCGTCCAGGACATGCTCGACGGCGGAGGGATGGCGCAGGGGACGCTGCTCAAACGGCTGCCCACGCTCAGCGAGGTCGCCGAGACCGCCGCGTTCCTGGCGTCGGACCGGGCGGGAGCGATGACCGGCACGATCGCCAACCTGTCGGCGGGCGCGCTCGTCGACTGATCCCCGGCCGCCCGCGGACGCGCTCCCGCGCCTGCACGAGACGCCGTCGGCACACCTGACCGACGACGGCGTCTGGTTCGGCTCTCGCGCCCGGCTCATCACCGCTCGCCGTGGATGACAGGGTCGCGTTCCGCAACGGGGCCTGCCGTGAGGGGACTTCGGCCGGCAGGGCGCAGTGACAGCGTTGTGACGGTAGGCGGACCGCGCGGGAACAGCCCCGGTGTTGCGGGGCCCCTAGACTCCCTGGCCATGACCAACGGGGACCGCGCACTCACCGACCTTGCCTACCGCACCCACCATCACAGCTACACGCACAGCCACGGCACCGGGTCCGGCGGCCTCGGCGGCACCGG
This sequence comes from Actinacidiphila acidipaludis, assembly GCF_019890725.1. Lineage (GTDB taxonomy): Bacteria > Actinomycetota > Actinomycetes > Streptomycetales > Streptomycetaceae > Actinacidiphila > Actinacidiphila acidipaludis. The sequence goes on from NZ_JAINZZ010000022.1 coordinate 17,918, forward strand.
CCTGATCGTCCTGCTGGCCGTCGTCGCCGTGGTCCTGCTGGTCGTCTACGCGGTCAAGCGCTCCAGCGGCGACTGAGAAGGCAAGGACCGGACCGCGACGCCCGGCTGCCGGGAGGAGCCGGAAACACGGAAGGGCGGGCCGGTCCCCCACTGACCGGCCCGCCCGGGAGCGGGCGCACCCCGCGAGAAGGTGCGCCCGTCCCGTCCGCTACTTCCGCTTGAGCGTGAAGTCGGTGATGACCGCGACTCCCTTCTTGATCTTCACCGTGGCCACGGTCGGCTGGTAGCCGTCCTTGGCGACGATGACCGTCAGCGGGTTGTTGCGGGTGTCCAGCCACAGCGCGTACGTGCCGTCGGACCCGGTCGTCAGCGTGTACGTCGACGCCCAGCTGTCGACCTGGACGGTGGCCCCGGCCAGCGGCGCGGTGCCGCCGGTCGAGGTCACGCCGAGGACGGTGCCGTTCATCTTGCCCCACGTCTTCGGAGGGTTGACGTGCAGCGTCACCGGGATCGGCGCCAGCTGGTACGGGGTGTCGCTGCCCGCGGTGATCTGCGCGGTGAAGTCACCGGGCTGGGTGACCTCGGGAACCGAGGCGTCCAGCGTGACGGTGACCGTCGAGCTCGCGCCGGGCTGCAGCGTGAGCGCCTGAGTGCTCTCGCCCAGCCACGTGACGTCGGCCGAACCCTCCTGCGCGTAACCGGGCAGCAGCTCCACCTTCGTGATCGGCGAGCCGGGGGCGTCGCCGCCGCCGACCTTGTAGAAGCCGGCCGCGCCGCCGCCCCGGTAGGTCGGGACGTTGGCGTTCGGCAGGGCGCCCCACGTGCCGGACTGCGGGTCGAAGGCGTAGGTGCGGTTGGTCAGGGCGTTCTGGCTGACGCCGCTGGAGAGTAGCAGCAGCCCGTTCGCGGAGGTGTACGACGCGGCCCACTGGGTGGTCGGCATGTCCGCGATCGGCGACCAGGCGTCGCTGCCCGGGTCGTAGACGTAGGAGTGGATGACGTCGGTGCTGCCGTTCAGACCACCGGCGCAGTAGAGCTGGCCGTTGATGCCGGCGCAGGACTCCCAGGAGATGGGCTCCGGGTACGCGGCGATCGCGGTCCAGCTGTCGGTGGACGGGTCGTAGGCGCTGGCGTCCGTGGTGCCGCAGGACGTGGCGCCGCAGCCGCCGATCATGTAGAGCTTGCCGTCGAGCACCGCGGTGCCCGAGCCCGCGTACGGCTTGGGTGCGGAGGTGCCGGTGCTCCACGCGTCGCTGGCGGGGTCGTAGATCTCCAGCTTGGCGTCCGGGTTGCCGGACGCGCCCCAGCCGCCGACGGCGTAGAACTTGCCGTCGATGAAGCCGTGGGCCGGGGCTTCCCGGGTGTCGGCCGCCGACGCCAGCTTGGTCCAGCTGCCGGCCGTCGGGTCGAGGACGTAGAGGTCCTTGCTGTCGGCGGAGCCGGTGTAGCCGAAGGCGGAGTAGACCTTGCCGTCATAGGTGCCGACGGCGTTGTCCATGATGGCGTTCGGGTAGTCCGGGGCGGTCTGCCATGCGTCGTCCGACGGTCCCGCGGCCGGCTTCGTGGTGCCGTCGGCCGGGTGGGCCTTGCTGGACAGCGGGGAGTAGGAGCCCTTGACCGTCTGGAGCGGGGCACCCTGCGCCTGGATCTTGAAGCCGCCTGAGCGCTCGCCCAGCTTGAGCGTGGCGGGGGCGCCGCCGGTGTTCTTCACGGTGAGCTGCTGCGAGGTCTTCCCGCCCCAGCCGACGGTGGCGTCGACCGAGCCCGGGGTGACCTTGAGCTGACCGGCCTTGAGGTTGAAGTCCCCCTCGACGGCGCTGTCCGCGGCCACCTTCACCGTCTTGGCGGTGGTGGCGTAGTGGGACTTGGCGGCGTCGAAGGCGTGGCTGCCGAAGGTGGTGGAGAACAGGGAGTAGTAGCCGTCCCCGATGTTCGGGTCGTCGGGCGTGGCGACGGTGGTGGCGGTCTGGGCGGCGTCGTCCTCGGCGGTGACCTTGGCGCCGACGACACCGGCGGAGGTGTTGGCGTCGGTCACGGTGCCGACGACCAGGCCGCCGGGGATCGTGGTCAGGTCGCGGTTGCCGACGAAGACGTTGTCGACGGACCACCACCAGCCGAAGTGGGACTGGAAGCGGAACCGGACCTGGACGGCGGACTTGCCGGCGAAGTCGGAGAGCGGGACTTCGATCCGGGCGGGGCCGGGGACGCCGGAGGTGGTGGACCAGACCTGGGTCCACGTGGCGCCGCCGTCGGAGGTGGCGTCGACCTCGGCGGTCTGGTTGTTGAACGCGGTGTAGTCGGTGTTGAAGGCGACCTCGGGCGCGTCCTTGTCGGTGAAGTCGTAGACCGGGCTGACCAGGGAGGTGTCCTGGGTGGCCGCGCCGCCGAAGTGGTCGCTGTCGGCCACGGCGAACGCGCCGTCACCGCCGGTCCGGTTGCCGCGGGAGCCCGGGTCGTCGAACTCCCAGCCGCCGGTGGTGCCGTCGGCGTTCACCACGCTCCAGCCCGTGGGCGGCGCGTCGGTGGCGTCGAACGTCTCGGTGGTGCCGGTCAGGTGCTGGCTGTACCCGCGGGCGGTGCCCGCCCACCGGTCGACCGGCACGGAGATGTTCAGGCTGCTCGCGCTGTCACCGACCGTCACGGTCTTGGTGACGGACTGGTAGCCGGGGTCGTTCGCGGCCACGTGCAGGGTGTAGTCGTGCCCCTGCGGCAGCGACATGGAGTACGCGCCGGTGGCGGGGTCGGTCCACACCGAGCCGGGGACGCCGTCCGCGGTGATCTTGGCGTAGAGCGGCCAGCCGTGGCCGGAGCCGTCGGTGACCTTGCCGGAGACGGTCTGGCTCGGCACCGAGGTCAGGCTGTAGTTCTTCGTGAGCGTCGCCCCGTCGGCGACGGCCACACCCGAGTCGGTCGCGGTGGCGTAACCGAAGGCGTCCACGGTCACGTCGTAGGTGCCGACCGGGACCGTCAGGTCGTAGGCGCCGGAGGCGTTGGTGTGCGCCACGTCGGTGCCGACGCTGACGGTGGCGCCCGAGATCGCCTTGCCGGTGGCGGAGTCGGTGACGGTACCGGTCACCTCACCGTGCGGGCCGCTGCGGAAGGCCGCCAGGCCGCTGGGCGTGCCCAGGCCGGTCGGTCCGTCGTAGCCGGTGCCGCCGGTGCACAGGTAGCCAGGGGTGCACGAGCCGTTGGAGCCCGTGGTGATGTCGTTGATCCCCGAAGCCGAGGCGTACGGGTACGAGTTGGGGTACGTGCCCGCCACCGGGGTGCCGGCGTCGGCGTACACGCTCGCGATGATCGGCGACGACACGCTCGTGCCGCCGTAGACCGACCAGCCGCCGGCGCCGTAGGTCTGGTAGACCGCGACGCCCTCGGCCACCGCGGAGACGTCCGCGAGTGCGCGGTTGGCGCAGCCGGTGTCCTTCTGGAAGGCCGGCTTGGGCTCGTACAGGGAGCAGCCCGAACCGGCGTCGCTCCAGGCCGACTCGGTCCAGCCGCGGGCCGTGCCCGAGTCGCGGGTCAGCGTGGTGCCGCCGACCGCGGTGACGTACTGCGAGGCGGCGGGGTAGCCGACGCCGTATCCGTAGTCGCCGGTGGAGACGGTCACCGCGACGCCCGGGTGGTTGTAGTAGGCGTCGAAGGCGGTGGTCTCGGACGGGTCCTCGCCGTTGCCGCCGCGGTAGTCGCTGCCGTAGGAGTTCGAGACGAACTTGGCGCCCAGGGCGACGGCCTCGTTCACCGACGAGCCCAGGTTGTCGAAGCTGTTGTCGTCGGCCTCGACCAGCAGGATGTGGGCGTAGGGCGCGACCGCGGACACCATGTCCAGGTCGAGCGAGATCTCACCGGACCAGCCCGGGTCGGGGGACGGGTAGCTGGTTCCGCCGTGCTGGTCGACCTTGCTGAAGCAGCCGTTGGCGGTGGTGCAGGCCGGCAGCCCGTACTGGTCGCGGTAGACCGCGAGGTCCGCCTCGGCGTTCGGGTCGTCGAAGGCGTCGACGATGGCGACGGTCTGCCCGGCGCCGCCGTCCGTCGGCAGGGCGTAGGCGCTCTGCAGGTCGGTCGCGCCCCAGCCGTTGGGGGTGACGGCTGCCGGGGTGACGCCCTTGCTCGCCTTCACGTCGGTGCGCCGCAGCGCGTAGCAGGTGAACTCGTTCTTGCCGGGCACGGAGCAGGAGGGCTCCAGCAGCGGGTGTCCGTCGGTGGCGGCGGCCGGGGTCGTGCCGGACGGCGCGGTGGCCCCGGCCGGTGCCTGGATTCCCAGGACCGCCAGCGCGGTGGCACTGGCGACGGCCAGGCCGGCGAAGATCGTCCGCCGGAGAGGTGGTCTGGTTCTCGTGGAATTGCGCAACGTGTGACTCCATGCGTTCTTGCAGGGGTCGACCCGTGTACGGCTCTGGGGGCGACGGTGAATGCACGTGCAATCACCGGGGGTTAATTAGCGAATCCTGTTCAGCTCATGTCAACGGTCGCGGTTTGTGACAGACGCGCACTCGGTGTGACGGAAGGGAGAGACAGGTGTGGCGGAAGGAAGAGGAATGATGGGGGTTTCTGGGGGATTGCGGAGTGAACACACAACCCCTACTCATGAGTTGACGCATCAGAGACCCCGTTGGTTCCCGCCTGTCCGGCTCGGGGCGTGAACACGTCACGGCGGCAAGCCGCCAGCGGCCCGCATTGACCGGTGATTCACGCCAGTTGGACCTTTGTGCTGGTCAGTCCGCCTCCTCGGGCTCCAACCGTCCCGCGTCCCTCTCCCGGATCCCCGATCACCCCGCGAGGTTCCGCAGCCGTCACTCCTGGAGTCCCCTTGCCAGTCCAACGCCCATCCGCGGGCCGGCGCACACGGCGGCACATCGCCGCCGTGGCCGCCGCCGTCCTCGCCCTCTTCGCGGTGCTTCTGCCCCAACAGGCCCTCGCCGCACCGCAGTCGGCCACCGGGAAGGTGACCGCGGCGCCCGCCTGCGGTACTCCGAAGCCCGGGCACTTCACCTGCTTCGCGCTGCGCCGCACCGGCCACGCCGCCGCGCTCGGCGTGCGGCGCGACACCGCCGGAACGGCCGTCGCGCCCGACGGCTACGCGCCCGCCGACCTGCGGTCGGCCTACGACCTGCCCGCCGACGGCGGAGCCGGCGCGACCATCGCGATCGTCGACGCCTACGACAACCCGAACGCCGAGTCCGACCTGGCCGTCTACCGCGCGCAGTACGGCCTGCCGGCCTGCACGTCCGACAACGGCTGCTTCCGCAAGGTCGACGAGCACGGCGGCGCGGCCTTCCCTGCCGCCGACGAGGGCTGGGGCGCCGAGATATCCCTGGACCTGGACATGGTCTCGGCCGTCGCGCCACAGGCCCACATCCTGCTCGTCGAGGCCGACGCGACCACCTCGGACGACCTGGGCACCGCGGTGAACACGGCGGTGTCCCTGGGCGCGAAGTACGTCTCCAACTCCTGGGGCGGGTACGGCGACAGCACGGACGACCTGGCCTACGACGAGGCCTACTTCAACCACCCCGGCGTCGCCGTGGTGTTCAGCTCCGGAGACGACGGCTACGGCGTCAGCTACCCCGCCTCGTCGCCCTACGTCACGTCGGTCGGCGGCACCTCGCTGGTCCGCGACGGCAGCTCCCGCGGGTGGGGAGAGTCGGTCTGGAACGGCGTGACGTACAACTCCGACGGACCGCACTGGGGCGCCACCGGCTCCGGCTGCTCGGCCGTCGAGCCCAAGCCGTCCTTCCAGGCCGGCGTCGACTGCGCCGGGCGCTCGGTCGCCGACGTCAGCGCGGTCGCCGACCCGGCCACCGGTGTCGCGGTCTACAACTCCTTCTCCGACGGCGGCTGGAACGTCTACGGCGGCACGTCCGCGTCGGCGCCGATCATCGCCGGCGTCTACGCGCTGGCGGGCACCCCCGTCGACGGCACCTACCCCGCTGCCTATCCCTACCAGCAGCCCGGCGCGCTCAACGACATCACGCGCGGCGACGACGCGAGCTGCTCGGACGCCTCGCTCTGCGGCTACGGCACGGTCCCCGACTGCACGCCGGCCTACACCTGCGCCGCGCAGCCCGGCTACGACGGCCCGACCGGCCTCGGCACGCCCATCGGCGTCGCCGCCTTCAAGCCCGGCCCGCACGGCGCGGTGAGTGGCACGGTGAGCGACACGGCCACCAGGAAGCCGATCACCGGAGCCGCCGTCAGCCTCGGGGACTACCACGCGACCACCGACGCCCAGGGGCGCTACCGGCTCGACGTCCCGGCGGGCAGCTACCCGCTGACGGTCTCGGCGTTCGGTTACGCGGACCAGGACCTCGGGCAGGTGCGCGTCGACGACGGCGCGGCCCTCACCCAGGACGCCGCCCTCACCGCCGTACCTTCGCAGGAGATCTCCGGCACGGTCACGGACGGCGGCGGCCACGGCTGGGGCCTGTACGCCAAGCTCACCGTGGACGGCGTGCCCGGAACCGTCTTCACCGACCCGGCCACCGGCCGCTACTCGCTGCGGGTCCCGATGAACCGCAGCTACACCCTGCACGCCACCGCGCTCTACACCGGCTACCAGCAGGCGGCCTCCACCGTCGACGTGGGCACCGGCCCGCGCACCGTGAACCTGGCCCTCCCGCTCAGCACCACGGGAGCGCTCCCGCCCGGCTACGAGACGGACTACCACGGCGGCGGGCTGGAGCCCTTCGCCACCGCGGCGGCGCCCGACGGGTGGACGGTCAAGAACAACACCTCCGCCGGCGGCTGGCAGTTCGACGACCCGCTGAACCGGGGCAACCAGACCGGCGGCACCGGCCGCTTCGCCGAGGTCGACGACTTCGCGCTCGGCTGGGCGCCCGCGGACACCGAACTCATCAGCCCTGTCTACGACTTCAGCGCCGAGACCAAGCCCGCGCTGCAGTTCGACACCGCCCTGCCGTCGCTGTACCGGCTGGGCGACCTGACGGCCGACGTCGACGCCAGCACCGACGGCGGCGCGACCTGGACCACCGTGTGGCACCACACCGACGTCCTCGGCGGCCCCTCGCACCAGAATGTGCCGCTGACCGCCTACGCCGGGAAGTCCTCGGTGCGGCTGCGGTTCCACTTCACCGGCTCGCTCACCGGCATCTGGCAGATCGACAACGTGGCCGTCGGCACCCCGACCCTCGTCACCCGGCCCGGCGGCCTGGTCGTGGGCCAGGTCACCGACGCCAACACCCGGGCCGGCGTGCTCGGCGCGACGGTGAACGGCGTCGCCGCCCCGTCCGACGCCGGCCGCAGCGTGGCCTCGCCCGGTGACCCGGCCGTCGGGGACGGCCTGTACTGGCTGTTCTCCAGCCGTACCGGCAAGCAGCAGTTCACCGCGGGCCTGCCCGGCTTCGGCTACCCGGCGGTCACCGCCAAGGTCGACGTCCGGCCCGGCGCGGTGACGGCGGCCGACTTCGCCCTGCACCCCGCCCAGTTGCGGTACAGCGTCTCCGCCGTGAACGCGAACGTGGCCTGGGGGAGCAGCAGGACCGTCGACGTCAAGGTGCGCAACACCGGGGGCTCGCCCGCGACGTTCTCGCTCGGCGAGCAGAACCTGGCCGGCCCGAAGTCCGGGGCGGCCGGTCCCGCGGCACGCCGTACGCCGACCGCGATCACACCGCACGACCTGCTGAAGGCCGCGCCGGCGGCGGCCACCGGGGCCGCGCCCACGGCCGGGGCGTCCGCTTCCGCCGCCGCACCGGCCGACCAGGCGTGGCAGCCGCTCACCGACCTGCCCGCCGCGTCCTTCGGCGGCGTCGCGGCGGTCGACCACGGCACCCTCTACGCCGGGCTCGGCGAGTCGCCCGGCGGCGTGTGGAGCGGCTCGTTCGCCTCGTACGACGCCACGGCCGGCACCTGGAAGACGCTCGCCGCCCCCACCACCAAACGCTTCTCCCCGGCCTACGGATTCATCCGCGGCAAGCTCTACGTCACCGGCGGGCGGGACGCCGCGGGCAACCCGATCGCGGGTGGCGAGGTCTACGACCCGGCGACCGACTCCTGGTCGCAGATCGCCGACATCCCGACCGCCTACGGCGCCTCGGGATCGGCCGTGGCCGGCGACAAGCTCTACGTCATCGGCGGCTGCGACCTGTTCAACTGCGGCTACAACGACGTGCAGGTCTACGACCCCGCGACGGACACCTGGTCGGCGGGCGCTCCCTACCCGGAGCCGATCGGTTTCCCGGCGTGCGGCACCGCCGACGGCATCGTCTACTGCTCCGGCGGGGTGTACCAGCCCGACGGACAGGCCCCGCAGGACACCGTCCACACCTACGCGCTCGACCCCGCCAAGGGCACCTGGCACCGGGTGGCCGACGCGCCCACCGACGTCTGGGGCGCCTCCGGCACCGCGGCCGACGGAAAGCTGCTGGTGGCCGGCGGCGTGGAGGTGAGCGCGGACGCGCTCACCAACGAGGCGCACGCCTACGACCCGGCCTCCGACTCCTGGTCGGCGCTGCCGAACCTGGCGAACCCGGTCCTGGACGCCCAGTCGGCCCCCGGCTGGTACCTGATCGGCGGCGCCAACGCGTACAGCATCCCGCAGGCGTCGGTGCAGAAGCTGGCCGGCTACGACCAGCCGCACGCCGACGTGCCGTGGCTGACGCCCTCGGCGGCGAAGCTGACGGTCAAGGCCGGCGGCTCGGTCACGGTCCGCGTGACCCTGGACGCGGGGGCGATGACCTCGGCCGACCTGGGCGCGCACCGGGCCGCGCTGATCGTGGACAGCGACACCCCGTACGGCTCGGTCTCGCTGCCGGTCACCATGACCGTGGTCCCGCCCGCCGGCTGGGGGCTGCTGACCGGTACGGTCACCGGCCGCGCCGCCGACGGCACCAGCGGGCCGCTGGCCGGCGCGGTGGTCGAGATCGACTCCAAGAACGGCGACGTCCCGGTGACCACCGGGCCCGACGGCGGCTACGCGGTGTGGCTGCCGGCCAGGAACAACCCGCTGACGGTCATCGCGGCGGCGACGGGCTACCGCCCGGCGACCCGCACCGTGCACCTCGTCGCCGAGGGGACGGTGACCGCGGACTTCGCCCTGCTGCACCAGTAGCGCCGAGCCCGGCGGCCGCACGAGGTGCGGCCGCCGGATCGCGTGCGGCGGGCAGGCGGGCGGGATGTTCACCGCCTGCCCGCCCGTCCCCGACGTGCGCGCCCGCCCTATGACAGCGTTGTCGGGCTCGCTGAGCGACCGGTGGCCCCAGGCTCAGCGTCCGGTCCGCGGCCCTCGCCCGCCGTCTCCTTCACCGGTTCCGGAGTCCACCAGCCCCGGCTGGCGGCGAGCACGCCGGCCTGGAACCGGCTCGCCGCTCCGAGCCGGGTGAGCAGCGCCTGCACCCTGCGCTGCACCGTGCGGTAGCCGATGCCCAGTTGACGCGCGATGGTCTCGTCCGGCATGCCCATCGCCAGCATCGAGATGATCCGGCGCTCCTCGTCGTTGACGAACTCGTCCGCTCCGACCGGTGCGCTGCGTCCCGGCATGTACGGCTGCGCCTGGGCCCACAGCGACTCGAAGAGCGTGGAGAGCGCGTCGAGCAGTGCCGAGGGGTGGACCAGGATGCAGGCGTCGAGCACCTGCGGGGTGGCGAGCAGCGGGATCAGCGCGGCCTGGTCGTCGGCGATGATCAGCTTCATCGGCGCCTCGGGGACGAACCGCACCTCCTCGCCCGCCGCGATGTCCTCCTCCACCCGCCCCATCGCACCGGGGGTGTTGAGGCTGTCCCGGGCGTGGATGAAGCGGCTGCGGATGCCGCGGCCGCGGATCACCGCCGCGGAGTTGACCCGCGCGCCGTCGCGGGCCTCCGCGTAGGGCGGCGCGTCGATGCCCCGGAGCTCCTTCTCCGCCCGGTTGAACAGCTGCTGCCCGCAGCGGGCGACGCCGTCCCGGCCGGTGATCACCTGGATCAGGGAGGACGAGTCGCGGTCGCGCCGTGCGTCCCGGTGCCGGTCGGTCAGGCGCTCGGTCAGGGCCCGCACCCGCTGGATGTCCCGCTCCCTGGCCAGCAGCAGCACCTCGAGCGCGTGCCCCGGCGGCAGCGCGGTGTAGCTCGGCGGGCTGCCCGGCAGCCGGGAGATCAGCCCTCCGTCCTCCAGCCGCACCATGGCCGCGGCCACCACGTCCGGCTCGATGCCGGTGCGGCGGGCCAACTCCTCTATGGACAGAGGCAGGTTGTCCACCAGAACGAAATACAGCGTTTCAGCCGGTTGATCCAGCCCGAGAACTTCCAGCATGGCCACCTCCGGCGCACACCGTAGCCCGAGGTGCGTGCGTGGTTGAACATGTGACCTTCATGAAGTGGCCGCCGGGCCAGGATCCGTGGTCGTTCCCGAAACCTCAGCCGCCGCTGCTCTCCCGAACCTCCAGGGTGTAGGACGCCCACAGCTCGGCGGGTTCACCGGCCGGAGGGCCGTCGAGCCGCAGGGCCAGTCGTTCGACGGCCAGCCGGGCGATCATCGCCTTGTCGGGTGAAATCGTCGTCAGCGTCGGTGTGTTGTACCGGCCCGCCTCGATGTCGTCGAAGCCGACCACGGCGATGTCCTCGGGGACGCGCACTCCGCGGGTGAGGAGGGTACGGATGGCGCCGAGCGCGAGGAGGTCGTTGTAGCAGAACACCGCGTCCGGCGGCCCGTCCGGGTGGTCGAGCAGCCGCGCCATGGCCGCGGCACCCTCCTGCCGGTGGAACCTGGGCGTGGCGACCGTCAGCGACGGGTCGACGGAGAGTCCGCGCGCCTCGTGCGCCATCCGGTAGCCCCGGGTGCGCAGCTGGGCAGTCTCGCCGGTGTCGTAGGGCTGGTCGCCGATGGCCGCGACGCGGGTGCGGCCGAGCGCGAGCAGGTGCTCGGTGGCGGCCGCGGCCGCCGAGACGTTGTCGATGGCCACGTGGTCGTACGGGCTGGCGGCGATCCGCTCGCCCAGCAGGACCAGGGGACCGGCGGCGTCCCGGTGGGCCAGATCGGCCTGCGACAGCGCCAGTGGGCTGAGGATGACGCCGTCGAACAGAGCGGCACTGGCACCGTGCATGATCAACTCCCGCTCGCGGTCGGGCTCCCCGTCGGTCTGGTCGATCACGACGGTGTACCCGCGCTGCCGGGCCTCGCCGACCACCGAGCGCGCCAGTTCGGCGAAGTAGGGCACGTCCAGCTCGGGAACGACGAGGGCGATCAGGCCGGTGCGGCCGCGCTTGAGATTGCGGGCCAGAAGGTTGGGGTGGTAGCCGAGTTCGGCGACCGCCTCCTCCACACGCCGCCGGGTCTCCTCGGCGACGCGGGCGTAGCCGTTGACGACATTGGACACCGTCCGGACCGACACGCCCGCGCGCTCGGCCACGTCGCGAAGCCGGGTCGTGGCCATCGCGCTCCTTTCGGAAATCTGCAACACGTCGGCCGCGGATGCGTCGGCTCGCCGGTGCGCCGGTCGGCGAGCCGCGTGCACCGCGGGCCCGGAGCCCGGCCGGCGAGGCGCCGGCCGGCGGCTCCGAGTTCGCACGACAGCATGTCAGTCCGTGTCGGCCGCGGCGACGTCGACGCAGGACCGGGCGACCACCTTCCCGTGCTCGATGGCCAGCAGGTGCAGCCTGGCCGCCCCGGCACCCTCCGGCAGGACGGCGGCGATCCGCACCGGGGCACTCAGCCGGTACGGCTCGGCCCGCACCGGACCGGCCGGCGCGGACAGGGAGTCGTCGCCGGCGCCGAGCTCTGCCCCGGCTCCCAGCGCCGGGCCCCACACCGCGGCCACGGAGCCTTCGAACGGCGCCGTTCCGTGGTGCGAGATCCGCACATCGAAGGCGACCTTGCGGTCGGTGCCCGTGATCAGGTCGCGTCCCGGCGCGGCCGGTTCGACGTCGGCGACCAGCACCGTCGGGGCGTTGGTCTCGAGAGGGTCGTGGCCGCCCAGGTCCTTGCGGGACCGGTCGAAGGCGAAGAGGCCCGCCATCTCGTGCTCGATGTCGTACAGCTCGGTGTAGACATAGCCCGACAGGACGTCGTGCCGGCGCAGCTCGAGGGTCTGCCAGCGCAGGTTCCAGCCGCGCTCGACGCTCGTCTTCCCGCCGCCGAACTCGCTGTTGAGGTTGGGCACGGCCGGGGCGGGACCCCCGTCGGCCATCACTCGCTTCTGGACGACCCGGCCGCCGCCCAGCCCCACCGGGAAGCTGCGGGCGCCGTCCACGAGAAGTGCGCGGACCTTCGCCGACCAGCCGGCCGGCGTCTCGTCGTAGATGTGCCAGTCCACGAGGTCGGTCGCGACGTGCGTCCAGCCGGAGTTGTCCACCACCGGTCTGCTCGCGTCCAGGCTCTTGAGCAGGCCGTACGCCTGACGGACCGATGTCTGCTTGGCGGGGTCGCCGGGCACGTCCCAGTCCAGGCCCCACTCCTCGTTGTACAGACCCCAGATGACGATCGACGGGTGGTTGCCGTCGCGGCGCACCATGGGCTCGATCTGGGCGGCGAACCGGTCGGCGGCCTCCGGGGACCAGCGCCCGGTGCTGGCGGGCTCGGCCCACACCAGCATGCCCAGCCGGTCGGCGTGGTGGAGGAACAGCGGGTCCTCCAGCTTCAGATGCTTGCGCACGAGGTTGAAGCCGGCCGCCCGGGCGAGTTCCAGGTCGGTGACGAAGGCCGCTTCGTCGGGCGCCGTCATCCCGGTGCCGGGCCAGTAGCCCTGGTCCAGCACACCGCGGACGTAGAGGCGTTCCCCGTTGAGGTACAGGTGCGGCCCGTCCGTCTCGACCTGGCGCAGACCGGTCGTCGCTGCGACCCGGTCGCTACCGTCCGCCGACTCCAGCAGCACCGAAACGCCGTACAGAAAGGGGTCGTCGGGGCTCCACAGGCGCGGGGAGGCGATCGGCAGGGTGACCGTCGCCCGGCCTTCGGCGTCCGGGGTGACCGTCCGCAGTGCCGGACCGTCGTCGAGCCGTACGGTGAGTCTGCTCTGCGCTGCGGCGGGGCCGGTGACGGTGATGTCCGCGGTGATCGCGTCGAGACCGGGGGCAGGTGCCAGCGCGACCGCCTCGAGGTACGTCGCCGGCCGCGCCTCCAGCCACACCGGCTGCCAGATGCCGCTGGTCGGGGTGAACGCGCAGTCGTCGTAGTCGTCGCGGGGGATGCTGCGCTGCTTGCCGTGCACGATCGCGCGCTTGTCCGTGGGCGCCCAGACCCGCACCAGAACGGTGGCGGACGTCCGGCCGGCGAGCGCGTCGGTGATGTCGCACTCGAAGGGTGTGTAACCGCCCTCGTGCTCCGCGACGAGCACGCCGCCGACCCATACCCGGGCCATGTGGTGGACGGCGCCGAAGTGCAGGACGGTCCGCTGCCCGGCCCATGTGCCGGGGACGGTCACGGTGCGCCGGTACCAGCCGTACTCCAGCCACTGCAGGCTGACGCCGGAGGCCTCCGTCTCCCAGGCGAAGGGAACGGTGACGGTGTGCGGCCACGGCGCGTCGCCGTGCGAGGACAGGTGGTGTGCGGCGGTTCCCCCGGGATCGGGGGTGAAGTCCCAGGCGCCGTTGAGGCTCAGCCAGCTGTGTGAGCGGTCGAAGTGCGGGCGGGGGTACTCGGGGCGGACGGCGGACTCGGGCGACACGGTGGCTCCAAGGGTGCGGCGACGTGCGCGTGCGACGATGAACACGGGGGGTCGCGTGGGACGTGATCGTGGGGAAACAGCGGTGGTGTGGGACGGCGGTGTCCGGGGTGTGCGGCGGGTCCCGGCGGGGAACGGCGTCAGCCGGTCGTGCTGCCCTGCAGAGCGCCACCGCGGAAGTACTTCTCCAGGAACAGGAAGAGGACGATGAGCGGAAGGACGGTGACCAGCCCACCGGTGATCAGGACGGGTACCAGCTCGGCCTTCGAACCGGTCTCCGCCTGGCGCGACAGCGACGACAGACCGACGGTGAGCGGGTACAGACGGCTGCGGCTGAAGATGATCAGCGGCAGGAAGTAGTTGTTCCACACCGCGACGACGGTCAGCAGCAGCACGGTGACCAGACCCGGCACCGTGAGCGGCAGCACGATCTGCACGAAGATCCGCGTCTCGCTCGCGCCGTCCATCCGGGCGGCGTTGATCAGGTCGGCGGGCACCGAGGCGTCGATGTACGTGCGCATCAGATAGATCCCGACGGGGGAGACCATGCTGGGCAGGATCATCCCCCAGACGGAGTTGACCAGCCCGACCCTGGCGTAGACGAGGAACAGGGGCAGCGCCACGGAGGTTATGGGCACCAGCAGCGTGGACATCACCAGGTAGAACAGGGCGTTGGCGCCGCGGAACCGGAAGCGGGCGAAGCCGTAGCCGGCCAGCGCCGACAGCAGGGTGGACCCGAGTCCGGCGACCGCCGCGTACAGCAGGGTGTTGCCCAGCCACTGCAGGTAGACGCCGGCGCCGCTGATGTTCCGACCGAGCGCGGACAGGTTCTGGAAGAGGTGGAACGGGCGCGCGAACCAGAACCCAGGGGTTCCGTAGACATTGGCCTGGGTCTTCGTCGCGTTGATCGCCAGCCAGGCGATCGGCGCGAGGACGAAGGCCGCGAACGCCCCGCAGATCAGCGTCAGTACGGTGACCGTCCCGCGCCGCAGGCCGTACAGGTGGATGGGCACGTGGTCGGCCGCCCCCTGCTTCCTGGCCCGGCGAGAGCCCCTGCCCGTGTGTGCCGGGCTGCTCATGCGAACTCCCCCCTGCGGCGGCGAAGAGCGAACGCGCCCAGCGACAACGCCCCGATGATCAGGGCCAGGACGACGGCGGCAGCGGCTCCCAGGTTGTAGTCGCCGCTGCCGACGGCGGTGTTGTAGACGTACAGACTGGGCGTGAATCCGAACGACACGGACTGGGGCTGGAACGCCGCCAGGATCGACGGTTCGGTGAACAACTGCAGCGCGCCGACGGTGTTGAGGAAGAAGAGCATCGTGATCGTCGGCCACACCATGGGCAGCTTCAGCCGCAGGATGATCGTGCCCAGCCGGGCCCCGTCCATGATCGCGGCCTCGGTGATCTGCTGCGGCACCGACTTCAGGGAGGTGTAGATGATCGTGACGTTGTAACCCGTCCACTCCCACAGCACGATGACCACGATCGTCGGCAGGATCATCCGCGACGAGAAGAAATCGACGTGCCCCAGCCCGATGCCGTCGGCCAGCTTGGCGTAGGGGCCGAAGCCCGGCAGCAGCAGGAACGACCACATGAGCGCGGCCACCACGCCCGGGACCGCGAAGGGCAGGAAGAAGACGGTCCGGAAGAACCTGCTGTACTTCACGATGCCGGCGTCGAAGGCCGCCGCGAACAGGAACGCGAGACCGATCGTCAGCGGCACCTGCACGGCAGCGAACAGCAGCACCCGCCGCACGCCCTCCCAGAACTCCGCGGAGTGCAGCACGGCACGGTAGTTGGCCATGCCCGAGAAGTGCGTACCGCCGATGAGCCGGGTGGTCTGCAGGCTGTCGTAGACCGCGTACACGGTCGGCACCAGCATGAACAGCGCGAGCGCCAGCATGTGCGGAGTGATGAACACCGCGCCGGGCCACTGGCGGGTGCTGCCGCGCCGGCCGAGGCCGCGCGGGCGTGAGGCGGGTATGTGTGTCACGTGCTCTGGTCCTCTTGCTCTCAGCCCTCGGTGACGGTGAAGCCCTGGTCCTTGGCATAGGCGACCATCTGCTGCTGGAACGCGGCGAAGGCCTGCGGCAGGGTCTCGCTGCCCTTGGTGACCCCGGCGAAGACCGAGGTCCACTTGGTCAGGGCGGCGGTCATGATCGGCGGCCACTGCGGGCTCTGCATGTGCTGGGCTGCCTGGGCGAACACCTTGTTGGGCGTGTCGGTCCCGGAGATCGGCAGCGTCGTGGCCTGGAACTCGGCGTCGTCGAGCAGCGGGAGATAGCCGGGGAAGGCCCCGCCGACGCTGCCGCTGAGGATCTTCCACGAGTCGGCGGACGCCCCGAACCACTGCGCGAACTCGGCGGCCTCCTTGGCGTGCGGGGTGCCCTTGACCACGACCAGGGTCGAACCGCCCCAGTTGCCGGACTGCTGCTGTCCCGGGGCGACGGTCGGGATCGGCGCGGTACGCCAGTCACCGATCGTCTTCTTGATGCTGCCCTGCATGCCGACCGGTCCCCACGCCGGGCTCAGCCGGGAGGCGTCGGCGCCGTTGTCGAAGTCCGCCCACTGCGCCGGGGAGAAGTCGGCGGTGGTGGTGACCTCCTTCCTGTCGATCAGGCCCTGCCAGAAGTTCGCGAAGGCCGTCTGCCGGGCGCCGGTGAAGTGGATGCCGAGTGTGGCCCCGCCCGTGTAGGAGAACGGGAACGCGCCGTACTGCTGCATCAGGGCCAGCACGTCCTGGGCGCTCACCGGGTCGAAGTTGGTGATCGCGGCCTTGGGGTCGGCGGCGTGCAGCTTGTCCGCGGCGGTCGCGAACTCCGCCCAGGTGGTGGGCACCTGGACGCTGTGCGCGGCGAACTCCTTCGAGTTGTAGTAGAGGGCGAGCGGTCCGAGGTCGACGGGCATCGCGTACTGGGCCGAGCCCTGCGTCACCTGTGACCAGGCGACCGGTGCGAAGTCCTTGCGCACCGAGCTGACGCCGTACTGCGACAGGTCGACCAGGCTCTTGGTGATCACGAACGACGGGACCTCGAGGTACTCGACCTGGGCCACGTCCGGGGTGCCGGACCCGGCCTTCAGCGCGTCCGTGAGCTTGGTGTACTCGTCACCGGCCGCACCGGCGTTCTCGATCTTCACGCAGATGCCGGGGTGCGTCTGGTTGAACTTCTTCACCGCCAGGTCGTAGCCGGCGGACCAGCCCCAGAAGGTCAGCGGCGTCGCGCCGGCCGCGCAGCCGGCGCCTCCGGAGGCCTTGCCGCCGCCGGTGGCGGGCGACGCGCTGCTGCTGTCGGTCCCCGCACAGGCGGTCAGCAGTGCGGCGGCCAGCACGGCCGCACCGGCGGCCGCGGTCCAGCGGGCCGGCCGGCCGTGCGGCCGGCGCTCCCGGCTGGTGTGGTGCTCGGACATGGGTCACTCGTTCCTTTGGTTCAGGACGGGTCGGGTCGGGTGATCGAGCGGGGGGAAGGGCCGGCGGCTCGGGGCGGGCCTTTGGCTCAGGCGGCGTTCAGGCCCCGGCTCGCGCCGGTGCCGCGCCGCACCGCGCGTCTTCCGTCGCCGGACGGGCGGCGGGCGTGTACCGAACGGAGTCGCCGGGGACCGAAGGGGCAGCGAACAGTGTCCTGTGGTTCACGGACGACTCCTTGCCGAAGAGCTGCAGGCAGAAGCATTGCAACGTTGAAATGAGCGGAGGTGCCAGTCGCTTTGCAACGTTGAAATGATGCGGCGCACGCTACCCCTCGCCCAGGCGGCGCACAAGCCCCCGGTCGCACAACGTGAGCGCCGAGCCCCCCGACGGGGGACTCGGCGCTCACGGCCGACGCGGCGTCACTCGAAGAACTTCAGGCCCCACCCGCTGTTGCTGGTGGCGCCCGGGACGTTCGCCCGGGTGTAGGTCGTGTTGCCCCACCAGCAGAAACTGCCCGTGAACCAGTAGCGGTTGGACCAGGAGTACGGCGTTCCCTTGGGGACCGCGGTGAACATCAGCGGGAACTTCGGCCCGGCGGGCGGGCTGGTGCCGATGTCGCCGTCGAGCAGTACGAAGCTGTGGCTGCCCGGGCCGTCGACGTAGAGGGTCGGGTCCCAGCCCGGCATCATCGTGGCCGCGTGGGAGCCGAACAGGCAGCCGTTCGACTTGTACCAGTCCCAGACGTAGGTGGGGTCGCCGCCGGACCGCAGTCGCAGATCGGCCATGCAGTACTGGTCGCTCCAGCTTCCGTTGGCCGAGTACACGATGTGGAGCTGGCCGTCGGGGTCCTTGATGGCCGCCGGCGCCTCGTTGATGTACGGGTTGCCCACCACCCGCTCCCAGCTCTCGCGCGGCTGCGAGATGATGTACCGCGCTCCGGTCGGCGTGGTGGGGCTGCTCATCCGGGCGACGTAGAGGTTCTGCTCGACGTTGGTGTCGCCCGCCCAGCCCGACCAGACGAACCACCGCTGCCCGTTGAAGGTGAACATGGTGCCGTCGATGGCCCACTTGTCGTCCGGCAGGGCGAGCTCGGTCTCGGCGCCGTAGCCGCTGTCGGCGGTGGCGGAGCTGATCACGTACATCCGGTGGGCCGATCCGGTGCCGGACGTGAAGTAGATGTAGTAACGGCCGCCGTCCACCACGATCTCCGGGGCCCACACCTCCCCGCGGCCCTTGGTGTCCGACCAGACCTTGTGGGAGGCCGCCGCACCGAGGCCGCCGGGGGAGGAGGCCTCCCGTACGGCGATGCCGCCGCCGGAGGACTCCGCGCTGATGTAGGTGCCGCCGACTCTGATCACGCTCGGGTCCGCGTTGTGGATGGTGGTCTGTGACGCCTGGGCGGGCACCGGGCACAACACCGCCGGCACGGCGGTCAACGCGCCGGCCAGAATCAGGGCCAGGGCGCCGCGGGTGTCCGGACGCAAGGACCGTTTGCTTTCCACCGTTTCCACCACTTTCACACAGGGGTCAACGCCGGCCGAACCACATTCCCACAGGATCCCGAGTCGCTGTGGACATGGCAATCGCGCCTTCCCTGTGTGCTCCGGACGGCTCCTGAGTGTGCGTCAACCGGCAGTGCCCGTTTGGGCCAAGGCTCGGGAAAGGTCGGATCTCCGGGGCGAAAACTCCGGGGCAGGCCTAGGAAGATCGGGGGTTGTCCCCGTACATTCATGGGACGTCTCACCCGATCACTGTTGCCCGCCGTCTGGAGAACTCATATGCGCAGGGCTGTTTTCGCATGCCTTGTGGCCGTCGCCGCCGCCACCTTCGGGGTGTCGGGCGGACTGCCGGCCGAGGCCGCTTCGCATACCGACGTGCTGCATGTCGCACCCGACGGCCACGGCACGGCCTGCACCACGCAGAGTCCGTGCGCGCTGGACACCGCACGGGACCAGGCGAGGAAGCTCGTTCCCGGAGCAGCCGGGGACGTCGCCGTCGAACTCCAGGGCGGGACCTACCGGTTGACCGGCCCGTTCCGGCTCGGCGTCCAGGACTCCGGCCGGCCCGGCCACCCGGTGGTCTACCGTGCGGCCGCCGGACAGACGCCGGTGCTCACCGGAGCCGTCCGGGTCACCGGGTTCACGCGGGTCGACGCCGCCAAGAACATCTACCGCGCCAAGGTGCCCGCGGGCACGGCCGCCCGCGAACTGTTCGTCGACGGCGTGCGGGCGGACCGCGACCGCGGTACGCGTGACCCCTCCGGCTTCAGTGTCACCGCCACCGGGTTCACCACGGCCGACGCATCGTACACCCGGTGGACCGATCCCGCCCACGTCGAGGTGGTCCGCGACAGCGGCTGGAAGCAGATGCGCTGCCCGCTGGCCTCCATCACGCCCTCGGCGTCCGGCGGTTCCGACCTGACCGTCGACCCCGCGTGCTGGAACAGCAACCACACCTCGGTGCCCCACCCGGGCTTCCCGTTCAACGGCGCGGGCCTGCCCACCCTCGACGGCATCACCTGGCTGGAGAACGCCTACCAGCTCCTCGGCACGCCCGGCCAGTTCTGGATCGACCAGAACGCCGGCTACCTGTACTACGTGCCCCGGCCCGGCGAGGACCTGGCCAAGGCCGACGTCGAACTGCCCCAGGCGCAGCAGCTGGTGGACGTCTCCGGCACACCGGGCCACCTCGCACCGCTGAACGACACCGACTGGCGCGCGGTCTACACCGGCTCGTGGGGATACTCCGGCGGCCGGCCCCTCGGCGACCTGAACGCCGATGTGCACTACACCTCGGCCGACGGCGACGCCGTCAGCTACACCTTCGACGGCACCGGCATCCAGATGCTCTCGGAGACCAACGACGACGAGGGCAGTGCGGACGTCTACGTCGACGGCAGGAAGGTCTCCACGGTCTCCGGCAACGGCCCCGTGCGGCTCGCCCAGCAGGCCATGGTCTCGGTCACCGGCCTGGCCAAGGGCACCCACACCCTGCGTGTGGTCAAGACCGGCGGGACGTATCTGCTGGTGGACGGCTTCACGGTGATCCCGGACGCGGTCACGCCGGTGCACGACATCACCTTCTCCGGCCTCACCTTCACGGGCACCGCGTGGACCGCCCCCAGCGCCGCGGGCTACATCGACAACCAGGCCGGCGTGCTCTGGGACCCGACCACGCGCACCCCTACGCGCATCCCGGCCGCCCTGCAGGTGCACCGCGGGCAGCGCATCACCTTCGACGGCGACACCGTCGCGCACACCGGCACCAGCGGCATCGACCTGGCCGACCAGACCCAGGACTCCGCGGTCACCGGGAGCACGATCAGCGACACCGCCGGCACCGGCGTCGCCATCGGCGAGGTCGACGACTACTACCAGACCGATCCGGCCCTGATGACCAGCGGCAACACGGTCTCCCGGAGCGTCGTGCGGTTCCCCGGCCAGGAGTACGCCGACGCGGTCGGGATCTGGGTCGGGTACAGCCGCGGCACGACGCTGTCGCACAACGACGTCGGCTACACGCCGTACTCCGGCATCTCCATCGGCTGGGGATGGGGCTGGGCCTCGGACTGCACCCTCCAGGCCAAGCAGGGCCTGTCCACCCCGTGCGCGCACGGCACCAGCTACGCGGGTGACGAGCACATCGTCGGCAACCACGTGCACAGCGTCATGGGCGCGCTGTTCGACGGCGGGCCGATCTACACCCTCGGCGGCCTGTCGTCGCCGTCGGAGTTCACCGGGAACGTGCTCGCCGAGTGCATCGACGGATGCAACATGATCTACCACGACGAGGGCAGCTCGCAGTGGAACACCCATGACAACCTGGTGCGTTACGGCAACGGCTCGCTGTGGGTGAACCTGTGGACGCCGAGCATCCACGACGACGCGATCCACGACAACTGGTCCGACACCGCCGCCTACAACAACAACGGCACGAACATCTCCTTCCAGCAGGCCACGGTCGTCGACGACGGGAACTGGCCCGCCGCCGCCCAGGCGATCATCGCCGCCGCGGGACCGGGCACCCCGCCCGGAGCGGTGGCCGACGACGACGACCTGCGGGTGTCCTACAGCGGCAGCTGGTCGTCCAGCGGATCACGCGGCGTCGGCGATCTCGACAACGGCGTGCACTACGCCCAGCACGACGGCGCCTCCGCCACGATCAGCTTCACCGGCACCGGCGTCGGCTTCCTCACCGAGACCAACTCCGACGAGGGCGACATCGGCATCACCCTCGACGGTGTCGCCAAGGGCACGGTCAGCGCGGCCACTCCCGAGCGCCACGCCCAGCAGAAGCTCTGGTCCGTCTCCGGTCTGACCGACGGCCCGCACACGCTGACGGTGACCAAACTCAGCGGCTCCTACCTCCTCGTCGACGGATTCACGCTGAGCTGACGCTCCGTCACCAGCCGAAGAAAGGCAGAGAATGTTCCTCGTCAACAAGCGGACGATGCCGGTGCTGGCGGCGGTCACCGCGGCCGTGGCCGCCCTGCTCGTCGCCGCACCCGCCGCACCCGCCGCGCCCGCGGCGGCAGGTGCGACCGCCGAGCAGGCGCAGGCCCCGAACGGCCCGCGCGTGGCGGCCTGGTCGCCGAGCATGACCATCGGCGGGCCGGCCTTCGACAACCGGACCCTGCGCATGGTCGTCCACTCCAGCGTCAGCGGGCACGGACTGCGCATCCACCTGTCGAACCTGCGCGGCACCACCCCGCTCACCGTCGGGGCGGCGAACGTGGCCGACCAGGCGGACCGCGCCACCGCCGCGCCCGGCACGCAGCACGCGGTCACCTTCGGCCACCACGCGTCGGTGACCATCGCCGCCGGAGCCGAGGTCGTCAGCGACCCGGTTCCGATGACGGTCAGCGCCGACCAGAACGTCCTCGTCAGCGTCTACCTGCCGGACGCCACCAGTTCCGCGACCTGGCACTCCGACGCGTTCGACACCACGTACGTGTCCTCCGCGGGCGACCACACGGCCGAGGCCGGCGACGGGAGTTACGTCGCGGCGACCACCTCCTGGTACTACCTCTCCGGGCTGGACGTCATCTCACCCGACGCCCGCGGCACCGTCGTGGCGTTCGGTGACTCCATCACCGACGGGTACAACACCCCGACGGGGGCGTACCGGCGCTGGCCCGACGACCTGGCCAGGAGGCTGGCCGGCACCCGGCCGATGGGCGTGGTGGACGCCGGCATCGGCGGCAACCGCGTGCTCACCGACGTGCCGAACATCTGGCAGGGCGTCAGCGCCACGAAGCGGTTCGCCCACGACGCCCTCGGCCAGCCCGGCGTCCGGGACGTGATCCTGCTCGAAGGCATCAACGACATCGGCAACAACGCCCGCCCGGGCGGCGGCCCGCTCACCGCCCAGGACCTGATCGACGGCTATCGCACCCTGATCGGCCAGGCGCACGCCGCCGGGGTCCGGATCATCGGCGGAACCCTGCTGCCGGACAGGGGCAACGGCTACTACAGCGACTCGGCCGAGGCCCTCCGCCAGTCGGTCAACACCTGGATCCGCACCGGTGGAGCCTTCGACGGGGTCGTCGACTTCGACCAAGCCGTCGCCGACCCGACCGACCCCACCTCCCTCGACCCCCGCTACGACTCCGGCGACCACCTCCACCCGAACGCGGCCGGCATGCAGGCGATGGCCGACGCCGTCGACCTCGGACTGCTGCACTGACGGCGGGTGCCCGCGGGAGAGGATCCCTCTCCCGCGGGCACCACCCGGACGGCACCATCCCGAACCGCCGGGCTCAGTCGCGCGGACGGCGGTGTGCCGCCCGGCCCGTGTGCGCCGCCGCGTGGGCCAGCGAGCGGGCGGACACCGCCGACCAGGCGCCGATCAGCAGCATGTACAGGGCGACCGCCAAACCCGAGAACATCTGCGAGCCCGTGCGGGCGGCCAGGGCACTCGTCCCGGTGACGAAGGCGCCGAGCGGGAAGATGAACGACCACCAGGTCGGTGCGAACGGCAGCCGCCCCGCCCGGAACTCCCGTACCGTCAGCGCCGCGGCGAGCGTGAGCCACAGCGCCGCGAAACCCCACACCCCCAGTCCGCCCAGCAGCGCCACGGCTGCCGCACCGCGGGCGGACGAAGTGGGCAGCACGCCGGGAGCGACGCCGGCCAGCACGCCCAGCGCCGTCACCATCTGGCCCAGCGCCCCCAGCCCGATCCACACCGTGGGCACCACCGCGCCCGTCGGCGCCTCGTGGTGCACCATCCGGCTGTAGAGCATCGCGAGCACCAGCAGGACCGTCACCACACCGAGCCCGAACAGCGCGTAGCAGCCACTGAGCAGCGCCAGCCGCGCCTGGCCGGCGGGCGCGTGCGGGACCAGCAGGGCACCGGTCGTCGCCGAGACCAGCGCCGGCACCACCGGCATCAGCCAGCCGCCGAACGCCGCGTCGGGCCCGAAGCGGTGCCGCGTCACCATGACGTACGGCACCGTGCAGGCGGTGACGATGCCCAGCGCGGTTCCCAGCGACCACAGGCCCCAGTCGACGTCCAGCGCGGCCCGCGCCCCGATCACCGGCCGGCCGAGCTGCAGCGCCCCCGCGCCGACGGTCATCAGGGCCATCGCCGGGGCGCCGAAGAACTGCATCTGCATCGGGTCCGCGGTGTGCTGCCGCAGTGCCCGCTGCCGGAGGTAGCCGACCGTCAGCGTGACGAGCAGCAGTGCGGCCGCCACCCAGACGACCCTGGCCGCGGCATGCAGCCAGGGAGAACTCCCCGGCAGGGTGACCGCCGCGTTGGCGACGATCCCGGTTCCCATGACGGCCGCGAACCACCCGGGGACGAGCAACGGGCGGACGGGTGCGGTGGTGGCTCCTGCCGTGGCCGCCGCGTGCCGGACGACGCGTCCGCCGCCTGGGGGAGCGGGCTGTGCGGCGTCCTCGAGGGGAACGGCTCCGGTACTGCTGGGCTGGGATGACACGGTGTGGGCGGTCTCTTTCTCGTCGGGCGGAACAGGGCGGGGAAGAGGGGAGAGGGCTTCGGGCGGGGGGTCGTGCGGCCGCTCGGGCACGGCATCGCTCACCGTCCCCGGCCTCGCGGCCGGCGGGCCGTCACAGCCAGGAGCCGGGATCGGCCGAGCGGGCCATGGCCGAGAGCCGGGCGATCTGTTCGCCCATGCCGCGCGTCCCGTTCAGCGGGGTTCGCGCGTGCGGCCACACGGCGGCGACCAGGGCGACATGGCGGGCGCCTCCGAGGGCGACCACCGGGTCGAGTTCGGCGATGCCACGTCGTACCGCCTGGTCCCGCAGGACATCCGCGGTCACCGAGCCCTCGGCGCCGTGCGCGGTGTCGTAGGGCTCGATCTCGTCGTCGAGGCCGAGGAGGCCGTGGCGGGCGGACAGGATCAGCAGGTGGTCCGGCCGCAGCGCCTCCGCGGCCCTCCGGCAGGCCCGGTGGTACGACCCGATGTACAGGTCCGCCGCGCGTGCGCGGTGGTCCAGCTTGCGTGCCCCGCAGGGGATCACGATCAGCTCGGGGAACCCGACGGTGTGCTCGTCCGGGGTCATGCGGATACCTCCAGGTGTTCGTGCGGTCGGAGGTGGCCAACACCGCGCGGCGCGGTGGGCATGGCCGTATCCGGGGACACGCGGCCCTCACATCCGGACATGCCGCGGGCTGCTGTCCGCCGATGCGTGCCGGCCCCGCCCCGGTGTCCCGATCTGCCGCCTGCCTGGCCGTCCGGGACGGTCCGCGGGCCGTCGCGGCTGCCTAGCCTCGAAGCTGCCGACCGGGCGGACGTCCTCGTCACCGGGGACCGTTCCGCCTCGGCGCCGGGCGGCCGCCCACGCTGTGACCGCCCGGGAGTGTCTCCCAGGACGAAAGAAGGCGTCGTACGCCGTGGCTTCACAGACAGGCAGTGCCCCCCGCGACTCGCAGGTGCCGGAATTCGGCATCAACGAATGGCTGGTCGACGAGTTCCGGCAGCGGTATCTGCACGATCCCGAGTCCGTCGACGAGGTCTGGCAGGACTACTTCCGCGCGTCGCCGCCCACGGACCTGATCGTCAGCGAACCGGCCGCGGCCGCCCTGGCCCGCCGGGAGGACGCCGGCCTCGCGGCCAAGGCGGTCCGCGTGGCCGCCCTGATCCACGCCCACCGGGGCCGCGGGCACCTGGCCGCGGCGACCGACCCGCTCGGCGCCGCGCCCACCGGCAGCCACCCGGACCTGGAACCGGCGGGACACGGCCTGGACGCCGCGGACACCGACCGGGTGTTCCCCGTCGACGGCTTCGCGGGCCGGCAGGAGATGACCCTGGGCGGCGTGCTGGCGACCCTGCGCGCCGCCTACTGCGGCACGACCGGCATCGAGTACATGCACATCCAGGACCCGCGGGAACGGCGGTGGATCCAGCAGCGGGTGGAGGGTCCGCAACGGCCCTTCGGCAGCGCCGAACAGCTCGGGATCCTCTACCGGCTGGGCTCGGCCGAGGCGTTCGAGACGTTCCTGCACACCAAGTACGTCGGACAGAAGCGGTACTCGCTGGAAGGCGGCGAGTCGGCGATCGTCCTGCTCGACGAACTGCTCGAACGCGCCGCGCGGCTGGGCACCCGCGAGGTCGTCATCGGCATGGCCCACCGCGGCCGGCTGAACGTCCTCGCCAACATCGTCGGCAAGCCCTACGCCGACATCTTCCGGGAGTTCGAGGACGCGACCGACATCCGGTCCGTGCACGGTTCCGGCGACGTGAAGTACCACCTCGGCGCCGAGGGCACCTTCCACACCGTGGACGGCCGGGCGGTCGCGGTGTCGGTGGTGGCGAACCCCTCGCACCTGGAGGTCGTCGGACCGGTGGCCGAAGGGGTCGTACGGGGACGGCAGGATCTGGTGGAGGGCAGCCACAGCCCGTTCTCCGTGCTGCCCGTGGTGGTCCACGGCGACGCGGCGCTGGCGGGCCAGGGCGTGGTCGCCGAGACGCTCAACATGTCGCAACTGCCCGGCTACCGCACCGGCGGCACCGTCCACGTGGTCATCAACAACCAGGTCGGGTTCACCACCGCCGCCGAGGGCGCCCGCTCCGGCACCTACGCCACCGACGTCGCCCGGACCGTCGCGGCGCCGGTGTTCCACGTCAACGGCGACGACCCGGAAGCCGTCGTCCGGGCCGCGCAGCTCGCCTTCGACTACCGGCAGACGTTCGGCAAGGACGTCTTCGTCGACCTGGTCTGCTACCGGCGCCACGGCCACAGCGAGGTGGACGACCCCTCCATCACGCAGCCCGTCATGTACGACCGGATCGCCGAACGGCCGTCCGTGCGCACGCTGTACGCGCAGTCCCTGCTCAAGGGCGGGCAGGTCGACGACCAGGAGATCGAACGCTCGCGCCGGCGCTACCGGGAACTGCTGGAACGGGCCTTCGCCGAGACCGCGACGGCGTCCACGCCCGGCCGCGCGCCGCAGCCCACCCCGCGGGCCGGCGGCGACGCGGACGGGAGTCCGGCGACGACCGTCGCCGAGGCCACGCTGCGCCGTGTCCTGCGCACCCAGACCGAACTGCCGTCCGGCTTCACCGTGCACCCGCGCGTGCTGCCCCAACTGCGGCGGCGCGCGGCCATGCTGGACGCCGGGAACGTCGACTGGGCGACCGCGGAGGCGCTGGCCGTCGGTACCCTGCTGCTGGACGGAGTCCCGGTCCGGCTGGCGGGGGAGGACTCCCGGCGCGGCACCTTCGGCCAGCGGCACGCGGTCCTCACCGACCGCGCCACCGGCCGCCACCACACACCGCTGAACTCCCTCGGCCCGGACGCGGCACCGTTCACGCCGTGGGACTCGCTCCTGTCCGAACTCGCCGTCCTCGCCTTCGAGTACGGCTACTCCGTCGCACGGCCGGACGCGCTGGTGATGTGGGAGGCGCAGTTCGGCGACTTCGCCAACGGCGCACAGACGGTCGTCGACGAGTACATCGCGTCCTCCGAGCAGAAGTGGGGACAGCGGTCGGGCGTGACGCTGCTGCTGCCGCACGGCCTGGAGGGCCAGGGCCCCGACCACTCCTCCGCGCGCGTGGAGCGGTTCCTGCAACTGTGCGCCGACGACAACATCACCGTCGCGAACCCCTCCCTGCCGGCCAACTACTTCCACCTGCTGCGGGCTCAAGGACTGGACCCGCAGCGCCGGCCCCTGGTGGTCTTCACCCCCAAGTCGATGCTGCGACTGAAGGCCGCCACCTCCGGCCTGGCGGAGTTCACCGCCGGCGGCTTCCAGCCGGTGTACGCCGACCCCGTTCCGGACCCCGCCCGCGTGGAGCGTGTGCTGCTGTGCACGGGCAAGGTCAGCCACGACCTCGACGCCCACCGGCGTGAGGCCGGGGACGACCGGACCGCCATCGTCCGGGTGGAGCGCCTGTACCCCTTCCCGGCCGCCGAACTGCGCGCGGAACTCACGCGGTACCCGTCCGCCGCCACGGTGCGCTGGGTCCAGGAGGAACCCGCCAACCAGGGCGCCTGGACCTTCGCCGCGCCCCGTATCGCCCCGCTGCTGCCCGGCTTCCTGGAGTGCGTGAGCCGTCCGGCCGCGTCCGCCCCCGCGGTCGGTTCGGCCCGGCGGCACGCCGCCGAGCAGCAGGACCTCGTCCGCCGGGCCTTCGCCTGACAGCGGCGTCCGGCGCCCGGACCGTCGTCCTCCCCGGCGACGGTCCGGGCGCCGCCCCACGCCGAACCCGGACACGAGAAGCCGATCACGGCAAGGAGAACCGAGAGCACATGGCCCTGCTGGAACACATCGACGAGCCCGCCGGCCTCCGCGGGCTCAGCCACGCCCAACTCGGCACCCTGGCCGAGGAGATCCGGGCGTTCCTGGTCCGCCACGTGGCGCGGAACGGCGGCCACCTCGGGCCGAACCTGGGCGTGGTCGAGCTGACCCTGGCCCTGCACCGCTGTTTCGACTCCCCACGCGACACCCTGCTGTGGGACGTCGGGCACCAGGCGTACGTGCACAAGATCCTGACGGGCAGGACGGCGGGGTTCGCCCGGCTGCGCCGCCGGGGCGGCCTGTCCGGATACCCCAGCCGGTCCGAGTCCGCGCACGACCACATCGAGCACTCGCACGCCTCGATGGCCCTGTCCTACGCGGACGGGATGGCCAAGGCCCGGCAGCTCGCGGGGGACACCGACCGGCACATCGTCGCGGTCGTCGGGGACGGCGCGCTGACCGGCGGCGCGGCCTGGGAGGCGCTGAACAACATCGCCGCGGCCCCGGACCGCCCCCTGGTGATCGTCCTCAACGACAACGGGCGTTCGTACGCACCGACCGTCGGCGGACTGGCCCGGCACCTGTCGGGGC
Source organism: Actinacidiphila acidipaludis (assembly GCF_019890725.1). GTDB lineage: Bacteria > Actinomycetota > Actinomycetes > Streptomycetales > Streptomycetaceae > Actinacidiphila > Actinacidiphila acidipaludis. Next base: position 46,207 of record NZ_JAINZZ010000022.1, read on the forward strand.
TGCGCACGCACGCCCGCTACGGGCGGCTGGTGAACCTGGGGCGGCAGGCGCTGACCAGTGCGGGCGCGCCGGGCCGCACCCTGCACCGCGCGGTGCGGGCCACCAAGCAGGGGATCAAGGACGCCCTCGTCCCGCAGCCCTTCTTCGCCGAACTGGGGCTCGCCTACCTCGGCCCGGTGGACGGCCACGACATCCCCGCCCTGGAGGAGGCGCTGGAACGCGCCAAGGAGATGCGGGTGCCGGTGGTCGTCCACTGCATCACGCGCAAGGGGCTGGGCTACCGGCCGGCGGAGCAGGACGAGACCGACCACTTCCACGGCGTCGGCGCGATCGACCCGGACACCGGTGTGCCGCTGCGCACCGGGGGACTCTCCTGGTCGGAGGCTTTCGGACGGGAACTGGCCACGGTCGCCGGCACCTCGCCCGAGGTGGTCGCCATCACGGCGGCGATGCCCGGCTCGGTCGGCCTGACGGACTTCGCGGCGAAGCACCCGTCGCGGTTCTTCGACGTCGGGATCGCCGAGCAGCACGCGGTGGCCTCGGCGGCGGGGCTGGCGATGTCCGGACTGCATCCCGTGGTGGCGCTCTACGGGACGTTCCTCAACCGCGCGGTCGACCAAGTGCTGATGGACCTCGCGCTGCACCGGCTCGGCGTGACACTGGTGATCGACCGGGCCGGTGTCACCGGCGACGACGGCCCGAGCCACAACGGGCTCTGGGACCTGGCACTGCTGCGGGCCGTGCCGGGCCTGCGGATGGCCGCGCCCCGCGATCTCCCCACGCTGCGCGAGGAGCTGGGCGAGGCGCTGGAGGTCGCGGACGCCCCGACCGCACTGCGCTTCCCGCGCGGCGCGGTCGGCACGGACATCCCCGCACTGCGGCGCTCCGGTGGTGTCGACGTGCTGCACGAAGCGGACGGCGGCGTGCTGCTGGTGGCCGTCGGCGTCATGGCGCGGACCGCGCTGGAGGCGGCGCGGCTGTGCGCCGGGCAGGGGGTGCCGGTCACCGTGGTGGACCCGCGGTGGGTCCAGCCGCTGCCTCCCGAGCTGCTGCGGCTCGCCGCCCGTCACTCCGCGGTGGTCACGGTCGAGGACGGGCTGCGGACGGGCGGTGTCGGAACCGCTGTGACGCAGCAGCTGGCCGACGCCGGCATCGGCAGGCGGGTACGTGTCCTCGGCGTCAGTGAGGGCTTTCCCGAGCAGGGGACCCGGGACGAGCTGCTGGCCGAGGCCGGACTCGACGCCCGGGCCGTCGCGGAGGCGGTGATCTCGGTGGCGGGAGCGACGGCAGCGGGAGTGACGGCGGCGGGCCCGGCCGGTGCGGGGGTCTCGGGTGGCGGGACGGCCGGCGCGGACGTCGGCGGTGGTTCGACAGGCGCGGCCGTGACAGGCGTGGGCGCGGGTGTGACCGGCTGAGTCAGGCGCGGGTGCGGGTGCGTACGGGGGCCGGGCTTCTGGCGCCGGCCCTCCTCACGCCTGCCCGCGACCGTCGGAGCACTTCGGGCTCCGCGAGGCCCTAGAGTGCGGCGGAATCGCGTCAGCGGGCCCCGGCACCGGCCGCGGCGGCCCCGGCCGGCACCGGCCCGGCCGGTCCGTCCGGGGAGGCCGCGGCCACCTCTTCCCCGGCGGCCACGCCTGTGCTCTGGAAGCGCTCCCGGAACGCGCTCGGCGTCACGCGGAGGTTCCTGACGAACGCCCTGCGCAGCGATTCGGGGGAGCCGAAGCCGCTGCGCCGGGCGACCACCGCCACCGGTTCGTCGCCGCCCTCCAGCATCGCCTGCGCCGCCTCGAGGCGGACCTGCTCCACGTAGCGGGCCGGTGTGGTGCCCACCTCGTCACCGAACAGACGGGACATGTGCCGGGCGCTGATCCCGGCCCTGCGGGCCATGCCGGACAGCGTGTGGTCGCCGCCGGGGTCAGCCGCCACGGCGTCCAGTACCTGGCGCAGCATCCGCTGCCGGGCGTGCGGGGCCCGGGCGCGGGCACTGAACTGGGACTGCCCGCCGGGCCGCTGCATGAAGACGACCATGTCCCTGGCCACCTCCCGGGCCACGTCGGCGCCGCACTGCATCTCCACCAGTGCCAGCGACAGGTCGATGCCCGCGCTGACGCCCGCCGAGGTCATCACCGTGCCGTCCTGGACGAAGATCGCGTCGGGCTCTACCGAGACGGCGGGGAAGCGCGACGCGAGCTCCCGGGTGTGACGCCAGTGCGTCGTCGCGCGGTGGCCGTCCAGGAGGCCGGCCGCGGCCAGCAGGAACGCGCCGGTGCACACCGACACCGTGCAGCGGGAGCGGGCGTCGAGCCCGCGCACGATGTCCAGCAGGTCGTCGTCCTTGATCAACCGGTCCCAGCCGGGGCCGCCGGGGATCACCAGGATGTCGCTGGTCTCGGCGGCGTCGCCGGCGGCCATGTCGACCTCGAGGCGGGTTCCGGCCGCCGTGGTCACGCGCTCGCCGTCGGCCGAGACCAGGGTGAGCCGGTAGCGGCCGCCGAACTCGTTCGCGGAGGTGAACACCTCGATCGGGCCGGTGATGTCCAGCACCCGCACCCCCGGGAAGACGAGGATCCTCACCAGGAGCGGGCGGGTTCCGGCGTGTGTGTTCATCGAGGGCCTCCGGACCTGACGTGCGCCTACCGCCGATGCTAAGCCCAGTCAGTTTGTGAAACAAACCGACTACGATGAGGGCATGACCGACGTCCGGCCGCGTGCCTGCCCCATCGCCGGGTCCCTCGACGTCATCGGGGAGCGCTGGTCGCTGCTGGTCCTGCGCGAGCTGTTCCTCGGGGTGCGGCGTTACGCGGGCATCCTGGCCAACACCGGCGCGCCCCGGGACGTCCTCACCAAGCGGCTCCGCTCGCTGGAGGCCGCGGGAGTGCTGGAACGGCGCCGGTACCAGGACCGCCCGCCGCGCTTCGAGTACCACCTGACCCCCGCGGGCCGGGAGTTGGAGCCGGTGCTCGTCGGGCTGCGGGAATGGGGGCTGCGGCATCTGGAGGACGCGCCCGCGCCGCCGTCGCTCCACACCTGCGGCCCGGACTCCGGGACCCGGGTCGTGTGCGCCGGGTGCGGCGAACCCCTGGACGGGCTGGCGGCCGCGTCGGAGGAGGAGCAGGCCCTCAGCTGACGGCCCGACCGAAGGCGGACCGGCGCCTGTCGCCGACCCCGCCGCCATCGGCACCCGCGGCCTCAGCCGATGGTCAGGACCGCGTTGCCGCGGATTCTGCGGTCGCGCAGGTCGGCGATGACCTCGGCGGTGTGGGCCCAGTCCCGTACGGTGCCGATCTCGGGGTGCAGGCGGCCGCCGGTGACCAGCCGGACCAGGGTGCCGAGATCCTGGCCGTAGGTCCGGTCGGAGACCGTGTAGTCGAAGTGGGCGATCCGGGCCTGGACCGGTCCGGCGAAGAAGTCGAAGAAGTCGAGGGTCACCGGGGTCCGGCCGGCCTGGCCGAACCACACCAGAAGGCCACCGGGCGCGAGCCGGGCCAGGGCCGCGGGCAGGCTGCCGCCGCCGACCGACTCCAGCACCACGTCGTAGGGGCCGGTTGCGTCCTCCACCGCGGTCACCACTTCGGCCGCCCCCAACTGCCCGAGACGCGCGCCGCGTTCGGCCGTGGCGCTGACCGTGGTCACCTCCGCGCCGGAGGCGGCGGCCAGCTCGGTCACGTAGTGGCCCACGCCGCCACTGGCCCCGGTGATCAGCACCCGGCGGCCCGTGAGCGGCCCGGCGGCGCGCAGCAGCCGCAGCGCGGTGATCCCGGCGAGTGGCAGGGCGGCGGCGGTCACCGCGTCGACGGCGTCGGGCAGTTCGGCGGTGCTCGTGGTGGGCACGGCCACGCGCTCGGCCCAGCCGTACGCCGGGGGATGGGCCACCACCCGCGTGCCGGCGGCCGGCCCGCTGCCGTCCGCCGCCGCCCGGATCACCGTGCCGGCGACGTCCTTGCCGGGCCGCCACCCGGACCAGGTGCGGTCGAGGGCGCCGTCGAGCTGGAACGTCTCACCGCGGTTGACGGAGTAGGCCTCGACGGCGACGACGGCCTCGCCGGGGGCCGGTTCGGGCTCACCGGCCTCGCCCAGGAGAACCGGCTTGCCTGCGGAACCGCCAGGGAGCATCGCCTTCATGGGAGATTTCCTTTCGTCTCAGGGGAGGGATCGTGCGGGCCGGGAGGGCCGGGAGGGCCGGGAGGTCCGGCGGCCGGGGACTCGACGGAGCCCCGGGAGGCGGGGGGTCAGGCGAAGACGACCGTCTGGGCGTGCAGGGTGTCGAAGTACTCCCGCACGGCGGCGATCCGGCCGTGCCGGACGGTGAACACGGCCAGGCAGTGCTGGTCGTACTGACCCCCGCTCTTGGCCCGGGCCCGGGTGTTCCACTCGGCCAGCACCCGGTCCCCGTCGGCCAGCAGTCCGTCGAAGCTGAATTCCACCGTCTCCGCGTCCAGCCGGGCCATCATCGCGGGCACGAACTCGTCGAGGATCTCGGCCGGTCCGGTCCAGGTGCGCGAGAGCGGCAGGTCACCGGCGAGGGTCCAGGTCGATCCTCGGTGAAGAAGTCCTTGAGGGCCGCGATGTCGCCGGTCATCAGGGTGTCCATGTACGCCTGGACGACGGCCCGGCCCTCCTCGGTGGCCGTCGTCCCGGTCGCGTCCTCGGCCTGCGTGCCGGTCCCGGTCGTGGTTCCGGTCGCGGGTGTGCTCGTGTTCATGGGTCCGGCCCTTCTCGTGGTGTGTCGTGGTGCTCTTCCCGACACCGGAAACGCTAGGTTCCGTCGAACCCGGAAGGGAAAGACCTGTTCGCGCTCACCCCAGAACAACTCGGCATAACCGCAGGTCAGTCAGGGTGATCGGCGGACGCTCCGCCGGTACGATCCGTACATGCCGGAACTCCGCCGCCTGCGCTACTTCCTCGCCGTCGCCGAGGAGCTGAACTTCACGCGCGCCGCCGCCCGGCTGCACGTGGCCCAGCCCGCGCTGAGCCGCCAGGTACGCGAACTGGAGAAGGAGTTGGGCGTCCGCCTGCTGGAGCGCACCACCCAGTCCGTCGCGCTGACCGAGGCCGGACGCGTGCTGCGGGAGCGCGGCGAGGAACTCTGTGCGGAGGCCGACCGCCTCTGGCGCGACATGCGCGGCTTCGCCGCGGGCGCGCAGGGCAGCCTGTCGCTCGGCTACAGCGCCAGCACCGGCTACGAGAACGCGCCCGCCCTCCTGGCCCATCTCGCCGAGCAGCATCCGGGCCTGACCGTCACCACCCGGCTGCTGCCGACCGCCGAGATCGTCTCGGGCGTCGCCGACGGCACCCTGGACGCCGGGCTGGTCCGCTGCCCGCCGCCCGTGCCCCATCTCGTCCGGACCCTGCTCAGGCTGGAACGGCAGGGCGTGCTGATGCACGACGCCCACCCCCTGGCCGTCCATGAGCGGGTGGAGGTGGACGCGCTGGCGGGCGAGCAGGTGCTGATGCATGCACGCGAGGCCAACCCCGGTCACTACGACGCGATCACGGCGGTCTTCGAGCGGGCCGGGGTCTCCCCGGCCCTGCGCCACCGCCCGCTCTTCGACGCCGCCCACACGCCGGTCGCGCGGGGCACGGTCGTCGCCGTCGTGGGCGAGTCCACCCTGCCGGGTCTGCCGGGCGGCCTGACCTGGCGGCCGCTGACGCCGGCGGCCGCCATCGAGATCCATCTGCTCACCCGCGGCGACAACGGTCGGCCGGGCCTCGGCCACCTGCTGCGGGCCGCCGCCGACACCACCCGCGCGCACGGCTGGCTCCGCGCCCCGGCGTGACGGCGACGAGGACCCGGCCCCGGGGCGGGCGGCGGTCGGGCGGAGGACTGGCCGACGACCGGGGGGAGCGGTCGTCGAACGACGGTGACCGGGCGCAGTCCGACGACGACTGGAACGACGAGAACAAGACGGCGCCCCGACTGCCGACCCGCTCGCGGAGCGCTACGCGCTCTTCAGCGGCCCCTTGAAGGACTTGCGCAGGACGGGGGCGGAGAAGGGGAGGATGGTGGCCAGCATCTTGCCCTTGAAGGTGCTGGGGTGCTCCCGGGTGAGCTGGATGTCCACCCGGGTGCCCTCGCCCTCGGGGGTCATCTCGAACACCCAGCCGCCGCCCGGGCCGAAGACCTTCGAGTCGATCGTGGTCGTGGTGACCTTGTTCGACGCCGGGTCCCACTCGTAGCGGGCGTGCTCCCACTGGGCGGCGGTGCCCTCGGTCACCTCCGCCCAGGTGTCGCCGCGCTGGTGCACCGTGAGGTGCTCCTCGTCGATCGTCGGCCACTCCTTCGCCCGCTCGGGGCTGAAGTCGGTCAGCACCCCCATCACCTCCGCCGGGCTCATGGGGGAGTTCATGTGGAAATGCACGGTCGCCATGACCTGCTCCTTACCTGCGCGCGACGCCGTCGCCCCCACCTCTCAGGATGCGCCCGGGCGGACCCGGGCGCACCCCCTCAGCCGGCGGCCCGTGACAGCCGCAGCGTCAGGATCTGGAAGGGGCGCAGCGCCAGCCGCACGCCGTCCTCCGTCGCCTCCGGCGCAGGGCCGTCGTCGTCCGTGAGGGGACGTTCCAGCAGGTCGACGGTGACGGCCGAGGCGAGCGGGAAGCCGGTGCGCAGCACGGCGCGGGCACGCCGGCCCAGTGCCTCGTAGACCCGGACGACGACGTCGCCGGACCGGTCGTCGGCCAGCTTGACCGACTCCACGACCACGGACGCGGTGTCGACGGTGACGAGTGGCGCGACCGCCGCGTCGCCCGGCGCCGACCGCTCCGGCAGGTTGATCCGGTACCCCTCGCGCACCGCGTCCGCGAGATCCGCGCCCGGGACGAAGGCGTACCGGAGGCGGTGCTCGCCCTGGTCGGTCTCCGGGTCCGGGAAACGGGGAGCACGCAGCAGCGACAGCCGGACGGTCGTGGTCGTGCCCCCGTCGGGCCGGACGGTCCGGGTCACGTCGTGGCCGTACGTCGAGTCGTTGACGACGGCCGCGCCCCAGTCCGGCTCGCCGACGTGCAGGAAGCGGTGGGCGCAGATCTCGAACTTGGCCGCGTCCCAGCTGGTGTTGGTGTGCGTGGGCCGGAAGACGTGTCCGAACTGGGTCTCGGCGGCCGACCGGTCGGCGTGCACGTCCACGGGGAACGCCGCCTTGAGCATCTTCTCCCGCTCGTGCCAGTCCACGGCGGTGTCGACGTCCAGCCGCTTGGCGCCCGCGCCCAGCGACAGGGTCTGCTCGACGCGCGAGGAGCCGAAGCTGCGGACGACCCGCACCTGCGCCACCGCCGGGTCCTTCAGGGTGAGCAGCAGCTCGTCGACGCCGGTCAGGTCCGTGACGCTGTTGCGGTAGAACGAGTCGACGTCCCAGGCGTCCCAGTGGTTGGGCAGGTCCCGGTGCAGTTGCAGCAGGTTGGCCGCGGAGCCGGGCGGCACCGCCTCGCGCTCGGCGTCGAGGTCGTAGACCGAGGTCACCAGGCCGCGCCGGTCCACCCTGACGCGCAGCAGCCCGTTGTCGAGGACGTAACCGCCGTCCGGGTCCTCGGTGACGGACACCACGGGCCCGGCGGGTTCGCCCGCGGCGACCGAGCCGCCCAGGGCGGGCACGCCGGAGCGTTCGTGCGGCGCCGCGTTGAAGACGACCGTGCCGCCGGAGTGCGCGTCGCCGGCGAGCGCGGCGAGCGCCGCGCCGATCACGTCCTCCAGTTCGCGGGCCACCCGGGCGTAGGTGTCCCGTGCCTCCCGGTGCACCCACGCGATGGACGAACCGGGCAGGATGTCGTGGAACTGGTGCAGCAGGACGGTCTTCCAGATCCGGTCCAGCTCCTCGTAGGGGTACGGGAAGCCGGTGCGCACCGCGGCCGTGGCCGCCCACAGCTCGGCCTCGCGCAGCAGCGCCTCACTGCGCCGGTTGCCCTGCTTGGTCCGCGCCTGCGAGGTGTACGTCCCACGGTGCAGTTCCAGATAGAGCTCCCCCACCCACACCGGCGCGCCGGGGTACTCGGCCGCAGCCTTGGCGAAGAACTCCGCAGGCGGCTCGATCGCGACCCGCGGAGCGCCCTCCAGGTCGCGCAGGCGCGCCGCGCGGGCGAGCATCTCGCGGGTGGGACCCCCGCCGCCGTCGCCGAAGCCGAACGGGACGAGCGAGTGGCTCGCCTGGCCCTTGTCCCGGAAGTTGCGCACCAGATGCGCCATCTCCCGCCCGGAGAAGTCCGAGTTGTACGTGTCCACCGGCGGGAAGTGGGTGAACACCCGGCTCCCGTCGAGCCCTTCCCACCAGAAGGAGTGGTGCGGGAAGGGGTTGGTCTGGTTCCAGGAGATCTTCTGCGTCAGGAACCACGTGGACCCCGACAGCTTCACCAGCTGCGGCAGCGCGGCCGTGTAGCCGAACGAGTCGGGCAGCCACACCTCCCGTGTCTCGATGCCGAACTCCTCCAGGAAGAACCGCTTGCCGTGCGTGAACTGCCGGGCCAGCGCCTCGCCGCCGGGCATGTTGGTGTCCGACTCGACCCACATGCCGCCGACCGGCACGAACTGCCCGGCGGCCACCTTCTCCCGCACCCGGGCGAACACCTCGGGGCGGTGCTCCTTGATCCAGGCGAGCTGCTGCGCCTGCGACATGGCGAAGACGAACTCGGGATGGTCGTCCATCAGCGCGGTGACGTTGGAGCAGGTGCGCGCGACCTTCCGCACCGTCTCCCGCAGCGGCCACAGCCACGCCGAGTCGATGTGCGCGTGGCCCACGGCGGACACCCGGTGCGCGGAGGCGTGGGCGGGGGCGGCGAGCGCGGGGGCCAGGCACGCCCGCGCCTCGGCCGCGGTGCCGGACACGTCGGCGGGGTCAAGGACGTCCAGGGCGGAGGCGATCGCCCGCAGGATCTCCCAGCGGCGCGGGGTGTCCACGGGAAGTTCCTGCATGAGCTGGCCGAGCACGTCCAGGTCCTGGACCAGCTCCCAGACGACCTCGTCGAAGATCGCCAGGTCCGCCCGCGCCAGCCGGTACAGGGGCTCGGGCGGGGCCGTGCGGGTGTCGCCCAGGTCGGTCGTGGGCCCGGCGATCAGCGGGTTGGCGGCGGCCTCGACGTAGAACAGCACGGGTTCACCGCCCTCCGCGGCGGCCGCGATCCGCACGGTGTGGCTGCGCGGGTGCAGGCCCCTGATCGCCGTGCCGTCCGGCCGGTAGACCAGGCCCTCCGCGGAGAACCCGGGGTGGGTCTGGCCGAAGCCGAGGTCGACGACCGCCTCGACGTGCCGGCCCGCCCACTCGGCGGGCACGGTGCCGGCCAGCCTGAGCCATGTCGTGCCCCACGGTCTGCCCCACACGTCGCCGGCCTGCCCCGGCTCGTACGGCGCGGCCAGGCCCTCGGCCACGGGCACCGGCTCCCCGGGGGCGTGCCACAGGTGGACGTCCAGCGGAACGGACACAGGATGGACGGCGGGACGGATCCGCTCGCGGAGGACCCGCTCGAGACGGTCCTCCACCAGCCTCCGGTCGTCGTGCATGGATAGCGCTCCTTGTTCGGGCGGACTCGTTGCGGGTCGGAGCAGTGAGGCGCTGCGGGAGATGCGGACGGTGGGAACGGGCGGGCCGTCAGCCCTTCAGCGCGCCGCCGAGCGCCGAACTGCCGCCGAGGACCTTGGACATCACGGCGTACAGCACCACCACGGGGGCGGAGTAGAGCAGGGAGAACGCGGCGAGCTGCCCGTACTCCACTGTGCCGCGTGAGCTGAAGAAATTGAGGATGCTCACCGAGGCGGGCAGCTGATCGGGGGACAGCAGCAGGAAGAAGGGGACGAAGAAGTTCCCCCACATGCTCAGGAAGGTGAAGATGGTGACGACCGTGATGCCCGGCCACATCAGCGGCAGCACCACGCGGCGCAGCGTCTGCATGGAGGAGGCGCCGTCCGTCCAGGCGGCCTCCTCCAGCACCAGCGGCACGCCGTCCATGAAGTTCTTCGTCAGCCAGATCGCGAACGGCAGCGCGGAACTGCCGAGGAACAGGATCGTCCCGTACATCGTGTCGATCAGGTTGACCTGCACGAACATGGCGTAGACCGGGACCATCACGGCGGTGATGGGCAGGCCCGTGGTGAACAGGATGGTCAGCAGGAACGGCCGCTTGTACCGCGACTCGTAGCGGGAGAGCGGATAGGCCGCCAGCACGGCGCAGACCACGCACAGCGCGGTCGCGCCCCCGCACAGGATCAGGCCGTTCAGGATCGGCCGGTAGGTCATGTCGGCGTTGAGCACCCGGTGGAAGTTGTCCAGCGTCATCGGGTGCGGCACCCGGACCCGCAGGTCCGCCGTGCCGTTCAGCGAGGCCATCACCAGCCAGGCCAGCGGGACCAGGAACAGCACCGCGATCAGCAGCAGGATCGTGTTCACCACGATGCGTTCGGTGCGCCGGCGTGACCGCGTCCTGACGCGGCGCTCGCGTGCGGACCGCACCCGCTCGCCGTGGACCCGGGGCTTCGGGGACGAGACGACCGCCATGTCAGACCTCCGTCCGCAGCAGGCGCAGGTACAGCACGGAGAACAGCGCGCCCACCGCGAGCAGCATCAGCGCCACGGCCGTCCCGTATCCGATGAGGCTGTCCTGGAAGGCCTGTTCGTACATGTACAGCGGAAGCGTCTCGCTGCGGTTCCCGGGGCCGCCCCGGGTCATCACGAAGATGAGGCCGAACACCGACAGCGTCTGCAGCGTGTTGAGCATCAGGTTGGTGCCGATCGAGCGGCGGATCATCGGCAGGGTGACGTGCCACAGCCGCTTCCAGCGGCCGGCGCCGTCGACCTCGGCCGCCTCGGTGATCTCGGCCGGGATCTCCTGGAGGGCGGCCGAGTACACCAGCATGGAGAACGCCGTGCCGCGCCACACGTTCGCCAGCGAGACCGCCACGATGGGAAGGGTGAACAGCCAGTTCTGCTGCGGCAGATGGAGGACGTGCAGGATGGCGTTGAGCTCGCCCTCCCGGCGGAAGAACGCGTACAGCAGATAGGCGGCGACCACTTCGGGCAGCACCCACGAGACCACCACGACCGTGCTGACCGTGCTGCGCACCGACTTGGAGGCGCTGCGCATCAGCGCGGCCAGGAACAGCCCCAGCACGTTCTGCCCGACGATGGACGACAGCACCGTGAAGATCAGGGTGAGTTCGACCGCGTTGCGGAAGTTGGAGTCGCCGAACGCCTTGGTGAAGTTGCCGAACCCGACGAAGTGCGTGCCGGACGCGCCGGTGAGGCGCATGTCGGTGAACGCGTAGTAGACGCAGTAGGCGATGGGGCCGGCCAGGAACAGGAGCATCAGGATCACGGACGGCACGACCGGCAGCCCGCGCAGCAGGGTGCGCCGCGTCCGGCCGGGGCGGGACGGGGCGCCGCCCGGGCGCGGGACGGTGCCCGCGCCCGGACCGTAGGTTGCCGTCACCGGGCCGTCACCCGGCCGCGCGGTCCTCGACCGCGCCGTCGGTGGCACTCTTCACCGCGTCGGCGTACCCGCTCGCGGCCTTCTCCGGACTGGCCTGCCCGATGGTGACCGACTCCATGGCGTCCTGGATCGCGGTGGACACCAGCGGATAGGCGGGCAGCGCCGGGCGGTACGCGGTGTACTTCACCAGCCCGGTGAAGAAGTCGATACCGGGCATCGACTTCAGGTACGCCGGGTCGCTCGCCACGTCCTGCCGCACCGCGATGTTGGCGGCGCGGACGTCGTACTGGATCGCGTTCTGCTTCGACTGCAGCGTGGTGATGAAGTCCCAGGCGAGATCCGGGTTCTTGGCCTTCGCGGGGATGGCCCACGTCCAGCCGCCGGACAGGCTGACCGTGCCGGGCGCCTGGCCGTTCTGCGTCGGCATGGGCGCCTGCCCGAGCACCTGCGACCACTGCGGCCACGGCTTCCCGCCGGTCGTGATCCAGTTGTTGCCCATCCACGAGCCGTCCAGGTCGATCGCCAGCTTGTTCCCGGGGATCAGCTCGGTGGCGATCGTCGTGCCGAAGTTCGCGCCGAGGGCGTCCTGGGCGTCCGGGCCGAGCTTCTCCTTGAACACGGTGTCGAGGAACTTCAGCGAGTCCGTGAAGCCCTTGCTGTTGATCACCCACTTCTTCGTCGCCGGGTCGTAGAGCGGGTCCTTGCCGGTGCCGTACAGCAGCATCTCCAGGCCCTGCATGCTCGCCGCCTCACCCGCGGCCTTGCCCGTGTAGACGTTGAGCGGGGTGACCCCGGGCAGCTTCTGCTTGATCGTGCGCGCCGCGCTGAGCACGTCGTCCCAGGTCTTGGGGTGCCAGTCGGCCGGCAGGCCGGCCTGCTGGAAGAGCTGCTTGTTGTACCAGAGGCCGCGGGTGTCGGTGCCGTCCGGAACGCCGTAGGTCTTGCCGTCCTGGGCCTTGGCCGCGGCCTTGGCCGTCGGCAGGAACTGGCTCCAGTCCTTCCACGTGTTCAGATAGCTGTCGATCGGCCGCAGATAACCGCTGGCGATGTCCGAGTTGATGAGGAACGTGTCCTCGTAGACCAGGTCCGGCGCGGTGCGCGGCGAGCGCATCATCAGCTGGACCTTCGAGTAGTAGTCGTTCTCCACCGCCTGGATGGGAACGAGTTCGATCTTCTTGCCGGGATTGGCCTTCTCGAACTGCTTCTTGACCATGGTCAGGTAGTCGTCCATGACCCTGACCTTGTTGTCCATATTGCGTTCGTAGGCGACTTTGATCGTGTTCCCCGAGCCGGACCCGGAGCCTCCGCAGGCCGTCAGCGGCAGGATCAGCGATCCGCAGGACAGCGCGATCGCAAGAGCTCTGAAGTGCACCTTCACTGTTGCTCCCTTGCGAGGAGTCGAGACCCTTGCCGACCAAGGGCAGTGCCTTCCGAGTCGAGAAACTAAATCCATTGGATTTACGAAGTCAATGGGTGTACACCAACTCCTCAGGTAAGGTCCGAGTCGAGCGGCGACGAAAACCACGTGGCCAGGACTCATCGGATGGAGGCGTCCGAACCCATGCAGACGGGGGCCAACCTCCCGCGGGTCGGGGGATACAACCGCGCCGTCGTCCTCGACGCCGTGCGCCGTCGGTCGCCGGTGAGCCGGGTCGAACTCGCGCAGGCGACCGGCCTCACCAACCAGACCGTCTCCAACGTCGTGCGGCGGCTGCTGGACGCCGAACTCGTCCAGGAGACCGGGCACGCACCGTCCCGCGGCGGGAAGCCGCGCACGCTGCTGTCGCTGTGCCCGGACGGCGCCTACGCCGTCGGCGCCCACCTCGATCCCGACTCCACCGTCGCGGTGCTGCTCGACCTGTCCGGGCGGGTGCTGCGCCGGCAGCGCATGAGCACCTCGGCACGCAGCGACCCCGACCGGCTGGTGCGGCAGCTCGGCCGCACGGTCAACGCGCTGATCACCCGGGAGGGCGTGGTGCGGGAGAAGGTGCTCGGCCTGGGCGTGGCCGTGCCCGGCCCGATCGACAGCGGCCGCGGCGTGGTCCTCGACCCGCCCAACCTCCCCGCGTGGCACCAGGTGCCGCTCACCGGGATCCTCGGCGGAGCCACGCGGTTGCCCGTGGTGATGGACAACGACGCCACGGCCGCCGCGATCGGCGAACGCTGGGCCGGCGGGGCGGACCGCGCGGGCAGCTTCCTCTTCGTCTACGTCGGCACGGGCATCGGCGGCGGGGTGATGCTCGCGGACGCCGCCCTGCGGGGCGACTCCGGCAACGCCGGCGAGTTCGGGCACGTCCTCGTCGCGCCCGGCGGGAAGCTCTGCCACTGCGGGGCCCATGGCTGCCTGGAGGCCTACGCCGCTCCGTACGCGGTCCTCGCGGACTTCGGCGAACGCCACGGCCGTGCCGCCGCCGACGCGCTCGGCCTGTCCCTCGACCCGACGCGTACCCGCACCGACTGGAACCGGCTGTGCTCGGCCGCGGCCAGGGGCGACGCCCGGGCGGGCGAGGTACTGGAACGGGCCGCCGCGCACATCGGCCAGGCGGCGCTCACCGCGGTCAACCTGCTCGACGTCCCCCGGATCGTGCTGGGCGGCGAGGGGCTGCGGGGCGCCGAGAAGTACTTCCGCCGGGCGATCGACACCGCGGTGAACGGCTGGTCGATGGCCCGCCGGGTGCGCACCGTGTCGGTCGAGCCCAGCCTCATAGGGGTCGCCGCCGGTGCGGTCGGCGCGGCCTCGCTCGTGCTCCACGGCGCCTACGCGCCGGGCTGGCACATGCTGCTCGGCGAGGAGTCCGCGGAGCCCGCCCAGGCGTGACCCGGTGCCGCGGACGGGCCGCCGTCTCGTCCGGGACATCACCCGGATGCGCCGCCACGCCCGTGCTCGTAGCGTGGGAAGGGGCCGGCGGAGGAGCGCGGCAGTGCGCTCTTCCGGCGCACGCAGCGCGAATCGAGGCGGCCATGACATTGCAGGCGAAGCCACACGCCGAAGAGTCCCTTCCGCAGACCGAGTTCACCCTCCGGGTCAACGGCCGCGACCATCCGCTCCGCACGGACGCGCGCCTCACCCTGCTCGACGCCCTGCACGACCGGCTGGGGCTGACCGGGACGAAGAAGGGCTGCGACCAGGGCACGTGCGGGGCCTGCACCGTCCACGTCGACGGTAGGCGCGTGCTGTCGTGCCTGACCCTCGCCGCGCAGTGCGACGAGCGGGAGATCGCCACCGTCGAGGGCCTCGGCACGGAGGACGAACTGCACCCCGTGCAGCGGGCGTTCCTCGAACACGACGCCTTCCAGTGCGGGTACTGCACGCCGGGCCAGATCATGTCCGCGCTCGGCCTGATGGCCGAGGGCAGGGCGGGATCTCCGGACGAGATCCGCGAGTACATGAGCGGGAACATCTGCCGCTGCGGCGCCTACCAGAACATCGTCGCCGCCATCCGCGACGTCGCCGGCACCGAGGACGGCGGCCGGGCCGACGACGTGCCCCAGGCCGAGGGAGGGCGGCCATGAGGCCCTTCACGTACGTGCGGGCCCACGAGGTCGGAACCGCCCTGGCCGAGGCGGAAGCCGACAGCCGCGCCGACTTCCTGGCCGGCGGCACCACCCAGCTCGACCTGATGAAGGACGGTGTCCTGCGGCCGGACCGGCTCATCGACATCACCCGGCTGCCGCTGCACGGCATCGAGGAGCGGCAGGGCGCGCTGATCGTGGGCGCCCTGGTCACCATGGAGGAACTCGCCGCCGACCCGGTCGCCGGCCGCCGGCTGCCGCTGGTGCGCGAGGCCCTGCTGCGCAGCGCCTCGGTGCAGCTCCGCAACATGGCGACGATCGGGGGCAACCTGCTGCAGCGCACGCGGTGCCGGTACTTCCGCGACCCCACGGTCGCGGCGTGCAACAAGCGCGACCGGGGCTCCGGATGCGCCGCCGTCCACGGTTCCCACCGCACGCACGCCGTGCTGGGCACCAGCGAGCACTGCATCGCCACGCACGCCTCCGACGTCGCGGTGACACTGGTCGCCCTGGACGCGGTCGTCCACATCAGCGGCGCCGCCGGAGACCGCAAAGTCCCGCTGACCGGCTTCTACCGCACCCCGGGCGACACCCCCGACGTGGAGAACGACCTGCGTCCCGGCGAGCTCATCGCCGCCGTGGAGATACCCCTGCTGCCGGAGGGGGCCCGGTCGGACTACCTGAAGGTCCGCGACCGGTCGAGCTACGAGTTCGCGCTGGCCTCCGCGGCCGTGGCCGTGGGCCTCGGTGCGGACCGCCGCATCGAGTGGGCCCGGGTGGGTCTGGGCGGCGTGGCCACCGTGCCGTGGCGGGCCGTCGAGGCCGAGGCGGTGCTGACCGGCAGCCCCGCGGACGGCGAGGTGTTCGCCAGCGCCGCCGCTGCCGCCGTGGCCGGTGCCGAACCCCGGCCGCAGAACGCCTTCAAAGTAGACCTCGCGCAGCGCACGCTCGTACGCACGCTGCAGACTGTCACCGGAGCCGGCTCATGACGACCATCTCGCGCCCCCGGCTGATCGGACCCGGCATCAACCGGGTCGACGGACCGCTGAAGGTGACCGGAAGGGCGCCCTACCCCAACGACTTCGCGTATCCCGGCATGGTCCACGCGGTGCTCGTCCGCAGCACGGCGGGCGCAGGGCGGATCACGGAGATCGACACAACCGCGGCCGAGCGCTCGCCCGGCGTGGTGAGCGTGCTGACACACCTCAACGCCGGGCCGCTGGCCCGCGGGCCCATGACGCCGCTGGGCGTCTCCCCGCCGGCGCCGCTGCAGGACGACGCGATCCTGCACTACGGCCAGATCGTGGCCGTGGCGGTGGCCGAAACGTTCGAGGAGGCCACCGAGGCGGCGTACGCCGTCCGTGTCGGCTACGCGGACGAGCCGGCCGTGCTGGACCTCGACGACCCGCGTGCCAAGGTGCGCACCAACCCGTGGGGGAGGGACGCCGACCGGGGCGACGTGCCCGTCGCGCTCGCCGGCGCCGAGGTGGTCGTGGACGAGACCTACCTCACCGTCGACAACACCAACAACCCGATGGGTCCCCTGACGACCGTGGCCCGCTGGGAGGGTGACACTCTCGTCGTCAACAACTCGACCCAGTGGGCCTCCCTGGAAGGGGCGGCCCTCGCGGCGGCCTTCGGCATCCCCGAGGAGTCCGTGCACGTTGTGGCGCCCTACGTCGGCGGCGGGTTCGGGGCCGGACTGCGGGTGTGGCAGCACGTGGTCCTGGCCGCGCTGGCCGCCCGCGTGACCGGCCGCCCGGTCAAGCTCGTCCTCACCCGGCCGCAGATGTTCACCGCGTGCGGCCACCGGCCCAAGGGCCGCCAGCGGGTGCGGCTGGGTGCGACCCGGGAAGGCGCGCTGGTGGCCGTCCAGCACGAGGCGCGGACCGCGAGCGCCGTCGACGACGACAACTTCGAACCGACCGCGAGCGTGTCCGCCACGGCCTACGCCTGTCCCAACGTCATCACCCGCGACGTCCAGGCCCGGCTGAACGTCCCCGTACCGAACTCCATGCGCGGACCCGGCACGGCGACGGGCAACTACGCGCTGGAGTGCGCGATGGACGAGCTGGCGTACCGGCTCGGCATGGACCCGCTGGAGCTGCGGCTCCGCAACGACGCTGCGGTGCACCCGCCGACCGGACTGCCGTGGTCGAGCCGGGCGCACAAGGAGTGCCTGGAACGCGGCGCCGAACTCTTCGGATGGTCGCGGCGTACGCACGAGCCGCGTTCGATGCGCGAGGACGGTCTGCTCGTCGGCTACGGGCTGGCGGCCGTCGGCTATCCGTGGTTCCGGGCCCGCTGCAGCGCACGCGCGACCATCCGCCGCGACGGCACGGCCTACGTGTGCAGCGCCGGCACCGAGATCGGCAACGGCGCCTACACGGTCCTCGTCCAGCTCTCCGCCGAAGCGCTGGGTCTCGACCCCGGGCAGGTCACCTTCGGCCTCGGCGACTCCACCATGCCGATGGCCCCGCAGACCGGCGGATCGAGCCTCACCGGTGCCGTCGGCAGCGCGGCCCACGAGGCCTGCCGGGCGCTCGTCGGCGCCTTCACGGACCTCGTCGCCGACGACGGCGACTCCCCGTTGCGCGGCTGCACGGCCGACGACGTCGAGCCCGCCGACGGGGCCTTGCGCCGGCGTGACGACCCCGCGGTGCACGAGTCCTACCGGGACATCCTCGCCCGCCACCACAGGCCGGACCTCAGCGCGGACGGCGAGAGCACGCCGCTGACCGCGGACGAGCTCGGCATGGCACCGGCCGGCGCCTTCGGGGCCAAGTACGTCGAGGTGCGTGTCGACCCGGACCTGGGCCGCATCCGCGTCGCCCGGGCGCTGTCCGTCATCGACGGCGGCCGCATCGTCAACGAGAAGACCGCGCGCAGCCAGATCATCGGCGGCACGGTCGGCGGAATCGGGATGGCGCTCTTCGAGGAGACCGTCAGCGACCCCGGCTCCGGGCGGATCGCCAACGCCACGCTCGGCGACTACATCGTGCCCGTCAACGCCGACATCCCCGACATGCAGGTGGAGTTCGCCGGTTCCTGGGACCGGGCCAACCCGGTCGGCACCAAGGGCATCGGCGAGATCGGCCTGGTAGGTCTGGCCCCCGCCATCGCCAACGCCGTCTTCCACGCGACGGGCCGCCGCATCCGCTCGCTGCCCATCACCCTGGACCAGTTGCTGTGACGCGCCGCTGACGTCCGGCGGTGCGATACTGCGGCCGTGACGAGTCTGGAGGTCATCTCTCTTCTCCTCGCGGCCGTTCTCTTCCTGACCTGGCTCGCGCGCGCCGTGAAGGTGACGGAACCCGTCGTCCTCCTGCTCGGGGGTGTCCTCCTGGGGCTGATTCCGCAGCTGCGTGGAATCCACCTCCCCGCGACGGTCGTGCTGCTGATCTTCCTTCCGCCGCTGCTCTACGTCGAGTCCCTCTCCATCTCACTGCGCCAGATGGTGGCGAATCTGCGGGTCATCGTCATCATGTCGGTCGGCCTGGTGCTGCTGACCGCGGTGACCGTCGCCTCGGTGACGCACTCCTTCGGGACGGCCTGGCCGATCGCGTTCGTGCTCGGCGCGGTCGTCGCACCCACGGACGCCACGGCGGTGACCACCGTGGCGCGCGGACTGCCCCGCAGAACGCTGACCACGCTGAAGGCGGAGAGCCTGGTCAACGACGGAACGGCTCTGGTGATCTTCGCCCTCGCCGTCGACGTGGCCACCTCCGCCCAGCACTTCACCTGGGGCCACGCGGTGTGGCGCTTCGTCGTCAGCTACGCCGGCGGTATCGCGATCGGCGCCGTCGTCGGCTGGGTGGTGATGTTCCTGCGGCGGCACGTCCGTGACACGCAGATCGAGAGCGGGCTGAGCGTCTTCACGCCGTTCGCCGCCTATCTGCCCGCGGAGAAGGCCGGCGTGTCCGGCGTCCTCGCCGTGGTGGTGGCCGGGCTGACGGTGAGCTGGGCGAGCCCGCTGATGATCCCGGCCGGCAGCCGCGTTCCCACCATGGCCTTCTGGCGGGTCACCACCTTCCTGCTCAACGGCGCCTTGTTCGTACTCGTCGGCCTGCAACTCCCCAACGCCGTCTCCACGTTGACGTCGCTGCGGATCGACAGGGCGGTGGCGCTGACCCTGGCGGTGAGCGCGACGGTGATCCTGACGCGGCTGGCCTACGTGATCACCGTGCCGTACGCGGTCCGGGCGCTGGACCGCCGGCCCCGGCAAAGGCTCCGGCGCAGAACGCTCAGGGAACGCATCCCCGCCGCCTGGGGAGGGGTGCGCGGCGCCATCTCGCTGGCGGCCGCGCTGGCGGTACCGGTGACGACGGAGCAGGGCGCAGCGCTCACCGACCGGGACGTCATCGTCTTCGTGACCGCGGGCGTCATCACGATCACCCTCGTACTCCAGGGCGAGACGATGCCGTGGGTGATCCGCAGGATGCACTTCCCGGTCGAGACCAACGCCGGCGCCGAGGAGGTGCTGGCCCGGCGGCGGGTCGACCAGAAGGCGCTGGCGGAACTTCCCGGGGAGGCGGAAAAGCTCGGCTCGTCGCGGGAACTGACGCGGCGGGTCGAGAGGGAACTGACGGAGAACGTCCGCAACCTCCGGCGCGGCGGCTTCTTCGCCACCTACCGCGCCGAGTACTCCCTCCGCCGGGCCCTGCTCGACGTCAAGCGGGTCGCCCTGGTCGAACTGCGGGACACCCGGGTGATCGACGACACCGTGCTGCGCCGCGTGCAGGAGTCCCTGGACGTCGAGGAGACCCGCCTGGAACTGGCCAAGCGGGCCGCGCACACCAGCGACGACGCCTGCCGCCGCGCTGTCGCGGCAGGCGGCCGGGAGCCGTCCGACGAGTCGTCATGACCCGTCGCCGGGCCAGGACGGCCGGCGGTCACGCCTCCGTGGGGACGGTCTTCTTGCGTGCGCGGTAGGCGGCGGCCTTGATCTTGTTGCCGCAGGACTCCATGCCGCACCACTGGCGCCGCATCCCGCGGGAGCGGTCGATGTAGATGCGGGTGCACTCCGGGTTGCCGCACTCCTTCATCAGCGGCACGTCGGGGCCGCTGAGGAGCTCGACGGCCTGACGGGCCACAGTGGCCAGGGCCTGCTCCGGAGTGGCCTCGGTGTGCCGGCCGGTGAGCGTGAGCTGCGGGGTGACCGGCGGCTTGCGGGCGGCGCCGTTGACCAGTGCGAGGGCCTCGCGGTCGAAGTCCTCCTCGAGACGGCGGTTGGTGACGAGCGTGTAGATGGCCTCCCGCACGGTGGTCGCCTGGTGGATGTCATCCTGGGTCCCCGGTGTGATCGTGTCCACGAGTCCGGATTCCACGTACCAGGCGTTGAGACGCTCGGGGGTCACGAACATCTCGAAGCGCGTCGAGCGCCGCGCTCGCAGCGTGGCTGCGAAGTCGAGGGCCGGGTTGCCGCAGACGAAGACATGGTTGAGATTCACATCACCATTCTGACAGGTGACCCTCCTCGGGCGCAAGGGTTCGTCACCGGTTCGAGCGGTGTTCCGCGCCGGCCGGCTCCAGCCGCAGCTCACGGCCCCGCCACCCGCGGCGCAACCACCGGTCGTGGCTCGCCAGGACGATCGCGCCCGGGCCGGGGCCGAGCGCGGCCTCCAGCTCGTCGCACAGGGCGGGGGACAGGTGGTTGGTGGGTTCGTCGAGCAGCAGGAGCTGCGGCGGGCGGGCCACCAGCAGAGCCAGCGCCAGTCGCCGCCGCTGCCCGACGGAGAGCTCCCCGACCGGTCTGCCCAGATCGGCCTCGGGCAGCAGCCCCAGCGAGACCAGCGGGACCTTCTCGGCCCGCTCCCGGCCCAGCACGGCGGCGTAGGTGTCCCGTGCCGACCGGCCGGGCCGGTCGAACGCCGTGTCCTGGGTGAGCAGGCCCACCGTCAGTCCGCGCCGCCTGGTCACGTCCCCGTCGGCCGGCAGGTGTCCGGCGAGCACGGCGAGCAGCGTGGACTTGCCGGCCCCGTTGCCGCCCGTGACCAGCAGCCGGTCGGCCGCCGGCACGTCCAGCCGGTCCAGCGCGAGCCGCCCCGGCACCCGCACGTCCCGCAGGGACACCAGCGCCGCCGCACTCTCCTCCCGGGGCGCCGCCAACTCCCGTGCGGCGAACCGCAGCGGCCGCGGGGGCTCGGCGACCCGCGTGCGCTCCAGCTCCTCGAGCCGCCGGGCGGCGTTGCGCACCCGCCGGGAGATCTGCTGCTGCACCCGGCCGGCCCGGTGGCCGTAGCCCATCTTCTCGTTGTCACGCCGCTCCCGGTCCGGCGCGACGTGCCGTGCGGTCACCCCCACGGCGTGGCGCAGTTCGCCGAGTTCCTGCTGCTCCTCGGCGTACTGCCGCTCCCAGCGCAGCCGGGCGGCGCGCCGTTCACCGAGGTAGGCGCTGTAACCGCCGCCGTAGCGAGCCGGGCCGCCGACCGCGGGGTCGAGGTCGATCAGGTCGGTGCACACGGCGTCCAGCAGCGCGCGGTCGTGACTGGCCACGACCACCGCTCCGGGGAGTGCGCGGACCTGGTCCTCGAGGAAGGCGGCCGCGGCGTCGTCGAGGTGGTTGGTCGGCTCGTCCAGCAGCAGTGCCGACGGCCGCCGGACGAGGAGCGCGGCCAGGGCCAGCCGGCTGCGCTGTCCGCCGGACAGCGAGCCGAGGGCGCGGTTGTGCGGGAGCGCGCCCAGCCCCAGACCCTCCAGGACCAGGGCCGCGCGCCGGTCGGCGTCCCACGCCTCCCGGTCCTGGGCCTGTTCCAGCCTCCTGCCGTAGGTGTCGAGGAGATCCCGGTGGCCGGGATCGTCTTCCGGGACGCGTGCGAGTTCCGCGCCGAGGCGGTCGAGCTCGGCGAGGTCCGCGCGGGCCTCGCGCAGCGCCGCGTCCAGCACGGCGGCGACGGTCGAGGCGGCGTCGAACGGCATCTCCTGGTGGAGGAAGCCGAGGTCGCCGGGGCGGGTGACGCTCCCGGAGTCGGGCCGGTCGACGCCGGCGAGCACCCGCAGCAGGGTGGACTTGCCGGCGCCGTTCTCCCCGATCAGGCCGATACGGCGGCCGGGGGAGGCGGTCAGGCCGACGCCGTCGAGGACGCGCCGGCCGCCCAGGACGCGGACGAGATCGTGAGCCACGAGCGCGGACCGGGCCGGGTGATCGGCCCGGGCGGGCTGAGCGGACCGGGCGGGGTTGACGGGCTGAGCGGGCTGGGGCATGGGGTTTCCGTCCACGGGATCGGTGGTCGGCCCGCCGGGCGTACGGCCTCGGACGCGGGCCACGGCACGGACCCGCCGGTCACACCGCGGGCGCCCCGGTCTCCGTCAGCGTGCCGCCGGCCAGCCGCAGCCGGCGGTTCACCCCGATCTCGGCGAGGAAGCGCTCGTCGTGGCTGACGACGAGGAAGGCGCCCTGGTAGGAGGTGAGGGCGCTCTCCAGTTGACCGACGCTGACCAGGTCCAGGTTGTTGGTCGGCTCGTCGAGCAGCAGCAGATGAGGGGCCGGGTCCGCGCACAGGACGCAGGCCAGAGTGGCGCGCAGCCGTTCACCGCCGGAGAGCACCCCGACCGGCAGGTGGGCGCGGACGCCCCGGAAGAGGAACCGTGCGAGCAGGTTCATCCGCTCGGCCTCGGGCCGCTCCGGCGCGAACGCGGCGAAGTTCTCCGCCACGGTGCGGTCCTCGTCCAGCAGGTCGAGGCGCTGCGAGAGGTAGGCGATCCGGCCGTCGTTCCGCCGGATCAGCCCGTCGCCGGGAGGCAGGTCGCCGGTCAGCAGACGCAGCAGCGTGGTCTTCCCGGCGCCGTTGGGGCCGGTCAGCGCGATGCGTTCGGGGCCGCGGATCGTGAGGTCGACACCCGCGTCCGCGAACACCGGACGGCCGTCGTGGTGGACCTGCATCCCCTCGCCCAGGAAGAGCGTGCGGCCGGCCGGCACCCGTGTGTCGGGCAGGTCCAGGCTGATGCGCTGGTCCTCGCGCAGCGCCCGCCCGGCCTGGTCGAGCCGTGTCTGGGCGTCGGCGACGCGCGAGGCGTGCGTCTGGCCGGCACGGCCCGCCGACTCCTGCGCGCCGCGCTTCATGGTGCCGGCGAAGATCCGCGGCAGCCCGGCGTTCTTCAGGTTGCGGGCCGCGTTGCTCGCCCGGCGCTCGGCCCGCTCGCGGGCCTGCTGCATCTCCCGCTTCTCCCGCTTCACCTCCTGCTCGGCGTTGCGGACGTTCTTCTCCGCGACCTCCTGCTCGGCCCGCACCGCCTCCTCGTACGCGGTGAAGTCGCCGCCGTACAGGCGCAGTTCGCCGCTCCCGAGTTCGGCGATCCGCTCCATGCGGTCGAGCAGGGCGCGGTCGTGGCTGACCAGCAGCAGGCAGCCGGTGAAGTCGGTCAGCACGTCGTAGAGCCGGTGCCGCGCCTCCTGGTCGAGGTTGTTCGTGGGCTCGTCCAGCAGCAGCACGTCGGGGCGCCGCAGCAACTGGGCCGCCAGACCGAGCCGGACGATCTGGCCGCCGCTGAGCGTGCCCAGGTCGCGGTCCAGGGCGAGGCCGGCGAGTCCGAGCCGGTCGAGCTGGGCGCGGGTGCGCTCCTCGATGTCCCAGTCGTCGCCGATGGTGGTGAAGTGCTCCTCGCTCACGTCACCGGCTTCGACCGCGTCGATCGCGCGGATCACCGCGGCGACGCCGAGCACCTCGGCGACGGTGAGGCCGCCGGTCAGCGGCAGGTTCTGCGGGAGGTAGCCGAGAGTGCCGCCGACGGACACGGAACCGGCGGACGGGGTCAGCTCGCCCGCGACGAGGCGCAGCAGGGTGGTCTTGCCGGAGCCGTTGGGGGCGACCAGGCCCGTCCGGCCGGCGGGCAGGGAGAAGGACAGGTCCTGGAAGACGGGAGTGTCGTCGGGCCAGGAGAAGGAGACGTTCGAGCAGACGATGGCGACATCGGACATGGAGGCGACCCCGGACGGGTTGCGGGCAGAGCACATACCTCTGCCCTGGGCAGACGTGGGAAAAAGGGGTACGACGAAGAGGCCACTCCGGCGCTGTGCGCCTCCGGTGGCCGTCAGGTCCGGGTCTCACCCGGAGATGTCGTCGTCACCCGCCACGGCTGCGACTCCTTCGATGGACGGCTCGATGCGCAGCTCGGTAAACGATCTGCGTCGCGACCAGCCTAACAGTCGGCGTCATCGGGGCATCTGACCTCAAGCGGTGGTCCCGGCGGACATCGCCCTCGGACGCCGTGTGCGGCCGGGGGCGATGCCGTACCCGGTCACTTCGCCCGCAGGGGCTTCGCGAAGGACTTGCGCAGAGAACCGGGGGCCGCGACCGGCAGCAGCGCGGCCAGCATCTTTCCCTTGACGGTCGCCGGCTGCCGGGTCAGTTCGACGTCGACCCGGGTGCCGTCGCCCTCCGGGGTCATCCGGAAGACCCAGCCGCCGCCGGCGCCGAACAGCTTGGAGTCCAGCGTGGTGATGGTGACCGTGTCGCCGCCCGGCTGCCAGTCGTAGCGTGCGCGCTCCCAGGCCGCCGAGGTGCCCTCGGTCACCTCGGCCCAGGTGTCGCCGCGGCCGTGCACCGCGAAGTGGTCGGCGTCGATCGTGGGCCAGACCTCGGCACGGGCGGGGCTGAAGTCGGTCAGCGCCTCCAGGACGCCGGAGGGGCTGAGCGTGGACACCAGGTGAAAGTGAACGACTGCCATGGGATTTCCGTTTCTCGATGAGTAACCGTTCTGACCGGTGATGAAAGCGTTCCATGCGACGCCATCACCTGTCAAGGTGGTTACTTTTGCCGCTGTGTTGGCGCCGGGGCGGGCCATCACTCGTGCGGGTGGCGTCTGTCGGCAGCATGCGGCGGGCCGTGTGCCAGGTGCCGACTCGGTCTCATGGGCCAATGGCTCATCAGAAAGCGCCGCAATGCGTGTTGACGTACCGTCACTAGGGCTGGGGGGTGGTCCAATTGGTCGCCAGGAGACCGCCGACGCGTGATCGCGGTGCTCGGACGTCTGACCAGCCTGGGCTTAGGTTCGAAGCGGACGGGCGTGGCCGGAGAGGGCGGCTGAACGCGGTCGGCGCCGGCCCGTGCTCGTCGGAGTCGCGCGGCACCGGGTGCCGCGCCTCAGCGTCGCCGATCGGGTCGGCTCGGGCCGGCCCAGGGGCTATCGGCGCCTTCGGCGCGACGGTTTCTGGGCCCTGGAGGACGGGGTGTCCATGCCGCTGCCACACCAGCACACCACGTCCGATCCGCGTCGCCGCGCCGGTCTCCCCGGCGGCCGGACACCGCGGGGGGCCCGGCTGCCGGGGAGCGGGCGGTGACGGGACACGGCGCCGGCCTGGCGCAGTACGCGGGCCTGGCGGCCGTGGCCAGCGCGGGGGTGTGCTGGCTGAACCTCGCGCGCCGGTTCGCCGACAAGGGACGGCTGGCGGGGTCCCGTTACTCGGTCGGCCTGACGTTCGCGGTCGTCACGGTCACGGTCACCGTGGCCGTGACCACCACGGTTTTGCTCTCACGCACCCAGGGCCTGCCGGCGGCGGCGGCCGGCGTGCTGGCCGGCGCCGGGGTCTTCCCCCGCGCCCGCCAGACGTCCGCCGACACCAGCCGGGCGCTGACCCGGGTGATGTCGCTCGGCATCGCCTATCTGACCGACCGCCTGGTGGACCGGATGCGCCGGGACGAGGCCGCGTGGTGCGAGGCAATGCTGGCCGGGTTCAAGGACTTCGCCCAGATGCAGACCTTCGTCCACACCCTCACCGTCGACTACCTCCAGCCGCGGCTGGACCCCAAGCTCTACACCGACGCCGAGCAGCGCCTTCGGGCCGCGGGGGAGGCGCTCGCGGCGGCCGCCGAGTGCCACGAGCGGATCGACGCGGCGTGCCGGCAGGCCGATCCGCCGGACACGCCCCGCAAGCGGACCATGCCCGAGCAACTCGACTACGATCGCGCGGCCGGAGAGGCGCGCAAGTCCGTCAAGTTCGTGCTGGCGCTGGTCTACCAGCACGGGCGGCGCAGCGAGGACGCCGCCCTGCAGCGCATCCGCTACGAGGCCGCCCCCGACGCCTTCGAGGCCGAGCAGGTCCCGCAGCAGCGCCGCCGGGCCGCCGCCGCGCCGCAGCCCCCCTGACGCCTCCCCGGCGCTGCGGACAGCCGCCTCGGTGGTGCGGTCAGTGACGTGCGGCGAACACCTTCGCCGCGCCGGCGCCGTGCGGCTCGTGGGCGTGTGCCGACTCCCGGGGACGCGGCCGGACCGAGATCTCCACCTGCGCGTCCAGCCCCTCGGCGAGCAGCGCCAGCGAACGGACCGTCAGATCGGCCTCACCGGCGAGCATCTGGTGGACCCGGCCCTCGCTCACCCCGAGCCGGTCGGCGAGCTGGGCGTGCGAGATCCCCCGGGCGGCCAGCAGTCCCTCTATCGACACCGCCGCCTGCCGCGCCAGCCGCGCACCGTCGACGTCGGAACCGGCCGGTGTCCTGGACAGGAAAGACATGGCGCTACCCCCGGATCAGTGGCGGCTTCTCAAGGCCCACGGCCTGAAGCATGCCACCGTGCCGGGGCCCGAGAAACCCCGGGCGCCGCCGCCGCCGCGCCGCACCGCCGCCGCGATTCCCGCCGCGGCCCGCTGACCAGCACCTGGCCGGGACGGATGCTCCCGCATCCGCCGTCACCACGGGACACGCCCTTTCACCCTGAAGCAGGCAACCCCCGAACACCAGCCCGCCGGCCACCGGCCGCCGGGGGCGGCAGAGCCCGTCCGGTCGGTGCGCCGGGAGCCTACGACAAGGACGAGGACCTGCTGACAGGACCTGCTGACCGCGATCGCCGGCGCGGCGAGCGTCAGCATCGAGAACGATCGACACCGGCCTCGACGACCTGGCCGAGCACGCCGGCCGCCTGGCCGGGGTCCCGCTGGAGGAGCTGTGCGACGCCCTGATCACCCGGGACGGGCACGTGTACGACGACGACGTCGCGGTGCTGTCCGTCCGGGCCCCGGCCGGAGCTTCGTAGCCTCGCGGCCGCTCAGTGGGCGGGGTGGGGCCAGTGGGCGAGCGCGCCGACCGGAGGCGCGGTCCGGGTGGCCTCCTCCGCCGAGCGGTAGAACTCGAAACTGTCGCCCATGCCGCTGAGCTCGAAGATCCTGCGGATCCGGCCGGAGACCGACGCGATCCGCAGGGACCCGTGGTTCTCCCGCAGGCGTTTGGTGATCGCCACGACCACGCCCAGCCCCATCGAGTCCATGAAGGTGACGAAACCGAAGTCCAGGACGAAGTGCCGGTGGCCCTGGCCGAGGAGCTTGATCACTCCTTCCCGGACCATGGGGGCGGTGTGGGCGTCCACGTCGCCGTCGATCTCCACGACGGTCCAGCCGTTCACCACGGCGTAGTTCACCATCATGCTCTCGTGCCGGACGATGTTGGCTCGCATGGCATCCCTCCTCTCGCCGCGCCGGTGCGCCTCGGCGTCGACGGTGCTGGCGGCCGGGTCCGTCCCGCACGGACCCCGGCGGTGTCACATGTGCTCGGTCAGCCATTCGGCGAGGACGGCCGCCTGGCTGTGGTCCACGTCCTTGGTTGCGGTCAGCAGCGTGACGTGGTGGTGCGCCGCCAGGTCCTGCAGACGCCCGGTCGCCTCCTGGTGCCCGGCATCGCGCAGCTCCGCCCGGTAGCGGCGGCGGAACTCGGGGAACCGGTCGGGCGTGTGGCCGTACCACTTGCGCAGCTCGGTCGACGGGGCCACGTCGCGCAGCCACTCGTCCAGGTGCGCGTCCTCCTTGCGCATGCCCCGCGGCCAGACCCGGTCGACCAGCACGCGTCTGCCCTCGCGCGGCGCGCTCTCCTCGTAGACCCTGCGGAAAGTGATCTGTCCGGCCATGACCCCGCCTCTCCGGACCGGTCGGCTCCTCGGTCGCCGGCACTCGTTTCACCGGTTCGCGGTCCCCGGCAGGTGTGCGGCTTCGTCCTCCTGCCGGAGCGGACGCCCCCGCCGCCACCATTTTATCGGTGTCGGGCCGGGTGAACCCGTTGTGGCCGCGGCGGCTGCCGTCAGTCGCCGAGCACCAGGCGTTCCAGGGCCGCCCGGGCCCTGGCGTCCGACCGCGCCCGGACCATGACCGCGCCCGCCAGCTCCCGCACCCACTCGTCGAGCGCCACCGGACGCCGCGAGAGGACGACGCCGCGGACCTCCTTGCAGAGCTGCCCCTGCGGGCGTCCGCCCGCCAGGTCCAGGACGAGCCGCTGCTCGCCGAGGACGACCTCGACCCGTTCGACGCGGCCGTCCCGCCCGGCGAGCCGGTCGGCCACACCGCGCTTGCGCGCCACGGTGACGGAGTCCGGCGGCAGTGCGTCGGCCAGCGTCTCGGTGAGCACCCGGGCGTAGACGTCCAGGTCGGCCGCGTCGCTGCGCAGCGCGGCCGCCAGCAGGTCGAGGGAGTCGGCCGCCCCTGAGGGCTCGAAGGGCGTGGGGTCGTGGGGCGAGGTCATCGTCGTTTCTCTCGTGTGGGTGGTGGCTCAGGGCCTGCCGGCCGGAACGGTCAGCCGTCGAGGCCCAGCACGAGGGCCGGGCGCTCGATGACGTGGTCCTCGCGGAGCGGCCGCACGGCGGTGCCGATCGCGAAGAACTCGGTGGTGTGCCCGCCCCAGCGGTGGTTGTGCGCGTTGAGCTGCACGCCGACGACGCCTTCTGCGTGCAGCTCCTCCGCCTCGCGCTGCATCCGCTCCATCGCCAGTTCCCGGGCGTCGTAGAGCGCCTGCGTGAACTGCTCGATCTCCACGTTCTGGCCGATGTTGGACAGCATCTGCCCCATCCGCCGGTGCGCGATGTGGTAGACGCACGTGCCCATCACCATGCCCAGCGGCGCGTATCCGGCGCGGATCAGCGTCCAGAAGTCCTGGCCGCTGAGGTCGGAGGTGAACGGCTGGCCCTTGAGGTTCCGCCAGCTGCCGCCGTTGCCGCCCGGCGCGGGGTGGTCGGCCTTGACGGCGGTGCCGATCGCGATGAACTCGGCGATGTCGTTGCCGAAGTCGCGGGCCTCGACGCTCAGGCGGACGCCGACGATGCCGTCCGCGCCCAGTTGGGCGGCCTCGGCCTCCATGCGGGTCATCGCCAGCTCGCGGGCGTGGTACATCGCCTGGCTCAGCGTCGTCAGTTCCTGGTTCTTGCCCCAGCGGCCCAACTGGATGCCCACGTGGTAGATGGAGCTGCCCAGCACGAGCCCGATCGGCCGGAAGCCGGCCTCGCGGACCAGCAGGAACTCGTTGACCGACAGGTCGCTGGTGAAGATCGAACCCGGCTTGCCCGGCTGCAGTTCGGCCAGCCGCCGCATCGCGTCGGCCGGCACGCCCTGCGGCGGGATGCCGTCGGAGCCGTCGGAGGTGCCATCGGCGGAGTCGAAGACGGTCATGAACGGGTTCCCCTCATCGCATCTCGTTGCCGGGACGGCCCGTGGTCCGCCGGCGTCGTTCCGGACCGACCGGCATCACGGTGAGGGTGCGGGGCGGCGCCCCGCGCACCGTGAAGCAGGCGACGCTGGTGCCCACCAGGGTCGCCTCGGCCAGATGGTCCTCCTGGTCGTTGCTGCTGTTCCTGCGGATGCAGGGTTCCCGCCACACCCGCAGGTCGCCGGCGGCGAGGATCACGCCGTCGCCGCCGCGGCGGCCGCTCTGCGCGAGCAGGTGCGCGCGGGCGTCCGAGCGCACGTCGTGGACGAGGTCGCTCCACCCGCCGACCTCGGTGTTGCTCCACGACATGCGCTGGGCCTGGGTGCGGTAGTCGTCGTGCCGCACGCCGACGGACATCCCGTACAGCAGCTCCACGGGGACCCATCCGGCGGTCACCAGCTTCGCGAAGCCCCGGCCGTCGAGGTGGCAGGTGAACGGCCGCGGGGCCCGCACCGGTCCGGCGGCGCGCACCGCGGTCCCGATCACCTGGAACTCCAGGCAGTTGGACTGTGCCACGAAGGGCGCGACCGTCAGCCGGGCCGCCACCACGCCGTCGCCGCCCAGTGCCGAGCACTCGGCGGTCATCCGGGCGAGGGCGGTGCGGCGGGCCTTGTCGAGCACCTCGACCAGCGCGGACGACGGCGCGCCGCGTCCGGACAGGGCGACGGGCGCGGGGGCGCCGGCCGTCAGCCACCGGCCCATGAACTGGCAGTCGTGGTAACCCCAGTACCGTCCGCGGCGGCCCACGTGATAGACCGCCGACCCCATGACCTGGCCGACCGGCTCGAACCCCACGGCGCGCAACGCGGCGAACTCGCCGGTGGACAGCGCCGAGGTCCAGGTGCCGCTGCTCCGTGCCTCGGCGGTGCGTGCGGCCGCCACCGGGGGCAGTCCCGCCCCCGTCCAGTCCCCGCTCATGCCGGCCCCATCCCCGTCCTCGTACCGACCACGCCACAGGCCCACGCCACAGCGGCCCGGAGTCTACGCCCGTCCGCCGCCCGGACCGCGATGAGGTGGGGGAAGACGCATGTGGGGGACGGCGGGACCGGACAGGGCAGACGGAAAGGCCCGGGCTGGCGCGTCGCCGGGGCGAGGGGCGGGGGATGGAGCACGCTGGGTTTGGGCGGACTTGGACGAGTCGGGGCCGCTTGCGCAGATTCGCCCGCGCCTCACTGGATAGGCGCATGGGGAAACGCGAAAGTCCGAGACCGACCGTGCGAGCGATGGAGGAACCATGGTCAACGAGTGGCAAGACCGCGCCGCCTGCCGCGACGAGGACCCGGAGCTGTTCTTTCCCGTGGGTACCAGCGGCCCCGCGCTGCTGAGGATCGAGGAGGCCAAGGCGGTCTGTCATCGCTGCCCGGTCATGGAGCAGTGCCGGCGCCTGGCGCTGGAGAGCGGCCAGGACAGCGGCGTCTGGGGTGGCCTCACCGAGGAGGAACGCCGGGCCGCCCGGCGGCGCGCCAGCCGTGCGCGCGCCAACCGGGTCTCCGCGCACACCACTTAGGGCCCGCGCGGCCCACCGCCGCGAGTCCGCCGACCGCACGAAGGAGTCAACTCGGGGGCTAGCAGCGGGCGTTCGTCAGACGGCGAGCGGAACCGCCACCCGGAGCCGGTCGTGGGCGACCAGCCAGCGGACGGATTCCAGCAGCGCGTCCTCGGGTTCGTAACGCGGTGCGTAGCCGAGAAGCGTCCGGGCCTTGTCGATGCTGAGGCACTGGCTGCGGTGCAGATGGTCCCAGCTCATCCCGGCGAACTCGGCCGTGGTGGACCCGCGGAACTCCTGCCAGGTGACCGGCTCCAGCTTCGCGGTCCGCCCGAACCAGCCGGCGACGGCGTGGGCGTAGCCGCGGACGTTCAGGGCGGACGGCGCCACGACGTTGAAGTCCTCGCCCGCGGCGGCGTCCCTGCGTTCCAGAGCGCGTTCGAAGGCCTGGGCGACGTCGTCTGCGTGCACGTGGTGCATCAACTCGGCGCCGGTGCCCGGGATCCGCAGCGGGTGCCCGGCCGACAGGGCCGCCCAGACGCCGGGATCGAGGTTGCCCAGCGGCCCGATCGGCTGCCACCCGGGGCCGACGATGTGCCCGGGATGCAGGGACGTCGTGGTCAGGCCGCCCGAAGCGGTCTCCTGCTTCAGCATCCGCGCGATGCGGTCCTTCAGGATCCCGTACTCGCCGACCGGCGGGGTTCCGTCGGCCTCGGTGATCGGCACCCTGTGGCTGGGGCCGTAGCGCCACATCGTGCCGCAGTGCAGCAGGTGCCCGGTCGCGCCGCGGAGGTGCCCGACGAGTGCGGCGGCCGCGTCCGGCGTGAAGCACACCAGGTCGACGACGGCGTCCGGGCGCAGCCCGGCCACCCGGCTGCCGAAGGTTCCCGCGGCATCCTCCTGCTGCCGGTCCGCGGCGACGTGGCGTACCTGCTGCCACTCCGGCGCGTCGGCGTACGGCGCGCGGGTGCCCCGGCTGAGGGAGATCACTTCGTGGCCGGCCCGCACCAGCCGGGGGACGAGGAACGTGCCGATGTGCCCGGTCCCGCCGATGACGACGACGCGCATGCTGCCCCAATCAAGGTCGGACGGGCCGGTGCGCCCGCCGCCGGACGCCGGGCCCGGTCACGCTGTGCCCGGCCCGTCACGGTGTGTCCGGACGGTCACCCACCGTGGGGAACCTGCGCGCCCCCGTCCCGCGTCGGACAATGGACGGCAAGGGGGACGCCCGGCCCGCAAGGCAAGTGCCAGGAGGTTCTCTCATGAGCAGCGATCTGAGCAAGCGCAGGGACGCGCGCAGCGGTGCCGAGCCGGTCACCGCCAAGTCCGCGCGCAGCCTGCGGCTGCGGCTGTCGGTCATCTACGCCCCGGTGTTCCTCGTCCTGTGCGGGCTGCTGGCCTGGGGGGCGGCGGAGACGGAATACAGCGACACCCAGACGGTGATCATCGCGATGTCGACCGCCTGCTTCGTCCTCTTCTTCATCGCGATGGTCGACGCCGTGCGGCTGAGCCTGCAGTACCGCCGCGAGACGCACCCGCGGCCGTCGCGGGGAGCGCACGCGATGTGAACGGCCTCCCGTGCCGCGCGGCGCGGCACCGCACGCACGTGATGCGGACGGCTCGGCACGTACGGTGCCGGGCCGTCCGCCTTCGCGGCGCCTCACCAGCTGAGCATCAGCAGCGCGATGTCGTCCTGGTGCCGGCCCGCGTCCATCTCCTGCGCGGTGGTGGCGAGATGGTCCACCAGCGGGCGGCCGGACAGCGGGGGAGCGGCGTCGACCAGCGACATCAGCCCCTCGGTGCCCAGCCGCAGGCTTCCCGGACCGACATGGCCCTCGGTCAGGCCGTCGGTGAACAGCAGCAGCGACCCGGCCGCGGGCAGCGGCACGTCGACCGTGCGCCAGCCCGCGGCGCCGGGCACCAGGCCCAGCGCGATGCCGGGCTCGCCGTTCACCTGCCGGGCCGGCAGCGGACCCGCGGCCGCCTTCTCCAGCAGCAGCGGTGCCTCGTGGCCGGCCAGCGTGATCCGCATCCGCGCGGCGGCGCCGTCCGACCCGGGTGTCAGGGACAGCGTCGCGACGGTCGCGAACAGCGAGGAGGAGGTGCGCTCCGCGACCAGGAGCTGCTCGATGAGGCCGAGCAGGCCGGCGTCGCGGTGGCCGCCGAGGATGAGCGTGCGCCAGGCGATCCGCAGGCACACGCCGATCGCGGCCGCGTCCGGGCCGTGGCCGCTGACGTCCCCGATCACGGCGTGCAGGGTCCCGTCGGGGGTCTCCACCACGTCCAGGAAGTCGCCGGCCAGCAGCGCCCCCTCACGTCCCGGCAGGTAGCAGGACGCGGTCGCCACCGCCGTGCCGGTCCGCAGGGGGACCGGCAGCAGCCCTCGCTCCAGCCGCTGGTTCTCCTGTGCCCGCTGCTCGTTGAGCCGCAGCCGGGCCGCGGTCTGCTCGGCGTTCTTGCGGTGCACCGCGTAGCGGATGGCCCGGTCCAGCAGTTCGCCGTTGACCGTGCTCTTGACCAGGTAGTCCTGGGCGCCGGCCGCGACCGCGTCCACGCCGGCCCGGCTCTCGGCCATCCCGGTCAGCACGATGACGGCGGCCGACGGGCAGACCGCCTGGGTCTGCCGCACCGCGTCGATGCCGGAGGCGTCCGGCAGATGCAGGTCGAGCAGGACGCAGTCCGGTGGCTCCTGCGCCATGCGGTCCATGGCGTCGGCGAGGG
This sequence comes from Actinacidiphila acidipaludis, assembly GCF_019890725.1. GTDB lineage: Bacteria > Actinomycetota > Actinomycetes > Streptomycetales > Streptomycetaceae > Actinacidiphila > Actinacidiphila acidipaludis. The sequence goes on from NZ_JAINZZ010000022.1 coordinate 79,729, forward strand.
TCTGCGACCAGTGCAGGCGGACCCGCAGCGTGGTGTCGGAGAGGTACTCCTCGACCAGCAGGGCGTCGCCGGAGTCGTCCTCCACCAGCAGCAGGCGGAAGGCTTCGGCGGCCGGGGCGGGCGCCGGCACGCGCTGGAGAGCTGTCTGATCACTGGTCACGGCTCAACGCCCCTCCCGCACGGGATGCCCGGTCCGCGCTGTCGGGAGCGACGGTACCGCTCGCCGCGGTGCCACCCGTGGCGTTCGCCGGGGACGGGACGGCGTGCCGGCCCGGCGTGCGGCCGCCCGAGTCGGCGTCCACTGTGCCGCCGGACGGCTCACCGCCGCCCATGCCTGGCTCGTCGTCCCCGTGGCCCTCGTGATCCGCGTCCGGAACAGCGACCGGCACCGGCTCGTCGGCGCGGCGCGGCAGCGTGAAGACGAAGCGGGTGCCGGGCTCGTGCTGGAGATCGATGGCGATCGTGCCGCCGTGGAAGTCCACGATCTTCTTGCAGAGCGCCAGCCCGATGCCGTTGCCGGGATAGGCGTCCCGGGTGTGGAGCCGCTGGAAGATCACGAAGACGCGCTCGGCGAACTCCGCGGCGATCCCGATGCCGTTGTCGGTGACGGCGAACTCCCACTCCTCGTCGGAGGCCGCCGTCACCGACAGGTGGATGCGCGGCGGCCGGTCGGGGGCACGGAACTTGACGGCGTTGGACAGCAGGTTCTGGAAGAGCATGCCGAGTTGGGTGGCGTCGCCCTTCACCACCGGCAGGGGATCGTGGGTGACCTCGGCGTCCGCGTCGGCGATCGCCAGGCTCAGCGACTCCACCGTCCTGCCGTACAGGGCTTCCAGGTCGACCTCCGAGGTCTCGGCGTGCACCCGCCCGACGCGCGAGAAGGCCAGCAGGTCGTTGATGAGGGTCTGCATGCGGTTGGCGCCGTCCACCGCGAACCCGATGTACTGCACGGCGCGTTCGTCGAGCTGGTCGGCGTACCGGCGCTCGAGGAGCTGGCAGAAGCTCGCCACCTTCCGCAGCGGCTCCTGCAGGTCATGGGAGGCCACGTAGGCGAACTGCTCCAGCTCGGCGTTGGACCGCCGCAGGTCGGCGGTCTGCTCGTCCAGCCGGGCGCGCGCCAGGTCGCGCAGGGCCAGGGTCTCCACCAGCCGCCCGCGCATGTAGTCCACGTCCAGGGCCAGCGCGCGGATGTCCGCGGGGCCCGCCGGCGTGAGCAGGTGCGCGAAGTCGCCGTCCGCGACCGTCCGCACGTCGTGGGAGAGCCGGGTCAGCGGCCCGGTCACGCCGCGGCGCAGCCCGGCGAAGATGAGCACGACGAGCACGGCGATCACGGCGGCGATGAAGCCGAAGATCCAGTCGCGTTCGGCGTCGGCCCGCCGCAGGTCCGCCCTGGCCCGGTCACGTCGCTCGGCGAGCGTGCTCTCCAGGCGGTCGCCGGCCGTCCGCACCGCGTCGAACTCCCGCTTGCCCTCGTCCGCCCGCTGCGTGGCCAGCGCGACCGGAGCTCCCGCGGGCGCCGCCGCGATGGGCCGGGCGACGCGGGACTGCCAGGTCTCGACCCGGAGCAGCATCGCGTTCAGATCGGCCGCCGTACGGGTGTCGTGCGCCAGGAGCTGCCGGAGCGTGGCCGTCTGCGCCCGCTGGGAGGCCAGGCCCTCGATGTAGGGCTGGAGGAACGAACGCTGACCGGTCAGTCCGTAACCGCGCACCGCCGTCTCCTGGTTGACCAGTGCCTCGTCCAACTGGACTGCGGCGACCTGGGCCGGCGTGACGGAGTCGGAGAGGTTGTCGGTGAGGCGGGTCGAGCGGGCGAACACCCAGCCACCCGCCACCGACAGGGCCACGAGCACGGCGAGCGCGGCACAGGTGCCGACGGTCAGCCAGCGGCGCACGGTCCAGCCGCCGGTGGCCGGCGCCCGCCTCCTGCGGACCTTGGTCCCAGCGGGCCGCGCACCGTCCGGTTCGGCCCGCTGCTCCGCATCGGGGACACCCTCGCTGACCACGACCGCTCCTCGTCCGCGTGTTCCGGCAGCCACGGCGGGCGGCATGCGGGGGAACACACGGCACCGCGAACACCCGCAGCCGGGCAACAGTACACCGGTTCGAGGACGTGAGTTGTTCCCCCGAGGTAACCCCCGTATACAGTGCTCGCGTGCCCTGCGAGCGGATCTTCGTACCGCGTGGCACCGGTCAGCTCCGCACCGCACCGCCGATCCGACCGGCCCTGCGCCTGCCCGCCCGGACTCTTGGGAGCCCTTCGTGAACGCACTTCTTCCCGACCGCTCCTACCACGTCCTGCTCGTCGAGGACGACGCCGCGGACGCGCTGCTGATCGAGGAGGCGATGACGGACAAGGGGATGGTCCGGTCCATCTCCCGTGCCACCGACGGCATCACGGCGCTGGAGTACCTGCGCGCGCCGGAGAACCCCCGGCCCGACCTGATCGTGCTGGACCTCAACATGCCGCGGATGAACGGCCGTGAGCTGCTGGGCGTGCTCAAGAACGACCCGGAGCTGGGCATGATCCCGATCGTCGTGCTCACCACGTCGTCCACCCCGGACGACATCGCCGCCGCGTACAGCCGCCACGCCAACGCCTATGTGACGAAGCCGGTCAATCTGGACGACTTCCTGCAGGCGGTCCGCCGTATCGACGAGTTCTTCCTGGAGATCGCGAGCGTCCCCGAACAGCACGGCGAGGGCTGACCGTTCGGGCCGCGGCGTGACGCGGACCCGCCGCCGCCGTGCGACGGCCGGCCCGTCCCGCCCCGGACGGAGGCAGGACAGGCCGCGCCGCTCACGCAGCCGGCGGGTCCGACGGGCCGCCGCCGGAAGCGCCCGCGGCCGTGGGGGCGGCGCCCTCCGGCACGCCCGCCGTTGAGGGGCCGCCTTCCGGGAGACCACTGTCCGCCGAGGCGTCCTGTGCGGGGCCGGGCGCCGACGCGTCCTGCGAAGGGCCGGTCTCCGGGCCTCCCACGGGCCTGCTGAACCAGCCGGCGTCCTGCCCCGCGTTCCGCAGTTCGCCCAGCGCCTCGCCGACCTGCTGGTTCGCCGCCTGTGCGGCGCTCCTCGCCTCGGCTATGACGTCGCCTCGCTGCTCCACGATCTCGTCGTAGATCGGCGACGGCTGCGTGCTGTCCGTCATCGTTTCTCCTCCGTGTGTACCCCGCGTGGCGCGGAGCGGCTGACGAGTCTAGTCACGTCACGCACCGTGATCACCGCAGGTACGGGGTGTCAGACGAGGGGCGGAGGGTGCTGCGGGGGCGCGGTAGGATCCGCCGTCGTCGCCGGCGCGTCCGTGCCGGCGGGTCCCGTGGGGGGAGAGCTTCACCGATGACGTTCCGACTGCGTGCCGTTCGCGCGCTCGCACTGCTGGCCGGCTTCTACCTGCTCGGCGTGGTGCTGCTCGCGGCCATGGCGGTGCTCGACTGGCTGCTGGTGACACGGCTGTTCAGCGCCGGCGCCGCCTCGTTCGAGGGCATGATCCTCACCGTCACGGTGCTGCTGGCGCTGGCCATCGTGCGGGGCATGGTGGTGTTCCTGCGGGCGGGCCGCCTCGGCCCTGTGACGGACGGGGTCGCGGTCACCCCTGATGAGCAGCCCGCGTTGTGGGAGCAGGTGCGGGCCGCGGCCGCGGCGACCGGCCAGCAGCCGCCGGACGAGCTGTACCTGACCGCCGAGGTCAACGCGGGAGTGGCCGAGCACTCCCGGATGCTGGGCCTGATCGGCGGGCGCCGCCGGATGTTCCTCGGCCTGCCGCTGCTCGCCGGCCTGACCGTTCCGCAGCTCCGGGCCGCCCTGGCCCACGAGTTCGGCCACTACGGCAATCTCGACACCCGGCTGGGCGGCATCACCATGCGCGGCCGCAAGGCCGTGATGCGCACCGTCGAACTGTTCGCGACCGGCAGCACGCAGTGGCACCGCATCATCGGCTCGCTCTACATGGGTTACGCGCGGTTCTTCCTGCGCACCTCGCAGTCGGTGGCCCGTGGGCAGGAACTGGCCGCGGACCAGGTCGCCGCCCGTTACGCCGGACGGGATGCGACGGCCGCCGTCCTGCGCGCCCTTCCGGTGCTCGGCGCCGCCCACGCCCACTACCGCGACACCTACGCCACCCTCGGTGCGCCGGTCGGCGCGCTGCCGCCGGCGGGGGAGGTGCACGCCGGGTTCCGGCGGATGCTCGATGCCCGTACCGAAGAGGCGCTGGCCGAACTCGCGTCCGGGCGGCGGGCGCCGCGGCCCCACCGGTACGACTCGCATCCGCCCACCGCCGAACGCCTCGCCCTGATCGAGAAGCTGCCCGACGACGCCTCGGCGCGGGCGGGCGGGCCGGACGACGGGACCGCGGCGCTGAGTCTGCTGGGCGACCGCGAGCGCGTGTTCGCCGAACTGGAGGCCCGCACCCTGACGCCGCAGGCGGCCGCGCTGCCCCGGATGAGCTGGGACGAACTCGTCACCGCACGGGCCGCCGCCGACGCGGAGAGCTGGTCGCGGCCACTGCGGCTCGCCGTCGCCCGGGCGGAACGCTCCGTCGAGCAGGGCGGCGACGCGGCGCCACATCGGCGCCGCGACCTCGCGGCCGAGGACGTGGCGGACGAGAGCCTGCCCGGCCTGCCGGAGGTCCTCGACGCCTTCGATCGCGGCCTGTTGTGGATGGCAGTCGCCGACCGGCTGCCCAAACCGCCGCAGGCGGCGCGGCTGACCGGCGTGTCGGCCCGCAACTTCGTGCGCCCGCGTGTCTTCGACGGCCTCGCGGGCATGGTCCACCTCCACCTGGCCGCCGCCGGACTCACCACCCCCGACATCGCCTGGGCGGGGCGGCCCGGCCTCGCACTGCCCGAGGTGTGGGAGCGGGGGATGGACGAAGCCCTGGACGCCGCGGTCGCCGACACGCCGGACACGGCGCCGCTGCGGGCCCTGCTCGCGGGGACCGACCGGGTGGCGCTGCCGGAACCTCAGGCGGACGCGGAGCGCCGGACGATCTGACGGGCGGCGCGCACGAGGCCCGCGTTGTCCGCCGCCGGGGAGCCGTCCGGCAGCAGGAGGACGTCCTCCAGGCCGATCCTGACGGCCAGCCGCCGGGCCACGGCGAGGCGGAGGACGGGCCAGGCCGCGTCGTCCTCGCCGTGCAGAAGGATCGGGGAGGCCGTGCCGGGCGCGAGCCCGGCCAGCAGCCCCGCGGCGGCGTCCAGTGCGGTCCGGGGGTGAGTGTCCGTCACCTCTGCGAGCACGCGCACGACACGGTGGGCGTCCGGCCAGGCGGCGAAACGGGCGGCCGCGGACGTCCCGGAGAAGAGGCCCGCCTCGATGCCGACGCCGCGCGCCAGCAGGGTCGCGGCGACGGTTTCGGCACCGTCCTCGTGCCAGTTCACCGAGGCGTGATCCGGCAGCACCGTCCAGGAGCGCACCTGGGCCGCCCGCGCCGCGGGGTCCGGCGTCGCCCAGGCGCCCGTCGTGACGCCGACGGGAATTCCTGGGACCGCGGCGCGCACGGCGGTGAGCGCCGCTGCCACCGCGTCGGCGTCCAGCGTGTCCTGTCCCCGGCGGTCCTTGGGATGCAGGTGGACGTCCGACGCCCCCGCGGCGACCGCTGCCCGGGCCGCCGCCGCCAGTTCCGCCGGGGTCACGGGGAGACCGGCGTGTTCGGCACGGGTCCTGGCACCGTTCAGACAGACCTGCAGCATGTCCCGATCGTCTCACCGGGGTCCGACAGGGACGGGTCCCTCGGCCGGGCCACCAGGCGACGGGGTGACGCCCTCTCACCGCTGACCCGCCGCCCGCCCGATCACCGGCGGTGGGGCCCGGAGCGCGTCGTCCCCCCGGGACCGGCGGTACCGCGGACCTGCGGCGCCCTGACCGCGCTGTCCTCCCCGCGGAGGGCGCACGCAAGATCGCTCATATGTCGCATACACGCTGATCTCCGGATTTATCCTGGATCTGGTCTCACCCGAGGCCAGCGCAGGGTCCGGCCGTCCGGCGTCCAGGAGGTCCCGTGTCCCAGGAAGGCTCGTCCGGCGACGAGCCCGGCTCGTCCGCGGCCGGGACGGCACGCCCCCGCGAGCGCCTGCGGCTGCTGGAACGCGCGGCCACACAGGTGGGCACGACCCTCGATCTCTTCCGGACCGCCGCGGAGCTGGCGGACCTCGCCGTGTCGGACTTCGCCGACCTCGCCGTCGTGGAACTGCTCGACCCGGTTCTGCGCGGCGAGGCGCCGGAACCCGGTCCCGTCGACGAACCGGCCGCGGTGCGACGCGCGGCCGTCGCCACGAGCGACGGCTGGGACCTGGGCCGGGTCCGGGGCGTCGGCGACGCCCGGGTGCTGCGCTTCGGCTCGCCCTACGCCCAGGCCCTCACCGACCTCAGGCCGCGTCTGGTCCGCCGCCTCACCCCCGAGGACCCCTGGCTGCGCCGCGAGCCCGAGATCATCAGGTTCGCGGAGGAGGAGGGGGCGCAGTCGCTGATCGCGGTGCCGCTCACGGTCCGCGGGGTTCCCCTGGGCGTGGCCTCCTTCTTCCGCCTGGGCAGGGCCCGCGGCTTCGACGAGGAGGATCTCGCGCAGGCGGTGGGACTGGCCTCCTTCGGCGCCGTCTGCCTGGACAACGCGCGCCGCTACGCCAGGGAGAAGGCGCTGGCCCGGCTCGTCCAGCGCACGCTGGTGCCGCGCCGGATTCCCGCGCGCGTGGCCGCCGAGACCGCCTGGACGTTCCTGCCGGTCGCCGCCGGCGGTTCCTGGTTCGACGTGGTGTCGGTCTCCGGTGCCAGGATCGTCTGCGTCGTCGGCGAGGTCGCCGGTCACGGCATGACCGCCGTCAGCCTGATGGGTCAGGTCAGCACGGCCGTCTCGACCCTCGCCGCGGTGGACATGGCGGTCGACGAGATCCTCGCCCGTGTCCACGACCTCGTCGTCACCGCGGAGACGGGGCGCTCGACGCTCTCCGCGGACGGGCCCCGCGCCGACGGGCTCGGGGTCGGCTGCGTGCTGGCCCTCTACGACCCGGTGAACGGCTCCTGCACGGTCGCCCGCGCCGGCGGTCCGGCGCCTACCGTGGTCTTCCCCGACGGCGACACCACCGTGCTCGACGTCCCGTCGGGTCCGCCGCTGGGCGGCCAGGGCGCGCCGTCGTATCCGCTGTCCCGCTTCGACCTGCCGGACGGAAGTCTGCTGGCCCTGCACACCGCGAGCCTGACGGAGCCGGGTCCGCCCCTGGTGCGCTCCCTGGTCGCGGCGGGCGGCGACCTCCACAAGGCGTCGGACTCGACACTCGCCGAGATGTTCCCCGAGGGACCGTCGGAGGACACCGTCCTCTTCCTGGCGCGCACCCGCGTCCTGGGACCGGACCGCACCTGCTCGTGGACGCTGGCCAACCGGCCGGAGAGCGTGGCCGACGCCCGCGGGCTGGTGTCCCGGCAACTGACCGCCTGGGGACTCGACGAGCTCGTGCCGGGCACCCAACTCCTCGCCAGCGAACTCGTCACCAACGGCGTGCGGTACTCCACCGGGGAGGTCGAGCTGCGGATCATCATGCGGGAGCACACCCTCGCCTGCGAGGTCACCGACTGCAGCAACGCGGCCCCGACACTGCGGCGCGCGCAGGACGACGACGAAGGCGGCCGTGGGCTCTTCCTCGTCTCCCGGCTCGCCCTGGACTGGGGCGTACGGCCGACGGCGCGCGGCAAGACGATCTGGGCCGAACAGCTCCTCCCCGGCCACGACAAGAGCGACCGCGATTCCTGACCGCCCGGGCGGGCCTGCCGGATGCGGCCGGCCACCGGCACGGGACCCGGGCACCGTGGCCGCCCCCTCCGCCAACGGCGGCTGACGCACGGCGGTTTGCGGGCCGCGCGCCGATGTTCCCCGACACCGGACACGTCACGTCCATCCGTCATGATGTCCGCGGACTACGGACGAGCGGAGGGGAGCCGGCGTGATCAGCGAGCCGGAGATGAACGAGGGGTCCGAGCGCGGAGCCGGCGCCGACGTGCTGAGCGGAGGCGGCCCTGCCGCGGGCGGACGCCGCACCGGCGCCCGGCCCGCCTGGCGCTGGGTGCTCGCCGGCTTCGCGGCGGCCTGCGTCCTGGGGACGGCGGTGTGGGACGTCACCGGCTACGGCCGGACCTCGGCGCCCGATCTGCACGGCTACCACGTGGGTGCCCAACTCTGCACCGCACAGCACCTCCAGCCGCTGACCGACGCGATGGCCGCACAGGCCATGGTCGGGACCCCGCTGGCGACCCGGCGGGGGAGCGCCGTCGACCACACCGCGTGCCTGCTGAGCGGCTCGGTCTCGCACGGTGACGGCTGGACGACGGATTACCTCGTCTCCCTCACGGTCGACCTGCACAAGAAGGACGACCCGCGCGCCGAGTTCGACGACGCGGTGCGCGTCGCTGCCGCCTCCCCGACGCCCGGGGCCGCCGCCCTGCCCGCCGTGCTGGGCGGCGAGCACGTGACCGTCAGGCCGTACGCGGGCATGGGCGACCGCGCCTACCTCGCGACCAGCACCTCGCGGCAGAGCCTCAGCGTCCTGCAGGGCGGCGCCGTCCTGTCGCTCAGCGTGGAGGCGTCCAACGCCTGGGAGGAGGCGGGCCGCCCGCCCGCAGGCGGGAACGACGTCCTGCCGAACCCCCGACCGGCGGACACCACCGCCTTGCGTGGGGCGCTGCCCGCGGCGATGCGGGTCGTGATGAGCACGCTGACGCAGTAGGGCACGGCCCTCGGGCCGACGCAACGGTCCTCGGCGGGCAAGTGGGCGCCGGGGGCCTGCCTGCCCCCCTCGGAGGCGGGTGGGCGTTCAGGAGGTGACGGCGATGCGCTTGAGGACCGAGGTGAACTGCGCCAGGTCCTCGCCGGCCACGTGGTCCAGGAGGTGGCGGCGCACGCTGGCCAGATGCACCGGCCAGGAGTCCTCCAGCGCGGCCAGGCCCGCGTCGGTGAGGACGGCGTTCCAGCCGCGCCCGTCCTCGGCGCACTTCATCCGCGTGACGAGGCCGCGCTGCTCCAGGCGGTTGACGATCCTGGTCATGCCGCTCAGCGAGAGGTCGGCGGCGGCCGCGAGCTCGTTCATGCGCAGGGCGTGGTTCTCGGTCTCGGACAGGTGCCTCAGTGCCTCGTACTCGCTGAGCGGGAGCCGGCCGGCGCGCGCCATGTCCAGCTCGACGGCACGCGGCAGGGCCGTCAGGACACGCCCCAGGGCGCGGACGAAGTCTTCCTCTGTCGCGGTCATCGGCGTCAGCGCGCTCTCACTGGTCATGTACCCATCGTAAGACGTTGTCACGTCAAGCAAGGGCACTATCCGTTTGCTTGACGCAGCAACTATCGCGGCGTTTACTTCACTCTGCAAGTACCCGCTCGGGTCCCCCGACCCGAACCGAAAGGCTTTCGCATGACCAAGATCGGCATCATCCTCGGCAGCACCCGTCCCGGGCGTAACGGCGAGGCAGTGGCGCGTTGGGTTCTCGACGTCGCCCGGAAGCGCGACGACGCCGAGTTCGAGCTGATCGACCTGCTCGACTACAAGCTGCCGCACCTGGACGAGGCGATCCCGCCGTCCATGGGCCAGTACACCCAGCCGCACACCCAGAACTGGGCGCGCACCATCGACGGGTTCGACGGCTTCGTCATGGTGACGCCGGAGTACAACCACTCCACGTCCGGCGCCCTGAAGAACGCCATCGACTTCCTCTACGGCGAGTGGAACAACAAGGCCGTGGGCTTCGTCAGCTACGGCGGCGCCGGCGGCACCCGCGCGGTCGAGCACCTGCGCCTGATCGCCGGTGAGCTGCAGATGGCGGACGTGCGCTCGCAGGTCGCCCTGTCCCTGTTCCACGACTTCGTGAACTTCAGCGAGTTCAAGCCGGGCGACTTCCAGGTCGAGGCGCTGAACACCACGCTGGACCAGGTCGTCGCCTGGAGCACCGCCCTCGCCCCGCTGCGGGCCAAGTAGGGACCAGGATCCGCGCGAGGGCGATGGGGATCGCCCGCGGATCCTCTGTGCCGTGTGGCCCGGACGTCGCGGAGTGCGTCCCGGGCCACACGGCCGTCCGGGCGCCGCCCGGACACGCCGCGTCGGCGGCCCGCTCCGGACGGTGGACGGGGCGGCCCGCCGGATCGGCCGGCGCCGGCTCCCGTGCAGGCGAGGGACCACGGCCCGGGTGATGATGGCAGGCAGGAGGAGGCCGCCATGGGACAGGCGATGCGGGAACCCCGCGCCGAGACCGGGCCGCGGGGCGCGCGGGCTGCTGCCGTCGGCGTGGCGCTGGTGACCGGCGCGTCCTCCGGCATAGGCGCGGCCGTGTCGCGGCGCCTGGCAGGCGACGGCTGGGACCTGCTGGTCGCCGGCCGGCAGCGGGACCGGCTGGAGGCCGTCGCCCGCGAGACGTCGGCCGCCACGCTCTACGGCGACCTCGCCGCCCCCGGCGGAGCCCGCGAACTCGCCGCCCGCGCACTGACCGTCGCCCCGAGCGTGCACCTGCTGGTGGCCGCGGCTGGCGTCGGCTGGGCGGGGCCGTTCACGTCCATGCCGAACGACGCGATCGACGAGGTCATCGGCGTGGATCTGACCGCCGTGATCCACCTCGTGCGCGGCGTGGTCCCCCGGATGGTGGAACAGCGGCGCGGGCAGATCGTGCTGATCGGTTCGTTCGCGGGCTGTGTCGGTGTCCGCGACGAGGCGGTGTACTCAGCGGCGAAGGCCGGGCTGGGCGCCTTCGCCGACGCTCTGCGGTACGAGCTCACGGGCACCGGCGTCCGGGTCACCCACATCGTGCCCGGCGTGGTCGACACGCCTTTCTTCGCGAGGCGCGGCGTCCCGTACGTCCGGCAGACGCCGAGACCCATCCCGCCGGAGCAGGTGGCGGACGTCGTGGCCCGCGCGGTGCGCGGGCGCTGCCCGGACGAGGTGTTCCTTCCCCGGTGGCTGCGCTTCCCGGTGGCGATCCGCGGCCTCGCGCCCTTCCCCTTCCGGCGGCTGTCCTCCCGTTTCGGCTGAGAGGCGGGGCGAAGGAACACGCCATCGGCCGGGTCAGGAGGGAGGGACGCGCGATGTCGGATGCGGGCGGAGCGGCCCGGGGGGCGGGCGCGGTGCTCGCCGCCCTCCCCGTGCTCGGGGCCGCGGCGCATATCGTCCCGGCCGGGGCGTGGCTGGACGGCCCGCGGCGGGCCCTGATGCCCTCCCTCGCCGGCCTCGGCGACCCGCACCACGTGGCGCTCACCTTCGACGACGGACCCGACCCCGCCTCGACCCCGGCCTTCCTCGACGCGCTGGAGGGGCTCGGCGTCCGCGCCACGTTCTTCGTGCTCGGCGAGCGGCTGGCCCGCCACCGCGCCCTCGGGGCCGAGATCGCCGCGCGTGGACACGAACTCGGCACCCACGGCTGGACCCACGGCCGCCCTTGGTGGCCCGACCCGCGGGGCGAGATCCGGGGGCTGCGCCGCGCCGCGCACGGGGTCCGGGAAGCCGCGGGGACGTCGGCCGTCTGGTACCGGCCCCCCTACGGCGTTCTCACCGGCGACCGGCTGCTGGCCGCGCGCCGCTGCGGGCTGCGGCCGGTGCTCTGGTCGGTCTGGGGGCGGGACTGGACCGCGGACGCCACCGCCGCCTCCGTGCTGCACACCGTCGGCAGGGGCCTGACCGGGGGCGCCACCGTCCTGCTGCACGACTCGGACCGGCACTCCGCTCCCGGATGCTGGCGCGCGACGCTGGGGGCGCTGCCGGCGCTGGTGGCCCGCTGCCGTGAGCGGGGGTGGGCCGTCGGGCCGCTCGGCGAGCACGGGGTGCGGCCCGCCCGCTGAGCGGCCCGAAGCCGCGGGCTCAGTGCCCCTGTGCGGACACCAGCCCGGCCAGCGGGCCGACCACGTCGCCGGGGACGAGACGGTTTCCCCCGGGTGCGCCGTCCGCCGCCGGCCGGCGGATCGTCAGCTGGTCGAGGCGCTGCAGGAGTTGCCAGGGGTCGGCCGCATAGTGGCTCAGGCCGTGTGCGGCCATGCTGCGGACGCCCTCGGCGCCGTGACCGGGGATCGGCCGGTAGCCCACCACCGGGGTGCCCACGGCGAGTGCCTCGAGTGCCGTCTGGCCCGCCGCGTTGTCGATCAGGGCGGCGCAGGCGGCGATCAGTCCCGGCATGTCGTCGACCCACCCCAGCGCGCGTACCCCGGGCTCCCGTGCCAGCCGCGCCGCGAGGCGCCGGTCCTGGCCGCACAGCACCACGGGCAGGTAGCCGGCCGCGGACAGCAGGTGTGCGGTCTCGGCCAGACGACTGCCGACGCCCCAGGCGCCGGCGGACAGCAGGACAGCGGGCCGTCCGTCCGCCGTCGCCAGCGACCGGCGCCACCGCTCCTCCCCGGGCGGGTGCGGGCGGAAGCGGTGGGGCAGCAGCGGGCCGCAGGCGACGGCCGGGCGCCGGAGCGTCTGCCGCATCTCGCGGGCGATGGCCGGTGTCAGGCACAGATTGAGGTCGTTGCCCGGGTGCAGCCACTGGCGGTGCGCCACGAAATCCGTGACGACGACGGCGCTCGGCACGCGCAGCCCGCCGGTGGCCCGCATCCGTCCGGTGAGCTGGGCGGCGAGATGGAAGACGGCGACGACCGCGTCGGCCCGCGTGCGCGTCACCTCCTGACGCAGCCGGTCCTCGGCGAGTACGGCGAGCGGCGAACTGCCGGGCCGCGGGCCGCTGCCGTTGCGGAAGAAGACCGCGTAGATCGCGGCGTAGACGAAGGGCGTGTGCCGGACGGTCGAGCGGTAGAACGCCCGCAGCAGCGGCCCGATCCGGGCGGGCAGCATGTCCAGGACGTCGAGCTGTACGGCCTGGTGGCCCGCGTCGTGCAGCCTGCGCCCGAGTTCGCCGGCCACCGCGTCGTGGCCCGAGCCCATGCTGGCGCTCAGTACCAGCAGGCGGCTCACCGCGGCCGCCGGAGCAGGACGTCCGCGGCCTGCGAGGGGACGCCGAGCGCCTGCTTCTCGTCCTGAGGGCATGTACGCGGCACACCGTCCCCCTTCTGCCGACCTTCTGCCGACGGAAGACGGGTAACCGGCCGGGCGCGCCCGGAAACCGTCACGCGCGTGAACCACCCGGGTGAGCGGGACAAACAGCGCCGGGAGGTTTACGCGGCGGTGACGCGGATATTTGTGTGCTGGTCCTTTCGTGGCTTTTTCTCCTTTCTGTCCTTCCGCCGTTTTCTCCGGCTTCCCCGGCCAACTGTCCGACGCCACCCCGCCGGCCCGTCCCGACCCGCCCCTTTCCGACCACGCTCGACCCCGTTCCGCACTCCCGGCCCCGCCCGCCGGGCACTAGCGCGAAGCCAGGCCCCCCATCACCGTGCTCACCGTCGTCATGGCCCTGTTGTCGGCCGCCTTCAACGCCGCCACGTCGGTGCTGCAGCGGCGTGCCGCCGTGGAACCGGCCACGTCCTCCGGTCGCGGCCCGGCCGCCGCGTGGGCCAGGGCGGCGTTCCTGCTCTCGCAGCCCCAGTGGTGGGCCGGGGCCGGAGCGATGGCGCTGTCCGCGGTCTGCCAGGTGATCGCCCTCGACGTGGGGGAGCTGTCCGTCGTCCAGCCGCTGCTCGCCAGCGAACTGCTGTTCACGCTGCTCATCGGCGCGGTGGTCTTCCATCGCCGGCCCGACGCCGGCACCTGGTCGTCGTTCGCGGTGCTCGCCGCCGGTCTGGCGCTCTTCCTGGCGGCGGCAGACCCGTCGGGCGGCGGGGAGACCGCCGACCGGGAACGCTGGCTGGCCGTCGGCGCGGTGCTGGTGGCCGCGCTCGGCTTCCTGCTCGGGATCGCCGCACACACCGGCGGCCCGCTGCGGGCCGCCGCGCTCGGCAGCGCCACCTCGGTCTGCTTCGCCGCCACCGCGGCCCTCATCAAAGAGGTGACCGTGCGCTTCCCCGACGGGGCGATGGGGGTGCTGACGACCTGGCAGACGTATGCCGCGGCGGCCGTCGGACTGACGGCGGTGCTGCTGCTCCAGTGGACCCTCAGGGCCGGGACGCTCGCCGTCTCACAGCCCGCCCTCACCCTCGGCGACGCCCTGATCAGCGTCGCCCTCGGCGTGCTGCTGTTCGGGGAGGACATCGCGACGGGCTGGCGGCTGCTGCCCGAGCTGCTCGGCGCCTGCTTGATGGCGATCGGGGTCGCGGGCCTGACGCGCTCGCCGGCTGTCGCGACCGGAGAACGCTGGGACGACGTCAGGACATGACGCGGCCCTGCGGCGTGGGCCCCGAGCGGCGGGCGGAGGGGCACCCCGGGCCGGCGGAACCTGCCGCCGTCCGTCATCGCGAGCGGTCCGCCCCGACGGCCGTCACCGCGCGCCGTCGCCCCGGACACCTCGGGCCGCACGTCAGGCGAACGGCGTTCCCCGGGACGCGCGCGCGTCCGGGAGTGCCGTTCCGGACGGACGGCGCCGTGCCGGTCACCGTCGCCGGTGCGCCTCCCCGACCGCTTTCCGCTTTCCCCTTTCTGCTTTTCCGCCGAAACCCCACCCGTACGGCCTGTGTCGCGTCGTACCGATCGGGTACCCGAGGGCACCTGGGCGGGCGGAGGCCGCGGCCCCGCCCGGGGACACCGTCACCGCCGAGGAGGACGACCGACATGCACATGGACTTTCTCCGGCCCCTCTACGACGAACCCGGGCCGTGGGCGAGCCTCTGCACCACGCCGCCCACGACCGACGCGTTCGGCGCCGAGGTGCGCGAGCTCACGGTGCGCGGCCTGTGCCGTGCCCTCACCGAGCAGGGTGCGGACCCCGACACCGTGGAGGCGGTGCGGGAGGTGCTCGGCGGCGTCGCCCCGGCGGACGCCCCGCACGGCACCGCGGTCTTCGCCGCACACGGCCGTGTGGTCCTGCGGCGGCCGCTGCCCCGCGCACTGCCGCAGCCCGTGGCGCGTTGGACGGCCCTGCCGCACGTCGTACCGCTGGCCGACGCCTACGCCTCCGAGGTGAGCTGCCTGGTTGCCCGGATCGACCGCACGGGCGCGGACTTCGAGCTCCTCGGCGGAGGCGAGGCCCGGCCGGCCGGCGGCGCGGAAGGCAGCCGGCACCCCGTCCACCGCACCGCGTCCGCGGACTGGTCCGAGCGGCACTTCCAGCTCAAGGTGGAGAACACCTGGGAGCACAACGCCGGGACGATCGCCGAGAGCCTGACCGATGCCGCCGATCACGACGGCCCGGACCTCGTGGTGCTGGCCGGCGATCCGCACGAGCGGCGCGAGGTGTTCAACCGGCTGCCGGACCGGCTCAGGGACCACACCGCGATCAGCGACCACGGCGGCCGGGCCGCGGGCGCGTCCTCCGACCGGCTGGACGCCGATGTCGCCCTCGCGCGCGACGAGTTCGCCCACCGACGCGACCGGCAGGTCCTCGACCGGTTCCTGGCCGGCGGGGGCGAGGCGACCGCCGTCGGACTGCTGCAACTCGTCGACGCGGCGCAGCAGCACCGCATCGGCACGCTCCTGCTGCGGCCGGGCGACAGCGACGTGAAGGAGGAGGTCTGGGTCGGCGAGGACGCCGACCGCCTGTCCGCCAGGCGCACCGCCGACGCCCCGGTCTCGGCCCCGGCCGGTGACGCCCTGGTGCGCGCGGCCGTCGCCACCGGCGCGGACGTGGCCGTTCTCGGCTCCGGGAACGTGATCGCCCCCGGACCGACCGGATTCCCGGGATCTCCCGGACCCGGCGTGGGCAGGCATGGGCCGGGCGCCGCGGCCGCCGCCTCGGTCGGGGCGGGGCAGCCCGCGCGGGGCGAGCTGCCCCGCGGCCTGGGGGCGCTGCTCCGATGGCAGTAGAACCGACGTTGCTTCGATAGGAGTAGGTCCGGGCGGTGGCGGCCCGGATGACCGATGATGTTCTCCCGGCGTTATTCGTGGAGGTGCGCACAGGTGGAACCCGGACGTCCCGGGGGCGGCGGTGGCCGGCCCAGCGACCGGCTCGACCCCGAGGACCGCAAGCGCTTCGGGCGTGCGCTGGCCGAGGCCGTGGCGGGCGCCGATCCGGTGGCCGTCCCCGAGCTGCTCTGCCGTGCCTGTGTGGAGATACTCGACGTGACCGGAGCCTCGGTGTCGCTGTCCGACGGCGCGGCGGGCATCTTGTGGTGGTCCAGCGACGAGACCGCGGGCCGGCTGGCCGAGACCCAGTACTCCCTCGGCGACGGCCCCTGCCGCCGGGCCATCGAGCTCGTCGCGCCGGTGATGGCGTCCGACCTCTCCGCCGCTCCCGACGCCGAGCGCTGGCCGGTGTTCGCCGAACGGGCCGTGGAACTCGGTGTGCGGGCCGTGTTCTCGCTGCCGCTGGGCACCGACGCCGTCGCGGTCGGCACCCTCGACCTGTACCGCAGGGAACCCGGCCCGCTCAGCGGGCGGGACCAGGCCCTGGCCTTCCCCGCCAGCGACGCGATCACCTACGCGCTGACGCGGGTCGAGTCCGCTGCGGCGGAGGACGACGACGGCTTTGCCTCCTGGCTGGACGCCGCGGAGGACGACCGCGAGGAGATCAACCGTGCGACCGGGATGGTGATGGTGCAGCTCGGAGTGGATGCTCAGCACGCGCTGGCGCGGTTGCGCGCGTACGCTTTCGCCGAGGGCCGGACGGTGAGCGACGTGGCGCTCGGCGTACTCGCGGGCGAGGTGCGGTTCGATGACTGAGCGGGAACAGGCGCGCGCCGACGAGGGGAACTGTGAGGCAGGAGTGAACCGCCAGTCCAAGGTGGCAGAGGCGTTCGTCCAGGTCGCGGACCCGTTCGGCCAGGGCGTGGATCCCCTGGTGCTCGCCGACCGACTGCTGGGCCAGTGCCTCGCGCTGACCGCCGCGGAGGCCGCGGGTCTGATGATGAGGAGCGTCCGCGGCCGGCTGCGGACGGTGGCCACCTCGGACGACCGCGCGGAGCTGCTGGAGATCCTTCAGCTGCAGAACGGCGAAGGGCCGTGCGCCGACGCGTGGGCGACCGGCGACCTGGTGGCGGCGCCCGACCTCGTCGTGGAGCGCGGACGCTGGCCGAAGTACGCCGACGCCGCGCGCCAGGCGGGGTTCTCCAGCGCCTACGGCGTCCCGGTCCGGGTGAACGCGCAGGACGTCGGCGCGCTGAACCTGCTGGGCGCGGGCCCCCTGAGCGACGACGACCTGAAGCTCGCCCAGTCTCTCGCCGGCGTCGCGGCGGTGGCGATGACGGTCTGGCGCTCCTCGCCCGTCCGATCCCAGGACATCCTCACCCGGGTGCAGTCGGTGATCTCCGCGAAGTCCGCCCTGGAGACCGCCGAGGGCATGGTCGCCGAGGCCGGCGGTCTCGACGTGCTCGCCGCGGCCCGGACCCTGCAGGCGTACGGGCGGCGGTCCGGGCGCGGCCCCGTCGAGACGGCGTATGCGCTGGTCGGCAGGGTGCTCGATCCGCACGACGTGGTCGCCGCGGTGACGCCCTCCGACCTGGCGGACTGACGGCTGTTGTGGGGTGGGCCGCATGGTGAAAGAGTGGAGGAAGAAGGGTCCTGGTACCACTAACCGGTGGCGGGTGGGAGCCGAGCGGCGGACCGTGGGGTCCGGCGCCGAGAAGCCCCCGACTCCTCCGTGACGCGTAGCGGTCGCCACGTGGGTGTGAGCCCGCCCGGGGGCTCATGATGAGCGACATGCACGGGCCGTACCGGCACGATCTGATCGCGCTGGTGGTCGCGACGCGGACCCTGGAGAAGTTCCTCCGGGCGCTCGCGGACCGCGCCATGGAGTACACCCCGGACTGCGACGGTTGCGGGGTGACTCTCGAGCGCCGTGGACAGCCGCTGACGGTCGCCAGCACGGGGGACAGCGCCACGCGGCTGGACGAGAAGCAGTACGGCCAGGACGCGGGACCCTGCCTGGAGGCGCTGCGCACCGGCCGCGAGGTCAGTGTTCCCGACATGATCGCCGAGCGCCGCTGGGGTGCCTACGGCGCCTTCGCGGTCGCCCACGGAACCCTGTCCTCGCTGTCCGTACCCATCGCGGCGTGGGCCGGAACCGCCGGCGCCCTGAACCTCTACTCGTCCCGGTCCGACGGATTCGCCACCGCGGACCTGCCTTTCCTGCGGTCGCTGGCCGCCGAGGCGACCGGGGCCGTGGCCCTGGCGCAGGCGATGGCGGACTCGCAGACCGCGCTGCCGCGCATGCGGGAGCGCCTGGCGTCCCGGACCCTCGTCGGCCAGGCCGCCGGCATCGTCATGGCCGAGCGCGGCACCACGCACCGCGAGGCGCTCGAAGTGCTGATGGAGACGGCTCAGGAGCGGGGGGTCGGGCTGTCCGACGTCAGCGCCGAACTCGTCGCCCGGTACGGCGGCACGCCCGGAGACGAGGGCACCGCGGGCGAAGGCGGCGCGCCGTCCGCACCGTGACCCGCGGACGGGCCCGCGCATGATGGGACCGGGGGACGGCAGCAACCCCCGCCGACCGCTGACCCTGATTCCCGCGCGTCATGTGTGAGGCGGCGCTGCCGTGGAAGGCGCGGGGCGTGACCGTCCACGCGCGTGACACCCTCCAGGACCGGATCCGCCAGGAGATCGCCGCCCGGGCCGATCGGCTGTGGCAGGTGGCGCTGGCGCTGCACCGCGACCCCGAGACGGCGTTCCAGGAGGAGCGCGCCGCGGCGCTGCTCACCGAGGAGTTGAGGGCGAACGGCTTCGAGGTCGAGACGGCGGTCGCCGGCCTCCCCACCGCCTTTCGCGCCCGCGCCGGAACCGGGTCCGCCCCGACGGCCGCGCTGCTGCTGGAGTACGACGCCCTGCCGGAGATCGGGCACGCCTGCGGCCACAATCTGATCGCCGCCGCGGGACTGGGCGCGGCCCTCGCGCTGCGAGCCGTCGTCCCGGACGGTGCCGGGACGATCATGGCCGTCGGCACCCCGGCGGAGGAGAGCGGTGGCGGGAAGGTGATCGCCGTCGAGGCGGGACTGTTCGACGAGGTGGACGCGGCGCTGATGTTCCACCCCGGTGTGTACGACTGGGCGCAGGCCCCGCTGACGGCATCCGCCCAGCTCCGTGTGGCTTTCTCCGGCAGGGCCGCGCACCCGACAGGCAACCCCACCGAGGGTATCGACGCCCTCGCGGCGCTGATCGAGTTCTTCAACACCCTGTCGGGGCTCGGCCGGCGGCTCCCGCCCGGCTCCCACGTCCAGGGCATCGTCACCGACGGCGGCAAGGCCACCAACATCGTTCCGGACCATGCCGAAGGGCTGTTCGGGCTGCGCGGCGCGACCACCACCGCGCGCCGCGAACTCGAGACACTGCTCGGCACGTGCGCCGACGGCATCGCCCGTGCGACCGGAACCACCGTCGACGTCACCCCGGTGGGCACGGGCTACGAGCACTTCCGCGACAGCGATGTGCTGTCCGCCCGGTTCACCGGCTATCTCGCGCCCGCGGGGATCCATCTGGGAGACCCCGTTCCGGGGGTGTATCTGGGCTCGTCCGACATCGGCAACGTCAGCCACCGGGTCCCCGCCGTTCACCCGTTCGTGTCGATCATGGACGGCGGCTCCGACCACACCCCCGAGTTCGCGGCGGCAGCGGCCTCGCCGCGCGGGCGCACCGTGATGCTCGCCGCCGCCGAGGCGCTGGCCCGCACGGCCGCCGACGTCCTGCTCGACCCCGAGGTGCGCGCGGCCGCCTGGCGGCAGTTCCGGGACAGCGCGGCCGCCGGGCTGTGAAACGCGCCGGCCGCCCGTGAAAGGCCGGGGGAGTCGGGGCGGGCGGCCTGGGGCCGGAGGATCAGAGGGACGCCCCGAGCTGTCCGCGGGCACGGTCGTGCAGGTCCTCGAGGGCGTCCAGCACGATGGTGCGGCGGTGCCAGTACAGCCAGGCGCCGGCCTGCTCGGCACTCACCTGCAGCGCGCGTGCGCGCCCGCCGCTGAGCACCCGGTCGATCGACTGACGGCGGCGGTAGTGCACCGAGACCACGCCCAGCAGCTGGTCGCCGGGCGCCATCACCGGGACGCTGTGGCAGGCCCGGCAGCCGGACTCCAGCATCGCCGCGCGGGCGTCGGCGTCGAAGGCGGGATCGGTGGTCACGTCCAGGACGGTCACCGGCAGTCGCCGCTGGGCGGCCAGGCGCGAGGCGGAACCCGGCGGCGGGCCGACGGAGGAGGCGGAGCCCGTGCCGGCGGGGCCGCCGGTCGGCACGTTGTCGAAGAAGTCCAGAAAGTCGACAGTGTGGCCGCGTTGTGCGGCGATCCACAGATCCCCGGTCGTGGGGTCGACGAGCTGGACGTTGCCCATGTCGGACCGGGCGGTCTCCAGGGCCGTGCGCAGCAGCGCCTCCGTCACCTCGGTCGGGTTCGCCTTGGCGGCGGACGGGCCCCCGAGGAGGAAGGGGAGCGGTGGCGCCGGGCGGCGGGCACGCAGCGGGAACCACTCATGCGCGCTGGGCTGCGGCGCCGTCACGGAGGTCGCCGCCGCGGCCAGCGACCGGAGCTTGATGTTGTGACGCTTGGACGTCTCCTTGAGCAGCGCCAGCGCGTCCTGCGAACTCACCCCGTACCGCCCCTGGACGAGGCCCTGGGCCTGAGCGATCACCGGCCAGCCGCGGGCTCGCCTGCGCAGGTCCCGCACCTCCCGCTCGCTCACCGGCCGCGGTGGTTCGATGGCCTTCGCATCCGGGCTCGCCGTCGCGTCGCCCGCTGCGCGGGACGTCACCTCGGCGACCGCGACCTCGGCCGAGGGCACCAGCCGGAGCCGCCGGTCGGGCCCCAGCAGGCCGGCGGCGTCGACCCGCCGCAGGACGCCCTCGACGGTGGGTGACGCCCCTGCCAGCCACATCGGGACGCCCCTGGTCTCGAGGCCCGCCGCGTAGTCCACCACCAGCCCGGCGACCGCGGCCGACAGAAGGAGGGTCGGCGACAGGTCCATGACGACGCCACTGCAGTCGTCCGACGGTTCGGGCAGTTGCCAGCCCTCCGGAGCCAGGGACGGCCGGTCGAGAATCTGTTCCGCCCGCAACAGCCACAGCCAGCCGGCACCGGCCGGCAGCCGCACGATGTGTCCATGCATGCGCACCACTCTTCCTGCGCCTGAGGGAGTGGGCAGCGTTTCCGTACCCGTCATACGAGGGCTCCACCGTCTGGCCCGGGCTCGCGCACGCCGAACACGGCAGGCGTCACCCAGAGGCTATGGCTCTCCTACCCGCCCCGATGCCCGCCACGCGCTTCCGTCACAAGATCGCCACATGGTGACGCGCCCCCGCTCCGGCCGCCGGAACGCCGTCGCGGCCGGGCCGGCTGACCGGGCTGACCTGCACCGAGCAGGCCCGCGGCGCCGTACGGGTGTGAAGCGTGGAACAGGGGGTTTGACGGGTGATCCACGGGACATGCGCAGTATGTGCTCGGGACCTGAGGCACCCCTTCAGGGCGGACGTCACCGTCTCGCCCGGGGGACTGCGCCCGGGCTCTCCGCCGTCGGCGCGCGGCCCCCTCCACAGTGAGTTTCCGTGGAGTGAGCACGTATGGCCTCAGCGCGAACGGCCGCATCCGACACCCGCCACGCATCCCCCGGGCACGGTCCCGGCGCTCATGACGAGCCCGCCGGAGCGGACGACCTCTTCCGCCGCATGGCCGCGAGCCGCGGTGCCGAACGCGAGGCGCTGCGGCAGGAGCTGGTCATGGCCTGGATGCCGATGGCCCGGCGGCTGGCACGCCGTTACCGTGATCGGGGTGAGTTCGCCGAGGACCTCGAGCAGGTGGCGGCGCTCGGCCTGATCAAGGCCGTCGACGGATTCGACCCGGGTTACGGCCACGCCTTCGCCACCTACGCCGTCCCGACCATCGACGGCGAGCTGAAACGACACTTCCGCGACTACACCTGGGCCGTGCACGTGCCGCGGTCGGTGAAGGAGAAGCGGGCCAAGGTGCGCACCGCGATCCAGCAGATGGAGACCGGCGTGTCGAAGGGCACTCCGGCGGCGTCGGACCTCGCCGCCCGCACGGGCCTGCCGGAGGCGGACGTGCACACCGCCCTGTGCGCGATGACCAGTTACACCCCCCTGTCGCTCGACGCGCCCGCCGGCGGCGGCCGCGAGCAGACCATCGCGGAGACCACCGGCGCGTCCGACCCCGCGCTCGACGCCGTGATCGACCGGGAGGCCACCAAACCCCAGCTCCGGGCGCTGCCGGACCGCGAGGCCGCCGTGCTGTTCCTGCGGTTCTTCCGGGACATGAAGCAGCGCGAGATCGCCGACGCGCTGGGCCTGTCGCAGATGCACGTGTCGCGTCTGCTGAGGGCCACCTGCGAGGAGATCCGCCGGACGATCCTGGAGAACTCCGCTCCCGTGTGACGCGGAGGTGAGCCCCGGGGCCACGGGAGCGCGATGGCTGCCGAGGGCTGGCCACGGATCGTAGAAGTCAGCGTACGCTCGAAGACATGGTGGATCTGTTGAAGGAGCGCGACGCGTGGTCGATGGCGAATTGCTCGGTGGCCCGCGCCCTCGAAGTGGTGGGCACACGGTCGGCGCTGCTCATCATGCGTGAGGCGTTTCTCGGTACGCGCCGGTTCCAGGACTTCGCCGAGCGGGTCGGCATCGGCGAGGCCGTGGCCGCGGGCCGCCTGAAGGAGCTGACGGCCGCCGGGCTGCTGGAGAAGGTTCCCTACCGGGAGCCGGGTCAGCGGACGCGGTACGAGTACAGGCTCACCGACAAGGGCAGGGACTTCCTCCCGGTGATCGTGGCCCTCCGCCAGTGGGGCGACACCTGGGCCGCCGACGAGCAGGGGCCGCCGTGGATCGCCACCCACAAGGACTGCGGCGCGCGGCTCCAGGTGTCGGTGCGCTGCGCCGACGGGCACGAGGTCCGGCAGGGCGAGACCGTCGCGGAGGAGGGCCCCGGCCTGATCCTCACGCCCCGGGACGCCTCCTCTCCGGCTCCGGCCTCCTCTCCGGCTCCGGCGTCCTGACCGTCCCCGCGTGGGCCTGATCACCCGCCCACGCGGACAGCACCGGCACGGCGCGTGGCCGTCGTCGGGCCTGTACTCGGCGTCCAAGGCCGCGGTGGAGCTGATCGGCGGGGCGCTCGCGCATGAACCGAAGCCCCCGCACCGCGCCGGGGGCTTCGTTCTGCCCGCCCCCGGACGGCAGTTGGGACGTGCGGAGGAGCCCGCGCACCTGGCTCGCGTTTACCAAAGTCAGGTGTTAGCGTCCTAGCTATGGAAATCGAAAGTCAGCAGACGCGGGCGTTTCCGCCGTCCGTCGAACGCGGAAGGACCGTCGCGCCCGCAGGCGCCGGCCTCTCCGAGGCGCCGGACGGCCGCCGCCGGTGGATCGGCCTGCTGGTCGTGTGTCTCGGCGTGATGATGGCCCTGGTCGACGTCTCCTCCACGATCACGGCCCTGGGCGCCATCCAGGCCGACCTGCACGCCGCGTCGAGCACGCTGGTGTGGATCACCAGCGCCTACAGCCTCGCGGTGGTCAGCCTCGTCATGACGGCCGGAACCCTGGGCGACCGGGTGGGCCGCCGGCTGGTGTTCCTGCTGGGCGCCGCCGTCTTCGTCGCCGGCAGCCTGCTCGCCTTCTTCGCGGGCAGCCCCGGGTCGCTGATCGCCGCACAGGCGGTGATGGGCGCGGGCGGTGCGGCGCTGCTGCCGTCCAGCCTGGCGATCGTCGGCGCGACCTTCACCGACCCGCAGGAGCGCACCGCCGCCATCAGCATCTGGGCGGCGTGCTCGGGCCTGGGGCTGGCGATCGGACCCATGGGCGCCGGCGCCCTGCTGGAGCACTTCTCCTGGCACGCGATCTTCCTGATCAACCTGGGGATCGGGGCCCTGGCGCTGGTGCTGGCGCCGTTCTTCGTCTCCGAGTCCAGGCACCCCACACGCCGGCTGGACGTGGCCGGACTGATTCTGGGCACGGTCGCCACGGCCGCCGGCACGTACGCGATCATCCAGGGCGGTGCCAGCGGCTACACCAAGACCCCGATCGTCGTCGCCTACGTGGTCCTCGCCGTCTCCGTCGCGCTCTTCGTCCGGGTCGAGCTGCGACACCACGACCCGATGCTCGATCTCAGGCTGTTCCGCAACGCCTCGTTCTCCGCCGTGATGGCGGTCGCGGCCACCACGATGTTCGGGTTCGTCGGCATCTCCCTGCTCGCGGTGCTGTACATGGAACGCGTCGGGCGGTTCAGTCCGCTGAGCGTGGGCGTGCGGATGCTGCCGCTGTTCGCCACGTTCATCCTCGTCAGCGCCCTGGCGTCCCGGCTGCTGCGCCGCTTCGGCTTCGCCGCCACACTTTCCGCGGGCCTGGTGCTGATGGGGTCCGGGGCGCTGATCCTGCTCGCCACCGGACCGTCGGGCGGCTACGCGTCCACCTGGCCCGGGCTGCTGGTGGCGGGCCTGGGGTCCGGTCTGCTGACCGCCCCCTCCACGGCCGCCGCCGTCAACAGCGTCCCGCCGCTGCAGGCCGGCATGGCCGCCGCGTCGGTCAACATGCTCCGCCAGCTCGGCAGCGTCCTCGGGCCCAGCGTGCTGGGCACCCTCGTGACCAGCCACTTCGCCCACAACCTGCACGACCGGCTGGTCACCGCCGGCGTACCCGGCCCGCAGGCCGGCCAGGTCGTGGCCGGCGCCTCGCACGGCGCCGCCGCCGGGGGCCTGCCGCCCGGCCTGGCCCGCGTCCTCGGGACCGCGGTGCCGGGAGCGTTCACCGACGCCGTGCACCTCGGTCTCGTCGTCGGGGGGATCGTGCTGATCGTCATGGCGGTGCCGACGGCGCTGTTCGTGCGGCAGCGCACCATGGCCGTCCGGTAGGGCCGTCCTCCGGCGCCCACCCGCCCTCGGCCGGTTCCGCGCCCGATCCCGCTCCGCCCCCGCCCCGCCCTCGCCGACGCGCACAGACCGGGACGGGGGTGAAGAATCGGTTCGGAGAGAAGGAGGCGACTATCGGATGCCTGTCATTTCTCGTGGCTTCCACGGCCGGCGCCGGCCGGACCAGGACCGGCTGCCGCCCGGGCAGTACGAGGTCCGCGACTTCCCCGTCCTCTCCGCCGGCCCGACACCGATGGTCCGCACCGACGACTGGGAGTTCACGGTCGTCTCGGAGTCCGGAGCACGGCACCGCTGGAGCTGGGCGGACCTGATGGCCCTGCCCTCCGAGCAGCCCACCGTGGACCTGCACTGCGTCACCAAATGGTCCAAGTTCGACACCCACTGGGAGGGCGTCTCCCTGGACCGGCTGCTGGAGGACGTGGACACGCAGGCCTCGTACGCCCTGGTGCACAGCTACGGCGGGTACACCACCAACCTCCCGCTCGAGGACCTGCGGCACGGCAGGGCGTGGGTGGTCCACCGCTACGACGGCTCCGATCTGAGCCCCGAACACGGCGGCCCCGCGCGCCTGCTGGTCCCGCACCTGTACCTGTGGAAGTCCGCGAAATGGGTCCGCGGGATCGAACTGCTCACCGAGGACCGGCCCGGCTTCTGGGAAGGCGCCGGCTACCACTCCTACGGGGACCCATGGCGAGAACAGCGCTACCGGGGCGACTAGGCGAACGTCTCCGCTGGCGGGTGGCCACACTGGCCGGGCGCCGCGACGAGACGGCCGGCGCCCGCACGCTCGTGCTCGACGTCCCCGGCTGGCCCGGGCACCTGCCCGGCCAGCACGTGGACGTGCGCCTCACGGCCGAGGACGGCTACAGCACCCAGCGCGGATACTCCCTGGCGTCGGCGCCCGGCACCGAGCGCATCGAGCTGACCGTGCAGCAGGTCGAGGACGGCGAGGTGTCGCCGTACCTCGTGACCGACATGGCCGTCGGCGACCAGGTGGAAGTCCGCGGGCCGGTCGGCGGCTGGTTCGTGTGGACGCCCGATGCCACCGAGCCCGTGCTGCTGGTCGGCGGAGGCGTCGGGCTCGTCCCGCTGATGTCGATGGTCCGCACCCGCCGGGCGGAGAACAGCCAGGCGCCGTTCCGCCTGATCTACTCCGTGCGCACCCCGGCCGACCGGCTGTTCGTGCCCGAACTGCTGGACGGCGCCGGGACCGAGACGGCCGTGCTCTACACCCGCAGCGCCCCGGAGGGCGCTGAGCGCGCGCCCTCCCGGCTGCGGGCCGAGGACCTGGTCGCCCACGGCTGGCCCGCGGACCGGGCGCCGACCTGCTACGTCTGCGGCCCTACCGGTTTCGTGGAACACGCCGCGGGCCTGCTCGTCGGCCTCGGCCACGCCCCCGAACGCATCCGCACCGAACGCTTCGGTCCCACTGGAGGCTGAGATGTCCGCTCCCACCGCAGGCGGCAGGCCCGCGCAGCAGCCGGCCTACCTCGACGGCAACGCCCTCGCCGGCCCGCTCTCCGACGTCTTCGCCGTGGACCTCACCACGGCCGCCACGCACTGCACCGGCTGCGGCGCGGAAGGCCCCCTGGCGGGGCTGCGCCTGTACGGCCGCGCCCCCGGGCTCGTCGCCCGCTGCCCCCGGTGCGACCAGGTCGTGCTACGGCTGGTCCGCACCCCCGAGGACGCCTGGCTGGACCTGCGCGGCACCGCCACTCTCCGCATCCGCGTCCCCGCCGACTGACCAGGACCCCGCGACCGCCCCGGGTGGTGTGAAGCATGACCGTCATGAGCGCCGGATCGGCCCGGTGCCACGAGGAGGAACTGCGCGAGCTGTTCCTGTTCGAGAAGCTGACCCCCGAACAACTCACCCGGCTGTGCCGGAACGGACGCGTCGAGTGGTACGACACCGGACCGGTGTACCGCGAGGGCGAGCCCGCCGAGGACTTCTACGTCCTGTTCGAGGGGACGCTGGTGCTCTCGCGGCTGGTCGCCGGCCAGGACGTGGACGTCACCCGCTCCTGCGCCCCGGGCGTCTACGCCGGTGCGTTCCAGGCCTACCTCGGCGACCAGGTTCCGCAGGTCTACAACAACTCGATGCGGGTCACGGAGCGTTCGCGGTTCTTCGTGCTGCCCGCGGCGGCCTTCGCGACCGTGGTGCGGGCCTGGTTCCCGATGGCCGCACATCTGCTCGAGGGCCTGTTCTTCGGCATCAGGAGCACCGAGGAGGCCGTCGGGCAGCGGGAGCGGCTGCAGGCGCTGGGCTCGGTCACGGACGGGCTCACCGACGAGCTCGACCGGCCCGCGGCGGCCGCCGTGCGCGCCGCCGCCGACCTGCGGCAGCGCACCGCCCGGGTGCGCCACGCCTTCGGAGCCGTCGCCGCCGATCCGCCGGGCGGCGGCCCGGACCTGGAGCGTCTGGGCGACCTCCAGGACCGGGCCATCGACGACATCGAGCAGGCCGTGCAGCGCGTCTCGGCCTTCGTGGGGGCTGCCAAGCAGTACGCGCAGCTCGACCGGGCCCCCTACCAGAGCGCGGACGTCCACGAACTGCTCGACAGCACGCTGCTGCTGTTCCGGGCGAAGCTCGGGCCGGACATCACCGTGGTCCGCCAGTACGACGGGACACTGCCCAGCGTCCCCGGCTTCCCCGCGGAGCTGAACCAGGTCTGGTCCAACCTCATCGACAACGCGGCCTGGGCCATGCACAGCACCGGCTCCGGCGGCACGCTCACCGTGCGCACCGCCCGCGACGGGGACCGGCTGCTCGTGGAGTTCCGCGACACCGGTCCCGGGGTGCCCGCCGGCGTGCGGGACCGGGTGTTCGACCCGTTCTTCACCACCCGTCCGGTCGGCGAGGGGACCGGCCTGGGCCTGGACATCTGCCGGCGCATCGTCGTCGTCCGCCACCGCGGGGACCTGCGCCTGGTGTCGGTGCCGGGCGACACCCGCTTCCAGGTCCGCCTGCCGATGACCGCCGAGCAGGCCGCCACCGCGCTGGAGACCGCGGAGGAGACCTGACGGCCCGCCCTCAGCGGGCGGCCGCGGGAGGCGGCATGCGCAGACCGGCCAGGTCCGGGGGCACCGGGGCGTCCGGGCGGAAGAAGGGCGCCGACTGCCCGTCGCCCGCCGTCGCGGGCGCGTCGGTCAGCCGGAACCGGTCCCGCAGACGCCCGTAGAAGTCGGTCGGGCGCAGACGGATCAGCCGCACCCGCTGCGGCGCCCGGTAGACGCCGATCCAGTCGCCGGGGTCGAGCACTCCGCGCAGCCGGCCGTCGATGCTCACCGCGGCCCGGCCCGAGTGCGGCAGGATACGCAGCGCGACCGGCTCGTCCGGGGCGGCTACCACCGTGCGGTTGAAGGTCATGTGCGGCGCGATCGGCGTGAACACGACGGCGTCCATGTGCGGCGACAGCACCGGGCCGCCGGCCGCGAAGCAGTAGGCCGTGGAGCCCGTGGGGGTGGCCACCGCGAGCGCGTCGGCGGAGTACGAGGCCAGCAGCCGCCCGGCGATGTAGACCCCCGCGCTGACCTGGTGGTCGCGGGCCAGCTTCTCCACCACGACGTCGTTGAGCGCGTTGACGTCCAGCGCCACACCCCAGCCGTCGGGCGGCGTCTCCACCGGCCGCACCCGCGGCGGCGGCAGCGCCGGGCCGCGTCCGTAACAGAGCATCTCCTCCGCCTCCGCGGGCGTCTCCGGCTGCCGGGACGCCCGCATGGTCAGCGTCATGCGTTCCTCGACGAGGGCGTGGCCGTCATTCACGGCGTCCAGC
This sequence comes from Actinacidiphila acidipaludis, assembly GCF_019890725.1. Classification (GTDB taxonomy): domain Bacteria; phylum Actinomycetota; class Actinomycetes; order Streptomycetales; family Streptomycetaceae; genus Actinacidiphila; species Actinacidiphila acidipaludis. The sequence goes on from NZ_JAINZZ010000022.1 coordinate 108,248, forward strand.
GCGGCGATCACGTCCTGGGCGGCGACCTCGGTGAGGAAGCCGACCTTTCCCAGGTCCACGCCGAGCACGCTCGCGCCGGTCTTCACCGCGATCCGGGCGCCCCGCAGGAACGTGCCGTCCCCGCCCAGGGTGACGACGAGATCCGGGTCCCCGGCCGCGTGGGCCTCGGCCCGGCCGGAGCGGCGCTCGTGGTCCTCCGACCAGACGTCGATCTCGGTGCACACGACGCCGTGGGCCTGGCACCAGGCGTGGACGGACCGGGCGGCGTCCACGGAAGGCGAGCGGCCCTGGTGGACGACCAGTCCAACGCGGTGCACGGACATGGAGAAACCCCCTGTGTCAGAGATTGCCGTCAGAGATTGATCATGTGGCCGGCGAGGCCGTGCAGGGCGTCCTGCACCGCCTCGCTCAGCGTGGGATGGGCGTGGACGTTCCGGGCGAGCTCGGCCGCCGTGAGATCCCACTTCTGTGCCAGCGTCAGCTCGGGAAGCAGTTCGGTGACGTCGGGACCGATCAGGTGGGCGCCGAGCAGTTCGCCGTACCGCGCGTCGCCCACCAGTTTCACGAACCCCACGGTGTCGCCGAACCCGTGCGCCTTGGCGTTGGCGGTGAACGGGAACTTGGCCACCCGGACGTCGAAGCCCTCGGCCCGCGCCTGCGCCTCGGTCCAGCCGAAGCTGGCGATCTGCGGCTGGCAGAAGGTGGCGCGGGGGACCATGCGGTAGTCCAGCTCCATCGTCTCGGCGCCGGCGATGGTCTCGGCGGCGATGATGCCCATCGCCTCGGCGGTGTGCGCCAGCATCAGCTTCGCGGTCACGTCGCCGATCGCGAAGATGTGGGGCCGGCTGGTGCGGCAGTACCCGTCCACGTCGATCGCGCCGCGCTCGGTGAGCGCCACACCGGCGGCGTGCAGGCCGTAACCGGCCGTCCGCGGCTGGAAGCCGGTGGCCTGCAGGACCATGTCCGCCTCCAGCACCCGCTCCTCGCCGCCCTGCCGCACCAGCACGCGGACGCCGTCCGCGGTCTCGTCGATCGCCTGCACGGCGGTCGAGGTGAGGATGCGGATGCCCTGCCGCCCGAAGCGCCGGGCGAGTTCGGCCGAGACCTCCTCGTCCTCCAGCGGCGCGATCCGGTCGAGGAACTCCACCAGGGTCACGTCCACGCCGTAGGCGCGCAGCAGGGTCGCGAACTCGACGCCGATGGCGCCCGCACCGGCGATGACCAGGCTTCCCGGGAGGGTGTCGGACAGGATCAGCTCCTCGTAGGTGACGACGCGCGGGCCGAGCGTGGTGCCCGGGAGCAGCTTGACGGTCGCGCCGGTCGCGATGACGCACGAGCCGAAGGAGAGCGTCTCCTCGCCATCGCGCATACGCACCTGAAGGGTGTGGGGGTCGATGAAGAGGCCCTGCCCCTCGAACTGCGTGATGCCGTTCTTGCGCATCAGGTAGCCGACGCCCTTCGAGCGGCCGTCGGCGACCGTCCGGCTGCGCTCGTAGGCGCTGCGGTAGTCCAGCGACACGTCCCCGCTGATCCTGACGCCGAACTTCTCCGCGTCCTCCGTGATCAGCCGGGCGACCTCGGCGTTGCGCAGCAGCGCCTTGGCCGGGATGCAGCCGATGTTCAGGCAGACGCCGCCCCAGTAGCGGCCCTCCACGATGGCGGTGCGCAGGCCCAGCTGGGCGGCCCGGACCGCGGCCACGTAGCCGCCCGGCCCGGATCCCAGCACCACGACGTCGAAGTCGGTCTGCATGGGTCCTCCTCACCCCCGCGCGCTCCCGGTCTTCATCACACCTCCTTTCCCGTCCCGCTGCACGTTCTCCCGCCCGGACGCGGCCCGCACGGCGGCCGGACGACGTCGCGGTGGCCCGCTTCACCCGCCGGTTCGCCCGGACCCACCGCCCCTCGCCGGGGCGCCCGTGCCCGCGGCCGCCCGCTGGCCGCGGGCGGCACCGGGCGCTAACGTCGCTGGTAGGGACGGCGAAGGGAGCCGCGGGCTGTGCTGGGCCGGCAGAAGGAGTGCCGCGCCGTCGCCGACCTGCTGGACGTCGTCCGCGCGGGCCACGGCGGTGCGCTGGTCGTGCGCGGCGAGGCCGGGATCGGCAAGACGGCGCTGCTGGACCACGCGGCGCGGCAGGCTCCCGGCACGCGGGTCGCCCGGGTCTCGGGCGTGGAGTCGGAAGAGGAGCTCGCCTGGTCAGGCCTCCGCCGCCTCTGCACACCGCTGCTGGCCGGCGGACGCCCACCCGGGCCGCGGCATGACGCGCTCGGTGCGGCGCTCGGGCTCACCGCCGGTCCGCCGCCCGGCAGCCACGCCGTCGGACTCGCCGTGCGGGACCTGCTGACGGAGGCGGGCGTGCGCGTGTGCCTCATCGACGACGCTCCCTGGATCGACAGCGCGTCCCTGCGGGCCCTCACCGTCGTGGCAGGCCAGGCGCGGGCCGGGCCGGTCGCCCTGCTGTTCGCCGCCCGCGACGGCGAACACGCCCTGGACGGCCTTCCCGGCCTCCGGCTCCGCGGGCTGGCCGCCGGGGACGCGGAGCGCCTGCTCGACGCGGCGTCCGCCACGACCCCGCACCGCCGGGCCCGGCGGCGGATCCTGCACCAGGCCCGCGGCAACCCCCTGGCGCTGCTCGAACTGGCCCGGGACGTCCCGCTCGCGGACGGTCCCGACGCGCCCGTCCTCCATACACCGGCCGCCCGGATCGAGCGGCTCTACGCCCGGCGGCTCGCGGAGCTGCCCGCGGACTCCCGGCTGCTGACGCTGGTCGCCGCGGCGGAGGCGCGGGACGACCCGAAGCTGGTGTGGGACGCGGCCGGGGCGCTGGGCGTCGAGCCCGAGGCAGCGGTCGCCGCCGCGTCCGCCGGCCTGCTGGAACTGGCCGAGCACGTCGCCTTCCGCCATCCGCTGGTGCGTTCGGCCGTCCACCGCGTGTCCCCGTACGCGCAGCGCCGAGCCGCACACCGGGCGCTCGCCGGTGCCACCGACCCGGAACATGACCCCGAGCGGCGGGCCTGGCACCTCGCGGACGCGACGGTCGGCCTGGACGACCGGCTCGCCACGGAACTCCAGAAGTGCGCCGACCGGGCCGAGTCCCACGGCGGCACCGCCGGTGCGGCGGCCCTCCGCACCCGCAGCGCCCGGCTGACCGTCGACCCGGCCAGGCGGGCCCGGCGGCTGCTCGCCGCGGGCGAGACCACGATGCGGGCCGGCGGCCTCGACGCCGCCCTGGACCTCGCGCACGCCGCGGAGGGCGGACCGCTCAGTCCGGCGGACCGCACGCGCACCGCCCTGCTGCGGGCGCGGATCGCCTCCGCTCGGGCGGCCGCCGGCCCGGCGCAGGACCCGCTGTCCGGCACCGCTGCCGGATGAGGGCGCCCTTCCGGGCCCGCGCGCGGCCCGCCCGAAGGCACTGAGACGGCGCTGAGACGGCACTGAGACCGCCCTCCGAGCCGTCCGCGGCCCGCTCCCCTTCCCGCCCTGCCGGGACCGGCATTCCGCTCGGGCACCGCCTCCGCATGAAGGGCCGATTCGGGGACAGCCGAGAAGGCATGATCGGCAAAGGACGCGCAACGGACACTTCGGGCGGGCAGCGCTCAGGTGCGGGCACCGCCGGCCCGGACGCGCAGGTGGAGCGGCGGGAACCGGACGGCCCGACGGACCTGCCGAAGCAGTCGTGGCGGGCGGTGCTCAAGGGCACCCTCAAGGAGTTCCAGAAGGACGAACTCGGCGACCGGGCCGCGGCCTTGACCTACTACAGCGTGCTGTCGCTGTTCCCGGCGCTGCTGGTGCTCGTCTCCCTGCTGGGCATCGCCGGCCGGTCCGCCACCGACAAGGTGCTGAACAACATCAGGAAACTGGCGCCCGGTTCGGCGCGCGACATCATCACGCAGGCCGTGCACCAGCTCGAGGGCCGCGGCGGCCTCGGGTCGGTGCTCGCCGTGGTCGGCGTCCTGCTCGCGGTGTGGTCGGCGTCGGGCTACGTGGGCGCGTTCATCCGCGCGGCGAACTCCGTCTACGACATACCCGAGGGCCGGCCGGTGTGGAAGGTGCTGCCGGTGCGGCTGGCCGTCACCGTGGCGCTGATGCTGATGGCCGTCATCGGATCGCTGATCGTGGTGTTCACCGGTGGCCTGGCCCATCAGGCGGGCACCGCGCTGGGCGTGGGCGACACCGGGCAGACGGTGTGGTCGATCGCCAAGTGGCCGGTCCTGGTGCTGCTGGTGGTCATGATGACGGCGCTGCTGTACTGGGCCACGCCCAACGCCAAGGGCCGCGGCTTCCTCTGGGTCACCCCCGGCAGCCTGACCGCGCTGCTGCTGTGGATGGCCGCGTCGGCGGGATTCGCCCTCTACGTCGCCAACTTCAGCTCGTACAACAAGACCTACGGCGCGCTGGCCGGGGTCATCGTCTTCCTGGTCTGGCTGTGGATCACCAACCTGGCACTGCTGCTCGGCCTGGAGATGGACGCGGAACTGGCCCGGCAGCGAGCGATCGCCGGCGGATACCCCAAGGGCAAGGAGCCCTACGTGGAGCCCCGGGACACCCGGGCGTGGAGTGACGAGGACCGGAGGCGGCTGGAGTGAACGGCACCCCGCGCACCACCGAGACGGAGCGCCCCGAAGCGGTCACCGGAAACGACGCCGGCCCGGACGCGAAGGCCCGCGACGCCGGCGCCTCGCACACGACGCGCACCCGCCTGTACCGCAACGGCACGCTGGAACGGGAGGACTTCCCCGTCCGGGACATCTCCCGGTACGTGGACGACCCGGACTGCATGATCTGGCTGGACGTGTGCGACCCGGCCTCCGGCGACTTCGACATGATCACCGAGGAGTTCGGACTGCACGCCCTGGCCGTGGAGGACGCGCGGCACGAGCACCAGCGCCCCAAACTCGACACCTACCGCACACACTTGTTCCTGAGCGCCTACGCGGTGACGGTGGACGCGGACAGCGGCGCGGTCGGCACCAGCGAGGTGTCCGCGTTCATCACCTCCAACGCGCTGATCACCGTCCGCAAGGGCCGGCACTGCCGCGTCGAGCCCATGGTCGAACGCTGGGACAACGCGCCGGAACTCGCCCGGCACGGCGTGGGGTTTCTCGTGCACGGGCTGCTGGACTACCTCGTCGACGGGCACTTCAGCGCCGTCCAGGACCTCGACGACCGGATCGAGCAGCTGGAGGACCTCCTCTTCGAGGACAGCCCCGACGAGATCCAGGCCGTGCAGCGCCGCTCCTTCGAACTGCGCAAGAGCCTGGTGCGGCTGCGGCGGGTGGTGCTGCCCATGCGGGAGGTCGTCAACTCCCTGCTGCGGCGCGACCTGCACGTGGTCAGCGAGCCGATGATGCCCTACTTCCAGGACGTCTACGACCACGTCCTGCGCGCCACCGAGTGGACCGAGTCGCTGCGCGACCTGGTCACCACCGTCATGGAGACCAACCTGACGGTCCAGGGCAACCGGATGAACCTCATCATGAAGAAGGTCACCAGCTGGGCCGCGATCATCGCCGTGCCCACCGCCGTCACCGGCTTCTACGGCCAGAACGTCCCCTACCCGGGCTTCGGCGGCCACTCCGGGTTCTGGACCTCCACCATCGTGATGGTGGTGCTGCTGGTCCTGCTCTACGTGACGTTCAAGCGCCGGGACTGGATCTGACCGGGGTCCGGCCGGGAGCCCGCTTCCGGCCGGACCGATCCCCGGCATCACTCACCAGAACGAGGCCCGCGAGCGTCACGGAGCACGCCGGTGTGCGAGGGCTCGCCGGGGAGGCCCGGTCAGTCGCCGGGCAGGGAGTTCGCGGCCCGCGTGGCCTCCGCCGAGATCGCGGCGGCGGCACGGCTCGCCTTGCCGGAAAGGCGCCAGGCCATCATCCGCGCGCCGACGGCGGGTGACGGGGGGAAGACGCCGAGCTGGCCGAGCATGCCGATGTCGTCGCGCACGGCCTCGTGGCGGACGACCTGGCCGTCCCTGATGTCGAGCAGGTGCACCTGCTCGAAGTCGATCTTGCGACCGGTGGGCGGCACGGCCTGGTCGAGCCGGCCGTCGCGGTACCGGACGAACGGACCGGTGTGCGTGCCCTGCATCCGCAGCCGGACCCAGACGCGATCCCCCTCGTGCAGGACCCGGGAGACGGGAAAGCTCAGGTCGCTGAAGGCGGCGCGCATCCAGGCGCCCGAGGCGAGGGTGCCGCGGGGCCCGGGGAGGGCGCAGGCGGCCGGGGCGACGGCGGCCTCGCGGTTGGTGTTCCGCGGGTGGACGACCTCGGCGGCCAGCTTCGCGTCCCCGGTGACCAGCACACGGAACAGCGCCTCGCCCAGCTCGGGCAACTCCATGGTCATCTGCGCTTCCTCGGGAGGGGAGACCGGATGGGAGGGGTCTCCAAAATTCAGGTGATTGTGTACCTAATGAATAGTACATGGGGGCATCGTCGTTACGATGGCCGCGTGACCTCGAAGCGCAGCTACGTCTCGCCCCTCCGGCAGGAGTCGGCGGCCCGCACCCGCGAGCTGATCCTGGAGCGGGCCACCGTGCTGTTCGCCGAGCGCGGCTACGGCCGGGTGACCGTGGCCGACGTCGCCGCCGAGGCCGGCGTCTCGGCGAAGACGGTGTTCGCGAGCGTGGGGAGCAAGTCCGACATCCTGGACCGGATCGTCGACCGCGCGGTCGAGGAGTCCGGACACCGCGAGGCCGTGCCGCACCTGCTGACCCTGGACGAGCCGGCGGCCGTGCTGCGCGGCCTCGCCCACGGCACGCGGGTGGGCAACGAGCGGCAGTTCTGCGCCCACGAGGCCATCCGCAAGGCGCTCCCCGTCCACGAGAACGGCGAGGCGCTGTGGGAACGGGCGACGGCCGCGTACGTCGAGGCGCTCGACGCGGTGGCCCGCCACCTGTTCGAGCTCCGCGGCGACTCGCTCCCCTTCACCGCCCAGGAGACCGCCGACCTGCTCTGGTTCTGGTTCGGACCGGCCGCCTGGCGCGCCCTCGTCGTCGACCGTGACTGGACCTGGGACCGGGCGGAAGCGGCGCTGGCCGCCACGGCGGTGGCGGCGCTGAGCTGACGTGCCGGCCGCACCGAGTTCGGGGCGGCGGGCCGAACGGGTCAGGAGGAGAAGCGTTCCCCGGCGAATTTCCGCACCGCTGACGGGACTTCGGTGAGCCCTGCGGGGAGCCGGTCGAGGCGGAGCAGGGCGTGGGCCTGGTGACCGTCGACCACACCGGTGCACGGGCGGGCGAGCGCGGCGCCCGGGACGGGCCAGACGATCAGCCAGGGGCGGGCATCCGTGGCACCGGGGCGAGGGCCGATCGTGACCGCGGCGATCGCGTGCGGGCGCGGCCGAGGCGTTCGTGCTGCTCGTCCGGGTGCTGCGGCCGCGCCGCGCGGTGGGCCAACCCGCAGCCGCAACGGACGACGCAGGCGCCGGAAGGAGCGCACCCCAGCCCACCACGCCGCCGCGGTGACCAAGCACCACACGCCCAGCAGACCCGGCGGGAACGGCACCCGCTGGTGCACGACCAGGCCTCGGTGCAGGGCGGTGACATGACGGTTGCCTTGGCAACCCGCTGTTCACCCGGCTCGACGCGGCTCGTGATCAATACAGCTAGGCCGTGTCCCGGTTGTACCGCGAGGTCGACCACGTGTAGCCGAGCACGGCCAGTGCGACGCACCACGCCACGGCGAGCCAGCCGTTGTGGCCGATGGGTGTGCCGAGCAGCAGCCCGCGCAGTGTCTCGATGGCGGGTGTGAACGGCTGGTACTGCGCGACGGGCTGGAACCAGCCGGGCATGGCGTGCACCGGCACGAACGCGCTGGAGATGAGCGGCAGGACCATCAGCGGCAGCGCGTTGTTGCTGGCCGCCTCGGCGTTGGGGCTGGACAGGCCCATGCCCACCGCGATCCAGGTCAGGGCCAGGGATACGAGCGTCAACAGCCCCAGGGCCAGCAGCCATTCGGCCACGTCGGCTCCCGTGGACCGGAACCCGATCGCCACACCGACCGCCCCGACGAGGACGACGCTCAGCATGCACTGCAGCACACTGCCGACGACGTGCCCGATGAGCACCGAGCCGCGGTGGATGGCCATGGTGCGGAAGCGGGCGATGATGCCCTCGGTCATGTCGTTGCAGACCGAGATCGCGCTGCCGATCGTGGTCCCCCCGATGGTGAGCAGCAGGATCCCTGGGACGAGATAGGCGAGGTAGGCGGAGCGGCCGGCGCCGCCGTGGCCGATGCCGGCGCTCATGGTGT
>NZ_JAINZZ010000023.1 GCF_019890725.1 Actinacidiphila acidipaludis
CGTCACCCTCAACCCACTGGACGGCGCGGCCTGACCGACCAGACCCACGATGCCTGGCGACCGGCACGGCCACCGGCCGCCCAACCCTGCCCACACCCACCCTGACCTGCTGCTATTGACGCGTCAGACCAGGGACTTGTAGGCCTGCCAGGCCCAGCCGATCTTCACGCGGGCGGCGAACTGGCCGTTGCCCAGACCGCTGTAGCGCCACAGATCGCCGTTTCCGTCACGTGCCACCAGGTCACTGCGGCCGTCACCGTTGAGATCGCCGACGCCGACGACCGCGTTGTAGACGTTCCAGCCCGCGCCGATCCGCACCCGGGCCCGCAACCCGCCCCTGCCGTCGGCGTCGTACCGCCACAACACCCCGGACCTGTCTCGAGCCAGCACATCCCCGGCCCCGTCTCCGGTCAGGTCCTGGACGCCGACAACGGCCGAGTAGATCTGGTACCCGAACCCGATCTTCACCCGCGGCGCGAACTTTCCGGTGCTGGTTCCTGCGTAGAGGTACAGGTCCCCCGACGGCGTACGCGCCAGCAGATCCGGACGTCCGTCGCCGTTCAGGTCGCCGGGCGATGTCAGCACGTCGTAGATGTTCCAGCCTGCACCGATCAGGGCGGTGTGCGTCGCGCTGACACCGCTGTTGAGCCACAGCTTGCCCGCCGCGTCACGGACCAGGAGGTCGTTCGCACCGTCCTTGGTCAGATCGCCGACGGGTACGACCGTGGTGTTCACCGGAAACTGGAGCACTCCCCGGGGGCCTGAGTTGATTCCTCCCGAGGACGTACCCACGCGTTCGTCCAGGCGCCCGGCCGACGTCATCGCGAAGAGGTCGCCGATGCCGTCCTCGTCGTAGTCCCGCGGGTGAGCCACGGCATCGAAGTTCACGGTGCCTGAGCTGCTCGCGGGGAGACCGGTGTCGTCCGGCGTGGCCGTGAGGGTCCAGGTGTACGTGCCGTCGCCGATGAGCCAGCCGTTGCTGTCTCTGCCGTCCCAGGTCAGGCTGATGGCGTCGCGTGCCACGCTGCCGCTGAAGGATTTCACGACCGTCGTCGATCCGGTGCGCCGGAGGTCGACCCTCCAGCTGGCGACAGGCCCGGTCATGAGCCACGTCGGCCGCCAGTTGAGCGGCCCGACGCCCTTCAGCGGAGACACGGGGGCCCTGGTCACCCCGAGGGGGGACTCGGGCACGCCGGAGGGAACGATGTGCGTGGCGCCGGCGGCGTCGCCGTAGGCGAGGAATCCCCGGTACTTGTCGAGGGTCCACGTGATGTTCCGGTCGTCCGGGTAGGGGCCGGCGGGCAGTTGGGCGACCGTGCGGTCCGGCTGCGCGGTGCCGGTGTGTACGTCGGTGAGCACGAGCTGGTCGCCGGCGTGCCGCACGACGAAGCCGTCGCCGAGCAGGGCGTGGCCGACGGGCACCCGCACCGACCTGCCGGCGACGCCGTCCCACACCCCGGCCGGGCCGTCATCGCCGCAGGACCAGTACAGCCACCGCCCCAGGACCTGCATCTCGGCGGGGACGCAAGGGATGTCCGTGGTGACCGAGACGGGCTTGGCCCCGGTAGTGCCCAGGTCGAGGCTGGTGAGCACACCGGTCGTGGAGGTGGCGGACCACAGTGTCGCTCCCCACAGCGCCGCGGCTGTGATGGGGCGGTCGACCACGACCTCCGGCAAGTTGTAGCGGAAGTCGAGCACGACCTGCCGGTTGGAGGATCCGCTGTCGTACAGCACGCGGTCGTCGGCGACGGAGACGATGTGACCGTGCGAGGAGCTCAGGCGGGCATGGTTCCCCCCGTCCTTCGTCACCACCATGTCCCCGCCGTAGTAGTCGGTGAGGTAGAAGGGACCGTCAGCTCCACCGTCGTCGGTCAGGATCTCGCAGCGCGCACCGCCTGCGCAGTCGTGCATCGCCCCGGTCTGCAGGCCGGGCATCGTCGCCTCGGTAGCCGAGGCACCCGGGGCGGGAACGGCGCCGGTGCCGACGTCCGCGAACTCCAGGTGAGCCGAGAACCCCGGCCGTGCGGCAGTCTCCACGCGAGTGAGCCGGCCGCGGGCCAGGGAGAGCCCAGCGGGCTGAGGCCGGAACGTCGAAAACGGCCGGAGCACCACAGGACCCGTGCCGTCCGCCGGGATGCGGAAGGTGGCCCATGACTCCGTTCCGGTCCGTGCGTTGACGATCGCGCCGCCGTCGGCCGACGGGAGCAGCGTGGCGGCGTCGTCGAGCAGGGTCCGGACCGGGCCACCGTCCAGGGGGAGGGAGTACGCGGGGTCGGGCGTGCCGTCGACGAGTGTGGCGCTCTGGCGCAGAGCGATCACCGCGTCCCCGGCCAGCACCGTGTCGATGTGGACCGACCAGCTCGGGGTTCCCGGCACCGTGAGAACGGCAGGCGGAGCCTGAGGGTCGGTGCGGTCGTAGACGCGGACGGTGTTCTCGGCGGCGTACCCGAAGTGGTCCCGGTCAAGCAGCAGGTGGTAGGAGCCCGCCGGCTCCCCGGCCTCGAGAACCGAGTCCGCCAAGGAGGCGGTGTCCGTGTCGATGACGCCTGCGTGCAGGTGGCTGCCGTCGTTGTAGGTCAGCTCGACGGCCCCGGGGACAGCGGCGATCTGCCCGCTCATCCACCGAGCATCGGCGGGCCAGTCCGACACAGCCCGGTCGGTGAACCGGCCCGCGCCCGCGGGAGTCAGCAGGTGCAGAATCCCGTTCCGCGCGTCGGTGGCTTGCGCCAGCAATGCCCATCCCGTGGCCGTCGGAACGACCCGTTCGGTGTCGTATCCGTCCACGATCGGATAGGTGGCCCAGGTGGCCGTGGCCACATCGAAGACCCGAAGCTCCATATGGCTCGGCGGTGAGGTGGAAGGGGCGGTGGCCGGAACCATCTGGGAGACCCAGGTCCGCCCATCGCCGCTCTGCGTGACGTCCGGGGCACCGTAGGGAGAGTCCGCGATGGTCGTGACTGTGCCGTTGTCGGGCTGCCATGCGTACTGCGCCGAACCGTCGGCCGTCCACGTGTCCTCGGTGAGGTAGCCGTGGGCGGCGGCACCGATGACCGCCGGCCCGCCGGGCCCCACGGGCTGTACCGGTGCGATCACGCTCTCGCCGGCCGGCGGCCCACCGTCGGCGACCGCCGTCTGCGGCAGCTCGGCGGTCGCCGCTGCGAGTACGGCGAGCGCGGCGACCAGGCCGCGACGTACTGCGGTGGTCGTACGAATCACCTGGGTCCCCTCCCGCCCCCGGCGTCTCCACGCGGGGAATCTGCGGGCGGCCTTGGCGGCCGGGCCCGCGTCGATGAGGAGGTGCCCACGGCCAAACGGGCAAGTGGATGGGCGCGGCCGCGGCGCATGACGATGCGCCGGCGCGCGGAAGAACGGAAGCCCCCCGGCCCCTGGTCATCCCCCCAGCAAGACAGCGAACTGTAACAGGCGCCGCACCCGCGACGGAACGACACATCGCCCAGTCGTTCACCGAGGCCAGGGCAGCCGACGCGCGACCTCACCATGCCCCGTCATCCTTGCGGCGCCGCTCGACGTGCGTCACGCCGCGCCGGGAGGCAGGCTTGGCTTCTACTTGCCGGGTGTTACCGCGTCCTGTGCAGGGAGGACACCGATGCGCAGTATGGCCGGGATCGCTCTGACGGCGTTGCTTGTCACGGCGGCAGCCGGTTGCGCCGGCAGCCCTGAGGCCACCAGGACGCCGAGCAGCACGACGCCGCAGGAGTCAGCCTCGTCGGGGCAGAAAGGCCCGATTGCGTCAGCCTCCCCCTCCCCCGTACCCGTCGGGCGCACGCTGAGCCTGACCGGCATCAAGGCCGGCGAAAAGCTCGACGTCGCCGTCGTGAAGGTGGTGGATCCGGCAAGTGGGACAGAGTTGTCCAGTCCCCCGCCGGGGAAGCGGTTGGTCGCTGTCCAGTTCCGCCTGCACAACACCGGATCCACCACCTATACCGACTCGCCCGACAACGGTGCGAAAGTGGTCGACACCAAGGGCCAGGGATTCGACTCGGCGATCACGGACACGACCTCGGCAGGGCCGAACTTCCCCGCGACCACGACAGTCTCCCCGGGCGGCAAGGCCCTGGGATTCATCGTCTTCGAGGTCCCGGCCGCCTCAAAGATCGCCCTGGTGCAGTTCGCCCTGGACAGCGGATTCTCCACCGATGTCGGTCAGTGGAAAGTGCCCTGAGCGCACGATCCTGAACGAGCTGGGCGTCGACATCGTGACCATCATGGAGATCCTGCGGCACACGCAGATCAGCCAGACGCGCCGCTACGTCAAGGGACGGTCGCATCTCAGCAAGGCCGCCATGCACCGGACGGGCGACACGTTCCTGCCGCAGCCCGGGCCACGAATGAGACCAGAACTGAGACGGCGGACACCCGCGCGGACCGGGCCCGCCGCAGGCGTCGCATCCCATGAACGAGAGAACCCCAGCTCAGAGAAGTTCTGAGCTGGGGCTTCGGTGGAGCCGCCTTCGGGATTCGAACCCGAGACCTACGCATTACGAGTTTCCGGGCACAAGTGCCACACGGCACCACACGGCATCATGCCCACAGGTCAGACGCAGTACACGCACCCTGTGATGCGCCGTGATGCGGCATGGATTGCAACTACGAATGCAACTCGCAGAGGCCCGTTCGCGACATCTGAGCGAGTAAGTGGCGCCACATGCTTGCGTGGTGCGCTGTGGCGCCCTATGGTCTTCGCAAGCGAGTAAGTGACACCGCTTACGCAAGCGGCCCCGGCCGGGATGTAGGAGTCCCAGCCAGGGCCTGACGGAACTACCTGCTAGCACAGGAGCCCGCTAATGCTGCATGTTCTCATGCGCCCCCGTGGCCTGCGCCAGAGCGCCGCCCGCCGGTTCGCCGCCCGCGTCTCCGACGCTGTCCGCTCCACGATCGCGCCCGCCGAGCTGGTCATCGACCAGGCGCCGGCCATCGTCTCGGACCCCGCCGACGTGTACACCGACGACGCTCTCCCCCCTGTCGCCGACATCGAGGCCGCTGCCGCCGAGTTCGAGCGCGCCACGGACCAGGCCCGCCGCGCCGACCGTGGCAAGCGCGCCGCCCGGAAGATCCTGGACCGCCTTCCCGCCGGTATCTACGGCGAGTGGCTCGTGTCGCGCACCCCGTCGTCCCGGCAGACTGCCGACCTCGACGCGATCCGCGAGACGTACAAGCGCCTCGGTCTCGGCCCGGTGCCGATGAAGTCCTCCGCCCCGTCGCTGAAGGTCGAGCGCATCGAGGTTCCCGCGGCGGTGACCGCATGAACGCCACCTGCCGGATCCGCGGCTGCGACGGCCGCTGGCACAGCCAGGACATGTGCGACGTGGTCCTCGCGGACCTGGGCACCACCGGCGTCGACCTGATCGCCGAGGTCGACGCGATCGACGGCGGCCCGGTCCAGCTCGTCGTGTGGGAGGGCGAGGGGCGCGACCTGCTCCGCACCTCCGACCCGGCCGCCGGCCACGCCTTCGCCGACCGGCTGCGCGCCCTGGCCGCCGCGATCGACAAGGGCACGGCGCTGCTCCCCCAGCCCGCCCCGGTCGAGCCCGTCGACTACGCCGCGCGGTTCGCCGCCCTCGACTCCGACCTGCTCTTCGAGCTGGAGGACGGCGGGGACTGCGAGGACGCCCGCCGCTACGTCGAGTCCCTGCTGATGGTCCTGGCCGAGTGGCGCACCCGCGTGATGGGGCTGCTCGCCGAGACCCCGGCGGAGTGGGCGGTCCCGGAGGCCGGCGCCTACCAGCGGGCCCTGAACCGCACCCGCGAGGCGTGGCTGCAGTACGGGTTCCGCTGGCAGGGCGGCCCCGCGCTGCCGTGGCCGTTCGACCTGCCGGAGCAGGCGCCCGCCGTGGCGCCGGCCGCTCCCGTCACCCGGATCGAGGCCCCCGGCCGTCGCTCCCTGGTTCTCCGCGAGGTGGCCGCGTGAACGCCACCGAGACCGAGTTCTTCCGCGCCTTCGCCGGGCGCGTCCGTGACCAACTGCCCACCGCCCGAAGGGGGGACCCGACCATGAGCGCCACTGACATCGCCGAGACCACGAACACCGCCGTACCCGTCACGTTCCAGGCGGCCCCGGACGCCCCGTGCGAGGCCTACCCGTGGTGCGTCGAGAAGGGCGCGCACGTCGACCACTTCGGCCGGCGCGTGGCCCTGCCGAGCTCCGACCGCGGAATGGTGCTCGAAGCGCACCTCTACACCGACCAGCCGAGCGGCGTGCCGGTCATCGACTACGACCGCGGGATCGACGACTGGCGGGAGTTCACCAGCGGCGACGAGCTGCGCGCCGAGGTCGCTCAGGTGCGGGCGCACCTGGTGCGGCTGGAGGCCCTGGCCGACGAGTACGACGCGGTCCGGGAAGCGGCCGGCGCGGAGACGCCGTCCACCAGCGTTCGGGACGAGAAGCCGCGGCAGTGGACGCTGCGCAGCGACACGGGCGTGACCGTCTTCGGGTACCTGCCGCCGTGGGCCGAGGAGGACCCGAGCGACGACAACATCCCGGTGAAGAAGCTCCGGTTCCGCCTGTCCGACATCACCCACGAGCGCGTGTACGACGCGCCGCAGATGACCGTCCGGGGACCGTTCGGGGACGACGGGGCGCTGGAGGACGTCGACTCCAGGGTCTTCGCCCCGCAGATCTGGTGTGGCCCGCACAGCGACTACCCGGAAGAGCGCCAGCCCTACGCGTTCATCACGGTCCTGGAGGAGTGCGTGATCGACCACCTCGGTCCGCAGGAGGTCGCCGACATTGCGGGCAAGCTGCGGGCGCAGGCCGACGTGCTCGACCAGGCTGCGATCGACCTCGCCGCGGCCCGCGCCGACTGGGACGCCAACGGCGGTGCCCTCTGATGGACACCACGACGACGGAGGCCGGGAACACGCCCGGCCTCCCCGCGACGACGCTCCTCGCGGAGCAGTTGACCGCCATCGAGGCCCTGGCCGTCATCGGCCGGACGTTCGCCAAGCTGCCGGCCGTGAACCTCTCGGTGGGCCACCTGTTCCCGAACACCATCTGCATCGACGTTCACGACACCCTGAGCGTCTTCGAGGCGTGGCGTGACGCCCTGTGCATCCCCGTCGACCGGGTTCACCTCAGGGGCACGGGCGAGCGGTACATCAAGGCCGAGACCATCATTCACGGCGCCCGTGTCGAGCTGACCGGGTATGCGCAGGCCGCCAACGAGTGGGGTGGGGCCGCGTGACCGCCCGTACCGTCTCGATCGAGACCAGCGACCACGGGACCGTCGAGGTCCCCGAGCCCGCCTGGTGCACTGGAGCCGCCCACCCGGACGGTGTCGAGCGCGACGCCATCGCCCACACCGGGCCGACCATCAATGTCATGGCCGACACCGAGCGCGGCCCGCGCCGGCTCCTGGAACTGCTCCTGTGGGCCGACGCGTTCCCGACCCCGGCCAACCGGCACGGAGACGCCGTGTACGTCGCCGTGCAGCTCCTGGACGGCGATTACTTCGGTTACGACGTGACCGGCCTGGACGGGCTCGCGGCGGACCTGCTGGAGGCCGCCGGGCGGGTCCGGTACATGGCCCGTCGCCTCGCCGTGGAGAACCGCGGAGGTGACCGCTGATGCCCGGGACCGCGCTGGTTCGCCGCCCCACCGAGGACGCAGCGATCCGCTCGCAGCGGCCCCTGCCGCCCGTCACGACGCTGTTGGACCTGCACCTGCACGCCACCGCCACTCAGGACCGGTACGGGGCGCGGCTGTTCGCCTGCCAGCTCGACCGGGCGTTGGGCGGTGTCCGATGAAGACCGTTCTCCTCGGCCTGCTCCTCGGCCTCCTGGCCGCCTTCCCGCACCTCGCCGCACCGCTGCTCGCCGCCGGCCGCGTCGTGGCCGTGCAGCCGCTTCTGTGGGCGTTCTGCGCCGGCCTGGCGGCCCGACCGCGCATCGTCCGCCGTTTCTCCCGGAGGATCTCGTGAACGCCTCGACGGCCCTGGATTGGGCCCGTACTCCTGTCCACGCGGTGGGTGTACTCGCCGTACTCGCCGCCGTACTCGCCTACGCCGTCCGCACGGTGCGGAACGCGGCCAAGATGACCCCCGCCGCGGTGGTCATGGCGGCCCTCGGCGCGATGCTCTGCACGGCGTACTCCGGGGATACCTCCTGGAACTTCGCACGCGACCACCTGGCCATGCACGGCGTCCGCGAGCGGGCGGTGATGTTCGCCGCCGGCGAGGTCGCCCTGTTCGCCGTGGCGCTGATGGCCCGGCAGAACCTCCGCACCGACGGGGCGCCGGGTACGCCCGGGGTCCTCGTGTGGGTCATCACCGGGTTTCAGGTGATCCCCGCCTATTCGGAGTCCGGCGTGATCGCGGGCACGTTGCGGGCCTTCGTCGGCCCCGTGCTCGCGGCCATGTTGTGGCACCTGGCCATGGGTATCGAGCTGCGGCACGCGAAGCCCGGAGCTGCATCTCAGGGCCTGCTCGCGGTGCTGACGCGGGAGGTTCGGGAGCGGCTGCTGTCGTGGCTGGGCCTGTCGGTGCGGGGCCGTGACGCGGCTCAGATCACGCGGGACCGTTGGACGCGGATCGCCACCCGTCGCGCTGCGCGCCTGGCAGATCTGCAGGCGGCCGGCGCGAAGCCGTGGCGTCTGTCCCGTGCCCGCCGGCGCCTGGCCGTGGCAGTCGACCGCACCGATGCGGGCGTACTCGACGAGCAGCGGACCGTACTCCTGGACCGCTTGGCCGCGTACCGGGGCGCCGCTCAGCTCGCGTCGATGGAGTTCGCCGCGCCGTGGGCAACCGACCCTGTCGAGGTACGGGTCGAGCGGGTACCCGATGCGGCTGCGGAGATCGCGCCGCCCGTACCTGAGGCCGTACCCGCCGGAGCCCGTCTGCTGCCCATCGCGGGCCTGACCAACGGGCCGCGTACCCGCGGCGAGGTACAGCCCGAGTACGCCCCGGAGAACCCCGCTGAGGCGGCTCGGGCAGAGCCGGACGACGACTCGCCCCCGCCGCCTTACGAGGACAACCTGACGCCCCGCGCACGTCGGGACTTCCTCGCAGACCTGATGGACGGTCGGGCGCCGGGGATCCGCGCCCTCAAAGACCGCTACGGCATCGGCCAGCCCCGGGCCACCCGCATCCGTGACGAGCTGAAGGCAGGCCTGACGTGAGCCCCACCCCGAAGCGGTACCAGTTCGACAACCAGGTGCCGACGTTCGAACCCCGGTCCCTGCCCGCTCGCCGGCCAAGCGTGGCACCGGCAGAGGTGGTACCGGACTACACCGCTGACCAGGCTTTTTCGGTGTACGCCGAAGAAGCGGGGATGCGCCCGCAGCAGGTGATCCACGTGCATCAGGCGCCGCCGGACCGCACGCTGCAGCGCCTCGCCATGGGTGCCGGCGTCGGTGCGGGGACGGTCGTCGGTGCGGTGTACGCCGGC
This sequence comes from Actinacidiphila acidipaludis, assembly GCF_019890725.1. Classification (GTDB taxonomy): domain Bacteria; phylum Actinomycetota; class Actinomycetes; order Streptomycetales; family Streptomycetaceae; genus Actinacidiphila; species Actinacidiphila acidipaludis. The sequence continues at coordinate 9,403 of NZ_JAINZZ010000023.1, forward strand.
CCGATGCTCGCCGCGTCGCTGTGGACGATCGTCATCATCTTCGCGATCGGCGGCCTGGTCCTGGCGGTCATCGTCCGCGGCATCACCGCGATTCTCGGCACCGAACAGACCAAGGGCAGGCGCCGCCGCTGACCTGCCCTTCCGTCCGGCAGACCTTCTAGCCGAGGTCTGCCGCGGCGGTGGGGCCGGACCGCCCGGCACCGGAGAGGAACCCATGGCACGCGAGACCAACCCCGAGACCGGCAGCACCATCGAGACCGAGGACAACGGCGACTACACGATCACCTTCTCCATGGGCCTGCCGACCCCGCCGCCCGCCGACAACGACGAGCACTGACGTGATCCGCACCCACCCCAACGACCCGCCGCTGACCGGTTGGGAAGCCGCGCAGCTCACCGCGTTGACGGCCCGCATGGCGAAGCGCAGCCTCGCCGGCCCGGACGTCGACCAGCGCGACCTGCAGAACAAGCTCGACCGCATCCTCGACGGCGCCCGCAAGCGCCAGGAGAAGGCGAAGAAGTAGCTCCGCCCCGGGCCGGTCGCGTAGCGGCCAAGCGTCCCGACCGGCCCGGCCCCGCACCTCACGAGAGAGCAGGAACCCACATCATGACTGAGACCACGCTGCGGCTGGTCAAGGACACCGACGACGGCCCAGAGGAGTTCGCCGAGGCCGTCGAGGTTCCTCGCCCGGTCGACCCCCCGCAGGCCACAACTGACCGGGCGTGGGTCGACGAGCGCCGCGCCTACCTCAAGGACGCCCCGCCCGTCATCCCGACGTTCCTCCGCAACGCGCAGGAGTTCGGCGCACCGCAGCCCGCTACACCGCCTCCTACCTCGGCCACGTGTCGGCGTTCCACACCGTGCGCACCCCCGTCTACCTGGTGCGTCTCGTCGGCCGCTCCCCCAAGGGCGCGTGGCGCCTGACGGTGAAGTGGTTCAAGTGGGTGGTTGACGCCGAGGCTCGCCCGGTCGAGGCCAAGGCCGCCACTACCGCGGACATCGAGGCGTGGCTGAACCTGTCCCGCGAGCGTTCCCGTCGGGTACGGCCGCGCCGCATCCTGTCCCTCGCGGTTGGACTGGCCACCACCATCGCGACGACCGTGGCCGCATTCCTGGTGCCCGGTTGGACGGCCATGGCCGGCGTCGCCGTTCTCGCCGCCCTCGGCACCGCAGGGCGGACGGCCGATAAGCCCCTGATCACGCGGTACGTGTCCGTGCGGAACATGCGCCCGCTGGACTCGACCGAGGTGTTCGAGGCCCTGGCCGCCGTTGGCATCGAAGGTAAGAAGGGCGTGCGGGGCGTGGAGTTCGCCGCCGAGGTGCAGCGCGACGGGCCGGGCTGGCGCGCGGAGGTCGACCTGCCCAAGGGCATCACCGCCGACAAGGTGCTGGAGAAGCGGGCCGAGCTCGCCGCGGCGATGCGCCGGCCCATCTCCACCGTGTGGCCCGAAGGCGACCGCACCGCCCACCCCGGGCGCCTGGTGCTGTGGGTCGCGCAGCAGGACCCCGCGAAGGCCCCGCGGAAGCTGTGGCCGCTCATGAAGTCCGGTCAGGCCGACGTCTACCGGCCGCTGCCGTTCGGGTTCGACCCGCGCGGCAACCTCGTCGACATCACCCTCATGTACTCGAACCTGCTGGTCGGAGGCATCCCCGGCTCGGGCAAGACGTCCTGTGCTCTGGCGATCGTGCTGGGCGTGGCTCTCGACCCGACCGCCGAACTGTGGATCTACGAGCTGAAGGGGTCCGGCGACCTCGACGCGGTCAAGCCGATCTGCCACCGGTACGTATCTGGGGACGACGACCCCGACCTGGAGGCGGCCCTGACCGGCATGCGGTCCGGAATCGCTGAGTACCAGCGTCGTGCCGCGTTCGTCCGTTCCCTGCCCGCCTCCGAGGTGCCCGAGGGCCGGAAGGTGACGCGGACGCTGGCGGAGAAGTACCCGGAGCAGAACCTGGGACCGCGGGTCATCGTCATCGACGAGGTGCAGGAGCTGTTCACGCACAAGGACTACAAAGAGGAGGCGGAAGCGCTGGCCACGCGCCTGATCAAGAAGGCCCGGGCCTACGGCATCATCCTCATTCTGCTCACCCAGAACCCTGACGCCCCGTCGCTCCCGACGGGGGTGTCCAGCAGCGTCGGCACGCGGCTGTGCCTGGCGGTGATGGACTGGCGGGCGAACAACAACGTGCTCGGCACCGGCGCCTACGACCGGGGGCTGCGCGCCACGGACATCAGCATCGACGAGCAGGGAACGGGCATCCTCGCCCGCGGTCGTGAAGGGTTCGTCGTGCGGGCCGCGTTCATCAAGCAGACCGAGGCTCAGGACATCGCGAAGCGGGCTCTGGCGCTGCGCACCGCAGCCGGCACCCTGTCCGGGCAGTCGGTCGGCGAGCTCGTCGAGGAGCAGGACGTCGAGACGGTCGTCGACCACCTGCGGGCGATCTGGCCCGACGGGGCTGAGGCCGTGCACTCCCACCGGCTCGTCGAGGCCCTCGCCGCCTACAGAGGCGACCTGTACGGGCCGTGGCTGGAGATGGACGCCGCCGCGTCCTCGACGGCCCTGAGCGCCGCCCTGAAGCCCTTCAAGGTCTCCACCCGGCAGCTCACCATCCGGGACTGCTGCGGCGGCGCGAAGGGCCTCCGTTGGGACGACCTGCCGCCCGCCGACGACGCCGAGTAGCCCCTGCGGACCGGTTTCGGGAAGGGGTTGAGGTTTCACCCCACCCCGAAACTGGTTTCGCCCCCGATATCACTACTGACCTGCACAGTTTCGAGTTTCGGGGGTTCGCCGGCTGAGCCGAGAGACCCCCGGAACACGGCTTCCAGACACACCCTCCCCGCCGAAGCCACCACCACAGGAAAGAGCACCCGTTGTCCACTCCGTCTGAAGCCCTCTCCGCGCTGCGCGCCGTCGACCAGCGCAACCAGGGTCGCGCCGCGACACCCGAGACTGGCGAGATCACCGCCGAACGCCTGGCCGCCGTCGAGGCCCACGCCGTCTCGGTGCGCGTCTGGCACCCGAACCTGATCCCCGGCCTGCTGCAGACGACCAGGTACGCCACGGCAGCCATCGCCACGGCCCGCCCCGCGTTCCCGGCTGCCGACGTCCAGCGGTACGCGCACATGCGGGCCGCCCGCGTCGACCAGTTCATGACCCGATTGCAGAACCCTGCGGTGGGTGAGGCGGTGTTCGTGATGGGCGGGCAGGCCATCAGCCGGCCCCTCACCCACGCCGCCGCCCACCGTGCACAACTCCGTCAGTTGCTGCGCCTCGCCGAGCTGCCCAACGTCCGCGTACACGTCCTGCCCGAGGACCGATCGACGTCGGCCAGGCCCGGCCACGCCTCGCTGTACGCCCTCGCCCCGGACGGGAACGGCACCAGGCACGGTGCCCGAGTCGGCTACACCGAGACGCCGCTGGGCGGCTGGTACTCGACTCGACCGGCCGATGTTGCCCGCCTGCGCATGACGTTCGATGAGACCGTGAACCAGGCCCTCGACGCCAACGACACCCGCTCCCTGATCCAGGAGGCCCTGACCGCATGAAGAACCTCGGCACCTACCGCGGCGCCCCGTTCGTGACGTCGTCCTACAGCCACCCCAGCGAGTGCGTAGCGGTCGCCCGCCCCGCCGGCGCCCCCGTGGCCGTCCTCGACTCCAAAGACCCGTCAGGGCCCCGCCTGGAGTTCACCCGCAAGGCGTGGGCCGCATTCCTCGCGGACATCCCCCAAAGCGCCTGAGAACGCCACAGCGCCCCGTCTGGCATGTAGCCGGGCGGGGCGCTGTCGTCATGTCTGGGGAGGTCCGTACTGGCCGCTCGGCGGCGGCTGTTGGGGCGGGTACCCGTAGCCGGGGGGCTGCTGCTGAGGCGGGTAGCCGTATCCCGGGGGTGGCGGCTGCTGCCCGTAGGTGGGCGGCGGCGGGTAGTACCCCTGCGGCGGCTGCGGGTACACCGTGGTCCTGGTCCGGCGGCCGATGAGAGCCGCGATCGGCCAGCCGGTGACGGCCCAGAGGCCGCACGTGATGATGCTCAGGAACACGTGAAGCCCGTGGTTCGCGCCGCGTCGGGTCACCACGGTCTGCGGTGGTGGTGTCATGATCCCCCCAGATCGGTATGTGAGGGGCCATACCGTAGCGCTCCCACCCCTGTCGTCGCGGTCGTTTCGACGAAGCGCCCCGCCAGGCCGGATAGGGCGCACGCGGGTTCTATCCGTACAGGTACGCGTTCCACAGTTCGTCGCCTTCGGGGCAGCGCCACACACTGTGGGTGCACTGCGAGCAGCCACGCCAGTGAGCCCGGTAGATGGCCCACGCATTCGGCCGCGGCGCCTCTGTTGTGGCCTGCTCTTGTGCTGTGCCCGGGGCGTCTTCGCCAGTAGCCTCTGACATGTCGACTCCAACCAGTCGTCCACACCCCCGGGCCGTGCCATCGGCTGCGGGGGTTTCTGCTGCTCAGACGCTACCGCTATACCCCGCTACATGGCGCCCCATACGGCCACCTACGGATGCTAGGTGCACCGGTCCGCCATAGCGTCCGGATCATGAGCGAGCTGCCGCAGTACGTGTACGTCGAGGTGGCCGACCAGGTTGAGGCGGACATCCGGTCTGGGCGGCTGCCGGTGGGCGCACGGTTGCCGAACGAGCGCGAGATGGGGGCGCAGTACGGGGTGGCGCCTGGGACGGCGCGGCGCGCGGTCGCTGAGCTGCGGGACCGGGGCCTGGTGGCGACGCTCCCCAACAAGGGGACGTTCGTCATCACGGCTCCGCAGGAGTGAGCGATCGGGCCGGCGGCGGCGACCTGCCCGGGGTGCCATCTTGGTGCCACGCGCCACGAAAAGGCACAGGTCAGGGCGCGCTCACCGCACCCTCTATGCGGTAGGAGGCTTACTGTCTGGCGGTCGACGAGCGGATCCACCGGGCCGGGCCTACCGTCGAGTCATGGCCGTGAATGTGAGCCTCAGCAGAGCGATGGTCCATCCGGAGACGCCCGAAGATGAGGCACCGCCGGAGGACAAGTACATGGACACCGATGGCGGCGTCACGGTGTACGAGATCCTGCCTGGTGGCGCTCTAGCTGTCCTAGAAAGCCGTGAGCAGAGGTGGACCACCATCCAGACCTACGACCCCGGCGCCTGGCTCATGGCGACGGGCAAGCGCCGCGGCGACGACTACTAGCTCACCGAGGGCGCCTGCCCTTTACCAAGCTGGCGGCCAGCCGGGTACGGGCACGTCCATGCTGAAGAAGTTCAGCAGTCGCCAGCCGGCCTCGTCGTCGTAGCGCATCAGGAACGGCACGCACTTGGCGTCATCCGCGACCTGGTCCGTCCCGTCTTCCGGCACCGGCCACAGCGCCAGCAGTTCCATGTCGACGCCGACGACCGTGGGCTCCGCGGAGATCCCCCACGTCGTGATGTCGGCCGGCGCGGACTCCTCCAGGAACGTCACCTGCCCGCACTCGAAGACTGACCACAGACGGTGCCGCGGGTAGTCCGCGACGAACGCCTCGACGACGTCGTCCGGGTCATACCCCAGCCGCCGCACCTCGCCGCGCTGCGGCGCAAGCCACGCCATCACCCAGCAACGCCGCAGCAGCGGGTCCAGGAGAGGCCAGGCGGCCCGCAGATCGCCATCCCCCCAGAACGCCCGCTGTACGGCCCGCACGGCGAGCTGCACGGCCGTGTGCGGATTCTCGTCGAGCTCCGGCAGACTCACGACTAGTAACTTCCCTTCCTGATGCCGGGCCGGTGCAGAGCCCGGTCCCGGTCCCGAATGGCCATGGCCATCTCGTCGACAACATCCTTCGCGAACCTCTTGCGGTCCCCGGTCGTGCGAAGGTCGAAGCCGCCGGTGACCTCAACATTGATGGTGAAGTGGTCTCCGCCCGAAGGCTGAGTGGTCGACAGCCGTTCCAGCGCCTGGTTGAGCAGGCCCGACTGCTGCGCGGTCAGCACCTGCTCCGGACGCCCGGACGTGTTCCACACCGGGATCGGATGCTTGGTCGCCGGCAGCGGCCCGCCGTTGTCGTACCCACCCGGCCGATTCAGCGCCGCGAGAGAGCCGTAGGCGTGCTCGGCGTAGTTCAGGCCCGCATAGGTGTTCGCCAGCGGGTCGACCGAGACCCCGTACATGAACGGGCCGGTGCTGCGGAACTTGCCGGCGTAGGTCTGGAACGTCGGGCGGATCACCTGCATGAGGCCGGTCGACGGGTAGCCGGCCTTCGCGTTGCTGTCCCACAGGTTCACCGCCCGCGGGTTGCCGCCGGACTCCTGGTTCATGCGCCGTTCCACAGTGCCGAGCCACGATGTGGGCTGCCCCAACAGGCCGAGCGCCTGGTTGATGACACCCGCCCACTGCGCCACGCCGGCGGAGGGGCTGTAGGCGATCTGCCCGGCATTGTTCTTCTTGTCGTCGTCCTTCAAGAAGTCGAGGAGGTGACCGAGGGCCGCAGTCGGCACAGCCTTGACCAGCTTCGCGAAGTCGCCGGCGCCGAGCGGGATCCGGTCGATGAGGGGCTGCACGATGGCCTTGATGCCCGCCGCGGCGGCCTTGGCGAGACCGCCCCGGACGAGATCAGCTCCCCAGTCCACGGCCCCGGTGACCGCGCCCTTGACCTTGCCTCCGATCGTCCCTGCGATGTTCCCGATGGTGCCGCCGATGCCGAAGTAAGGGCCCGTGTTGCGGCTGACGCCCACCATCCGGTCGATCGCCGCGTGCCCGCCGAGCTTGGCCACCTGCGCCAGCGACAGCACCCGCTCGCCGGGGGTGAGCATGGCGGGCACCGTGTCCTTGGTGCCCTGGCCCGGCACGACGCCACCCGTGGCAAACCCGAGAGGCACGTTCGGCAGCGTGATCTTGCTGGAGATCTTCGAGGCGACGGTGTTCCACATCTTCTCGATGCCCTTGCCGTACACCGTGCTGATCAGGAACCGGACTGGTGCGGCGAACTTCTCCTTCACCCCGTTCCAGATCGTCCCGAGCGAGTCCCGGAGCCCGGAGAAGATGGACTTCGCGGCCGTGGCGAACGATCCGATCCGGGACTGCACCGTGCCGATGATCGAGGAGAAGGTGCTCTTCACGCCGTTCCACAGGCCTGACCATGTTCCGGAGATCGAGGAACGCAGGCTCGACACCGACGACCGCACCCAGTTCCAGGCACCGGACACAGCGCTCGACAGCCCGGACCAGAAGGAGTTCCAGGCGCTACGGAGCCCGGTCCACATGTTTCGCCACAGGTTGCTGATGTCCCGGCCGAGTCCGCTGAAGATGTTCTTGGCTTGAGTCCACATCGAGGAGAAGGCAGCCGCGATGGCTGTCACGCCGGCACTCGTGGCGTTCACGAGCGCTGTCAGAGCGTCGACCAGGCCGTTGATGACCGGGATCAGGACTGTCAGGGCGCCGCTCAGTACGCCGGCGAAGACCGCGGCGAGCCCGGTCACCAGGGGCACCAGCGGCGTGAGCACCTGCACCGCGAGGTTGACCAGGGCCAGCGTCAACTGCGTGAGGGGCGGCAGGAGCTGGAGGATCTGCGGCACGAGCGGAAGCATCGCCATGGACAGCGCGGTAAAGAGCTGCAGCAGCGGGCCGACCAGCGGCACCAACGACGCCAGGATCTGAGTCAGCGGCCCGGACAGGGCCGTGAAGAGCTGCATCAGCGCCCCGACGACCTGCGTAAAGACCGGCATCAGAGCCGTAATGATCGCGGAGAGGATGTCACCGATCGGCTTGAGCAGCGGCGTAATTGCGCGCACCAGGCCGACCAGCAGCGTGCCCGCGACGCTCAGCACCGGGCCGAGCTGCTTTGCGATCGGCAGCAGCGCCGCACCGAGGGCTTTGGCGAGTTGCGAGAGCACCGGGCCGAGCGAGTTGGCGAGCTGCGTCACGAACGGCGCCAGGGCTGCGAGCAGCGGCAGCGCGGCCTGGATGACCGACCCGAGTGTGCCCGCCACGAGCTTCGCGACCGCGTTCACGGCGGTGAAGATGCTCGCCAGGGCCTTCTGCACTTCGGGCATCGCGGTGACCTTGCGCAGCTCCGCGAAGACCGCGCCGAGCGTGCCCAGCGCGTCACCTCCGCCGGCCGCCGCGGCCTTGAAGACGTTCCCGATGGTCCCGGCGATGTTGCCGATCAGCTTCCCGAACTGCTTCGCGATGTCGAGAGCGTTGTTGATGGCGCTGGTCAGGCCACCCGACTTGAACGCCGTGGCGAGCTTCTGACTGATGGTGTCGGCGATACCGGCCGTCGCGGTGGTGATTCGCTTGAACGCCGGTTGAGCGGCCACGCCGAGCTGGCTGAGGGCGGTGATGAACTGCCCCGGGATCTTCGCCAGTGGCTTCAAGGCATCATTGAGCCCGGCGAACAGGGTCTTGAGCGTGCCGGTCTTCGCGAGGTTCGTGACCGCACCGGCAGCGTTCTTCGCCATGGTGTTGAGGACCCCGGCGGTGCCCACCAAGCCGGTGCGGAGGTCCGGGAGTGCTGCGTGCGCCATGCTGGCCAGCGTTGTCGACAGCCCGGCGAACAGGGCGTTCTGCACGTCGAGCTTCAACGCGGTCCATGCTGCCCGCAGACCGATGACGGTGTTCACGAACGCCTGCGCGTTCGGCGACAGCTTCGCCATGGCGTCGCTGAGGCCGCCGGTCTTCAAAGCCGCGGACTGCTGGGCCTCCGCAACCGCGTTTGCCGCGTCGGCGATGTTCTGCTGGGCGTCGGCGATCTGCCGGGCTCCGTCAGTTGCGGCCTTCACCTGCGCGGCCTGCGCGTCTGCGAGGTCCCGCTGCGCCTTCGCGATCTGCTGCAGCCCGTCCTGCTGCGTCTTCGCGGAAGCCGCCTGCGCGTCGGCGAGGTTCTGCTCGGAGTCCGACACCGTCTGGTTCGCGTCGGCGATCTTCTGCTTCGCGTCAACGACCTGCTGCGAACCCTCGACGCCGGCCTTGTTCGCCGCATCGGCCTGGTCCTGGAGGCGCTGCGTCTGGGTTTGCTGCTCCTTCAGCGCCTGCGCGGCCTGGTCCCGCGCCAGCTCGTCCTTCTGGTACTGCTCGCTGCTCTGGTCGAGGCCAGCGGCCTTGTCAGCGGCGAGTTTCTTCTCCGCGTCGGCGAGGTTGAGGACGTCCTGCTTCTGGGAGAGCTGCGAGTCGACGAGGGAGTTGTTGAGGTCTTCGAGGGACATGGCCGCGTCTTTGCGGGCCTGCGTCAGGTCAAGTTGCGCCTGCCGTGCCTGCTTCTGCGCGTTCGTCAGGTCCCGCTCGGCCGCGGCCAGCGATTCGGCGGCCTGGTGGTTGGCGTCCGCGACGTCCCGGTAGGTGTTCTTCAGGTTCTGCTCGGCGTCCCCGACCGCGCGGGCGGCCTGCGCTCGGGCTGCGGCAGCGTTGACCTCGGCGTCCTTCTCCGCTTGCACAGCCTTCGCCAGCGAGCGCTGCGCCGACTCCACGGCCTTCGCCCCGGACAGCGCCGCCGACGCACCCTTGACGGCCGGCTGGAACGCGGCTTTGAACGCGTCGGAGATTCCCGACGTGCCGATCTTGATTGCGGCGAACGCGGACCCCAACGCCAGGACCGCGGGGGCGGCGACCGCTGCGGCCGGGCCCATCTGGATCAGGGACTCGCCGAGGGAAGCGAGGGTAGGCGCGGCACCAACCGCCGCGGCGACGAGCTTGGAGATCCCCGACGACAGCACACTCAGGCCACCGGACGCGCCCGCGCCGCCGCCGATGCCCACGTCGATGTTCGCGTGCCGGTCACGGGCAAGCCGGTCCAACTGCAGACGCGCGTCCGCGGTGCGGGCGTTCGCATTGACGTTGACCGTGCGGGTCCGGGTCAAGTTCGCCAGGTCCGCCGCGGCGACACGGGTGTCGACGTCCACGCCGATACGGGCCGTGCGCCGCTGGATCAGGTTACGGATCTCCGCCGCTCCGACGCGGGTGTCGACGTCGGCGCGGATCCGCACTACGCGCTCGGCGGTGAGCTTGTCCAACTGGCCCTGGACACGGCGCAGCGCGGCATCAGGAATGCTGGGGTTGATCCGGACGGTGATGTCGTTGAGCTTCAGCCGGGCCAGCGCGGCGTCGTCGAGGTTGAGCCGGACTCCGAGGGTCCGTTCCCTGGTCAGCCGATCCAGCCGCGCAGAGAAGTCCCTGTCATCGAGCGACAGCCCAACCTTGACGACGTTCCGTTCCGACTTCAGCCGGTCAATCGTGCGGTCGTAGCCCTCGCGGTCTGCGGTGACCTCGACATAACCCTCGGCAATGCGAAACGAGCCGCCTGCCATCACGCCACCACCAGCGGGTCATCGAGCAGCTCGTCGAGGGTGACGCCGACCGCAGCCGCAAGGCCGGCGGCCACGTCCACCGGGGGCCGTGCCCGACCCTCCTCATACGACCAGACGACCGAGGCGGAGCGGGCCACAGTCTCCGCCAGGGCGTCGGCCGAGAGACCGGCTGCACGGCGCGCAGCGCGCAGACGGGAACCAGAGAAGGCGGGCATTGGGCGTACCCCCAGTGAGTGAACGGATCGGTCGGGGACCGCCGTCGGGGCCGCCCATCACGGGCCGTCTCCGTTGCCCTGTGCCTGCGCTTCCCATCCCGGTAGACGCGTGCGGGCGTTGGCGTGCGGGTGTGTCCTCACCTCGCATGATATGCGAGCGAGGCACTGATTCCTAGGTCCAGAGGCTTGTGCACCTTCGATTCAAAGGCAGAATGCAGGCCATGGGCATCCACTCCACTGCAGCGCCATTCGGGAGCACCATCCGCTCAGCCCGGGGAGCCGCCGGCCTCGACCGAGCCACAGCCGCACAGCGCGCCGGCATCAGCACCGAACACCTCGGCGCCCTCGAACGCGGCGAGCGAGCCCCGGGGCGCCTGGTCATCGACCGCCTGGCCGCAGTCCTTCCCCTCACCGCCGACACTCTGGCCGCCTTGTACGCCGACGCACAGCGGCGCCAGGACGCACACCCGTGGCGAGGCATGGGCCGCATGGTGGCGAACTACCGCGCGCGAGCCTGCTGACCCGGGTATGACAGAGCCCCGTCACGCCAGGCGACGGGGCTCTGCAAGACGTCAGATGCGATCCCAGTCCTCTGGGATCAGCGACGGCATCCACGTGGACCCGTCGTTCTCGTTACGCCGCAGGATGGGCGGGGCCGTCTCCTCCGGCAGCTCATCGCCATCAACGAACGCCTGCAGAGTGATGAGCACGTATTTCACATAGTTCGACACGTCCTGGATCGCCCGGTTGACCACGATCTCGCTGCCCAGATCCATTGTGAGTTCACTCGCCAGGCGGGCCAGATGGCGGTAACGACTCACGACCACGGGATTGTTCACAAGCAGCAGTTCCTCACGTTGCCCGCCCTTGAGCCACTCAAGCGCCTCACGCGAAGCGATACGGCGTTCGTCCTCACTCCCGCCCGGCCTGGGCCTCTTGAGCAACTGGAGATTGGGGAGCACGCGGTCAACCGCCCCTATTCGCCCTAGAAGTTCTACGGCCGCGTTCCGAGCGATCGAGTCTCGTTGCTCGCGACGGTTCAGTTCACGTTCGTCGGCAGCGGCTGCCAGCGCGGCGCGCTGTTGGGCTGCCGCCAACTCGGCTTGGGCCTCGCGGTCCTGCTGGGCGAGGGCCTTCGCTTCCTGGTTGGTCTGCTTGGCGGCAATGAGCGCCAACCATCCGCCAGCGAGGCCGCCGACTGCGGCAGCGATCGCCGTCGCGATGGCGGTGATCCAGTCCTGATGAGTCATGGTGAAGATGGTGCCGCCTTGACTCGGACAGCACCGCACACTCCCCACAATGGCCCCAACCGCCGCGCTACAGGCCGGCGACTGGGTTCTCCTCCCAGCGATCCTCATCTTCGAAGTAGCCGAGCAGGGCCTTCGAGCCGTCAGCCCATCCCCCGTGCCGCCCGATGCGCACCAGGTCGTGCCCGGCCTTCCGAGCGGCCGTCGCGAACCCACGGCGCAGCGAGTGCCCAGACCACTCACCTTCGAGATCCGCAGCCTCGGCGGACTTCTCGACAACCTGTGCAGCGGCCTGTGGAGTGAGCCGCCCCGCCGGGTCGCCGATCGACACACCCTGCCGGTACATCGGCGGGGCCAGGCGGCCGTGTCGGTCGATGCGGACGAACAACGGGCCATCCGTCCGGCCTGCTTCCGCGAGGGCGTCTCGTAGGGCACGCACAGCCCGAACGGGGCACGTGGCAGGGTTCGAACCGTAGGGCACGGCCGTGTCGGTGAAGCTCTTGATCTTCCGCCGGTACACCTGCGCGTCGATGCCCTGCTCGGTCTCGACGACGTCGGCCAGGTCGAGCGCGACGAGCTCGGAGACGCGGGCCGCGGTGGCGTAGCCGAGCAGCAGCAGTGCTGCGTCCCGCTTGCCGATGAGGGTCGTTCGGTCGAGGGTGCCGACCATGACGCGCAGCGCCTCGGGCACGGCTGGCTGCGCCTTGCGGGTGCGGGCCGCGGGGTCCTTGGCGCGGGCGAGCCGGTCGCGGTAGCCGCGCAGGACGATGCGGGCGCCCTTGGTCGACGGCGGCGTCAGGTTCGCTGCGGTGTGCGCGGTGCGGATCGCGGCGATGGTCCGCTCGATCGAGCTGGGCGAGTACGGCCGGCCGGTCTTGGGCCGCGGTGTGGTCGTCAGGTGCGTGACGTACTCGACGACTGTTTCGGGTGTCGCGGGCAGCGGGGCGAGGTCGACGGTTGTGCACCAGTCGGTGAAGGCTCGCCAGTCGGCGGAGTAGGCGCGGCGGGTGGAGTCGGCGGTCCCGGCTTCGAGTGCGGCCCGGGCGGCACCGGAGAGGGCAGGGGTGCGATTGTCGAGAGCGCCTGACGAACCGTTGGCGCGTACAGCGATCTCGGAACTCTGGCTCATGAGAAGAAACGTTATCAGGAGTCAGATCGGCCAGGGAGCTAAGAGGACCGCGGACTGTCGGCTGGGCCCCATACAGTGCTTCTAGGACGACAAGGAAGGACCGTGACATGTCGACCAGAGAACGCAACTGCCAGACGTGCGGCATCCGTTGCCGTAAGGGCTGGCTCCGCGTGCACACGAAAGGCCAAGTCCACGCCAGGACGGCCAACCTCGACCCCGACGGCGAAGAGTCCGTCTACTGCTCCGAAGCCTGTCTCCGAGTCCGCCTGCTGGGCCCGGGGGAAGAAGCGGGGCTGATACGCGAGCTGGAGAGGAAGCTCCGCAACACGCGCCGCTCCGCGCGGGACGTCGACTTCGACTACTACGGGACCCCGCAGCAGGACCTCGACATCGTGCGATCGGTGCTTCGCGCCGTAGCCGATCAGGCGCAAGTGCTGCAGGAGACCGACCCCAGCAAGGCTGTGCCTGGCTCGGAAGAGGCCGAAAGGTTCCAGCATGCTGCGGCCAACATCATGCGGCTACTTGACGGGCATCTCAACCCGAGGAGACCTGCGGCACCGAGGGCATGACGAAGCCCCGCCGTCTGCGGCCGGCGGGGCATTTCATCGAGTGGTGAATTTCAGGCGGCGCCTGATTCATCCTCAGGCGAATCGATCAACCGCCCCCGGGTCGCGTACCACTCTGCGGTACCCATCCCCTCAGGCTTCCTGGACGTCGGCAGCGGCTCGATACGCTCCGCCAGTCGGACACCCGTGGGCCTGTTGTCGACCTCGATCGGCGCCCACGGATCCTCGGCACCCCGCAGCCGCGCCGCGTGCACCTCGCCCGTCGTCGGCGGCCTGGTCGTCTTCTCCCCACCCACGCCGGTCACCGCCCGTCGATCGCCGGGAGCTGCGGCAGTCGGCTCAGTTCCTCGCCCAACCCGTGAAGCAGGGCGATCCCCGGGTTCGCGGCCGTGTCCAGGCCCACCCCATGGCCGTGCTTGGCCTGCGACCACATCTGCCGGGCCGTCGCCATCTGCTGCAGCGCCTCCTGGGCCTCGGCCAGGGCGCGGGCGTACCTGCGGGCGCCGTGGTCGTAGGCCGCCTGGTACTGGTCGCACGCCGCGGACGCGCCGGCCGCTGCCGCTTCGTACACGTCACCGAGGGCGTCCTTCAGTGCCTGGTTCGCCTCGGCGCGGGCCGCGTAGTTGTGGGTCGTCTTGGCCGCGTCCTTGGCGTTCTTGTCGCGCACGGTCGTGGCCTTGGTCAGAGCCTTGGCGACGGGCTCCGGGATCACGGTGCGGTCGGCGGGCAGCATGAACGAGTGCTGCCGGTCGCCGGCGATGCTGAACGCGAGGGGCTGGCCCTTGATGTCGATCATTGGTCTCTCCTACTCGAATGGGTGTGCTGGTCATCTCTCGCCAGCTCTCTTGGTGGCGGCCGGGCCGTGGCGCCCGCGGTCACGACAGGCCCTCGGGCAGATGCAGGGCCGCAGCATCGACGACGCGGCGAGCTTCCGCTTCGGCCTGCAGGGCCGCCACGGCCCGCTCGTTCTTCGCTTCCTGCTCGGCGATCAGCTCCGCGGCCCGCTCGTCGTACCGACGGCGCTCCGCCGGCGTCATCGCGCGGTGCTCGTCCAGCGGCGGTACCTCACGCCCGAGCCTCCGCCGGGCCTCGATGGCCATCACGTAGATCTCCGGCAGCGGGCGAGTACCGATCTCGCACAGGTCGCCGTGGTGCACGCACAGCGCGTCCGCGCCCGGCCTGGCGGGCAAGCGTTCCAAGCGGGCGCGCAGACTGCGGGTACTCACGCTGCGCCCCGCTCCGCCTCGATCTCCGCGATGCGCTCTGCCAGGTCGAGGTGTTCACGCACTCCCGGTAGCGCGCCGAGTAGAGCCGTTGCGGCCCGCACGCGGATCGCCGGCGACTTGTCTTTCAGTGCCTGATGCAGCGCGTCCACGGCGTCCCGGGCGGCGGCCCCGATGGCGTCGGTGATCTCGCTGAGGATCTCGCGGCGGGCGGCCTGAACATCGGCCTCAAAGGAGGGGTCTTCGCGCCACCTTCGAACGGTTCGCCCCGATACACCCACTTCCTCGCCAACCTTGTCGGTGGACAGTCCTCGGGCCAGCAGGGCGGCTGCCCGCGCTTTCTGGTCCAGGGCGGTAACGGTCATCTTCGGTCACCCCTCTCGGGTGGGTCAGGCCCCGCTCGGCGCGGGGGTGGCGTTGCTGACGCCGAGGTTGAGCAGCTTGCGGGCGTGCCTCGCGGCGAGGCCGGCGGAGCGGGCCCGCTTCCGCCGCTCCCGGTCGGCCTTCTCGGCGGCTATCCGCTGGCGGGCCGCCTCGACCTTCGCGGCCACGACGTCGTTGACGTTCGTCATGTCGCCTCACCCCCGGTGGCCGGGTCGTGAGACGGCAGGTAGACGACGTGGCGACGGTGCTCCTTGAACGACCCTTCGGTGTGCGCGAACGGCGGTGAGCCGGGGAGGGAGTCGACGAACGGCAGCAGAGTGGCCTCGCCGTCTGCGGTGGTCGCTACCTGCCAGGCGATGATCGGGTCAAGGTTGGTCTCGCCGTCCTCGTAGATCTCCTTGAGGTACCAGCCGGGCGCGGCGGGGATGACGTCGGGCATCGTGGGCTCCTTCTGGGATGCTGATCGGGTGCCGGGCCCGATATCCGCGGGCCCGGCTTTCACGCGGTGGGGTTGTCCTTCCGAGCCTGCTGCCGATTGCGGAACGCCTCACGGCGTCCCTGCTCCTCGGCGACCTCTTGCTGCGAGGGTTCGTCCTCTCCCGGACCGATGACGCACCAGAAGGACGGCATGCTGCTGAAGGCCTCGACGTAGTCGTCCTCCATGCGCGCCGCGACGACTCGCCGTGACCCGGTCGGGGTGCCGTCGTCGCTACCAGCGGAGGGGTACTCGATCTCTTCTTGGATGAGCCAGCCCGGCAGGGGAAGGACCTGCATCGTGCCGTCCTCGGCGAGCACGACGTAGCGCCAGCCCGGTGCGGCCGGGCGGAAGTCGATCGTGTTGAACCTGTAGTCGCGTCCCATGCGGTCTCCTACACGCAAATTTGATTGATGTGATTGACGGGATTGGTTCTGACCTGCGGTGATGCGTTGACGTGATTGGTGACGGGATTGGAGGGAGCCTGACGTGGTTGACGTTATTGGTTCTGACCTGCGGTTTTGGGGGAAACGTCGAGGTTGGCTCCAATCCCGGCAGTCGTCACCAATCGCGTCACCAATCACGTCACTGGCTGACGTTGAGAACCCGCAGGCCGCGGCCAATCCCGTCAATCCCGCAATCGCGTCAGCACGTGTACGCGCGCGCGAGGAGTCAGGCATCGGCGCTCCCGTCGACCCACGCCTCGGGCAGGTACCAGTGAGCGGCCTTCTCCTTGCCGAAGCCCTGTTGACGGGACCTGATGCCGAGTTTCCGCTTGGCCCTGTCGATGGCTGACTCGCTGAACCCCGCGGCCCGTGCGTACTTCCTGATCTCCGGCAGTCGCTCGGAGCCGCCCAAGTCGGTGAGGAAGTCCTGCAGCCACGACTGCGCCTCACCGACCGCTCCCCGCTCGTCGGGCTGCGTCTCGGCGCGCATGACGTCGCGAACGGACGTTGTGGATTCGTCGCCGAGGACGAATCGCGACACATAGGAGGGGCCTTCGTCGGTGTCGACGATCGCCGACTGAATTCCGTAAGAGAACGACGGCAGACCGAGCCGGCCGAGGTTGTTCTTCTCCAAGCTCATGACGAACTCGTCGTTGCCCTCGTCGTCTTCCTGCTTGGCGAAGGCGATGAGGCTGCGGATGAGCTGGCCGAAGGCGCCGGACCCGGCGACCCGGGTGAGTGGGTCGGCGGTCCCTGCCTTGGTGAAGTGGGCCAGGCCGAGGATGGTGAAGTGGTGCCGGTCTGCTGCCGCGACGAGCGGTTCGAGGGCGGAGCGGACCTCTGCGGCCCGGTAGTCGTTGATGGTGCTGTCGATCATCGAAAGCAGGGGGTCAGCGACCACCAGCGCCACGCTGTACTCCTCGACGGCCTTACCGAGCAATGAGATGTCCGTGGGCAGGGTCAGACGAGCGTGCAGGGCCTCGTCGTCTACGACGTCCACCCGGAACACGAGATCCATGTCGGCGCCAGCGGCGATCAGCCGGGGCGCGATGGTGTAGGACCACGAGTCCTCGGTGGCCGCGTACACCACTCCGCGGGGCTGCCCAAGGAGCTGACCAGGGAGCGTGCCCCGGGTGACCTGGGACGTGACCCAGACGGCGAACTGTGACTTCCCGAGACCCGGTCCACCTGCGGCGAGGGCAAGTGAGTTGAGCGGAATGCGGCCGTGCGAGGTCGGCGGCTGCCCGTCCGGGGTCGTGTCCCAGAGCCAGCGAACCGGCCGGATCTTGATCCGAGAGGCAGGAGTGAGCACCAGCTTGCGGCTCGGCCCCTCGGGACGGTCGTCCGCCGGCGCTTCCTGAGGTACTGGCCGTCGGAGAACTGCACCTTCGGGCCACTCCCCTAGGTCCGGCGCGACGCTAGGCAGCGCGACGAGCCCCCGCAGTGCGGGGTCCATGGGGCGAGGGCTGGTCACGCGGCTGTCTCCTGGGGGGCGCTGTTCAGGTCGGTCTGCTGGCCGTTGACGAGGCAGCGGCGCCAGCCGGGTCGGCCGGGGACGGCAACTGGCGGCCAGCCGTTGGAGGCCCGCACTGGAATGGCCTCGCACTTGCTGGCGGCGTTGCGGAGCTCGCGTTGTGTGCGCATGCCCCGCAGGTGGCGGGCGAGTTTGACGGCTTCGGCGTCCGCGTCGCGGGTGACTTCCTGCCACCACGCCACGGGGTCGTACTCGCCGAGCTCGTCGAGCCACCGCTGTTCGATGTGGTGGCGCCGCCACTGCTCGGCAGCCACGAGGATCGCTGCGGCACGCTTGGGGTCGTCGGCTGTGAGCTGCAGCCATGCCCGGCTGCCGTACCGCGGCAGATCGCCGAGATCGAGGTCGGTGATCTGAGCAGAGGCCCAGAGGGCTACGGGGTCGGTGTGCTCGAACGGCATTAGGCACCCCTCCCGTAGTCGGCGAGGCTCTTGACGATCTGCGCGGCGCGGGCCTGCGCTGCGGCCGACCGGCGTCGGCGCAGGATGAGGCGCGCACAGGCCGCCAAGGAGACGGCGTCTTCGGCTCCGCCGCTTAGTACCTCCCGCATATGGCCGTCGAGTGCTTTGCCGATGTCGTCGGCCAGACGCTGCAGTTGGTCGTCTGTCAGGCCGTGCAGGTTGTCCATTGCCGCGTCGAGGGTGCTGGGCGCTACGCTGGTCACGGCGTGCTGGTCACTGTCGTTTGTGGAGGCCCCCGGGGTGCTGACCCGGGGGTTTTCGTTTGTGGTCACGGATGCTTCCGTTCGCGAAGTGCGAAGGCTGCGGGCGCCGTTGGAACGGCCCTTCGCGGTCAGGTAGCGGGCGCAGCACCGGCGGTGCTGGATCTTGTGCAGAGGCGGCGTCACGGAACCGCCTGGTGTCAGGCAGTGGCGGACAGGTCCGCGGGGGGCGTCGCGCCTGCGGTTCCGTTCTGCTCGGCTTCGAGGCGCCGCACGAACTCGTGCAGGGCTTCAGCCGGCACCCGCCGGGAGTGGCCGATCTTGACGCTGCGCAGTTCGCGGGTCGCGATCAGGTTCCGGGTGGCGGAGATGCTCAAGCCGAGTTGCTCGGCCGCTTCACGGACGGGGTAGAGGATGCGAGTCATTCGGGCTCCTGAGTAGGTGGCGGCGAGTACGCGTAGCCGCTTGCTCACACAGCACCATAGAGCGCCATGGCGCATCGATCAAGTATGTGGAGTCACTTACTCACGTGCGTGGTGCCACTTGCTCACGCAGTGGCGCGCTGACATGCTCGATCGCATGGCATGGGATATCGACCGCTGGGACATCGAGGTACGGCCCTGGGGCTGGCTGCGCTTGCGTGAGCAGACCGGCGACGGACCGTCCGTGTACCTCCACTACCAGCTCACCGGCTCGCCCGGGAAAGAACGGCTTGACCTCCAGTCAGCCGTCATGCAGGCAGGCGAGTCCGAGGCGCTGAGCGGCAGGATCTGGCGCAGGATCCCGCTCAGCCAGATCGAGGAGGCCCTAACACAACTTCTCGTGCAGCTCCCCTTCAGCGCCCCCACCGAGGCCATCGCGCGCCGCGCCGGCGAGGCCCGCAGAAGCTTCCTCGAAGGCTCAGACCTCATGGAGATCGAGGCGCCCACTCTCGACGTCCTGGACGCCTACTTCGAGAGCACTGAGGACGTCGCGACGGTCTTCTTCAACCCTGTCGATGGCTCGACTCTCCACACCATGGAAGGGGATGGCCTGCCTGCGGGCCGTATCCCTGCCATCAAGCCGCCTGCTGGGCGCATCACTCCCGAGTTCCTTGAGGATCTCGCGGAGGCGTACCGGTACTTCACTGGGGCGAACAAGTCTCCGGCCCCGGCTATCGCCGAGGTCGCCGACGTGCCCGTTCGGACAGTCCACCGATGGATCTACGAAGCCCGTAAGCGCGGCGTCTTGCCGCCTGCACGAACTGGGAGGGCAGGATGACCGGTCGCCGAGCGAACGGAGAGTCCTCGGTCTACTTCTCGGAGTCTGATGGCAAGTGGCACGGCTGGGTCACGGTGGGCACCAGGCCTGACGGCCGGCCGGACCGCCGTCATCGGATGGGTGCCGACGAGGCTAAGGTCCGGGCAGCCGTGCGGGACCTGGAGAAGCAGCGCGACTCGGGGAAGGTCCGCAAGCCTGGCCGGCCGCCGACTATGGCGCAGTGGATGGGGACCTTCCTGAACACCGTGTGCGCCCGCAAGGTCGAGGACGGCACCATGGCGCCTCGCAGCCTGGACGACTACCGCAGCAAAAACGCGCTGTATATCGAACCGGGCATCGGAAAGCACCGGATCGACCGTCTGACCCCGGATCACTTGGATGCGCTGTACCTGGCCCTTCTGCGCCGTGGGCTCGCATCCTCGACGGTCCTGAAGGTGCACCGGATCGTCAGCCGCGCCCTGAAGGTCGCCATGCAGCGCGAGATCATCACGCGCAACGTCGCGACCCTCTTGGACGCACCCGCTCCGGCTGAGACAGAGATCGAACCCTTGACCCGCGATGAAGCCCGCGCCGCTCTGGAGGTCGCGGGCAAGCGTCGCAACGGCGTGCGGTGGTCGGTGGGTTCCGCTCTCGGCCTACGGCAGGGCGAGGCTCTCGGCCTGCGCTGGTCGTACCTCGACCTTGAGACCGGCATGGCGCGGGTGCACTGGCAGCTGCAGCGACTCAACTGGCAGCACGGCTGCGAGGATCCGCACGCCTGTGGCGAGAAGCACCACCACAAGGGCTGCAAGGCGAACTGCAAGGCGCACACGAAGTACAAGCGAGGTTGTCCGCCGGCGTGCGCGAGGAACTGCACCAAGCATGCGAAGGCGTGCCCGGAGCGTCGCGGTGGTGGCCTGGTCTTCCGTGTACCCAAGGGCAAGAACAAGCGGATCGTCCCTGTCCCGCCGCCGCTGGTGTCGGCCCTGCGGGCTCACCGGGTGGCGCAGAAGCGGGAGCGCCTGGCGGCCGGCGAACTGTGGGAGGAGAACGACCTGGTGTTCTGCCAGGCCAACGGCCGCCCGATCGACCCTCGCCGCGACTGGGACGACCTCCAGGAGATTCTCCAGGAGGCGGGCATCGCAGCCCGCGGTACGCACGCCCAGGGCCGCCACACAGCCGGCACGCTGCTGACGGAGAACGGCGTCGGCCTCCGCGTGGTGATGGAGATCCTCGGCCACTCACAGCCGCGCGTGGCCCAGCGATACACCCATGTGAGTTCGCCTCTGGCCGAGGATGCAGCAGCCAAGATGGGCACGTCACTGTGGGGCTAACTGCAACTGGCATTGCCACTGGAGATCAAAAAGACCTGCACGCTCCGGGAAGAACGTGCAGGTCAGAGGTGGAGCCGCCTTCGGGATTCGAACCCGAGACCTACGCATTACGAGTGCGTTGCTCTGGCCAACTGAGCTAAGGCGGCTTGCTGGAGACTGCGATCACCAAGGGTGGCAGCAGCAGCGGGGAAAAGTCTACAGGGTTCCGGAGGGTGCTCCGACCAGGGTCCCGATCATGAGGTCCCGCTGGTCAGAGGCACCCCCTCGGACGGCCCGGATGCGTGCGGGGCCCGGCCCGCCCGGCACCCGCGGCAGCCCCTCACTTGCAGACCGTCCCCTTCGCCGGCACCTTCCCCTCCAGCAGATACGCGTTCACCGACGTGTCGATGCAGTCGGAGCCCCGCGCGTACGCGGTGTGGCCGTCGCCGTCGTAGGTCAGCAGGTGGCCCGAGTCGAGCTGGTCGGCCAGCGAGACGGCCCAGGCGTAGGGCGTGGCCGGGTCCCGGATCGTGCCCACCACCAGGATCGGGCCCGCCCCGGGCGCGGTGATCCTCGCGGCGTGCCCCGTGGCCTTCACCGGCCAGTACCCGCAGACCAGCGACGACCAGGCCAGCGTCGTCCCGAAGTGCGGCGACGCCTTCCGGAAGGCGGGCAGGGCCCGCTCGACGTCGGCCGTCGAGCGCAGAGCCGGCGGCAGGTCCAGGCAGTTCACGGCGGCGTTGGCGTACATCAGATTGCTGTACTTGCCGGAGTCGTCGCGCTCGTAGTAGCTGTCGGAGAGCTTCAGCAGCGGGTCGCCGTCGCCCTTCTCCGCGCCGGCCAGCGCCCCCCGCAGCGTCGGCCACGCGCTCTGGTCGTACATCGCGGCGATCACCCCGGTGGTCCCCAGCGCCTCGGTCAGCTTGCGCGACGTCCCGGTCGGCAGCGGATGCCCGTCCAGGCTCTTGAACAGCGCGTCCAGTCGCTTGCCCGCGTCGGCGACCGACGTCGTGCCCAGCGGGCAGGACGCCTGCTGCAGGCAGTTCTTGGCGAACGCGTCGAACGCGACCTCGAACCCGCCCGCCTGCGCCCGGCTGCTCTCCAGCGCACCGACCGACGGGTCCATCGCCCCGTCCAGCACGAGCTTGCCCACCCGCTTGGGGAACAGCCCGGCATACGTCGCGCCGAGGAACGTGCCGTAGGACTTCCCGACGTAGTTGAGCTGCTGGTCGCCGAGGATCCCGCGCAGCACGTCCATGTCGCGGGCCGAGTCGACGGTCGAGACGTGGTCGAGCAGCTTCGCCGAGTGCTGCTCGCAGCCCGCCGCGAAGTTCTTGTCCGCGGACTCCAGCTTGGTGATCTCGGCCGAGTCGTCGGGGGTGGTGTCGACGGCGGTGTAGGTGTCCATCTGCTTGTCGGTCAGGCACTCCACCGGAGCACTGCGGGCCACACCGCGCGGGTCGACGGCCACCATGTCGTACCGCGCGGTGACCGCCGCGGGGTAGCCGAGCGCCGCGTACTGCAGGTAGTCGATGGCCGAGCCGCCCGGCCCGCCCGGGTTGACCAGCAGCGAGCCGAGGCGCTTGCCGGGGCCCGCGGCCTTCTTCCGCGCCACCGCGAGCGTGAGGTCGCCGCCCGCCTTCGGGTGCGCGTAGTCCAGCGGGACCTTCATCGTCGTGCAGTCGAAGCCCGCCGCCCCGCAGCTGCGCCACTTCAGCTTCTGGTGGTAGTACGGCGCGAGGTCGGCGGAACTCGCGGCGCCCGACGAGGACGACGTGTCCGACGAGCCGCCGGAGGCCCCGGCCTCGGGCGACGACGCGGACGCCGGGTGGCCGCTCCCGCCCGAGGAACAGGCGGACAGCAGCAGACCGGTCGCGACGACGACGGCCGCGGGGATCCTCAGCAGGGACCGGGCGCGGCGGACCCCGTCGACGGGCACCGCACCGGCGGGCTCAGGCTGCGGCAGCTGACCGGAACGTCGCGGATTCAGACGCGTGAAGTGCGGCATCGTCGGCTCGGGTCCTCCCGTCGGGTGAAGTGCGAGCGTATCGGCCGCGCACGGTCGATGATCGACCATCCTGTCGCCTTTCGAGTGATTGCGGAAACCGGACACGACCGGCTGCCGCCCTCATGTGCGCGGGTGCGAGATGCGCGACGGGCCGTCGAGCTTCTCGGTGAAGTACGCGGCGACCGTCTCGAACAGCTGGCGCCGCGGCGCCAGTCCGTCGAGCGTGCGGACGCTGACGCCGCGGGCGTGCAGGGTCGTACGGAGCTGGTGCCCGGACGTGCGCGGGCCGCTCTCCCCCGGGCCGGTGGCCAGCAGCAGCGCCGGGTGGGCGGCCGAGCCGGTCCCGGCGGCGGTCGCGTTGCCCGGGAGCGCGGCCGCAGTCGCGTAACTGCCGGAGACCCCGGCGGCGGCGCCGTATCGGCCGGCGTTGGCCAGCGCCTCCTGCACCGCGCAGGACGCCTGCGGGCCGATGCCGAGGATGCCGCGGGCGGTGGTCGCGGTCAGGGTGCGGTAGCGGCTCGCGACCTCGTCCAGCACGGTGGCCGGCGTGGGCCCCTGAGCGCCGGGCGCCGGTGCGCAGCCGGGCGGGATGACCAGCACGAACAGGTCGGCCTTGTGCTGCTGCGCGCCGACCGCGAAGCCCTTGAAGAGGTCCACGGGGTCGGTCGTGTGCACGACGACGACGGGGTACGCGATGCCGGCCGACCGCTTGGCGTCGTACAGCGGCGGAAGCCAGACCTGCGTCCCGTCCCGCAGGACCTCCAGGGTGCCGCCGGCGGGGTGCGCGACGGTGCGGACCTCCGGAGGCGGGGGGGCGGGGTGCGGGGTCCGCGGCGGGGGCGGGGGCGGCGGAGGTACGACCGGCGCCGCGGTCGTCGCGCGGGTGGTGGCCGCCGCCGTGCGGGTGTGCCCGGTGGGCTCGGTGTGCCACATCGTGACGGCCAGCATCGCGACGAGGGCGGCGCAGGTGGTGGCGGCGCCGGCGCGCAGGACGGTGCCGCGGCGGTCGACGGGCAGTTCGTAGACGCGGCCGGCCTGCTCGCCGCGCCAGTACCGCAGGGTGCGGAAGGCCAGCACGGCGGTGGCGGCGGCGGCCGCGAGCAGCATCACGGTGAGGACGGCGTCGGCCACGGCGGTACCCCTTCGGGACGGCGGGCGCCCTCCCGCCCGGCCCGGCGGGGAGAACCTCTCCCCCACCCTCGCCTGTCGCGGGGCGGTCCTGGCGGTGCCGTGGCGGGGGGTGGGGGGTGTGATCACCCGAACAGGTGCACCAGGCCTCCGGCCCGGTAGGGGGTACGGCCTCCGGGGTGCCCCCGGGCCGCCGTTCCCGGCCTCCGCCCGGTGGTGGGTTGGTGGCGCCGTTCCTCGCGCCCCTGATCACGTGCCGTTCGTCCACTTGTCGGGGGCAGTCCGGAAGCCGGGGCGGGAAACGCTAGGCCGCGCGGAGGGAGAGGGTCATGGCCTCTACGGCCAGGAGAGGAGCGACGTTCGCGGCGAGAGCCTCGCGGCAGGCGAGCACCGCCTCGATGCGCCGCAGGCTCTGCTCGGGCCGGGACGACGTCGCGACCTGCTCGATACCGTCCCTGACCTCCGTGTTCGCGATGCGGTCCGCCGTACCGCCGAGCTGGATCGCGAGCACGTCGCGGTAGAAGCCGGCGAGGTCGGTGAGGGCCAGGTCGAGGGTGTCGCGCTGGGTGCGGGTGGCACGCCGCTTCTGCCGGTCCGCCAGCTCCTTCATCGCGCCGGCCGTGCCCCGCGGCATCCGGCTCCCCGCGCCCGCGGCGGCGCCGAGCGCGGCCCGCAGCTCCTCCGTCTCCTTGGCGTCGACCTCCTCGGCCACGGCCTTGGCGTCCTCCGCGGCCGCGTCCACCAGCTCCTGGGCGGCGCGCAGGCACCCGCCGACGTCCGCGACGCGCAGCGGCACCCGCAGCACCGAGGCGCGCCGGGCCCGCGCCTGCTCGTCCGTGGCCAGCCGCAGGGCCCGCCCGATGTGCCCCTGCGTGGCCCGCGCGACCTGGGCGGCCAGTCCGGGGTCGATGCCGTCCCGGCGCATCAGCACGTCGGCGACGGCGTCGACGGACGGTGTCCGCAGCGTCAGCAGGCGGCAGCGGGACCGGATCGTCGGCAGAGCGTCCTCGACGGACGGCGCGCACAACAGCCACACCGTCCGCGGCGCCGGCTCCTCGACGGCCTTGAGCAGGACGTTCGCCGCGCCCTCGGTCAGCCGGTCGGCGTCCTCCATGAGGATCACCTGCCAGCGGCCGCCGGCCGGCGAGAGGCTGGACCGGCGCACCAGGTCCCGGGTCTCCTTCACGCCGATCGACAGCAGGTCCGTGCGGACGGTCTCGACGTCGGCGTGCGTGCCGATCAGGGCGGTGTGGCAGCCGTCGCAGAACCCGCAGCCGGGGGTCGCGCCCAGCTTCTTGTCGGGGCTGGTGCACTGCAGGGCCGCGGCGAAGGCCCGGGCGGCGGTGGAACGGCCGGATCCGGGCGGGCCGGTG
Source organism: Actinacidiphila acidipaludis (assembly GCF_019890725.1). GTDB lineage: Bacteria > Actinomycetota > Actinomycetes > Streptomycetales > Streptomycetaceae > Actinacidiphila > Actinacidiphila acidipaludis. Next base: position 34,602 of record NZ_JAINZZ010000023.1, read on the forward strand.
AAGAGCCAGGCGTGCGTCATCCCCGAGGCCTTGGCGTCCGTGCCCGCGGCGTCGAGGTGCTCCTCCACGATGCGGTCGGCGGCTGTCGCCGCGGCCGTGAGTTCGGCGACGATGCGGGGCTGGCCGATGAGGTCGTCCCATACGGGCATGGTGGGCGTCCCTCTTCCTTTTCCGGGGTCCCCCCATTCTGCGGTACGGGGCGGACAGCGTGTCCTAGGCATCGGGCTGCGGTGCCCCTGTCCGTCGGCGCGGGTAGCCCTGCCTTGGGCTTGTTTTGCCCACCCACCCACCCGTGACCGTCGTCCGTCAGGTGCGGGTTACCTGTTCATGGGTCGGTGCCAGTCCGGGAGTACCTCCTCGGACTTGTGCGTGCACCCTTCTTCCCTCTGGCTGGGCGGGTGGGTGCACAAGTCCTGCGGGGGCACTCCCTCCCCGTCCCCTCCGCTCTGCCCGGCGGCTGCCGGTGATCCAAGGGGTAAAGAGGTCTTCCCGGCCCGCCCGGGTGTACCCGATTCACCCCCCACCGGCCGGCAGCCGCCGACGAGGCCGGAGGGGACGGGGAGGGAGTGCCCCCGCAGGAACTGTGCATCCGCCCGGGTCAAGAAGCGGAAGAACGCGGCACGCACAGTTCCGAGGAGGTACTCCCGGACTGGCCCCGACCCCACCACCAGAGACCCGCACCTGACGGACAACCGTCACGGGCGGGCGGGTGGGAAAAACAAGCCCAAGGCAGGCATGCCCGCACCGACGGACAGCGGCACCCCACACGCGAACCCCTAGAGCGTCAAGCGATGAACCCCCGACGCAACAGCCCGCTGCTCCGGCGCATCCGCCCCCGTCCAGCACGACCCCCGCCGCGCCAGCAGCCTCCGCAGCCACAGCTCCGTGGAGACGAGGTCGGCCAGCCCGTCCATGGGCAGCGCCACCCCCTCCGCGGCGCCGCGCAGCGCGTCCCGCACCACCCGGGCCTCCACCAGCCCCGCGTCGGCCAGCAGCGGCGCCTCGAAGAGGTCGAGCAGCGGGTCGAGGGCGGCGCGCAGGCCGACCCGGGACGGTCCGGCGCCGGACGGCGACGGCGCTCCCCAGCCGGGCGGCAACTCCCGGACGCCCGCTCCCAGCAGCACCTCCCGCAGCACCTCCGCCCGGGCTCCCGGGCGGACCCGCAGCGCGCCGGGCAGCGCCTGGCAGGCGCGGACGACCTGGTTGTCGAGGAAGGGCGCGTGCAGCCGCTGGGAGGGGACGGCCGCGGCCTGCTCCAGGACGCGGAAGTCCGCGGCGTGGCGGGCGAGCGCGGCGCGGGCACGCCGTTCGCCGGGGCGTTCCAGCGGCCACGGGCGCCGGGCGGCGTCCTGGAGGCGCAGCGACACCTCGGCGAGGGCCTCGCCGGTGAGCCAGCGCGCGGCAGGACCGGGCCGCACCCAGGTCATGGCGGCGAGCGACGCGCCGAGCGGCCCGCGCGGCAGCCCGCTCGTGGCCACGTCGTGCCGCAGCAGCGCGGCCGCGATGTCCTCGACGCCGCGCTGGTACGGGGTGCGGGCCAGCCGCCGGGCGGCCCGGTAGACGGTGACGGGCACGGTGAACGGGACCCGCAGCGGGTGCCCGGCCACGGCCACGTCGGCGCGGGTGAGGGCGGCGACGGGCCGCACCAGGTGGCGCCGGCGCCGGTCCATCAGCAGGTCGGCCAGGCGGGCGGGGTGCGCGTCGAGCACCTGGCGGGCGCCGTAGCCCATGATGTGGTCCGCGCCGCCGGCCGACAGCCGCCTGCGGTGGCGTTCGGCGACGACGAGCGCGGGCCCGGGTTCGTCGGTGAGCCGGCCGAGGCTGTCGCCGGTGAGGTCGGCGTACGGCAGGGCCTCGTCCCCGCCCGCGACGACGACGTGCCGCAGCCGGGGGTCGGCGGCCAGCGCCCCGGCCCGGGCCAACTCGGCCTCGCGGCCGGGCTGTCCGCCGGCGGCGAGGTCGTTGAAGGTGACGGCCAGCAGCCGCTCTCCGGCGAGGCTGCCGGGGGCGCCGGGCAGCATGCCGGGCATGCCGGGCAGCCCGGCGGCCAGCAGGGCCAGGGTGGCGGAGGCGCTGCCGCCGGAGAGGTCGGCGCCGATGCCGGGCGCGGGCGCCTCGCCGGGGTCGGGGACGAACCGTGGCTGGGCGAGGCGGGCGCGGACCGCTTCGACGAGTGCGTCCCGGACGCCTTCGACGGCGGCCTCGGCGTCGGCGGCGCTGGCCGGCTGGTGGCCGACGGCGAGGGAGGCGGTGGGCTCGTAGCCGGCGATCTCGGGGGTGCCGTCGCGCAGGATGAGGGCGTGGCCGGGCGGTACGCGCCGCACTCCGAGGTAGGGCGTGCCGTCGGTCAGCGCCTCGGGCGAGTCGGGGCAGGCGAGGGTGGCCGCGAGGTGGGTGACGTCGAGGCCGGCTTCGACGAGGTCGGCGAGCGGGAGTGCGGCGGTGGCGTACGCGGTGCCGCCGGACCAGCGGGTGTGGAAGACCGGGCGGGCGCCGGCCAGGTCGCCCAGGACCGTGATGCGGCGGCCGAGCTGGAGGACGGCGGTGTAGCTGCCGGGCCAGGCGGTGACGTGCCGCAGCGCTCCGCCGCGGGCGGCGACCAGTCCCAGGCGCAGCTGGGCGTCGGTGGCGCCGCAGCGGCCGAGGACGGCGAGGCGGGCGACGCCGTGCGGGGACTGCGCCGCGCCGCCGTTGGCGTCGAAGCCGTGGTAACCCCCGTACGGGGTGTGTCCGTTGACGCCGGAGTCCGGTGCGCCCCAGGTGCCGTAGGCGCTGCCGTCGGCGCCGCTGGGGACGGGTCCGGCGTGCACGACGCGGATCTCGTCGGGCCGCCAGTCGCCGACGGCCCACAGCGGATCATCGCCGGACCAAAGGAGTTGCCCGGCCACGGGCAGCAGGGTGCGGGCCTTCCCGCCGGAAAAACGACCAGTGGTGGCACTGCTCCACCCCACCAACCACCGCATCGCCGCCTCCACAGGCTGTGGACAGCGGGCGCGGGCGCCACCGTGCTTTCCCGCCCCGCTCGCCGCCACGTCCGACGTCCGAAAGACCATGCTGCCACGTGGAAGCGCGCAAAGAGGCGCATGGGTACACCAAGGAGCGCCGCGTCGCCGACCCCAAGTGGGCGCAATACGAAGGGAAAGCGCCGGTGCGTGGTGGATGCACGGGTGACCGGGACCGGTGGGGCGGGCGCGCACCGAAACATCTGGTTCGCGCCAAATTCCTTGGCACATACCGCAGTTGATATGCCGTGGCGGTCAACCGCGAGTCAGCGGTGGTCGGGTGCCGGAGGCGGTGGCGGACTCGGACTGGCGACGGTGGGGCCGTGGTGCGCGGACGGGGCGCCGGATGGGGCCGGCGGTGGCGGCCGGCGCGACGATGGTGCCGGGCGACGGCCCGGGAGGGGCGAACGCACCTCCCGGGCCGGTCCGCCACCCGCGGGGATTGTGGCAGCGGAACTCCCGGACCCGTCCTCCCCGCCCAGCCGCAGGGCGGGGCAACGGGCGGACCCATGGCCACCATGCAAGCGCCGCCCCGCCGCACCGCACAGAGCGCACGGCCGGGCGCACGGCCACATATACCGGGAGCACACGCCGGATCGTGCGCGGAGCGCTTCCACCGGGGGGCCGGAATCCGGCCATCCGGCACAAGGCTCTTAACGGTCGGGATCCGGCGAACTACGCTGGGTGTATCCGGTTCGCACCCGTACGCGCGGCTCGGGTATCCGGCACATGCGACGCGCGGGCCCCCAAGGGGTCCGCGTGGTGGCTGAATCGGGTTCCATGGGGAGGGCGACCCCCGTACCCCACGACATGACCAGGCCGGCCGGCCTGCCCCCAGCGGCATCACGAGGTGAACCGCAGTGAACAGAGAACACCGCGGGCCGAACGAGAAACTCGGCGCCCTTCTCGGCGTGGCGGGCATCAGCAACGCGGGACTCGCCCGGCGGGTCAACGACCTCGGCGCGCAACGCGGTCTGACGCTGCGTTATGACAAGACGTCCGTGGCCCGCTGGGTCACCAAGGGAATGGTGCCGCAGGGCGCGGCGCCGCATCTCATCGCCGCCGCGATCGCCGGGAAGCTCGGCCGTCCGGTGCCGCTGCACGAGATAGGTCTGGCGGACGCCGATCCGGCGCCGGAGGTGGGCCTCGCCTTCCCCCGGGACGTCTCCGAGGCGGTGAAATCGGCCACCGATCTGTGGCGGCTGGACCTCGGCGGGCGGCGCGGGCCCGGGGGTGCGGGCATCTGGCAGACGCTGGCCGGATCTTTCGCAGTGAGCGCTTACGTCACGCCCGCTTCGCGGTGGTTGATCACCCCGGCCGACGCGACGGTGGCCCGGGACGCGCCCGCGCCCGGCATGGCGCATGTGGGGCACACGGACGTCACGAAGCTCCGCGAGGCCGCCGAGGACGCCCGCCGCTGGGACTCCAAGTACGGTGGCGGCGACTGGCGTTCGGGCATGGTGCCGGAGTGCCTGCGGGTCGAGGCCGCACCGCTGCTGCTCGGTTCCTACAGCGACGACGTGGGTCGCGCGCTGTTCGGCGCGACCGCCGAACTCACCCGCCTGGCCGGGTGGATGGCGTTCGACACCGGCCAGCAGGAGGCCGCGCAGCGCTACTACATCCAGGCGCTGCGGCTGGCCCGGGCGGCCGCCGACGTACCGCTCGGCGGCTACGTCCTGGCGTCGATGTCGCTGCAGGCCACGTACCGGAACTTCGCCGACGAGGGCGTGGACCTCGCCCAGGCCGCGCTGGAGCGCAACCGCGGGCTGGCCACCGCCCGGACCATGAGCTTCTTCCATCTGGTGGAGGCGCGGGCGCACGCCAAGGCGGGCGAGGCGGCGGCCTGCGGGGCGTCGCTGGCCGCGGCCGAGGGGCTGCTGGAGCGGGCCCGGGAGGGCGACGCCGACCCGAGCTGGCTGGGCTTCTACTCCTACGACCGGCTCGCCGCGGACGCCGCCGAGTGCTATCGCGACCTGAAGATCCCGCGGCAGGTGCAACGGTTCACCGAACAGGCGCTGGCCCGGCCGACGGAGGAGTTCGTCCGGTCGCACGGGCTGCGGCTGGTGGTCTCCGCGGTCGCCGAACTGGAGTCCGGCAACCTCGACGCCTGCTGCGCCGCGGGGGTGAAGGCGGTCGAGGTGGCCAACCGCATCTCGTCGGTCCGCACCACGGAGTACGTCCGGGACCTGCTGCACCGGCTGGAGCCGTACAACGACGAGCCGCGCGTGCTGGAACTGCGGGAGCGGGCCCGTCCGCTGCTGGCGGCCCCGGCCTGACCGGCCGCCGCGGGCGGCCCCCCGCCCGGAACCCGGCAGCCCTGGGCCCCGCCCGGCTCCGGCAGCCCTGGGCCCCGGGCCCGCGAGCCCCGCGGCCGGGCAGTACGGCCGCCACCAGGAGGCCCCGTCGCCGCGCTCCCGGGCCCTCGCCGGCGGTTGGCGCCGTCGTCGGCGGTTGTTGCCCTGTCCGCCGGAGTGACACGGGCCCGCGCGGGGTACATCCGCTCCGGGAGCGGAGCGCGTACGCCCGCCTGACCAGCACCGAAGGCACCAGCGACACCACCCGTACCGGCAGCGCCTCCCGCACGTCCCGCACGTCCCGCCGTCCTCCGCCCGGTCCCGCCGACCGGTCCGCTCGTCGACCCGACCGACCGTCCACCCGTCCGACCGTCCACCCGACCCGAAGCACCGAGGAGCCGAGAGCAGATGACCACCCCGAGCCGTACGGACGTCCTGGTGGTCGGCGCCGGAATCGTCGGCCTGGCGACGGCGTACGCCCTGCTCCGCGAGGCCCCGCACCTGTCGGTCACGGTGCTCGACAAGGAGGACGGCCCGGCCCGCCACCAGACCGGGCGCAACAGCGGGGTCATCCACAGCGGCATCTACTACCGGCCCGGCAGCCTCAAGGCCCGTTACGCGCTGGAGGGTTCGGCCGAGACGCCCAAGTTCTGCGCCGAGCACGGCATCGCGTACGAGGTCACCGGCAAGCTGATCGTCGCCACCCGGCAGGACGAGCTGCCGCGGCTGCACGCGTTGATCCAGCGCGGCCGCGAACACGGACTGGCAGTGCGGGAGTTGGGTCCGGCGCAGATCGCCGAACGGGAGCCGGAGATCGCCGGGCTCGCCGCGATCCACGTCGCGTCCACCGGCATCTGCGACTTCGGCGGCGTCGCCGCGGCGCTCGCCCGCCTGGTGACGGACGCGGGCGGCACCGTCCGCTACGGCCGCGAGGTCACCGCGATCGACCGCGACGGCGCCGCCATCACCGTCCGCACCGGGGACGGCACGGCCCTGCGCACCCGGGTGCTGGTCAACTGCGCGGGCCTGCACAGCGACCGGCTGGCGCGTCTGGCCGGGCACGAGCCGGGCATGCGCATCGTGCCGTTCCGGGGCGAGTTCTACGAGCTGGTGCCGCGGCGCCAGGGCCTGGTGCGCGGCCTGGTGTACCCGGTGCCGGACCCCGCGTTCCCCTTCCTCGGCGTGCACCTGACCCGGTCGGTGCACGGCGGCGTCCACCTCGGGCCGAACGCCGTGCCCGCGCTGGCCCGCGAGGGCTACCGGCGCAGCACGGTCAAGCTCCGCGACATGCTGGACACCGCGGCCTTCCCCGGCACCTGGCGGATCGCCCGCCGCCACTGGCGTCAGGAGGCCGGCGAGATCCGCCGTTCGCTGTCGAAGCGGGCGTTCACCGCGGACGCCCGGCGACTGCTGCCCGCACTGCGGCCCGAGGACCTGGTGCCGGCGCCGGCCGGTGTGCGGGCCCAGGCGGTGCTGCCGGACGGCACGCTCGTCGACGACTTCCTCTTCGGCGGCGAGGGCCCCTTCGTCCACGTGCTGAACGCGCCCTCGCCCGCCGCGACGGCCGCGCTGCCGATCGGCCGGGAGGTCGCCGCCCGGGCGCTGGAGGCGCTGGGCACGACGTGAACGGGTACGGGGGGCGGCCCGGCCGACCGGACGGAGCTCACCGGTCTCGGGCGGAATCCGTCGCCCCCGGGCCGCTCCCGGGGTGTGATCGGCGCCGCACCGGGCCGGGCGGCGGGTCCCCGTAGAATCGAGGGCACTGTGTCCACGTCATCCACCGCCCCCCGCACCGCCCCCGCGCGCCCCGACGCCCCGGCCGCGCCCGTCCCCGCCGCAGCCGCCGCCGTGAAGTTCCCGGCGGGCCCGGCCCCCGATCCGGCCGGGTCCCGTACCGAGCACCGCATCCGTTCGTTCCACGCGCGGCGCGGGCGGATCACGCAGGCCCAGGCGGCGGCGATCGACCGGCACTGGGCGCGGTGGGGCGTGGAGCTGGACGGCTCCCCGCTGGACCTCGCCGCGCTCTTCGGTGACCCCGGGCTGCCGGTCGTCCTGGAGATCGGCTTCGGCATGGGCGACGCGACCGCGCGGATGGCCGCGGCCGACCCGTCGACCGGCATCCTCGCGGTGGACGTGCACACGCCCGGCCAGGGCAACCTGCTGATGCTGGCGGAACGCGACGGCCTGACGAACGTGCGGGTCGCCAACGGTGACGCGATCGTGCTGCTGCGCGACATGCTGCCGCCGGCCTCGCTGGCGGGCCTGCGCGTGTACTTCCCCGATCCGTGGCCCAAGGCCAAGCACCACAAGCGCCGGCTGATCCAGCCGTCGTTCCTCGACCTGGTCGTGCCGCTGCTGCGGCCCGGCGCGGTCGTGCACCTCGCGACGGACTGGGAGCCGTACGCCGAGCAGATGCTGGAGGTGCTGGAGGCGGCGCCCGGTCTGGCCAACCGGTACCCGGCGGCGGGAAGCGCCGGAGCGGCCCTGGGCGAGGGCGGGTTCGCGCCGCGGCCGGACTTCCGGCCGATGACGAAGTTCGAGCGCCAGGGCCTGGAGAAGGGCCACGTGGTGCGCGACCTGCTGTTCACGCGGGTCTGAGCACCGGCCGCCGGCGGCAACACCCTCGCGCGGCGGCCCCGTCACCCGTACTGTCGACGGGTGTCAACGTATCCGTCCCCGGTCCCCTCCCCTTCCGACCCCGAGCCGTCACCACCCGCTTCCGCGCCCTACGCCGCTCCCTCGTCCGTGCCCCCGTCCGCGCCGCCTGCGGCCGTGCCGGCGTCCGTGCCCGGGCAACCGCAGGTGGTCCAGGCCCCGGTGTCCGTCGCGGAAGTGCCGGCGCCCGCGCCGGGCACCTGGAAGTACGCCCCGCGGCGGTCGTTCTGGGAGAGCAAAGGGGTGCGTACCGGGGCGCTGTTCACGGTGCTCGCCGTGTGCGGCGTGGTCATCCTCGCGCTGGTGCGGCACCACATAGGCACCGAGCCGTTCCTGGTCGGGCTGGCCCTGGCGATCCTGCCGGTGCCGCTGCTGCTGTGGGTGTTCCTGTGGCTGGACCACGTGGCGCCCAGCCCGTGGCAGAACGTCGTCTTCGCCTTCTCGTGGGGTTCGTGCGCGGCGACGCTGGTCGCGCTGTTCGCCAACGAGTACGGCGCGAAGCTGCTCGCGACGACGTTCTCCGGCACGCCCACGCAGAGCGACCACTGGGGGGCCACGTTCGTGGCGCCGCTGGTGGAGGAGACCGCGAAGGGCACCGCGATCCTGCTGCTCTTCCTGGCGCGGCGGCGGCAGTTCGAGTCGGTGCTGGACGGCATCGTGGTCGCGGGCCTGACCGCGACGGGCTTCGCGTTCACCGAGAACATCCTGTACATCGGCACGGCGTTCAGCGAGGACAAGGCCCTGGGCTCGCACGGCATCGGGACGACGACGGTCGCGACGTTCATCGTGCGCGTGCTGATGACGCCGTTCGCGCACCCGCTGTTCACGTCGATGACGGGGATCGGGTTCGCGCTCGCGGCGGTGCTGCGCCCCGGCCGGCGGTGGCGGTGGCGCTGGCTGCCCCCGGTGGTCGGCTGGCTGCTGGCGATGGGCCTGCACGGCACGTGGAACGGCTCGTCGATGACCTCGCCGGTGACGTTCCTGACGTTGTACGTGGCCGTGATGATCCCGGCGTTCGGCATGCTGGTGTGGCTGGCGTTCTGGGCGCGGTCGAACGAACTGCGGACCGTGCGGAGGCATCTGGTGGCCTACGCCTCGGCGGGCTGGCTGACGCCGGCCGAGCCCGGGGCGCTGGGCTCGATGGCTATCCGGGCGGAGGCGCGGAGGGTCGCGCGGCGGTTCCAGGGCGAGGTGGCGGCACGGGCGGTGCGGGAGTACGCGGCGTTCGCCACGCATCTGGCGTTCCTGCGCGGGGCCGCGACGCGCGGCGCCCCCGCCCCCGACTACGCGGCCCGCGAGGCCGAGTTGCTCCACCACCTGTGGCAGCGCAAGGCCTACGCCCAGCCGGCCCTGCAGTACGCGGTCGACCCGCCGCCGCGGTGGGCCCCCGCTCCCTGGCACCAGCCCGCCCCCCGCCCCGGCCTGCTCACCTACCACCAGCCCGCCCGCCCCACGCCCTTCCCGCATCCGGCCCCGCCCTCGGACCCCTCGCCGCCCCGCGACCCGTACGCGCCGCCGAAGCATCTGTAGGAAACTGGACGCATGGACTACGCGCGCATGCGGGCGGTGGCCGAAGAGCTGTCCAAGCACACGCCGGACTACTTCCGTGGGTACGAGATCAGGATCGACGGCATCATCATGATGGTGCCGCCGTCGCGGCCTCATGAGCGCACCGCTCTCCGCATCCGCCAACAGCTCGACCACCAGTTGCCCGCGCAGCTCGTGGCGCACACCGGCGGCGAGGTCGAGGATGCCTCCATCGGCAGGCTGCGCCGCCCGGACGTGATCGTGGTTCCTGACGCGGCCTTCGAAGAGGACACGATGGAGCCGTTCCATCCTGAGGATGTCGTCCTCGTTGTCGAGATCGTGTCGCCGTCGAACGACACGTCCGACTACGTCGAGAAGGTCCGCGACTACGCGGCGATGGGCATCGGGCTTTACCTGCTGGTCGACCCGCGCAAGGGGACGCTGACGGTCTTCACCGACCCCGGCGGGTCCCCGGACGGCCCGCGCTACCACGGGCAGCACGACTACGCCTTCGGCGACGACGTGGCGGTCGGGCCGTGGACCCTGTCGACCAGCGGGCTGCGGCCGTACCCCGCGGCGCGCTGAGCGCTCCCCGCGTCAGGCGGAGAGGCGGCGGCCCAGGAGGGGGAGGAGGCGGTCGGTGAGGAGGCGCTGGGCCGGTTCGGTGGAGCGCCAGAGCAGGCGGTGGCGGGCGCCCGTGGTCAGGTCGAGGGTGAAACTGGTGGTGGTCAGGCCGCGGCGGAACGAGGCGCGGGCTATGGCGGACACCGGTATCACGCGGTTCGTGGGGTGGGCCGCCAGGAGTTCGGCGGGGGCGTAACACAGGGGGCGGCCGGCCTTCCTGGCCGACGTGCCCGCCTCGTAGGACTGCAGCAGCGTCGTGGCCAGGCCGCTGCGGATGCGGACCAGGCTGTCGGCGGTGATCCACAGTGTGCCGTGGATCCAGTCGGACCATCCCGTGGTGCAGGTGCGCGCCACCAACTGGGCGGGCTGGAGCCGCACTCCGGGGGCGCGGGCCACGGTGTGGTCCAGCAGCGTCTCCCAGTCGTCCAGCGACCGCAGGTGGCGGCCGCGTTCCCACCACTGCTCCGTGACGGAGGCGAACCCGGCGCGGGCCCTGCCCGCGGTGTCGACGGTGACGAACGCGGAGACCGTCCACCCCGGCTTGAACGTCTCGACCATGATGCGGCGCGGCACGGCCGGGGCCTCCTGCGACCACTGACCGTCCGCGTTCTGCCAGTCGACCGGGCCGACCGTCAGCCCCGCGTCGAGCCACCGCGTACGGTGCGCCGCCAGCCGCACCGCCGCCGCCCCCAGGTCGATCCGTTCACGCACCGCCCTCGGACCCCCTGTCGTCGGCCATGCCCTCACCGTACGTCGCGGCGGCGGCGTGCAGGAGGCGGCCGGCGGCCCGGGATGCCCGGTGCGCGGGATCGTTCACGCCCGGGGCAGGGTGACGTCGGGCCAGGACATGCGGAGTTTGACGGGGGTGCCGTGCAGGCGGGCGGGGTCGCCGCCGGGCGCCCCGACCGGGGCGGTCCCGGCGCAGGTGCCGCCGATCGCCCGGTAGAAGTGCTGGGCGGAGGTGTTCTGTTCGAGCACCCACAGGTACATCGCGGGCCGCCGGGCCCGCTCGGCGACCACCTCGACGGCACGGCCCATCAGCGTCCTGCCGATGCCCGCCCGGCGGTGGGTGTGCGCGACGTGCAGGTTGTCGACCAGGCTGCCCCAGCGCTCGTCGTCGTCCAGGACCACGTGCACGAAGCCGGCGAGGGCGCCGTCGTCCTCGGCGACGACGGTGACCGCGGCCGGGCCCGGGGCCGCCAGCCGGCCGCCCCACACGGCCTCGCGGTCGGCGACCACGTCACCGTCCAGGAACGCGTCGGAGTACGCGCCGCGGTAGTGACGCCGCCAGCTGTCCGCGTGCAGCCGGGCCACCGCGGCCGCGTCCCGTTCGCCGGCCGCCCGCAGACGTACCGGTGTCATGCCGCGGCCAGCAGGCTCCGCACCGCGGCGGCCATCGCGTCCCGCACGGCGGGGTCGGTGACCAGGCCGGTCGCCGGGTCGATCACGGACCGCGGCACGGGGATGTCCGCGCAGCCCTCGTCCACCACGCGGGCGTCGGTGTACGTCAGGACCGTGCGCAGGGCATGGTGCGCGCCGGCCGCACCCGTGGGGGCGGACGAGACGTTGATCCAGCCGGAGGGCTTCCCGCTGGTCTCCGAGCCGCCCACCGTCCAGTCGAGCAGGTTCTTGAACGAGCCGGGCAGGTTCCCGGCGTACTCGGGCGTGCAGAAGAGCAGCGCGTCGGCCTCGGCGATCAGGCCCCGCAGCCGGGCGACTTCGCCGGGCAGCGGGTCGTGGTCGTCGTCCGGGTTGAAGTGCGGGAGCTGCGCCAGCCCTTGGTAGAGGACCGGCCGGATCTCCTCCCCCAGCACGTCGGCGACGGTGTTCAGCGCGGCGGAGTTGGTGGAACCGGCACGGGTGCTGCCGCTGATCATCAGGACGGTGGGGATACGGGTCACGCCCCGATGCTACGGGGCCGCCCGGCGCGGACGGGGGCGGCTCCGCCGAACTGCCTCTGTCCGCAGGGGGGTTCAGGGTCATGTGGCGACCGGGCGGCGGCCGCGGGCGTCACCGGACGTCGCGGCCCAGCACCTTGCCCGCGATGGTCTCCAGCGCGGCCAGGTCCTCCGGCGTCAGGCGGTCGACGAAGTGGTGGCGTACGGAGGCGAGATGGGCGGGCGCGGCGTCGCTCAGGGCGTCGAGTCCCTGCTGGGTGAGGACGAGCAGGCAGCCGCGGCCGTCGTCCGGGTCCGGCGCGCGCCGGATGAGGCCGCGCGCTTCCATCCGTGTGGCGTGGCGGGACAGCCGGCTGCGTGACCAGGCCATCTTCGCCGCCTGCTCGTGCAGGGTGCTGGTGCGTCCGGGGCGTTCCGACAGCGTGCTCAGCACCTCGTAGTCCGGCTCGGAGAGCCCCACCGCCGCCAGGTCGTGCGCCGTGCCGGCCTGGACGGCGGTCACCATGCGCCGGAACGCGCGCCACGCGCGCTCCTCCTCGGGGTTCAGCCAGCGCGGGGCGCCGGCCCCCGACGATGTCGTTGACATGTAACCAATCTAGCGGTTATTTTCGTTTCCATGTCAACGACACCGTCCGCAGCACCGCTCCGCGTCCTCGTCCTGGTGTGCGGCACCCGCCCCGGCGCCCTGGGCCCCGCGATCGGGGCGTGGCTGACCGGAACGCTCGCACCCCGCGCGGCCGAACTCGGCGTCGAGCTCGTGCCGGTCTCCCTCGGCGACCTCCGCCTGCCCTTCCTCGACGAGGAGGAGCACCCGGCCACCGGCCGCTACGCGCACGAGCACACCCGGCGCTGGAGCGAGCTCGCGGACGGCGCGGACGGCTTCGTCGTGGTCACACCGGAGTACAACTACGGGATGCCGGCGACCCTGAAGAACGCCCTGGACTACCTCAGCGCCGAATGGGCGTGGAAGCCGATGGGCTTCGTCAGCTACGGCCACACCTCCGCCGGTACGCGCGCGGTCCAGCACGCCAAGCAGGTGGCGACCACCCTGCGGCTGGTGCCGCTGGGCGCGACGGTCGCGATGCGCATCGGCGACGCGACCGAGCACGGGAAGGTCCGTCCGGACGCCCGGCTGGAGGCGGCGGCCGTCGGCGTCCTGGACGAACTGGTCCGCGTCTCCCAGGCGCTGCGGCCGATGCGCGAGGCGGCCCGGGCCGAAGCCCTGCCCGGCCCGCTGCCCGGGTCCTACACGCGGCCGCTGACACCCGCGGACGCGGCCGAGGTCACCGTGCTGCAGCGCGCCTGCTGGGTTGAGGAGGCCCTGATCAACGACACCCTGGCGATCCCGGCCCTGCACGAGTCACCGGCGGACGTCCGCGCCTGGCTCGCGGAGTGGCACACGACGGGACTGTGGCGGGACGGCCGCCTGCTCGGCCTGGTGCGGGTGCGCCGCGTCGGCGCCGCATGGCACGTCGGCCGCCTCGGCGTGGTGCCGGACCTGCGGGGCCTCGGCGTCGGGCGGTGGCTGCTGCGGGCGGCGGAGGCCGCCGCCCCGCCGGAGTGCGAGCAGGTCGTGCTCTTCGCCGGCGCGCGCAGCCACCACAACATCGCGTTCTACCAGCGGCAGGGGTACCGGCTGGAGCCGTCCGACGCGAACGACGGCACCGTGCGGCTCGCCAAGCCGACCGCCGCCGAGGGCGCGGCTACGACGCCCACCCTCGACGCGATCTGCTGAGCGGCGCGATCTGCTGAACGGCGCGATCCCCCGAGGTGCCGGCGTCGGCCCGCATGCGCCGCCCGTCGAAGGGCACCCGTCAGGCGGCCAGGGGCAGGCGGCGGAGCTTGAGCACGCTGTCGGTCAGCCGCGCCGGGCGGCCCTCCGGATCGATCGCGTCCCGCTCCACCGCGTCGGCGACCAGGATCTCCCAGTCGCCCTCGGGCAGGTCCAGGCCGCGGCGGACGTCGTCGGCGGTCGGGAAGTCCACGTCGTGGTGAGCGTGACCGGCGTGGTCGCCCTCTTCGCCCTGGTGTCCGTGGCCCCCGTGATCGCCTTGGCCCGCATGGTCACGGTGACCCGCATGGTCGCCGTCGTCGCCGGGCGCGCCGGCGTCCCCGGACTCACCGGCGCCCGGCACCGGGGCCCACGGCGGGCGGGCGGCGTGGCCGACGACCAGCAGCACGCCGCCGGGCGCGACCGCGTCCGCGGCGGACCGCAGGATGCGCTCGCGCGGGATCTCGATCGGCGAGTGCAGGAAGTGCGTCGAGACGAGGTCGTAGGTCCCGGCCGGGAACGCGTCGGCGAGGTTGTGCCGCTGCCACTCGATGCGGCCCGCGGGCACTCCGGCCTCGGCCGCGTGTTCGGCGCCGCGGTCCAGGGCGACCTGCGAGACGTCGACGGCCACCACGTGCCAGCCCTGCTTCGCGAGCCAGATCGCGTCACCGCCCTCGCCGCAGCCCAGGTCGAGTACGGTGCCGGGGGCGAGCTCCGCCGCCTCCCTGACCAGGGCCGCGTTGGGCCGGCCGCTCCACATCCGCTCGGTGCCGTAGCGGGTGTCCCAGTACTCCTCCGCGGAGGCCGGTACCTCGGGGCTGCTCATGTCCATCCGTTCCTTTCGTCGTCGCAACGTCCTACTCCGTCCGGCCCTGCCGGCGCCAGGACCCCGCGCCGTCCCGGCACAGGCGCGTCCCGCTCCCGAAGGGTCCGCGAAGCCCCGCCGACTTGACAAAGCTTGTTGCCGGATCGGCAAATGGAAGGGTGACCGAGGACTCCGACATCACCGGTGTGCTGACCGCGGTGGGCCCGCGGCTGCGGGCGCTGCGGCGCGAACGCGGCGCGACGCTCGCACAGGTCGCCGAAAGCACCGGCATCTCGCTGAGCACCCTGTCCCGCCTGGAGTCGGGGCAGCGCCGGCCCACACTGGAGCTGCTGCTGCCGCTGGCCCGGGAGTACCGGGTGCCGCTCGACGAGCTGGTCGGCGCGCCGGCCACCGGCGACCCCCGCGTGTACCCGCGCCCGTTCACCCGGCACGGCCAGACGTTCATCCCGCTCACCCGCCACCTGGGCGGCCTGAACGCCTACAAGCAGATCCTGCCGCCGCGGTTGGGCCCGGACGGCAGGCCGCCGGACGTCCGCCCGGAGCAGAGCACGCACGAGGGCTACGAGTGGCTGTACGTGCTCTCCGGGCGGCTGCGGCTGGCGCTCGGCGAGCACGACCTGGTGCTGGCGGCGGGCGAGGCCGCCGAGTTCGACACCCGCACGCCGCACGGTTTCGCCAACGCCGGTACCACGCCGGTGGAATGGCTCAGCCTGTACGGAGCCCAGGGGGAGCGCATGCACGTACGCGCCCGCCCCGGCCGAGGA
Organism: Actinacidiphila acidipaludis; assembly: GCF_019890725.1. Lineage (GTDB taxonomy): Bacteria > Actinomycetota > Actinomycetes > Streptomycetales > Streptomycetaceae > Actinacidiphila > Actinacidiphila acidipaludis. Next base: position 49,963 of record NZ_JAINZZ010000023.1, read on the forward strand.
CCCGCCTGAGGCCGGCCACCGCCCCTGACCACCCGGCGGGACCGTCCGGTTCGACCATTTTGCCCGTCTTGATTTCCTCGACGGATTCAGCCTGGAAAAGGTCCCGAGGCTGCTGTAACACTCTGTGCCAGCTGGGTTGTGGCCACCCGGACCGCTGGAGGCTCGCGCGCACTGGGGGCGGGAACCGCCGACGCGCCGGTCGGGCGAGGAAGGTCCACTCGGATGGAATCCGAAGCGATACAGGGCGCGTCGGCGCCGCCGCAGGGGTACGACGAACCGGGCGACATGCCCGCCGCGGCCGCGCTCTTCCAGATCGCGGCCTCGCACGGCGCCGGCGGCCGGGCGAACGAGATCAGCGCGGAGTCGGGCCTGGACGACGCCCGGCTCACCGCCGGCTGGCGGACGTTGCGGGAACTGGAGCTGGTCCGGCTGTCCGGCGGTGTGGTGTGGCCGGTGGACTGCGACACCGCGCTGCGCATCCTCGTCGGCAGCTACACCTCGTACGCGCGGGCGCAGTTGCACAACGTCGGCGAGGCCAACGAGGCCGCGCACATGCTGCTGAACGTCTTCGGGCGGAACACCCCGGCGCAGGCGGCGCCCTGCCCGGAGCCCGCGGACACCGGGCGGCGGCCGGTGGTCGTCGAGCGGTACACCGGGCCGGGCAGCCGCGAACGGGCACTGCGGGACACGGCCGGCTCGCTGCGCGCGTCGCTGGACTCGCTGCACCGCGGCCCACTGCCGTCCGACCGCGCGATCCTCGACACCCAGCTGGAGCTGGTCGCCGGCATGGCCGGCCGCGGCATCCGCATGCGGGCGCTGCACTCCCCCGCGATGCTGCGCGAGCCGGCCTGCGCCCGCTATCTCGCCTCGCTCACGGACCTCGGTGTGCGGGTCCGGCTGGTCGACCGCGTCGCCCTCGACCTGCTGATCGTCGACCGGGACACCCTGTGCCTGACCGGCGCGGCCGACGACGGTCCGTCGTCCCGCGGCGGTGGGGTGGTCGCGGACGACACGGCGATGGTCCGGATCCACGGTTCGGCCCTCACGCCGTCGTTCCAGGCCCTGTTCGACGCCTACTGGCGGCTCGCGGCCCCCTTCGTCCCGCCGAGCGGCGGCCGACTGCCCGTGCGTGGCCCGCAGTTGAGCACCTTCGAGCGGGCGGTGGTGCGGCTGATGTCCTGCGGCTACGACGACGGCCGCATCGCCCGCGAACTCGGCGTGGCCCCACAGGCGGTGGCGGACGTGGTGGACGCGCTCGTCCAACGCCTGGGCGCGGCCAGCCGGTTCGAGGCCGGCTTCCGGCTGGGCCGCGCGCTGGACGCGGGGCGTCTGCCCTAGGACCGGCCCCGAAGTCCTCCGCGGACGGCCGGGCCGAGCGGGGGACGCGTCTCCCGGGGCCGCACGGCTCGGTCGGTCCTCGGACGCCGGGACGCGTTCCTCCGGCGCGGGACGGCGGTCCCCGGGGACCGGCCCGGCACGGCACGGCACGGCACGGCAAGCGGAATGCTCCCGTAGGCTCGTCGTGACCACGACCGTACGCCGTACGGTCCTCGCGCGCCCGGAGCCGTCACCCGCCCTCCGGTCCCCCGGCGCCCTGGGCGCCTCGCCCGGGTGCGCGGACCGACGGGGTGTCCGACGGGGAGCCGCCGATGCGCAACCGCCAGGCCCTGCAGGCTTTGCTGGCCCGCGCCCGGGCCCGCGTCGACCCCGTGGAACTCGGCCTCGCGCCGCGTGCCGATCCGCGGGGCCGCCGGGTGCAGGGCCTCACGCACGAGCACATGACGCGGCTGCTCGGCTGGCCCGAGCACAAGTACGGGTACGTCGAACGCGGCCGGCTCGCGCACATAGGCCCCGACGTGCTCGCGCCCATCGCCCGCATCCTGCACCTGAGCGAGCACGAGTGGGAGGCCGTCGTCCTCTACGCGACCGGGCTGCTGCCCGCGCACCCGCTGGACCCGCGCCCGGGCACGGCCGTGCCGTGGCCGTGGGAACGGGTGCTGCGGACCACCGACGAGATCGCGTACATCAACGACGTCGCATGGGACGTCGTCGCCTACAACACGGCCTTCGCCCGGCTGTTCCGCAACCATGTGGTGCCCGGGAACACGATGCGGTGGATGCTGTTCGCGCCCGAGGCCAGGACCGTGCTGATGGACTGGGAGCACAGCTGGCTGCCGCTGCTCGTGCCGCAGTTGCGCAACGCCGTGTCGGCCCACCCCCACAACCGGACGCTGGCCCGCCTGCAGGCCGACGCGCGGCTCGACCCCGCGGTGGCGGCGGCCTACGACTCGCCCTCGCAGGAGTTCATGGGCCCGCGCGCCGACGAGTCCCGGCCGCTGCTGCACGCCGAGCTCGGCCCGGGGTGGGCGACGATGTGCGCGGCAGGCCCGTTCGGGGTGCCCGGCGGCCGGCTGATGTTCATCCTCTTCGACCCCGGCGAGCGCCGTCCCGCGCCGCGGCCCCCGCTGTACGCGCCGGCGCCCGGCCCGGTCGACCCTGCGCACGGGTCCGGGGCGGCCACCGCTTAGTCTCGGACCGAAGGGCACGCGAGGGGACGTTCCGGACAGCCGCCGCCCGCGGGCGGGAGCCGGCCGGGACCGCCCGGCGAGGCCCGCACGGACGGACGCGCCCGGATGGACGCGAGAAGGCGAGGACGGTCATGACTGGGGTTGCGGCGAGCGGAGTGGCGGCCGGCGGGCTGGTCGGCGGCTACGCCATCGCCCGGTGGACCAGGCGGCGCGAGCTCGGCGGCGTGGCGCTGGCCGCGGCCGGCGCGGTCGCCGCACGCGAGTGGCGGCGGGAGGCGGGCACCGGAGCGGCGGCTGCCCTGACCGGTGCGTACGTGGCGGCGTTCGCGGGCTCGCACCCGCTGGCGAAGAAGGTGGGCGCGTGGCCGGCCGTGTTCGCGGTCGCGGGCGGCGTGGCCGCCGTGTCGTGGGTGGTCGCGGGGCGCGGCGCCCGGTAGTCCGGGGGCCGGTGCCCGGGACGGGCGGCCGCGCTTCTCCGGGCGACAGGCCGGCGGCCCTGGCAGGGGGGTCGCCAGGGCCGCCGGGGTTCTCGGGGGGTGTCCTCGTCCGCAGCGGAGATCGGGCCGGGGCCCGGAGGACCGGGGGCCGGAGGACCGGGGGCCGGGGAGTTTCCCGGCGGGAAGGGCCTTCCGCGCCCGGTCCCGCGCGGGTCCGGACAGGCCGACGGCCCTGACAAGGGGGGGTTCGCCAGGGCCGCCGGGGTTCTCGGGGGGTGTCCTCGTCCGCAGCGGGGATCGGGCCGGGGCCCGGAGGACCGGGGGCCGGAGAGGTTCCGGCCGGAAGGGCCTTCCGCGCCCGGTCCCGTGCGGGTCCGGACAGGCCGACGGCCCTGACAAGGGGGGGTTCGCCAGGGCCGCCGGGTTCTTGGGGGCGCGTGCCGGTCAGACCGCCACGTCGTGCGCCTGCAGCCAGGGTACGGGGTCGACGGGCGCGCCGCCGCCAGGACGCACCTCGAGATGCAGATGCGGCGCTGTGACGTTCCCGGTGGCGCCGACCCGGCCGACGGTGTCGCCCGTGGTCACCCGGCCCTCGGTCACGCACATCGTCGACAGGTGGCAGTACCAGACCTGCGTGCCGTCGTCGAGCGTGACCACCACGCGATAGCCCTGCGGGCCCGCCCAGCCGGCCGAGGTGACCGTTCCGCCGTGCACCGCGTGCACCGGGGTGCCGGTGGGGGCCGCGAAGTCCTGGCCGGTATGCAGGTTCGACCACGGGTCGGACTCGCCGAAGGCCGCGGTCAGTGTGGCCGAGGCCAGCGGCTTGATGTAGGAGGCGGCGAGCGCGGCGCGGCGCTCGGACTCCGCCTGGGCGGCGGCCTCCGCGTCGGCCTTCGCCTTCGCCTCGGCGGCGGCCTTGGCGGCCGCGGCCTGCTCACGCACCTTGCGGGCCGCGGCCTCGCGTGCCGCGTGCTCGGCTGCGACCTTGGCAGCGGCGTCCCGCTCGGCCTGGGCGGCGGCCTCGCGCTCGGCGGTGGCCTGCCCGATGATGCGGGCGCGCAGCGCCTCGCCGGGGTCGGTGACGGCGGGCGCCGCCGTGGGAGCCGGACCCGGAACCGGGGTCACCGAGGGCGCCACCACGGGGGTCACGGCCTCGGCCGGCGCGGCGGCCGGTGCCGGGGCGTCGGCCGGGACCACATCGGGGACCGAGACGGCCACGGGCGCGGCGCCCTGGGCCGGCGCGGTGGGTGCCGCCGCCGCGACACCGGCGGCTCCGACCGCGGCCATGGCCGCGATGCCGAGGACGGTGCCGCCGCGGGCGACGTTGCGCTGGCGCGGCAGCTTGGGGGCGACGGTAGCGTCGCCGGGGACGTCCTGCGCCGCGCTCGGCACCTCAGCGAAAGGGGCCTCCGCGATGGGAACCTGCGTGAAGGGCGCGTCCGCGAAGGGGACCTGTGTGAACGAGGGCTGTGTCTGCGTGAACGGGGGCTGCGCGACCGGGGGCTGCGCGAACGGGGCCTGCCCGAAAGGGGGTTCCGCCGGACGCGGGGCCTCCGCCGGGCTGGGCGCCTCGGCGAACCGGGGTTCCGTCGTACGCGGCGCCTCCGTGAAGAACGCGAACGCGGGCTGCTCCCCGTCGGATCCGGGCTGCGATGCTGCACCGGTCCCGGGCTCGGGCCGGGCGGGTGCGTAGGCAGGCTGGTTCGACGCCACGGGGGCGCTCTCCTTTCCTTCCCTCTCGCCTACCGGGTTAGCTGACGGGTTCGGAGCAGGAAGGTCTCCTACGGACAGGCTCGCGACTGTCCGATTCACCCCAGGTTCTCGGGTCCCCGGTTCCCGCGGACGGGATTCGGCAAGCGCACGGTGCCGCCTCTTGCGGCGGTGGTGACGACCGCGCTGCGTTATCGAACGTTAATAGAGCCGGAGGCGAAATCCAAGCTGAATCGGGGAGTTGGCCACGGAACCAATCGGGCACGAGTGATGCAGAGAGGCTAAAGCGGTCACCCGGTGCGGTCCGGCAACGATATGAACGTGTGTCAGTTGTTATCAACGGCAGCCCTCCGTGACTACATTCGGTGAACGAGCGGACGCGGTCCGGCGCAGACCGGGACCCGGCGCGCGCGAGCCCCGGCCGCCGGCACCCGGCCGCCGGGCGGAGCGAGCGCCAGCGGTCTGGACCTGTGCCATTACGCGAACCGCTTGGCAGGCCGCGGCGACCGGCCCCACGATGGGCTGGCTCGACGTTCTTGTCATGCACTCGCCCTTGCACGTCCGCCGACCCCACCGCACCGCGACGCCTCAGGGAGCCCCCATGGCACGTCCCAGCCGTCCCCCCACCTCCCCCGACGGGACCGCGGCCGATCCCTCGGCCGCTCCCAGCCGCCGCTCGCTGTTACGCGGTGGCCTCGCCGTGGGCGCCGCGGCCACCGCGGGCCTGGCCGGCGAGTTGTGGACCGGCCGCGGCCGCGCGTCCGCCGCGACCGTCGACTACCCGGGCGCCACCTGGGCACCGGCCAGCACCGCCAACTACACGGCCTCCAACCGGCCGACGTCGTACCCGGTCAACCTGGTCGTCATCCACGTGACGCAGGAGACGTTCAGCGACACCATCAAGCTCTTCCAGGACCCGGCGCACGCGGCCGCCGCGCACTACGTCGTCCGGTCCGCCGACGGCGCGATCGACCAGTGCGTCCGCGAGCACGACATCGCCTGGCACGCCGGCAACTGGGACTACAACACCCGCAGCATCGGGATCGAGCACGAGGGGTGGGTCGACCAGCCGTCGTACTTCACGACCGCGATGTACCACGCGTCGGCCGCGCTGACCGCGGAGATCTGCGACAAGTACGGGATCCCCAAGGACCGCAACCACATCATCGGGCACTACCAGGTGCCCGGCACCGACCACACCGACCCGGGCCCCAACTGGGACTGGGTGCGCTACATGCGCCTGGTCAACGGCGTCTGACGGCACGACGCCACGGCGGCCCGCGCGGCCGCACGTCGCGCCGGCGGCCTGTCCCCGACCCGGGTCAGGCCGCCGGCAGCGGGAACATCTCGCTGAGGCGGGGCAGGCGGCGCGCCGCCTCCGGCTCGTCCAGCGCACTCCACCGGGGGCCGTGCAGAGTGGCCGTCCCGCCGGCCGCGCCGGAGATCCGCTTCGCCCGGACCGCCGCGTCCAGGGCGTCGGCCGGGAGCGCGGCCACCCTCTCGTACGCCTCGGGGGCGAGCCGGTCCAGCGACTCCCAGGCCGGGCGGTCGTCACGCCACGTCTCGCGGGGGAGGCCGGACAGCCGCAGCACCTCGGGGACGTAGGCGAGGGAATCGGGGTCGCGGACCGCCGCCTCGAAGACCGGGCGGCCCAGGCCCACCAGCCAGTGCCGGAACCAGCAGAAGGTGTCGTCGGAGCACCAGCCGCCGAAGACCCGGTCGGCGGCGGCCCACAGGCTCCACGTCCGGGACTCCGCCATGCGCTGCTCCAGCCCCGCCTGGAAGCCGATGATGCCGTCGAGCGACTGACGCGTGAGGGCGGCCCGCAGCCACGCGTCCCGTTGGTCGCCGGTGAGGCCCTGCCGCCGGCAGCCCGCGATGAGAGTCCAGAGGGGGTCTGTCTCCATGCGGTGACTATGCCAGCGGACTGTCACTGGGCGCAGGGGCAATTTCACCTGATGGACGGTCAGCGGCCTCCGGCCCGGTAGCGGGGTACGGCTTCCGGGGTCCCCCGGGCCCCGTTCCCGTCCTCCGCCCGTGGCCGGTTCCTCGCGCCCCTTCCGGGGCCCGTCCTGCCCCGCTGGGGTGGGTTCCCGGCCTCCGCCCAGTGGGTGGTTGCTCGCGCAGTTCCCCGCGCCCCTTTCGGGGCTCGTCCTGCCCCCGGGGGTGCGTTGCCGACTGCCACCTCGTCGTGGCTTGTCGCGCAGTTCCCCGCGCCCCTTTCGGGGCTCGTCCTGCCCCCGGGGGTGCGTTGCCGACTGCCGGTCCGCTGTGGCTTGTCGCGCTGGGGGCACCCCGGAGGCCGAAGGGGCGCGGGGAACGGCGCGACAAGCCAACGCGGCGGCGCACACGGCAGCAGCGGACCGGGGGCACCCCGGAGGCCGAGGGGGCGCGGGGAACTGCGCGACAAGCCAGCCACCGGGCGGAGGACGGGACACACAGCTGAGGGGCAGGACGGGGACCGGCCGGCGCGGGTGGACGGTACGGGCGGGACCGGGACCGTGATGTGCGGGCCGGGCGCACTCCGTACCCCCCACAGCGGGAGCGTGTTAGCTTCGGCAGCCCACAACCGGAGGTGCGGATGGGGACGGCGGTGCTGGGCGCGGTGCTGCGGGACATGGTGGGCGACGACGCGGTCGTGGACGAGGTGATCGCCGCGGCCCGCACCTCCCCCGAGGTCGCCCGGCTCCCCGTCGCCGAGAACCGCCGGCACGTCGCGGTGCTGCTCGCCTCGGGCCTGGCCTCGTTCGAACGGCCCGGGACGGACCCGCCCGACCACGACCCCGTCGCCGCCCTGCTCGGTGCGGACCGGGCCGAGCAGGGCGTCCCGCTGACCGCCCTGCTGAGCGGAGTTCAGGCGGGACGGCGGCGGGCCCTGGAGATCGGGGTGGACCGCGGCCGCGCGGCCGGGGTGCCCGACGCCGTGCTGCTCGACGCCCTGCTGCACTTCGACCGGCACGCGGGCGCGATGGAGCGGCACGTCATCAGCGGTTACCACACCGCGCAGCTCGAACTCGCCCGCACCGCACGGGACGCGCGCACCCAGGTGCTGCGACGACTGCTGCACGACGGGGCGGAGGCGTTGCCGTCCGACGAGATCGCGCAGGCGGGTCTGGACGCGTCCGCCCGTCACCACTGCGTGCTGTCCGAGGTGACCGATCCGGTGCGGGCGCGTGCCCTGGAACGTGAACTGGCGGTGCCCGGAGCCCTGTTCGGCCTGGTCGACGGCCGGTTCGCGGGATTGACGCCCCGGCCGCCCGCCCGACCGTCAGCCGGCCAAGGGCCCCTGGTGCTGGTCTCTCCCGCCGTGCCGCTCGACGGCGTCCCCGCCGCCCATCGGCTGTGCGCGGCGGCGCTGGCCACCGCGTCGGCCCACGGCCTGAGCGGCACGCGGCGGCTCACCGGCCTCGCCGCGGAGACGGCACTCGCCGCACAGCCGGCCCTCGCGGCCCTGCTGGCCGGGGAGTTGCTGGGCGCCCTGGACCCGTCGGACGACTTCCACCGCGATCTGGCCCGCACCGCCCTGACCTACCTCGACCTCGGCCACCGGCTGGACCTGGCCGCGGCGGCCCTGCACGTGCATCCCAACACCGTGCGGTACCGGCTGACCCGTCTCGCAGGCCTGACCGGGATCCCCGACGCCCTGGACGACCCGCGCGTCCTGCCCACCCTGCGCTGGTGGTGGGCCCTGCGCACCTGGCTGGACGCGTCGCGGTCGAACGGCACGGTCAGCCGAGCGACTCAGCGGCCTGCTGGTAGTCGGCGGCCTGGGACGGAGTGAGGATGCGGGAGACCCGGATCAGCGAGGCTCCGACGTAGTAGTGGTACTCGCTGGCCGCCAGCCCCTGGAGCGTGGCGGCCAGGTGCTGGGCGCGGGCGCGGGCCTGGCCGACGGTGGCATAGGTCTCGATCACACCGCCGAGATCCACCGGGCTCGCCCCGGTCCCGGTCACCTCTCCGGGCTGGATACGGGAGTCCGTGAAGGCGGCCTTCGACTGGTATCCGCCCGCTTTGCCGAGCAGGTGGTCGGGATCCGTTGCGGAGGTGTAGACCACACTGGTGGCCATCGCGGAAATGCCCTGCTCCAGGTAGGCGGCGACCTGTTCCGCGCTGCCGAGCCCGACCGGAGCCTTGTGGTCGGCGGCAGACTGCGTGCCGGCGGGTTGCGTGCCGGCCGCGGCGGTGTCCGCCGCGCAGCCGGCGAGCAGGGGCCCGGCGGCCAGCAGGACAAGGCAGACAGCGGTGACAGATGCGGTACGGATGCGCATGATCCCCCCGGAAGGGCCAGTGAAGGGACACACCGTAACGCCCTGCCCTATGCCTGGGAGGCACTTTGCCGAAGAAGAAGGAACGCGCTCTCACCGAGCGCCGGCAGGGGTCGTCGGGCCCGGAGCCCCGGCCCGGGGACCGGCCGGCCGCGCGCGTACCCTGGGTAACGGCCGCACCCCCGACGAAGGCGCGGCATTCCGGGTCCGGGAAACCGTTCCGGAAGGGCGGGGGAAGCTTCGATGACGGTTTCGGGAGTCCCCGGAATGGGCAGAAGTCAGCGTGTTCACCAAGAATAACCGTACGGGCACCAAGCGTGACCGACGAAGAGGCATCAAGCGCCTCACGGAACACTCCACGCCCTCATTCCCCTGAGGTGGAACGGAGTTCGCGACCAAAACAGGGCAAGCCGCCTCCGGGCTCTCGGAACAGCGGGCGCCGCTGCAGGTTCCTGACATCCTCGGTCGCTTCATTTTGCGCGCCTAATAACAGAGGTGTATACCGCGGAACTTGATCATCCGGGTTTCGTATTCTGTTGTTGACACCCTTCACTCCGCTGCTTAATCTCAGCCATGACCCGGCAAGATGACTGCCGGTCGGGGGCCTGAGGAGAACCACGGGGCTGGTCACCCTGTGGTTGCGAAGTCAACTAGATCATGCATGTGCCCCCGGCAATACGCCGCTGAACAGTCGGATTACCACGGGGGACAACGTGGCCAGTGCAAAGCAATTCGCTCAGCTGCCTTTACCACAGACCAGACATAGCCCCTCAATGGCTCTGTCACGGGAAAACGAGGGACAAAACTCCGCAGACGGTGTGGTGCGCACCCTGCTCGAGGCCAGGGCGCTGATCGACTCGACGATGTCGGCCCACCGCCACGGCGCGGGCCACGCACCGCTCGCCACGACCGGCACGGAGGCCGGCACCGAGGGCGAGTCCGTCGCGCGGCTCATCGGCGGCGCGGCCCGGCGGGTCACCGCGGTGCTCTCCGGAGATCCGGGCCAGTCGGAGGCGGTGGCCACCGGGATCGCCCGGCTCACCGCCGGTCAGCGACGTGCCGACCGCGGCGTCCACCCGGTGGCGATCCGCCTCCTCGCCGCCCCGCAGGCGCTGGAAACCTCCCTGGTGAGGACGGTCGCGCCGAAGACCCCGCACTGCCAGGTGCGCACGGTCGACAACGAGCTCGACCAGATCCTGATGGTGGACGGCCGGACCCTGCTCGTACGGTCCGACGGCCCGCCCGGCCACGAGCCGCTGGTGACCGCGATCGAGGAGCCGGGGGCCTGCCGGGCCATCGAGCTGCTGCTGATCGGCGCCTGGCGGGCGGGCAGTCCGCTGGCCGAGCAGAGCAGGCCGGGGGCCCGCCTGGGCACCCAGATCCGCACCAGCGTGCTGGAGAGCCTCTACGCCGGCCGGCCCGACGCGGTGGCCGCGGACCGGATGGACATCTCCCTGCGCACCTATCGGCGTCACGTCGCCGACGTCATGCGGGAACTCGGCGCCGAGTCCCGCTTCCAGGCCGGAGTGCGCGCCGTCGAGCTGCGCCTGCTGGCACACGTCTGATCGCCGATCGTGTCATCGACGGAAACATGCGCGGGAGCATGGAAGAAAACACGGTGATATATCGATCGGACGTCCCGCCGGACAAGATGGAGCAGGACCTGCTCAAGGTCCGGGCGCTCATCGATTCCACGGTCGCGCGACGCCGCCAGAAACTGGCCGAAAACTCACTCGTCAGGAAACTCGGGCTCGGCAGAAAAGAACTGGTCGCCGAAATAGGGCGCCAGGTCAACCGGTCCCGGAATTCCGTCGACATTCTGCTGCCGGACGACCTGGAAGTCGCCGGCGCCGCATTGGAGGCAGTGAAGGAACGACTCTCCCCGGCCGCACCGACGGTGACTGTCCGTGTTCTGTGCGCACCCGGGTGCGTGGACGAGAGCCTGGTCCGCCGCATGGAGGAGGATGAGCGGTTGACCGTGCGTACCTCCCGGTCGCAGGGACTGACCGCCAGCATCATCGACGGCAGGACCGCTCTGGTGTGCGCGGATCCCACATTGGACGCCCGCGCCTCGACGCTCCACGCGCCCTCCGTGATCCGGGCGCTGGAAAAACTCTTCGAGAGCATGTGGCAGGCTTCGGCGCTCGCCGCCGGGCCGATCGATTTCGGGAACCAGGCCCGCTCGGACATGGCACGCGAGGTCCTGCGATGCCTGCGCCTGGGTCTCACGGACGAAGTCGCCGCACGCGAGTTGTCCATTTCCGTGCGCACCTATCGACGCTACGTGGCCGACATCATGAAGGCGCTCGCCGCCGACTCCCGGTTCCAGGCCGGCGTGCGGGCCGCGGCACTCGGTCTGCTGCCGCCCGGTGGCAAGGGCGGCGGCGATCCGGCGTCCCGGTCCTCGGGCGCGGGCACCCACGCGGCCGACACCGGCGAACCGGAACCGCCGCACTGCTGAACCTCGGGCGTGGTGCCGGACGGTCCACGCACAGCGCCCCGCCGGGCTCGGCCCGGCGGGGCGTTTCCGTGCTCGTCTCGCGGGCATCGAGACGCACCGGGACGGACGGTTCCGCCCGGGTGTTCGGGTCAGCGGAGGCGCGGCCGTCGATCTGCGAGCCGCGCCCCCACCCTTCGGACGCCGTGCTCCCGGGCTGGTCGGCACACCGGGCGGCTTCCGGAAATTCCGCCGGACCGCAGGGGGGGTGAACGCGGTTGGCGGAATTCACCAGCCCGCTGTTCCGCACCGCGGTTGGGCTGTTGAAAACATTTCTATCCCGCGGGTGAGAGCCGGGGCAACTCCGCGGCAGGATAGTGCCATGGGCGCGCGGCTCACGCGCTCCGGACAACCTCCGACCATTCCCCGGCCGCCGGGAAACGAAACCCCCCGAGCATCTTTCCGTCCCGCGGCAACCCCTGCGACCTGGCACTTTGGTGCCTGAAGGCCGCCGGGCGAGGGCGGCGGAAGCCCGGTGAGAGGGCAGGGGAAAACGCCTCGGAGTCGCGCCGGATACCGGCGCCGGCAGAATTCGACTCATTCCGGGGAAGCCGCCGAGGACCGCAGTGCGCCGACGCACCCGCCACACGGGAGGTGCCCGGGAAAGGGGGATGCGGCACCGAATCCGGCACCAGAAATCCGGTCCAGCATTCTCCATTCCCCATACCGTTCAGGCCTTTACGGCCGAACTCCCGCGGCACGGCGAGGAAAGGGGGATCAGCGCGTCCTGGAGGCCACGAAGCCGCAGAGCGAGGCGAGGGCGTGGCGGGCCGGCCGGTCGGGCAGCACGGTCAGGGCGCGACGGGCCCGCCGCAGCCGGTCGTCCCGCATGACGCGGGCCTGGTCCACGGCCGGCGACGCGCACAGCAGCGCCAGCGTCCGGGAGCGGGCCTCGGGCGTCGCGTCCGGCCCGGCCGCCAGCAGCTCCCGCAGTTCCGCGCCCTGCGGGCGGTCGTCCTCCAGGGCCAGCAGCACCGGCAGACTCTCCACACCCACCGCGAGGTCCCGGCCGCGTTCCTTGCCCAGCCGCTCGGACGGCGCGGTGATGTCGAGCAGGTCGTCGCCGATCTGGAACGCGACGCCCAGGTGCTCGCCGTACTCGGCCAGGCTGTCGGTCTCCGACGGCGTGGCCCCGGCCTGCAACGCCCCCGCGCAGAGCGAGGAGGCGATCAGCGCGGCCGACTTGCCGGATATCACGGCGAGATAGTGGTCGAGCCGTCGCTGCCGCTCGGAGGGCCCGACAAGTTCCAGCATCTGGCCCTCGACGAGCCGCCGGGACGTCCGTGCCTGCAACTGCACCATGGCCGGGCCGAGTTCGGCGGCGAGCTGGGCGGCCTTGGACAGCAGCCAGTCCCCGGAGAACGTCGCCACGCCGTTGCCCCAGCGGGCGTTGACGCTGCTCACCCCGTGCCGCGTCTGCGCCTCGTCCATCACGTCGTCGTGGTGCAGCGAGGCGACGTGCACCAGCTCCGCGACCACGGCGGCGGTGACCACGCCGTCCCAGACCTCCGCACGGCGTTCCGCGGGCCCGAACTCCGCGCCCAGCAGCGTCAGCAGCGGGCGCAGCCGCTTGCCCCCGGCCTCGATGAGGTGCGCCACGACCTCGGCCACGAACGGGTCGGCGGCCTCCAGCGAGCACCCCCGCAGCCGCCCCTCGACCACGTCCATGCCGCGGCGCAGCCGGCGTCGCATCCCGGGGTCACCGGCGGTCACTTCGGCGATGAGGGAGTGTCGTCTCCATCGTGCGGCAAGCGTGGGCACGCGGCCTCCTCCGGTCACGGCCCGTGCGACAGGCCCGTACTGCCGTGATCGTAGGAACGGAACGGCCGTGACCTCGCGGTTCGCCGGGGAACCTGTCCGCAACCGGCCACCGGGGCCTACTGGTTGGCGCCTGCGGCGGTCCGCGCCGGGCCCCGGCGTCCGTTCGACGCGACGCCGGGGCCCGGCACTTGCAGGTTCATGCCGCGCGCTCGACGCGCGGCCTCATGTCCCCGTGTCCGGGAGGGACGCCGTCCCTGCCTCAGCTCTGCCGGAGCGCGGGCATCGGGATGGGGATGTTGAAACTGGTGGCGCCCGCGCCGACGCCGCCCTCACAGGAGTTGGGCGGGACCGTGGTCACCCCGCGGGTCGCCGGCCGCTCGGCCGCCCAGAACATGTAGCCGAGGAGCCCGGGGCTGGTGCCGGCGCCCGCGGGTGCCGCGCTCTGGGTCCACGCGCTGGTCCCGTTGGTCACGGACGACGGGAAGTCCGTGCACTCGGGGCGGACCTGGGAGCCCTCGGCGATGTAGAGGCTGCCGGTGAACTTCGCCGGGGCGAGCGGCGGGATCGCCGGGCTGTAGTTGGCCTTGCCGGTCAGGTGCTCCTGCCAGTTGGACTCGGCGCCGGCGGCCGTGGGCTGCTTGCTGGGCACCATCGCGTTGGCGTAGTCCAGCACCGGGCCGCTGGTGGTGAGCCAGTGGGCGCTGGCGTACTGGTCGAGGTCGATGAGCCAGCGGTCGCCGGCCGCGACGTCGATGGTCAGCCGCGCGGTGGGGTCGGCGCCCGACGCGTCGTAGGGGTGCGCGGCCCGGTAGGCGTCGATGAACGCCTGGAGCCCGGCGGTGTTCGGGCCGGAGCTCTGCTCGTAGTCGATCTCGATGCCCACGCCGAGCCGGGAGGCCAGCGCGGCGGCGCGCTGCCCGAGCAGGGTGGGGTTCTGCGCGAGGGCGGTGTTCCAGTCGTCGGTGTACGTGATGCCGCCGATGGAGAGCATCACGCGGATGCCGTGGCTGGTGAAGTAGTTCACGACGCCCTGGTTCATGCCGACCGGCACCCCGTCGGCGTTGCCGCTGTTCGTCGTGCCGTTGAGCAGGGTGAGCGGGTTGACGAAGCTGAGCACCACCAGGTTGACCGAGGGGCGGCCGTCACCGCGGTCGATCAGCCAGTGGTTGGCGTGATCGAAGTCGGTCATGTCGCGCACGGTCGCCCAGGTGCACGCGTCGTTGCCGCAGTGCCAGGCGCCGTAGACCTGCGGCGGCGTGCCGGTCGCCGCACCGGCGGGGGCGGTGGACGGAACGACGGCGGCGGCCGCGGTGAGCAGCGCGGCGACCGCGTAGGACGTGAGCCTGCCGCGCGAGGGCGGGGCCGGACGGGAGGAACGAGACGGACGACGCATGAACGCCTCCTGACGCACCGGTGACTTCGGGACGGGGGCAACGGTGAGGCCGTTGACCGAGTCCTGTCAATCTGTAGGTCCGGACCATTCTGCGGCGCGGCACGGTAACGCTTCGGGCGTCCGGTGCGTCCCTTCCTGAGACGAGCCGTCGCGTCGCCCTCGCCGGGCGGGGGAACGCGGCAGGCGGAGCGGACGGTGGACGCCATGAGGCACACGAGGCGGGGCGAGCCGGCGGAAGGGCGCGGGCTGCCGGGCGGGCCCGGACTCGGGCGCGTACCGGGCCGGGGCTCAGGGCCCGGGCCGGCGACCGGCGGTGAGCAGGCCGTTCGGCGCCGGGAGCCGGCCGGGACCGTGACCTGGTGGACTGCCGCGACCACCGGGCGCGCTATCTTTCGACAGCCGCCCGGCGCTCCCGCGCCCGGCGGCCGGTTGTGGAACCGCCTCGGTACGGCGGACGGGTGGTACGGGATCGGGATGGGGCCGCAGGAGGGCCCGCGCGTCCCCCCGCGCCGCGGCGCCCGGCCGGTGTCCGGGGTGAGCTCCACGGACCGGGACACGGGGCGGCGCACGGCAGTGCCGGTGCCGCCGGCGGCCGGTGAACGCGACGAGGACGGGTGGGCAGGGCGGAGGTGCGGCGGCGGGACACGACGGACGACGCGGAGTTCGGCGCCGCTCTGGCCAAGGCCCGCGAGGGCGACGAGGCGGCGTTCGGCACCGTCTACCGGGCGCTCAACCCGCGCCTGGTCGGCTACCTGCACGGCCTGGTCGGGCATGACGCCGACGACGTGGCGTCCGAGACCTGGCACGACATCGTCCGCGGGCTCGGCGACTTCCGTGGCGAGGGTCCCGCGTTCCGCGCCTGGGCGGCGACCATCGCCCGGCACCGCGCGCTGGACCACCTGCGCAGGTTGAAGGTCCGGCCCCGGACCACGGAACTGGAGGACGGCACGGCGGAACCGCCGGCCGAACGGGACTCCGAGGGACTGGCCCTGGAGAACCTGTCCACCGCGCACGCGCTCTCCCTGATCGCCGAACTCCCGCGCGACCAGGCCGAGGCCGTGCTGCTGCGTGTGATGCTCGGGCTCAACGCCCCGATGGCCGCGAAGGTCCTGGGCAAGCAGCCCGGCGCAGTCCGAACCGCCGCTCACCGCGGCCTGAAACGCCTCGCGGATCGCCTGGGCCGCACCGGCGGTGCCGAGGAGGAGTGACGAGATGACCGCGAGCGAGCACCCCGAGTTCCCGTTCCCGGACGACCGCCCCGGACCCCACTGGCTGGACGAAGAGGTGGCGGAACGGCTGCTCGACGGCGAGCTGGACGCCGCCGGCGTGGACGGCCGGGCCGCGGACCTCGCCCGGCTGCTCGCGCTGGCCGCGTCCGAGGCCGACGCCCGCCCGGTGCGGCCCGACGCGGAACGCGCCGTGATGGCGGCGTTCCGGGAGGCGCACGCGGCCGGGCATCGTGCGCGGCCGGTCCGAGCGGCCGGCGCGGCACCGGGACGGCGCAGGACGCGCGGGCCGCGCTCGCTGAAGGCGCTGGCGGGCGGCGTCGCCGCGGTGTTCGTGCTCAGCGGGGTGGCGATCGCCGCGGAGACCGGAACGCTCACGCACCCGTTCCACTCGGGCGGCGGCACCCCCGCCCGCACGCGGTCCGCCTCCCCCTCGGGGACGGTCACGGGGTCGGCCAGCCCCTCGCACGACCGTCCGGCCGGAACCACGGGGGCGCCGACGCACACCACCCCCGGCAGCAGCCCGTCCGCGACCCCTCCGTCGAGCCCGTCGCCCCTGCCCGGGGTCAAGGGCCTGTGCCAGTCCTACGCGAAGGCGTCCCAGCACGGTCACAACCTGGACTCCACGGCCCAGCGCCGCCTCGCCGCGGCCGCCGGCGGCCCCGCCAAGATCCCCGCTTTCTGCGCCCAGTTCACCCCCGCCCCTCCTCCCGGCCACACCAAACCCACCCCCACCGCCTCGACCCACAAATAACGAGCATCGGGGTCTCCCCAGGCCAGCGCGTCGGCGCCGACGCCGGCGCCCGGGGGGCAGGTCGAACCCGGAAGGGGCGCGAGGAACGGCGCGACCGGCCACAACGCACCGCCCGACGGCAACGGCGCCCAAGGGGCGGATCGGACGCCGAAGGGGCGCGGGGAACGGCGCGGGCGATCCACGGGGACAACGCGACCGCCGGGCCGGGAGAGGCGTGACCCCTCCCGGCCCGGCGGCCGAGGACCATCAGGACGTCACAGCGTCGCGAGGTGACGGCGTCACTGCGTCACGGCGTCAGAACGCGCCGACGCCGTTCGGGGTGCCGAGCCCGGTCGGCCCGTCCCAGCCCGCGCGGGCGTTGCACCACTGCGAGGTGGTGCAGCTGCCGTTGCTGCCCGAGGTGACGTCGTTCAGCGAAGACGCGTGCGTGTACGGGTAGTTGTTGTCGATGGAGCCGGTGTTGCCGGCCAGCGCGAACACCGACGCGATGACCGGGGACGACACACTGGTGCCGCCGAAGACCATCCAGCCGACGTAGCCCTGGTAGGCGGTGCTGTCGTACACCGCGACGCCCGTCGAGGGGTTGGCGACCGCGGACACGTCCGCCTCCGCGCGCTTGGCGCACCCCGTGCCGAACGAAGCGGCGCCGCTCAGCGCCGTGTTGTAGGCCGAGCAGCCGCTGCCCGCGCCACTCCACGCGGTCTCCGTCCAACCCCGCGTGTTGGACGCGGTGTTGAGGGTCGTGCCGCCGACCGCGGTGACGTAGTGGGAGGACGCCGGGTAGCTCGCGCCGTACCCGTTGTCACCGGAGCTCGCGGTCACCGCGATGCCGGGGTGGTTGTAGTAGGAGCCGTAACTGGCGTCGGAGGCGTCCGAGCCGCCGTAGCTGTTGCTGATCGCCACCACGCCGGGGGTCTTGGCCGCCTGGTTCACCGCCGCGCCGAGGTTCGCGAAGCTGGAGGTCTTGGCCTCGACCAGCAGGATGTGGCAGTTGGGGCAGATCGCCGAGACCATGTCGAGGTCCAGGGAGATCTCCTGGGCCCAGCCGCCGTCCTTCTTCGGGTAGGTGGTGCCGCCGGTCTGGCTGACCTTGCTGAAGCAGCCGTTGGCCGTGGTGCAGGCGGGCAGCCCGAACTGGGCGCGGTAGACACCGAGGTCGGCCTCGGCGGTCGGGTCGTCGTACGCGTCGACGATCGCCACCGTGCGGCCCGCGCCGGCTGTCGCCGACGGCAGGTTGTAGGCGGACTGGAGGCTGGACGGCCCGTAGCCGGACGGCGTCGCGTTCGGCGAGACCTTGTTCGCCTGCACGATGTCGGTGCGGACGATCGCCTTGCACGACGCGAACCCGGGCTTGCTCGTGGCACAGGAGTGGGCGGTCTTCTGGGCGGGCTGCGCGGCCTTGGTGGCCGCGTGCGAGGCACCGGCGGGGCCGAGCACCGCGAGCGGGATCCCCGCCAGGGCCGCCACACCTATACCGAACAGCCGTGCGCGCAGTTGCATGAACTCTCCTCAGGGGTCATGGCCGAGCGCTGCATGGTGGGGGCATGACAATCGCTGAGCGATTCCGCTGGTGAACGGGTGAAGTGTGGTGCTCTCCGGGTCAGTTGCGCAAGATGTCCGCAGGCACCGGCCGTTGCGATCGGGGTCCCGGCCGGCGGGTCGTCCGGCGGCCGGGGGCGGGCGGGAGGACGCAGGTGACGGCACGGGCGAAGGTGCGGGCAACGGCCCCGAGCGGGGCCCGAGTTGCGCGTGAGGGACCTGGGCAGGTATCCACAGCGGTAACGCTTGGGGGAAGGGTGAGCCCATGGCCAGACTGTCCGACGCCTGGAAGCGGTCCGCGCCGGGACGGTTGACGAAACAAGCCACGCACATCGAACTGCTCCACCGCTCCATGGGGTTCGCCGCGCTGGGCTTCGTCACGCTGATGCCGCTGCTGGTGGTGGTCGCGGCCGCGACGCCCTGGGAGAACCGACCGGGGTTCGCCCAGTGGGTCGTCGACGGCATGGGGCTCAGCACCGACGGCGCGCACAGCGTCCGGAGCATGTTCGCTGCGCCGCGGAGCGTGCTGAACGCCACCAGCGCCTGGGGGCTCGTCTCACTGGCGTACTTCGGCCTCAGCTTCGTGGCGAGCGTGGAGAACGGCTACCGCAAGATCTGGGACCTGCCGGCCGGGCCCTGGCACCGGGACTGGCGCCGCACGGTGTGGCTGGCCGTCCTGACCGCCTTCCTGTTCTGCGAGTCGCAGAGCGCGGCCGTCATGGGCAGTGGGCCGGTACGGGGAGGCCTGCGGTTCGCGCTGACCTTCGTCGTCGGCGTGCTCTTCTTCGCTTGGGGGCAGCGGTTCCTGCTGTGGGGGCAGGTGAGCGTGCGGACGGCGCTGCCCGGGGCCGTCTTCACCATGCTCGGCCTGGCCGGCCTGCGGATGTTCTCGCAGCTCTTCTTCGCGCCGATGATCGTCAGCAACGCCGACGCGTACGGGCCGGTGGGTACCGTGCTGACGATCGAGACATGGCTGGTCGGCGTCGGCTTCGTGGTGTTCGGCGGGGCGCTGCTCGGGCGGCACGTGCGGGATGGCCGCATGCTGCGGCGCGGGGCGGAGATACCGAGGCCGCGGCCGCCGGAGGGGTGGTTCGAGACGCCGGAGGTGCCGGCGCCGGAGATTTTGTGGCGGTCCGACGGAGCCGGCGGGGCCATCGACTGACGGCCCGCCGTCCTTCCGCCCGGGTGCCCCCGTCCCCCCTTTCGCCCGGCCACTCCCGCACGCCCTTCTTCGGGCTCCGCCCTGCCCCCTGCGGTGCGTTGCCGTCTGCCGGTCGGCCTGTGGTTGCTCGCGCTGGGGGCACCACCGGGCGGAGAGCCGGGAACGCGCACCCGGGGGCAACCCCGAATCCGCACCCCCGGGAACAGCTAAAGCAACGGCTTGAACATGTGGACGTCCTCAGCCCCGCCAGGGATCCCGAGGGTGCGGCCCGTCTCCACGTACCCGTGGCCCGCATAGAACGCCGGAGCCTGAAACGTGAAGGACGACACGCACGCACGATCACAGCCGCGCCGCCGCGCCTCCTCCTCCGCCGCCAGCAGAATCCTCGAACCCCAGCCGCCGCGGCGACTCCCCTCCCGGATCCAGAGCATCTCGATCCCGAGCAGACCGCCCCACGTCCAGGCGGTCAGCCCGCCGATGAGCTCGCCGTCGTCATCGGCGACCCGCACCGAGAGGGTGCCCTGATCCGCGGCCGTCGTCCCGGTGGCGGGGAAGTTGACCTCCTCCAGCCCGCGGGTCAGTCGCGCGGTGAGCTCGGG
Organism: Actinacidiphila acidipaludis; assembly: GCF_019890725.1. Classification (GTDB taxonomy): domain Bacteria; phylum Actinomycetota; class Actinomycetes; order Streptomycetales; family Streptomycetaceae; genus Actinacidiphila; species Actinacidiphila acidipaludis. Next base: position 69,834 of record NZ_JAINZZ010000023.1, read on the forward strand.
GTCACGCTGCCCCACCCGCAAGGTCCCGTCCTCGTGATCACGCGTCATACCGCCGAGTCTCGCACGCCTCCCCGCAAGAGACGACGACGCGGCAGCCGACGCCAAGCCCCCGGGCACCACGGAAGCCGCACCGCACTCACGCGCAGAGCCGCACCCCGGTCCCGCGGAAGGCGACCCCTCTTTGGACCAGCGGGACGCCCCCTCTTTGGCCCTGGGCGCCAGGCCAACCCCCGGCCAGGGTGAAGGAAGAACCCGAACCCCTTCGGAGGCCACGCGTGAGCATCCCCTTCCTGCTGACCACCCTCGCGGTCGTGGCCAGTCCCGGCCCCGGCGTCGTCTACACCCTCGCCGCCGGCCTGGCTCACGGCCGCCGCGCGGGTGTGGTCGCGGCGGCCGCCTGCACACTCGGCATCGTCCCGCACCTCGCCCTGAGCATCACGGGCCTCGCCGCCCTGCTGCACGGCAGCGGCCCGCTCTACGCACTGGTGAAGTACCTCGGTGTCGGCTACCTGCTGTTCATGGCGTGGGCGATGCTCCGCGACAAGGAGGCGCTGACGTTCGAGGACAGCGCCGAGCCGCGCCCGGTCTCCCGCGTGGTCGTCTCCGCCGTGCTGACGAACCTGCTCAACCCCAAACTCACCCTGTTCTTCGTGGCGTTCCTGCCTCAGTTCGTGCCGCGGGACGACCCAGGTTCGACCGGCACGATGCTGGAACTCGGCGGCGTGTTCATGGCCGTGTCCCTGGTCGTCTTCACCGCGTACGGGCTGGGCGCGGCCAAGGTGCGGGGCCGCCTGCTCGCCCGACCGCAGATCGTGACCGGCTTCCGCCGCACCTTCGCCCTCTGCTTCGTCGCCCTGAGCGCCCGGCTGGCGGTGGCCTGACCATGAGCGCGACCACGACCCCGGGAACGGCCGGGACCACTCTCCGCTTCCGCCACGCGGACGCCCTCCGCGCCGACTTCCCCGAACTGGCCGCGGCCGTCCTCTTCGCCGACGGCGTCGACGCCACCGCCGACGTCGGTCCGGGCGTCGCCCTCCACACCGCCCGCGCGAAGGCCCGGCTGGCCACCGCGAACGAGAGCGAGTTCCCCGAAGTCGCCGCCTGGCGGCGGGCGTTCTCGCGTATGGGTCTCAAGCCGACGCAGTACCGGTGCGCCGCGGAGTCGCTGCTGCGCAGGCTCCGGAAGCACGGTGAACTCCCCCGCATCCACCCGGTGGTGGACCTGTGCAACGCCCTCTCCGTCGCCTACGCCGTGCCGGTCGCCGCTCTGGACGCCGACCGCATCGCCGGGCCGCTCCTCGAAGTGCGGTACGCCCGTGGCGACGAGCTGTACACACCGTTCGGCGGCGGGACCGAGCATCCCGCGCCCGGCGAGGTGACGTTCGTCGACGGCGCGGGACGGGCGCACGCGCGCCGCTGGACCAGCCGCCAGAGCGGGTACTCGGCGGTCGGGCCGCACACCCGCCGCATCCTCGTGGTGGCCGAGGCCCTGCACGACGGCGGCGCCAGGGTCGTGCCCGAACTGATGACGGCGCTCGCGCGGGAACTGACCGCCCACTGGCCGGTCGAGATCATCGGCCCTCACCTCACGTCGCCCTCGCCCGCCGAGCCGGGCGACGGCCGTCCCGCGTGACACCATGGGCCCCGGCGGAGGGGGGCCGGGAACCATGAAGACGTCGGGCGGCGCCTCAGACGGAATCGGGCGCGGAAACGCCAGGGCCCCGCGCCCCGAGCCGGAACCCGCCCCCTACGGCTCGGACTTCCTGCAGCTCGACGCCGCCGACGCCCCCGTCGGCGGCAAGTCCGACTGGCTCACCGAACGTCTGCGTCAGGCGATCGCCGACGGCCGGCTGCCCGTCGGCAGCAGGCTCCCACCCACCCGGGTGCTCGCCGCCGAACTGCGCGTCTCCCGCGGCGTGGTGACCGAGGCCTACCAGCGGCTCACGGAGGACGGCCACGTCGAGGGACGCCGCCGCGCCGGCACGGTGGTCGTCGCCGCGCCCCTGACCGCGTCTCTCGCCGCATCCCTGACCGCCTCCCCTGCCGCGTGCCCGGTCCCGGCCCCCGCCGGATCCCCCGCGGCACGGCCGGCCGAGCCCGCCCGGTCCGCGGCGGCACCCGGCGCCCACCCCGTCACCCCGCCCCTGTTCCCCGCCACGCCCGCCCCCGACGTCTTCGACGCCCTGCGCGCCGCCCCGGCCCGCATCGACCTCACCCCCGGTCTGCCCGACCTGGCCGCGTTCCCGCGTACGGCGTGGCTCCAGGCCGAACGGGCCGTGCTCTCCGACCTGTCGGCGGCCGACCTCGGCTACGGCGATCCCCGGGGCGCCCCGCGACTGCGGAGTGCCGTCGCCGACTGGCTCGCCCGCAGCCGCGGCATCCGCGTGACCCCGGACGAGGTGCTGGTGGTGGCCGGTACCGCCCAGGCCCTCACGCTGCTGCACCCGGTGCTGCGGGCGGACGGCGTCGAGAGCGTCGCCGTCGAGGACCCCGGCTCGCTCGGCACCCGCCAGCACCTGGTCAACGGCGGCCTGGCCACCCCGCCGGTGCCGGTCGACCAGGACGGCGTACGCGTCGACGCGCTGCACGCCACCGGCGCCCGCGCGGTCCTGCTCACCCCCGCCCACCAGTTCCCGACCGGCGTGGTGACCAGCGGGGAGCGCCGCCGCGAACTGCTGCGCTGGGCGGCGGGCGCAGGGGACGGCGGGCGGGCCGGTTCACAGAGCGGCGGGCGGCTGATCATCGAGGACGACTACGACGCCGAGCACCGCTACGACCGGCCGCCGGTTCCCGCGCTGCGTGCCCTGCTGGCCGACCGCGTCTGCTACTTGGGCAGCATCTCCAAACTCCTCGCGCCCGCGCTGCGGATCGGCTGGATGGTGCCGCCGCCGCACTACCGCGACGCCCTGGCCGGCGCGAAACGCTTCACGGACCTGGGCAACGCCGTGCTGCCCCAACTGGTGCTCGCCCGGCTGATGGCGTCCGGCGAGCTGGAGCGGCACCTGCGGATGCTGCGCGGGCGCCACCGGCGCCGCCGGGACGCGATGGCGGCGGCGATCGCCGAGCACCTGCCGGGCGCGGTCACGCACGGCGCGGCCGCCGGACTCCATCTGACCGTCACCTACCCCGCACTGGACGTGCCCGACACCGAGCTCGCGGCCGCCGCGCTGGCCCGGGGGGTCAAGTGCCAGCCGCTGTCCTGGCACCGCCAGGTGCCCGGCCGCCCCGGTCTGGTCCTCGGCTACGCGGCCACCCCGCCGGGCGCCGTCGCCGAGGGGGTCGCCGCCCTCGGCGAGGCCCTGCGCGCGCTCTCCTGACGTCCGGGGCCCGGGCCGGCCCCCGGCGACGAGGTGGTGGCCGTCGTCGTCCACCACGACCCGTACACGTCGCGTTCCCTGCCGCACGCGTGGGAGCGGTGGAACACCGGGGTGCGGCTGGACGTGCTGGACATCCCGCGCCGGTCGCCGGTGCAGCCGGCGGTGGCGTACGCGCAGGAGGCGGCACGCGACGGCCGCCAGGTGGCGGTGCCGATCCCGGAGGTCGAGCCGCGCAGCCGCCGCTGGACCTTCCTGCAGAGCCGGCGGGGCATTTGCCGGCCACGGTGCTGCGGGTCCGCACGGACGTGGCGGTGTGCCTGCTTCCGCACCGCCTCGATCTCCAGCCCGCCGCCCCGCCCGATGCCCGGCCCGACGCCTGATGCCCGATGCCTGATGCCTGATGGCCGCGGCGCCCCGCCTTCGCCCGCGTTCGCGGTGGAGTGTCGGTGGGCCGGTCCACACTGGGAGCATGAAGCTTCCGCGTATGGAGTGCCCGGACTGCGGACGGCCGATCGCCGCCGGCCCGGTCGCCGGGCGCGTCAGCAAGGGCCGGCTGTGGCGGCACGATCCGCCGGGCCAGGCGCGCACGCCGGGCGGCCCTCTGGTGTCGTGCGGCGGGTCGCTGCGGCTCGTCGACCTGCCCGGCCGTAACCGGCAGTTGGAGATCGCCGTCCCCACAACCGCAGGGCCGGCCGCCGAGGACCGTGACCCGGCGCTGTTCTGAGTCCGGTGCCTGACCACGCCTTGCCGATCGTCGCGCGCGTGCGCACCTGACCGCCCGTCACCGCGTCTTCACCCGGACGCCCCCCGCCGTACAACCATAGGGCCGCGACGGCGGTCCAACCCCGCACAGACAGCCACCTCCCCCACACGAACCGCCATGGGCGGTGTGTTGTCGTGCCCGAATTCCGCTACGGCCGGGAGTCGTTCGGCCGTACGAGCCCAGGGGGGGCTTGTTCCATGCCAGCATCTTCGCCCGCGTCTCCGTCCGCGTCCCTGTCCGCGTCCCCGTCCGCCGCCGGCGGCCGTGCTCCCGGGGCCGGGCGGACCCGGAGGCTGCGGCTGCTCGCCACCGCCTGCGCCGCCGTCGCGCTGTCGGTGACCGCCGCGCTGCCCGCCGTCGCGGACACCCCGTCGGCACCCCCGGCGCCGGTCACGGCCGCGAGCGCCGGCGCCACGGCCGGCCACACGGCGGCCGGTTCCCCGTCGCTGGTCCGCCCGAACGTCCCGGGCGGCAGCGTCACGCAGGACGCCGTCCCGCTCGTGATCGGCGGCACGAGGCCGGTGACGACCACGTTCACCGCCACGCTCCCGGCGGGCGCGCACGGCCCGGTCTCCGCGATCATGGCGTTCGGCGAGGACCAGATGCCGCCCGCCGGGGGCTACACCTGGCGCATCGCGGCCGGACTCGCCAGCACCTGCTCGGTCAACGACGGCCCGTTCGTGCCGTGCGACTGGCGCGGCGGATCGCCCGGCGAGGAGCCGGTCGGGCCCTACGACGAGTACCTGCGCCTGATCCTGCCCACCGTGGAGGCGGCGCCCACGATCACCTACCGGATCCGCATCGCCTCCGACCCCTACGGGGTGGCCGGCGAGCGGCTCACCGGCTTCCTGCTGGTCAGCGACGCCGACGGCGGCGCGCTCGCCGACGGCGGGGCCGCGATCCAGTTCCGGACGGCCGCCGACTCGCCCTACTACCGGCCGGCGCTGTACGCCGTGGACGGCTCGGGCGTGATGTGGCGGTACGACGGGACCGCTCCCGGCAGCGCGGCGCCGTTCCAGCCGCGGGCCAGGGTCGGCGCCGGCTGGGGCGTCTACACCGCGATCACGCCGCTGATCGGCACCACGGCCGCCGGCAGCGGCGACGTCGTGGCCCGCGACAGCGCGGGCGTGCTCTGGTACTACCGGCAGTCCGGCAACCCCGCGCAGCCGTTCCAGCCGCGGGTGCGGGTCGGCGCCGGCTGGAACATCTACACCGCGATCGCCGGCACCGGCGGCGGCACGCTGGACGAGCTGGCCGACCAGCGGTCGGGCGACCTGGTGGCCCGCGACAGCGGCGGCGTGCTGTGGCTCTACCGCGCCACCGGCGACCCGGCGGCGCCGTTCGCGCCGCGCGTCCGGGTCGGTTCGGGCTGGAACGCGTACAGCTCGATCACCACCAGCCAGGACGGTGTGATCGCCCGCGAACCCTCCGGGGTCGTGTGGCGGTACAACCGCCACCACACCGACACCGGCAGCGAGCCGTTCGCGGCGCGCGAGCAGGTGAACGAGGGCTGGAACATCTACACGGCCCTGAGCGGCGCGGGCGCCGACGGCCAGCTCCTGCTGGGCCGGGACGCGGCCGGGAAGCTGTGGTCCCTGAACCCCGTCGGCTCGAACCGCACCCTGGTCGGCGGCGGCTGGAACATCTACAGCAGGTTGTTCTGATGCGCGCCCGGCCCGGGACCGGCGCCACCGCGACGGCGCCCACCACCGCCACCACGTCAGGGGGGACTTCCACAGCCATGACCGCACGTATGACACCACGCCCGAACGAAGCCACGACCGCCCCGGCAAGCGCACGCACGAGCGTCCGTGCCGGGCGCGGCACCACGCGCCGCCCGCGCGCGGCGTCCCGGATGCGGCTGCTCGCCGCCTCCGCTGCCGCGGCCCTCGCCCTGCCACTGGCGGCCGCGCTCCCCGCCGGGGCCGCGACGCCGCACGCGACACCCGGGGTGTTCATCTGGCAGGGCGCGGTGCCGACGCTGTACGGCGGCGCCGACCCGGCCGCCGACTCCTACCAGGTCCAACTGCCGTCCAGCGTGCAGGGTCCGGTCTCCGCGGTCCTGGCCTTCGCGCCGAACCAGTTCCCGAGCGGCACCGGCACCGCGGCCGTGGCCGCCCACCTGCACTCCACCTGCGCGGTCGGTGACGGCCCGTACCAGCCCTGCGCGTGGCAGGGCGGACCGTCGGACCGCGCCGACCTGAACGGCTTCCTGCGGCTGCAACTGCCCACCACCGACGCCGCCGCGTCCCTCCTGTACCGCGTGCGGATCGCGGCGGACGCCGGCACGCTGCCCGCCGACCGGCTGGTGGGCGGCTGGATGGAGCTGTCGGGCGCGGACGGCACCGTGATCGGCGACGGCGTCTCGGAGTTCGGGTACTCGGGCGGCCTGCCCCCCGCCGACCGCCGCGGACAGCTGTACGCCGTGGACACCGCGGGCGTCCTGTGGCGGTACGAGAGCACCGGCAACTCGTCGGTGCCGCTGCGGCCGCGCGTGAAGATCGGCCGCGGGTGGGACGCCTACGACGCGATCACCCCGCTCGGCAGCACCACCGCCGACGGCTCGGGCGACGTGGTGGCCCGCGACAGGAACGGCGTCCTCTGGTACTACCAGGCGTCCTGGAACAGCGCGGAGCCGTTCAGGCCGCGGGTGCGGATCGGCGCCGGCTGGGACATCTACACGTCCGTCGTGGGCACCGGAACCCGGGTCGCCTTCCCCGGGCAGGGGGACGGACTGGTCGCCCGCGACAAGCAGGGGGTGCTCTGGTACTACCAGCGCTCGCAGTCGGGCGACCGGGGGTTCGAGCCCCGGGTCCGCGTCGGGGCGGGCTGGAACGTCTACAACGCCCTGTCCACGTACGGCAACGGCATCGTGGCGCGCACCACGGACGGGCACCTGCGCTCCTACACGCGGTCGTCGGTCTGGGAGGGCCCGGTCTTCCAGGCCCCGGTCGACGCGGGCGGGTCCGGGTGGAGCGGCTACACCGCGTTCGCACCGCTGGCCGTGAGCGGCACCGACCCCGACGCGCTGGCGGCCCGTGACGCGTCGGGCCGGCTGTGGCTGCTCTCGGACCAGGCGGGCACCCCGCAGATCCCGGCCGACCCGCATCTCGTCGGCGGCGGCTGGAACATCTACACCAAGCTGTTCTGACGTTCCGGGGCGGCGTCGCCCCGGAACGCGAGGAAGCCCTACCCCCGCCGGGGGTAGGGCTTCCTGCCGTCTTTCCGCGGACGGTGGACCGGCCGGCTCAGACGAGGGTGTTGTACGTGTTCCAGCCGGAACCGATCCGCGAACGGGCCGCGAACGGAGCCGACGCGCTGCCCGTACCGCGGTACAGCCACAGCACACCGCCGGCGTCACGCGCCACCAGATCGGCCTTGCCGTCACCGGTCACGTCCCCGACCGCCGTCAGCATGCCGTAGATGTTCCAGCCCGCGCCGACCCGCGTCCGCGCCGCGAACGGAGCCGACGCGCTGCCCGTACCGCGGTACAGCCACAGCACACCGCCGGCGTCACGCGCCACCAGATCGGCCTTGCCGTCACCCGTCACGTCACCGACGCCGGTCATCGTGCCGTAGACGCCCCAGCCCGCACCGACCCGCGTCCGCGCCGCGAACGGAGCCGACGCGCTGCCCGTACCGCGGTACAGCCACAGCACACCGCCGGCGTCACGCGCCACCAGATCGGCCCTGCCGTCACCCGTCACGTCACCGACGCCGGTCATCGTGCCGTAGACGCCCCAGCCCGCGCCCACACGGACCCGGGGGGCCAGCGGGGTGGTGGTGTTGCCGGTCCCGGCGTAGTACCAGAGGACGCCGGAGGTGTCCCGGGCGACGAGGTCGGCGTGGGCGGTGGCCGTCCGGGTGGACAGCGAGATCAGCGCGTTGTAGATCTGCCAGCCGCCGCCGACCTTCTGCCGCGCCTGGAAGGGCGCCGCGGCGTTCCCGGTGGTCCGGTACTGCCACAGCGTGCCGGTGGTGTCCCGCGCGAGGAACGGCGGGGCGGCGGCGGTCGGCGGAGTGGTGGGCGGCACGTCGCTGACGACCACCCCGCTGACCTTGTGCGCGTCGGAGTTGACGCCCGTCCCGGCGGACAGGGCGAGGAGCGCGGTCGGCGGCAGGGCCTGCGTGCTGTCCATCACCTGCGTGCCGTCGATCCGGACGTACAGGTGTCCGCCGGTGCTCTCGATGTCCACCTGGTGGGTGCCCTGGCGCAGGGCGGTGGCCAGGGAGGCCTTGGACGTGTAGGTGATGTTCGGGGAACCGGCGGTGCTGGTGCCCACGGCCACGTAGTTCTGCATGCCCGTGGCGGCGCTCCAGCCGGTGCCGAGCGCGACGACCACGCCCTGCTGACCGGCGATGCCGAGTCCGGTGCCCGAACCGCCCAGTGCGGAACCGGTGTTCTGGGCCGGGTCGAGCAGCGCATAGGCGATGCCGTAACCGCCGGTGCCAGGACCGAACTTCGCGGTGAAGGTCGCGCGCAGACCGTCGGTGGGCAGCGGCTTGGTGTAGACCACCGAGCCCGCCTGGTCGCCGGGGCTGGCCGGCGTCAGCTGGACGCTGCCGTCGTCGCTGACCGCGGCGGTGCCGTTGGCGTGCCAGGAGCCGTCGGCGACCGTGGTGGTCGCCGGGGTGCCCGTGCCGGTGCCCGAGACGGGGACGAACTGCGCGCCCTGCCCGGCGTCTCCGGTGACCTCATAGAAGGCGCCGCTCTGCGCGGTGGTGGACCGCGGGGTGAAGGTGACGCTCTGCACGGTGCTCTGCTCGGGGCCGATGACCAGGCCCTCGGACAGCTGCACCGCGCTGCCGAAGTCACCCGCGGGCGCCTTGGCCTTGGTCACGGTCACCGGCAGGTTGCCGGTGTTGTTGATCGTGAACGTCAGCGTCTTGGAGCTGCCGATCGGCACCTTGCCGAAGTCCAGGGAACTCGGCGAGAACTCCAGGTGCCCCTGGCCGGTGACCGCCGAGCCCCCGACCGGCACCTTCAGGGCGTGCGACTGGCCGGCGCTGCTGCTGTTGACGACCAGGGCGTCGCTGTCCGACTTGGAGCCGGCGACGGGCGCGTAGGCGACCGTGGCGACGAAGGATCCGCCGGCGGGCACGACCGTGCCGGCGGCCGGCAGTCCGGTGGCGGAGAACGCCCCGGCCGGTGCGGTCACCGAGTCGACGGTCTCCGCGTCGGTGCCGGTGTTGGTGATCTGCAGGTTCAGCGTCGAGACGGAACCGGTGGGCACCTCGCCGAAGTCCAGCGAACCGGGCGCCGCCCCGAGTCCGGGCCGGGTGCCGACGCCGTGGAGGGCGAAGACGAGCTTCTCGCCGTCCGACAGGTTGGCGGTGAGCATCCCGCTGATGCCGCCCGTGGTCTTGGGCGTGAAGCTCAGCGGCACGTCCAGGGTGGCCCCGGACGCCAGCAGGGTGGGCTGCCCGGCCGACGGCAGCGAGTGCGCGGTGACCGCGAACGCGCCCGAGGCGGTGAGCCCGGTGATGCCCAGGTCCTTGGTGGCGGTCAGGGTCATCGTGCCGGTGCCGCTGGCGCCGACCCCGACCTGGCCGAAGTCGACCGGGGCGGCGGTCAGCGCGGTGGTGGCCGGGCTGCCGAAGCCGTAGAGGACGCCGTCCCGGGTCCCGACGTACACCACGCCCTTGTCGGCCGTGGGCGTGCTGAACTTGGTGGCGGTGCCGACCGGCGCCGACCACAGCAGTTGCAGCAGCCCGTCGCCGTCGGGGACGGGGCTGTACGCGCGCAGCGTGCCGCCCCCGCCCGAGGCGTCGTTCGCGGAGACCACCCAGATCAGGCCGGTGGAGTCGTCGGTGCCGTTGGAGGTGACCAGGGGCGAGCCGCTGGTGTAGCCGAAGGAGTCCTGGCTGCGTCCGGTGAAGGTGAGCGCCGGGTTGCCGTTGTTGACGCCGTACGCCAGCGCCCGCAGCGGGCCGTTGTTGCCGACCAGGTAGACGTAGCCGCCGTCGCCGCCCCAGAACGCGGGGTGGCCCCACAGCCCCTGGTAGGGACCGCTCGTGCTCACGACCGCGTTGCCGCCGCCGGGCGCCTGGCTCATGCCGCCGAGGTTGTCGCGGTCGAGCAGGAACACCCGGCCGTCCTTGCCCTGCTGGACCATCAGGTGCGGGTGCGCGGCGGTGCCGAAGCCGTCGGGCAGGGCCATCGGCGCGCCCGAGGAGATGTCCTGGTCCTGGAGGTCCAGGCTCGCCGCGTTGCTGGGGCTGAAGAAGTCGGCGGTGCTCAGGCTCTTGTCGGCGTTGACCTGCAGCCGCACGACGGACTCGGCCAGGCTGCCCTGGACGGTGGTGCCGGGGCCCGGGGCCGGGCTGATGCCGTTGCCGGTGCTGAAGAAGATCCGGCCCGGTCCGTCGGAGACGAGACCGCCGCCGGACTGCCAGATGCCCGCGCCGGCGACGGAGTCACCGGTCTCGGAGGCCCACATCGAGGTGACCTTGTGCTCGGCGACACCGACGCCGACCACGTAGCCCCGGTACGGGACCACGTCGCAGTGCGCGCCGAAGCCCGCGTAGACGACGCCGTCCATCAGCAGCAGGCCGGGGCGCTGCTGCTCGTAGTAGGGGTCGAAGGTGATGTTCGCGGCGTTGCCGGGCTTGCCGCTGATGGTGACCGGCCAGCCGTCGCGTTCGGTTCCGGTGGACGGGTCCACGGCGTGCATCAGCCACGTGGGGTGGCGGTGCGTGGCGGTGCCGTCGTCGACCTTGGTGGTGAAGTACACGGCGTTCGTCGCCGGGTCGTACACGGGCGTCGCGGACGCGCCGATCGAGGGCGTCAGGTCCCCGCAGCCGATCGCGGCGGCGGGGAACGCCGGCCCGAAGTTCCGCTGCCAGTCGATGTGACCGGTCCTGCGGTCGAGGCCGTACGCGGTGTTGTTCTCGGTGACGGCGATGACCTCGTCGCCCACCGTGAGCGGCTGGGCGTAGATCTGCCCGTCCAGCTGGGTGGCGAAGAGCTGCCCGAAGGCGGAGGACTGCACGACGGCGGGCGAGAGCCCGGACTCGCCGGCGTCCCAGTTGGTGCGCAGGTTGTCGACGCCCTGGGTGATCTGGTCGGCCTGCGCGGCCGATCCCCCCACCACGCTGAGCGTGGCCCCGATCACCGCGGTGCCGACGACGGTCGCGGCCGCGGCACGCATGCTGCGCCACACGCGCGAGGCGCGGGGTGTGCGGTTCTGCCGGCCATGACGCCGTCTGCGGCGGTCATGGCTCGACAGCATGGATTGTCCGGCCAACGCCGGCCCCCCTCCGGAAGTCCGCCGCGGCAGATCGGCCTGCGGCGGTGGGACAAGTCCCCAAGTCTGCGGGAATGTTCATATCATCCGGACACTCGCCCCCGCACCGTTCGGCGGGAGTCGGTCCGGTCACGCGGAACCGGCGGCGACCGGGTGCGGACACGCGCCGGGATTCTGTCATCCGTGCTGGTCGGCGACCGTGAACTCGTCGGGCGGAGCGGCCGGCTGGAACCAGCTCGCGGTCCCCCCGCCGTCGTCCGCCCCAGGGGCCCACGCGGGCCGCGGGCCGGGTTCCGTCGCCGCTTCCTCGTCCGGGACCTCGTCGAGCACCTTGAACACCCAGGTCCGGTAGGACCAGAAGCGGAACGCGGTGGCCACGCCGACGCCGACGAACTTGAAGACGTTGCTCTGCAACCGGCCGTCCCAGCCGAGCCCGTAGGTCGCGGCGTAGAGAACGGAGTTCTCGATGACCAGACCGACGAGGCTGAAGCCGAAGAACAGCGCGAGCTCCCGGGCGCGGCTGCCGCCGTCCCGGTCCCGGTAGGTGAAGAACCGGAAGCCCACGTAGTTGCAGACGATGGAGATGAACGTGGCCAGCACGCTGGCCCGGACGGTCTGCAGGCCCCAGTAACGCTGGATCGCGTTGAAGGCCAGCAGGTTGACCACGACGCCCGCCAGACCGACCACGCCGAACTTCGCGATCTCCCGGTAGAAGTGGCCCAGCCGCGACGGGAGTGCGTGCCGGCCGCTCACGAGCGGCGGTTGCGCAGACGAAGGCGCACCGGCATCACGGCGGACTCGACCTGCGTCGACATGCTCATCTTGGAGACGCCCTCGGTGCGCTCCTCGAAGTGGATGGGGATCTCGACCGCGCTGTGACCCCGGCGCACGGCCAGGAACTTCAGCTCCACCTGGAAGCTGTAGCCGGCGCTGGTCAGCGAGTCGAGGCCGATGTCGCGCAGCGTCTGCGCCGGCCACAGGTTGAAGCCGGCCGTGATGTCCCGGATCCGGGTGTCCAGCACCGCGCGGGCGTAGCGGTTGGCGAACCGCGACAGCAGCTGCCGGTGCTTGCCCCACTCCGTGTCCAGCGAGCCGCCGTCCACGTAGCGGCTGCCGACCACGAAGCCCGCGCCCGTCGACAGGGCGGTGCCCAGCATCTGCGGGACGGCGGACGCCGGGTGGCTGCCGTCGGCGTCCATCTGGACGACGAACTCGGCGCCGTCGTCGAGGGCCGCCTGCATCCCGGCCGCGTAGGCGCGGCCGAGACCGTCCTTCTCGGTGCGGTGCAGGACGCTCATCCGGCGGCGGCCGTCCCAGAGGTACTTCTCCGCCAGTTCCTCGGCGAGCCGGCCGGTGCCGTCCGGGCTGGAGTCGTCCACGATCTTCAGGTGCAGGCCCGGCAGCGGCAGGCTCATCACGATCTCGGTCATGCGCGGGAGGTTGGCGGCCTCGTTGTAGGTCGGCATGACGATGGTCAGCGGTCTCTGGGCCCAGGTCGGCGGCAGCTCCACGAGCGGGCGCCGAACGGCCGGAGTGGGAACGTGCATGGTCTCTCCTCAGGGTCTCCTGCGCCCTCGTGAGCCGGTTCGTGACGAACGGCGGGTTCAGCCGGTGGGCAGGGTCGTGGGTCAGGTGGAGCGGGACGCGGCGAGGGTCCCGCTGCGGTCAGGTGTGCACCTTGCGGTCGGCGGCGGAGTCACCGGAGCTTCCGGTGGCGGCCGTCACGACCCGCTTGAGGAGCAGGACCTGGATGTCCGTCAGCTTCGTGGTGCGGATGACGCGGAACTCCTTGCGGAGCACGTCGGCCGTCGCCTTGGGCATGTTCACGTACTGCAGACCGGGCGGTGAGGTGGTCACCAGCCACAGCCGGTCGGTCTTGGCCAGGCAGGCGTCCGGGTGCGTGCACTCGACCGCGTCGTACATGCCGGCCTGCTGCGGGGTGCGGGCCATCAGCACGTCGTGCGGGCGGCCGCTGTCGTCGCGCAGCTCGTAGGCCATCCCGCGCCGCTCGGTCATCACCCCGCCGAACGCGATGCCGTCGTGCGGCTGCTGCCCGTCCTCGACGATGCGGGCCACGCCGCGGAAGTCCGGCTCGCCGAGGATCGGCCCGCGGGCCTCACGGATGCCCGGCAGCGCCGACCAGGCCAGGGCGGCGACCGAGGCCGCCGCGAGCACCCAGCCGACGGCGATCCGGAACGTCGGGGCCTGTCCGGCGAACCGCCCGGTGACGGGCCCGGCCAGCCGGCACACCGCGACGGCCGCCAGCAGCACCCAGGCCGGCACGGTGAAGAGCAGATAGCGCGGCAGGAACAGGTGGAGCTGCGCCGCCGTCGCATAGGTGGCGAGCGGCGGCACCAGCACCCACAGCGCGAGCGGGAGCGCGTACCGTCCGGCGAAGCACAGGCCCACCAGGCCCAGCGCCATCACCGGGGCGCCGACCGCCCAGCTTCCGAACAGGTGCTGGGGGAGGTTCACCAGGTCCTTGGTGCCCGGGTTGTTCCAGGAGATCTGGCCCTTCTGCGTGGACCCGGCCGCCGCCATCGGCAGCACGAAGCACAGCCCCATCGTGCCCGCGGCGGCGTACGCCCAGGCGGCGATGTGGTCGCCGCGGCGGCGCGCGATGACGACGATGACCACGTGCGGCAGCAGCACCGCCATGGACGCCAGGTGGCTCCAGCCGATCAGCGGCACCGACAGCGTGTAGCCGATCCACCCCTTGAACGTCGGCTGTTCCAGCGCCCGGACCAGCAGCAGCGTGGAGAGCAGGACCGCCGCCACGGCGAACGCGTACGGCCTCGCCTCCTGCCCGTAGCGGGTCACCGTGGGCACCACGGCGAAGGCGAGTCCGGCCGCGACGCCCACCTGGGTGGTGAACATCCGCCGGGCCAGCAGGGCCAGCAGTCCCGCCGCGGCGCCCATCGCGATCGCCGACGGCAGCCGCAGCGCGCTCGCGGAGTCGCCGGCCGCGTCCACCCAGAAGTGCATCAGGATGTAGTACGGGGTGAACACCGCGTCGATGCTGCGGATCAGGTGGCCCAGGTCCCCGAAGGACAGCCCGGCCGCCCACCAGGTGGCGTGCTCGTCGCGCCACAACTGCCGGCCGCCGAGGTCCTTCAGGATCGAGACGAGGGCGGCGGCGGTCGGCAGGAGGAACAGGGCCGCGGTCGCGAACGGACTCCACCTTCGGACGGCGGTCCCGCCGCCGTCCGCGGTCTCCTGGTCGCCGAGCCGCCCGGCATCGTTGTCGGCAAGGCCGTTCAGCGCGGATGTGTCGACGGTCATTGCTTCACCCAGATTCGGTAGTCGCCCGAACCGATGGTCGTGGTGAAGGGCAGCACGGCCACCAGGCGATAGTGCGGATTGCCCTTCAGGGCGTCCATGACGGCCTGGTCGTTGTCGGGTGTCACACCGCCGCGCAGCACGATCGCGTTGTAGCGCCCGTCCATGACGGCGGCGTGGAAGGCGGCAGGGCCGGAGTAGTGCTTGCCGTCCTTGGCGTCGTAGTCCAGGTTGAACGTGTTCTGCCACTGGTTCCACGTGGTGACGTCCTGGAGGTAGTACGCGGGTACCTCGCTCTCCTCCGCGAGATAGGTGCCCTTGTCGTTCACCACCGTCCGCATGTAGGCGACCATGTTCGTGGAGTCGGGGAAGCTGTACTCGTCGTGGGCCTGCACCATGCCGAACGTGAGCGTGCCGACGTAGAGCATGATCCCCAGCTGCGGGTTCCTGAAGTGCGGTCCGACCAGGCGCGCAAGACCGAGCCCTGCCATCGGCGCCGCGAACAGCAACCCGAAGCCGACGTGCTTGAACAGCGAGGTCTCCGTGCCGAGGTGAATCTGGTACAGCGGTGCCAGCAGCGTGGAACCGGTGAGCACGACGCCCAGCGAGATGCGGCGCAGCGGCCCGGGGGTGGCGCTTCCCACCCACGGCATCTCGCCCATGCGCGCCCGCATCCCGTAGGCGATCGAACCGCCCACCGCGGCCAGGGCGAGTAGGCCACCCCAATTGGCGCAGTCCCGCAGCATCTGCATCGCGGTGTCCGTGCCGTGCGCCCGGTTGGTGGTGGTCTGACTGATGCCGCCGATGTGGCCGGTCACCAGACTTCCGGCACCGAGCAGGACCGCGCACCCGATTCCCAGGACCACACCGCGGGCCAGTGCCCGCCATCCCCGGTGGCGGTAGGCGGTGATCACCGCGAGCAGGACGAGGGTGGGCAGGAACAGGCCGGACGCGTACTTGGTGCCGAACGCGAGCACGGCCGGAGGCGCGGCGAGCAGGACAGCCAGGGTGTGCGTCCGGCCGGTACGCACGACGACCCACGCGGAGAGCGAGAGCAGGAACAGCGCGGGGGCGTCGAAGGTGGCGAAGTAGCCGAGGAAGACAGTGGACTGTACGACCGAGAAGAGCGCCGCCGCCCCCAGCGCGGCGCGCACATTGAACATCCGCTGCGTCGTCGCGTACAACAGCCCGGTGGTGCCGAGCATGAACGCGAGGCTGACGACCCGCACGCCGGTGAGGCCGAAGTGGGTGTCCACTACGGCGGCGAGCACCGGATAAAGCTTGGGGTAGCCGGAGAAGTACCCGTTGAAGTCCACCGGGAGCGGGGTGCCGTGCAGGAGGTTGGCGAGCTCGTAGTGGCCGGAGGCGATGTACAACGCCTCGTCCTCGAACGCCGTCCCCCGCAGCCGCAGCGACAGCACGGCCTGGACCAGCAGCACGCAGGCCAGCAGGATGCGGCCCAGCCGGACGCTGCGCCGCGCGTCGAACGACCACGCCGACTCGGGCACGTCCGGCAGGACGTAGCCGGGCGGCACGCTCTCCGCCTCATAAGCCGCGTACCCGGCGTCCGGCTCGTCCAGGGCGTAGGTGTCCACCGGCGCGGCCTGCTCGTGCGTGCCGTACGCCCCGTTCACGGCCTGGTCGTAGTAGGGAGCCCGCGGGTACTCCTGACCCGCGGACGGGCCCGGGCCGGGCGTGCTTTCGCCGTACGGATCATCGGTGTACGACGGGCTCGGCGGGGTAAACGTCTCCGCGTAGCTGTAGGCCGGCGGCGCTTCCTCGTAGGCGTACTGCGGGGCCTGGTAACCCGGTTCGGGCTCGGGTTCGGGCGCCGGACGGTCGTCCGGCGCGTTGACCGCCCAGGACGGCTGGGACCTGCCGCGCTGCTCGTGTGCCCCGGGTCTCGGGGGCCTCCAGTCGCTCACGGCTTCCTCACGTCGACCCCGTAGGGCTTGCCGGCCGCCTGGCGGCGGAACTCGGCGGCGGCCGTGGAACTGCTGTCCACCCGCCAGTCGGTCTCCTTGTTGTAGTCGAACCAGACGAAGCCGACCACGTCGGAGCGCTTCGCGGTGCCGCGGAAGAGGTCGTCGATGTCCGCCGGCTTGCGCTGTCCGCCCTCGGAGGCCGTCTCGGCGATGACGAACGGCTTCTTGGTGAAGCCACGCACCTCGTCCATCGTCGGGTCGTACAGCGTCTTGTAGGTGTGCGGTCCGTTCAGGGCGTAGTAGCCGATGACACCGACCCAGTCGACGTAGCCGTCACCGGGCCAGAACGGTTTGAGGCGCACCGACTTCATGGGCGCGATCACGTTGGGGCTCCACACCCAGATGACCTGGGTGGCGCCCTCGTCGGCGAAGACGTCGTGCACGTGCTTCCACGCGCTGACGAACTGCTGCGGGGTCGCCTTCTTCGTCCCCCACGGGTACCAGAAGCCGTTCATCTCGTGGGCGAAGCTGATCGCGACCGGCAGGTTGAGCTCCTTGACGGACTGGGCGTACTGGTGGATGTACGCGTCGTCCTTGCCCGCGGCGATGTCCGCGAGCGACTCCTTCATCGGCTCCCACGCGATGAAGGACAGTGCCCCGTAGTCCCAGGTGTCCTGCACCTGCTGGGACTCGAACTGGTCGCCCCACGCGGCGTAGGACTCCACCAGGTCGGGCTTCTTGCCGACCAGGCTCGCGTACTTCTGCAAGGGCTGCATCGAGGCCGGGAAGCCCGGCAGCGACACCCCGAAGTACTTCTTCTCCGGCTTGAGCAGCGGCCGGATGTCGTACGGCAGGACCGGCTTGGCCGAGGCCTTGGCCCCGTCCGTGGGCGTGCCGGAGACGGACGGCTGCCCGCCCTCGGCGTGCTGGTACTTCTCCCGGCCGGACGAGGAGAAGGTGCTGCAGCCGGCGGTCACCGTCAGCAGCAGGCCGACCGCAGCCGCGGCGGCCAGGGAACGTATGCGGGAAGTCACGCGGTCGCCTTCTGGGAACGGGGCTGAACGAGAACACGGCCGGCGATCATCGCGTAGAAGAGTCCGGCGGAGAGCATCAGGGCGAAGTCCGGGGGGTACATGGTGAACATCCGCCAGGCGGCGAGCACGACCCACAGCACGGCGGTGCCGCCGGTCCAGGCGATCATGCCGACCCAGTACCGGCGCATGCCGTTCTTCTTGGCGCCGTCGGAACCGGTGGGCTTCCAGCCCATCTCCCGCCCGCGGAGCACGTCCCAGACCGCGAAGACGTGCGACCAGCCGTACATCATGCGGGCCGCCCACGCCTCGAGCCGGTACGGCGCCCGGTGCCACAGGGGCAGCACCAGTGCGACGTAGGCGACGCTCGGCAGCACCAGGACGCTCGCCTCGGCGCGCAGCAGTCCGGGCTTGAGGATCAGCAGGCCCAGCGGGATCAGCGGCGTGACGAAGGTCGCCAGCGCGGTCTGCAGGTAGTACAGGAACCCGGAGACGTAGCAGAGCCGGGTGGTGAGGCGCATAGGGGTGTTCCAGAACCGCTTGCCGGTCAGCAGCGACAGGGAGCCCATGCACCAGCGGTACTGCTGGTTGTGGAAGGCGCCGACGGTGTCGGGGCACACCCCGGCGGCCAGCGCGACGGGCACGTACCGCAGTTTCCAGCCCAGACCGCGCAGGTCGAAGCCGGTGTACATGTCCTCGGAGTGCTCGATGAGGGAGACGCCGCCGATCTGCTCCAGGGCCTCCCGCCGGTAGAGCGCGCAGGAGCCGACACAGATGGAGCCGTCCTTGTCCTCCCGCGAGGTCTGCACCGAGCGGTAGAAGAGCTCCTGCACCGCGCCGGCGCCGCGCTCGATCCAGTTCTGCCGGTCGACGCTGCGGAAGAACTGCGGGGACTGCACGATCGCGGTCCGCTCGTCCTCGTCCATGTGCGGCAGCAGCTCGTCGAGCAGGTCGGCGCGCGGGGCGAAGTCGGCGTCGAGGATCAGGATGTGGTCGCCGCCGGTGATGCCGAAGGCGTGGTTGAGGTTGCCGGCCTTCTTGAACCAGCCGCGGTTGGGGCGGACCACGTACTCGAACCCGAAGTGCCGGGCCATGGCGGCGACCTCGGGCTCGGCCGCGTCGTCGAGGACGTAGGCGCGGACGGTGCCCCGGTAGGTCGAGGCCATCCGCTGCACGTACGTCCAGGTGTTGTGGAGCACCTCCAGCGGCTCGCCGCACACCGGCAGGAAGACGTCGACGCTCGGGTACGACGCCGGCTGCCAGCGCCGCACCATGCGGCGGTGCGCCTTCATGTCGAAGTCCTTGCTGAACCCGTCCAGGTACAGCGAGATCAGGTAGTCCGCCAGGAGCGGTGCCAGCAACGGCAGCAGCAGCCAGAACCAGGGGCTGGACGTCGTGAACAAGAACTGACTGGCGGCCAGGCACAGGAAGCTGAGCAGCGAGCAGACCGTCAGGATCCACAGCCGGCGGTGGGCATAAATGTACTTTTCACTGTCCGCGGGCGGCTGCGGAAGCAGCCCCTGCGGAAAGTCACCTTTCGCGCCACCCGCAAAGGTGAGGACGGAATTCCGCTTTCGGCGGCTCGGCGCCCTGTCTCCACGTCCGTCAACACGGGCGGATTGCACTGCACCCATGACAAATAATCCGGGCCTGAACAGGCCCGGCACCCCCCCACCGGAGTACATTCCTGCGATAAAAACACTGCTGAGCCGCGTCAGTATAGCTGATGCTCGGCGTGCCTTTTTGCCCTATTTTATACGTTTCCTTGCACATATCCGCTCATCGGAGGTCCCCAGCTCATTTCTCGGGAGATGCGAAAGGACTGTCAACAGGCGGATACCTCGCATACAGGACATACAGCCCGTGAGTTGTGCATATGATGTGTGCGTATCATGACGGCAGGGAGGGGAGAGCCGCCGCCGGCAAGCGCGGCGGCCAGTCGAGCATGTCTTCACGCGCAAAAGCACCGCACGGTCAACACATCACCAAGGCGGTCATCCCGGCAGCGGGTCTCGGAACCCGGTTTCTGCCTGCATCCAAGGCGATGCCCAAGGAAATGCTTCCGGTCGTGGACAAACCGGCCATCCAATACGTGGTCGAGGAGGCCGTGACCGCCGGTCTCACCGATGTCCTCATGGTCACCGGGCGCAACAAGAGAGCACTCGAGGATCACTTCGACCGCAACTACGAGTTGGAGGAGTTCCTCAGCCGGCGCGGCGACACCGCCCGTCTGGACACCGTGCGTGAGTCCAGCCGGCTGGCCACCGTGCACTACGTGCGCCAGGGCGACCCCAGGGGCCTCGGCCACGCGGTGCTGTGCGCCGAACCGCACGTCGGCGACCAGACGTTCGCCGTCCTGCTCGGGGACGACCTCATCGACCCGCGCGACCCGCTGCTGCCGCGGATGGCCGCGGTGCAGAATCGTTACGGCGGCAGTGTCGTCGCCCTCATGGAGGTCGACCCCGACCGGATGCACCTCTACGGGTGCGCCGAGGTCGTCCCCACCGACGGCGACGGCGACGTGGTCCAGGTCACCGACCTGGTCGAGAAGCCGGCTCCGGGCCGGGCGCCCTCCCGCTACGCGGTCATCGGCCGGTACGTGCTCAGCCCCGAGATCTTCCCGGCGCTCGCCAAGACCCGGGCCGACCACGGCGGCGAGATCCAGCTCACCGACGCGCTGCGCGAGCTCGCGCAGCGGCGCAACGACGGCGGCCCCGTGCACGGCGTCATCTTCACCGGGCGGCGCTACGACACCGGCGACCGCGACGCGTACCTGCGCGCCACCGTCCGGCTGGCCTGCGAACGCGCCGACATCGGGCCGGGCTTCCGGGCCTGGCTGAAGGAGTTCAGCGCCACCGAGCTGGGCTGAGACCGACCCCGTCGCCCTCCTGCCGCATCCCCGGAGAACACCGTGAACCACCTGTCCCAGATCAGACCTGCCCGCGTGCCGGAGACCGCGGCGAGCGAGGCGATCATCCTCGTCGGCGGGAAGGGGACCAGACTCCACCCGCTGACCACCCACACCCCCAAGCCGCTGCTGCCGGTGGCCGGCGTGCCCTTCCTCACCCACCAGCTGGCCCGCGCCGCCGCGGCCGGCGTCACCCGGGTGGTGCTCGCCACCTCCTACCTCGCCGGCCTCTTCGAGGACCGGTACGGCGACGGCAGCGGGCTCGGCCTGGAACTCGTCCACGTCACCGAGGACGAGCCGCTCGGCACCGGCGGGGCGATCCGCAACGCCGCCCGGCACCTGACCTGCGGCCCCGACGACCCGGTGCTGGTCTTCAACGGCGACATCCTCGCCGGCCTGGACATCGCCGCCCTGCGCGACGGGCACCGCGCCTCCGGCGCCGACGTCACCCTCCACCTGACCCGGGTTCCGGACCCGCGCGCCTTCGGCCTGGTCCCCACCGACCCCACCGGACGGGTGCTCGGCTTCCTGGAGAAGCCCGAGACGCCCGAACAGATCGTCACCGACCAGATCAACGCGGGCTGCTACGTCTTCAGCCGCCGGGTCGTCGACGCGATACCCGAGGGACGGCCGGTCTCGGTGGAACGCGAGACCTTCCCCGGCCTGCTCGCCTCCGGCGCGGTGCTGCGCGGCGTCTGCGACGACAGCTACTGGCTGGACCTGGGCACCCCGGCGGCGTTCGTGACCGGCTCGGCCGACCTGGTCCGCGGCCGCGTCGACTCCCCCGCGCTGCCCGGGCCCGCCGGCGAGTCGCTCGTGCTGCCCGGGGCCGTCGTCGCGCCCGGCGTGCTGCTCGGCGGCGGCACGGTGGTGTGTGAGGGCGCCGTCGTCGAGGCCGGCGCCGTCGTGGAGGGAAGCGTGGTCCTGCGCGGGGCGCGGGTCGGGGCGGGCACGCTGCTGCACCGCTCGGTCGTCGGCGAGGGCGCGGTCATCGGAGCGGAGTGCTCGATCGCCGAGGCCGTCGTCGGCGACCGCGCCGAGGTCGTCGCGGGCTGCCGGGTGCCGCGGGAGACCCGGATCGACTGCGGCGGCCGGTGGCCGGCCGGCCACGCGAGCACGGTGCCGGCGGCGCCGGCCGCCGCCGCGCCCGCCACGGGGTGAGCGTCGCCCGCGGGGTCCGGCCCGCGGGTGGGCCTCCCTCGTGGGATGAGCGGCGCCCGCGGGTGGGCCTCCCCCGTGGGACGGGCCGCGCCCGCGGAACGAGCGTCGCCCGGACCCGGTGAGCGGCACCGGGTCCGGGCCCCGGGCGCTCGTGCCGTGCAGCACCCCGCCACGGCGAACGCGCACGCAGTCCCCGCACGACGGTGCCCCGGTCGCCGTGAAGGCAACCGGGGCACGAACACGCAGGTCAGCGACCCCGCGGAGGGATCGACCCGGTAGGCCGTGTGGGACTCGAACCCACAACCAATGGATTAAAAGTCCACTGCTCTGCCAATTGAGCTAACGGCCCGCACCCCGAAGCATAGCCGGGCGCCGGAGGACGGCCGAGACCATATCGGGTCCGGCGTTGGCGGGAAACCGGGGCGGGGCGGCCCGGGGCTCGGGGCCCCGGGCCGGACCTGACGCGGAGCCGGGGTCAGAGGAGGGTCTTGTAGGTCTGCCAGGCCCAGCCGACCTTGACCCGCGGGGCGAACAGGCCGGTGGAGAGGCCGCTGTAGCGGAACAGGTCGCCCGAGGGCGTACGCGCCAGCAGGTCGGGGCGGCCGTCGCCGTCCACGTCGCCCACACCGACCAGGGCGTTGTAGATGTTCCAGCCGCCGCCGACGAGGACGCGGCGCTTGAGTCCGCCGTGCCCGTCGCCGTCGTAGCGCCACAGCGAGCCGGACGCGTCGCGGGCCAGGACGTCGCCGGGACCGTCGCCGGTGAGGTCCTGCACACCGGTCATCAGCGCGTAGATCTGGAAGCCGTAGCCGACCTTGACGCGCGCGGAGAAGGTGCCGACGGCGTCCCCCGCGTAGAAGTACAGGTCCCCGGAGGTGGTGCGGGCCAGCAGGTCGGGAACCCCGTCGCCGTTGAGATCGCCGGGCGACACCAGGGAGTTGTAGATGTTCCAGCCGGCGCCGATGGTGTGGGCGGCGCCCAGCGGCAGGCCGCCGGACGGCCCGGGGTAGCGGACCAGGGTGCCGCCGGCCGTACGGACCAGCAGGTCGTTGTTCCCGTCGCCGCCGCCGTCGCCGATCGTGACGTACGTCGAGGAGGTGGACCAGGTGCCGGCGTCGTCGGCGGCGCCCACCGAGCCACTGCTCGTGCCGGTGCCGGGACGGATGTCGAGGCGGCCGCCGGGGGTGAGGGCGAGCAGGTCGCCGATGCCGTCCTGCGTGTAGTCGCGGGGCGCGGCCGGCGCGCCCGAGACGTACACCGGGCCGGTCGCGGTCCCGGCGGGTCCCTGGCCGTCGGCCGGGGTGGCGGTCAGCGTCCAGGTGTAGGCACCGTCGTAGACCGGACGGCCACTCGAGTCCTTGAGGTTCCAACTGGGCCTGACGCGCGTGCCGTCGCTGCCACTGCCACTGCCACTGCCACTGCCGGTGGCGATCGTGCGGCCCGCGGTGTTCCGTACCGTCAGCGTCCAACGCCCCACCGGGCGGGAGAAGTTCACGCTTCCGTGCCACGTGTCGCCGCTGCCGACGCCCGCGCCGAAGGGGTCGACCGCGGTCATCGTGAGCGGGGAGCGCGTGATGTCGGCCAGCGGGAAGAGGTGGACGTTCTGGTCGGCGTCGGTGTACGCGACGCCGCCGCCGTACTTGTCGACCGACCACGTCACCCCGCGGTCGTCGGTGAGCGCAGACGCCGGGAGGTCGGCGAGAACCCCGGTGACGGCGGTCCCGGTGTGGAAGTCGGTGAGCACGAGCGTGCCCGCAGCCGTGTCGTGCCGCACCAGGAACCCGTCGCCGAGCAGCGCGGCGCCGGCCGGGACGGCGATGTTCTTCCGGGTGGTGAGGTCGTACACGCCGGCCGTCGTGCCGCACGACCAGTACAGCCAACGCCCCTCCGCCTGCAGCTCCTTGAACGTCGCGCAGGTCGCGTTCGTCTGCACGGTGGTGCCGTAGGTGCGGGACGTCAGCGCGTAGGGACGGATGCTGCCCGTGGTGGTGCCGGGTGCCCACAACGTCGTGCCCCACAGCGCGGAAGCGGTGAGAGGGCGGGTGAACGCCACGTCCCCGGCCGAGGCCTGCTGGAACCACACGATCGACTGGGTGCTGTGCGAGGGCGTGTTGACGATGGCGTAGTCCCCGGCGGCGTCGGCCACCACCGCGTCGGTGCCGCCGACCTCGGCCAGGTACGCGCTGGACGGGGAGATCCACTGCTCCACGAAGTCCGTGGAGGGGTCGGCGTAGTCGACGGTGTCGCCTCCCTCGCCGACGAGGCGGACGCAGGAGATCCCGGTGGCGCACTTCACCGCGACGGGGCCGTCGGTGCGCATGAGGGACGGGGCGGACACGGTGGGCGCCGCGCCGGTGGACACGGTGCGGCTCATCAGCGGGGAGCCGCTGCCCGAGTCGTCCTCGTACACCAGGCGGCCGCCGCTGTACGACAGGCCGTACTGGTGCGCGGGCACGGGCGGCAGCGGCCGCACCGGCGTCACGGATCCGTCGGCGGCGATCCGCCGCACCGCCCAGTCGGTGGCGCCGGTCCCGCCGGTCACCAGCACGGAGCCGTCCGGGGCGATCGCATAGGAGCCGCCGGCGTACGGCAGCACCGTCTGCGGGTCGCCGCCGGTGGCCGGGACGCTCAGCAGCGGGTTCCCGAGGGTCGGCGGCGAGGTCGCGACGCTGCGGACGAAGAGGATCCGGTCGCCGGCGGGGACCGCGCTGATCACGTGCGGGCCGCCGCCGAGGACCATCGCGGGCACGGCAGCGGTGTCGACCGTGCCGGACGTGTCGTCGATCCGCTGCGAGTACACCGTCGAGGCACCGGACAGATAGGCGAGGACGCGGCTGCCGCCGATCACCACCTCGGTGTCGTTGGCGAAGGTGACGCCGGTGAGGATCTCGCGCAGGGACGGGGCCCGGTAGTCCAGCAGGTACAGGTGGCGGACGCCGCCGACGCTGAGCAGGACCGTGCCGAGGTCGCCGTTGTCGCCGTAGCCGCCCAGCAGCGCGGCGCCGTCCGGCACGCCCTCGACGGTGCTGTCGACGACCTGCCCGTCCGCGCCCGCCCGCAGCACGTGCAGCGTCAGCGGGCCGGTGCCGGTGGACTCGGTGAGAACGGCGTCCTCGGAGTACTGGCCCTCCCACCGCTGCCCGGCGGGCACCGCGATGGCGGTGGACGCGCCCGTCACATAGTCGGTGAGCGTGACGGTCGCGGGCGTCGTCCCGTTCGACCGGGCGTGCACGGTGTGGTTGTTGACGGTCGCGCCGGAGGAGACGGGCGCGCCCTCGTGGCCGTCCGCCTCGTTCACCCAGCGGTACGTGCCGGCCTCGTTCTCGGCCAGGTAGCCGTCGGAGCCCGCCGAGATCAGCGTCTCGCGGCGCGGCACCCAGCGCGCGGCGGCCGGCACCACGGTCTGCGGCTCGGCGGCCGCGGAGACGGCGGGCGTGGTGGACTTGGTCGTGGACGTCGTGGACGTCGTGGACGTCGTGGACGTCGTAGAGGCCGCGGACGTCGTAGAGGCCGCGGGCGCGCCGGCTGCACGGACGGTCTGCGCCTGCGCGACCCCCGGCAGACAGCCGCCGCCCACGACGGTGACAACGATCGAAGTCGCCGCGGCTGTCAGGCCGCGCACGAGCGCGCGTGATGGCACTCGGTCCTCCCCCAGAGAATGCCTGCCCCCCGGCAGCACATGTGAAGTCCTCTCAGTATGACGCTGGTTGAGGGCGGCGCAGCCGGGGGAACGGGCATCACGTCGTACGGACGGCGGCGGGGCGACGGCGGCCCGCCGGAACGTGCTGGTCAGAGCAGGGACTTGTACGTCTGCCAGGCCCAGCCGATCTTGACGCGGGGGGCGAGCTGTCGGTTGCCCTTGCCGAGATAGCGCCACAGGTCGCCGTTGTGGTCGCGGGCGATCAGGTCGTCGTGTCCGTCACCGTTGATGTCGCCGACGCCGACGATGGCGTCGTACACGTTCCAGCCGCTGCCCACCCGTTCGCGGACGTTCATGTAGCCGCCAGGGGCAGCGGCTTCGTAGCGCCACAGAACGCCGGACTTGTCCCGGGCGAAGAGGTCGACGACCGGGTACTGGGCGTCGTTGTCTGGGATGCCGAAGATCGTGTCGTAGATCTGGTAGCCGTGGCCGATGTTCACGCGTGGGGCGAACACACCGGAGGCCGTACCTTTGTAGAGGTAGAGGTTGCCCGAGGTGTCCCGGGCGACCAGGTCCGGGTGGCCGTCGCCGTTCATGTCGCCCGGTGAGGTCAGCAAGTTGTAGATGTTCCAGCCGGCGCCGATCAGGTGGTGCGGCAGGGACGCTGCGGGTGCCTTGCCGACCGCTCCGTCGTAACGGGTCAGGTGGCCGGACGCGTCGCGAACAAGCAGGTCGTTGACGTGGTTGCCGTCGAGGTCGTCGATCGGGACAAGGGTCGAACCGGCAGGCCAGCTCGTGGATTTGAGCGTGGTGGCGCCCACCGAGCCGGTGCCGGTTCCCGGGCGGACATCGATACCGCCGGCGGAGTTCACGGCCAGCAGGTCACCGACCGCGTCACCGTCGTAGTCCCGGCGCGCGGCCGGGCTGTCCAGCGTCACCGTGCCGGTAGCGGTCGTGGCACCCGGCTGGCCGTCGGCGGCCTTGAGGGTCAGAGTCCACGTGTAGTCGCCGCTGGGGAGCGGCTGGTGCTGCGAGCTGCGACCATCCCAAGTCGTGCTGACCACGCCGGTAGTCGTGCTCAGGTCCGACCAGACCACCTTGGTGGCGCCCTTTCGGCGGACGTCCAGTTGCCACGCCGCGCCGGCGGTGAGCGTCCACTGCGGCTGCCAGCCGGTGCCCGCGGACTCGGCGGTCGCCGGAACGACGCTGTCCAGCACGGCGATCGGGGAGTGCGGTACGCCCGAGGCGAGCACATGCGTGGTGCCATGTGGGTCGGTGTAGGCGAGGAAGTCGCCGAACTTGTCGAGGGTCCAGGTGATGTCGCGGTCGTCGGGGTACGCGCCGGCCGGGAGTGTCGCGACGACGCGGTCGGCTGCCGGGGTGCCCGTGTGCACGTCGGTGAGGACGAGTTGGTCACCCGCGTGCCGCAGCACGTATCCGTCGCCCAGCAGGGCGTGACCGGCCGGTACGGGGACCGACTTTCCGGAGTTGGCGTCCCACACGCCCGCGGGACCATCGGTGCCGCACGACCAGTACAGCCAGCGGCCCAGGGCCTGGAGTTCGCCGGGCGCGCACGGCGCGCCGGTCGCGACGGTCCCGCGGACCGTGCTGGTCGCCGCGTCGGCAGTCGAGACCTGGCCGTTCGCGCCGGTCGCGGAGAACAGGGTGCCGCCCCACAGCGCGGCCGCGATGATCGGGCGCGTCGTCAGGATCTTGTGCTGCGCGAGATCGATGACGTACTGCTGCCCGTCCGAGCCACTGTCGTACACGGCGAGGGGGCCGCTCGCGGAGACGATCCGGCCGTCGTGCGAACCGGTCACCGTGACGCCGCCTTCCGCGCCCTGCACCACGTCGCCGCTCGCCGACCGCGTCACGAAGGCCGCCAGGGCCGCTCCCGCGGCCCCACCGTCCGCGAGGGGCAGGCAACGAAGAGAAGGACCGCAGCGCGGTATGGACGTGTCGGGCACCTCGGTGTCGAAGAACATCTGGCTGGCCACGGGTGCCGCCCCGGAACCGAACGCCTCGCCGTCGATGTGCGCGGTGACCTGGGCCCCGGCACCCGTCTCGGCGCGGAGGAGCGTGCCACGGGCGAGCGAGAGGCCGACGTCCTCGGGCTGGTAGGTGGGAAGGCGGTACAGGAGCGCGGGCGCTCCCCCCTGCGCCGGCACCTTGTACGTCGCTGCGGCGACCTGGTCCTCGACCAGGTTGACCAGCGCGCCGCCGTCCCCGCTGGGGCGGAGCGATGCGCCGCCGGCCAGCGGAACGGTCGCGGGACCATCGTCGAGAGGGATGGAGTAGACGGTGCTCCTGCCGCTGGGCGGGGACACCTCGTCAAGGAGGGCCGTACCGGTCAGGACCAGGCGATGCAGATCGTTCGCGGCCCCTGGCAGGGTGAGGACGCGGGGGGCGGCCTGCGGATCGGCGAGCGGACGCAACTGAACCGTGTTGCCGCTCATCCAGCCGAAGAACTCACGGCTGATCACCGGTGTCCTCGCTGCCAAGGACGTCTGCGCCGAGGCGACGACCCGCCCGCTGTCCGTGTCGATCAGTCCGGTCACGCGCGTGCCGTCAGCCTGCGTGAACAGCATGACCGCGGCACCCGGGACCGCCCACCAGCCGTTCTCGCCCGTGCTACTTGCGCCGGAAAGGCCCGTCAGGGTGCGGTCGGTGAAGCCGCCACCGGGCCGGGGATCCAGCAGGTGCAGCGTCTGGTCCACAGTGTCGCCCGATCCTGAGGAGGGCGGGTTCGCGGCTGCGATGGTCCAGCCGTTCGACAGCGGCAGGACGCGGATCGGACGCAGACCGCCGGGAAGGGCGTAGTCGTTCCGGGCGCCCGTGCCCGGGTCGAAGGTCTCGATGCGCAGCCCATCCCGGCTGACTGCCCACAGCAGCGTGCTGCCGTCACCGAGACCGGTGGCCCGCGGAGCCACGTCCAGGGCGCCGAAGTCGCGGACGAGGGAGCCGTCGTCGGCGTACCACGCGTAGGCGCTCGCCCCGGTCTCGGTATTCGACCTCAGCAGGTATCCGGATGCGTCCGCCGCCACGACCGGATACCCGAGCGGCCCGGCTTTCGTGCTCGGCGCGATCGTCGCCTCCGCCGGAGCCGCTGGGTCCGCGTGGGCGGTCTGCGGCAGGGGGCCGGCCGCGGCCGCGACGACGGCGAGCGCGGCGATCAGGCCGCGGCGCAGGACGGTGGTGCTACGGGTCAACGTGGGTCCCTCTCGTGCGCGCCCCCGCGCCCCGCGCGGAGGATCTGCGGACCGCCGGTGACGACCGGGTCCGCGTCGATGAGGAGGTGCCCATGGCTCGGAGGCGAGCGGATGGGCGCGCTGCGGCACGTGAGGACGCGGCGGCGCGCGAGAAGATCGGGAAGCCCCCCGGCCCCTGGTCATCCCCCCAACAAGACAGCGCACTGTAACAGGCGCCGCACCCGCAACGGAATGCCGCCGGGGAGGTGACGGGAGGTGAACTGCCGTGGTCCGCGGGCACACCGGCCGGCGAACGAAAGGGCCCGCCCGGCCGGGAGACGAACTCCCGGGCCGGGCGGGCCCTTTGTGGTCGACTTTGCGGTCGACTTCGTGGTCGACGCCGAACTACGCGTCAGCCGTTGCGCTTCCAGCGCGGCTTCCGGTCCCCGTACGACGTCGTGGACGACGAGCCGTTGTCCCGGTTGTACGAGGTCGGGCGGTCGCGGTCGCGGTCGCCGCCGTAGGACGGGCGGCGGTCACGGTCGCCGTACGACGGACGCGAGTCGCGGCGGTCCCGGTTGAACGGGCGGTCGTCGCGGTTGCCGTACGCCGGGCGGCGGTCGCGGTCGCCGTAGGACGGGCGGCTGTCACGCCGGTCGTCGCGGTTGTACGAGGACGGACGGCGGTCGTCGCGGTCGCGGTTGCCGTACGACGGACGGCTGTCGCGCCGGTCGTCCCGGTTGTGGGACGGACGGCGGTCACGGTCGCCGAAGGACGGACGCGAGTCGCGGCGGTCCCGGTTGCCGTACGACGGACGGTCGTCGCGGTCCCGGTTGCCGTACGACGGGCGGTCGTCGCGGTCGCGGTTGCCGTACGACGGGCGGCTGTCGCGCCGGTCGTCGCGGTCGCGGTGGTCGCGGTCCCGGTTCTCCCGGTGCTCGCGGTAGGACGGACGGTCGTCACGCCCGTCGCGTCCCTCCCGGCGGCGGTCGAAGTTGCCGCGCTCGTCCCGGCGCTGGTAGCCGCCGGCCGGCCGCTCCTCGCGCGGCTCGGGGATCTGCACGGCGGCCTCGACCGCGGCGGTGGCCTCGGCGGTCTTCGCCGCCACGGCCTCCTCCGGGTCCTCGCCGCGCTCGCGCGCCGAGCGGGCGATCAGCCGGTCGGCCTCCTCGCGCAGTTCGGCGGCGCGGCGCTGCAGCCGCTCCAGCTGACGGGTGGCCTCGACGACCTCGCGCTCGGCCTGGGTGGCGGCGTTCTGCACCGCGTCGGCCTGCACGTCGGTCAGCGAGCGGGCGCCGGTGATCCGGGCGACGTCCTCGTCGAAGACGCCGGCGCCGCCGATGATGTGGCGTGAGGCGTCCACGCCCGCGTCCTCCATCAGCCGGAAGATCTGCCGGCGCTGGTGCGGCAGGGCCAGCGAGACGACCGTGCCGGACTGGCCGGCGCGCGCGGTGCGGCCGGAGCGGTGCAGGTAGTCCTTGTGGTCGCCGGCCGGGTCGACGTTGAGCACCAGGTCGATGCCGTCGACGTGGATGCCGCGGGCGGCGACGTCGGTGGCGACCAGCACGTTGACGTGCCCGCCCTTGAAGTCCTCCAGGGTGCGGGTGCGCGCGCCCTGGGTCATGCCGCCGTGCAGCGCGTCGGCGCGCACACCGGCCTCGACGAGCTGCTCGGCCACCCGGTCGGCGCCCATCTGGGTGCGGACGAAGATGATCGTGCGGCCCTTGCGGGCGGCGATGGCGGCGGTGACCGGGGCCTTGTCCTTGGGCTTCACGACCAGGACGTGGTGGCTCATCGTGGTGACCGCGCCCTGGGCGGCGTCCACCTCGTGCGTCACCGGGTCGACCAGGTACCGCTTGACCAGGGTGTCGATCTCGTTCTCCAGCGTCGCGGAGAACAGCAGGCGCTGGCCGCCGGCCGGGACGAGGTCGAGGATCTCGGTGACCTCGGGCAGGAAGCCCATGTCGGCCATCTGGTCGGCCTCGTCCAGGACCGCGATCTCCACCTGGTCCAGGGCCGCGGCGCCGCGGTTGATCAGGTCACGCAGCCGGCCCGGGGTGGCGACGAGGATGTCGACGCCGCGCTCCAGCGCGTAGATCTGGTTCTGCATGGAGGTGCCGCCGCAGACGACCTTCATCTTCAGGCCGAGCAGGTCACCGTAGGGCTGCAGGGCGTCGGCGACCTGCATGGCCAGCTCACGGGTCGGCGTGAGGATGACGCCGCGGGGGTGCTTCCGCTCGGTGCGGCCGCCGGCCAGGCTGGTCAGCAGCGGCAGGCCGAAGGAGAGCGTCTTGCCGGAGCCGGTGCGGCCACGGCCCAGGATGTCCCGGCCGGCCATCGCGTCCGGGATGGTCGCCGCCTGGATCGGGAACGGGGTCACGACGCCGTTCTGGGAGAGCTTGCGGACGACGGCCTCGGGCAGGCCGAGGTCGGCGAAGGTCACGCCGGGAGCGTCGTCGTGCTCGTCGTCACGGTCGTCGTGGTGGTCTTCGTCGTGGCGGTCTTCGTCGTGGACGTCGTTGTGGTGGACTTCACGGTCGTCGCGGCCGGCGTCGGAGCCGGTCCCGCCACGGGTGTCGGGGTAGGTGTCGTCGCCGGTGTCGGCGGTCACGGCGTCCATGGCGAGAACGGAGTTCTCCACGCTCTCGGGCATGGCGGCACGGTCGGCACTGTCAAAGGGCATGCTGAAGCTGAACCTCTCGGAGACTTACGGCACGCGCCAGCTCCACAGGTTGCTTACAACCGCCTCGATGCGGTCAGCCACAGGAGATAAGGAACGCGCCACGCGGCGCGTTTCGGATACAGGCGCCAGGCATCGGAAAATGGGGATCAAACGATCTACCAGCATACGCATCGAAGGCCCGATACGCCAATCCCCTCCGGATCCCGGCGCTGACCTGGCAAGAGTCCGCTCAGGGACGGCTTCCCGCCCGGTCCGGACCGGGGTCAGGGGGTGCCGGCGCCGGACGGGTCCCCGCCGTCGCCGGGGGTCGCGGTCGTGGGGGGCGGATCGGCGGGCGTGGTGGTGGTGGCCGGGTCCGTCGGGGTGGGCGTGGTGGTCGGCCCGTCGCCGGTGGGGGACGGCTGGACGGTCGGGTGGGGCGCGGTCGTGGCGCCGCCGCCCGGCGGCACGGCCCGCGTGCCCGTCCTGCCGGGGGCGGACGCGGGCGTCGTGGCCACCGCGGACGCGCCCGCGGTGGCGGTTCCGGAGGCCGCCGGGGAGGGTGACATGCCGTCCCGGCCGCCGCCGTGGCCGCCGGCCGGGAAGCCGCGGACCGCGTGCCGGGCGTCGGCCGCGCCGCCCTTGCCGGACACCGGGGGGCGGCCGGGCGCCTTGGGGTCGGACCCGCCGGTGCTCACGCACGCCGCGACGCTCGCCGCCAGCAGCGCGACGAGCGCCGCCGACCGGACCCCGGCCGCGCGGGCACGGGCGTGCGGGGGGCGTGCGGCGGCGGGTACGGACATGCGCGGCGACCTCGGACTCGGTACGGGCCGGCGGGCGCGCGGACGCACACCCGGCCGGGCGGGCTCGCCGTGTCCAACGCCGACGCCTGCGGCAGGACACGCGCGACCGGACCGGAACGCCGCAGGTTCGTTCGAGTGGCCCAGTGCCGGACAGTGCGGGACAGCGCGGGACAGCGCGGGAGACCGCCGAGCGCCCCACCCGGTGGCCCGGGCCGGCCTGTGGCGAGTCCGCACCGCCCGCTCGCCGTCAGCCGTGGCCCCTGCCGCGGCCCCGCGTCCTCACCCGCCGCCGCGGCCCCGCGTCCTCACCCGTAGCCGAGCCCGTGCAGCCGCTCGTCGTCGATGCCGAAGTGGTGGGCGATCTCGTGGACGACGGTGATCTCCGTCTCCTCGACCGCCTCCTCGCGGGTGGCGCACATCCGCAGCGTCGGACCGCGGTAGACGGTGATCCGGTCGGGCAGCACGCCCGCGTACCACTCCCCGCGCTCGGTCAGCGGTGTCCCCTCGTACAGGCCGAGCAGGTCCGGGTCCGACGGGTCGGGCTCGTCCTCGACGAAGACGGCCACGTTGTCCATCAGCCGGGTCAGCTCGGTGGGAATCCGGTCCAGCGCCTCGCCGACCAGTTCCTCGAAGTCCTCGCGGCTCATCTCCAGCACAGGCCCATTGTGTCGTGCGCCACCCTCGCGGTCCCGTTCGGCAATGGTTTTGCCGAACCCGCGGGCCGTCCCATATGCTTCCCCCCGTCCCCGAAGTGCGCCGAAAGGCCCACCACGGCAGGCCCTTCGCCCTCATCGTCTAGTGGCCCAGGACGCCGCCCTTTCAAGGCGGTAGCACGGGTTCGAATCCCGTTGGGGGCACCACCTAGGAGATCGTCGCCCGGCGGCGCTCCCTGCTCATCCACGGGCCGAGTGCCGCCGCGAGGACCACCGCGCCGATCATGAAGTAGACGTCGATGGCGCGGCCCGACCACACCGCCCAGGACGACGTGGCGTTCGTCTGCTGGTCGAAGAGCCCGTAGCGCATGATGCCGGTCAGCCGCAGCGCCTCGTCGACCGCCGTCGCCGCGCCGCGCAGGACCAGCAGCGGCATCCCGATCCAGGCTCCGGCGAAGACCGTCCAGGCCGGCGCCCGGGGGCGCGGCGGGCTCGTCGTGCGGTGGATCACCCCGGCGGCGACCAGGCAGATGGCGATGACGACCGCGTTGGGCAGCACGCAGAGCAGGCCGCTGTCGCCCTTGCCCGGATCGATCCCGGCGGCGTAGCGGCCGTTCGCCGCGATGGCGAGGACGTGGATCAGCGCGAACCCCGCCACCCAGGCGTAGGCCGCGGGCACGGCCCACGGCGGCCGGGCAGGTCCTGCGGTGCGCTCGCCTGTGCCGCGGGGACGGACCATCGGGACGGGCTCCTCTCCCGGAGAACGACGCGCAGAACGCTAGACGGCGGCCGGTCCGCGCCGCATCCACCCCAAGTCGCTTCCCGCGCCGCCCTGGTGCACCTTTCGGGGGGAGCCGTCTACGCCCGAAGTCGCATGCGGACCGGATCCCGCGCGGGTCGCCGGCCCCCGGTCCCGCGGCCCTCAACGGCTGCGCGAGCGAGCGGAGTCAGGACCGGAGCTGCGACCGGACTTACGACCGGAGCTGCCGCCGCACCTGGCATCTTCCTGTAACGGCCATTGCCCCGGGCCGCGGCCGCTGACCGTAATGACTCCCGGGAATCGCACTCGGTGGACACGGCAGAGGGCGAATGCCCCCGGCGGCCGCGAACCCCCGAGCGTGCCGCCGGGCCAGACACGCGTGCCGGTGAGGCCGGCGGGTGCCGGACCGGCGTGGCGCGACGCCACCCCGCCGTTCCGGCCCGGCGATCCCGGCAGACCACGGCGAGCAGGAGGGCAGTCCCTTGGGAGCGGTACCGATCGGCCTGGTGTTCCCCGGTCAGGGAACCCAGCGCGAGGGCATGGGCGAGCCGTGGCGCGGCACCGAGGCGTGGGAGCTCGTCGCGGAGATCTCACGGCACACCGGTGAGGACGTCGAGGAGCTGGTGCTGCGCACCCCGGCCGAGCAGCTGCGCCGCACCGACCTGGCCCAACTGGCCGTGTTCACCGTGTCGGTGCTCGCGCTGCGCGAGGCCGAGCGGCTCGGTCTGACCGAGGGCGCCGTCGCGTGCGCGGGGCACAGCCTGGGCGAGTACACGGCGCTGGTCGCCGCCGGGATGCTCACCGTCGCGGACGCCGCCGTGCTCGTCGCCGCCCGCGGCCGGGCGATGCGCGAGGCGGCCGGGATGCGGCGCGGGACGATGGGCGCGCTGGTCGGCGCGGGCCACGACGACGTGGCGGAACTCGTCCGGGAGATCGACGCGTCGGGGTGCCCGCTGTGGGTGGCGAACATCAACGCGCCCGGGCAGGTGGTCGTGTCCGGTTCCGTCGAGGGCGTGGAGCGGGCTGCCGCGGAGGGCCACCGGATCGGCGCCAAGCTGATCACGGTCCCGGTCGGCGGCGCGTTCCACAGCCCGTTCATGGCACCGGTCGCGGAGCGGCTGCGGGAGGTCCTGCGCGCGACGCCGTTCGCCCGCGGGCACGCGCCGGTGGTGGCCAACGTGGACGCGGAACCGCACACCGGGGACGACGACTGGGTGGAGCTGTCCACGCGTCAGCTGACCCACCCGGTGCTGTGGGAGCGCAGCGTCGGGACCCTGACCGGGCCGCTGGGCTGCGGCC
The DNA here is from genome assembly GCF_019890725.1 of Actinacidiphila acidipaludis. Lineage (GTDB taxonomy): Bacteria > Actinomycetota > Actinomycetes > Streptomycetales > Streptomycetaceae > Actinacidiphila > Actinacidiphila acidipaludis. The sequence continues at coordinate 104,470 of NZ_JAINZZ010000023.1, forward strand.
GGCTGCTGGAGCTGGGCTCGGGCCGCACGCTGTCCGGCATGATCCGGCGGATCGTCCCGTACGTGACGGCCGTTCCCCTGAACAGTCCGGACGGTCTGGCGGCCGCGGCCGGCGCACCCGCGGTGGCCGCGGCGCCCGCGGCGGAGGCGGCCCGATGACGGCGCCGGCGTCCACCGCCTCGCGCTGGTTCCGGCGTCATCCGTCGGTCACGGGTCCCCGGCTGCGGCTGGTGTGCCTGCCGCACGCGGGCGGCGCGGCATCGTTCTTCCACGCGTGGGGCGGCGCGTTCGGCCCCGACGTCGAGGTGCTGGCGGCCCGCTATCCGGGACGGCAGGACCGGATCGCCGATCCGTTCCTGGAGGACATGGCCTCCCTCGCCGACGCCGTCACCGCCGCCCTGCCGCCCTTCCTCGACCGGCCGCTGGCGCTGTTCGGCCACAGCATGGGCGCCTCCCTGGCGTACGAGGTGACGCTGCGGCTGCGGGAGCGGTACGGGTTCCGGCCGGAGGGGCTGTTCGTGTCCGGCCGCGAGGCGCCGCACCTCGTCACCCCGAAGGACATCCATCTGCGGGACGACGATCAACTCGTCGACGAGGTGCTGCGGTTGGGGGGCGTGGACACCGCCCTGCTGGCGGAGCCCGGACTGCGGGACCTCGTCCTGCCCGCGATCCGCTCGGACTTCAAGGTGTCCGGCACCTACCGCGCCGCCGGGCCGGTGCCGGTCGGCACCCCCGTGACGGCGTACGTCGGCGACCAGGACCCCAACGTGACCCCCGAGGACGTCGCGGCGTGGGAGCAGGTCGCCGGCGGCGGATTCGCGATGCGGGTCTTTCCGGGCGGCCACTTCTATCTCGAACCCGAGCGCGACGCCCTGATCCGCGACATCGCCGGCCGGATCGGGGTGGCATCTTCCTGACGACGGACTCAGGAGGCCGCCGGTCCGATGCTCTAATGATTCCCGGGTATGCCGAGCCGTACGAAATGGCGGGCACCCGTTTCCCCGTCCCGCAATTCTGCGGGCATTTCGGAACCACCGGATTCCTGAGAGGTTCTTCCACCATGCCTACCATCACCGAAGAGCGCGCCGCGAAGATCAAGGAAATCGTGTGCGAGATTCTCGAACTCGAGGAGGACGAGGTCACCGACACCAGCCTGTTCCGTGAGGACCACGACGCCGACTCGCTGCGCGCGATCGAGATCCTGGCCTCCCTGGAGAAGGAGTTCAAGGTGGTCATCGACCAGTCGGAACTCGCCCGCATGGTGAACCTCCAGGGCGTCTACGAGGTCGTCGCCGAGTCCGCCGCCCGGTAATTCCTGTTCGCTGTCCAGGTCGAGACTGGTTGGGGATTCGATGTCGACTCTCGCGGGAAATGGTTCGAGTACAACAGCTCACAGGGTGGTTCTGACCGGATTCGGCGTGTTCTCCAGCATCGGGGTCGGCGCCGCCGACTTCGCTGAGGGACTGCGATCCGGGCGCAGCGGTGCGAAGCCGATCAAGGCATTCGACACCAACGGATTCGCACACGCCAACGGTTGCGAGATCGTGGACTTCCGGCCGGAACGGTGGATCCGCACTCTCGACGCGGAGGAACTCGGCCGGGCCAGCCAGTTCTCGGTCGCGGCGGCACGGATGGCGATCGAGGACGCCGACCTCGACGTGGACGTCCTGCGGCGGCAGCGCGGCCTGATATCCATCGGCACCACCGACGGCGAGTCCTTCGACCTCGACCAGCTCGTCGAGAGCCAGATCCGCTTCGGCCCGGAGCAGATGGACTCGACCATCGCCCGCCGGGTCCGGGCGGGCCGGCTTTCGGCGGCGGTGGCCCACGAGCTGGGGCTGACCGACGTCGAGGCGGTCACCATCCCCACCGCGTGCGCGGCGGGCAACTACGCCATCGGCTACGGCTTCGACGCGGTGCGCACCGGCGAGGTGGACTTCGCGCTGTGCGGCGGCGCCGACGCCATGTGCCGCAAGACCTTCGCCGGCTTCTACCGGCTGGGCACCATCGCCCCGGAGCTGTGCCAGCCCTTCGACGCCGACCGCAAGGGCATCCTCACCGGGGAGGGCGCCGGCGTCCTGGTGCTGGAGAGCCTGGACTCGGCGCTGGCCCGCGGGGCCCGCATCTACGCCGAGGTGCTGGGCTACGGCCTCAACTGCGACGCGTACCACCAGGTGGCGCCCAACCAGGCCAGCGTGGCCCGCTGCATGCAGCTCGCCCTGGACAACGCGGGCGTCAAGCCGTCCGAGATCGACCTGATCTCCGCACACGGCACCGGCACCAAGGCCAACGACATCACCGAGGCGCGGGCGATCCGCGAGGTCTACGGCGACCGCCCGCCGCGGACCATCTCGATCAAGTCGATGCTCGGCCACACCATGGGCGCGGCCAGCGCGCTGGCGGCCATCGCGTGCTCCCTGGCGATCGTGCACCGCTTCATCCCGCCGACCATCAACCACGTGACCACCGACCCGGAGTGCGAGGTGGACTGCGTGCCGAACCAGGCGGTCGAGGCGGACCTGCGCATCGTGCAGAACAACGGGCTGGCCTTCGGCGGCAACAACTCCATCGTCATCCTCGGCAAGTACGAGGGTCCGCGGTGAGCCGGCTCGCGGTGACCGGCGCCGGCGCGGTGGCGAGCATCGGCCGCGACACCCGGGAGATCTTCGCCGCGCTGTGCGCCGGCCGCGAGGGCCGGCACCCGCTGCGCGGCTTCGACCGCGCCTGGTACAACGCCGGGCACCTCTACGAGGTGGACAACCGGCCCGCCCCGGGCACGGACGCCGTCGGCCGCGCCACCGGCCTGCTGCTCGACGCGGTGGGCCAGGCGGCACGGGACGCGGGCCTGGGCGACGACCTGTCCGGGGTGCCGGTGCTGGTCGGCACGGGCCTGCGCGAACTGCGGTCGCTGGAGCTGTGGTGGCGCGACGGGCAGCCGTTCGGCGCCGACCGGATGCACTTCGGCACGGCGCTGCGCGAGCGGTTCGGCGCGCGGGACACCCACACCATCTCCAACGCCTGCTCCGCCTCGCTGTACGCGCTGGCGCTGGGCGTGGACCTGCTGGAGTTCCAGGAGGCCGACACGGTGATCGTCGCCGGTGTCGACGTGATCACCGAGAGCATGTTCGGCCTGTCGGACCGGCTCCAGCTCGACCCGCCGGACCGGCTGCGGCCCTTCGACCGCGACCGCAAGGGCACCGTGATGGGTGAGGGCGCCGCCGCCGTGGTGCTGCGCCGTGACGCCCCGGCCGACCGGGACGCGATCCACGGCTGGGTGCGCGGCGTGGCCGTCAACTGCGACGCCTTCCACGCCACCGCGCCCGACCCGGGCGGCATCGCCGCCGCGATCCGGGACGCGCACGGCCGGGCGGGCGTGAAGGCGGAGGACGTCGGCCTGGTGCTGCTGCACGGCACCGGCACCTCGCTCAACGACGCCGCCGAGGCCACCGCGCTCACCGACGTCTTCGGGCCGCACGTGGGCAACCCGCTGATGACCGGGGTGAAGTCGATGACCGGCCACACCTCCGGCGCCTCCGGGGTGCTCAACCTGCTGGTGGCGCTGCACGCCATGCGGGAGGGCCGGGTGCCCCCGATCACCGGCCTGGACAACCCGGCCTCCGAGGTGGCGGGCTTCCGGCTGGTGCGCGACACCCCGGTGGAACAGCAGGTGAACCTCGCCCAGGTCGACGCGTTCGGCTTCGGCGGGATCAACGCGGTGGCGATCGTGGAGGCCGGCCGATGAGCACCCTGACGACCGAGTCCCCGACGACCGAGGCGTCCGCCGCGCCCGGGCATCCGGAGAGCGCGGCGCCGGCCCGGATCGTGGTGACCGGCGTGGGCCTGGCGGTGTCGGGGGCGGACACCCCGCGGGACCTGCTGGCCGCGCGGCCCGGTGACGCCGCGCCCGTGGACCCGGCGGCCCGGCTGGGCAAGAAGGGCCTGCGCTACAAGGACCGGGCGACCCAACTGGCCCTGTGCTGCGCGCGGGACGCGCTGCGGGAGGCGGGCATGCTCGGCGAGGACGGCGCCCTCACGGTGCCCGGTGACGGCTTCGCCGTGCTGATCGCCTCCGACTTCGGGAACGTCGACACGGTGTGCTCCATCGTGGAGACGATCGCCGCCGACGGCTCCACCGCGGGCCTCAGCCCGATGGACACCCCGAACGCGTCGAGCAACGTGATCGCCTCGACGCTGGCCGTCAAGTACGGCCTGCGCGGCCCCAATCTGATGCTGTGCAACGGCCCGACCACCGGGCTCGACGCGGTCCGCTGGGCGGCCGTGCTGATCCGGTCCGGCCGCGCCGACCGCGCGCTGGTGCTCGGCGTCGAGCCGGACAACGCGGCGGTCCGCCGGCTGGCGGGCACCGACCGGCTGATCGACGGCGGCGCCGCGCTGATCGTCGAACGCGCCGGTGCGGGCCCGGCCCGCGGCGTCACGGAGCTGGCCGAGATCGGCGCCACCACCAGGACCGGCGGTGTCCGCGCGTGCCTGGACCGGCTGGGCGCCCAGGCGCCCGCCGCCTGGTTCGGACCGGGTGGCGGCCCGGAGCCGGCCGGCGGCGGGCCGCTGCCGGCCGAGGTGTCCCACTACGACCTGACAGGCGAGTGGGGCGAGGCGTCGGCCGCGCTCGGCGTACTGCAGTGCGCGGCCGCCGTCGGCTGGTTCGCCGCGGGCGGCGCCGGACCGGTGTACGCGGTGTCCGGCCACGACGGCGACGACGGCACCGCCGGGCTGGTCCTGCGAGCCCCGGGCGACCTGCCGTGAGCAGCGCGACCTTCACCGCGGCTCCCGCCGCGCGGCGCGAGGATCCGGTGCTGCCGCTGCTCGTCAGGCAGCGGCACACCGGTGACGCGCCGCGGCTGCGTGCGCTGATGCTGCACGGCCTGGCGAGCGGGAGTTCGGTGTGGGACCCGCTGTGGCGGCACGCGCCCGCCGAGCTGGACTCCTGGGTCGCCGACCTGCCGTGGCGCGGCGACCACGTCTCGGAGTGGGGCCGGCAGTCCGACAGCCCCGACTGGATGGCGGCCTGCCTGGAGGCGGTGCCCGGCGCCGTGGACGTCGTGGTCGCCCACTCCTTCTCCGCGAACCTGCTGCTGGACCACCTCAGCCGGGCCGCGGCGCGCGGCGAGGACCCCTGCGCCGTCTACGGGATCAGGGGCATCGTGCTGGTCTCGCCGTTCTACCGGCGCTCCCCCGACGACTTCGGGTGGGACGCGGTGGCCGGGATGCAGCGCAACTTCCTGGCGATCACCGAGGAGGGCATCCGGCTGCGGCCGGGCCGGCCCATCGACCCGGAGATCCTGCGCGACATGGCCCGCCGGGTCTGCGAACGGGCGGGCCTGTACGGCTGGATGCGGTTCCTCAACCTCTACCTGCACACCCCCTGGCTGCACACCGGTCTGATCGACGTGCCCGCCCTGGTGGTCACCGGCACGGAGGACTTCGCCGCGGCGGAGAGCGTGGCGCTGGCCGCCGACCTGCCGGCCGCGGAGCTGCAGACCCTCGGTGGCTGCGGCCACTACCCGATGTTCGAGCAGCCGGAGCGTTTCACCGCGCTGCTCGGCCGATTCGTCGAAAGCCTCTAGGAGAGCGCCTGATGTCCGCAACCTCGGCCAAGTCCCTGCTGAACGAGACGACGACCGTCGTCCTCAGCCCCGGGTACGAAGGTGCCAACATCGGCACCATCATCGGCTTCAAGCACGTCAACTACCTGGCCGAGAAGGCGGTCATCGAGCACTTCCGGCACTGCGGGCTCCCGGTCGGCCGCCTGTACGAGGAGCACGGCCTGGGCTTCGACGTCGTCGAGATCGACTCCCGCCTGCAGACCGCCCTGGTGGTCGACGACGAGGCCTCGGTCGAGGTCACACCGGTGACCAAGGACGACGCCACCGAGCTGGCGTTCAAGGTCGTCTTCACCGTGGAGCGGGACGGCGCGCCGAAGAAGGCCGTCACCTCGAAGATCAAGGTCGTGCTGCGGTACGACGACAACGACGTCCGCATGCTGCGCCGGCTGCCCGTCCCGGAGGGCCTGGAGCGGTACGTCGCCGCGCGGATCGGCGGCGCCGAGCCCGGCGCCGAGGTCGCGGCCACCGGCGAACCGCTGGTCTCCGGCGGCTCCACGGACGTCGACCCGGTGCTGGACCAGCTGCTGGCCGGGCAGAACGCGTACGGCTGGAAGTTCCGGATCCCGTACCCGTACGTGCACTTCTTCGACCGGATCGCCATGTCGGGCTACCTGCGGCTGATGGAGGAGGCCAAGCACCGCTTCGTGGACGCCCGCGGCATCTCGATCCGCGCGCTGCTGGCCGAGAAGAACCACATCCCGGCCGTGACCGCGTCCAAGGTGACCATGCTGGACGAGGCCCTGCTCGAAGAGGACCTGTACGTCGTCTACACCGTCGACGACATCTTCAAGAACCTGCTCTACACCTCCCGGCTGGACTACTACGTGGTGCGCGGCGGCCGGCTGGTGAAGACCGCCACGGGCAGCATCACCCACGCCTACGGGGTGGTGGAGAACGGCAACAGCGGCCGCCTGGTCACCTTCGACGAGCGCGTGCTGCGGGCCTTCAACAACGACGTGGCCCAGTGAGCGCCGCGGCCATGGCGACGGCCGCCCG
>NZ_JAINZZ010000024.1 GCF_019890725.1 Actinacidiphila acidipaludis
TCCAGTCGCAGCTCCAGCACCGCCAGGATCACACCGCCGGCCGCGACGATCGCCGAGCCCCAACGGGTGCGCTCGGCAAGGGACATGAAGGCGGCCGCCGGGATCGTGCACACCGCGCCGATCAGATAGGCGAGGAAGACCGCCATGCCGTGCTCCGGCCGCTCGCCCCGGGCGAGCTGCACCAGCGACACCACGAGCTGCACCAGCGCGAGCAGGGTGACGACGGCCATGCCGGCGAAGTGCCAGTCCTTGGTCGGCGAGTCACGGTACGCGGCGTAGCCGCACCACGCCGCGAGGAGCAGCGCCGTGACGGAGACCGTGATGATGACCGCGTCGACCATGCGAAAACTGTATTACGGGCGGTCACCCCGCCCGATTCCGCCCCCGGCCTCCCGGCGGCCGGCGCTCCCGCCCGGCACTGTGTCCGCATCATGAACAAACGGACCACCATTCGGAACCCGGGCGGATCTCTGCTTTACTGGGGCACATGACCACGACGAACCGCCGCTGCCACGCGACCGAGGCGACCACGCCCGGTGTCCGCTGCATGCCCGGCCGGCGTCGTGCGTGTCGAATGTGTGACTGACTGAGGGCCCCGACCATCTGACTCCCGCGCCCCGAAGCGGGACCGGCGGCACGTCCGCGCGCCGCCCTCGTCGTCCCACCCCCTCCTCCCGGCCGAGGCCGGCAGGAACCCACCCCGCGCCACACCCACCGCCGCCGCGCCGCGCGCGCGGCCGGTCGCGCACGGCCCTGTCCGGGCCCGCCCGCGTGCCGCGGAGCACCGCACATCCCCCCGCACCCGGCGGACGTCACCGCCGTGTGCCCCGACGTGATGGACACGATCGTGATCACCACCACCGACCTGCGCAAGGTCTACCGCTCGCGCGGCCGTGAGGTCAGCGCCCTGGACGGCGTCGACCTGACCGTCCGCGAGGGCGAGGTCCTCGGCGTCGTCGGGCGGAGCGGAGCGGGCAAGAGCACCCTGATCCGCTGCGTCAACCTGCTGGAACGCCCCACCTCGGGCACCGTCGAGGTGGCCGGCCGCGACCTGACCGCGCTGGCCGGCCGCACCGACCGGGCGCCGGCCGCGCTGCGCGCCGCCCGCGCCGGCATCGGCATGGTCTTCCAGCACTTCAACCTCCTCTCCACGCGCACCGCGCAGGAGAACGTCGAACTCCCGCTGGAGATCCTCGGCCGCGCCGGCCGCCGCGACCGCGCCCGCAGGGCCCGCGAACTCCTCGACCTGGTCGGCCTGTCCGACGAGCAGGCCCGGGCGTACCCCGCCCAGCTCTCCGGCGGCCAGAAGCAGCGCGTCGGCATCGCCCGCGCGCTGGCCGGCGACCCCAAGGTGCTGCTCTCCGACGAGGCCACCTCCGCGCTCGACCCGGAGACCACCCGCGCGGTGCTCGGGCTGCTGCGCGACCTCAACCGGCAGCTCGGCCTCACCGTGCTGCTCATCACGCACGAGATGGACGTGGTCAAGGCCGTCTGCGACTCGGCGGCCCTCATGAAAGGCGGACGCATCGTGGAATCCGGCACCGTGGCCGAACTCCTCGCCACCCCCGGCTCGGAACTCGCCGGCGAGCTCTTCCCCGTCGGCGGCGTGCCCTCCGGCCCCGACCGCACCGTCGTCGACCTGACCTTCCACGGCGACAGCGCCAGCCGGCCGGTGATCTCCCAACTGGCCCGCACCTACAACGTCGACGTGTCGATCCTCGGCGCCGCCATGGAGACCGTGGACGGCCGGCAGGTCGGCCGGATGCGGATCGAACTGCCCGGCCGGTTCGAGGACAACGTGGTGCAGATCGGCTACCTGCGCGAACTGGGGCTGCAAGTGGACATCGCCGACGTCACCGGCGAGGCCGACGTCACCGGCAGCGCCGCCCCCCGTGCTCCCGGCGCCGCCGCTGCTCCCGGTCTTCCCGGTCTCGCCGCCGCGGAGGCCGCGAAGTGACCTGGTCCGAGATGGAGCCGCTGCTCTCCCAGGCGCTCGGTGAGACGCTGCGGATGGTCGCCTGGTCCACGGTGATCGCGGTGGCCGCCGGACTGCCCGTCGGCGTCCTGCTGGTCCTCACCGACCGCGGCGGCCTGCTCCGCAACCTCCCGGTCAACCGCGCGCTGGGCGTCGTGGTGAACGTCGGCCGCTCGCTGCCGTTCGTGATCCTGATGATCGCGCTGCTGTCCTTCACCCGCGGGATCGTCGGCACCACCATCGGCTGGCAGGCCGCCGTCGTGCCGCTGTCCGTCGGCGCCGTGCCGTTCTTCGCCCGGCTCGTGGAGACCGCGGTCCGCGAGGTCGACGACGGCCTGGTCGAGGCCGTGCGGGCGATGGGCGGCAGCACCTGGACGGTGGTCCGCAAGGTCCTGCTGCCCGAGTCGCTCGCGTCCCTGCTCGCCGGGGCGACCACCACCGTGATCGCGCTCATCGGCTACTCGGCGATGGCCGGGGTGGTGGGCGGCGGCGGACTCGGCGACCTCGCCCTGCGCTACGGCTACCAGCGGTTCGAGACCGGCTTCATGTGGGTGATCGTGGCGCTGCTCGTCGTCCTGGTCACGCTCGTGCAGCTCGCCGGCGACCTCGCCGCCCGGTCCGCGGACCGGCGCCGCCGCGGCCCGGCTCCCAGGCTGCGGCTGCTGCGGCCGCGCACCCCCTGAGTTTCCCCCCACACCCTGGCCCCGCGACGTTGCGGGGCTGCACCACCCATCTCCGTACATGGTCGAGAAAGAGGCACTTTTCGTGCGTACCACCCTGACGTTCACCGCCGCCGCCCTCGCCACCGGGGCCCTCGCCCTGGGCCTGACCGCATGCGGCTCCTCCGGCTCCGGCTCCCACGCCTCCGACGCCTCGGGCCCGCTCGTCGTCGCCGCCAGCCCCACCCCGCACGCGCAGATCCTGGACTTCGTCCGGGACCACCTGGCCAAGAAGGCCGGTCTGGACCTCCAGGTCAAGGAGTTCTCCGACTACGTCCTGCCCGACACCGCCACCGAGCAGGGCGAGGTCGGCGCCAACTTCTTCCAGCACAAGCCGTACCTGGACGACTTCAACAAGAAGAACGGCACCCACATCGTGCCCGTGGTGGACGTCGAACTGGAGCCGCTCGGCCTGTACTCGCACAAGGTCCACTCGCTCGCCGGGCTGTCCGACGGCGCGAGCGTCGCCGTGCCCAACGACACCACCAACGAGGCGCGGGCGCTGACCCTGCTCGCCGACAACGGGCTGATCACGCTCAAGGCCGGGACCGGCCAGACCGCCACCCCCGCCGACATCACCGCCAACCCCAGGCACCTGACGTTCAAGGAGCTGGAGGCCGCGGAACTGCCGCGCTCGCTGGACGACGTGGACGCCGGCGTCGTCAACGGCAACTACGCCATCCAGGCCGGGCTCAACCCGGCCAAGGACGCCCTCGTCCTGGAGAAGGCCGCCGGCAACCCCTACGCGAACTTCCTCGCCGTGAAGAAGGGGAACGAGAACGACCCGCGGGTGCGCAAGCTCGCCGAGCTGCTCAACTCGCCCGAGGTGCGCACGTACATAGAGGACACCTTCAAGGGCGCGGTCATCCCCGCGTTCGGCAAGGCCGCCTGACCCCGGGCCGCCTGACCCCGGGCCGCAGGACCTCGCGCCGTCGTGACCCCAGGTCCGCGGGGGCCCGTGCCCGCCGTTCGCCACGGCCGGGTACGGGCCCTCAGCCGTACCGCAGCCAGTACACGTCCGTGGTGTACGGCATCTCGACCGCGTCGCTGCCCCGCGTCGCGTCGTGCGCCCCCAGCACCGCCTCGACCTCCGCACGGACCCGTGCCTGCGCGGCCGGGTCCAGCACGGCTATGTGGCTCGACGACATCATGCGCTCCACCACGTCCTCCACGGTCGTGGAGTGCGGGTTGGGCCAGTGCCGCTCCTCGATCACGCCCCAGCCCTTGCGCTCCTCGAACGCCTCCCGCCACGCGCCCGGACCGACGCCGGGACCCGCGCCCGGATCACCGGGCAGCGAACCCAGCGGCGGCCGCGGCAGGTCCCGCGGCGCCAGCCGGAAGTAGATGTCCTGGTAGTCGCGCACCCACGGCACCGAGGTGTCGTAGGTGTTCCACACCAGTGCCAGCGCCCCGCCCGGCCGCAGCAGCCGCTCGACCTCGGCCAGCGCCTCGTCCTCCTGGAACCAGTGCCACGACTGCGCCGCCACCACGGCGTCCGCACACGCGTCCGGCAGTCCCGTCGACTCCGCAGTGCCGGCCGTCACCGCCACCCCCGGCAGCAGCTCCGCCATCCGCTCGCGCATCTCCGGCACCGGCTCGACCGCCAGCACCTCGGCGCCGGTCAGCGCCAGCAGCCGGGTGAACTTGCCCGTCCCCGCGCCGAGATCGACGACCGTGCGGCCCGCCTCCAGGGGCAGCGCGTCGGCCAGCGCGGCGAGCGCCGCGAGCGGATAGGAGGGCCGGGAGCGCTCGTAGACCCCCGCCGCCCGCTGGTAACCGACTCCTGCTGCGTGGTGCACTGTCACGCGGGCTGACGGTAGCAGTATCGGATGACGTCCACGGATATCCGCCCTGACCGGCATTCCCCCTACTCTGGAAGGGCGTTCGTCACAGCCCCGGGCCGCCGCACCCCGCGGCGACCCTGCCCGGCGGACGCCGCGCCTGATGCTGCATGCTGTGCAATCCACACATGCCCTGGTTACGGAGCAGCGAATGACAGCCACCTTCCCGGACATCACCCTCAGCACCGAACGCCTGGTGCTGCGCCCGTACGAGGCGGCCGACATCCCCGCGCTCGTGGAGATGATGAACGACGAGCTGGTCACCGCCTGGACCGGCGTCCCGTATCCGTACACCACGGCCGACGCCCGCGACTTCGTCTCCCGGGGCGCCGGCGCCGAGCGCACCCAGGGCCGCGGGCTGGTGCTGGCGGTCACCGAGTTCCTCACCCAGCGGCTGGTGGGCACCGTGACCCTCCAGCGCACCGACTGGCGGATCCGCGCCACCGAGATCGGCTACCTCACCGCCCCCTGGGCCCGCGGCGAGGGCTACGCCAGCGAGTCGGTGCTCGCCGTCTGCCGCTGGCTCTTCGACGAACAGGGCTTCCAGCGCGTCGAACTGCGCACCGCCGCCGACAACACCGCCTCCCAGCAGGTCGCCCAGAAGATCGGCTGCGTCAGCGAGGGCGTGCTGCGCGCCGCCGGGATCGTCCGCACCCGCGCCGAGGACCGCGCCGGCGACGACGCGGAAGGCTGGACCGAGACGCGCACCGACCTGCTCGTGTGGAGCCTGCTCCCGGAGGATCTGGACGACACCCTGGAGCCCGGACCCGAGGCCGAGCTCTACGACTCCGGCAGCGCCTCCACCGCCTACGCCGACTGGCGCTGACCGCGCCGCCACGGCCGCCGGCCGCCCGGGTTAGGGTTCTCCCCCGGGCCCTCCGCCGCGACCTGCCGGAGAGGAACCCGCACGCCCCGTCACAGGGACCCGCAGCGATCCGCACACGGCATGGAGGCAGAAGACGATGGCCGACCGGGTCACCGTGATCGGATGGGACGGCTCACCCCTGTCCGAACCCGCCCGTGCCGCACTGGGCGCCGCCACCCTGGTGGCCGGCACCCGCCACCATCTCGCCCTGCCGGACGTGCCCGAGGGTGCCGAGCAGATCGTCCTGGGCAGCATCGAGATCGCCGCCCGCCGGATCGCCAAGCACCGCGGCACCGCGGTCGTGCTCGCCGACGGCGACCCCGGCTTCTTCGGCGTGGTCCGCGCCCTTCGCGCCCCCGAACACGGCCTGGAGATCGAGGTCGTCCCCGCCGTCTCGGCCGTCGCCCAGGCCTTCGCCCGCGCCGGGATGCCCTGGGACGACGCCCGCGTCGTCGTCGCCACCAGCCGCACGCTGCGGCGCGCGGTCAACGTCTGTCGCGCCTACCCCAAGGTCGCCGTGCTCACCTCGCCCGGCGCCGGGCCCGCCGAACTCGCGCTGCTGCTCACCGGGGTGCACCGCACCTTCGTCATCTGCGAGGCGCTCGGCACCGAGCAGGAACAGGTCACCGTCCTCACCTCCGACAAGGCGGCCGACCACATCTGGCGCGACCCCAACGTCGTCCTCGTCGTCGGCAGCACCTCCTCCTCCCGGTCGCTGCGCTGGGGCGACCCGCAGCCCGGCGCCGCGAGCCGGGTCGGCGGCTGGATCGCCGGCCGCGACCCCGGCTTCCCCGGCGACGTCCGCGGCTGGGCGCTGCCGTCCTCCGAGTACGGAGGGAACGTTCCGGCACAGGTGCGGGCGCTCCAACTCGCCCGGCTGGGCCCGCGCACCGGCGACCTCGTGTGGGACATCGGCGCGGCGGACGGCGCGGTCGCCGTCGAGGCGGCCCGGTTCGGCGCGGCCGTCATCGCCGTCGAACGCGACGCCGACGCCTGCGACTGGATCACCGCCACCGCACGCGGCCACGGCGTCCAGATGCACGTCGTGCACGGCACTGCGCCCGCCGCCCTGGAGGACCTGCCCGAACCCGACGTCGTGCGGATCGGCACCGCCGACGCCGCGGTCACCGCCGCCTGCGCGGCCCGCAGGCCCGAGCGGATCGTCACCTCCGCGGCGAACCGCGATCAGGCCGAGGCGGTCACCCGGGCACTGGAGGAGGGCGGTTACGACGTCGAGCGGTCCCTGGTGCAGTCCGTCGAACTGGGCAGCGACTGGACCGAACGCGAGCGCGCTGTGACCTTCGTCCTCAGCGGCACCCGGCGCTGATCGCCGAGCCGTCCCAGGGCCCACCGGCCCACCCCCCGGGGGGTGTTGGGAACGGGACCGCCAACGTGTCGCGGTGTAGCACGTTTCCGCTGGTGGCGCGGGGAAATGCGGGCATCGTGTGAGATACGTCCCGAGGTGCGGACGGGGGAGCGGACGGCCTCCCGCAGCGGGGTAGGCTGACGGATCGTTGTGCCGTCGCCGTACGTTGACGGGCCGTTCAGGTGTTCGGGCCGTCCGTCGCCCGACGTGCCGCATCCCTGGCACGCTCGTTGTTGTTCCCAGGGGCTGCGGCACGGGTGGCACGGCGGCTGGAAGGAGCGAAACCGATGGGCGAGGGGCAGGCATGACGGACACCGGTCAGATCCCCGGCGAGGGGCTGCCGGAGAACGGCGTCGGGGATGCGGCTCTTCCGCCGCACACCGGCCTTCCCGGCAACGGCGTACCGCAGCAGGCCGGGTGGGGCACGGACCCGCTGGCCGGCCAGGAGGCGCCCGGGACCGGCTACACCTACCTCGACCAGCAGCCCGGCGCGGGATCCGGTCTCGACGACGAGGACGACGCCCTGCTCATGCCCGGTTCCGTGGGCGCGTGGAGCGACCCGCAGCCGGTGCCCGCCCAGCCGCAGCCGCACCTCCAGCAGCCGCCGCAGGGCTACGCGCAGCCGCAGGTGGTCAACGTGATCTCGGTGGAAGTGCCCACCGAGGTCCCGGTCGAGGCGCCCGTGCTGCAGATGCCGCCCACCACCCCGCGCCGGCCCCTGCACATGGGCCCGCCGGTCACCGACACCCCGTCCGGCGGCGTGTCCGTGCGCTCGCTCTCCGACCGCGGCCCGGCCGTGGCCACCGCCGGACCGCCCACGGCGGGCCCCGAGTACCTCGACGTGCCCCGGGACGAGGCCATCCCCGCGCAGCAGACCGGCGAGCCCACCGCCGCCGGCTGGCCGCAGGCGGGCGGTGCCTCCCGGGTGTCCCTCATCCCGCACGCCGACAGCGTGATCCCGGCGCAGGCGTCGGCCCCCTCGGTGTCCGAGGGCGCGGGCATCCCGTCGCCGACCCCGCCCAGCGCTCCCACCGCCTCCGTGGACGGGCCGCAGTTCGCCCGGCCGGAGCAGGTCCCGGCCGCCGAGCCCGCGCCGGCCGCCGAGTCCGTCCCGGTCGGCGGGGCTGAGGTGCCGCCGGCGCCCGTCGCCGCCGCGGCCCCCGCGGCGCCCTCCGTCAACACGCCCGCCGAAGCGTCCGGTTCGGCCCCGAGCGGCCCCGTGGCGTTCCTGCCGGGCGACGGTCCGGTGGCCGCGGCCGTGCCCGTGCAGGGGCTGCCCGGCGTCGTCGGGCTTCCCGTCGCCCCGGCCGTCCCCGCCGCGTCCGGTCCGGCGGACGCCGCGCCGGGCGCGCACGCTGCCGCGGACGCCGTCCCGGCGCCCACCGCTGCTCCGGCCGGCGCCCCCGCGACTGCTCCCGCGGAACCGGCCGGTGTCGCCGCCGCGACCGCCGACGCCCCGCAGAGCGCGAGCGGTGGGACGGACGCCGCGGACGCGGCCGGCAGTCCTGCCGCCGAGGGTGTCGCCGTGCCCGCCCAGGACGGCCCGGCACTGCACGTCGGGCCCGAGGCTCCGGTGGCGACGGGGGAGAGCACCCCCGTGCCCGCCCAGGCCGTGGCCGCCGCCGAGGCACCTGCCGAACCCGAGGCACCCGCCGCTGACGCCGTTGCGGAACAGGGGCCTGCGCCCGTCGGCGCTCCCGAGACCGTTGTGGCCGTCGCCGCGCCCGAGGGCGAAGCACCGGCCAGGCAGGCGCCTGCGCCCGAGGCGGAGGTCGTGCCGGGCGCCGAGCCGGGCGTGACCGAGGAGCCCGCCGCAGCCGCGCCCGTGGTGACCCCTGCGGAGCCGAACTCCGCCGCCGCGCACGGCGGTTCGGAGGAGGCGGTGCAGGAGAAGCCGTCCACCGCCGCCGGGACCGGCCGTCGGCGGGCGCCTGCCGCCCGCGAGGAGGAGCCCCCGGCGCCGCCCGCCGAGGAGGCCGCCCCGCCTGCGGCCGCGGCCGCAGGTGTCCCGCAGACACCGGCCGCCGAGGCCGGACCGGAGGGTCCGGAGTCCGCCGCCACGGCGGAGAACGCTGCCGTCGCCGCCGAGGTACCCGCCGCGCCCGCGCGAGGCCGTCGCGCCCGCCGTGCCGCGGCCCCGGCCGCCGCCCCGCCCGCTGTCGAGCCGCACGCCGCCGAGCAAGTCACCGAGGCCGGCGAGCCGGTCATGACCGGGGCCGCCGAGCCCGCGGCGGCGGAGGCCCCCGTGGTGGAGCCGCCCGTCGTCGAGGTGCCCGCCGTCGAGGCGCCCGATGCGGATGCGGCCGCAGAAGAGGCCCCCACCGCGGACGGGACCGCCTCCGGCGAGCCCGTCGCGGAAGTGGCCGCAGCCGACGAGCCCGCCGTCGAAGCGCCCGCGGAGGCGGAGCCGGCCGCTGAAGTGCCCGCCACCGCCGTGCCCGTGACCGAAGTGCCCGTGACCGAGGCGCCCGCAGTGGAGGAGCCGGTCGCCGCCGAGCCGGCGGCCGAGCCGTCCGCTCCCGAGCCGGCGGCTCCGGAGGTGGCGGCCGTTGCCGCCGCGGAGCCGCAGCCCGCCGCCGAGCCGTACGACCCGGCCGTGCGTGACGCCGTGCACCGGGTCATCCGCGAGCGCCGCGACATCCGCAACGGCTTCCGGTCCGACCCCATCCCGCACGAGGTGCTGCTGCGCGTGCTGGAGGCGGCGCACACTGCGCCGAGCGTCGGCCACTCGCAGCCGTGGGACTTCGTCGTGATCCGCTCCGAGAAGACCCGCGAGCGGATGCACCAGCTGGCGATGGCCCAGCGCGAGGCCTACGCCAAGTCGCTGCCGAAGGCCCGCGCGCGGCAGTTCCGCGAGCTGAAGATCGAGGCGATCCTCGACACCCCCGTGAACATCGTGGTCACGGCCGACCCGACGCGCGGCGGCCGCCACACCCTCGGCCGGCACACCCAGCCGCAGATGGCCCCCTACTCCTCGGCCCTCGCCGTGGAGAACCTGTGGCTCGCCGCCCGCGCCGAGGGGCTGGGCGTCGGCTGGGTCAGCTTCTTCGACGAGCGCCAGATGGTGGAGGAGCTCGGCCTGCCCGAGCACCTGGAGGTCGTGGCGTACCTGTGTGTCGGGTACGTCGACGAGTTCCCCGAGGAACCCGAGCTGATGCAGGCCGGCTGGTCGCAGCGGCGTCCGCTGTCCTGGGTCGTGCACGAGGAGGAGTACGGCAACCGGGCGCTGCCCGGCGAGGCGCCGCACGACCTCCTTGACGAGACGCTGCGGGGCATCCGCCCGCTGGACGCCAAGGCGCTCGGCGAGGCGTGGGAGCGGCAGAAGCGGATGACCAAGCCGGCCGGTGCGCTGGGCATGCTGGAGATCATCTCCGCGCAGCTCAGCGGGCTGTCCCGGCAGTGCCCGCCGCCGATCCCCGAGCCCGCGGCGGTGGCGATCTTCGCCGGCGACCACGGGGTGCACGCCCAGGGCGTCACGGCGTGGCCGCAGGAGGTCACCGGCCAGATGGTCGCCAACTTCCTCGGCGGCGGCGCGGTGTGCAACGCGTTCGCGAACCAGGTGGGCGCGGAGGTGTGCGTCATCGACGTCGGTGTCGCTTCCGAACTCCCCAGTACCCCGGGCCTGTTGCCGCGCAAGGTGCGGCCCGGGACGGCGGACTTCACCACCGGTCCGGCGATGACCCGGGACGAGGCGCTGCGCGCGATCGAGGTCGGCATCGAGACCGCCCGCGACCTGGTGGCGGCCGGCAACAAGGCGCTGCTCACCGGTGAGATGGGCATCGCCAACACCACGACGTCGGCGGCGCTGATCGCCGTCTTCACCGGGGTGGACCCGGCGGAGGTCACCGGGCGCGGCACCGGCATCAACGACGAGATGCACGCCCGCAAGGTCGAGGTGGTCCGGCGCGCGCTGGAACTCCACCAGCCGGACCCGGGCGACCCGATCGCCGTCCTCACCGCCGTCGGCGGGCTCGAACACGCGGCGATGGTGGGTCTGTTGCTCGGGGCGGCGGCGCTGCGGACGCCGGTCATCCTGGACGGGGTCAGCGCGGGCGCGGCGGCGCTGGTCGCCCGGGCGATCGCACCGGAGGTGCTGGCGGCGTGCATCGCCGGGCACCGCAGTGCCGAGCCCGGCCACATGGCGGCCCTCACCACCCTCGGACTGCGGCCCCTGGTCGACCTCGACCTCCGCCTCGGCGAGGGCACCGGGGCGCTGCTGGCCCTCCCGCTCGTCCAGAGCGCGGCACGCGTGATGCACGAGGTGGCCACCTTCGACGCGGCCGGCGTCACCGAAAAGTCCTGACGCCTCTCGCCCCGAGTTACGCCCCCAAGGGTCCCCAGCTACGCCGAACCATGCGCCGGGCACGCACCGCAAAGGGGCATGCGTGCCCCGCAGAGGGGCTCGGCCACGGCGAACTGTGCGACGGGCATGCACCGCAAGGGGGCGGTGCGTGCCCCGTAGGGGCGCGGGGAACTGCGCGATCGGCCACGGCGAACCGTGCGACGGGCACGCACCGCAAGGTGCAGCTCGGGCCCCGAAGGGCTCGGCCACGGCGAACCGTGCGACGGGCATGCACCGCAAGGGGGCGGTGCGTGCCCCGTAGGGCGCAGGGAACTGCGCGATCGGCCACGGCGAACCGTGCGACGGGTACGCACCGCAAGGTGCAGTTCGGGCCCCGAAGGGCTCGGCCACGACGAACCGTGCGGCGGACACGCACCGCAAGGGGGCGGTGCGTGCCCCGTAGGGCGCGGGGAACTGCGCGATCGGCCACGGCGAACCGTGCGACGGGTACGCACCGCGCAGTGCGTGCCCCGTAGGGGCGCGGGGAACTGCGCGATCAGCCACGGCGAACCGTGCGACGGCGACGCACCGCAAAGGGGCATGCGTGCCCCGCAGAGGGGCTCGGCCACGGCATACCGTGCGACGGCGACGCACCGCAAGGGGCGGTGCGTGCCCCGTAGGGGCGCGGGGAACTGCGCGATCAGCCACGGTGAACCGTGCGACGGGCACGCACCGCGCAGTGCGTGCCCCGTAGGGGCGCGGGGAACTGCGCGATCAGCCACGGCGAACCGTGCGACGGGCATGCACCGCAAGGGGCAGCTCGGGCCGTGTGAGGCCCCGGCCGCCCAGGCCGAACGGGCGCTCGGGCCCGTGGCCCGAGAGGGGGCTGCCCGGCGGGGGCGGACCGCGGGGGAGGCGGGCCCACGAGAGTGGGACTGACGCCCTAGGGTGGGACGACACGACCTATGGAGGACAACCGTGCTGGAAGACGCCCCGGCGTACCCCGTCGGCCTGCGGCTGCAGGGCCGCCGCGTGGTCGTGATCGGCGGCGGCCAGGTCGCCCAGCGGCGCCTGCCCGCCCTCGTCTCCGCCGGCGCGGACCTCGTCCTCGTCTCACCGAGCGCCACCCCCTCCGTCGAGGCCATGGCCACCGCCGGTGAACTCCGCTGGGAGCGGCGGGCCTACCGGGACGGCGACCTGCACGGCGCCTGGTACGCGCTGATCGCCACCACCGACCCGGCCGCGAACGCCGCCGCCTCCGCCGAGGCCGAGGCCCGCCGCGTGTGGTGCGTCCGCAGCGACGACGCCGGGGCGGCCACCGCCTGGACCCCGGCCACCGGCCGTACCGAGGGCGTGACCGTGGCGGTGCTGACCGGCCGCGACCCCCGCCGCTCGGCCGCCGTGCGGGACGCGGTGGTCGCGGGGTTGCGCGACGGCAGCCTCGTCGCCCCGCAGCACCGCGCGCGCACCGCGGGCGTCGCCCTGGTCGGCGGCGGTCCAGGCGACCCCGACCTGATCACCGTCCGCGGCCGCCGCCTGCTCGCCGAGGCCGACGTGGTGATCGCCGACCGGCTCGGTCCGCGGGACCTGCTGGACGAACTGCCGCCGCACGTCGAGGTGATCGACGCGGCGAAGATCCCGTACGGCCGGGCGATGGCGCAGGAGGCGATCAACGCGGCGCTCATCGAGCACGCGAAGGCCGGCAAGGCCGTCGTGCGGCTCAAGGGCGGCGACCCCTACGTGTTCGGACGGGGCATGGAGGAGGCCGAGGCGCTCGCCGCGGAGGGCATCCCCGTGACCGTGGTGCCCGGCATCTCCAGTTCGATCAGCGTCCCCGGCGCGGCCGGGATCCCGGTCACGCACCGCGGCGTCGCGCACGAGTTCACCGTCGTCAGCGGGCACGTCGCGCCCGACGACCCGCGCTCGCTGGTCGACTGGGCCGCGCTGGCGCGGCTGCGCGGCACCCTGGTGCTGCTGATGGCCGTCGAGCGGATCGGCGCGATCGCGGACACCCTCGTCGCCGAGGGGCGGGCCGCCGACACCCCGGTCGCGGTGATCCAGGAGGGCACCACCGCGGCCCAGCGCCGGGTGGACGCCACCCTGGCCACGATCGCCCGCACGGTCGCCGACCAGGACATCCGTCCGCCGGCCGTCGTCGTCGTGGGCGACGTCGTGAACGTCGGCACCCGGGGCTGACCCGCGATGGCCGAACCCGTCACCGTCGACGACCCCGCGGACCCCCGGCTCGCCGACTACACCTCCCTCACCGACGTCGAGCTGCGGCGACGCCGGGAGCCCGCCGAGGGCCTGTTCATCGCGGAGGGCGAGAAGGTCATCCGGCGTGCCCTGGCCGCCGGTTACCGCATGCGGTCCCTGCTGCTGTCCGAGAAGTGGACCGAGGCGCTGGGTGACGTGATCGCCGCGACCGACGCGCCCGTGCACCTGGTGGAGCCCGCGGTCGCCGAACAGGTCACCGGCTACCACGTGCACCGCGGCGCGCTCGCCTCGATGGAGCGGCGGCCCCTGCCCGCGCCGGCCGAACTCCTCGCCGGCGCACGGCGGGTGGCGGTCATGGAGGCGGTCAACGACCACACCAACATCGGTGCGATCTTCCGCAGCGCCGCCGCCCTCGGCATGGACGCCGTGCTGCTCTCCCCGGACTGCGCCGACCCGCTGTACCGGCGTTCGGTCAAGGTCTCGATGGGCGCGGTGTTCTCGGTGCCGTACGCCCGGCTGGAGCGGTGGCCGCACGACCTGGACGGCGTGGTGCGCGCGGCCGGGTTCCACGTCCTGGCGCTGACCCCGGCCGAGGACGCCGTGGACCTCACCGCTCTCACCCCGCCCGACCGGCTCGCTCTGCTGCTCGGGGCGGAGGGCCCGGGGCTGACCCAGCGCGCCCAGCGGGCGGCGGACACCCGGGTGCGCATCCCGATGTCGCACGACGTCGACTCGCTGAACGTGGGCGCCGCCGCGGCGGTCGCCTTCTACGCGGTCTCCCACCCGGTCAGCGGACGGGCTCCGATCCCGGAGTGACCAGGCCCGTCTCGTAGGCCACCACGACCGCCTGGGCGCGGTCGCGCAGCCGCAACTTGTTCAGGATGCGGGCGACATGGGTCTTCACGGTGGCCTCGCTGAGCTGGAACCGGCCGGCGAGTTCGGCGTTGTTCAGGCCGGTGGCCAGGAGTTGCAGCACCTCCAGTTCGCGCGGGGTGAGCGCGGCCAGGTCGCGGTGCAGGGTGGTGGCGCCGGCGTCGCGGACGGCGAACCGCTCCACCAGCCGCCGGGTGATCGCCGGCGCCAGCAGGGCGTCGCCGGCCCGCACCATGCGCACCGCGGCCACCAGGTACTCCGGCGTGACGTCCTTGAGCAGGAAGCCGCTCGCGCCGGCCGCCAGCGCCGCGTACACGTACTGGTCCAGATCGAAGGTGGTGAGGATGACGACGCGCGGCTCGCCCGGAGCGCCGGCCAGGATCCGCCGGGTGGCCTCCAGGCCGTCGAGTCCCGGCATCCGGATGTCCATCAGCACCACGTCGGGCCGGCAGCGGCGGACCGCCTCCACGGCCTGTTCGCCGTCGGCGGCCTCGGCCACCACCTCGATGCCGTCGGCCGCCAGGATCATCCGGAACCCGGTCCGCACCAGCGCCTGGTCGTCCGCGATCACCACACGGAGCCCCGCTGTGTCCTCCGGCGCGTCCCCCGGCACGTTGATCGGAACGTTCCCCGGCACGTCGAGCGGCCTGTCCTTCGCGTTCACACGCCCCCCACCGGGATCACGGCCCGGACCCGGTAGCCGCCGCTGATCCTGCGGCCCGCCTCGAGGGTCCCACCATAGACGGCCAGGCGTTCCCGCAGCCCGATCAGGCCGCGGGCGTTGCCGGTGGCCGCGGCCGGCGAACTCGCGCCGCCGGTGTCGGCCACCTCGATCCGCAGTTCCTCGGGCGAATGCCGCACGGTGATCGTCACGGACGCGCCCACCGCGTGCTTGACGGTGTTGGTGAGCGCCTCCTGCACCACCCGGTACGCCGCCAGGTCGACGCCCGGCGGCAGCACGCCCGGGGTTCCCGACACCACCAGGTCGACCGGCACGCCGGTCTCGCGGATCCGCCCGGCCAGCACCTCCAATTGGTCCAGGCCCGGCTGCGGGGCCAGGTCCACCTCGTCCGTCATGGTCAACAGGCCCATCACGTGCCGGAGTTCGGACAGTGCCGCGCGCCCGCCCGCCTCCACCGCGAGCAGCGCCTCCCGCGCCTGCTCCGGCGAGCCGTCCATGACCTTGCGGGCCGCGCCCGCCTGGACGGTCATCATGCTGACGTTGTGGGTGACCACGTCGTGCAACTCCCGTGCGATCCGCGCCCGTTCCTCCTCCACCGCCCGCCGTGTCGCGGCTCGCTGCTCGGTCTCCAGCGCCGCGAACCGCTGCCGCCAGGTGTGCAGGGTGTTCGCGGCCAGACCCAGCGGGATCAGCATCAGGAACGGCACGAAGCCGGGGGTGAAGTCCGGGACCGTCCGCTTGTAGAAGCCCAGCACGACCACGGTGGCGGCGCCCAGGCACCACGTCAGGGCCCGCCGGTTGCGGCTGTACATCGCCGCGCTGTAGGCGGCGATCAGACAGGACCCGAAGGTGAAGAACGCCGTGTCGTTGATCTGCGTCCCCGGCACCTCACCCAGGTGGTAGGCGAGGGTCGCGCCCACCACCAGGCACAGCGCGGTCAGCGGCAGCCGCCGCCGCACCACCAGCGGCGCGGCCGTCAGGGCCGCCAGCACCAGCAGCCACCACGGGGGCGAGATCGCGTGGGCGTCGAAGAGCGGGCCGGCGGCGACCGGGACGTGCCGCGGTGGTGGCACCGCCGGGGGACGGGGCGGCAGGGGTACCCCCGCACCCGGCCTGAACGGCGGCACGAACCCCACCAGTGCCTCGCCCTTGCCCGCCGCGAACACCGTGCCGGCGGCGAGGAACACCGCGAGCACCGCGTCCGCGGTCCACGCCCATCGCGTCGGACGCTGCGGCACGCCCACCGGCATGCGCAGCACGTCACGGAACGCGCGTATCCGCGCGACCACGTCCTCCCTGTTCACCGCGCCAGTGTGCCAAGGCGACGGGCGCGGCCACATCCCACCGGCGAAGGTTCCGCCGGAACCGGCCTACACCGGCCGCGTACATCCGCGGGATGACGCCCCGCGCGATCCGCCCGGCACGGTACGGCCGTTCGTCACGCCGGGCGACGCGCCGGCCCCGCCGTGTTCCCTAGCTTCGGCGTGTACCGAGACGACCGCACAGGAGGACCGCGTGACCGCGCCGATCATCGAGATCCGGGACGTGAGCAAGAGATACGACGACGGGCCTCCCGCACTGGCCGGGCTGTCGCTGACGGTCGCCGCGGGCGAGGCGCTGGCCGTCCTCGGTCCGTCGGGCAGCGGCAAGTCCACGCTGCTCAACATGATCGCCGGGCTCGACCGGCCGACCGGGGGCGGCGTCACCGTCGCCGGAGTGCGGGTCGACGAGCTGACCGAGACCGCGTCCGCCCGGTTCCGCCGCGAACGGATCGGCATGGTCTTCCAGTTCTTCAACCTGCTGGACGACCTGACCGTGCTGGACAACGTGCTGCTCCCGGCCCAGCTCCTCGGCACCGGCCGGGCGGCGGCCCGCGACCGCGCCGTCGAACTGCTCGACAACCTCGGCATCGACCGCCACGCCCGCGCCTACCCCGGGCGGCTGTCGGGCGGCGAGCGCCAGCGCGTCGCAGTCGCCCGCGCCCTGATGAACCGGCCCGCGCTGCTGCTGGCCGACGAGCCGACCGGCGCCCTGGACACGGCGTCCGGCGCCGAGGTCAGGGAACTGCTGGCCGAACTCAACGACGACGGCCAGACGATCCTGCTCGTCACCCACGATCTGGCACTCGCGGAGTCCTGCGCGACCCGCACCATCGAACTCGTCGACGGCCGCCTCGCGCGCGACGAGCGGGCGGCGACCCGATGAGCGCGCTGGGCCGGGTGGTGCGCGCCGGCGTCGGGCGGCGCCGCGTGCAGAGCCTGGTGATGGCGCTGACCACGATGACGGCGGTGACCGCCTCCGTGATGGCGGCGGCTCTCGTCGTCGCGTCGCAGCAGCCCTTCGACCACTCCTTCGCGCGGCAGCGCGGCGCCCACCTGACGGCGGTGTTCGACGGCGGCCGGGCGACCGCCGCCCAGGTCGCCGCGACCGCCCACGCCCACGGCGTCACGGCCACCGCGGGCCCGTTCCCGCTGGTGTCGGTGGGTGTCCGGCCCCAGCCCCCCGCGGGAATGCCCGCGCCGCCGGTCGACCCCGTGCTGACCGTCGCCGGCCGCACGGCCCTCGGCGGCGCCGTCGACTCCCTCACCCTCACCTCCGGTCACTGGCTCACCGGCGCGGGACAGATCGTCGTCGCCGACGGCTGGGGCCCGCCGGACCTGCTCGGCCACCAGGTGCACGTGCCCGGCGTACCCGGGAACCCTGCGCTCACGGTGGTCGGCACCGCCCGCTCGGTCACCTCGACCGCCGACGCCTGGGTGCTGCCCGGTCAGATCGCCGCGCTCACCCGGCCCGGCACCACCCCCGAGCAGCAGATGCTCTACCGGTTCGCGGCGGCCGGCAGCACGGCGGCGATGGACGCGGACCGCGCCGCCGTCACCGCCGCGGCCCCCGCGGGCTCCGTCGACGGCAGCCAGTCCTACCTCGTCGTCCGGGCCACCGCCAACCGCCAGACGGCCACGTTCGTGCCGTTCGTCGCCGCCCTCGGGCTGCTCGGACTGGTCATGTCGGTGCTCATCATCGGCATCGTCGTCAGCGGGGCGGTCAGCGCCGGCACCCGGCGCATCGGCGTCCTCAAGTCACTGGGCTTCACACCGTTCCAGGTCGCCCGCGCCTACGTCGGCCAGGCGCTGATCCCCGCCGCGGCCGGCACGGTCCTGGGCGTGGTGCTCGGCAACCTCGGCGCGGTGCCGCTGCTGTCGCAGGCCGAAGGGGCGTACCACACAGGCACGTTGACGGTCGCCGGGTGGATCGACGTGGCCGTGCCGGCCGCCGTGCTCGCCCTCGTCGTGGTCAGCGCGCTGGCCCCGGCCCTGCGCGCGGGCCGGCTGCGCACGGTCGAGGCCCTGGCCATCGGCCGCACTCCGCAGGTCGGCCGGGGGCGGTGGGCCGCCCGCCTCGCGGGCAGGCTGCCGCTGCCAAGGGCGTTCAGCCTGGGGCTGGCCGGTCCCTTCGCCCGGCCGGGACGCTCCGCCACGATCGCCGCGGCGATCGTCTTCGGCGCCGTCGGCGTCACGTTCGCCTACGGCCTGGGGGCGTCCCTCAACGGCGTGCAGCGCGGTATCAACCTCGACTCGCCGGGCCAGGTCACCGTCGATCCGTTCCCGCGGCAGATCGCGGCGCCCGGCAGCGGACCCGCCGGCCCGCCGCGGGAGGCCGACCCCGCAGCCGTCGCCCGGGTCATCGCCGCACAGCCCGGCACCCGGGCCTCCTTCTCCAGCGTCTTCACCGAGGTGCACTTCCTGGGAGTGTCCGACGCCGTGACCGCCGTGGCCTACCAGGGCGACTCGTCGTGGGGCGCCTACCAGATGGTGTCCGGGCGCTGGTTCGACCGGGCCGGTGAGATCGTGGTCGGCCACCGCTTCCTGCAGGCCACCGGTACCCGCGTCGGCGACTGGACGACGCTGGAGGGCGACGGGCGCAGCACCCGGGCGCGGATCGTCGGCGAGGCCATGACCACCGGCGACGGCGGCATGCGCGTGCTCACCGACGCCGGCACCCTCGAACGCGCCGGCATCACCGAGCACAGCGCCACGTTCAGCATCGCGCTCAGGCCCGGAACCGATCGGGACCGCTACGTCGCCGCGCTCGACACCGCGCTCGGCCCGCTCGGCGCGAGCGCGCAGGCCCGGAACGGCGAGATCAGCGCGACCGTCGTCGCCATCGACGCCATCACCGCCATCCTCACCCTCATGCTGGTCCTGGTGGCCGGCCTCGGCGTCCTCAACACCGTCGTCCTCGACACCCGCGAACGCGTCCACGACCTCGGCGTGCTCAAGGCCCTCGGGATGGCGCCGCGGCAGACGGTGGGGATGGTGATCACCTCGGTGGCCGGGATCGGCGCGGTCGGCGGACTGGCCGGCGTGCCGCTGGGGATCGCCCTCCACGACCTGGTCGTACCGCGGATGGGGGAGGCCGCGGGCACCCGGATCCCGCCGGTCGACATGGCGGTCTACCACGCGCCGCAACTCGTCCCGCTGGCCCTCGGCGGCCTGCTGATCGCCGTCCTCGGCGCCCTGCTCCCGGCCACCTGGGCCGCCAGGACCCGCACCGCGACGGCACTGCGCACGGAGTGACCCGCGGGCGGCGGGCCGCCACCGCACGGAAGGCCCGTGCGGCGGCGTCCCGGCCGGTCAGCCCACGGCCGGGAGGCCGACCAGGGCGCCGAGGGCCGCGCGGTGGCGGCCCGGGGTGCCCAGGGCGATCTCGTCGGCCTTGGCACGCTTCAGATACAGGTGGAGCGGGTGCTCCCACGTCATGCCGATGCCGCCGTGGAGCTGGACGCCCTCCTCGGCCGCGTGCACCGCGACGCCGCTGACGTACGCCTGCGCCACCCGCACCTCGACACCCGCGTCCCGGCCGTCCCCGGCCAGCGCGTCGGCCGCCGCCCGCGCGGCCGCCCGGGCCGACACGACCTCCAGCCACAGATCGGCCAGCCGGTGCTTGAGGGACTGGAAACCGCCGACCACCCGGCCGAACTGGTGCCGCTGCCCGAGATAGCGGACCGTCTCGTCCAGGCACCACTGGGCGACGCCGAGCTGTTCGGAGGCCAGCAGGCCCGCGCCGGTCAGCAGCGCCGCGTCGAGCGCCGCCGCCGCGTCGCCCGCTGGCAGCAGGCGCGCCGGGGCGGCCGCCAGCCGCACGTCGGACAGCGGCCGGGTCAGGTCCAGGGACACGAACGGCTCGACCGCCGCGTCCGCGGCGGCCACCGCGTAGAGGCCCGACCCGTGCGGACCGGTCGCCGGCACCACCAGGACCCCGGCCGCGGCCGCGTCCGCCACGGCGGTGACCACGCCGGTCAGCCGGCCGTCGGCGTCCGCCCGCACGGCGGCCGGGAACGGGGCGCCGGGCGCGGACGCCAGTGAGACGGCGAGGGCGGCCGTCTCCGTGCCCGCCGCGAGCCGGCCCAGCAGGTCGGCCACGGCGGGCTCGCCCGTCGCGCAGCCGAGCAGGGCGGTGGTGGCCAGCACCGCGCTGCCCAGGAACGGCACCGGCGCCACCGCGCCACCCAACTCCTCCATCACCACGGCCACTTCGCGTGCCGTCGCGCCCTGGCCGCCCAGCTTCTCCGGCACCAGCAGTCCGGCCACGCCCAGATCGGCGGCCAGCACCCGCCACAGCCCGCGGTCGTACGGCTCGCCGCCCTCGACCCGGGCCGGCACCGCGCCCGGCGGGCAGTGGTCGGCCAGCACGTCGCGGACCGCGGCCCGCAGGTCGTCCTCCACCTCGGAGTACAGCAGGTTCATCGGGGCAGGTCCTTCCAGGCGACGTCCTTGTCGGTACGGGGTTCCGAGGGGAGCCCGAGCACCCGCTCGGCGATGATGTTGCGCAGGATCTCCGAGGTGCCGCCCTCGATGGAGTTGCCCTTGGCCCGCAGATAGCGGTAGCCCGCGTCCCGGCCGTAGAAGTCGACCTTCTCCGGGCGGACCATCGTCCAGTCCCCGTACCGCAGGCCGTCCTCGCCCAGCAGCTCCACCTCGAAGCCGCTCACCCGCTGGTTGAGCCGGGCGAAGGCGAGCTTCAGGCCGCTGCCCTCGGGACCGGGGGCGCCGGCGGCCATCTGCTGCCGCACCCGCTCGGCGCCGAGCCGGGTCACCTCCGCCTCCACCCACAGCCCCAGCAGGCGGTCGTGGAGTTCGGCCGTCCGCAGCTCGGGACGCTCCCGCCAGGTCTTCGCGACCGGGGCGATCATGCCGCCCTCGCGGGGCAGCGCCAGCCCGCCGATCGCCACCCGCTCGTTCATCAGCGTGGCCTGGGCGACCCGCCAGCCGTCACCGACCGCGCCCAGCCGGTGCGCGTCCGGGATCCGCACGCCGGTCAGGAACACCTCGTTGAACTCGGCCTCGCCGGTGATCTGCCGCAGCGGCCGCACCTCGACGCCGGGGTCCGTCATGTCGCACACGAAGTACGTGATGCCCTGGTGCTTGGGGACGTCCGGGTCGGTGCGGGCGATGAGGATGGCCCACCGCGCGTTGTGGGCGCTGGACGTCCAGACCTTCTGGCCGTCCACCACCCAGTCGTCGCCGTCGCGCACGGCCCGGGTGCGCAGACCGGCCAGGTCGGAGCCCGCGCCCGGCTCGCTGAAGAGCTGGCACCACACCTCCTCACCGGTCCACAGCGGCCGCAGGAAGCGCTCCTTCTGCTCGGCGGTGCCGTAGCGGAGGATCGTGGGCGCGGCCATGCCGAGGCCGATGCCGATGCGGCGCGGGTCGTTGTCGGGCGCGCCCGCCGCGGCCAGTTCGGCGTCCACCACGGCCTGCAGGGCCCGTGGCGCGCCGAGGCCGCCGAGGCCCTCCGGGAAGTGGACCCAGGCCAGCCCCGCGTCGAACCTCGCGCGGAGGAAGTCCAGGGGGGTGGGGCGGGGCTCTTCCAGAAGCGTGCGGGTTCTGCTGCGCAGGTCTTCCGGGGTGGGCGTGGGGTGCTCCGCCATGCGCCGCGTCCTTCCGTTTCTCAGGGGGCCTAAGCAAGCGCTTGTTAACGTACTCGACGTACCCTCTTTCCCGCCACCCGCCGGCTTCCAGCCCGGTAGACCTCCGGCTTCCAGCCCGGTAGAGCGGTACGGTTTCGGGCTGCCCCCGCGGCTTTGCTTCCCGCCCTCCGCCCGATGGTGGGCTGCCCGCGCCTCTTTCGGCTTCCGGGCTGCCCCGGGCCCGCCGTCGCCGTCCACCGGTTCCCCGTGGCCTGTCGCGCAGTTCCCCGCGCCCCTTCGGGGCTCGCCCTGCCCCTTGCGGTGCTGTGCCGTCTGCCGACCGGCCGTGGCCTGTCGCGCAGTTCCTCGCGCCCCTGTTATCGCTTGCCGTTCGTTCGTCTGTTGGGGGCAGTCCGGAAGCGTCTCCTCGGACTGTGCATGACGGGTTCTTCCGCCTGTTGACGCGGGCGGATGCACATTCCTGCGGGGAGCGCTTCCTCCCCACCCCCTGGCAGTGAAAGTGGCCGCAGGGGGTGTTACCGGGGCACCCCTGTTCTGCCCAGGCGGCTCCATGGGCTGCCAAGGGGGTGGGGAGGAAGCGCTCCCCGCAAGGACTTGTGCACCCCCCCGCCCAGCCGGACAAAAGAACGGTCACGCACAAGTCCGAGGAGACGCTTCCGGACTGCCCCCAACGAGTGGACGAACGGCACGTGAAACAGGGGCGCGAGGTCCCCCAGACTTCGTCCGGGAGGTGCCCCAGCGCGACAAGCCCACCACCGGGCGGAGACTCGGCAACGCACCGCAAGGGGCAGGACGTGCGGACGTGCCCCGGCAGGGGCGCGAGGTCGCCCAGGCTCCGCCCGGGAGGCGCCCCCAGGGCGACGAGCCACAGCCCAGCGGCAGGCGAAAACGCACCGCAAGGGGCAGGACGTGCGGACGTGCCCCGGCAGGGGCACGAGGTCGCTCAGGCTTCGCCCGGGAGGCGCCCCCAGGGCGAGCAACCCACCACCGGCGGACAGCCGGCAACGCACACGCAAGGGGCAGGACAAGGTCCCGAAAGGGGCCCGGCCGGAGGTCGGGAGGGGGAGGCAGGGCGTGCCCGAGGGATTTGGAGGGGGAACCCCGCGGGAGGCGTCAGAAGTGGTGGCACCCCTGAAGCGCCGCGATACACACCGCCGCCAGCACCGTGACCGTCACGAAGACGAACAACCGCTGCCGCATGAGCCGACTGCGATGACCGACGGCCCGCGGCACAGGCGTGCGGGTCCCCCCGGACGGCCCCCGCCCCGCGGGAGTGCGCTGGGCCGGCGTACGGACAGGAGTGCGCCCACCCTGCCGCGGCACAGGGGTGCGCGCACCCGCCCGCCCCGCCGTGGAGGACGGCCCGGGCGCCACCCCCCGCTCCGTCCGCTGCCGCGCGTACTCGTCCGCCCGGCGCCCCACCGGCCGCTCCGGCCGCGGCCCGGCCGCCTTCGGGATGCCCTCCCGCCGCGGCGCGGCGATACCGCGCGCCTCGCGGGCCGCGATCTCGGCCAGCCGCTCGGAGAGTTGCACGGTGCTGGGCCGCTCCCCGGGATCCTTGGCGAGACACGCGTAGACCAGCGGCGCGAGCGCGTCGGGGACGCCGGCCAGGTCCGGCTCCTCGTGCACGACCCGGTACAGCATGACCTCGGAACTGCCCTGCCCGAAGGGGGAGTCGGCGGTCGCGGCATACGCCAGCGTGGCGCCGAACGCGAAGACGTCCGTCGCCGGGGTGACCGCCGCCCCCCGTACCTGCTCGGGCGCCAGGAACCCGGGGGAACCCACGGCCGTCCCCACGTGCGTGAGCGTGCTCGCCCCCGTCGCCCAGGCGATGCCGAAGTCGATGATGCGCGGGCCCTTGGGGGAGAGCAGGATGTTCGACGGCTTCAGGTCCCGGTGCACGACACCGGCCTCGTGGACCGCCACCAGGCCCTCCGCCAGCGCCGCGCCGATGGAGGCGACCTCGGCGGCCGGCAGCACGCCGTTCTCGGCGACCTTGTCGTGGAGCGAAGGACCGGGCACGTACTGGGTGGCGAACCAGGGCCGCTCGGCCTCCAGGTCGGCGGCCACCAGGCGGGCCGTGCAGCCGCCGCGGATCCGCCGGGCCGCCGACACCTCGCGCGCGAACCGCGACCTGAACTCCTGGTCCTCGGCCAGCTCCGGCCTGATCACCTTGAGCGCCACGCGCTGCCCGCGCTTGTCCGCCCCCAGGTAGACCACGCCCATGCCGCCCGCGCCCAGCCGCCGGTGCAGCCGGAACGCGCCGACGACCCGCGGATCCTCGCGCCGGAGCCGCATCATCGCCATGTTCTGTCCGTCCCCTGCCTCCGGTTGGTGGGGAGGCCCCACTCCGCTGTCTGGCCGGTGCGGCCGCCCACAGCTTACGGACTCACCTCGCTCCGCGCGGTGAAGCCCCGCAGGCGACGGGCCGTGAATTGTCAGTGCCGGGTGGGAATCTGGACTGTGGGAGCGGGCCCGCGGCCTGCGGACCGGCTCCCGCCGACGCGCCAACGGACCGTCTGCCGAGGGGGAGTGACGCCGTGAAAGGTGACCGGGTCGAGATCGTGGTGGACGCGGGGGACACCACACGCACGTACGAGGTGATAGCCACCCGCGCCGGCCGCCGGGTGGAGACGGCGGTGCGGCGCGGAGTGGTGGAGGTGAGCGAGGTCACCCGCAGCGGCACGGTGGTGCGCACCGCCCGCTTCATGGCGAACCGGGTGCTGGCCCTGGTGGAGCAGCCCGTGCCGCGGGACGACGACTCCGCGGCCTGAGCCGGGTGGACTCAGGGATCACCCTGGGGACCTAGGACCCTTCCTCCACCCAGGGGAGTATCCGGGGTGTCCTTCGTCATCCTCCGGGAGGCCGGTAAAGCCGTACGAGGGGCTGACGACCGGGGCTCCCGCGGCACCTAATGTTGAGGTCAAGCGGCGGGCGAAGCACTCGTCCCCCGAGGTCAAGCGTCCGCCGCTCCTCAGACGTCGTCCGTGGCCGGCCTGATGGGGCAGCGACATTCGCCCCAGGCCCGGAAGAGCGGTCCGGGCCGGGGACACACCGGCATCACCCCGTGGGGACGGGGGTACGGCGGACGACTGCGGTTGCCCGGGTATCTGCTGATACCCGGGCATTACGCTTGCCCCGGCGCGACCGGTCCCCTCAGCGGCACGGCCCGCCTCGCGCACCGTCCGGCGGGCCACCGGGCGGCGACCGGAACCGACGCGAGCCCCGCGGCCGGGGGCGGGGGAGCGCACGTGCCACCAGCAGACCCGACCGCCCCCACTCCCCGCACCGGTGCCACCGCCCGCCCAGGTCCCGCTCCTCGCACCGCCGAGCCCCGGCCCGCTCCCGCGGCGCCCCCCGGCGTCCGTGCTGTCCACCCCCAGGCCCCCGGCGCGCCGGCCGCCCAGGCCACCCCGTCCGTGGACCTGGCGGCCCGCGCGGCGGCCGGCGGCCTCGTCCGGGGCCTGGCCGACATCGCGGCGGCCGCCGGGACGGAGCACGCCACCGGAGCGGGACACCAGGACGAGGGCGCCCACACCGTGCTGGCCGAGCGCCGCGACGGCACGGTCGTACGGGTCGGCGGCGCGGTCGCCAAGGCGCACCCCGTGGACAGCGTGCCGGCCGACCTGGCGGTGCGGCTGGCGGTGGCCGGGCACCCGCGGCTGCGCGGCATCGTGCTGGCCCCGCACGCCACCGGCGCGGAGGTCGGCGGCCGGGCGGTCAGCGTGTGGCCGTACGGGGAGCCGGTGGACCGGCGGCAGGCGCAGGCCGCGCCGTGGGAGGACGCCGCGGTCCTGCTCGCCCGGCTGCACGCCGTTCCCCTCACCGAACTGGGCGCGCCCCCGCCCGAGATGCGCGGCCCGGCCAAGGCGGCGCGGGCCATGGCCCGGCTCGGCGCGCTGCCCGACTCCGCCGACACCCGGACCGTGCGGGCCGCCTGGCGCCGGCTGCCGGCCTGGGCCCGGGGCGAGCAGCCCTACCGCGGCCAGCGCGCGCTGTGCCACGGCGACTGGCATCTCGGCCAGCTCGTCCGTCACCCTCCGCCGGACGGCCCCTGGCTGCTGATCGACATCGACGACCTGGGCGCGGGCGATCCGGCGTGGGACCTGGCCCGGCCGGCCATGTGGTTCGCTGCGGGCCTGCTGCCGGGCGAGGCGTGGGCGCGGTTCCTCGCCGCGTACCGTGCCGCCGGCGGCATCGCGGTGCCGCCGGATGGCGACCCGTGGCCGCAACTCGACGTGCCCGCAAGGGCGCTGGCGGTGCAGACCGCCGCGATCGCGCTGGCCAAGGCGGCCCGTGACGGCCGCGCCCTCGATCCCGCGGAGACCGAACTCCTTGGCGTCTGCCGCCGGATCGCCCAACTAGAGTGAGCGCACCCTTGTCCGCAGGAGGAGTTGATCCCGACCATGGTGTGCCCCAAGTGCCACGGCCACATGCAGACCTACAACCGCAACGGCGTCCAGATCGAGCAGTGCGGCAACTGCCGGGGCATCTTCCTCGACTACGGGGAGCTGGAGGCGCTGACCCAGCTCGAGGGTTCCTGGCACCAGCCGGGACCGCCGCCGCAGCCCTATCCGCAGGCGTACCCGCAGGCCCCCGGCTACCCGCAGCCGGCCGCCCCCGTCTGGGGCGCCCCGCACCACGGTGGTCACGGGCACGGCGGCCACGGCGAGTACGGTCATGGCCACGGCGGGCAGCACGGCTTCGTGCACATGCTGTTCTCCTCGTGACCCCGGGCCGCCCGGTCACGGCTTCGCGCCCCGACCGGGCGGCCGCCCGTCGCGGCAGGTGCGCGCACAACGGCGGAGGGCCGGAAGCTGATCGCTTCCGGCCCTCCGCCGATCTTCGTGTGGACGATACTGGGATTGAACCAGTGACCTCTTCCGTGTCAGGGAAGCGCTCTCCCGCTGAGCTAATCGTCCGGGATGCGTGTGACGCGTGCGCGATACTGGGATTGAACCAGTGACCTCTTCCGTGTCAGGGAAGCGCTCTCCCGCTGAGCTAATCGCGCGGGATTCCAGCAAGGACCCCCGGAGAAGGTCTCCGCAGGTCCCGTGGACGATACTGGGATTGAACCAGTGACCTCTTCCGTGTCAGGGAAGCGCTCTCCCGCTGAGCTAATCGTCCTTGGAGGTGGAGACGGGATTTGAACCCGTGTAGACGGCTTTGCAGGCCGTTGCCTCGCCTCTCGGCCACTCCACCACACAGCGGGGGTCCCGGGAGGATCCCCCACGTCGAGCGGACGACGAGATTCGAACTCGCGACCCTCACCTTGGCAAGGTGATGCTCTACCAACTGAGCCACGTCCGCACGTTGCCTCGGAACGGGTTCCTCGGCGACGGGTTGAACTCTAGCGGATTCCCGGGCCAGCTCAAAAACCGGTTTCCGCAGCGTGCCGGGGCAATGACAAGCGGTTGACGGTCGTTGTGCCTGCTGACCGGCGTCCACCGGCCCCGATTAGACTCGGCCCCGGCACTCTTTCGTCCACCAGGGAAGCCCCGTGCGCGACCTCGCCCCCATGGCCCGGTTCGGCGGCCTCGTCGCCTCCGACCTGCGGGATGTCACCGATGATCTCGGTGCGCTCGACTCGTCCGGCTTCTGGGCGGTCGCCGCCGACTTCGACGGCCGCACGGTCTGCGCCCGCTTCGGCGACGTGCGCGAGGCCCCCGACGACGCCGCCGACCGGGCCCGCGGCTGGCGCGGCCCGCGCGCGGACGCGTGGACGACGTCGATGGACCGCGAGGCCTACGAGGCCGGTGTCCGCTCGGTGCGGGCCCGGATCGCCACCGGCGAGGTCTACCAGGTCAATCTCTGCCGGGTGCTGAGCGCACCGCTCCCGTCGGGGGAGGAGCCCGACATCGACGCGCTGACCGGAGTGCTGGCCGCCCGCAACCCGGGCGCCTACGCAGGAACGATCCGGCTGCCCGCGCACGGCGTCGAGATCGCCACCGCGTCGCCGGAGCTGTTCCTGCACCGCGACGGCACGACCGTCGAGTCCGGCCCGATCAAGGGCACCGCCGTGGACGCCGGCTCCCTCCTGGACAAGGACTACGCCGAGAACGTCATGATCGTCGACCTGGTCCGCAACGACCTCGGCCGCGTCTGCGCCACCGGCAGCGTCACCGTCCCCGCGCTGTGCGCGGTCGAGCCCTACCCGGGGCTGGTCCACCTGGTCTCCGCCGTGCGCGGCGAGCTGCGCGACGGCGCCGGCTGGCCCGAGCTGTTCGCCGCGTCCTTCCCGCCCGGCTCGGTCAGCGGCGCGCCCAAGTCGAGCGCCCTGCGGGTCATCCGGGAGCTGGAGACGGCGCCGCGCGGCCCGTACTGCGGGGCGATCGGCTGGGTGGACGCGGACCGGCGCAGGGCCGAACTGGCTGTCGGCATCCGCACGTTCTGGATCGACCGGACGGCTCCGGGCGGCCCGGTGCTGCGGTTCGGCAGCGGCGCGGGCATCACCTGGGGCTCCGACCCGTCCGGCGAGTGGGCGGAGACCGAGCTGAAGGCCGGCCGGCTGCTGGCGGTAGCGTCGGAAGAGGACCGGGGAACGCCCGCGGACACACGGGCCGGCATGGCGCACCGCGCGCCGGAAGGAGCCGTGGCCGACGGTCAGGGACGGGACCCCGAGCCGGTACCGGGAGCGCGCCCGGACCGCGCAGACGCGTCCGGGCCTCCGCCCGGGCACAGCACGAGCGGAAGGATGCTGCGGTGAGGATCTGGGTGGACGGCGGACTGCGGGACACCGCGGACGCCATGGTGTCGGTGTTCGACCACGGGCTGACCGTCGGGGACGGCGTCTTCGAGACGCTCAAGGCGGTGGACGGCACCGCGTTCGCCACCACGCGTCACCTGCGGCGCCTGGCCCGCTCGGCGCGCGGGCTCGGCCTGCCGGAGCCGGACCTCGACGAGGTCGCCGCCGCCTGCGCGGCGGTGCTGGCGGCCAACCCCGTCCCCTTCGGCCGGCTGCGGATCACCTACACCGGCGGGGTCTCCCCGCTCGGCTCCGACCGCGGCGACGCCGGTCCGACGCTGGTCGTCGCGCTCGCCGCGTCCACGCCGCGCGCCGACACCACCGCGGTGGTCACCGTGCCCTGGACCCGGAACGAGAAGGGCGCGCTCGCCGGTCTGAAGACCACCTCGTACGGCGAGAACGTGGTCGCGCTCGCCCGCGCCCACGAGCACGGCGCCTCCGAGGCGCTGCTGGCCAACACCGAGGGCCGGCTGTGCGAGGGCACCGGCTCCAACGTGTTCGTGGTGGTCGGCGGCCGGCTGCTCACGCCGCCGCTGGAGTCCGGCTGCCTGGCCGGCATCACCCGGGCACTCGTCGTCGACTGGGCGGGCGCCGAGGAGGCCGACCTGCCCTTCGAGGCGCTCGCCGAGGCCGACGAGGTCTTCCTGACCTCCAGCCTCCGCGACGTGCAGGCCGTGCACCGCGTCGACGACCGTGAACTCCCGGGCGCCCCGGGCCCGGTGACCGCCAAGGCCATGCGGGTGTTCGCCGAGCGGGCCGCCGAGCAGATCGATCCCTGACGGCGGTGAGCCGGGCCCTCCCGGCGGGGTAGAACGGCTCTCGACGACCGCCGCGACTTCCCCGGAGCGTGACCCATGACGACGACCCTGCGGCCCGCCGGGGAGGAGCGGCGCGGCCCGGACGGCTTCCGCGCGCGCAATTACACGGTGTGCGTCAACAGCCGCCCGGTCGGCAGCGTCGAGCTGAGCTGCGGCGAGGCCTTCGGGCCGGCGGTCGGCACGATCGCGGCGCTGACGATCGACGCGCCGGACCGGCGGCGCGGGCGCGGCGCGGTGGCCGCCCTCGCGGGCGAGGAGGTGCTGCGCTCATGGGGCTGCCGGGTGGTGAAGATCGCGGTGCCCGTCGAGGCCGAGTACGCCCTCCGGCTCGCCTCCGCGCTGTGCTACGCCGAACGCAGCCGGCACCTGCGCAAGGAGCTCGGGGCCGAGCGGGAACTGCCGCCGGGCAGTTCGGTGCGGGCGCTGGGCGCGGCCGGCTACGAGCCGTGGCTGGACCGCGTGCGGCGGGACGCCGCGGACAGCGTGACCGGCCTCGGCTTCTCCCGGGAGGCGGCCGAGGCGTGGGCGCGGGACGGGGCGCGGCTGCTGCCGTACGACGCCGCGGGCACGGTGCCGGAGGGCGTCGCGCTGCTCGGCGTCACCCACGGCGGCGAGGACGTCGCCGCGATGTGGCTGCGGACGGCCGAGCCGGCGTGGGTCTACGCGGTCGAGGTCGCCGAGGAGCACCGCGGCCGCGGTCACGGCCGGACGGCCATGCTGGCGGCGGAGAACGCGGCGGGGGTCGCGGGGGCGCGGACGATCGGCCTCAACGTCTTCACCGGCAACGCCCCGGCCGAGGCGCTCTACGCTTCGCTGGGGTATCGGACGGTGGTGCGTCACTTCACGAAGCCACTGGTGTAGTGGCCTGCTCCGCGATCCGCGCCCGTGCGGGCGGCTCCTCCCTCGGGCGGGGGCCGTTCTACCCCTTGCGGTGCGTTGCCGGGTCCCCGTGCGGGGTGGCTGGTCGCGCTCCTACGGGGCTTCGGTGGTGATGAGGGGGTCGAGGAGGGACTGGAGGCGGGGGAGGACGCCCTCCTGGGACTTGGAGGCGTCGATCAGCTCGCCGCCGACCACATAGGTGGGCGTGCCCTTGACGCCGATCGCCCGGCCCTCGGCCTGGTCGGAGTCGACCAGCAGCAGGTGGCGGCCGTCGATCAGCGCCGTGTCCACCTCGTCGGCGTCCAGGCCCAGCTCCCGGGCCACGTCCACCAGCGCCTCCTCGCCCCGCCGGTCCAGTTCCTCCACCCGCGCCAGCACCGCCTCCGCGTAGGGCCACGCGGCACCCTGCGCGAAGGCCTCCTCGTACGCCTGCGCCGCGGCCAGCGCGTGCTTGTGCTTCTCCAGCGGGAAGTGCCGCAACTGGATCACGAGCGCGTCGCCGTATCGCTCACGCAGGGCCGCCAGGTCGTCCAGGGCGGTCCGGCAGTCGGGGCACTGCAGCTCGCACCAGACGTCGAGGACGACGGGCGAGGCAGCGGAGGCGGGGGAGGGGTGCGTCATGCGGCCCAGTCTCCCACTCACGGAGGAGGCCACCCCGCACCCACGGAGGAGGCACCCCCGAGATCCCCCTGAAGCCGTCGCCGGGCCGTGGCCGCCGGGGCGGTGCACGGGGCACGATGGAGGGACGCGATACCGCGGGGTGCCCCGGCAGGGGTGCCCCGCGGCCGGACGAGAGACCGCGGGGAGCCGCAGGATGCTGACCACCGCCCTTTGCGTCGCCCTGACCGTCGCGGGTCTGGCCGTCGCCGCGCAGACGGCCCACCGGCGCCGTTTCCCGCGGGCCACCAGGATCGCCGCCCTGTCGCTGCTCCCAGTCGGCCTGGCGATGGCCGGGCTGATCACGCTGGGGCGCCGGATCGGCACGGCTGTCGCGGACTGGGCCGCCGACCTGGTCTTCAAGCCCACGGTGTGGGTCGGCTTCGGCGTGATCGTCTGCTCGGTGCTGCTGTACGGCACCACCCGGCTGTTCTCCGGCCGCGGCGGCGGGGAGGAGACGGCGGGAGGCGCCGGTGCCGGTGGCGGGCCGGCTGCGGTCCCGGCGGCCGGCGCCGGCGCGGGCACCGCCGCGATCACTCAGGGCCGCGGCCAGGGCGGCAGGCGCAAGAGCGGCGACAGCGGCCTGTCGGAGTTCGCGGACGTCGAGGAGATCCTCAAGCGCCGCGGCATCTGATCCGACGATCCGACCGTCGAAGGCCGCCGGGCGCCATCCGGACAACCCACGCACACTAGTTGGGACGGGACGTCTCAGCAGGCGGATTCCGCGATCCGAGACGCAGGTAAACGGCCTTGCAAACTCTGCGTGTTGGGGCCCCCGCGATCTTGTGCTGCGCGATCATCGGGCTGTGCTGACCTCCCCCGGGGACCGCATCGCCCCACCGCGCCCCGAGCGCGCCGATGCGTCCCCCCACCGGGCCCCTGCCGCCACTCGTCCCGCGCCCGAACCCGCTCCTCCCGAAGCCGCGCCCGAGCCGGCCGCGAGCGCCGCGGCCGGCGAACCGAAGGGCTGCCTGTACGCGCTGTCGCAGCCGCCGCTGATGCTGTTCCTGTGCGTGATCGGCGGTCTCATCGGGGCGGGTGCGGCCTGGGACCTGCTCTTCGTGTGAGGGCGGCCCGGGCGGCGGGCCGCCGGAGCCCCGTCGTGCGCCCGGGCCGTCCCGGCCCCGGGTCCGTCCGGTGGAGGGAGTGCCTCAGGCGCTGGCCTCGCGGCGGCGGGCCCGGTACGCGGCGACGTGCAGCCGGTTCCCGCAGGTGCGGCTGTCGCAGTAGCGGCGCGACCGGTTGCGGGAGAGGTCGACGAAAGCGCGCCGGCAGTCGGGGGCGTCGCAGCGGCGCAGCCGCTCCCGCTCGCCCGCCACGATCAGGAACGCCAGCGCCATCCCGCCGTCCGCAGCCAGGTGCTCGGCCAGGGCGGCGCCCGGCGCGAAGTAGTGCACGTGCCAGTCGTAGCCGTCGTGGTCGGTGAGCCGCGGCGTGGTCCCGGCCTCGGCGATCATGGCGTTGAGCATCGTCGCGGCGGCGGTGTCGTCACCGGCGCCGAAGAAGACCTCCGTGAACCGGTCGCGGACGGCCCGCACCGCCGTGACGTCGTCCTCGGTGAGCCGGCCCACCTCGCTCACGCGGTGCTGCTCGACGAAGTCGCGCAGGGCGGCGACGTCGCCCAGCGCCTCCCGCCCCTCGATCTGCGGCTGGCTGTTGACCAGGTCCACCACGCTGTCGAGCGCGCACCTGGTGTCGTGGTTGATGAGCACGGAATCGCTCCCTGCCGGCGGGATCAGCGGCTGCGGTTCCGGGTGACTCTAGCGCGCGAGAGCCGCCCGCGTGGGGGTCGGGCCTCCACGATGACGGCTCTCTTACGTGCGGCGACGGCATGCCGGTGCGGCTTGGGCCCCGGCCGGCATGACGGGTCGCAGTCCGGGCTGTCCCCCCGAGTAGGACGGCTCCGGACGCCGGGATGCGGATTCAGCTCTCGGCGAGGATGTGCGAGAGCTCCGTGTCCAGATCGAAATGGCGGTGCTCGGTGCCGGGTGGGACCGCGGCGTCCGTCCGCTTCAGGAAGGACTCCAGGGCCCGCGCCGGGGCTTCGAGCAGGGCTTCGCCCTCGGGGGAGCTGAGGGCGATGCACACGACGCCCTGACCGTGGCTGCGGGACGGCCAGACTCGGACGTCGCCGGTGCCGGTGGGGCGGTGCAGCCCCTCGGCGAGCAGGTCGCGGGCGAACACCCATTCGACCGTCTCTTCGGCTCCGGTGTGGAAGGTGGCGTGCACGGCATACGGATCGGCCGTGTCGTACCGCAGGCCCGCGGGTACAGGCAGTGAGGACTCGCTCGACACAACGAGGCGCAGGTGCAGCTCGCAGCTGACCGTGGTGTTCATAAGCGCCAGGGCCTTTCGCTCAGTGTGCGCTCGGGGATTCGCACGTCGGCGAAATCGACATGCCACCTGCGGGGACGTTGTAAACCCCTCTGAGGGGTTTGTGCGTCTTCGGGTACCTCGTCCGGCGCAGCGCCCGGACCAGCGCGGCGGCCATCCCGGTGAGCGGTCCGGTGGCCCGATCCGGGCGGCGCGACTGCGGAGAGTGACGGAATGACGTTGCGCGGCGGGAGCCCGCTCAGGGCGGCTCGGGGCGGTCGCGGCATGGTCGGGACCCCGGCCCGGGTGCGGTAGTGTTGTCCTCGCCGGGGCGATTAGCTCAGCGGGAGAGCACTTCGTTCACACCGAAGGGGTCACTGGTTCGATCCCAGTATCGCCCACCCGGAATCGAGGATCCCGGAGTCCGAATGCGGACTCCGGGATCTTCGTCGTTCGCGCGGTCCGCGGTCCGCCGGCCGGGGGCGGAGCGCGGGGGTGCCGGAGCGCCGGGACGGGCAGGCTCCGGGCATGGACTGGAGCCACTACCGATTCCGCAGCACGTGGCACCTCGACGCCGGACCCGACGCCGTGTACCGGGTGCTGGAACGCCCGGACTCCTACCCCCAGTGGTGGCCGCAGGTCCGTGAGGTGCGGCAGACCGGCGAGGCCACCGGGGTACTGCGTTTCCGCTCGGTCCTCCCGTACGACCTGGTCGTCAACGCCCGCTCCACACGCCAGGATCCGCGCGAGCGGGTGCTCGAGGTCGCGTTGACCGGCGACCTGGAGGGGTGGGTGCGCTGGACGGTCGGTCCCGGGGCGCCGGGTCGCGGGACCCGCCTGGTGTTCGAGCAGGAGGTCGTGGTGCGCAAATCGCTGATGCGGGCCCTGGCCGTGCCGTGCCGGCCGCTGTTCCGTGCCAACCACGCCCTGATGATGCGCTCCGGGCGGGTCGGACTGCTCGCCCGGCTGGCCGCCGACGCGGCGGATCTCGTTTGAAGGCCGCACCCCGGGGACGGTATGGTTCACCACGTCCCGGGCGATTAGCTCAGCGGGAGAGCACTTCGTTCACACCGAAGGGGTCACTGGTTCGATCCCAGTATCGCCCACCACCGCGAAGGCGGGACCGGTCCACTCACCGGTCCCGCCTTCGTCGTCGGTGCTCCGTCGTTGAGCGATCGCTGTCCGGCCTTCGCGGTCCGGCCTTCGCCGTTCGGCGCCGACGTGAAGCCCGGCGCTCAGCCGTGGAGCCCCCGCGCGTTCAGGCCGCCGCGCTGGCCGGCGGCTGCGGCCGCAGCGGCCAGGCGGGATCGCACCGTTCGTCCGAGCCGTTGACGGCGAACCACGCCTGCAGCCCGCGCGACTGGGCCGCGTGCCACACCGCCTGACGGGTGTGCAGCTCCGCGAGTGTCAGCCCGTCCAGCCGGGCGGCGAACCTGCGGCCGACCGCCCGCACCAGCTCCAGTGACGCCAACGCGTCGGCGGCCGCGTCGTGCGCGCCGTCCAGCACCACGCCGTAGTGCGCGCACAGGTCGGTCAGGGTGCGGCGGCCCCTGCGGTAGCGGTCCAGGTGCTTGTCCAGCACGCGGGGGTCCACCACGCACCACGCGGGACCGGTGAAGTACGTGCTCAGCGGCACCCCGCGGTGCCGGAGCAACTCCCGGTCCAGCAGGGTGAGATCGAAGGGGGCGTTCATCACCACCAGCGGCGTCCCGGCCGCGCACACGGCCGCGACCGCGCGGGCCAGCTCCTCCGTCACCGGAGCGGGCCGCCGCCCGTGCCGCCGCAGGAAGGCGTCCGACAGTCCGTGCACCGCGCGCGCGGCCTCCGGGACCGGTATGCCCGGGTCGACCAGCCACCGGGTGATCCCGGCCGGTTCGCCCGGCGCGCGCTGGACCACCAGCGCGGCGGAGACGATCCTGTCCTGCTCCACATCCACTCCGGTCGTCTCCGTGTCGAAGGCGGCCAGCGGTCCCTCGTACCAGGCTTGCGTGTCCGGCATGTCCGGCTCCCGTGTTTCGGGTGAACAGCGTGTGTCCAAGGGGAGATGAGGAGGAGTCAGGACAACTCCCCATCAACGGTGTACCCATGACGTGACGTCAACGAACCGGGATTGTTTGACGGTTGTCGCAGGTGGAGATGACACCTGTGACGAGATAAGTCGTATGAACGGCGACCCGGCGCCCCTGGGCGCACCCGCACGGAAGGCACACAGAGCGATGGCGCTCGCACAGCCCGGCCCTGGCGGGCTGCTGCCCGAACGGGCGGCCCCCCTGCGCGGCGGGCTCGCCACCACCAGCTGCATGGAGACCCTGCAAGTGGGCTATCTGCACGCGGTCGCCGCGGCGGCCGGCTGCTCCCTGGCCCAGCCCTTCCCCGACAACGGCATCGACTGGCACCTCAGTCACAGTTCCCGCACCCACGAGGTCGACGACGAGGTCACCATCAAGGTGCAGCTGAAGTGCACGTACCAGACGGCCCCGAACCCCCCGGGCCCCACGTTCGCCTTCACCCTGGAGAACGACCATCTGGCCAAGCTCGCCAGAACCCCCGTGTCCGTCCACAAGATCCTGGTCGTGATGCTCGTCCCGCGCACCCAGGACGAATGGCTGCGCGCCGCGCACGACCGGCTCGAACTGCGGCACTGCTGCTACTGGACCAACCTGGCCGGCCACCCGCTGACCGGCAGGTACAAGACCACTGTGCGGATACCCACCGCACGGATCTTCGACGACCGCGCGCTGTGCGACATCATGGCGCGGGTCGGGGCCGGAGGAAGACCGTGACGCATCCGACCGGCGACGCACCGGTACCACCGGACCCCGAGCGGGTCGACCCCGCCGTCCTGTCCGCCCTGCTGCGCCGCCACGGCTGGCAGCGCCGGGGCGGCGCGCCCGGCCGCTACAGCCGCTGGACGCCGCCCGGCGACGCCGCGGGCACCAGCCTGCTGCTGCCCGAGGGCCGGCCGCGCGGCGGGCGCAGGCCGGAGTACGCCGACTACGGCGACCTGATCGGCGAGGCGCTCACCGCGCTGGCCCGCTCGGCGGTCCCCTCGGCGCGCGAGGTGCTGCGCGCCCTGACCGTGCCCGGCGACGCGATCCGGTGGAGCCGCGACGTCCCCGGGGCGGGGCCGGGCGTGCCCTGGGCGACCGCGGACCACCTCCGGTCCGCGGCCCGCTCCATGCTGCTGGCGGGCGCCCGCGCCGCGCTGCGGCCGGCCGCCTACTTCGGGGAGCGGCACGGCCCGCAGGCGGCCGCGTTCCTCGACACCGTCCTGGTCGGCCCGAGCGGGGCAGGGGTGGGCGGCGACCTGCTCACCGCCTACACCCCGGTGCCCGACGGCCGGCCCACCGCCACCACGCTGCTGCGGGCGCTGCAGGCCACCCGGGACGCGGTCGACTACCAGCGCGCCACCGGCGGCCTCGACGCGTTCGACGCGGCCGTCGGCCTGGGCGTCAGCCACGAGCTGGCCCGCTCGCTGGTCAAACTGGTGCGCGGTACCGAGGGCGTCACCGTCGAGCTGGAGTGGTCCCCGGAGGCGGGCCCGCCCGAGGGCTTCCCGGCCCGCCCGGAACCCGTCGAGTTCTCACCCGGCGACCTCCCCGCCCTGGAGGCCGCCGGTGCCCGTTACCGGGACCGTGAGCCGTCCGTCCCCGTGCGCATCACCGGCACCGTGGTCCGCATGCGCCGCCCGGCGCCGGCCGGCGGCGGCACGGTCCGGCTGCGG
The DNA here is from genome assembly GCF_019890725.1 of Actinacidiphila acidipaludis. GTDB lineage: Bacteria > Actinomycetota > Actinomycetes > Streptomycetales > Streptomycetaceae > Actinacidiphila > Actinacidiphila acidipaludis. The sequence continues at coordinate 36,885 of NZ_JAINZZ010000024.1, forward strand.
GTACTGGCCGGGGCGGACGTCCGCCAGGTGCGGGTCCGCCTCGGCGAGGAGGCGTACCGCATCGCCGTCCACGCCCACCTGGTCGGCCTGCCGGTGCGGATCAGCGGCAGGCTGGAGAGCCGCGGCGGGTTCCGGCGGCTGGCCGAACCGAGCGGGGTGACCCCGGTCGAGGTCGACGAGGCCGAGCGGGACCGGCTGCTGAAGTCGCTGCACGGCGGGGTGGAGACCTTCGAGGACGCCTGCGGCACCGAGACCGACTGACCCTCCCCGGCTCAGCGGCCCGGACCACGGGCCCCGCCGCGGAGGGGGCCACCGCGCGCCCTTCGGCCACGCGGCTCGGCCGTACCTTGCGTGACGGCTGCGCGGGCCACCCTGATCGCTCGGTACGATTCAGCGAGTGGCGGCTGCCGCCGCCCGGCCCGTACGACCAAGTCAGGAGCAGACCGGTGTCAGACCTCCGTGTGATCATCAAACGCGAATCCGCCGAACCGGAGGAGCGGGTGGTCACGACGGGCACGACCGCCGCCGAACTGTTCCCCGGAGAGCGGTCCGTCGTCGCCGCCCGCGTGGCCGGCGAGCTGAAGGACCTGGCGTACGCCCTGGCCGACGGCGACGAGGTCGAGCCGGTCGACATCTCCAGCGAGGACGGCCTCAACATCCTGCGGCACTCCACCGCGCACGTCATGGCCCAGGCCGTGCAGGAGCTGTTCCCGGAGGCCAAACTCGGCATCGGCCCGCCGGTCAAGGACGGCTTCTACTACGACTTCGACGTGGAGCGGCCGTTCCACCCCGATGACCTCAAGGCCATCGAGAAGAAGATGCAGGAGATCCAGAAGCGCGGCCAGCGTTTCTCCCGCCGTGTCGTCAGCGACGAGCAGGCGCGCGAGGAGCTCGCGGACGAGCCGTACAAGCTGGAGCTGATCGGCATCAAGGGCTCCTCGGCCACCACCGAGGACGGCGCGGACGTCGAGGTGGGCGGCGGCGAGCTGACCATCTACGACAACCTGGACGCCAAGACCGGCGAGCTGTGCTGGAAGGACCTGTGCCGCGGCCCGCACCTGCCGAGCACCCGCGCCATCCCGGCGTTCAAGCTGATGCGCAACGCCGCCGCGTACTGGCGCGGCAGCGAGAAGAACCCGATGCTGCAGCGCATCTACGGCACCGCGTGGCCCACCAAGGAACAGCTCAAGGAGTACCTGGACTTCCTGGAGGAGGCGGCCAAGCGCGACCACCGCAAGCTCGGCGCCGAACTCGACCTGTTCTCCATCCCGGAGCAGATCGGCTCGGGCCTGGCGGTCTTCCACCCCAAGGGCGGCATCGTCCGCCGGGTCATGGAGGACTACTCGCGGCGGCGCCACGAGGAGGAGGGGTACGACTTCGTCTACACCCCGCACGCCACCAAGGGCACCCTGTTCGAGACCTCGGGCCACCTGGACTGGTACGCCGACGGCATGTACCCGCCCATGCAGCTCGACGAGGGCGTCGACTACTACCTCAAGCCGATGAACTGCCCGATGCACAACCTGATCTTCGACGCCCGCGGCCGGTCGTACCGTGAACTGCCGCTGCGGCTCTTCGAGTTCGGCACCGTGTACCGGTACGAGAAGTCGGGTGTGGTGCACGGCCTGACCCGTGCCCGCGGCTTCACCCAGGACGACGCGCACATCTACTGCACCAAGGAGCAGATGGCGGAGGAGCTGGACTCGACGCTCACCTTCGTGCTCAACCTGCTGCGCGACTACGGCCTGACCGACTTCTACCTGGAGCTGTCCACCAAGGACCCGGAGAAGTACGTCGGTTCGGACGAGGTGTGGGAGGAGGCCACCGAGACGCTCCGGCGGGTGGCCGAGAAGCAGGGCCTGCCGCTGGTCCCCGACCCGGGCGGCGCCGCCTTCTACGGCCCGAAGATCTCCGTCCAGACCAAGGACGCCATCGGCCGGAGCTGGCAGATGTCGACCGTGCAGCTCGACTTCAACCTGCCCGAGCGCTTCGACCTGCAGTACACCGCGGCGGACGGCTCCCGGCAGCGGCCGGTGATGATCCACCGCGCGCTGTTCGGCTCGATCGAGCGGTTCTTCGCGGTGCTGCTGGAGCACTACGCGGGCGCGTTCCCGGCCTGGCTCGCGCCGGTGCAGGCGGTCGGCATCCCGGTCGGTGACGCCCACGTCCCGTACCTGCAGGAGTTCGCCGCCGAGGCGCGGCGCAAGGGCCTGCGGGTCGAGGTCGACGCCTCCTCGGACCGGATGCAGAAGAAGATCAGGACGCACCAGAAGCTCAAGGTGCCGTTCATGATCATCGTCGGCGACGAGGACATGACCAACGGCACGGTGTCCTTCCGCTACCGCGACGGCTCGCAGGAGAACGGCATCCCACGCGACCTGGCGCTGACGAAGCTGGCCGACGTGGTCGAGCGCCGCGTCCAGGTCTGACGGCTGACGGCTGACGGCTGACGGCTGAGGGCTGAGGGCTGAGGTCTGACGGCTGACGGGGCGGGGCCGGGCGGATCGCGCGTGCGATCCGCCCGGCCCCGCGCTACTTCTCGTCCTCCCGCGTGAACGTCTGGATCAGCCAGGACGAGAACGAACCGGTCACCGCGCCGAGCAGCGCCAGGCCCAGGACCATCACGAAGGCCGCGATCACCCGGCCGCCGGGCGTGACCGGCGTGACGTCGCCGTACCCGACGGTGGTCAGCGTCTCCGACACCCACCACAGCGAGTCGCCGAAGGTGCGGATCGTGGCGCCGGGCGCGTTCCGTTCCTGCTGGTAGACCGCGAGCGCGCTCGCGAAGCCGAGCAGCAGCGCGGTCATGCTCCCGTAGGCGATCACCCGGACGTACAGGCTCAGCCGCGGCTGCTCCTGGCGGCGCTCGATGACCTCGTAGAGCTGCACGACCCGCAGGGGGCGCAGCAGCGGCAACGCGGTGGCGATGGTGTCGATCAGGTGGCGGCGGACGTAGGCAGGACCGAACCGCACGCCGCTGAGCCGCCAGCGGACCGCGTAGTCGGCCACGAACATCGCCCACGTCGCCGCGATCACCGCCAGCAGCGCGTCGTGCACGTCGGCCGGCGCGTCCGGAGCCAGGACGTGCGCCGCGTAGGCGCCGAGGAACACCAGCGACGCGGCGAACAGCGGCAGCTCGCTGCGGTTCTCCCACCGGGACAGACGCGGGTCGGCCTCCATCCGGCCAGGATCGTGGCCCGGCCCCCGGCCCGGGGCCCGGCGACACGCGCCGCACGGGTGAAGTCCTATGCTGAGCGGCATGACGAGTGACCGGGGTCAGCAGATCGGGGCGGGGGAGCCGGACGCGTTCCAGCGGCTGTGGACCCCGCACCGCATGGCGTACATCCAGGGCGAGAACAAGCCCACCGGCCCCGGCGCGGGGGACGGCTGCCCGTTCTGCGCGGTGCCTGCGGAGTCCGACGAGGACGCCCTGATCATCACCCGCGGCAAGCACGTCTACGCGCTGCTGAACCTGTACCCGTACAACAGCGGCCACCTCATGGTGGTGCCCTACCGGCACGTCGCCGACTACACGGAGCTCGACGCGGCGGAGACCGCGGAACTGGCGCTGCTCACCAAGCAGGCGATGGTCGCCCTGCGGACGGCCTCCGCGGCCCAGGGCTTCAACATCGGCATGAACCAGGGCGGGGTCGCCGGCGCCGGGATCGCCGCGCACCTGCACCAGCACGTGGTGCCGCGCTGGGGCGGCGACATGAACTTCATGCCGGTCGTCGGGCACACCAAGGTGCTGCCCCAACTGCTCGCCGACACGCGGAAGATGCTCGCGGACTCCTGGCCGCGCTGAGCGCGCCGAGGCGCCGCCCGACGGGCGGCGCCGCCCTCACGCGTCGTAGACGTCGGCCTTCTTCGGCTCCACGCCCTGCACCAGACCGCTGAGGACCATCGAGCGGTTGGTGAAGTGCGAGGTGTCGACGCCGTTCTCGTCCATCACCTGGATCGCGGCCGCGTGCACCGCGCGCAGCACCGGGGTGGCGGCGCGCAGGGCGTCGTCCGCCATGAACCGGTGCTTCCACGGCTTGCCCGCCCAGGTGTGCCGCAGCCCGAACGGCTCGGGCAGCTTCACGGACCCGCCGAGGTGGTCCAGCACCGGCGGGAACCAGGTCAGCGGGGCGCGCGCGGCCAGCCGCACCACCTCGTTGGCGGTGATGATCGGCTGGCTGACGGTCTTGGTCTCCCAGAACTTCACCGGCTTGGCGACGGTCTTCTCCGACGGCTCCGGCGCGGTGGTGAACAGGCCGTCCACCGGCCCGAGCGCGTGCCCGGTCACCTCCACCCGCAGGGTGTGCGCCAGCACCGTCACGGTGACCATCAGGGTCAGCACCAGGTTGCCGTCCCAGAGCACGAACTGGATGCCGAGGTAGTGCCGGTTGCCCTTGCCGAACTGCTGGTTGTTGCAGATCCGCTGGATCTCGAAGTCCTTGACGCTGAACGCCTCGACGTCGGCGCCGGTCGGCCGGACGATCTTGCCGGCGTTCTCGCCGACGGGCACCACGACCCAGTGCCGTATCGAGGCCTTGGGGAATCCGCCGGTGTGCAGCGGGCCGCGCTCCAGCATGCGCAGCTTGTCGTGGATCGCGCGGATGACGTCCCAGCTGCGGAAGGGGTGGATCTCGGCGAGGCCCTCGCGCGGCACCAGCTCCTCGGCCATGTGCCAGCTGCCCCAGCGGCTGCCCATGCCCAGTATCCCCCTGGGCCCGGCGTAGAAGACGACGTTGCTGTTCTGCTCGGCCGCCAGCTTCGCCAGGCTCTGCCGCAGCGTCTCCGCCTTCACCTGGTTGGGGTTGCGGGGGACCGCCTCCGGGATCTTCGCGCCGACGCCGCTGCCCGCCACCAGGCCGTCCCAGCGGTCCCGCAGGTCCTTCGCGCTGCGCTCGCAGATCCGCTTGGCCCAGTACCAGCCGATGACCGGGGCGATCATCACGACCCGTGTGTACTCGCGCCAGAAGCCGCTGAACGGCGGGCGGACGGCCAGCAGCACGGTGAACCCGATGGCCACCGCGAGCACGATCGTGCCCAGCGCGCCGGCCCGGTTGCCCCGCTGCCGCAGCGACGCCAGCGAGGTGCGGAGCTGGAACGCGCCGAGCCACACCAGCACGCCGGGCAGGAAGAGCAGGCCGAACACGCCCATCAGGCCGGTCAGCCGGGTGTCGCGCTCCTGCCGCAGCCGGTTGGCGGCCAGGCAGTGCTCCACCACGGTCTGCGGCTCGATGCCGAAGGACTGCACCAGCTCCTTGCGGCCGGCGCCCAGCATCCGCACCTGCACCGCGCGGGCGAACGCCTCACCGAGGTTGGGCCGGAACAGCGACAGACGGGGCGGGGTGATCTTGGTACCGGCGTTGATGTCCACCAGTACCGTGACCGGCGAGTCGCGGTACGCCGCGGAGGCCAGCGCCTGTGTCGCGGCGGTCTCGCCGTCGATGCCCGTGAGCGGGACCTGAGCCCCGGGGCTGAAGTCGAACCCGTCCGTCATCCACAGCCCCCAGTCGGCCGTTCCGCCCGCCACTTCACCCGCTCCGACCGGCCCATTCCCCGCCGGACGGCGCGTCACACGTTCGGAGCAGTTCCCACAGTAGCGGCGCGGCGGCCCGCGGGATGCCCGCGGACCGCCGAATGACCATGAAACCGTGCCCAGTTGGCGAATCACCCGGGGCGCGCGCCGTTCTGCGCGCGCGCCCCGCCACTCACCTGGGGCGCACCGTGCGCCCCGGCGGGTGCGGTGTCATCTGGCGTGCTCCTCCTCCAGCGCCTGCTGGCGCATCTTGGCGGCCAGCGCCGTCGGCATGGGTTCGTGCCGGGCGTAGTGGCGGCTGAACCGGCCCGTGCCGTGGGACAGCGAGCGCAGGTCCACGGCGTACCGGCCGATCTCGATCTCCGGGACCTCGGCGCGTACCAACGACCGCCCGGGACCGGCCGGTTCGGTGCCCAGCACCCGCCCCCGCCGGCTCGACAGATCGCTCATCACCGGGCCCACGTAGGCGTCGGGCACCATCACCCCGACCTCGGAGACCGGTTCCAGCAGGTGGATGCGGCAGGCGGAGGCCGCCTCCCGCAGGGCGAGCGCGCCCGCGGTCTGGAACGCGGCGTCCGAGGAGTCCACCGAGTGGGCCTTGCCGTCGGAGAGCGTCACCCTGATGTCCACCACCGGGAAGCCGAGGGCGACACCGCGGGCGGCCTGGGCGCGGACGCCCTTCTCCACCGACGGGATGAACTGCCGCGGCACCGCGCCGCCGATCACCTTGTCCACGAACTCGATGCCGGAGCCCACCGGCAGCGGCTCCACCTCGATGTCGCAGATCGCGAACTGGCCGTGCCCGCCGGACTGTTTGACGTGCCGGCCGCGCGCGACCGCGCTCTCGCCAAACGTCTCGCGCAGCGACACCCGGTAGGGCACCGCGTCCACCTGGACCCCGTAGCGGGCGCGCAGCCGCTCCAGCGCGACGTCCGCGTGCGCCTCGCCCAGGCACCACAGCACCACCTGTCCGGTGTCCGGGTTCTGCTCCAGACGCATCGTCGGGTCCTCGGCGACCAGCCGGGACAGGCCCTGCGAGAGCTTGTCCTCGTCGGCCTTGCTGTGCGCCTCGATGGCGATCGGCAGCAGCGGATCCGGCATCTGCCAGGGCTCCATCAGCAGCGGCCGGTCCTTCGACGACAGCGTGTCCCCGGTCTCGGCGCGGGTCAGCTTGGACACGCACACCAGGTCGCCGGCCATCGCGGACGGCGCCGGGCGCTGCTGTTTGCCGAAGGGCGACGACAGCGCGCCGACCCGCTCGTCCACGTCGTGGGGCCCGCTGCCGAACGGCGACTCGCGGTCCTCCATGCCGTGCCCGGAGACGTGCACCGTCTCGTCGGGCCGCAGCGTGCCGGAGAACACCCGCACCAGGCTCAGCCGGCCCACGTAAGGGTCGGACGACGTCTTGACGACCTCGGCGGCCAGCGGCCCCGCGGGATCGCAGACCAGGTCCGGCTGCGGGCTGCCGTCCGGACCGGTGACCGGCGGCGGCGTGCGCTCCAGGGGGGTCGGGAAGCCCCTGGTGACCAGCTCCAGCAGTTCCACCGTGCCCAGGCCCTGCTTCGCGCCGTCCGTGGCGGGGGCGGCGGCGAGCACGGGGTGGAAGGTGCCACGGGCCACGGCGCGTTCCAGGTCGGTGATGAGCGTCTTGACGTCGACCTCCTCACCCCCGAGGTAGCGGTCCATGAGGGTCTCGTCCTCGCTCTCCGCGATGATCCCCTCGATCAGCCGGTTTCTCGCCTCCTGGAGTTCGGTCAGCAGGCCGGGACCCGGTTCGATCTCGGTGCGCTCGCCGCCGGAGTAGTCGAAGACCCGCTGGGACAGCAGACCCGCGAGCCCGGTCACCGGCGCGTGCCCGTCGGGACCGGCCGGGCCGTGCACCGGCAGGTACAGCGGCAGCACCGCGTCGGGGTCGTCGCCGCCGAGCTCGGCCGCGCACTGGGCGGCCGTCTCCTCGAAGCCGGCCCGCGCCGACTCGAGGTGTGTGATCACCACCGCCCGCGGCATCCCGACCGCCGCGCACTCCTCCCACACCAGCCGGGTCGCGCCGCCGATGCCCTCGCCGTCCTGGGCCGCCGAGACGACGAAAAGGGCCGCGTCCGCAGCGCGCAGACCGGCCCGCAGTTCCCCGACGAAGTCCGCGTAGCCGGGGGTGTCCAGCACATTGACCTTGATGCCGTCCCATTCCACCGGGACGAGCGACAACTGCACCGACCGCTGCTGCCGCTGCTCGATCTCGTCGTGGTCCGAGACGGTGCCGCCGTCCTCGACGCGGCCCGCCCTGTTCACCGCCCCCGTGGCCAGCGCGAGCGCCTCCACCAGCGTCGTCTTGCCCGATCCGCTGTGGCCGACCAGCACCACGTTGCGCACGTTCTCGGGGCGGTCGGCCGTCGGTGCCCCTCCGGCGGCCCCTGGCTGTCCGTCTCTCCTGTCGGATGCACCACCCATGTGTCATTCGCCTCCCGGTCCTTCACCGCATGAGGGACCGCACCCGCGGGGCGGGCGCGGAATCGGGGGCGCCACGACACGACCGCACCGGCACACAGGCGGTCTTCGACGACGCCCGCGGTAATTCGACCTTCCCACGGGTGTCACGGTGCGTCCATACGTCGGACAACCGGCCCGGTCAGCGTGGCGCCGGAGCCCGTCCGGCGGGCGGCGCGACGCGATACCGGGGTCCGCCGGGGCGCGCTGGGCGGTGCCACAGACGTTCGGTGTCCCGGGGCTGGCTACGATGGGCCATCCGGTGGCCGCCCAGGCCGTCGCGTCTTGATCCACCGACCCGTCGGGAAGGCCATGCTGAACAAGTACGCGCGTGCGTTCTTCACGCGTGTTCTCACGCCGTTCGCCGCGTTTCTCCTGCGCAAGGGGGTGACCCCGGACGCGGTGACGCTCGTCGGCACCGCGGGCGTGGTGGCCGGCGCACTGGCCTTCTACCCCAGGGGGCAGTTCTTCTGGGGCACGGTCGTGATCACGCTCTTCGTCTTCTCCGACCTGGTCGACGGCAACATGGCCCGCCAGATGGGCCGGTCCAGCCGCTGGGGCGCCTTCCTGGACTCCACCCTGGACCGGGTGGCCGACGGCGCCGTCTTCGGCGGCCTGGCCATGTGGTACGCCGGCAGCGGCAACGACCTGGTGCTCTGCGCGGTGACGATCTTCTGCCTCGCCAGCGGCCAGGTGGTGTCCTACACCAAGGCCCGCGGCGAGGCCATCGGACTGCCGGTGAACGTCAACGGCCTGGTCGAGCGGTCGGAGCGCCTGGTGATCACCCTCGTGCTCTGCGGCCTGTCCGGTTTCCACCGGACGTTCGGCGTGCCCGGCATCCAGTGGCTGCTGCCGATCGCGCTGTGGGTCGTGGCCGTCGGCAGTCTGGTCACCCTCATCCAGCGCGTGGTGACCGTGCGGCGCGAGGCCGCGGAGGCCGACGCCGCCGACGCGGAGGCCGCCGCGCTCACCGACCAGGGGAGCGGCGCGTGAAGGAACGCCTCACCGACGGGCTGTACGGGCTGGGGTGGAGCGCGGTCAGGACGCTGCCCGAGCCGGCCGCCCGCGCTCTCGGCCGCGGCATCGCCGACGCGGCCTGGCGGCAGCGCGGCAAGGGCGTGCGGCGCCTGGAGGCGAACCTGGCCCGGGTCCGGCCCGGCCTGGACGAGGCGGGCCTGCGCGAGCTCTCCCGCGCCGGGATGCGCTCCTACCTGCGGTACTGGATGGAGTCGTTCCGGCTGCCGGCCTGGAGCAAGGACCGCATCCGCGGCGGCTTCGACCCCAGGGACGTGCACTACCTGACCGGCGGACTCGCCGCGGGCGGCGGCGTGATCCTGGCGCTGCCGCACATGGGGAACTACGACCTGGCGGGCGCCTGGGTCACCACCAAGCTGGAGACGCCGTTCACCACCGTCGCCGAGCGGCTCAAGCCCGAGACGCTCTACGACCGGTTCGTCGCGTACCGCGAGGGTCTGGGCATGGAGGTGCTGCCGCACACCGGCGGCTCGGCGTTCGGCACCCTCGCCCGGCGGCTGCGGGCCGGCGGGCTGGTGTGCCTGGTGGCCGACCGCGACCTGTCGGCCAACGGCGTCGAGGTCGAGTTCTTCGGCGAGAAGACCCGCATGCCCGCCGGGCCCGCGATACTGGCCCAGCAGACCGGCGCCCTGCTGCTGCCGGTCACCCTCTGGTACGACGACTCGCCGGTCATGCAGGGCCGGGTGCACCCGCCGGTCGACGTGCCCGCCACCGGGGACCGGCCGTACCGCACCGCGGTGATGACGCAGGCACTGGCCGACGCGTACGCCTCCGGCATCGCCGAGCACCCCGAGGACTGGCACATGCTGCAGCGCCTGTGGCTCGCCGATCTCCCGCCGCGGCCGCCGGCGCAGGGCGCCGCGGGAGCCGCCGAGGGCTCCGGAACGGAGAAGGTGTGAGGATCGGGATCGTCTGCCCGTACTCCTGGGACGTCCCCGGCGGCGTCCAGTTCCACATCCGCGACCTCGCCGAGCACCTCAACGGCCTCGGCCACGAGGTGTCGGTGCTCGCGCCCGCCGACGACGAGACCCCGCTGCCGCCCTACGTCGTCTCCGCCGGCCGCGCGGTGCCGGTCCCGTACAACGGGTCCGTCGCCCGGCTCAACTTCGGCTTCCTGTCCGCCGCGCGGGTCCGGCGCTGGCTGCACGACGGCAACTTCGACGTCATCCACATCCACGAGCCGGCCTCGCCGTCGCTCGGCCTGCTGTCGTGCTGGGCCGCCCAGGGCCCGATCGTCGCCACCTTCCACACCTCCAACCCGCGGTCGCGGGCGATGATCGCCGCGTACCCGATCCTGCAGCCCGCGCTGGAGAAGATCTCGGCGCGGATCGCGGTGAGCGAGTACGCCCGGCGCACCCTCGTCGAGCACCTCGGCGGCGACGCGGTGGTCATCCCCAACGGCGTCGACGTCGGCTTCTTCGCGGCGGCCGAGCCCAAGAAGGAGTGGCAGAACGGCACCATCGGGTTCATCGGCCGGATCGACGAACCCCGCAAGGGCCTGCCGGTGCTGATCCGCGCGCTGCCGAAGATCCTCGCCGAACGCCCCGGCGCCCGGCTGCTGGTGGCCGGCCGCGGTGACGCCGAGGAGGCCGTGCAGGACCTGCCGCGCGAGATGCGGGACCGGGTGGAGTTCCTCGGCATGGTCAGCGACGAGGACAAGGCGCGGCTGCTGCGCAGCGTCGACCTGTACGTGGCGCCCAACACCGGCGGCGAGTCCTTCGGGATCATCCTGGTCGAGGCCATGTCGGCCGGCGCGCCGGTGCTCGCCAGCGACCTCGACGCGTTCGCCCAGGTGCTCGACCAGGGCGCGGCGGGCGAACTGTTCGCCAACGAGGACGCCGACGCGCTGGCCGCCGCCGCGGTCCGGCTGCTGGGCGACCCGGCACGCCGTGCGGAGCTGCGCGACCGGGCCGGGGCCCACGTGCGGCGCTTCGACTGGTCGGTGGTCGGCGGCGACATCCTCGCCGTCTACGAGACGGTCACCGACGGCGCCGCGCACGTCGCCACCGACGAACGCACCCGGCTGCGCGCCCGGTTCGGGCTCGGCCGCGACGACGCGGCGGACCGCTCCGACCGCGGCTACCGGCCCCGCCGGTAACCTTGCCGCCCGTGACCACCACCATCATCTGGGTCGCGGTGGCCGTCGTGGCCGTCGGCCTCTACCTGAGCTGGACGGCCGGCCGGCTCGACCGCCTGCACGCCCGGATCGACGCGGCCCGCGCCGCCCTCGACGCCCAGCTGCTGCGGCGCGCCTCGGTCGCCCAGGAACTGGCGACGGCGGGCGTGCTGGACCCGGCCGCCTCGATCGTGCTGTACGAGGCCGCGCACGGCGCCCGGCAGGCCGAACCCGACCAGCGCGAGGTCGCCGAGAGCGAGCTGAGCCAGGCCCTGCGCGCGGTCTTCGCCGACGGCGAGACCGTCACCGAGGTCCGCGAGGCGCCCGGCGGCACCGCGGCGGTCGGCGAGCTCACCCAGGCGGTACGGCGGGTGCCGATGGCCCGCCGCTTCCACAACGACGCGGTCCGCGCGGCCCGGGCGGTCCGCGACCACCGGGTGGTGCGCTGGCTGCGGCTCGCCGGGCACGCCCCCTTCCCGATGGCCTTCGAGATGGACGACGAGCCGCCCGGCGCGCTGACCGCCGACGGCGGCGCGACCGCGGTGCGCTGAGGCCCGGACGGCCGCCCGCCGCGGGTCCGCCCGGGCGCACCGGGCCGGGCGGGAGCCACCGCAGCGGAATTGGCCCTTTTCCGTCGCCCGCGGCCGCCGGACGATGGGGACAGACCGTGGCACAACCATGGTCGAATCCGTCCTTTCGTCAGGAGTGAGGTCACCGTGTCCACCACCCCGTCCACCGCCACCCCCGAGACCGGCACCGCACGCGTCAAGCGCGGTATGGCCGAGCAGCTCAAGGGCGGCGTGATCATGGATGTCGTCACCCCGGAGCAGGCGAAGATCGCCGAGGACGCGGGCGCCGTGGCCGTCATGGCCCTGGAGCGGGTGCCGGCCGACATCCGCAAGGACGGCGGCGTGGCCCGCATGTCCGACCCCGACATGATCGAGGGCATCATCAACGCCGTCTCGATCCCGGTCATGGCCAAGTCCCGCATCGGCCACTTCGTCGAGGCCCAGGTCCTGCAGGCGCTCGGCGTCGACTACATCGACGAGTCCGAGGTCCTCACCCCGGCCGACGAGGTCAACCACTCCGACAAGTGGGCCTTCACCACCCCGTTCGTGTGCGGCGCCACCAACCTCGGTGAGGCGCTGCGCCGCATCGCCGAGGGCGCGGCGATGATCCGCTCCAAGGGCGAGGCCGGCACCGGCAACGTCGTCGAGGCCGTCCGCCACCTGCGCCAGATCAAGGGCGAGATCTCCCGGCTGCGGGGCCTGGACAACAACGAGCTGTACGCCGCGGCCAAGGAGCTGCGCGCCCCCTACGAGCTGGTCAAGGAGGTCGCCGAGCTCGGCAAGCTGCCCGTCGTGCTGTTCTCCGCCGGCGGTGTGGCCACCCCGGCCGACGCCGCGCTGATGCGCCAGCTCGGCGCCGAGGGCGTCTTCGTCGGCTCCGGCATCTTCAAGTCCGGCGACCCGGCCAAGCGCGCCGCGGCCATCGTCCGCGCCACCACCTTCTTCGACGACCCGAAGGTCATCGCGGACTCCTCCCGCAACCTCGGCGAGGCCATGGTCGGCATCAACTGCGACGTGCTGCCGGAGTCCGAGCGCTACGCGAACCGCGGCTGGTAACCGAAGCGATGAGCAGCACCCCCACCATCGGCGTCCTGGCACTGCAGGGTGACGTGCGGGAGCACCTGGCGGCACTGGCCGCGGCGGACGCCGCGGCCGTGCCGGTGCGGCGTCCCGAGGAACTCGCCGGCGTGGACGGCCTGGTCATACCCGGCGGCGAGTCCACCACCATCTCCAAGCTGGCCGCGCTGTTCGGGCTGGCCGAGCCGCTGCGCGCGGCCATCCGCGACGGCCTGCCGGTCTACGGCACCTGCGCGGGGCTGATCATGCTGGCCGACAAGATCCTCGACCCGCGCTCGGGCCAGGAGACCTTCGGCGGCATCGACATGATCGTGCGGCGCAACGCCTTCGGCCGGCAGAACGAGTCGTTCGAGGCGTTCGTCGACGTCCGCGGGGTGGCCGGCGGCCCGGTCGAGGGCGTCTTCATCCGCGCGCCCTGGGTGGAGTCGGTGGGCGCCCGCGCCGAGGTCCTCGCCGAGTACGACGGCCACATCGTCGCCGTGCGGCAGGGGCAGGTGATGGCCACGTCGTTCCACCCGGAGCTGACGGGCGACCACCGGGTCCATGAACTCTTCGTGCACACAGTACGCACCGGGAGCTGACACTTCACCGGTAGGATCGACCGCGCGACGAAGAACAGACATTGGTGACGCGAAGGAGACAGTCGGATGTCCGGCCACTCTAAATGGGCGACGACGAAGCACAAGAAGGCCGTGATCGATGCCAAGCGCGGCAAGCTCTTCGCGAAGCTGATCAAGAACATCGAGGTCGCGGCCCGCACCGGCGGTGCGGACCCGGACGGCAACCCGACCCTCTTCGACGCCATCCAGAAGGCCAAGAAGCAGTCGGTGCCGAACAAGAACATCGACAGCGCGGTCAAGCGCGGCTCCGGCCAGGAAGCCGGAGGCGCCGACTACCAGACGATCATGTACGAGGGCTACGGCCCCAACGGCGTGGCCGTCCTGATCGAGTGCCTGACCGACAACCGCAACCGCGCGGCCTCCGACGTGCGGGTCGCCATGACCCGCAACGGCGGCTCGATGGCCGACCCGGGCTCGGTGTCGTACCTGTTCAACCGCAAGGGCGTGGTGATCGTCCCCAAGGGTGAGCTGGGCGAGGACGACGTGCTGGGCGCGGTGCTCGACGCGGGCGCCGAGGAGGTCAACGACCTCGGCGAGTCCTTCGAGGTCATCAGCGAGGCCACCGACCTGGTGCCGGTCCGCAAGGCCCTGCAGGACGCCGGCATCGACTACGACTCCGCCGACGCCAACTTCCTGCCCACCATGCAGGTCGAGCTGGACGAGGACGGCGCGCGGAAGATCTTCAAGCTGATCGACGCGCTCGAGGACAGCGACGACGTACAGAACGTCTTCGCCAACTTCGACGTCTCCGACGAGGTCATGGAGAAGGTCGACGCCTGACGCCGGGCGCCGGGCGACGCGGCTCCGGCGCACGGCCGAGGGGCCGGCGGGGACACGCCCCGCCGGCCCCTCGACCGTTTGTCGGTGCCAACCGATAGCCTGCGGGAACAGGGCGAACGGCGGTGCGAAGGGAGGGGCGGCGTGCGCGTACTGGGCGTGGACCCGGGGCTGACGCGGTGCGGGGTCGGCGTGGTCGAGGGCACGGCCGGCCGGCCGCTGGCGATGGCCGGTGTCGGTGTGGTCCGCACTCCGGCCGACGCCCCGATCGGCGACCGGCTGGTGCTGATCGAGCGCGGCCTGGAGGAATGGCTGGACGCCCACCGGCCCGACGCGGTGGCCGTCGAGCGCGTCTTCAGCCAGCACAACGTCCGCACCGTCATGGGCACCGCCCAGGCCAGCGCGGTGGCCATCCTGTGCGCGGCCCGGCGCGGTCTGCCGGTGCACCTGCACACCCCCAGCGAGGTCAAGGCCGCCGTCACCGGCAGCGGCCGCGCGGACAAGGCGCAGGTCGGCCAGATGGTGACCCGGCTGCTGCGGCTCGACGCCCCGCCCAAGCCCGCGGACGCCGCCGACGCCCTCGCGCTCGCCATCTGTCACATCTGGCGCGGCGCCGCCGCAGGCCGCCTGCAGCAGGCCGTCGCCGCCCACCGCACCGCACGCAACCAGGAGCCCGCCCGGTGATCGCCTTCGTCAGCGGCCAGGTGGCCGCACTCGCACCCGACACCGCCGTCATCGAGGTCGGCGGGGTCGGCATGGCCGTGCAGTGCGCGCCGAACACGCTGGCGGCGCTGCGCGTCGGGCAGCACGCCCGGCTGGCCACCTCCCTGGTGGTCCGCGAGGACTCCCTCACCCTCTACGGCTTCGCCGACGACGAGGAGCGGCAGGTCTTCGAGCTGCTGCAGACCGTCAGCGGGGTCGGGCCGCGGCTCGCCCAGACGATCCTCGCGGTGCACGCGCCCGACGCGCTGCGGGCCGCGGTGGCCGGCGGGGACGAGAAGGCGCTGACCGCCGTGCCCGGCATCGGCAAGAAAGGCGCCCAGCGCCTGCTGCTGGAGCTGAAGGACCGTCTGGGTGCCCCCACCGGCTCGGGCGTCCCACAGGCCCCTGGCACCCCCGTAGCGGCCTCCTGGCGCGACCAGTTGCACGCGGCACTGCTCGGCCTCGGCTACGCCGCCCGCGAGGCGGACGACGCGGTGGCCGCCGTCACCCCGCAGGCGGAGGCCGCCGCCGAACCCAACGTGGGGGCTCTGCTGCGCTCCGCCCTGCAGAGCCTGAACCGCACCCGCTGACGCGCGCCGCGCGCCCGAGCCGCACGGCATCCGCGGCGCCCGCGCCGCCGCCGGCCAGCGAACCCGAGACCCCGCCGAGAGACCGAGACCACCGATGAACTGGGACGACGCCACAGCCGAGACGCCCGAGCGCCTGGTCGGCGCCGACGCCGACCGAGAGGACCAGGCGGTCGAGGCGGCGCTGCGCCCGAAGGACCTGGCGGAGTTCGTCGGCCAGGAGCGGGTCAGGCAGCAGCTCGGCCTGGTCCTCCAGGCCGCCCGCAAGCGCGGCGGCACGGCCGACCACGTGCTGCTCTCCGGCGCCCCCGGACTGGGCAAGACCACCCTGTCCATGATCATCGCCGCCGAGATGGGCGTTCCCATCCGCATCACCTCGGGGCCGGCCATCCAGCACGCCGGCGACCTGGCGGCGATCCTCTCCTCCCTCCAGGAGGGCGAGGTGCTCTTCCTCGACGAGATCCACCGGATGTCGCGGCCCGCCGAGGAGATGCTCTACATGGCCATGGAGGACTTCCGGGTCGACGTGATCGTCGGCAAGGGCCCGGGGGCCACCGCGATCCCGCTGGAGCTGCCGCCGTTCACCCTGGTCGGCGCCACCACCCGGGCCGGGCTGCTGCCGCCGCCGCTGCGCGACCGCTTCGGCTTCACCGGCCACATGGAGTTCTACGCGCCCGCCGAGCTGGAGCGGGTGATCCGCCGCTCGGCCGCGCTGCTGGACGTGGAGGTCGACGGTGAGGGCGCCGCCGAGATCGCCGGCCGATCCCGCGGCACCCCCCGGATCGCCAACCGCCTGCTGCGCCGGGTGCGGGACTACGCGCAGGTCGAGGCGGACGGCGTGGTCACCCGCGAGGTCGCGGCCCGCGCCCTGGAGGTCTACGAGGTCGACGAGCGGGGGCTGGACCGGCTGGACCTGGCGGTGCTCCGGGCGCTGCTGACGCTCTTCGGCGGCGGGCCGGTCGGCCTGTCCACCCTCGCGGTCGCGGTGGGGGAGGAGCGGGAGACCGTCGAGGAGGTGGCGGAGCCGTTCCTGGTGCGCGAAGGACTGCTGGCCCGGACGCCGCGCGGCCGGATCGCGACCCCCGCGGCCTGGACGCATCTGGGCCTCGTGCCGCCGCAGGGGACACCGGGGGCCGCCGGGGGGAGTGCGACAGATCACCCAAGAACCGGACAGGACGGTCTTTTCGGTCCTTGAGCTGCGTGAGAGTCTTGCAGTCAGGAACCGCAGTGCCATGCTTGGCGTTGTTCCAGCGGCGAGCCAGCCTTTAGACTCCGCCGACGCCCTTCCTCCGGATTGGCATCCACACCCCGAAATCCAGGCCATCCCCACGTGGCCGCGCGAAGGAATGTCCAGACCGTGAACATCGGAATCCTCCTCCCCCTGATCCTGATCGTCGGCGTCATGTTCATGATGTCGCGATCCGCCAAGAACCGGCAGCGTCAGGCATCGGAGATGCGCAGCAAGATGGAGCCCGGCACTGGCGTCCGCACCATCGGCGGCCTGTACGCCGTGGTGAAGGAAGTCAACGACGAGACCGTGCTCCTCGAACTCACGGACGGCGTCCACGCGCACTTCGCCAAGAACGCCATCGCCACCGTGCTCGGCGAGGACGAGTTCAACCGGATCGTCCACGGCATCGAGCCGGACGAGCCCGAGGGCCTCGACCACGACGCGCAGGCCCCCGCGGCCGACGCCGGTGACGCCGACGCGAAGGAGGCCGGGGACGCCGGGACCGCCGAGGACGCGCCCGCCGAGGACGCCCCGATCGACCTCAGCAAGTCCGACGCCGCCACGCCGCAGGACAGCGGCGCGCCCCGCGACGGCAAGTAGCCTCAGCAAGGGTCCGGTCTCACAACACTCGTGGCCGTCCCCGGGGAGCCGTACGCCCGGGCGGTAGGACAGGGAGAAACAAGAAGGTGGCAGCAGCCAAGAAGGGCCGCAGGTCGTCGGGGAGCCAGGGGTATCCCGGGCGCGCCCTGGCCGTGATCCTCATCGCCCTGGTCGCGCTGACCGGGGGGATCTTCATCTCCGGCCAGAAGACGCCGCGCCTCGGCATCGACCTCGCCGGCGGTGTGAGCATCACGCTGCAGGCGAAGGCCAACCAGGGGAACGCGGTCAACAAGGCCAACATGAACACCGCGGTCGACATCATCAACCGCCGTGTCAACGGCCTGGGTGTCTCCGAGGCCGAGGTCCAGACCCAGGGCTCGAAGAACATCATCGTCAACATCCCCAAGGGCACCAACGCCGACCAGGCCGAGAAGCAGGTGGGCACCACCGCCCAGCTGTACTTCCGCCAGGTGCTGGCCGAGGTCGACGGCAAGCCGGCCAAGCCGGCCGCCACGCCCACGCCCTCGGGCACCACGACGCCGAAGCCCACGGGCAGCGCCACTCCCAAGTCCACCGCCACCCCGAAGTCGACCGCGACCCCGTCGAAGAGCGCCACGCCGCAGGGCCGCGCCGTCACCGACGCGCTGAAGTCGAGCACGGGCAAGGCGCCCACGCCGTCGCCGACCGCGCCGACGCCGGCCGCGCCGACCACCCCGGCCACCGGCGGCACCCCGACCGCCGACACCAGCATCCCGGCCGCCCTGCAGGCCAAGGCCGACAAGCTGGACTGCACCAACGCCAACCAGCGTGCCGAGGCGGTCGCGAACAACAAGGCCAACGAGAAGGTCGTGGCCTGCGGCCAGGTCAACGGCGCCTGGGCCAAGTACCTGCTCGGCCCGTCCCTCATCGACGGCAAGCGCGTCTCCAGCGCCAACGCCGCCTTCGACACCCAGCAGGGCAACGGCTGGGTCGTCAACCTGTCGTTCGACTCCGCGGGTGCCAAGCAGTTCACCTCGGTGACCGGCAACCTGGCCAGCCAGCAGACGCCGTACAACCAGTTCGCCATCGACCTCGACGGCGACGTGCAGTCGGCGCCGCGGGTCAGCAGCGCCCTCACCGGCGGCAGCGCCCAGATCTCCGGCAGCTTCACCCAGCAGTCCGCCGAGGACCTGGCGAACGTGCTGAAGTACGGCTCCCTGCCGCTCGCCTTCGACATCCAGGACAAGACCACCGTCTCCGCCGCCCTCGGCGGTGAGCAGCTGCGCGGCGGCCTGATCGCCGGCGCCGTCGGTCTCGCGCTGGTCGTGCTGTACCTGGTCGCCTACTACCGCGGCCTGAGCCTCGTCGCCCTCGCGAGCCTCATGGTCTCGGCGGTGCTCACCTACACCCTGATGTGCCTGCTCGGCTCGGCCATCGGGTTCGCGCTCAACCTGCCGGCGGTCTGCGGTGCCATCGTGGCCATCGGTATCACCGCCGACTCGTTCATCGTCTTCTTCGAACGCATCAGAGACGAGCTGCGCGAGGGCCGGTCCCTGCAGCCCGCGGTGGCCCGCGGCTGGCCGCGCGCCCGGCGCACCATCCTGGTGTCGGACTTCGTGTCCTTCCTCGCCGCCGCGGTGCTGTTCGTGGTCTCCGTCGGCAAGGTCCAGGGCTTCGCGTTCACGCTCGGCCTCACCACGCTGCTCGACGTCGCGGTGGTCTTCCTGTTCACCAAGCCGCTCATGACGATCCTGGCCCGGCGTCCGTTCTTCGCCCAGGGCCACAAGTGGTCCGGTCTGAACCCCGAGAGCCTCGGCGTGCGGCGAGCGCCCCTGCGCAGCGTCCGCCGCAAGCCCTCCGAGACGAAGGAAGCCTGATGTCCAAGCTCGGCACCCTCGGGCACAAGCTGCACCGGGGCGAGGTCAGTTACGACTTCGTCGGCAAGCGCAAGATCTGGTACGGCATCTCGATCCTGATCACGATCACCGCGATCATCGGTCTGGCCGTCAACGGGCTCAAGGAGGGCATCGAGTTCTCCGGCGGCGCCGTCTTCACCACGCCCAAGACCTCGCTGTCGGTCTCGGACGTGCAGAACAAGATCTCCGGTGACACCGCCGGGCACGACGCCACCGTGCAGAAGCTCGGCACGGGCAGCGTCCGCATCCAGGTCAGCGGCATCTCGACCGACGCCTCCAAGGAGGCGCAGACGAAGATCGCCCAGTCGCTGAACATGCCCAAGGACAAGGTCGACGCCGAGATCGTCGGCCCGAGCTGGGGCAAGGAGATCTCCCAGAAGGCCCTGGAAGGCCTGGTCATCTTCCTGGTGCTGGTGGTCATCTACCTGGCCATCGCCTTCGAGTGGAGAATGGCGGTGGCGGCCCTGGTCGCCCTGCTCCACGACCTGACGATCACCACCGGCGTCTACGCCCTAGTGGGCTTCGAGGTCACGCCGGGCACGGTGATCGGTCTGCTGACGATCCTCGGTTACTCCCTCTACGACACCGTCGTCGTCTTCGACGGTCTGAAGGAAGCCAGCAAGGACATCACCAAGCAGAACAAGTTCACCTTCAGCGACGTCGCCAACCGCAGCCTCAACAGCACGCTGGTCCGGTCGATCAACACCACCGTGGTCGCGCTGCTGCCGGTCGCCGCGCTGCTCTTCATCGGCGGCGGCATCCTCGGCGCCGGCATGCTCAACGACATCGCGCTCGCGCTGTTCGTCGGCCTCACCGCCGGTGCCTACTCCTCGATCTTCATCGCGACCCCGATCGTGGCGGACCTCAAGGAGCGCGAGCCGCAGCTGAAGTCGCTGCGCAAGCGGGTGCTGGCCAAGCGGGCCTCCGACGCCGCCAAGGGCGACGACCCGCGCGCGACCGAGGCCGCGGGCGACGAGCGGGACCGCGAGGTGCCCGACGACGAGGACGCGGCGACCGCGACCGCCGGTGTCGTCGGCCAGCGCTCCCAGGGCACGGCCGCCGGCCGCCCGGCGCGCAACCAGCCGCCCGGACGCGGCAACCGCAGCCGCAACCGCCCCTCCGGCAAGCGCCGCTGAACCACCGCCCGCCGCCGCCCGGCTGAATCAGCCGGGCGGCGGCGGGCCTTTGTGTCCGCGAGCCGTCGCCGCCTGTGCGGCCCGTAGGCTCGTACCTTCTCGCCCCCGCCCCGAAAGAAGCACCATGACCACGACGGAAGCCGCCTCCGCCGAGCTGCGTGACCTGCTGCTCTCCCGCATCAGGGACGTGCAGGACTACCCGAAGCCCGGTGTGGTGTTCAAGGACATCACCCCGCTGCTGGCCGACCCCGTCGCCTTCAACGCCCTCGTCGACGCGCTGGCCGGGCTCTGCCGGCGGCACGCGGCCACCAAGGTCGTCGGTCTGGAGGCGCGCGGCTTCATCCTGGCGGCCCCCGCCGCCGCCCGCGCCCACCTCGGCTTCGTCCCGGTCCGCAAGGCGGGCAAGCTCCCCGGCGAGACGCTCGGCCAGTCCTACGACCTGGAGTACGGCACCGCCGAGATCGAGCTCCACACCGACGCCTTCGCTCCCGGCGACCGGGTCATGGTGATCGACGACGTGCTGGCCACCGGCGGCACCGCCGAGGCGTCCCTGGAACTGATCCGCCGCACCGGCGCGACCGTCGCCGGAGTGGCGGTGCTGCTGGAGCTCGGGTTCCTGGGCGGGCGGGGACGGCTCGCCCCGGTCCTGGGCGCCACCCCGCTGGACGCGCTCATCGCCGTCTGAGGCGCCCGCGGTCACACGGACGGCCCAGAAAAGCTGCGAGGCCGCCTGAGGCCGTCCCCGGCCGCCTGGGCCCACGCCGGCCCTCTCCGGCCCCAGGAGGCCACAGCCGCCCCCTTACGGCCTCCCGGGCCGTCTACGGGCCCGCTGCGGCGGCCTGGGGCCGCCTTGCCCCACCGGGCCCTCCGGTTGCCTCCGCGGCTCGATACCATGGGTACTCCCACCCCCGCGTGAGGAGTGCACTTGCCAGACCAGGCCCAGCCACTCGGCGCCGCAGGCGGGCCGGAGCCCGTCACCGGCGGGCCGGGGTTCACCGCCGCGTCGGGCGGAGCCACCGAGCCCGCCGAGAGCAAGGCGACCGCGCCCAAGCCCGCGCCCCCCGGTGTCCGGCCCGTCCGGACGCCGGGCAGCGTCGCGCCCACCCGGCCGGGGGCCTCCTCCAGTCGCGTGCGGGCCCGGCTGGCACGGCTCGGCGTGCAGCGCTCCAGCCCCTACAACCCGGTGCTCGAACCGCTGCTGCGGATCGTCCGGGGCAACGACCCCAAGGGCGACAGCGGCCAGCTCCGGCAGATCGAGCGGGCCTACCAGGTCGCCGAGCGCTGGCACCGCGGCCAGAAGCGCAAGAGCGGCGACCCGTACATCACCCACCCGCTCGCGGTGACGACGATCCTGGCCGAGCTGGGCATGGACCCGGCGACGCTGATGGCCGGGCTGCTGCACGACACCGTCGAGGACACCGAGTACGGCCTGGAGCAGCTCCGCCGCGACTTCGGCGACCAGGTCGCGCTGCTGGTCGACGGCGTCACCAAGCTGGACAAGGTCAAGTTCGGCGAGGCCGCGCAGGCCGAGACCGTCCGCAAGATGGTCGTGGCGATGGCCAAGGACCCGCGGGTGCTGGTCATCAAGCTCGCCGACCGCCTGCACAACATGCGGACCATGCGCTACCTCAAGCGCGAGAAGCAGGAGAAGAAGGCCCGCGAGACCCTGGAGATCTACGCCCCGCTGGCGCACCGGCTGGGCATGAACACCATCAAGTGGGAGCTGGAGGACCTCGCCTTCGCGATCCTCTACCCGAAGATGTACGACGAGATCGTCCGTCTCGTCGCCGAACGCGCCCCCAAGCGCGACGAGTACCTGGCGGTCGTCACCGACCAGGTGCAGCAGGACCTGCGCGCGGCCCGGATCAAGGCCACCGTCACCGGCCGCCCGAAGCACTACTACAGCGTGTACCAGAAGATGATCGTCCGCGGCCGCGACTTCGCGGAGATCTACGACCTGGTCGGCATCAGGGTGCTGGTCGACACCGTCCGGGACTGCTACGCGGCGCTCGGCACCATCCACGCGCGATGGAACCCGGTCCCCGGCCGGTTCAAGGACTACATCGCGATGCCGAAGTTCAACATGTACCAGTCGCTGCACACCACGGTGATCGGTCCCAGCGGCAAGCCCGTCGAGCTGCAGATCCGCACCTTCGACATGCACCGCCGCGCCGAGTACGGCATCGCCGCGCACTGGAAGTACAAGCAGGACGCGGTGGCCGGAGCGTCCAAGGTCCGTACGGACAGCCCGCGTTCGGACAAGAAGGACGACGCGGTCAACGACATGGCGTGGCTGCGTCAGCTGCTGGACTGGCAGAAGGAGACCGAGGACCCGGGCGAGTTCCTGGAGTCGCTGCGCTTCGACCTGTCGCAGAACGAGGTCTTCGTCTTCACGCCCAAGGGCGACGTCATAGCGCTGCCGGCCGGCGCCACCCCGGTCGACTTCGCGTACGCGGTGCACACCGAGGTGGGCCACCGCACCATAGGGGCACGGGTCAACGGCCGTCTGGTGCCGCTGGAGTCCACCCTCGACAACGGCGACACCGTCGAGGTGTTCACCTCCAAGGCGGCCGGCGCCGGACCGTCGCGCGACTGGCTGGGCTTCGTCAAGTCCCCGCGGGCGCGCAACAAGATCCGTGCGTGGTTCTCCAAGGAGCGCCGCGAGGAGGCCGTCGAGCAGGGCAAGGAAGCCATCGCCCGCGCGATGCGCAAGCAGAACCTGCCCATCCAGCGGGTGCTGACCGGCGACTCCCTGGTGACGCTCGCGCACGAGATGCGCTACCCCGACATCTCCGCGCTGTACGCGGCGATCGGCGAGGGGCACATCACCGCGCAGTCGGTGGTGCAGAAGCTGGTGGACGCGCTCGGCGGCGAGGAGGGCGCCACCGAGGACATCGCCGAGATCACCACGCCGACCCAGGGCCGCACCAAACGGCGGGCGAACGCCGACCCGGGCGTGATCGTCAAGGGCACGAGCGACGTGTGGGTGAAGCTGTCGCGCTGCTGCACGCCGGTGCCGGGCGATCCGATCATCGGCTTCGTGACCCGCGGCAACGGCGTCTCGGTGCACCGGGCGGACTGCGTCAACGTCGAGTCGCTGTCGCAGCAGCCCGAACGGATCATCGACGTGGAGTGGGCGCCGACCCAGTCCTCGGTGTTCCTGGTCGCCATCCAGGTCGAGGCGCTGGACCGCTCGCGGCTGCTGTCGGACGTCACCCGCGTGCTGTCCGACCAGCACGTCAACATCCTCTCGGCGGCCGTGCAGACGTCCCGTGACCGGGTCGCGACCTCGCGGTTCACCTTCGAGATGGGCGACCCCAAGCACCTGGGCCACGTCCTGAAGGCCGTCCGCGGCGTCGAGGGCGTCTACGACGTCTACCGCGTCACCTCCGGCCGGCAGCGCTAGCCCGGACCCCCGCGGCCGCCGCCGACGGCCGCGGGGGCCGACCTGCACGCCGAAGGGCGGCCACCCGGGATCTCCCGGGTGGCCGCCCTTCGGCCGTCACGGCGTGCGGTTCTAGCGGAACTCGCCCATGCCCTTGAGAGCGGCGTCCAGGAGGGCCTGGCGGCCGTCCAGTTCGGACTGCAGCTTGTCCGCCTTCGCGGTGTTGCCGGCCGCGCGGGCGGCCTCGATCTGGTCACGCAGCTTGTCGACCGCCGCCTGGAGCTGTCCGGTCAGGCCCTCGGCCCGCGCCCGCACCTCCGGGTTGGTCCGGCGCCACTCCGCTTCCTCGGAGTCCTGCAGGGCGCGCTCGACCGCGTGCATCCGCGCCTCGATCCGTGGCCGGGCGTCCCGCGGCACATGGCCGACGGCCTCCCAGCGCTCGTTGATCGAGCGGAACTGCGCCCTGGCGGCCTTGAGGTCGCCCACCGGCAGGAGCTTCTCCGCCTCGGCGACCAGCTCCTCCTTGCGCTCCAGGTTCTCCCGCTGCTCGGTGTCGCGCTCGGCGAACACCTCGGACCTGGCGGCGAAGAAGACGTCCTGCGCACCGCGGAAACGGTTCCACAGGTCTTCCTCGGCCTCGCGCTGGGCGCGGCCCGCCGCCTTCCAGTCCGCCATCAGCTCGCGGTAACGGGCCGCCGTCGGGCCCCAGTCGGTGGAGTCCGACAGCGACTGCGCCTCGGCGACCAGCTTCTCCTTGGTCCGCCGGGCCTCCTCGCGCTGCGCGTCCAGCGACGCGAAGTGCGCCTTGCGGCGCTTGGAGAAGACCGAACGGGCGTGGCTGAAGCGGTGCCACAGCTCGTCGTCGGACTTGCGGTCCAGCCGGGGCAGGCCCTTCCAGGTGTCGACCAGTGCCCGCAGCCGCTCGCCCGCCGACCGCCACTGCTCGCTCTCCGCGAGCTGCTCGGCCTCGACGACCAGCTGCTCCTTGGCGCCCCTGGCCTCCTCGCTCTGCTTGGCCTTGGCGGCCTTGCGCTCCTCACGACGGCTGTCCACCAGCTCGGTCAGCTCGTCCAGGCGCTTGGCCAGGGCCTGCAGATCGCCCACCGCGTGCGCCTCGGACACCGTGGTCCGCAGGTGCTCGATCGCGGTCAGCGCCTCCTTGGGAGCGAGGTCGGTGGTCTTCACCCGGCGTTCGAGGAGGCTGATCTCGACGACGAGCCCCTCGTACTTGCGCTCGAAGTAGGCGAGGGCCTCCTGGGGAGAGCCCGCCTGCCACGAACCGACCTCCTTCTCCCCGTCGGCCGTCCGCACGTACACGGTCCCCGTCTCGTCGACGCGGCCCCACGGGTCGCTGCTCACAGCGCCTCCCTCACGTGATGCCCCGCCGAATCGCGCCCGGCGGGCATCGTCCACAGTTTCCAGCCGGCCGGGCCGCACGCCCTGACCGGTCCAACGCCAACATAGGCGACCAGCGCCCCGGCTGTCCGCATCCCGTGACGGCCTAATCGCGATTCAGATACCGATCAGGTCTCGGTGGCCGCCGGGTGCGGGTCCTGACCAGGACCCGCGCCCGCCCTCAGGTCAGGACTTGGTGACGGTCGCCTTGTTGATCACGACGGTGGCGTTCGGCGCGCCGTCGCCCTGCCCGGTCGACTCACCGGCCTTGGCGATCTTGTTCAGCACCGTCATGCCGTCGGAGCTGATCGTCCCGAACGGGGTGTAGCTGGGCGGCAGCGGGCTGTCCTTGTAGACGAGGAAGAACTGGCTGCCGCCGGTGTGCTTCTGGCCGGTGTTGGCCATCGCGACGGTGCCCGCCTTGTACGTCACCGAACCGCTCGCGCCGGCCTTGCCGAAGGCGTCCAGGTTCTCGTCGCCGATGGTGTAGCCGGGGCCGCCGCTGCCGCTGCCCGTCGGGTCGCCGCACTGCAGCACGTAGATGCCCGTGGTGGTCAGGCGGTGGCACTTGGTGTGGTCGAAGAAGCCCTTGCCCGCGAGGAAGTCGAACGAGTTGACCGTCTCGGGGGCCTTCGCCGCCTCCAGGGCGATCGGGATCGCGCCACAGGTCGTCTGCAGGGTGAAGGTGTAGTGCGCGGACTTGTCGATGGTCTGCGCCGGCTCCTTCTTCCACTGCTGCGTGCCCGGCTTGCCGGCGGCCGGCTGAGCGCACGGGTCCGGTCCCTTGGCGGGCGTGGTGGCCGCGGAGGCGGACGGGGAGGTGCTCGCTTTCGCGGCGTCGGTCTTCTTGCCGCTGCTGTCGAACGCGCCGGCCCCCCACGCCCCGAGGAGCGAGAGGGCGACCACCGCGACGACCGCGCCGATCGCGGAGTTGCGGACCCTCGCCTTGCGCCGCGCGTCGACCCTGCGCTGCTGCTGCCGCTCGAACTTCTCCCGGGCGAGCTGCCGCCGCCGCTGATCCTTGGTGACCACTTCGCCGTCTCCGTCGTCTGTGTCCGTTGCCGTCCGTGCCGTGGGGGGCACGCTGTGCGTTCACTGTGTGGCGGCTGTGTCCCGGGGGCCGCAGCCGTTGTCTGTTGTTCTGTTCTCGAACGCGAATGCGTGTGCCGAGATCTTCGCGTCAAGCAGGCCCGCAGTCCAGTCCGCACGCGCTCCGATGCGCGCACGATACGGGTTCGCGACCGCCACACCGTCGCCGGTAGGCTCGTGGCACACCACCGCACGACAGCACCGCGGCGGACGCCGCGGACGACAGAAGGACGAACGTGCTCATTGCCGGGTTCCCCGCCGGGGCCTGGGGCACCAATTGTTATGTGGTCGCCCCCGCCGCCGGCGAGGAGTGCGTGATCATCGACCCGGGTCACCTCGCGACCCAGGGCGTCGAGGACATGCTCGCCAAACACCGCCTCAAGCCCGTCGCCGTCGTCCTCACCCACGGCCACATCGACCATGTCGCGTCGGTCGTCCCGGTGTGCGGGGCCCATGACGTCCCGGCCTGGATACATCCCGAGGACCGCTACATGCTCGGCGACCCGGAGAAGGCCATGGGCCGCGCGATCGGCGCCCAGCTGCTGGGCGAGCTGACCGTCGGCGAGCCCGGCGACCTCCGCGAACTCAGCGACGGCGCCGCCCTGCGGCTGGCCGGGCTGGAGTTCACCGTCGCGCACGCGCCCGGCCATACCAGGGGGTCGGTGACGTTCAGGCTGCCCGAGGCCACCGGAGACTCCATCCCCCCGGTGCTGTTCTCCGGCGACCTGCTCTTCGCCGGCTCCGTCGGACGCACCGACCTGCCCGGCGGTTCCGCGGCCGAGCTGTACGAGTCGCTGGCCCGTGTGTGCCTGCCGCTCGACGACTCGACCGTGGTGCTGTCCGGCCACGGCCCCCAGACGACCATCGGCCGCGAGCGCGCCACCAACCCCTACCTGGGTGAGGCGGCCCGCGCCGCCGGAGCCGCCGGACCGGCTCCACGACGAGGATTGTGACGACTGCTGCTGTGAGCACGTTCCAGGCCCCCAAGGGCACCTACGATCTGCTGCCGCCCGACTCCGCGACCTATCTCGCGGTGCGCGAGGCGATCGCCGCACCCGCCCGCCGTGCGGGCTACGGCTATGTCGAGACCCCCGGTTTCGAGAACGTCGAGCTGTTCTCCCGCGGCGTCGGTGAGTCCACCGACATCGTGACCAAGGAGATGTTCACCCTCACCACCAAGGGCGGCACGCAGCTCGCGCTGCGCCCCGAGGGCACCGCCTCGGTGCTGCGCGCGGCCCTGCAGGCCAACCTGCACAAGACCGGCAACCTGCCCGTCAAGCTCTGGTACTCCGGCTCCTACTACCGCTACGAGCGCCCGCAGGCCGGCCGTTACCGGCACTTCTCGCAGGTCGGCGCCGAGGCGATCGGCGCCGAGGACCCGATGCTGGACGCCGAGCTGATCATCCTGGCGGTGGACGCCTACCGCTCGCTGGGGCTCCGCGACTTCCGGCTGCTGCTCAACTCGCTCGGCGACCGCGAGTGCCGCCCGGTGTACCGGGCCGCGCTGCAGGACTTCCTGCGCGGGCTGGACCTGGACGAGGACACCCGCCGGCGGATCGAGATCAACCCGCTGCGGGTCCTCGACGACAAGCGCGAGTCGGTGCAGCGCCAGCTCGCCGGGGCGCCGCTGATCGCCGACCACCTGTGCGAGGCGTGCAAGGCGTACCACGAGCAGGTGCGCGACCTGCTCACCGAGGCGGGCGTGGCCTACGAGGACGACCCGAAGCTGGTCCGCGGGCTCGACTACTACACCCGCACGACCTTCGAGTTCGTGCACGACGGCCTCGGCTCGCAGTCCGCGGTCGGCGGCGGCGGCCGCTACGACGGCCTGTCCGAGATGATCGGCGGCCCGTCGCTGCCGTCCGTCGGCTGGGCGCTCGGCGTCGACCGCACGGTGCTGGCGCTGCAGGCCGAGGGCGTCGAGCTGAACCTGCCGGCCGCCACCGCGGTCTACGCGGTGCCGCTCGGCGAGGAGGCCCGCCGGGCGCTGTTCACCGCGGTCACCGCGCTGCGCAGGGCCGGGGTGGCCGCCGACTTCGCCTACGGCGGCAAGGGCATGAAGAACGCGATGAAGTCGGCGAACCGCTCCGGCGCGCGGTTCGCGCTGGTCGCGGGGGAGCGGGACCTGGCCGAGGGCGTGGTCCAGCTCAAGGACCTGGAGACCGGCGAGCAGGGTCCGGTGGCGTTCGACGACCTCGTCGCGACCGTCAAGGAGCGGCTGGTTTAAACCCCCCGTCCGGGTTGAGGTCGGTCAGGACTTACTCCGTCCTGACCGACCTCGTGCACAATGAGGGATGCCCGCCCCCACGGACTGACCTGGAGACTTCGGCGATCATGACGACATCAGCTCTTGACGAGCCCCGCACGGACGGCGATCGCGATGAGCCGGCGCGCCAGACGATCGCCGCGGGCAGGCCGCTCACCTGGCTGCTGCTGATCTGCGGCGCCCTCGGTCTGTGGGCCTCGTTCGTGATCACCAACGACAAGTTCGTCCTGCTCCAGGACAAGATCGAGGGCAAGCAGACGCACTTCTCGTGCAGCCTGAACCCGATCATCTCCTGCGGCGACGTGATGGAGAGCTCACAGGCGCACGCCTTCGGCTTCCAGAACCCGATCATCGGCCTGGTCGCGTACGGCGTGGTGGTCTGCCTGGCGATGGGCATGTTCGCCGGCGCCCGGTACAAGCCGTGGTTCTGGTACGGCCTGCAGGCCGGCGGCCTGTTCGGCGTCGGCTTCATCAGCTGGCTGCAGTACCAGACGATCTACAACATCCAGGCGATCTGCCTGTGGTGCTGCCTGGCCTGGGTCGTCACCATCCTGATCTTCTGGTACACCGCCGTGCACAACATCAAGCACGGCCTCATCAAGGTGCCGGGCAAGGTGCGGGAGGCGGTGCTGGAGTTCCACTGGGTGGTCCCGGTGCTGTGGTACGGCGTCATCGCGCTGCTGATCCTCACCCACTTCTGGTACTACTGGAAGACCGTCATCTGACCACCCGCAGGCCGCCGCCCACGCCTCCGTGCGCGCCCTCGCGCGGGCGTCCCGGCCGGCGTACTGCCGCCGCGGACCCGAGTGTCCGACCGGTGTCCTAGGCTTCAAGGCGTGGAGCCAGACCTGTTCACCGCCGCGGCCGAGGAGCGCCGGGAGCGGGACCCCAGCAGTACCCCTCTCGCCGTCCGGATGCGTCCGCGCACACTCGACGAGGTGGTGGGCCAGCAGCATCTGCTGCGTCCCGGCTCACCGCTGCGGCGCCTGGTGGGGGAGGGCGGCGGCGGCCCGGCCGGCTCCTCGTCGGTGATCCTGTGGGGCCCGCCCGGCACCGGCAAGACCACCCTGGCCTACGTGGTCAGCAAGGCGACCAACAAGCGCTTCGTCGAACTCTCGGCGATCACCGCGGGCGTCAAGGAGGTCCGCGCGGTCATCGAGGGCGCCAAGCGCCAGTCCGGCGCGTACGAGCGCGAGACCGTGCTCTTCCTCGACGAGATCCACCGCTTCAGCAAGGCCCAGCAGGACTCGCTGCTGCCGGCCGTGGAGAACCGCTGGGTCACCCTGATCGCGGCCACCACCGAGAACCCCTACTTCTCGGTCATCTCCCCGCTGCTGTCGCGCTCGCTGCTGCTCACCCTCGAACCGCTCACCGACGAGGACGTGCGCGGGGTGCTGCGCCGCGCACTGACCGACGAGCGCGGGCTGGCCGGCGCCGTCACCCTCCCCGAGGACGCCGAGGCCCATCTGCTGCGCATCGCCGGCGGCGACGCCCGCCGCGCGCTGACGGCCCTGGAGGCGGGCGCGGGCGCGGCCCTCGCCAAGGGCGAGGACGCCATCACGCTGGCGACGCTCGAACAGGCTGTGGACCGCGCCGCCGTGACCTACGACCGGGACGGCGACCAGCACTACGACGTGGCGAGCGCGCTGATCAAGTCGATCCGCGGCTCCGACGTGGACGCGGCACTGCACTACCTGGCCCGGATGATCGAGGCCGGCGAGGACCCCCGGTTCATCGCCCGCCGCCTGATGATCTCCGCGAGCGAGGACATCGGCCTGGCCGACCCGACGGCCCTGCCGACCGCGGTGGCCGCGGCCCAGGCCGTGGCGATGATCGGCTTCCCCGAGGCGTCGCTGATCCTCAGCCACGCCACCATCGCCCTGGCCCTCGCCCCCAAGTCGAACGCGGCGACCACCGCGATCGGCGCCGCCCTGGCCGACGTCCGGGCCGGCAAGGCGGGCGCGGTGCCGCGCCATCTGCGCGACGGCCACTACAAGGGCGCGGCCAAGCTCGGCCACGCGCAGGGCTACGTCTACCCGCACGACGTCCCCGGCGCGATCGCGGCCCAGCAGTACATCCCGGACGAACTGCTCGGCCGCCGCTACTACGAGCCGACCCGCTACGGCGCCGAGGCCCGCTACGCCGACGTCGTCGAGCGCGTGCGGCAGCGGCTGTCGGGCACCGCCGAGGAATGAGCGGTGCCGAGGGCGGGTTACCCTCGATGGATGTGCGCGCGCCGGCGGCCTCGGGCCGCCCGGGCGCATCGTTCTGCGTCGGGACGCGGCTGACCACCCCTGCCGGATCAGGGATGGGGTTCCCGTGCCGAACCACGCACTCCCATCAGTTAAGGTAAGCCTTACCTAAGTACACGGAGGTTCGACGCACGTGAATCAGTCGCGTCCCAAGGTCAAGAAGTCCCGGGCACTGGGCATCGCGCTCACCCCGAAGGCGGTCAAGTACTTCGAGACTCGCCCCTACCCGCCGGGCGAGCACGGTCGCGGCCGCAAGCAGAACAGCGACTACAAGACGCGTCTGCTGGAGAAGCAGCGGCTGCGTGCGCAGTACGACATCAGCGAACGCCAGATGCAGCGCGCCTACGACCGTGCGAAGAAGGTCGAGGGCAAGACCGGCGAGGCGCTCATCGTCGAGCTGGAGCGCCGGCTGGACGCCCTGGTGCTGCGCTCCGGCCTGGCCCGCACCATCTACCAGTCCCGCCAGATGGTCGTGCACGGCCACATCGAGGTCAACGGCCGCAAGGTCGACAAGCCCTCGTACCGGCTGCGTCCCGACGACGTCGTCCAGGTCCGCGAGCGGTCCCGGGAGAAGACCCCGTTCGTCGTCGCCCGCGAGGGCGGCTGGGCCGGCGAGGGCGAGGGCCCGCGCTACCTCCAGGTCAACCTGCAGGCGCTGGCCTTCCGGCTGGACCGCGACCCCAACCGCAACGAGATCCCGGTGATCTGCGACGAGCAGCTCGTCGTCGAGTACTACGCCCGCTGACCGGCGGGGCCGTCCGGCCGGCTACCCGGCCGCCCACGGCCCGATCTCCGCGGCACGCTCAGCCCGTCGCCTCCCCGGAGGCGGCGGGCCGCTGCGTTCGCGGGCCCTTCCCGCCGCCGCGCGCCCTGCTGCGGGTGCGCGGGCGGTCCAGTGCCCGGGCCACCGCCTCGTCGAAGCCCAGCCGGCCGCCCTCCAGCAGGGCCGCCGCGTAGGGGCCGTCGCCGAGCGCCGCGCGGACCCGCTTCTCGCACACCACGTGCGGGGCGTTGAAGTGCCGCGAACCGAACAGCCGCAGCCCCACCGATTCCCACAGCCGGCCCGCCGCGCCCTGCAGCACCGCCGCCTCGTGCGGCGCCCCCTCGCCCTCGGTGACCAGCGCCAGCAGCTCCAGCGCCAGCACCGACCCCACCAGGTCGTGGAAGGCGTGGTCGATCGCCAGCGACTCCTCGGCCAGCCGCCGCGCCCGCTCCTGCTCGCCGGCCAGCCAGGCCGCGTACGCCAGGACGTACAGCGCGTAGGCGAGAGTCCACCGCTCCCCGTGGTCCCGGCAGATCTCCCGCACGTCCTCGGCCAGCCGCACCGCGTGGTCCAGGTCGCCCTGGAAGGCCACCGCCATCGCGAGTTCGACCTGGCCCATCAGCACGTTGCTGTTCAGCTCGCCGATCCCGCGGTAGCGCAGCAGCGCGTCGCCGATGAACCGCTCGGCACGGTCCATGTCGTCCGAGACCAGCGCCAGGCAGCCCAGCCGGTGCACCGCGTACGCCTCGGCGGTCTCGTTGCCGGTGGCCTGCGCCTCCTGCCGGCACTCCTGGAGCGCGGCGAGCGCCGCCGCGGAGTCCCCCTGCAGCAGCGCCACATAGCCGAACACCCACATCGCCTTGGCGCGGGCCTCGTTCGCCGTGTCGCTCGCGTCCAGCGCGCGCTCCAGCCAGTGCCGGCCCTCGGTCAGCCGCCCGCAGCCCACCCAGCAGAACCACAGGGTCGCCGCCAGGTACTGGCCGACCGCCGGATCGTCCGGCGGCTCGCCCTCGGTGCCGTCCAGACTGAAGTCCAGGGCCAGCCGCAGGTTCGGCAGGTCCGCGGCCACCCGGGCGGCGACCTCGGCCTGCCGCGGGCTGAACCAGTCCAGTTCGCACCAGGTCGCCAGCCCCAGGTACCAGTCCCGGTGCCGGCGTCTGACCCGCAGCTCGTCGCCGATCGCGGCCAGCCACACCGCGCCGTACTCCCGCACGGTCTCCAGCATCCGGTAGCGGACCTGCCCGTCGCCGCCCTCCTCCCGGCTGAGCACCGACTGCGCCACCAGCGCCTCGACGGTCTCCAGCACGCCTTCGTCGGCGAGTTCCGCGCCGGTGCACACGTACTCCACCGCGTCCAGGTCGAAGGGCCCGGCGAACACCGAGAGCCGCGCCCACAGCAGGCGCTCCGGAGGGGTGCACAGCTCATGGCTCCAGCCGATCGCGGTGCGCAGCGCCCGGTGCCGCTCGGGGGCGCTGGGATCGCCGCCGGTCAGCAGCCGGAACCGGTCGTCGAGCCGTTCCAGCACCTGCTCCAGGGACAGTGCGCGCAGCCGTACCGCGGCCAGCTCCACCGCCAGCGGCAGCCCGTCGAGCCGGGCGCACAACTCGGTGACCAGCCCCTCCTCCTCCGGGGCGACGCTGAACCCGGGCAGCACCCCGGCGGCCCGCTCGCTGAACAGCCGCACCGCGTCCGGGGCCGGCAGCGGGGCCAGCGGCAGCAGCTGCTCCCCGGTGATGCCCAGCGGGCGGCGCCCGACGGCGAGCACCCGCAGCCCCGGAGCGTGCCGCAGCAGCTCGGCCACCAGGGCCGCGCACTCCTCCTGCACCCGGTCGAACCCGTCGAGGACCAGCAGCAGCTCGCGGTCCGCGAGATGGCCGGCCAGCACCTGCCGGGGGTCGCGCCTGGTGTGGTCCGCCAGCCGCAGGGCGTCGGCGACCGTCTGCTCCAGCAGATCGGGGCCGTTCAGCCCCGACAGCTCGACCGACCACACTCCGTGGCCGAAACGGTCCTGCAGACGCGCGGCGGCACGCAGCGCCAGCCGGCTCTTGCCCACACCGCCGGGCCCGGTCACGGTGGCCAGCCGGGAGTGCGCCACCAGGCGGGAGAGGTCGCTGAGTTCGTCGCTCCTGCCGACGAAACTCGTCAGGTCGGCCGGAAGGTTGCCCTCGGTACCCATGATGCACGGAGCGTACTGGCGGATGAGCGGAACGTACAATCCAACCGCAATCCGGGCGGAATCGACCCCGTTCCGCGGACAGGAGGCCGCCGCATCTGCTAAGAGCGGTCCTTCCGCTTCCGTCGGCGGCCGTGCTCGACGCCGTGCCTGCCGCCGTGTTCCGGAGGGGCCACCCGACGCGGACCGCCGCGCGCTAATGCGGTACGGAGGCGTCGGTGTGGCGCGATAAGGTCGGAGTTCACGAACGACGTTCACGACCGGCGCCCGACTGCGGCGCGGCGTGCGGGTGACGAGGGAGAACGGCAACGTGTCGGGTGGAGAGGTGGCCGGCCTGATCGTGGCGGTGTTCTGGGCGATCCTGGTGTCGTTCCTGGCCGTCGCGCTGGTCCGCCTCGCCCAGACGCTCCGCCGCACCACCGAGCTGGTCGCCGGCATCACCGAGCAGGCCGTGCCGCTGCTCGGCGAGGCGTCCGAGGCGCTGCGCACCGCGCACACCCAGCTCGACAAGGTCGACACCATCACCTCCGACGTCGCCGAGGTGACCGCCAACGCCTCCGCGCTGTCCTCGACCGTCGCCACCGCCTTCGGCGGCCCGCTGGTGAAGGTCGCGGCGTTCGGCTACGGAGTGCGCCGCGCGGTGGGGCTGCAGACCGGCGAGGCCGGCCGCGCCCGCGCCCGGACCCTCCGAGGGAAGGTGCTGCCGCCCGCCCGGCGCGGTGGCCGTCGCAACCGATCCAAGGACTGAGGCCCCGCCATGTTCCGCCGCATGTTCTGGTTCCTGACCGGCGCCGTCACCGGCGTCTGGGCCACCGTCAAGGTCAACCGGGCGGTGCGCAGGCTCAGTCCGGACAGCCTCGCCGCCACCGCGGCCGACCGCGCGCTGGAGACCGGCGCCCGGCTGCGGCTCTTCGCCCGGGACGTGCGCGCCGGCATGGCGCAGCGCGAGGGCGAACTCCACGACGCCCTGGGCCTCAAGGTCCACGACCAGCCGCCCGCGCTGCCCGCGGCTGAGGAGCACCCGGGCCTGACCGCCCGGAACACCGACGTCCCGGCCGCGCGCCGGGGGATCACGTACAACGCGTACGACCGGAAGGACGAACACTGATGGAGTCGGCAGAAATCCGCCGTCGCTGGCTGCGCTTCTTCGAGGAGCGCGGGCACACCGTCGTGCCGTCGGCGTCCCTCATCGCCGACGACCCCACCCTGCTGCTGGTCCCGGCGGGCATGGTCCCGTTCAAGCCCTACTTCCTCGGCGAGGTCAAGCCGCCCTTCGCGCGCGCCACCAGCGTGCAGAAGTGCGTCCGCACCCCGGACATCGAGGAGGTCGGCAAGACCACCCGGCACGGCACGTTCTTCCAGATGTGCGGCAACTTCTCCTTCGGCGACTACTTCAAGGAAGGCGCCATCACGTACGCCTGGGAGCTGCTCACCACGCCCCAGGACCAGGGCGGTTACGGCCTGGAGCCCGAGAAGCTCTGGATCACCGTCTACGAGGAGGACGACGAGGCCGAGGCCATCTGGCGGGACGTCATCGGCGTGCCCGCCGAGCGCATCCAGCGCCTCGGCAAGGGCCCCAACTTCTGGTCCATGGGCGTGCCCGGACCCTGCGGCCCGTGTTCGGAGATCAACTACGACCGCGGCCCCGAGTTCGGCGTCGAGGGCGGCCCGGCCGTCAACGACGAGCGCTACGTGGAGATCTGGAACCTGGTCTTCATGCAGTACGAGCGCGGCGCCGGCGAGGGCAAGGAGGACTTCCCGATCCTCGGCGACCTCCCCGCCAAGAACATCGACACCGGCCTCGGCCTGGAACGCCTCGCGATGATCCTGCAGGGCGTCCAGAACATGTACGAGACCGACACCCTGCGTGCCGTGATCGAGACCGCCACCGCTCTCACCGGCGTGCACTACGGCGCCGACCACGAGTCCGACGTCTCGCTGCGCGTGGTCGCCGACCACATGCGCACCGCCGTGATGCTCATCGGCGACGGCGTCACCCCGGGCAACGAGGGCCGCGGCTACGTGCTGCGCCGGATCATGCGCCGCGCCATCCGCAACATGCGGCTGATGGGCGCCGACCGCCCGGTGGTGGCCGAGCTCGTCGACGTCGTCATCGGCATGATGGGCCAGCAGTACCCGGAGCTGATCAACGACCGCAAGCGCATCGAGTCGGTCGCGCTCGCCGAGGAGTCCCGCTTCCTCAAGACCCTGTCGGCCGGCACCAACATCCTGGACACGGCGGTCAGCGAGACCAAGGCCAAGGGCGGCACCGTGCTCGCCGGCGAGCAGGCCTTCCTGCTCCACGACACCTGGGGCTTCCCGATCGACCTGACCCTGGAGATGGCCTCCGAGCAGGGCCTGTCGGTGGACGAGGACGGCTTCCGCCGCCTCATGAAGGAGCAGCGGGACCGCGCCAAGGCCGACGCCCGGGCCAAGAAGACCGGCCACGCCGACCTGTCCGCCTACCGCGAGGTCGCCGACCGCTCCGGCGCCACCGTCTTCACCGGCTACACCCAGGACACCAACGAGGCCACCGTCGTCGGCCTGCTCGTCGACGGCCTGCCCTCGCCGGCCGCCTCCGAGGGCGACGAGGTCGAGGTCGTCCTGGACCGCACGCCGTTCTACGCCGAAGGCGGCGGCCAGCTCGCCGACCGGGGCCGGATCAAGATCGAGGGCGGCGCCGTCGTCGAGGTCCGCGACGTCCAGCAGCCGGTGCCCGGCGTCAGCGTGCACAAGGGCGTCGTCCAGGTCGGCGAGGTGACCGTCGGCGCCGCGGCCGAGGCCCAGATCGACATCACCCGCCGGCGTGCCATCGCCCGGGCCCACAGCGCCACCCACCTGACCCACCAGGCGCTGCGTGACGCCCTCGGCCCCACGGCCGCCCAGGCCGGCTCGGAGAACTCGCCCGGCCGCTTCCGCTTCGACTTCGGGGCGCCGGCCGCCGTCCCCGGCACCGTGCTCACTGACGTCGAGCAGAAGATCAACGAGGTGCTGGCCCGTGAACTCGACGTCACCGCCGAGGTGATGCCGATCGCCGAGGCCAAGCGGCAGGGGGCCATCGCCGAGTTCGGCGAGAAGTACGGCGAGCAGGTCCGGGTCGTCACCATCGGCGACTTCTCCAAGGAGCTGTGCGGCGGCACCCATGTGCACAACACCGCCCAGCTCGGCCTGGTCAAGCTGCTCGGCGAGTCGTCGATCGGCTCCGGTGTGCGGCGCGTCGAGGCGCTGGTCGGCGTGGACGCCTACAACTTCCTCGCCCGCGAGCACACGCTGGTCGCCCAGCTGACCGACCTGGTCAAGGGGCGCCCCGAGGAGCTGCCCGAGAAGATCTCCGGCATGCTCGCCAAGCTCAAGGACGCCGAGAAGGAGATCGAGAAGTTCCGCGCCGAGAAGGTGCTGCAGGCCGCCGCGGGGCTGGCCGAGGCCGCCGAGGACGTCAAGGGCGTCGCCCTGGTGACCGGCGCGGTCCCGGACGGCACGGGTGCGGACGACCTGCGCCGCCTGGTGCTGGACGTCCGCCAGCGGATCACCGGCGGCCGGCCGGCCGTCGTCGCCCTGTTCACCGTGGCCGGCGGCCGCCCGCTGACGGTGATCGCCACCAACGAGGCCGCCCGCGAGCGCGGCGTCAAGGCCGGCGAGCTGGTCCGCACCGCGGCCAAGACGCTCGGCGGCGGTGGCGGCGGCAAGGACGACGTCGCCCAGGGCGGCGGCCAGAACCCGGCAGCCGTCGCGGAGGCCATGGAGGCCGTCCGCCGCCTTGTCGCAGAGAAGGCGTGACGGCGGCATGAGAAGGGGCCGGCGGATCGCGATCGACGTCGGGGAGGCCCGGATCGGGGTCGCCTCGTGCGACCCCGACGGGATCCTCGCGACCCCGGTGGAGACCGTGCCCGGGCGGGATGTGCCCGCGGCCCTGCGCCGCATCGCCGCGATCGTGGCGGAGTACGAGCCGCTGGAGGTCGTCGTCGGACTGCCCCGGTCCCTCAACGGGACCGAGGGCCCGGCGGCGGCCAAGGCCCGCGCCTTCGCACAGAGTGTGGCGAAAGTCATCGCCCCGGTCGCCGTCCGGCTGGTGGATGAGAGGATGACGACGGTCACCGCGACGCAAGGGCTCCGTGCGTCGGGTGTGAAAGCGAAAAAGGGACGCTCCGTAGTCGATCAGGCAGCAGCCGTCATCATCCTGCAGAGTGCCCTGGAGACCGAACGGGTGTCTGGGAAAGCGCCGGGCGAGAGCGTCGATACAGTCCTCTGATCGCGGTACGGTAACGTTCCGCGCGCTGCAGCGGCGCCTCCTTGGCGCCGCCCGTTTCGCAAGGTCGGCAGGCCCGATGCCGGCCGTGTAGCAAGGGGACCGATGACTGACTATGGCCGGGGCTCCGGCTCGGATCCGTGGCATCCCGAGGACCCGCTCTTCGGTGATGTGTACGACCAGGGCCAGGGGTACCAGCAACAGCAGCACCAGCCTCAGTCCCAGCAGGGCGGCTGGCAGGACCCGTATGCGCAGGACCCCTACACGTCGGGACAGCACCCCACCTATCCGCAGCAGGGCTACCCCCAGCAGCAGTACCCGCAGGGCCAGTACGGCCAGGACCAGTACCAGCAGGGGCAGCCGGTTCAGCAGGGCCAGCAGGGTCACTACCCGCAGGAGCAGTACCAGCAGCAGCCCGCGTCGCACCCGCAGCACCCGCAGCACCCGCAGCAGCAGTCGTACGGCCAGACGGCCTACGACCCGTACGACACGGGCTCGTACTCCACCGGCGGCTACGGGAACCAGGACCCGTACGGCGGTCAGCAGGCGCACGACCCCTACGGGAACGGGCAGCGCCCCGACTACTACGGGCAGAACGGTTACCCGCCGCCGCAGCAGCCGCAGTTCCGCGGCCAGCCGCAGCCGGGGATGCAGCAGGGCATGGGCGGCCCCGGGCAGATGGGCCAGCCCGGTCAGGGCGGTCAGCCGGCCGGCCCCGGTCAGCCCGGCGCCGGCCCCCAGGGCCTGCGGCAGCCCGGTCAGCCCGGCCAGGGCGGCCGGCCGACGGAGCCCGAGCAGACCCCGCTGCGGACCGCGCCGGAGAAGACCGGTACGTGGGACGACGACGAGGCGGATCCGCGCGAGCACGCGTTCTTCGCGGGACGTGACGACGACGATGACGATGACGAACTGCCGTCGTCCTCCGGCGGGCGCAGGACGGGCAGGTCGTCCGGCAAGGAAGGCCCGCGCAAGCGGCGCAGCGGCTGCGCGTGCCTGGTCGTCGCCACCCTCCTGGTGGGCGCGGTCGGCGGCGCCGGCTACTACGGCTACACCTTCTACCAGTCGCACTTCGGCCCCGCCCCGGACTACTCCGGCCAGGGCACCGGGGACGTCCAGGTGACGATCCCGAACGGCTCGACCCTCACCACCATGGGCAACATCCTGAAGAACAACGGTGTGGTGAAGAGCGTCGAGGCGTTCACGTCCGCGGCGAACAAGAACCCCAAGGGCCGCTCGATCCAGCCCGGGGTCTATGTGCTGCGCAAGCAGATGTCCGCCTCCGACGCGGTCACCATGATGCTCGACCCCAAGGCGCAGAGCACGATGATCGTGGCCGAGGGCATGCGGGACAAGCAGATCTACGACGTCATCGACAAGCGGCTCGGTCTCGCGTCCGGCAGCACCCAGAAGATCGCCGCCGCGAAGTGGAAGACCTTCGGGCTGCCCGCGTGGGCCAACTCCGCCCGGGACATCAAGGACCCGCTGGAGGGCTTCCTCTTCCCGTCCCGCTACAGCGTCGCCAAGGGCATGAAGCCCGAGGACGTGCTGCGGCAGATGGTCGGCCAGGCCAACGAGCAGTTCGCCAAGTTCGACCTCGCGGCGGAGGCGAAGAAGCAGCACCTGAAGAGCCCGCTGGAACTGCTGACCGTCGCCAGCCTGGCCCAGGCCGAGGGCAAGACGGACGACGACTTCCGGAAGATGGCCAAGGTCGTCTACAACCGCATGGTGCTGTCGAACCCCGAGACCTACGGGTTGCTGGAGTTCGACTCGACCTATAACTACATCAAGAACGCCAGCCTGACGAACATCAATATCGACAGCGCCAAGGCCCTTGACGACCCGTACAACACCTACAAGTACAAGGGCCTGCCGCCGGGACCCATCGGCAACCCGGGCCTCGTCGCCCTCCAGGCGGCCATGAACCCGGATCCGGGTAACTGGTACTACTTCATCTCGCTGGACAACAAGACGACGAAGTTCACCAAGACCTATGCCGAGTTCAAGGAGCTCTACGCCCAGTACAACGCGAAGAAGCACTAGGAGAGCCGGACACCTGTCGTGAGCACCCCCGAAGGAGGGCCGGGCCCGCGCCGCGCGGCCGTGCTCGGTTCGCCCATCGCCCACTCGCTGTCCCCGGTGCTGCACCGGGCCGCCTACGCGGACCTCGGCCTGGACGGTTGGCGGTACGACCGGTTCGAGGTCGACGAGGCCGCGCTGCCGGACTTCGTCGCCGGCCTCGACCCGGCCGAGTGGGCGGGGCTGTCCCTGACCATGCCGCTGAAGCGGGCGATCCTGCCGCTGCTGGACGAGATCACGCCGACCGCGGCGTCCGTGGAGGCGGTGAACACGGTGGTGTTCACCGCCGACGGCCGCCGCCTGGGCGACAACACCGACATCCCCGGCATGGTCGCCGCACTGCGCGAGCGCGGGGTGACGGCGGTGCCGTCGGCCGCGGTGCTGGGGGCCGGTGCCACCGCGTCCTCGGCGGTCGCCGCCCTCGCCCAGATCTGCGAGGGCGAGGTCACCGCCTATGTGCGGGGTGCGGCCCGCGCCGCCGAGATGCGGCAGTGGGGCGAACGGCTCGGCGTCACCGTGCGCACGGCCGACTGGGCGGACGCCGCGAAGGCACTCGACGAGCCGCTGGTCGTCAACACCACGCCCGCCGGTGCCGCCGACCATCTGGCCGACGCCGTCCCGGACCAGCCGGGGGCCCTCTTCGACGTCCTCTACGACCCGTGGCCGACCGCGCTCGCCGCGGCCTGGTCGGCCCGTTCCGGCGCGGTCGTCGGCGGCCTCGACCTGCTCGTCCACCAGGCCGTCCTCCAGGTCGAACAGCACACCGGCCGCGCTCCGGCCCCCCTCGCCGCCATGCGCGCCGCCGGCGAGGCCGCCCTCGCCGCCCACTGAGGCGCCCGCCCGTACCCACTCGCCCTTCCGGCACCACCCGGCCTCCCGCCCGGCGCGGCAGGAACCGGACGACCATGCCGTCCGCACGCTGGACCGGGTCCGGTGCGGGGGGCGGATCGTGGGAGGATCGGAGGCGAAGCACCGGGTCGCCACACGGGGGCGTTCCACCGGGCGCCGATTCGAGGGAGCACGCAGTTGAGCAGGTTGCGCTGGCTGACCGCGGGGGAGTCGCACGGCCCCGCACTCGTCGCGACGCTGGAGGGACTGCCCTCTGGCGTGCCGGTGACCACGGAACTGGTCGCCGACGCGCTCGCCCGGCGGCGGCTCGGCTACGGGCGCGGCGCCCGCATGAAGTTCGAGCGCGACGAGGTCACCTTCATCGGCGGGGTCCGGCACGGCCTCACCATGGGCAGCCCGGTCGCGGTCATGGTCGGCAACACCGAGTGGCCCAAGTGGGAGCAGGTGATGGCCGCCGACCCGGTCGACCC
The DNA here is from genome assembly GCF_019890725.1 of Actinacidiphila acidipaludis. Taxonomy (GTDB): domain Bacteria; phylum Actinomycetota; class Actinomycetes; order Streptomycetales; family Streptomycetaceae; genus Actinacidiphila; species Actinacidiphila acidipaludis. Next base: position 78,208 of record NZ_JAINZZ010000024.1, read on the forward strand.
CGAGATCCTCGCCGGCCTTGCCCGCAACGCCCCGCTGACCCGGCCGCGCCCTGGCCACGCCGACCTCGCCGGCATGCAGAAGTACGACCTGGACGAGGCCCGGCCGGTGCTGGAGCGGGCCAGCGCCCGTGAGACCGCGGCCCGCGTCGCCCTGGGCGCGGTCGCCCGCTCCTACCTCAAGGAGACCGCGGGCATCGAGATCGTGTCGCACGTCGTGGAACTCGCCCGCGCCAAGGCTCCTTACGGCGTGGTGCCGGTGCCCGGCGACGAGGCCCGGCTGGACGCCGACCCGGTGCGCTGCCTCGACGCCGACACGAGCAAGGCGATGGTCGCCGAGATCGACCAGGCCCACAAGGACGGCGACACCCTCGGCGGCGTCGTCGAGGTGCTGGCCTACGGGGTGCCCGTGGGCCTCGGCTCGCACGTGCACTGGGACCGCAGGCTCGACGCCCGGCTCGCCGCGGCCCTGATGGGCATCCAGGCCATCAAGGGCGTCGAGGTCGGCGACGGCTTCGACCTCGCCCGCGTCCCCGGCTCCCAGGCGCACGACGAGATCGTGCCGACCCCCGAGGGCGTGCGCCGCGCCTCCGGCCGCTCCGGCGGCACCGAGGGCGGCATGACCACCGGCGAGGTGCTGCGGGTGCGCGCCGCGATGAAGCCCATCGCCACCGTGCCGCGGGCCCTGGCCACCATCGACGTCACCACCGGCGAGGTCGCGCAGGCGCACCACCAGCGTTCCGACGTGTGCGCCGTGCCGGCCGCCGGCATCGTGGCCGAGGCGATGGTCGCCCTGGTGCTCGCCGACGCCGTCGCCGAGAAGTTCGGCGGCGACTCGGTGGCCCAGACCCGCCGCAACGTCACCGACTTCCTCGACCACCTGGCGATCCGGTGACCGCCCGCCCGCCCGCCGGGCCGCCGCAGGTGGTCCTCGTCGGGCCGCCCGGCGCGGGCAAGACCACCGTCGGCCGGGTCCTGGCCGCACGTCTGGGCCTGGAGTACCGGGACACCGACGCGGACATCGAGACCACCGCGGGCAAGCCCATCCCGGAGATCTTCATCGACGAGGGCGAGCCGCACTTCCGCGGCCTCGAACGGGAGGCCGTCCGGGCCGCGTTGACCGGCCACGGCGGTGTGCTGTCGCTCGGCGGCGGCGCCGTCATGGACGAGGGCACCCGCGCCCGGCTCACCGGACTGCCGGTGGTCTTCCTCGACGTCGGCCTGCACGACGCCGTCCGCCGGGTGGGCCTCGACGCCCCCCGCCCGCTGCTCGCCGTCAACCCGCGGCAGAAGTGGCGCGAACTCATGGACGCCCGGCGCCCGCTGTACACCGAGGTCGCCCGCGCCGTGGTGTCCACCGACGACCGCACCCCGGAGGACGTGGCCGACGCCGTCCTCGACGCACTCCAACTGAAGGACGCATGAGCGACAACGCCCCGGCCGGGGAGAGCGCCCCGGCCGCACCTCCCACCCGTATCCAGATCGGCGGCACCGCGGGCACCGAGCCGTACGAGGTGCTCGTCGGCCACCAGCTGCTGGGCGAACTGCCCGGGCTGATCGGCGACAAGGCGCTGCGCGTCGCCGTGCTCCACCCCGAGGCACTGGCCGGCACCGGCGAGGCGATCCGCGAGGACCTGGCCGAACAGGGCTACCAGGCGATCGCCATCCAGCTGCCGAACGCCGAGGAGGCCAAGACCGCCGAGGTCGCCGCCTACTGCTGGAAGGCGCTCGGCCAGACCGGCTTCACCCGCAGCGACGTCATCGTCGGCGTCGGCGGCGGCGCCACCACGGACCTGGCCGGGTTCGTCGCGGCCACCTGGCTGCGCGGGGTGCGCTGGATCGCCGTGCCGACGACCGTGCTCGGCATGGTCGACGCGGCGGTCGGCGGCAAGACCGGCATCAACACCGCCGAGGGCAAGAACCTCGTCGGCGCGTTCCACCCGCCGGCCGGCGTGCTGTGCGACCTGGCGGCGCTGGACTCGCTGCCGCCGAACGACTACGTCAGCGGGCTCGCCGAGGTGATCAAGGCCGGCTTCATCGCCGACCCGGTCATCCTCGACCTGGTCGAGGCCGACCCCGCCGCCGCACGCAGCCCGCAGGGCCCGCACACCACGGAACTCCTGGAGCGCGCCATCCGGGTCAAGGCCGAGGTCGTCTCCGCCGACCTGAAGGAGTCGGGCCTGCGCGAGATCCTCAACTACGGCCACACCCTGGGCCACGCGATCGAGAAGAACGAGCGCTACAACTGGCGGCACGGCGCCGCGGTATCCGTCGGCATGGTCTTCGCCGCGGAACTCGGCCGGCTGGCAGGGCGGCTGGACGACGCGACGGCCGACCGGCACCGCAGCGTGCTGGAGTCCGTCGGGCTGCCGCTGACGTACCGCGGCGACCAGTGGCCGCGGCTGCTGGAGACCATGAAGGTCGACAAGAAGTCCCGCGGCGACCTGCTGCGCTTCATCGTCCTCGACGGCCTCGGCAAGCCCACGGTGCTGGAGGGCCCGGACCCGGCGATCCTGCTGGCCGCCTACGGGGAGGTGTCCGGGTGAGCAGCCGCGTGCTGGTGCTCAACGGCCCCAACCTCGGGCGGCTGGGCTCGCGCGAGCCGGACGTGTACGGCGCGACGTCCTACGCGGGGCTCGTCGAGGAGTGCACCAAGCTCGGCGCCGAACTCGGCTTCGACGTCGAGGTCCGGGAGACCAACGACGAGGGCGAGATGATCCGCTGGCTGCACGAGGCCGCGGACGGACGTATTCCCGTGGTGCTCAACCCCGGTGCGTTCACGCACTACTCGTACGGCATGCGGGACGCGGCGGCCCAGCGCACCGCACCCCTGATCGAGGTGCACATCTCCAACCCGCACGCCCGCGAGGAGTTCCGCCACACCTCCGTCGTCGCCGCGGTCGCCACCGGCACGGTCGCCGGCTTCGGCATCAACTCCTACCGCCTGGCCCTCCGCGCCCTCGCCGACACCTGACCACCCGCCCCGGCCTCCGGGCTGCCCCGGGCCGCCGTTGCCTTGCGCGCCGCCATCGGGGTTGCCCGCGCTGGGGGCACCTCCCGGGCGAAGTCTGGGGACCCCGCGTTCCTGACGGGGCACGTGGTGTGCTGCGTCCACCCCGTACTGCCCCCGCTGCCAGGGGTGGGGAGGAAGCGATCCCCGCAGGACTTGTGCATCCGCCCGCCCGGCCGGGCGGAAGAAGGGTGCACGCACAAGTCCGAGGAGACGCTTCCGGACTGCCCCCGACGAGTCGACGAACGGCAGGCGATAACAGGGGCGCGGGGAACTGCGCGACAAGCCACGATGCCGCAGCAGTCGGCAAACAAAGGCCAGGGGCACCCCGGAAGCCGCACCGGGCGGAGACCCGGGCCGTTCACACAAGAACGGCCCGGGACGGTACCGTTCGGAGTCGAACAGCACGACCCGCCGGTCATATCGGCACGCGTGGGTGCCGCACGGGATGGAGTGGGCCGAGATGCAGCACGCTGTCGGGGCGCCGCAGCCCGGTGGACCGCCCGCGCAGCCGGGAAGCACCACCGGCCACTTCCCGCTGCCCGCCCCCACCCCCGTGCAACTGCCCGCCGCGCAGGGCCCGATCGCCGTCCTGCTGATCGGCGCGGCGGGCGCGGGCAAGACCACGATCGCCCGCCACTGGGCGGACCACCGTGCCAGCCCGACCGCCCACATCAGCCTGGACGACGTGCGGGAATGGGTGCGCTCCGGCTTCGCCGACCCGCAGGCCGGGTGGAACGAGCACTCCGAGGCGCAGTACCGGCTGGCCCGCAGGACCTGCGGCTTCGCCGCCCGCAACTTCCTGGCCAACGGAGTGTCCTGCATCATCGACGACGCCGTGTTCCCGGACCGCCCCGCGGTGGGCCTCGGCGGCTGGAAGCGGCATGTGGGTCCCGGGCTGCTGCCCGTCGTGCTGCTGCCGGGCCTGGACATCGTGCTCACCCGCAACGCCGAACGCACCGGCAACCGCCGGCTCTCCGACGAGGAGGTCGCCCGTATCCACGGCCGGATGGCCGGCTGGTACGGCTCGGGCCTGCCCATCATCGACAACTCCCAGCTCGACGTGCCCTCCGCCGTCGCCGCCCTGGACCGGGTGGTCGCCCGCAGCCTCCAAGGGCCTCCCACCTGGTAGGACGCGCCGGCGCACCCCGCCGGCGCCCCGCGCGCCGCCGCACACGACACGCCGCGGGCGGGGGCAGCACGGACGCAGGCCGAAAAGGGGCGGGCCGCGCCGCGGCGACCTAAGCTCGCCGCATGGCGGAGGTGCATGGGACCCGCAGGAACCGGCTGCGCGAGAGGTGCGCGGCGACCGGGATCGACGCTGCCCTGGTGACCCGCCCCGCGAACGTGCTCTATCTGACCGGCTGCGCGCCGCCCGGCGCCGCCCTGCTGGTGGGGCCCGGCCCGGACGACACCCTGGTCCATCTGCGCCCGCCGCCGGACGACCCCGGTGACCCGGGGGAGCGGGGCGACCGGAGCACCGACCGGCCGCCCGAGGACCTGCGGTCCACCACGCTGCCCTCGCCGGACGGCGACGCCGCCGTCGCGGCCGCCGACCTGGCCCGCGAGGCCCAGGTGGAGCGGCTGGCGGTCGAGGAGCACCACCTGACCGTGGCCCGCCACCGCGCCGTGCGCTCGGTCGTCCAGGGGCTGCCGATGGCCGACCTCGCCAACGCGGTCGAGCAGCTCCGGCTGGTCAAGGACGAGCAGGAGATCGCCGCGCTGCGCATCGCGGCCGAGATCGCCGACCAGGCGCTCGGCGAACTGCTGGAGTCGATCCTGGTCGGCCGCACCGAGCGGCATCTGGCGCTGGAGCTGGAGCGCCGGCTGGTCGACCACGGCGCGGACGGGCCCGCGTTCCCCACCTCGGTGGGCACCGGCCCGCACTCCGGCACCGCCCGGCACGTGCCGACCGACCGCCGGGTGGAGGAGGGCGACTTCCTCAGCGTCCGTCTCGGCGCCTGCTACCGCGGCTACCGGTGCGAGGTCGGCCGGACGTTCGTGATCGGGACCGCGCCCGCCGCGTGGCAGGTCGAGCTGTACGATCTGGTCTTCGACGCCCAGCGGGCCGGCCGGGAGGCGCTCGCACCCGGTGTGGCCTGCCGCGACGTGGACAGCGCGACCCGCCGCCCGCTCACCGCCGCCGGCCACGCGGAGGGCCTGGCGCCCTGGTCGGGCCACGGTGTGGGCCTGGAAATCGACGAGGACCCTCAGTTGTCCCCGGCGGCCATGGGTAAACTGGACGCTTGCGTGCCGGTCACCGTCGAGCCCGGGGTCCATCTTCCGGGCCGTGGCGGTGTCCGGATCGACGACACACTCGTCGTGCGTCCCGCGGCGGACGGCGGGCCCGAGCTACTCACCATCACGACCAAGGAACTGCTCGCCCTCTGAATCCGGGCGCGGAATTCCGTGGTCCCGAAGCAGCACTTTCAGGAGATTCCGCAACCGTGGCCACCACGAACGACCTCAAGAACGGCCTCGTGCTCAAGCTCGACGGCGACCAGCTCTGGACCGTGGTCGAGTTCCAGCACGTCAAGCCCGGCAAGGGCCCCGCCTTCGTGCGCACCAAGCTGAAGCACGTGCTCTCCGGGAAGGTCGTCGACAAGACCTTCAACGCCGGCGTGAAGGTCGAGACGGCCAACGTCGACAAGCGCGGCATGCAGTTCTCCTACAAGGACGGCGCCGACTTCGTCTTCATGGACACGGAGACGTACGACCAGATCAACATCACCCCCGAGGTCGTCGGCGACGCCGCCAACTACCTCCTCGAGGGCTTCGAGGCCGTCGTCGCCATGTACGAGGGCGCGCCGCTCTACATCGAGCTGCCCGCCTCCGTCGAGCTGGTCATCGAGTACACCGAGCCGGGCGTGCAGGGCGACCGCTCCACCGGTGGCTCCAAGCCGGCCCGCCTGGAGACCGGCCACGAGATCGGCGTGCCGCTGTTCATCACCACGGGTGAAAAGGTGAAGGTCGACACCCGCACGGGTGACTACCTCGGCCGGGTGAACAGCTAACCGTGGCTGCCCGCAACAAGGCCCGCAAGCGCGCCTTCCAGATCCTCTTCGAGGCGGAGCAGCGGGGTGCCGCCCCCACCACCGTCATGGCGGACTGGATCCGGCTCGCCCGGACCGACGACCGGCAGCCGCCGGTCACCGAGTACACCCGCCGGCTGGTCGAGGGGTACGCGGAGCACGCCGCGCGCATCGACGAGCTGCTGGCCGGCTACGCGGTGGGGTGGACGCTGGACCGGATGCCGGTGGTGGACCGCAACGTGCTGCGCCTGGGAACCTACGAGCTGCTGTGGGAGGACGAGGTCCCCGACCCGGTGGTGCTGGACGAGGCCGTGCAGCTGGCGAAGGAGTTCTCCACCGACGAGTCGCCGTCGTTCGTCAACGGTCTGCTGGGCCGGCTGTTGGAGCTGAAGCCGACGCTCAAGCGCTGAGCGCACGACGCCGCATGCGGCGATCGCGCCTGTGACCAGGCCCGACAGCAGAAGTTGAACAATATTCTGCTTCGGGCCTGGTGTGTGTCCGCGTCCCTGTCCTAGATTCCGCCGCATGGACCGCCGTACGGACCGGGACGCCCGGGCCTTCGCCGACCCGTGCCGCGGCACGGACGCCTCCGCGCTCCTCGCCCGGCTGGCCGCGCTGCGCGCCGCCGACCTGCCGGTGCACGGCGGCCGGACGATGGCGTACGTCTACGACGCCGGGCTGACCGCGCTGGACGACCTCGCCGCCCGGGCGCAGGACGCGGTCGCGGGCGTCAACGGCCTGGACATGACGGCCTTCCCGAGCGTGGTGACGCTGGAGAACGAGGTCGTCGGCCGCGCGGCGAGGCTGCTCGGCGGGACCGCCGGCACGGCCGGCACCTTCACCAGCGGCGGCACCGAGAGCTGCCTGCTGGCCGTGCTCACCGCGCGCGAGCACGCCCGGCGCACCCGCGGCGTGACCGATCCGGAGATCGTCCTGCCGGTCACCGCGCACGCCGCCTTCCACAAGGCCGCCCGGCTGTTCGGGCTCCGCGTGGTGAGCGTGCCCGTGGACGACGGCTTCCGGGTGCGGCCCGCCGACGTGGCCGCCGCCCTCACGCCCCGCACCGCGCTGGTCGTGGCCTCCGCCCCCTCGTACGCGCACGGCGTCGTCGACCCCGTGCCCGCCGTCGCCGCGACCGCCGCCGGGCACGGCGTGCTCTGCCATGTCGACGCCTGCATCGGCGGCTGGTACCTCGGGCACCTCCGGTTGGTGGACGACGTGCCCGAGCCGCCGCCGTTCGACCTGTCCGTGCCCGGCGTCACCTCACTCTCCGTCGATCTGCACAAGTACGGCTACACCCCGAAGGGCGCGTCCGTGCTGCTGTTCCAGGACGCCGAACTGCGCCGGCACGGCTGGTTCGCGCACGCCTCCTGGCCCGGCTACCCGGTGGTCAACGCCACGCTCCAGGGCACCAAGCCGGCCGGCCCGCTGGCCGCCGCCTGGGCGGTGCTGGAGCGGGTCGGCACGGACGGCTACGCCGAACTCTCCGCCCGCGTCCACCGGGCGGTGCGTCAACTCGTCGACGGCGTCGGGGAGATCGAAGGACTGCGGGTGCTCGGCGAGCCGGACGCCGCGCTGGTCGCGGTGGCCTCCGCGGACCCGCGGGTCGACCCGTTCGTGGTGGCCGACGAGATGCGGTTGCGCGGCTGGTACCTCCAGCCGCAGCCCGCCCACGCCGGTTCCCCGGCGAACCTGCACCTGACCGTGACGGCCGCGGCCGCGGACCCGGCCCGGATCGCCGAACTGCTGGGCGAGTTGGCGGGTGCGGTGGCGCGGGCCCGTGAACTCGGGCCGCCGTCGGTCGATCCCGGGCTGATCGAACTCGCGCGGGGGCTCGACCCGGACTCCCTGACGCCGGAGGAGGCCGGTCTGGCCCTGGAGGCGGCCGGAGTGGGGCCCGGCGGGGCGCTGCCCGCGCGGATGGCGCCGGTGCTCGCCGTCCTGCAGGCGCTGCCCGCGCCGCTGACCGAACGGCTGCTGCCCGAGGTGGTCTCCCGGCTCTACCCGGGCGCGGACGCCCGCTCCGGCTCCGGTGTTCCCGGCTGACCCACGTCGACGACCGCCGTCGGCGGACGAGTCGACCGGCGGCCCGAGGCGGATCCGGCGCGCCGAAAACCCGGTGCGGCGCCCGCGCCGCGCTGCCTACACTCCCGGGAGACGGCGCGCCCCCGAGGGCGGCGCGCACCCGGACGATCGGACGACGAAGAGGGGAGCCCGGCCGTGCGTGACCGTACCCCCGCCGCCGTTCCCTGCTCGCTGCACCGGGTGATCCTGGTGTCCCCGTCCGTCCGGCGCCGGCTGCGCGGCCGGCCCCGGACCCGCTGACGAGTCACCACCCCTGCCGTACCGGCGGGCACGGTCGTCCCGACCGTGCCCCGGCCTTGGTGCGCCCGTAACGGGATCACCGGCCGCGGCGGCCCACCTCGTCCCGGGAATCGCGCTGCCCGCGTCCTGGCCCCTGTCCAGGACCAGCCCCGCACCGAAAGGCCGACGGCCGTGCGCAGCACCCCGAAGCATCCCCTCGTCCCCGCGACCGCGAAGGTCCGCAACCTCGGCATCCTCGCGCATGTCGACGCGGGGAAGACCACCCTGACCGAACGCGTCCTCTTCCTGACGGGCGCGACCCACAAGCGCGGCGAGGTCCACGACGGCACCACCGTCACCGACTTCGACCCGCAGGAGCGCGACCGCGGCATCACCATCTTCGCCGCCGCGGTCAGCTGCGCCTGGGACGGCCATCGGATCAACCTGATCGACACGCCCGGCCACGTCGACTTCGCCGACGAGGTCGAGCGGTCGCTGCGGGTCCTGGACGGCGCCGTCGTGGTGTTCGACGCGGTCGCGGGGGTCGAGCCGCAGAGCGAGTCGGTGTGGCGGCAGGCCGACCGGCACCGCGTCCCGCGGATCGCGTTCGTCAACAAGATGGACCGGGCGGGCGCCGACCTGGACGCGGCGGTCGCCTCGATCCGCACGCGCCTGGGCGCCACCGCGCTCGCCGTCCAGCTCCCCGTCGGGCGGGAGGCCGGCTTCACCGGCGTGGTGGACCTGGTCCGCATGCGGGCGCTGCTCTGGCCCGGAGCGGAGCGCGCGACCGGCGCCGGCGGCGCCTGCGTCGAGGGGCCGGTGCCGGACGTGCTGCGCGCGGAGGCGGAAGCGCGCCGGCGGGCGCTGGAGGAGGCGGTCGCCGAACTCCACCCCGGAGCGCTCGAGGAGTACTGCGCGCACGGCGCCCTGTCCGCCTCCGCGCTGGCCGCGGCGCTGCGCGACCTGACCCGCGACGGCCAGGCCGTCGCGGTGCTGTGCGGGTCGGCGTACCGCGACCGCGGCGTCGAGCCGCTGCTCGACGCGGTCGTGGCGTACCTGCCCTCGCCGCTGGACGTCCCGCCGGTGCGCTCCACCGGGACGGACGGCCCGGCCGGGACGGGCGGGGACACCCGCGACCGGGAGCGGCCCGCCGATCCGGCGGCGCCGTTCGCCGCGCTGGTGTTCAAGGTCACGGCCACCGAGACCGGCCGCCTGACCTACGTACGGGTGTACTCGGGAACGATCGGGAAGGGGGACACGGTGCTGGACGCCGGAGCCGGGCGCACCGAACGCGTCGCACGCGTCCTGCGGGTCCGCGCCGACCGCCACTTCGAGCTGGACCGCGCGGAGGCCGGTGACATCGTGGCGCTGGTCGGGCCGAAGGCGGCCCGCACGGGGGCGACCCTGTGCGCGCCGGACGCCCGGCTGGTCCTGGAGCCGCCGCCGGTGGCCGCGCCGGTGGTGTCGGTGGCCGTCGAGGCGCGCGGGAACGGCGACGCCGAACGGCTCGTGCAGGCGCTCGCGCGGCTGGCGGAGGAGGACCCCTCGCTGACCGTCGGCACCGACGCGGAGACGGGCCAGACGGTCCTGGCCGGGATGGGGGAGCTGCACCTGGAGGTGGCGATCGAGAAGATCCGCCGCGCCCAGGGGCTGGAGGTCGTCGTGGGCCGTCCGCGGGTCGCCTACCGCGAGACCGTCGAGGAGGGCGTGTCGGGTCTGGTCCACCGGCACGTCAAACAGGACGGCGGCGCGGGCCAGTTCGCGCAGGTGGTGCTCGACGTGGCGCCGCTCGACGACGGCGCGGATCCGGCGGGCGACGGCACGGGCTTCGTGTTCCGGTCGGCCGTCACGGGCGGCCGGGTACCGCGGGAGTACGTCAGGGCGGTCGAGGACGGCTGCCGGGACGGGCTCGCCGAGGGCCCGCTCGGCGGCCATCCGGTGACCGGACTGGTGGTGACGCTCACCGACGGCGCCACGCACAGCCACGACTCCTCGGAGCTCGCGTTCCGGGCCGCCGGGCGGTTCGCGCTGCGGCAGGCCCTGGCGGCCGCCCGGATGCGGCTGCTGGAGCCGGTCGCCGAGGTCGTGGTGACGGTCCCGGACGACGCGGTCGGCGCCGTGCTGGGCGACCTGGCGGCCCGGCGCGGCCGGGTGCGGGGCTCGGTGGCCCGGGCGGGTTCGGCCGTGGTCACCGCGACCGTGCCGCTGGCCGAGCTGTTCGGCTACGCCACGCGGCTGCGCGGCCGTACGCAGGGCCGGGGCACGTTCACCACCCGCCCGGCCGGCTACGCTCCGGTCCCCGCCGGCCTGACCGGCCGGTCACCGGCCCGCTGACCGGAAACGGGACCGCCCGGGGCGCCCCCACGGGGACGCCCCGGGCGGGACGTTTCTGCAGAAAGAGTGCGAACCGGCTCAGCCCTCGTCGTGCTGCACCGCGCGGCGCGCGTCCGCGTCGAGCACGCCCCAGGAGATGAGCTGCTCGGTGAGGACCGAGGGGGACTGGTCGTAGATCACGGCGAGGGTGCGCAGGTCGTCCTGGCGGATCGAGAGCACCTTGCCGTTGTAGTCGCCGCGCTGGCTCTGGATGGTCGCGGCGTAACGCTGCAGCGGACCGGCCTTCTCCGGCGGCACCTGGGAGAGGCGCTCCAGGTCGAGGACCAGCTTCGGCGGGGGCTCGGCCGCGCCGCCGGGGGTCGTGCCCGGCAGCAGCTCCTGGACCGGCACCCCGTAGAAGTCGGCGAGCTCGGCGAGGCGCTGCACGGTCACGGCACGGTCGCCGCGCTCGTACGAGCCCACGACCACTGCCTTCCAGCGGCCCTGGGACTTCTCCTCGACGCCGTGCAGGGAGAGGCCCTGCTGCGTACGGATGGCCCGGAGCTTGGCTCCGAGCTGCTTGGCGTAATCGCTGGACATATGGCTCCCCGGACGGAAACTCGGTGACTCACTGTGAGGTTACGCAGCGTAATCCGGCGTCGTCAAGCCGAATAGGGCCGACCGGTCTCTGACCTGGGCGGTCCAAGGCCCCGAAAGGCCACCTGCTATGGTCGAGAGGTACCCCTGACGTCCTTTAACGCCCGTCCCGTGAGGCGGGGAAGGAGGTCTGACGACCATGGTCGACGACCGCAGTACCACCGCGCAGGCGGCACCCGCGCCGCCCGCCCGTCCGGTGCTCGAAGCCCCGGACATCGCGCGGGTCCTCACCCGCATCGCCCACGAGATCGTCGAACGCGCCAAGGGCGCCGACGACGTGGTGCTCCTCGGCATCCCCACCCGCGGGGTCTTCCTCGCCCGCCGGCTGGCCGACAAGCTCGCCGAGATCACCGGCCGCACCACCCAGGTCGGATCGCTCGACATCACCATGTACCGCGACGACCTGCGGCTGCACCCGCCGCGTGCCCTCGCCCGCACCGAGATCCCCGGTGACGGCGTCGACGGCCGGCTCGTCGTCCTGGTCGACGACGTGCTCTTCTCCGGCCGCACCATCCGCGCCGCGCTCGACGCGCTGGGCGACATCGGCCGCCCGCGGGCCGTCCAGCTCGCCGTGCTGGTCGACCGCGGCCACCGGGAGCTGCCGATCCGGGCCGACTACGTCGGCAAGAACCTCCCGACCTCGCTGCGCGAGACCGTCAGGGTCCTGCTGACCGAGGAGGACGGCCGCGACAGCGTGCTGCTCGGCCACAGCCGCAGGGAGCCCCAGGACCGCACGGCCGCGGCCGCGGACCAGTAGCGCCCTCACGCCCGGACCCGTCAGCGGGTCCGGCACTTCCGCGCGCCCTCCTGACCATCCCCGGCACCGCACCGGCCTGCCTCAGCACCACGGAGTGACCCTGTGAAGCGCCATCTGATCTCGGCCGCCGACCTCACCCGCGACGACGCCCTCCTCGTTCTCGACACCGCCGAGGAGATGGCCCGCGTCGCCGACCGCCCGATCAAGAAACTCCCCACCCTGCGCGGCCGCACCGTCGTCAACCTCTTCTTCGAGGACTCGACGCGCACCCGCATCTCCTTCGAGGCGGCGGCCAAGCGGCTGTCCGCCGACGTCATCAACTTCTCCGCCAAGGGCTCCTCGGTCTCCAAGGGCGAGTCGCTCAAGGACACCGCGCTGACGCTGGAGGCCATGGGCGCCGACGCGGTCGTGGTCCGCCACCACGCCTCCGGCGCGCCGCAGCGCCTGGCCACCTCCGGCTGGATCAACGCCTCGGTGGTCAACGCCGGCGACGGCACCCACGAGCACCCCACGCAGGCGCTGCTCGACGCGTTCACCATGCGCCGCCACCTGTCGGGCGTCGGCCGCGACCTGGCGGGCCGCCGCGTCACCATCGTCGGCGACATCCTGCACAGCCGCGTGGCCCGCTCCAACGTGCTGCTGCTGAACACCCTCGGCGCCGAGGTCACCCTGGTCGCGCCGCCGACCCTGCTGCCCATCGGCGTCGAGCAGTGGCCCTGCCAGGTCGGCTACGACCTGGACGCGGTGCTCGCCAAGTCCGACGCGGTGATGATGCTGCGGGTGCAGCGCGAGCGGATGAACGCCGCGTTCTTCCCCACCGAGCGTGAGTACTCCCGCCGCTACGGCCTGGACGGCGGGCGGATGGCGGTGCTGCCCGAGCACGCCATCGTCATGCACCCCGGCCCGATGAACCGGGGCATGGAGATCACCGCCGAGGTCGCCGACTCCCCGCGCTGCACCGCCGTCGAGCAGGTCGCCAACGGCGTCAGCACGCGGATGGCCGTGCTCTACCTGCTGCTCGGCGGGTCCGAGCCGGCCCTGGCCACCGCCCGTGCCGAAGAACCCCGCCCCGAAGAACCCCGTGCCGACGACGCACGCCCCGACGACGTCCCCACCGAAGCCGCCCGCACCGAGGAGAGCAAGTAACGATGAGCACGATCCTGATCCGCGGCGCGAAGGTCCTGGGCGGCGAGGCCCGCGACGTCCTGATCGAGGGCGAGACCGTCGCCGCGGTCGGCACCGGGCTGGCCGCCGAGGGCGCCCGGGTCGTCGAGGCGGACGGCCTGATCCTGCTGCCCGGCCTGGTCGACCTGCACACCCACCTGCGCGAGCCCGGCCGTGAGGACTCCGAGACGGTGCTGACCGGCACCCGGGCCGCCGCGGCCGGCGGCTACACCGCCGTGCACGCCATGGCCAACACCTTCCCCGTCGCGGACACCGCCGGCGTCGTCGAGCAGGTCTGGCGGCTGGGCCGCGAGTACGGCTACTGCGACGTGCAGCCGGTCGGCGCGGTCACCGTGGGCCTGGAGGGCAAGAAGCTCGCCGAACTCGGCGCCATGGCCGACTCCGCCGCCCAGGTCCGGGTCTTCTCCGACGACGGCAAGTGCGTGGACGACGCGGTGATCATGCGCCGCGCCCTGGAGTACGTGAAGGCCTTCGGCGGCGTCGTCGCCCAGCACGCGCAGGAGCCCCGGCTCACCGAGGGCGCCCAGATGAACGAGGGCACCGTCTCCGGCGAGCTCGGCCTGACCGGATGGCCGGCCGTCGCCGAGGAGTCGATCATCGCCCGCGACGTGCTGCTCGCCGCGCACGTGGGCTCCCGCGTGCACATCTGCCACCTGTCGACCGCCGGCTCGGTGGAGATCGTCCGCTGGGCCAAGTCCAAGGGCTGGGACGTCACCGCCGAGGTCACCCCGCACCACCTGCTGCTCACCGACGAGCTGGTGCGCTCGTACAACCCGGTCTACAAGGTCAACCCGCCGCTGCGCACCGAGGCGGACGTGCTCGCGCTGCGCGAGGCCCTCGCCGACGGCACCATCGACTGTGTGGCCACCGATCACGCGCCGCACCCGCACGAGGACAAGGACTGCGAGTGGTCCGCGGCCGCGATGGGCATGGTCGGCCTGGAGACGGCGCTGTCGGTGGTCCAGCACACCATGGTCGACACCGGCCTGCTCGACTGGGCGGGCGTCGCCGACCGGATGTCCGCCCGCCCGGCCGCCATCGGCCGGCTCGCCGGGCACGGCCGGCCGATCGCCGAGGGCGAGCCCGCGAACCTGGTGCTGCTCGATCCCGCATACCGTGGGGTCGTCAATCCCGCGGGCTTCGCCTCCCGCAGCCGCAACACGCCCTACGAGGGCCGCGAGCTGCCGGGCCGGGTCACGGCGACGTTCCTGCGGGGCCACGCCACGGTCATGGACGGGAAGCTCACGTGACGACTCCTCTCAACCTGCTCGCGGTCGTGACCGCGCAGGGCGGCCAGCACTCCGCCAAGGTCACCGACTGGTCCGGCCGGATCGGCTGGATCGTCGGTCTGGCGCTGTTCGTCGCGCTGGTCTACTGGCTGATGCGCCAGGGCTGGCAGTGGCGGCGCACGCTGCAGGGGAACCTCCCGGAGCTGCCGCAGGCACCGGCGGAGACCGGTGATCCGCTGCTCGTGGCGGACGGCCGGTACCACGGCAGCACCACCGCCGGGCAGTGGCTGGACCGGATCGTCGCGCACGGTCTGGGCGTCCGCAGCAAGGCCCGGCTGACCCTGACCGAGCAGGGCCTGGACGTCGAACGGACCGGCGCCCCCGGCTTCTTCGTGCCCGTGGCCGCGCTGCGCGGCGCCCGGCTCGACAAGGCGATCGCCGGCAAGGTGCTGCCCGAGGGCGGCCTGCTGGTCGTCACCTGGGAGCACGGCGGCACCCTCATCGACACCGGATTCCGGTCCGAGCACGCCGCCGACCACCCGCAGTGGGTGGGGCGGATCAACGACCTCAGCGGCGAGCGGGCCGCCGTCCCCGCCCCCCTCACCGAGAGCGGGCAGCCCGCCCGGCGGGTGCAGCAGCACGCCGCCGCACCGCACGACCAGAAAGGCGCACAATGACGACTCCCACCCGGGTGGCCAAGGCGCCCGCCGTCCTCGTCCTCGAGGACGGCCGCATCTTCCACGGCCGCGCCTACGGTGCGGTGGGGGAGACCTTCGGCGAGGCCGTCTTCTCCACCGGCATGACCGGCTACCAGGAGACCCTGACCGACCCCTCCTACCACCGGCAGGTGGTCGTCATGACCGCCCCGCACGTCGGCAACACCGGCGTCAACGACGAGGACCCCGAGTCGTCCCGCATCTGGGTGGCCGGCTACGTCGTCCGCGACCCCGCCCGCGTGCCGTCGAGCTGGCGCTCGCGCCGCACCCTGGACGACGAGCTCGCCACGCAGGGCGTCGTCGGCATCAGCGGCATCGACACCCGCGCCCTCACCCGCCACCTGCGGGAGCGCGGCGCGATGCGGGTCGGCATCTTCTCCGGCAACGCACTCGCCGACGAGGGCACGCTGCTGACCCGGGTCCGCCAGGCCCCGGAGATGACCGGCGCCGACCTGTCCGCCGAGGTCGCCACCGAGCAGCTGTACGTGGTGCCGGCCATCGGCCCGCGCCGCTTCACCGTGGCCGCCCTGGACCTGGGCATCAAGGGCATGACGCCGCACCGGATGGCCGAGCGCGGCATCGAGGTGCACGTGCTGCCCGCCACCGCGAGCGTCGAGGACGTCTACGCGTCCGACCCGGACGGCGTGTTCCTGTCCAACGGTCCCGGCGACCCCGCCACCGCCGACCTGACGGTGATCCAGGCGGCCCTGGAGCGCGGCACCCCGCTGTTCGGGATCTGCTTCGGCAACCAGCTCCTCGGCCGGGCGCTGGGCTTCGGCACGTACAAGCTCAAGTACGGCCACCGCGGCATCAACCAGCCCGTCCAGGACCGCGCCACCGGCAAGGTCGAGGTGACCGCGCACAACCACGGCTTCGCCGTGGACGCGCCCCTCGACGCGGTCAGCGAGACGCCCTACGGCCGCGCCGAGGTCAGCCATGTCTGCCTGAACGACAACGTGGTCGAGGGCCTGCGGCTGCTGGACCGCCCCGCCTTCAGCGTGCAGTACCACCCCGAGGCGGCAGCCGGCCCGCACGACGCCGCGTACCTCTTCGACCGCTTCATCCAGCTCATGGCAGAACAGGGAGCCCAGCGTGCCTAAGCGCACCGATATCCAGTCCGTCCTGGTCATCGGCTCCGGCCCGATCGTCATCGGCCAGGCAGCGGAGTTCGACTACTCCGGCACCCAGGCGTGCCGGGTGCTCAAGGCCGAGGGCCTGCGGGTGATCCTGGTCAACTCCAACCCGGCCACGATCATGACCGACCCGGAGATCGCCGACGCCACCTACGTCGAGCCGATCACCCCGGAGTTCGTCGAGAAGATCATCGCCAAGGAGCGGCCGGACGCGCTGCTCCCCACCCTCGGCGGCCAGACCGCGCTCAACACCGCGATCGCGCTGCACGAGAACGGCGTGCTGACCGAGTACGGCGTCGAGCTGATCGGCGCCAACGTCGCCGCCATCCACAAGGGCGAGGACCGCGAGCAGTTCAAGACCGTCGTCGAGGCGGTCCGCGAGCGGATCGGGCACGGCGAGTCCGCGCGGTCGGTCATCTGCCACTCCATGGACGACGTGCTGGCCGGGGTGGAGACCCTCGGCGGCTACCCGGTCGTGGTCCGGCCCTCCTTCACCATGGGCGGCGCCGGCTCCGGCTTCGCCCACGACGAGGAGGAGCTGCGCCGCATCGCCGGCCAGGGCCTCACGCTCTCGCCCACCACCGAGGTGCTCCTGGAGGAGTCCATCCTCGGCTGGAAGGAGTACGAGCTGGAGCTGATGCGCGACAAGCACGACAACGTCGTGGTCGTCTGCTCCATCGAGAACTTCGACCCCATGGGCGTGCACACCGGCGACTCGATCACCGTGGCGCCGGCCATGACGCTCACCGACCGCGAGTACCAGGTCCTGCGGGACATCGGCATCGCCGTCATCCGCGAGGTCGGCGTCGACACCGGCGGCTGCAACATCCAGTTCGCCGTCAACCCCGCCGACGGCCGGGTCATCGTCATCGAGATGAACCCCCGGGTCTCCCGGTCCTCGGCGCTGGCCTCCAAGGCCACCGGCTTCCCGATCGCCAAGATCGCCGCCCGGCTCGCCGTCGGCTACACCCTCGACGAGATCCCCAACGACATCACCGAGCAGACCCCGGCGTCCTTCGAGCCGACGCTCGACTACGTCGTGGTCAAGGTGCCGCGGTTCGCCTTCGAGAAGTTCCCGGCCGCCGACGCCACCCTGACCACCACCATGAAGTCGGTCGGCGAGGCGATGGCCATCGGCCGCAACTTCACCGAGGCGCTGAACAAGGCGCTGCGCTCGCTGGAGAAGAAGGGCTCCCAGTTCGACTTCGTCAGCGATCCCGCCGCGCAGGGGACCAAGGACGAACTGCTGGCCCGGGCCGCGGTGCCCACCGACGGCCGGATCAACACCGTCATGCTGGCCATCCGGGCGGGCGCCACGCCCGAGGAGATCTTCGCGTCCACCCGGATCGACCCGTGGTTCGTCGACCAGCTCTTCCTGATCAAGGAGATCGCCGACGAGCTCGCCGCGGCCGGCAACCTCGCGCCCGACCTGCTGGCCGAGGCCAAGCGGCACGGCTTCTCCGACGCCCAGATCGCCGGCATCCGCGGCCTGCGCGAGGAGGTCGTCCGGGAGGTCCGGCACGCGCTGGGCATCCGCCCGGTCTACAAGACCGTCGACACCTGCGCGGCCGAGTTCGCCGCCCGCACGCCGTACTTCTACTCCTCCTACGACGAGGAGAGCGAGGTCGCGCCGCGCGCCAAGCCCGCGGTGATCATCCTCGGCTCCGGCCCCAACCGCATCGGCCAGGGCATCGAGTTCGACTACTCCTGCGTCCACGCGTCCTTCGCGCTGCACGACGCCGGGTACGAGACCGTGATGGTCAACTGCAACCCGGAGACCGTCTCCACCGACTACGACACCTCCGACCGGCTGTACTTCGAGCCGCTCACCCTGGAGGACGTGCTGGAGATCGTGCACGCCGAGACCGAGGCCGGACCGGTCGCCGGGGTCGTCGTGCAGCTCGGCGGGCAGACCCCGCTGGGCCTGGCGCAGGCGCTCAAGGACAACGGCGTGCCCGTGGTCGGCACCTCGCCCGAGGCCATCCACCTCGCCGAGGACCGCGGCGCCTTCGGCCGGGTGCTCGCCGAGGCCGGCCTGCCCGCCCCCAAGCACGGCACCGCGACGTCCTTCCCCGGCGCCAAGGCCATCGCCGACGAGATCGGCTACCCCGTGCTGGTCCGCCCGTCCTACGTGCTGGGCGGCCGCGGCATGGAGATCGTCTACGAGGAGTCGCGCCTCGCCGCCTACATCGCCGAGTCCACCGAGATCGGCCCGGACCGGCCGGTGCTGGTCGACCGGTTCCTCGACGACGCCATCGAGATCGACGTCGACGCGCTCTACGACGGCCACGAGCTGTACCTGGGCGGCGTGATGGAGCACATCGAGGAGGCCGGCATCCACTCCGGCGACTCGGCGTGCGCCCTGCCCCCGATCACCCTCGGCGGCCACGACATCAAGCGGCTGCGCGCCTCCACCGAGGCGATCGCCTGCGGAGTCGGCGTCCAGGGCCTGATCAACATCCAGTTCGCGCTGGCCGGGGACATCCTCTACGTGCTGGAGGCCAACCCGCGGGCCTCGCGCACGGTGCCCTTCACCTCCAAGGCCACCGCGGTCCCGCTGGCCAAGGCCGCCGCGCGGATCTCGCTGGGCGCCACCATCGCGGAGCTGCGCGCCGAGGGCCTGCTGCCCGCGTCCGGCGACGGCGGCGACGTGCCGCTGGACGCCCCGATCTCCGTCAAGGAGGCGGTGCTGCCGTGGAGCCGGTTCCGCGACCCGCAGGGCCGCGGCGTCGACACCATCCTCGGCCCGGAGATGCGCTCCACCGGTGAGGTCATGGGCATCGACGCGGTCTTCGGCACCGCCTACGCCAAGTCGCAGGCCGGCGCGTACGGCGCCCTGCCCACCAAGGGCCGGGCCTTCGTCTCGGTCGCCAACCGCGACAAGCGCGCGCTGATCTTCCCGGCCCGGGCGCTGATCGAGCACGGCTTCGAACTGCTCGCCACCTCCGGCACCGCCGAGGTGCTGCGGCGCAACGGCATCGACGCCCGCGTGGTGCGCAAGCAGAGCGAGGGCGTGGGCCCGCACGGCGAGCCGACGGTGGTCACCCTCATCCACGAGGGCGAGGTCGACCTGATCGTCAACACGCCGTTCGGCACCGGCGGGCGGCTCGACGGCTACGACATCCGCACCGCGGCGGTCGCCCGCGGGGTGCCGTGCCTGACCACCGTCCAGGCGCTGGCCGCCGCCGTCCAGGGCATCGACGCCCTGGTGCGAGGCGACATCAGCGTCAGCTCCCTGCAGGAGCACGCCGAGCGCCTGACGGCCGCGCGGGAAGGCTGAGGAACGGAGACGTGTACGCACTGTTCTTCCGGCTCTTCTTCCGGCGGATGGACCCCGAGCGGGCCCACCACCTGGCCTTCCGGTGGATCCGGCTGGCCGCCGCCGTCCCGGGGCTGCGCGCCCTGGCCGCCGCGGTGCTCGCGCCGCGGCGGCCGGCCCTGCACACCGAGGCCTTCGGGCTGCGGATGCCCGGGCCGTTCGGGCTGGCCGCCGGGTTCGACAAGAACGCGGTGGCCGTCGACGGGCTGGCGATGCTCGGCTTCGACCACGTCGAGGTCGGCACCGTCACCGCGCAGGGCCAGCCGGGCAACCCGCCCAAGCGGCTGTTCCGGCTGGTGCCCGACCGGGCGCTGATCAACCGGATGGGCTTCAACAACGACGGCTCGGCGGCGGTCGCGGCCCGACTGGCCGCCCGCAAGGCGGTCTTCCGCACCACTGTCGGCGTCAACATCGGCAAGACCAAGGTGGTCCCGGAGGAGGAGGCGGTCGGCGACTACGTCCGGTCCGCCGAGCGGCTGGCCGTGCACGCCGACTACCTCGTGGTCAACGTGTCCTCGCCGAACACCCCCGGCCTGCGCAACCTCCAGGCGACCGCCGCGCTGCGCCCGCTGCTCACCGCGGTCCGGGAGGCGGCCGACCGCAGCGTCCCCGGCCGCCGGGTGCCGCTGCTGGTCAAGATCGCCCCCGACCTCGCCGACGAGGACGTCGACGCCGTCGCCGACCTCGCGGTCGAACTCGGCCTGGACGGCATCATCGCCACCAACACGACCATCGCCCGCGAGGGCCTGGGCCTGCGCTCGGACCCCGCGGTGGTCGCGGAGACCGGCGGCCTGTCCGGCGCACCGGTCAAGGAGCGCTCCCTGGAGGTGCTGCGGCGCCTGTACGCCAGGGTCGGCGACCGGCTGACCCTGGTCGGGGTCGGCGGCATCGAGGACGCCGAGGACGCCTGGCGGCGCATCCTGGCCGGCGCCACCCTGGTCCAGGGCTACAGCGCCTTCATCTACCGGGGCCCGTTCTGGATGCGCGCCGTGCACAAGGGCCTGGCCGAACGGCTGGCCGCCAGCCCGTACGAGACCCTCGCCGACGCGGTCGGCGCCGACACCGGGAAGGTGACCGCATGACGACGGAACCCTTCGGCGCGCGGCTGCGCCGGGCCATGGACGACCGCGGCCCGCTGTGTGTCGGCATCGACCCGCACGCCTCGCTGCTCACCGCCTGGGGCCTGAACGACGACGTGGCGGGCCTGGAGCGGTTCGCGCTGACCGTGGTGGAGGCGCTGGCCGGCACCACGGCCGTCCTCAAGCCGCAGTCGGCCTTCTTCGAGCGCTTCGGCTCGCGCGGCGTCGCGGTGCTGGAGCGGACCGTGGAGCAGGCCCGGCAGGCCGGGGCCCTGGTGCTGATGGACGCCAAGCGCGGCGACATCGGGTCCACCATGGCCGCCTACGCCGCCACCTACCTGGACAAGGACTCCCCGCTGTTCAGCGACGCGGTGACGGTCAGCCCCTATCTGGGCTTCGGCTCGCTGCGCCCGGCCCTGGACGCCGCGGCGGTCTCCGGCTCGGGTGTCTTCGTGCTGGCGCTGACCTCCAACCCCGAGGGCGCCGAGGTGCAGCGGGCCGCGGCGGCCGGCGGCACCGTCGCCGAGGTCGTTCTCGGCCACATCGCGGCCGAGAACGCGGGCGTGCGCCCGTTGGGCTCGGTCGGCGCGGTGGTGGGCGCCACGCTGGACGAGGCGGGCGCGGACCTGGCGGTCAACGGCCCGCTGCTGGCCCCGGGCGTCGGCGCGCAGGGCGCGACGCCGGCCGACCTCCCCCGGGTCTTCGGCGCCGCGCTGCCGAACGTCCTGCCGAGCGTGAGCCGGGACGTGCTGCGGCACGGACCCGGCGTGGAGGCGTTGCGGAATGCCGCGCGCGCCTATGCCGACGAGATCGGCGCCGTGGTCGCGGGCTGACGCAGCCATCGTCCGCGGACGGACGCGGAACCGGGGCCGGGCGGCGGAACGGACCGCCCGGCCCCGGTTCGACGGATCGGGCGAATGCGTCGGTAATACCGTCTGCTTATCGGCTGCGAAAACGGCCGAAAAAAGGGTCGGATTCAACAACCGGCCCCATTGACCCCGAAACCTGTTCCGGTTTGCCCCATATATCCCGCTGGATCGAGTCTGACCAGGACTTTTCGTCTGTTCTCGCTGACTTGGGCCGTTCGGACCGCTAGTCTCCGACGAGAGCGAGCCGTTCAGATGCGGCGCTCATCGCCCTGCACTTCCGGGCGAGTACGTTCCATACGGTCCATATCCGATTGCTCTACATCCGAGGTGACGTAGGCGTGGCTCTTCCGCCCCTTACCCCTGAACAGCGCGCTGCCGCGCTCGAAAAGGCCGCTGCGGCTCGCCGGGAGCGCGCCGAGGTCAAGAACCGGCTCAAGCACTCCGGCGCTTCCCTGCACGAGGTCATCAAGCAGGGCCAGGAGAACGATGTCATCGGCAAGATGAAGGTCTCCGCCCTGCTCGAGTCGCTTCCCGGCGTCGGCAAGGTGCGCGCCAAGCAGATCATGGAGCGGCTCGGCATCTCCGAGAGCCGCCGGGTCCGTGGTCTCGGCTCGAACCAGATCGCCTCCCTGGAGCGCGAGTTCGGCGGCACGGCCGCCTGAGGTCCCGGCACTGCCGGAAAGCAGGGATAATCACTCCATGAGCCCTGCAGTACATCCGCGGCTGACCGTGCTCTCCGGCCCCTCCGGAGTCGGCAAGAGCACGGTCGTCGCCCATCTGCGCACGGTGCACCCCGAGGTCTGGCTCTCGGTGTCCGCCACCACGCGCAAGCCCCGCCCCGGCGAGCAGCACGGAGTGCAGTACTTCTTCGTGGACGACGACGAGTTCGACAAGCTCGTCGCCAACGGCGAACTGCTGGAGTGGGCCGAGTTCGCGGGTCACCGCTACGGCACCCCGCGCAAGGCGGTTCTCGACCGGCTCGCCGCGGGCGAGCCGGTGCTGCTGGAGATCGACCTGCAGGGCGCGCGGCTGGTCCGCGAGTCCATGCCCGAGGCCCGGCTGGTCTTCCTGGCCCCGCCGAGCTGGGACGAGCTGGTCCGCCGGCTCACCGGGCGTGGCACCGAGTCGCCCGAGGTGATCGAGCGGCGGCTGGTCACCGCCAGGGTCGAGCTGGCCGCCGAGTCCGAGTTCGACGAAACCCTTGTCAACACCTCGGTCGAGGCGGTAGCGCGTGAGCTGCTAGCCTTGATGCGGATTGCCTGATCCACATCGCAGTCTTCCGTCTTCCACTTGTAGGGGTAGGTAGAGCGTGTCCTCTTCCATCACCACGCCCGAGGGCATCATCAACCCGCCGATCGACGAGCTGCTCGAGGCCACCGACTCGAAGTACAGCCTGGTGATCTACGCGGCCAAGCGTGCCCGCCAGATCAACGCGTACTACTCCCAGCTCGGCGAGGGCCTGCTGGAGTACGTCGGCCCGCTGGTGGACACCCACGTCCACGAGAAGCCGCTGTCGATCGCGCTGCGCGAGATCAACGCCGGGCTGCTGACGTCCGAGGCCGTCGAGCCGCCGCCGAACGCCTGACCAGGCACGACGACACACAGCACACCACCACGGGCCCGGCGGAGCGACCGCCGGGCCCGTGGTGTGTCATAGGGGCACCGGAACCGGGACGCGGAGGCGGGAGTGACGATGGGCAAGCCACAGGTCGTGCTGGGCGTGAGCGGCGGCATCGCGGCGTACAAGGCGTGCGAGCTGCTGCGCCGGCTGACCGAGTCCGGGCACGAGGTGCGCGTGGTGCCCACCGATTCCGCACTGCACTTCGTCGGCGCGGCGACCTGGTCCGCGCTGTCCGGCAACCCCGTCTCCACCCAGGTCTGGGACGACGTCCACGAGGTCCCGCACGTGCGCATCGGCCAGCACGCCGACCTGGTGGTCGTGGCCCCGGCCACCGCGGACACCCTGGCCAGGGCCGCCCACGGCCTGGCCGACGACCTGCTCACCAACACGCTGCTCACGGCCCGCTGCCCGGTGGTCTTCGCGCCGGCCATGCACACCGAGATGTGGGAGCACCCCGCCACCCAGGAGAACGTCGCCACGCTGCGCCGCCGCGGCGCGGTGGTCATCGAGCCCGCGGTCGGCCGGCTCACCGGCGTCGACACCGGCAAGGGGCGGCTGCCGGACCCCGCCGAGATCTTCGAGGTGTGCCGGCACGTGCTGGCCCGCGGCACCGCCGATCCCGACCTGGCCGGCCGCCATGTGGTGATCAGCGCCGGCGGCACCCGCGAGCCGCTGGACCCCGTCCGCTACCTCGGCAACCGCTCCTCCGGCAAGCAGGGCTACGCGCTGGCCCGCACCGCCGTGGCCCGCGGCGCCCGGGTGACGCTGATCGCCGCCAACACCGGACTGCCCGACCCCGCGGGCGCCGACGTGGTCACCGCGGGCAGCGCCGAGCAGCTGCGCGAGCAGGTGGTCAAGGCCGCCGCGGACGCCGACGTGGTGGTGATGGCCGCGGCCGTGGCCGACTTCCGCCCCGCGGCCTACGCGAGCAGCAAGATCAAGAAGAAGGACGACGCCGAGCCGGAACCGCTGGCCCTGGTCCGCAATCCCGACATCCTCGCCGAGGTCGCGGCCCATCGCGCCCGCCCGGGTCAGCTCGTCGTCGGCTTCGGCGCCGAGACCGACGACGTGCTCGCCAACGGCCGCGCCAAGCTCGCCCGCAAGGGCTGCGACCTGCTGGTGGTCAACGAGGTGGGGGAGGCCAAGGCGTTCGGCACCGAGGAGAACGAGGCCGTGGTGCTCGGCGCCGACGGCAGCGAGACGCACATCCCGTACGGCCCGAAAGAGGCCCTCGCCGACCGCGTCTGGGACCTGGTCGCCGCCCGGCTGGCGTAACCGCGGCCCCCGACCGGACGAGCGCGCTCAGCGGCTTCCCGCAGGTCCGCACACCACCGGAAACGCCCGGCGGACCAGGGTGGCCGGAAGGCGTCCGTCCGCCGTCCGGGGCCTGATGGGGGCCGTGCGGTGGCCAAAAGGCGAGATCACACGTCCGCCGATGCGGAGCGAACGTTAAACTGACCGCGAGGTGCCGGGCGCAGCCCCGCGCACCTCGACCAGAATCAGCCAGCAGCCGCTGCAACCCCAGGGAGCGATGTGTCCCGCCGCCTGTTCACCTCGGAGTCCGTGACCGAGGGCCACCCCGACAAGATCGCCGACCAGATCAGCGACACGATCCTCGACGCACTCCTGACGGCCGACCCGACGTCCCGGGTCGCCGTGGAGACGATGATCACCACCGGCCAGGTGCACATCGCGGGCGAGGTGACCACCACCGCCTACGCGGACATCGCCACCCTGGTGCGCAACAAGATCCTCGACATCGGCTACGACTCGTCCAAGAAGGGCTTCGACGGCGCCTCCTGTGGCGTCTCGGTCTCGATCGGCTCGCAGTCCCCGGACATCGCGCAGGGTGTCGACACCGCGTACGAGAAGCGCGTCGCGGGCACCGCCCCCGACGACGACGAGCTGAACAAGCAGGGCGCCGGCGACCAGGGCCTGATGTTCGGGTACGCCTCCGACGAGACGCCCGAGCTGATGCCGCTGCCGATCACCCTCGCGCACCGGCTGTCGCGCCGGCTGACCGAGGTCCGCAAGAACGGGACCATCCCGTACCTGCGCCCGGACGGCAAGACCCAGGTCACCATCGAGTACGACGGCGACAAGGCGGTCCGCCTGGACACCGTCGTCGTCTCCTCGCAGCACGCCTCGGACATCGACCTGGACTCGCTGCTCGCCCCCGACATCCGCGAGTTCGTGGTCGAGGTCGAGCTGAAGGCGCTCCTCGACGACGGCATCAAGCTGGACACCGAGGGCTACAAGCTGCTGGTCAACCCCACCGGCCGGTTCGAGATCGGCGGCCCGATGGGCGACGCGGGCCTGACCGGCCGCAAGATCATCATCGACACCTACGGCGGCATGGCCCGCCACGGCGGTGGCGCCTTCTCCGGCAAGGACCCGTCCAAGGTCGACCGCTCGGCCGCGTACGCGATGCGCTGGGTCGCCAAGAACGTGGTCGCCGCCGGCCTCGCCGCCCGCTGCGAGGTCCAGGTCGCCTACGCGATCGGCAAGGCCGAGCCGGTCGGCCTGTTCGTCGAGACCTTCGGCACGGCGAACGTCGAGGTCGAGAAGATCGAGCAGGCCATCTCCGAGGTCTTCGACCTCCGCCCGGCCGCGATCATCCGCGACCTGGACCTGCTCCGGCCGATCTACGCCCAGACCGCGGCCTACGGCCACTTCGGGCGGGAGCTGCCGGACTTCACGTGGGAGCGGACGGACCGCGTCGACGCGCTGAAGGCCGCGACCGGCCTGTAACCGCCTGCCCAGGCCCGTCCCGCGCCCCCCGGAGCCGCACCCGTGCTCCGGGGGGCGCGGTGCGTCCGTGCGCCCGGACCGCGGCCCGCGCGGACCCGGGGTGTCGGCGGGGTCTGGTAGGAAGTGAGGGTGAGCGGCGAGAACGGGCGAGGTGAGCGGGGGCAGGGCGGCCCGGAGGACGAGGCCCGGGGGGCCGAGCAGCTCGCCCTGATCCGCGACACCGTCCGCAAGACCCGGGCGAAGCCCCGCACCTGGCGGGGCGCCGCCCTCGCCGAGGGACTGCCGGTCGCCCGCGTCCTGGTCGACAAGGGGCTGGTCCACCTCGACCAGTTCTTCGACTACGCCGTGCCCGCCGCCATGGACGAGGAGGCGCAGCCGGGCGTCCGGGTCCGGGTGCGCTTCGGGGCCCGCGTGGTCAAGGGCCGCCGTGAGGGCGGCACCCTCCACGACGGCTTCGTCGTCGAGCGCCGGACGGACACCGACTTCCACGGTCCGCTGGCCCCCCTCGCCCAGGTGCTCTCCACCGAGCCCGTGCTGAGCCCCGCGCTGCTCGCGCTGTGCCGCCAGGTGGCCGACCGGTACGCCGGTTCGCTCGCCGACGTCGTCCAGCTCGCGGTGCCGTCCCGGATGGCGCGCGCGGAACGCGACCCGTCCCCGCCGCCGCGCCCCGTCCCGCCCTCCCCGGCGCCCGGGAGCTGGGAGCGCTACGCCGCCGGGCCCGCCTACCTGGACGCCCTCGGCCGCGGCGACACCCCCCGCGCCGTGTGGCTGGCCCTCCCCGGCCCGCACTGGCCCCGGGAACTCGCCGTCGCCATGGGCACCGCCCTGGCCGCCGGGCGGGGCGCCCTCGCGGTGGTGCCCGACGGGCGGACCGCCACCCGCGTCGACCAGGCGCTCACCGAACTGCTCGGCGAGGGCCATCACGTGCTGCTCACCGCCGACGCCGGGCCCGAGGAGCGCTACCGGCGGTGGCTCGCGGTCAGCCGCGGCAGCGTCAGGGCGGTCGTCGGCACCCGCGCCGCGATGTTCGCGCCGGTGGCCGACCTCGGACTGGTCGCCCTGTGGGACGACGGCGACTCCAGCCACTCCGAGCCGCACGCCCCGCAGCCGCACGCCCGGGACGTGCTGCTGCTGCGGGCCCGCGAGGAGCGCACCGCGTTCCTGCTCGGCGGCGTGACCACCACGGTCGAGGGCGCCCAGCTCGTCGAGAGCGGCTGGGCGCTGCCGCTGGCCGCCTCCCGCGCGGCGGTGCGGGCCGCGGCGCCGCTGATCCGTACCGTCTCGGACGCCGACCAGGCCCGCGACGAGGCGGCCCGCGCGGCCCGGCTGCCGTCGCTCGCCTGGCAGGTCGCCCGGGACGCGCTGACCCGCGGACCGGTCCTGGTGCAGGTGCCGCGCCGCGGCTATCTGCCCAAACTGGCCTGCGACCGCTGCCGGGAACCCGCGCGCTGCGCGGCCTGCGCGGGTCCGCTGGAACTACGGGACCAGGCCGGCACGCCCGCCTGCGGCTGGTGCGGACGGCCCGCCCCCGACTGGCACTGCGCCGAGTGCGGCGGCACCCGGCTGCGGGCCCGGATCGTGGGCGCGCGCCGCACCGCCGAGGAGCTCGGCCGGGTCTTTCCCAGCGTGCCCGTGCGCACCTCGGGCCGGGACACCGTACTGGCGTCGGTCGGCGACGCGCCGGCGCTCGTCGTCGCCACACCGGGGGCCGAGCCGGTCGCCGACGGTCCCGGGTACGCGGCCGCGCTGCTGCTCGACGGCTGGGCGCTGCTCAACCGGCCCGACCTGCGGGCGGGCGAGGAGGCGCTGCGGCGCTGGGCGATCGCCGCGTCGCTGGTGCGGCCCGCCGCGCAGGACGGCACGGTCGTGGTGCTGGCCGAGCCCACGCTGCGGCCGGTGCAGGCGCTGGTGCGCTGGGACCCGGCCGGGCACGCCCTGCGGGAGCTGGCGGAGCGGGCCGAGCTGCGGTTCCCGCCGGTGGCGCGGATGGCCTCTGTGACCGGGCCGCCGTCCGCGATCGCCGACGTCGTCGACACGATGCGGCTACCGCCGGAGGCGGACCTGCTGGGGCCGGTGCCGGTGACGGCGCGGGCGCCCGCCGGGCGGCGGGAGCGGGACGAGCCGGTCGAGCGGCTGCTCATCCGTGTGCCGCCCGGGTCGGGGGCGGCGCTGGCCGCGGCACTGAAGCAGGTGCGCGTGGCCCGGGCCGCGCGGGGGGCCGGGGACCCGGTTCTGATGCGGATGGATCCGCTGGACATCGGCTGAGCGCTGCCCTGGGCTGCGCCGGGCTGCGCCGGGCTACATTGGGCACTGCCGGGTCTTCGGGGCGCCCGGGTCTCGTTGCGGCCCGCGGCCACTCCGCCTCGGGTTCCGCGAGCCCGCCCTCCGGCGGCACGTTCGTGCCGGGTGCGCCTCGGTGGGGTTCCCGCGCCTTGCGGCGCGGGGTGTTCCCTCCCGCACCACCCTTCCCCAGGGGGTGCGCCGCCGTCGGCGGCCGCGGATCGTGCGCCGCGGGAAGTCAGCCGTTGCGGGGGGAGGGGAGGGCCGGGCCCGGGACGGCGTCCTCGCGGAGGGGGCCCGGCATGGACCGGGCCGCG
>NZ_JAINZZ010000025.1 GCF_019890725.1 Actinacidiphila acidipaludis
CCCGCCGGTGCACGGCGGGGCGCCACCTGCCGGCCGGGTTCAGCAGTAGCCGGGCTGGTTGACCCAGTAGTTGAGCGCGGACCAGGTGTTCGGGCCGATGATGCCGTTGGGGTCGGTGGCGCCCATGCAGTGGATCTGGAAGTTCTTGGTGGCGGCCTCCGTGTTCGAGCCGAAGTCACCGTCCACGGTCAGGCCGTTGTACGAGCCGTTGCCGTAGTTGGTGGAGTGGGCGTAGGCGTAGGCGTAGTTGAGCTCGCACTGGGCCTGCTTCACCGCGGTGCCCTGGCTGCCGACGGTGATCTCCGGCTGGGAGTTCGTGTAGCCGCACAGGGGCGAACTCGCCGCCTGCGCCGGCGCACCGGCCACCATCGTGAGGCCACCGACCGCGAGTACGCCGGCGGCGACCGCGACCAGGCGGCGCCGGATCGGCTGGGTGAGTGAGCGATCTGCCATGGTTCCGTTCCCCTCTCGAAAGGACGCTTCCGCGACGTCTGCGACGACCGTTTGCGGTGTCTCGGCCGTCGCCGTCACGAAGACCATCCCGGAGGGGCGTGGCACCTCCGTGCGACGGCTGTGGAAGTCCCGTGGCACCGGCGGCTGGACGGCGACCGGCACCGCGAAAGTCGCGTGCCCCGACCACGGGAGGCGGCGACACTGGCGTCATGACCGGTTCCGTACAGCCGCGACTGCTGCGACCGCGGGCCCTGAGGCCCGGCGATCTCGTTGTCGTCGCATCGCTGTCCGGCCCGCTGCCGGCCGCGTACGAGCCCAACGTCGAGCGGACGGTGGCCGTGCTCGAACGCATGGGATTCCGGGTGCGGCGGGCTCCGCTGCTCGCGGCGGGGCGGCGTCATTGGTGGAGCGCCGCGACCCCGGCGGAGATCGCCGCCGAGCTCAACGCTCTGCTGCGTGACCCCGAGGTGCGCGCGATCGTCGCGAGTGACGGCGGGCAGACGGCGCTCGGCTACCTGGACCTGATCGACGTCGAGGCGATCAGGGCCGACCCCAAGCCGATCCTCGGCTACAGCGACATCTCCCTGCTGCATCTGGTGCTCCACGCGCGCACGGGCCTGGTCGGGTTCCACGCCGACATGGCCGTCCCCGGCTTCGGCGGACACTGGCAGTCCGCTCCCGTGGAACGCCGCTCCGAACTCGAAAGGATCTACTTCAGGCTGCTGACCGGCAGCGAGGCGCTCGGCACGCTGCCGGCGCGCGCGTCATGGGAGTGCTGGCGTCCCGGCCGTACCGAAGGCCGGCTGATCGGCGGGGTGATCAATCGCATCGTGCTGGCGCAGGCGACGCGCTTCGCGCTGCCGCTCGACCGGTTCGACGGCGCGGTGCTGTTCTGGGAGGAGATGGGCGGCCTGGCGTCGTATGTGTGGAGCTATCTGCAGGTGATGCGGCACGCCGGCATCCTCGACCGGATCTCCGGCATGGTCGTGGGCGTGCCGCGCGAGATCGACGGGCTGGAGCCCGGCGCGTCCCCGACCCTGCGCGAGATCGTCCTCGACGTCCTCGGCGACCGTGACATCCCGGTCCTGGGCAACGTCGACTTCGGGCATGCCGGACCGAATCTGCCGATGCCGGTCGGTGTCCGCGTCGGCCTCGACGCGCGGGAGCGGACGTTGTCGCTGCTGGAATCGGCGATGCTGCCGCACGTGTCAACGTGACCGGCCGGCTGACCGGAGCCGGCTCCGGGCCCGCGCGCGGACGAAGCTCCGCGGGCGGGCCCGGAGCGGCGGCGGTCAGGCCGCGCGGTCGAAGACCGGGTCGTCGCCGGACAGGATGGACTGATGCACCCGCGTCATCTCCGGGCCGGGTTCGACGCCGAGTTCGTCGATCAGCGTGCGCCGCGCGGACCGGTAGACCGCCAGGGCCTCCACACGATGTCCTGTCCGCGACAGGGACAGCATCAACTGGGCCCGGAAACGCTCGTGCAGAGGATGGGCCGCCACCAGCGCCTGGAGCTGCGGCACCAGCACATGATGGCGGCCGAGACGGAGTTCGGCGTCGAACCGGCACTCCAGTACCTGGAGCCGGAGCTGTTCCCAGCGCGGTACGACGGTCTCGGACAGCAGCCGTGAGGGCACGTCCAGGAGCGGCTGCGCGCGCCACAGGGTCAACGCACGTTCCGCCGTGTCGGCGGCGGCACTCCACGCACCGGCGCGGAGCTGCTCGGCTGCCTCATGGCACAGCAACTCGAAGAGGGGGGCGTCGAGCTCGCCGTCCGCCACCGTCAGCACATAACCGGGCGCCCGGGTCCCGAGGACCACCGCATCCTGGGCCGGAAGGCTGCGCCGCAGCCGCATCACATGGCTGCGCAGCGTCTGCGCGCAGCCGGCCGGCGGAGCACCGTCCCAGACGGTCTCCGCGAGCTCGTCCACGGAGACCGGGGTGTTGGCCTTCAACAGCAACGCCGCCAGCAGCACCCGCTGGCGTGAACCTCCGACCGGTCGCCACCGTCCGTCGACGTCGACGATCTCCAAGGGACCGAGAACCCTGAACCGCATGACCTACCCCCGTGTGTGCGAGCGCGGCCGCGGCGGCCGACCAGCCGCCGCGCCGGCACTGTTCGTCCGGACACCGCCGTACCTGCGCCGGGGCAGCCCGGCCTGTTCCGCGACGAGCCCCCCGGCGTCCGCTGCGCCGATCCTCGCGACTTCGGAAGAGGCGCCCAAGCAGGCGAACCGAACGTGTGAGAATCACACCGACGTCGCGCCTGTGAGCTGGGCGGTGAGATCGCGTCACCGCCATCTGGTGACGCCGCCGTGGGGAGACGAACGTGCCGTACTGGGCTCCGCTGCCCGACGATCTGAGCCCGGCACACCGTCAACTCGTCAGCCGATTACGTGCACTCAAGGACGAACTCCGCCTGACCTACCAGGAGATGGGCAGGCTGACCCACTACAGCCACGCCTCGTGGGAGCGCTGGCTCAACGGCAAGCGCCTGATCACCCACGCGGCGCTGACGAGCCTCCTCGCGGCGACACGGGGGGACGACGAACTGCTGCGGCTGCACGCGATCGCCGCCGACCCGCCGCACGTGCCCGCTCAGCGGGCCACGCCCTCGGCTGCCGCAGCGCGGGAAGCGGACCCGGAGTCCGGCGCCACGGCCGCCGGGCCCGGCCCAGCGGCTCGCGAGCCGGGCCCAGCGGACGGAAAGACCGTCGCGCAACTCCCGTCGGCCGTCGTCGGATTCGCCGGACGCGAGGACCAGCTACGGGCGCTGGAAGCGACGCTCACCTCGGTGGCGGGCCCGGTCGGCCAGGTACGGATCGCCGTGGTCACCGGCGGCGGCGGAATGGGCAAGACCTCCCTCGCCGTGCAGGCGGCGCACGGCATCGCGGACCATTTCCCCGACGGCCGGTTCTTCGCCGACCTCGGCGGCACCGACCTCACACCCCGCGACCCGCACCACGTCCTGAGCGGGTGGCTCAGGGCGCTGGGACGCGAGGTCGACCCGTGCGACGACCTCGACGAGCTCGCCGGGCGCTGGCGCAGCGCCCTGCACGGCCGCCGCGCGCTGGTGCTGCTGGACAACGCGAAGGACGCCCACCAGGTGCTGCCGCTCCTGCCCGCGGCCCGGTCGTGCGCCGTCCTGGTCACCAGCCGGGACTGGCTGCCCGGGATCCCGGCTGCCCGGCCCATGGCACTGGGACCGCTGGCGGACGGGGAGGCCCTCGACCTCCTGGCCGCCCGGATCGGCGCGGCCAGGGTCGAGCAGGATCCGGTCGCGGCGGCCGAACTGGCCCACCTGTGCGGTGGCATTCCGCTCGCCGTCCAGATCGCCGCGGCTCGGCTGACCGCACGGCCGTCCTGGCCGGTCGGCGCGCTCGGCGTCCGGCTGCGTGACGAACGCCGCCGGCTCGACGAGCTCAAGGTGGCCGACCTCGCGATCCGGGCGGTCTTCCACCTGAGCTACACCGGTCTCCCCAAGCCCCAGGAGGACGAGGCGGTCGACCCCCGCCAGGCCTTCCGTCTGCTGGGCCTGGCCCCCAAGGAGGTGGGTCTGCCCGCCGCCGCCGCGCTGCTGGGACGCGACGAGGAGAGCACCGAGGCAGCCCTCGAACTCCTCGTGGACGCCCACCTGGTGGACAGCCCGGCACCGGGGCGCTACCGCCTCCACGATCTGCTGCGGCTCTACGCCGGGGAGCAGGCGGCGGAGGAGGACGACGACTCGGACCAGCAGGCAGCCGTCCGCAGGATGACCGGCTGGTATCTCGGCGGCGCGGCCGCCGTCGACCGCCTTCTCCTCCCGAACGGCCGCCGCCCCGACCTTCCGGAAACCGGCCCACGCCGACCCCCGCCCGTCTTCGCCGACGTCACCGCCGCGCTCGCCTGGTGCGACCAGGAACGCCCTGCTCTCGTGGAGGCCACTCGGCTCGCCGCTCGGCACGCGGTCCACGACGTCGCCTGGATGCTCCCCGTCTTCGCGGGGGGCACCTTCCGGCAGTGCGGCTGGTACGCCGAATCCCTCGCCATGATCGACGTCGGCCTCGAGGCGGCACGGCTTCTCGGGGACCGGAGCGCGGAGGCCACCCTGTTCAACTCGCGCAGCTCCCTGATGATCCTGGCCGGCCGCCTGGCGGAGGCCGAGCGGAACCTGACCACCTCGTTCCGCATCCGGCGGGACATCGGCGACCGGATCGGAGAGGCGTCGACCCTGGGCAACGTCGGCGCCCTGTTCGCCAGACAGGGGCGGTGGGCCGAGTCCAAGGACTGCCAGCTGGAAGTCCTCGCCATGTCCCGGGCCCTCGGGCGGCGCCCGATGGAGGCGAACGCGCTCAGCAACCTGGGGACATGTGCCGACGCACTGGGCGACGACGCGGAAGCACTCGACTACCTGCGAGCCTCCATCGCGATCCACCGGGAGGTGGGCGACATCGACGGCGAGGCCGTGGCGCTGCTCAACATGGCGGAGGTCCATCTGCACCACCATCGGCCCGCCGAAAGCCTGCCCCTGCTGGAAGAGGCGCTGCCGGTCGCCCGCAAGGCCGGCGACCGCTACGCCCAGGCCTCCATCCTCGGCGACCTCGGCCGCATCAAGGCCGCGGACCGCCTCACCGTCGAGGCACGCGCCCTCCTGCTGCAGGCTCACGCCCTCTGGGAGGAACTCGGCCACCACGAGACCGCAGCAGGGGTCCGCGCGGAGCTCGACGCCCTGGAACCGGCCGTCGGCTGACCCGATCCCGTCGCCCGGAACGTCCGCCCTTCGAGGAGGGCGGACGTTCCGGGCGAGGACACCGGACGTGCTCGACGTACCGGGATCAGGCGAACCAGATCATGCTGCCGGCACCGGCCACCAGGCAGTAGATCGCGAACGGGGTCAGCGTGCGGGTCGTGAACCAGCGGGACAGGAAGCGCACGGACGCGTACGCGCACACGCCCGCGGTGAGGAAGCCCACGGCGACCTGCCCGTGGATGTGGTCACCGGCCGACCCGGCCAGGCTGGGCAGCTTGAGGAGGCCGGCCGCGAGGATGACCGGAGTGGCCAGCAGGAAGGAGAACTTCGCCGCGTCCTCGTGGTCCAGCCCGCGCAGCAGGCCGCCCACCATGGTGATGCCCGAGCGGCTGATCCCCGCCAGCAGGGCCAGCGTCTGGAACAGGCCGATGACGCCGGCCTCGCGGTAGTCGAGGGTGTCGAGCCGCCGCTTCGGGGCCCGGGCCTGGATGTCACCTTCCGTGGCCGCGCCCGGCCCCGCGCTCAACTCCGGTTCCGCGGCGGCCGCGCGAACCTCGGCGCCGCGCCTCAGGCGCTCGCCGGCGTAGAGGATCACGCCGTTGACGGTCAGGAACGCCGCTGCCGCCTCGGGCTTGGCGAACAGGGTGCGGAAGGTGTGCTCCAGCGCCAGACCGGTGATACCCACCGGGATGGTGCCCACCACGAGCAGCCAGGCGAGCCGTTCCGTGGACGTGTTCACCCTGCGGGTGCGCAAGGTCGTGAAGAGCGCCCCGACGACGGCCACCCAGTCCTTGCGGAAATACACCACCAGGGCCAGAGCGGTCGCCACGTGGAGGGCCACCACGAACGCCAGGTACGGAGAGGCCCCGGAGTCGCCGGAGGCGTTCTCGGTGACCAGGTGCTGCCAGGAACCGCCGATCCAGGCCGGGACGAGCACGGAGTGGCCCAGGCTGGAGACCGGGAACAGCTCGGTCACGCCCTGAAGGGCGCCGATGGTGACGGCCTGGAGGTAGGACAGATCAGACACGGGACAGTCCTCGCGGAGCCGAAGTGACGCGGGGCCACGGACGGGGGGTGATGTCGAGCCGCTCACGTCTACATTGCTGTAGACCTTCCAGGCGAACGTAGGAGACGGCCGGCGGTGTCACAAGCCGGCTCGGGTGAATTCCCGCCGAATGGCGGATGGCGGAGACCTCGCGCGGGTGGCATCGGGGGCCTCGGCGGCACAGGGCAGGACTTCGGCGCGGTGTTCAGTCCCCGATCGCCTGGCGGACGCGGCGCGACAGACTGAAGGCGTACAGCTCGACTATGGCGGGCGGATCGGCCAGTCCTGGGCCGGCCCGGATCCAGGTGGCGATGTCGCCGGCGGCGTCAGGGTCGTTGACCAGGCCGAGCCAGACGGGGCGTCAGCCGGCCCGGCGGCCTTCGGCGGAGGGCTGGACGACGATGACGTCGGCGTGCTCGCAGGTGTCCAGGCAGTTCACCGGCCGCACCGTGGCGGACGGAGTCAACCAGGCACGCAGTTCGGCGAGTTGGGCGGCGTGGTCGACGCCCGGCACGTTGGCGGTTCCGCAGCGGCAGCCGCGGCAGACGGTGACCGTGCAGCGTGCCGCTCCCGTTGCGGGGGAAGCCGGAGCCGACGAGCGGGTGCGGCGGCTCACTGCGGGCTTCCGGCGCGGCGCCAGGCGCTGTCGGCCAGCAGGCGCAGGCCGTTGAGGCCCACGATCACGGTGGAGCCCTCGTGGCCGGCGACGCCGAGGGGGAGCGGGAGATGGCCCGCGAGGTCCCAGATCACCAGGCCCGTGATGAACGCCGCGGCGATGATCAGGTTCTGCACCACCAGTCGCCGTGCCCGCAGCGACAGGCGCACTGCCGTCGGGACGGTCGACAACTCGTCACGGACGACGACGGCGTCAGCCGTCTCCAGGGTGAGGTCGGAGCCGGCCCGGCCCATGGCGATGCCGGTGTGCGCGGCGGCCAGCGCGGGTGCGTCGTTGACGCCGTCGCCCACCACCAGCACTCTGCGGCCGGCCTGCTCCGCTTCCTTGACCGCGGTGACCTTGTCCTGCGGCAGCAGGCCGGCGCGGACGTCGGTGATGCCGACCTCGGACGCGAGGAGGGCGGCGGCACGCGGGTTGTCGCCGGTCAGCAGCATGGGGCTGCTGCCCGTGAGCCGGCCGAGGGCGGTCACGGTGGCGGCCGCGTCGGGACGCAGGCGGTCGGCGATGCCGAGGACCCCGACAGGGCGGCCGTCACGGTGGACGACGACGGCGGTGTGTCCGCCGCCCTCCAGCTCGCCGGCGATGACGGCGGCCCGGGCGGCGA
The DNA here is from genome assembly GCF_019890725.1 of Actinacidiphila acidipaludis. Lineage (GTDB taxonomy): Bacteria > Actinomycetota > Actinomycetes > Streptomycetales > Streptomycetaceae > Actinacidiphila > Actinacidiphila acidipaludis. The sequence continues at coordinate 7,508 of NZ_JAINZZ010000025.1, forward strand.
TGCCCTCGGCTTCGGACGCGGCCCTGACCCGGGCGGGGGCGCCGACGGTGACATCGGAGCCGGCGACGGTGGCGGTGACGCCGATGCCGGGCGTCGAGGAGAAGTCGCCGACGGCCGGCAGGTCGAGGCGGCGGTCGCGGGCGGCGTCCACGACGGCGCGGGCCAGGGGGTGTTCGCTGGGGTGCTCGGCCGCGGCGGCCAAGGCCAGCAGGCCGTCGTCGTCCAGGCCGCTGCCGCTCAGCGGCCGGATGGCGGCCAGGCGGGGCGTGCCCTCGGTCAGGGTGCCGGTCTTGTCCAGGGCGACGGCGTCGATCTGCCCGAGGCGTTCCATCACCACTGCGGACTTGATCAGTACGCCGTGGCGGCCCGCGGTGGCGATCGCGGACAGCAGCGGGGGCATGGTCGCCAGCACGACCGCGCACGGTGACGCCACGATCATGAAGGTCATCGCGCGCAGCAGCGACCCCGTCAGCGCCGCGCCGAACGCCAGCGGGACGAGGAAGACCGCCATGGTGGCGGCGATCATGCCCAGGCTGTAGCGCTGCTCGACCTTCTCGATGAACAACTGGGTGGGCGCCTTGGTCCGGGAGGCTTCCTCGACCATGGTCACGATCCGGGCGATGACCGAGTCCGACGGGTCGCGCTCGACCTTGATCCGGAGAGCGCCGGTGCCGTTGAGGGTTCCGGCGAAGACCTCGTCCCCGGTCCGCTTGGCGACCGGCAGCGGTTCGCCGGTGATGGTGGCCTGGTCGACCTCGCTCGTGCCGTCGAGGACGCGGCCGTCCGCGCCGATGCGCTCCCCGGGCCGGACCAGGACGGTGTCGCCGACCGTGAGGCGGGCGGTCTCCACCGTGGACTCGGTGCCGTCGTCCGTGATGCGTGTCGCGGTCGTGGGCGCGAGATCCAGCAGGCCGCGTACCGCGTCCTGGGTGCGTACGGTCGCCAGCGCTTCCAGCGCGCCGGACGTGGCGAAGATGACGATCAGCAGGGCGCCGTCCATGACCTGCCCGATGGCGGCGGCGCCGAGGGCGGCGACGATCATCAGCAGATCGACGTCCAGCGTCCGGTCCTTCAGCGCTTCCAGGCCCGCCCAACCGGGTTCCCAGCCACCGGTGGCGTAGGTCAGGGCGTAGAGCGGGCCCCACGCCCACGCGGGGGCGCCGGTGAGCTGCAGCGGCAGGGCGACCAGGAACAGCGCCAGGGCGGCCGCCGCCCAGCGGGCTTCGGCCAGGGCCAGCACGCGGGTGCGCCGCCGGGGTGCGGAGGCGGTCGTGTGCCGGGGCGGGGCCTGGGCCGGGCGCTGGTCGAGGGCAGTGGTCATGACGGTGGCGGTTCCTTCACGCGACGACGGGCGATCGCTCCACCGTAACAGGAATGGTTGAAGAGTCGTTCATTCATTCATTCCGTAAGATGGTGCCATGGGCCACGGAGCAAGCAAGGACAGCAACACGCCACCGCGCACCCGGCTGACGTCGGCCAACGCGGCGCAGGTCGCCACCACGCTGCAGGCGCTGTCGACGCCCTCGCGGCTGCTGATCCTGGCCCGCCTGCGCGAAGGGCCCTGCGCGGCGACCGAGCTGGCCGCGGCCGTGGGGATGGAGCAGTCCGCCTGCTCCCATCAGCTGCGTCTGCTCCGCAACCTCGGTCTGGTCACCGGCACGCGCCAGGGCCGCTCCGTGGTGTACGCCCTCCACGACAACCACGTCGCGGCCCTGCTCGACCAGGCAGTCCACCACATCGAGCACCTGCGCCTCGGGGTCGTCGACGCACCGGCGGCGGCGGACGACGCGGCAGTCGAGGCGGAACCGTCCCTGCCCTGATCCGGGCGGGGCGGTTCATCCGAGGGTCAGCTCGCGGCGTCCAGGATGACCTGGGCCACCACCTGGGGCTGGGAGACCATCACCGCGTGGCCGGCGCCCTCGGCGACGGTGGTCCTGGCCTTCATGCGGTCGGCGCAGAAGCGCTCGAGCTCCGGCTGGATGATCTGGTCGTTCTCGGAGACGATGAAGTGCGTCGGGTGCTCACGCCAGGCGGGCGGACCCGAGACGAAGCCGAAGCGGGCGGCGTCGCTCGCGCCCTGCACGGCGGCCATGACCTTGGCCTGCTCCGGTTCGACGTCCGGGCAGAAGTACTTGGGGAAGAGCTCCTGCGGCAGCGTGAAGCGTCCCTGCTTGTCGATCTTGAAGTGGGACGCGGACTCCAGCTGACCGTAGGGCTCGCCGAGGCTCTGGGCGCTCTCGCCCTCGTCGGGAGCGAACGCCGCTACGTACACCATGGCGCTGACGTTCGCGGCGTCATGGGCGGCCTGCGTGATGACGACGCCGCCGAAGGAGTGGCCGACCACGACCACCGGGCCGTCCAGCTCCTCGAGCACGCTGCGGACCTTGGCCACGTCGTCGGGAATCGACGACAGCGGCTGCTGTACCGCGACGACTTCGTGTCCGGCCCCCTTCAGGAGCGGAATGACCCTGCTCCACGAGGATCCGTCCGCAATGGCTCCGTGGACCAGGAGGATCGCAGTCATGACATATGCCTCTCCTTGTGGTGAATCCCGGACACACGGTGCACATTACCGTTCGGGTGCGGGTGACGCTCGCCGAACGGACGGGGCCGGATGCCCGGGCCACCGGGCCGCATTTTTGCGGTCTGGCCTGCGGAAACGCTCAGCACGCGCGGCTCGTTGTGGCACGGTGACGGGGCTGTGCCGGCGGCTTGGGTTCCGGCTCCTGCTCCGGTTGACACCGGCCTCGGCCCCGAGGCCGGGACACGCGCACGACCCCCGGCACTTCCTCTTCCCCTCCGGATGGGCGCCGTCGCCTGCTTGAACGCGGCGCCTGCAACGGTGCCCCGATCAGATTGACTTGCCCACGTCAGCACCCCTAGTGTCTGCTGGCCCGGCCGCTGATCGGCCTGGGTTCGACGACTCGATCGAGACTCTCCGCTTTCCGGTCCTTGGGGGGACACACACGTGCGCTGGTACATCGACGTGCTCAAGAAGTACGCCGTCTTCTCCGGAAGAGCCCGACGCAAGGAGTACTGGATGTACACCTTGTTCAACTGCATCGCTCTCGCGGTGCTGCTCGGCCTCGGGGTGGTGGTGAACACGATGATCCCGTACCTGCTGTACCTGGTCGCCATCATCGTGCCGACCCTTGCCGTGGCTGTGCGGCGCCTGCACGACACGGGCAAGTCGGGATGGTTCATCCTGCTCAACTTCATCCCGCTGGTCGGGGGCCTCATCGCGCTGGTCTTCATGTGCCTGGAAGGACAGCGGCACCCGAACACCTACGGGTCTGACCCCAAGGCACCCGTCGACTCACCGTTCGTGCCGCAGCCGCAGTACTGATCTCGCCAGTGTGCCGGGGCACGAGAGGCGGCGACCCGCCCTTTCGTTCCCCGGCACACTCACCGCGGCACGGCTTCGAATGTCGCGCATCCGCGTTCCCGGCGGCGGATCCCGACGTGAGGCAGGACTGTGACGACTCCATCCGATCAAGAACGCTGGGCCGCGGTGGTCGCGGCGCGGAGCGAACTGCACCGTGTGCAGGCCGACTTCCATCAGGACGCGGCCGACCCGGCGGGTGTGCTGAGGGAAGCACTCAGGGGGAACGTCGGCGGCCAGGCGACAGCCCTGCTCTACCTGGGCGGCCTCTCTCGCGACGCGGCAGCCCTCCTTCCGGAACTCGTGGCCCTGACCATTTCCGACAGGTTCCACGGCTATGCCCGTGCGGCGATCGCGCAGATCCGGCGCGACGAGCTCATGCCCGAGCTCGAGCCTCTGGTCACGCAGCACTTGGAGAGTGGCGACGACTACGAGTACTGGCGCCTCGGTGACCTGCTGGCCTACCTCCAGGCGTGGCCCCTGCTGCGGGATCTCGTTCAGAGGGCTCTGGCCGACGCCGACCCGGAAGTCCGCGAAGCCGGCCGTTTCTACGCCGACGAGTACGCGGTGTCCCTCCGCACGACCTGAAGCGCGGTAAGGCCGTCGCAGTCAGAGTACGGAGGCCGCTCCTGAAGACCCCGGGGGTATCGGTGGTCTGGTGCGGCGGCGACGGAGCCGACGTGTGCGCGGAGGAAGTACGCCTCCCACGCCTGCCCGCAGGGGCGGTCCGGGAGGTGCGCATCTCGTCGTACGGAGTGGTGCTCCACGTCAGGGCGATGTCCGGCCCGGGCCGGTACGTGTGCGAGGACGACGCTCCCGGAAGCCGCCTCTCGCTGCGTGCTTCGTATCCCTCCATGGACCCCGTCTACGACCACTGCGTTGACGGCGACTCACCCCGTGCTGGAGCCCGCACTTGACCGGCTGCGCCGCCCCGTCCATTCCGGAGCACGACCAGGACCCGTGGGGTTCGGCCCCCGGCCGATAGCGCGGCGCCGATGGTGCGGCGATGCGGCGCAAGCCCATCGGCTTGCGCTTACCGCTGCGTCAACTTCTACCGTCTCGGGTGTGGCCGGAGAGACCGGCCGGGGATGGGAGGCAGGGCGATGGCCTGGTCGATCGCGGAAGTGGCCCGGATGTCCGGGGTGACGTCCCGGACCCTGCGGCACTACGACGAGATCGGCCTTCTGCCGCCGGCGTCGATCGGCGGCAACGGGCACCGTCACTACGAGGAGGCGGATCTGCTGCGGCTGCAACAGATCCTGCTGATGCGGGAGTTGGGCCTCGGGCTGCGCGAGATCCGGGCGGTGCTGAACAGCGACGTCGATCAAGTGGCCGCGCTCCGCGGGCACTACCGACGACTGCTCGCCGAACGCGACCGGCTGCAGACGCTGGCCCGCACGGTCGCCCGCACCATCGCCGAACTCGAGGAAGGCAGGGGCAACAGCGACATGGCACGGATCAACAGGCCGGAGAACCTGTTCGAGGGCTTCGAGCCCGGCCGCCATGAGGCGGAGGCGCGTGAGCGGTGGCCGGAGCAGTGGGAGAGCTCCCGGCGCGCCACCGAGGGGATGACCGCCGAGGAGATGGAGCGATGGCAGCGTGAGGTGACGGCGCAGATGATCCGCATGGCGGAGTTCATGGTGGCCGGCACACCCGTCGCCGATCCGGCGGTGCAGGCGGAGGTGGACGCCCACTACCAGGGCGTCTGCCGGTTCTGGACCCCGTGCGCGGCCGCCTACAAGGGGCTGGGCCAGACCTACCTCGACGACCCGCGGTTCCGGGGGAACTTCGACGCGATCGCCGAGGGACTGGCCGGCTACCAGCGCGACGCGATGGCCGTCTACGCCGACACTCGGCTGAGCTGACACCCGTGGCGCCCATGTGCCGGTCCGGTCAGGTCTGGCCTGACCGGACCGGCCCACGGGACGTGCGTCCGGCGGGCGATCCCCGGCGTCCTACGACGTGAGCAGAACCGAGTTGATCGGCGTCAGGTCGTAGTCCGAGTAGACGAAGGCGTCGATCCGGAAGACGCAGTTCGTGCCGCCGGTGCCCTTGCACAGGTACAAGTGGGCGCCGCCCGTCTGGTTGTTGAAGACCCGGTGCACGCCGTACTGGTTGGAGAGGTTGTGCCCTCCGTACTGGTAGTACAGCTCCGAGGGGTGGCCGCTGTTCCAGCTGGCATTCGGGTAGATGCACACGTAGCCGGGCGGGCAGCCCTCGTACGTGCTGGTGGCGGGCTGTGCCTGGGCACTGGTCGCACCGGCCGTCGCCAGGAGACCAGCGGTGAACGCGACCGCGGTGGCGGCCTTCGCAATCCTTCGCATGTTCCTTCCCTCCGTTGACGGGCAGACCGCTCGGGACTGCCAGGAACGATGCTGCGGGTTTCGGGGCGTGACGACGACACCTTTCGGGAATGCCCGAACCTCGCAGGTCAGACGGCTCGCGGCCCCTCGCTCCCCACCGGGTCCGCCGGACCGGGAGCCATGGGGCGTGAGCCACGTACCCTGCACGTTCGTGCCGATCCGGGGGCGTGCGGTGCGGCGAACCGCCCGAGCGGCATTTCGGCGTTATTCGGCCTATCGCCGTATCCCAGGCTGCCCCATGCTGAGGTCGCCATTCGAAGTCCCGCATCGCGGACCGACCGCGGTCTGGGGGACCGCCGGGCGACGACACGCCGGTGGCGCCGACCAGGTCGCCGCGCCGGTTCCACGGGACGCCGGCAGCTACCGGGGGAAGCGTGCTGCGTATTCACTTCACCGACCGGGACCTCGTGCGGGTGCGCGTGGCGACCGGAGTCGATCCGATGTGGGAGACACTTCTGGCCGCGCATCAGCTCGCGCCCGCCTCGCGCGGTGGGCAGCTGACGTTCGCCGGGTGGCGGCGGCGGGCGCGGTCGGCACTCGCGGAGGGCGGTCTGGAGGGCGCGCTGCGGATGCTGCTGACGCTGGCCCCATCGCGTGCCGGATACTTCCCGGACTTCCTGACGCCGGCGGCCGCGGAGGACGGGCTGGCGGCGGGGCTGGACGGCATGCGCGCGACCCCGCGCCCCCGGCTGGCCGAGGAGACCGCGCGCGCCCTGCGCTCCCGCCGCGTCGTGCCCGCCTGGTTCCAGGACCTGGCCCAGGGCGACAGCCTCCGGCTGGCCGAACTGGCCGACGCCATCGCACGGGTGTACCGGACCGTCGTGGCACCGGGGTGGAGCGCGACGGAGACGCTGGTGCAGGCGGACCGGGCCATACGCTCCCGGGTGCTGCGGGACGAGGGGCTCCTCGGTCTGCTGGCGTCGCTGGGCCCGGCGGTGCGCTGGGAAGCGCCGACGCTCGTGGTCGCCTACCCCGAGGAGCGCGACATCTGGCTCGACGGGCGCGGCCTGCGGCTGGTGCCCTCCCGGTTCTGCTGGCGGATGCCGGTCGCGCTCGCGGACCCGGGGCTTCCGCAGACCCTGGTGTATCCGGCGACCGCCGAACTGCCCGGCACGGCCCCGGCCGCCCTGGGCGAGGACGACCCGCGGGACCGCGTCCGGGCCCTGTCGACGCTGCTGGGCCGGACCCGGGCCGGCGTCCTCGTCGCCCTGGCCAGTTGCGGAACGACCGGCGAACTCGCTGTTCGCCTCAGGGTGTCGGCCGCCACCGCCAGCGGCCACGTGAGCGCCCTGCGGCAGGCGGGCCTGGTGATCAGCCGCCGGATCGACAGCCGCGTCGTCCACCTCTGGACGCCGCTCGGCGAGGGCCTGGTCCGCGGCCGGGTGTAGGGCGCGCGCCTCAGGGGTGATGCGCGGTCGCGGGCGAGGAGACGTGGCTGATCCGCAGCCGACCGTGCCCCGGGCTCCGGTCATGCCGCCGGAAGCCGGACGGGCGGGCCGAAGCGGACCGGGACCTCCGGCGCGTACAGGACGCTGACCGGCTCGCTCACCGGCTCGGTGAGCCCGGCCGCCGCGACCACCGACGCGTCCCAGCCGAGCAGGTCGCAGCGCCGGAACGTCCAGCGCGGGTGGGCGTTGGGCAGGTAGTACGCGCGCCCCCGCAGGCTCTCGTGCAGTCCCCAGCGGCTGGTCAGGAACGCGTCCAGGGGCCGTGGTGACATCGCCTCGTCCGCGACGTCGATCCAGACGTGCCCGGTGGGGCCGTCACGGCCGCGTACCCGGGACCGGTACACCAGACGGCTGTCGTGCCTCTGCCGCGCCGCGTACGACCAGCGGTACGGCAGGCCGAAAGCGGCCCGCGCCGCCAGCACGGGCAGCAGCCGGTCGCAGTCCAGGGAGCGGAACACCACTCCCCGCCGCCCGCGCCCGTCCCGGCTGTACAGCCGCACATTGACCTCGGTGAACGTGCCGAGGTAGGGGAGCGCGGGGGTCCGCCCGAGGGCGAGATCCCGCATCGTGAAGAACACCAGGCCGACATAGGTGCGGCCGTCGAAGAAGTCGGGGTGGGTTCCCGGGGGAAGCAGCCGGGCGACCTCGGAGGGGTCCGCTTCCCAGTGGAGGAAGACGACGTCGCGCCACGACTGGCGGAACAGGGTACGGCGGAGGGGGCGGGGCGCGACGGGAGTCAGAGACTCGGCGCGCCCGGCCTCGTGGCCCGGCGACCAGCCGGGCGGCTGCTCAGGCATGCGGTCGTCCGGTAGCTCCGTGAGGACGGTCAGGACGCGGCTCGCCCGGCGGCGGGTCTGCGGTGAGGGCCTCGATCAGGACGTCGACGGCTTCGTTCACCGGCAGTCCCTGCGGAAGGGACGGCGCGCCGCCCGCCACGGCCCGCTGCGAGAAGCCCGATTCGACGTGCGGCAGACGCACGTCCAGCACCGCTACGCCGGCTCGCCGCTGTTCCCTGCGGACCGCCGACAGCCAGGCGGACAGCGCCGCCTTCGACGCCGTGTAGTCCGCCATACCCGCCGTGGGGGTGTCGACGACGGCGCCGGTCACCGCCGCGAGAGCGCCGCCCCGCGGCAGGAAGGCGAGCGACGCCCGCAGCAGCGCCATGGGCGCCAGGGCGTTGACGGTGAACAGGTGCTCGGCGACCGCGTCCGAGACGGTCGGGACCGGCCCGAACCCGGCGACCCCGATGCACACGATCACGGTGTCGAGACCGCCCAGGCCGTCCGCCGCCCATTCGGGGGCGCGGGCGCATCCGTCGAGGTCGTAGGCGTCGACGACGCGGGTCGGGGGCCCTCCGCAAGCAGCGGCCACGCGCGCGAGGGCCGCCGGGTCGCGGCCCGTCATCGCCAGCCGCGCGCCGTGCGCGTGCAGTCGCTCCGCCAGAGCGCCGCCGATGACCCCGGTGGCCCCGGGCAGCAGGATCCGTCGTCCTTCGATGTCCATGGCACCTCTCGTCGCTCCGCCACACTCCTCCTTCCGTCCGACAGGGGCAAAAGGATGCACATGCGGCAAAAGTGCGCGCCATCACCGGGCCGCGGAGACGCTCGGCGCCGTGGTGCCCGGCCGACGGTGTTCCGGCGGCTCAGGCGGCTCAGCCGGCTCAGTCGGTTCCGCCCGAACGGTGCGTGACCTGCTCGTGGTGACCAGCAGCAGGACCAGGGCCGCGGCCTGGATCGCGGCGACGGCACCGACGAGAGCGGGCACGGAGTCGTCGTAGAGGGCGCCGGTCAGCGCCCCGCCGGCAAGGCTGCCCGCACCCAGGACGCCGGCGAAGATCCCATATGCGGTGGCCCGGCGGCCGACCGGAATCAGGTCGGCCACCACCGCCCGCAGCGTCGACTCCTGGATCCCGACCGCCGCGCCCCACACCAGGACTCCGAGGACCACCAGAGGGACGCTGTCGGTGAAGGCCAGGGCCGGGACGACGGCGGCCAGCACCGGCAGGGCGACCATGGCCCGTGCGCCGACCCGGTCGTAGATCCATCCGTCGGCCAATGCCGCCGGCGCGTCGGCGGCCATCGCGGCGGCGTACAGCACGGGCACCACGGCGGTGGAGACCAGGTGGCGCTGCACGAAGTGGAAGGACAGCACGCCGAAAGTGGCGAAGCCGGCCATGGTGACGCCGGTGAACACCGCGTACGTCCAGAACGCACGCGGCAGCCGCGGCGACTCCGAGGTCGCCGCTGAACGCGCCGGGACGCCCGCCGGCACGGCCGCTGCCGGGGGCGTCTCGAAGGCCACCGGATCGGGCACCCGCGTGCGCAGCCAGACCAGCACGGCGAGCGCGGCCACCCCGGGCGCGGCCAGCACGCCCAGCGCGGGCGCGTAGTCGTCACCGGTGACCGCCAGGACGCCGGCGACGGTCAGCGGACCGATCAGGGCGCCGACCTGGTCCATCGCCTCATGCACGGCGAAGCCACGGCCGCGGCCGGTCGCCGCCGTGGCGTGCGAGAGCAGCGTGTCCTTGGCCGGCGAGCGCACACGCGTTCGGCCACGACCAGGACGGCGGCGACCCACAGCACACCGGTCAGACCGAGAACGGGCACGGCGGCCACGGTCAGCGCGTAGCCGGAGATCGTCCAGGCCCAGAACCGCCCGCTGCGGTCGGCCAGCCGCCCCGACCCCAGCCGCAGGACGAGTCCCACCCCCTCGCCCGCACCGGTGACCACCCCCACGACGAGCGCGGACGCTCCGAGGTGTGCCAGCAACGGCCCGGTGACGGAGCGGGCGCCCTCGTAGACGAAGTCCATCAGGAGGCTGACGGTTCCGAAGGCCATGACGAACCGCCAGGCGGACATGCGCGGCCGCGGCTCCAGCGGCGCCGGGGCCTGTGTGGCCCCGGCGCGTGGGCCGTGTCCGGACGTCATACGGCCCCTCCCGTCAGGCGGCTCGTCTCTGGCCCGGAATTCGCTGTCGCCGCACGGGCATACATGCTAACTGCTGTACCCGCGAGGGCCCTTCCAGGAGACTGTCTCCCGTTCATCGCCAGAAGGGGAGGGGATTTGTGTGAGGTATTTCAGGTGGGGAGAACCTCGAGGCGGCGAGGCGTACGGCAGGCGATCCCAGGCTGGTTCCGTGCGTGTACGGGCTCTCGTCATAGGCTTGACCACAGCCTTGGGTGTGGCGATCGCGCTCCCTGCTCAGGGGCAGGAGATGGCCTCTGCTGCGGCCACGGCTTCCGCACCAAAGGGAGCGAACGGGCAGTCCAGTGCGGACTATGAGACCGTTCAGGGATTGGCGCCGCTGGTCCAGAGCGGTCCCCGGAACATCGTCAAGCGCGTCCAGGACACCTATGTCAGCAATACCGACCCGAGAGATCATTCGGACGGCGCGTTGCTGCATATCGGCACACCGGACAATGGCGCGACACGGTACCGGAGTTTCCTGCAGTTCGACGTGTCGAAGCTGCACGGCGCGAGCATCAAGAGCGCCAAGCTGCGGCTGTACGACGCCTACACGGGTTCCTGTGCGGGCTGGTGGATGTACGTGGACCCGGTGGCCTCGGCATGGCAGCAGTCCACGATCACCTGGGACAACAAGCCCGGAGTCACGCCGGGCTACCAGGCGGCGGCGAACTTCGGCATCGGGCACCCCGACTGCCCCGATGTCCCGGACAAGACCGACCCCGACCAGTCGAACGGCCTTTACCGCATCGACGTGACGTCGATGGTCAATGCGTGGGCGCAGGGGACTATGCCCAACTACGGAATGCAATTGTCCGCGGGTGAATCGGACAGCAAGGCGTACAAGGACTTCTGCTCCATGAACCCGGGCGCCTCCGAGTACGCCTGCAGCATCGCCTACTACACGCCGACGCTGGAGGTCGAGTTCGACTCCGGTTCGACAGCGCTGATGTCCGGCGACAACTACGGCGTCCCGTACCCGGGCGGTTATCCTTCGACCAGCCCGGCACTGGAGTTCTTCGATTCCTCCAAGCCGTCGGTATGGCCCTCCTCGGGACCGTACCAGCGTTGGATTCCGGACGACTACCATTCGGTGTTCGACCCCGCTCTGCTGGGAGGGACCACCTTCGGGGGCGGCACCGAGTTCAAAGTGCGCCCCATGGGGGCCTACGCCTCAACAGGCGGCCTGAGCAAGCAGTTGCTCGTCATCGGCGACGGGAACAGCGGATTCGTGGGTGTGGTGCCCTATCCCGCGCTGTCCGGATACCGATGGGCGATCAACGTCGGGCACGCCGCCAGTCTGCACGGGGTCGAACTGCTTCCGGACGGCAGCGTGGCTGTCGCCGAGGTCGGCAGCAACGCCGTGAAGGTCTATACCGCCGCTCAGGGCACGCCCGGGAACAGCCCGAGTGCCTGGGCGACACCCTCCGACACCGAGTCGCTGCCCGACGCGCACCAGGTGCTCTGGGACGACACCACGGGCACTCTGTGGGCCGTCGGCGCGGACCCGCTGCACCCCGACACCCAATCCGTCCTGGTCCAGTACGACTACAGCGCGGGCAAGTTGACGCGGCGCGCTTCCTACCAGCTGCCGGCCAACGGGACGAAGTCCCCCTGGGTTCACGACATCGCCCCCGTCTACGGAAATCCGGACCGCTTCTGGGTGTCCGCGAATGCCGGCGTGGTGCAGTTCTCCAAATCCGGACAGAGCCCGTGCTACAACATCTCCCGCTGGCCCACGGTCTCCGAGCTCGGGCCGGATGCTGCGCACTGGTGCACCGACTATCCCTACGAGTCGCAGGTCAACCGCTACAGCATGGTCAAGGCGACGGGGAACGATCCGGCGACCGGGCGCGTGCTGACCACATGCCAGCAGCGTGATCCGACGGTCAGCGACAACTGTCACCCGCAACTGCCCGGAAGTGATCCGTGGTTGGCCTGGACAAGCCCCGACCTCGACTTCGTCGACTCCTCGGGCCGCACCTCCTACTCCTGGGACGAGTCGCACGCGTGCCACTACAGGGCTCGGTGGCTCGTGCCCAGCTACACCTGACTCCACCTCCGGCGCCGTCCCGTGGCCGCGTGCCGGAGCACCGGTTCGCAGCGTGAGAGGTCTTGCCCATGCCCGTCGGCCGCCGGTGCCCGCCGCGGCCGGCGGGCAGTGGACGCGCCGCAGCGATCGTGCATTGACCTGCGGCGTGTGAACGTTGACGATGACGACCTGGCCGCGGATCCGCTGGTGACCGCTGCCGAGCGAACGCACGAGGAACCGCGAGGAGCATGGGTATGAGCACGGTGGCCGTCACGGGCGCGACCGGGAAGACAGGGCGCGTCGTCGTCGCCGATCTGACCGAGCACGGGCACAAGGTGCTGGCGGTGGACGTCGCCGTCGGGGCCGCGGATCGCGCCTGGGCCGCCGGCCTCGGCGCGGATCTGCTGTGCGCCGACCTCACGGACTACGGGCAGGCCGTGGACGCGCTGCGCGAGGCCGACACGGTGGTGCACCTGGCCAACATCCCGGCGCCCGGCCTGTATCCGGCCGCGCACACGCTGAACACCAACACGGCGATGAACCACAACGTGTTCCTGGCGGCGGCCCACAACCGGCTCGGCCGCGTGGTGTGGGCGTCCAGCGAGACGACCCTGGGTCTGCCGTTCGACGTGCCGCCGCGCTACGCCCCGGTGGACGAGGACCACTTCCCGTACCCGACGAGCACCTACGCGCTGTCGAAGGTGCTGGCCGAGGCAGCCGCCGAGCAGATCGCGGGCTGGTCGGGCATCCCGTTCGTCGGCCTGCGCCTGTCCAACGTCCATGTCGAGGCGGACTATGCGCTCGTCCCGGGCTACCAGGACGATCCGCACCTGCGGAAATGGAACCTGTGGGGGTACGTGGACGCCCGGGACGTCGCCCAGGCGTGCCGGCTCGCGCTGACCGCGCCGGTCACCGGCTCGCAGAACTTCATCATCGCCGCGGCCGACACGATCATGGCCCGCCCCTCCGTGGACCTGCTCGCCGAAGTGTTCCCCACCGTCGAGCTCGCCCGCGAGCTGGCGGACCCGTACGACACCCTCCTCGCCATCGACCGCGCCCGCAGCGTCCTCGGTTACGCCCCGCGGCACTCCTGGCGCGACACCCTCTGAACCGCCCGTCCGGGCGGAGCATGCCGGGCAGCGGGTGCCGGACGGCTCTCGCAGCGCACGCTCACACCGCGCCGGGCGCGCCCTGGGTCAGGAGGAGCCCGATGCCGATGTCCTTGACGCCGCGCGGACGGCGGCGGCGACGGTGTCGGAGGTGGGCGACGCCAGCGTTGTGGTGTTGGGCAGGCCGGAAGCCGCGCCGCTGGTGATGACGAAACGCTGGCGAGGGTGAGTCCGTGCCGCGTCGCGGGCCGCACCGTCCAGGAGGCGCCCGGCCGAGACGATGACTCCGCACTTGCGTTGTACGAGGCTCTCGACGTAGGGGAGGAGCGCTTCGGTAGTCGTCGCGGTGCGCGGGGTGATCAGCCGCTGGGTGTTCACGGGTGCGGCGCGCGCGGCTTCTCGTAGTCCGGACCAGCCGGCCCGTGCCGCCGTCTGGTCGGGGTCGTCGGTGACCAGACAGGCCCGGAAGTCACGGGATATGTTCTTGGCGGCGGTGTGCGGTGGCGAGGAGCCCGCGCGGGGCAGGAACAGACCGACGACGACGGCGCCGCCGGCGACGGTCAGGACGCCGGCGGCGGCCATGCGGAAACGTCGTGAGCGGTTGCGCAGGGGCAGGCGCGGCGACATGAGTCCTCCGGGGCAGTTTCCGCCGGGCAGGGGCAGAGGGGACGTACGGGGGTCCGGGCGCGGCTTCTACCGCCGAACGGTCCTCGGCGGGCGGCCACGCTTTTGTCCCGCGCCGGACTTCCCGGCCTTACGGCTTGCCGCGGCCTTGTCGGGGCTTCGTCGTGCCTGCGGCGTGCGGCGCTTCCCGTTCGCCGTTGCGGCAGGCGGCGAAGCGGTGGTCTTCCTGCGGTTCTGTTCGTGAACACGCCTGCGGCGGCGGGTGAACAGCACCGTTCCGGCCGCAGCCAGACCGGCAAGTGCGGTCCCGACGGCGGCGAGCGTCTTCCACGGTGGTCCCCCGTGCGGAGCGGGTGCCGCCCCCGGCGGATACGACGACAGCAGGGGGTTGGCCGGGCTGCCGTCCACAGAGGGGGATGCCTGCAGAGCCGCGAGCGGATCGAGCAGTCCGAAGCCGAACTGGTCGCTGTGCGCATGCTTGCCGCCGGTCGGGCGTGCCGTCGTGATCAGGCGCCTGATGACCTGGCCCGGGGTCAGCCCGGGATGAGCGGACCGCACGAGGGCAGCGGCAGCGGAGACGTAGGCGGTGGCGTAGCTGGTGCCCTCGGCGTTGACGTACTGACCCTGATTGTTGGTCGAGAAGATGCCCGTCGCCGGAGCTGCCAGGGTGGTCTGCGGCCCGGACTCGCTGACGGGCCAGAACGCGCCGCTGTCCGTGATGCCGGTGACGTCCACGACACCGGGAAAGGCGGCGGGGTACAGCGGTGGGTTGCCACTGTTGCCCTCGTTTCCCGCCGCTGCGACGATGACGGACCCCTTGCCCAGGGCGTAGGTGACAGCCTGCCGTAGCAGCGGATCGGGCGTCTGCGTACCGAGTGAGACATTGATGACCTGGGCGCGGTGGTCCGCCGCGTACTTGATGCCCTCGGCCAGTGCCGTGGCCTGGACCGCCGCTCCGAGCGCGACCTTGACCGGCAGGATCGTGGAGCCGGGGGCCAGCCCGATCATCCCGGTACCGCCGTCGGCCTTGCCGGTGCCGGCGATGATTCCGGCGATGGCGGTGCCATGGGAGTCGGAGGACGAATCGTTCCTGCCGTCGTCGTCGGTATCGCCGAGGAAGCTGGTCCCCGGCAACACCTGCCCGACGAGGTCGGGGTGCCCCGCGTCGACGCCGCTGTCGATCACGGCAACGGTGACGCCTCGACCCCGGGAGAGATCCCAGATCCGGTCTGCCTGAAAGTGTGCGGAATCAAGGGGCCATTCCTGCATCCGGATGGTGTCGGCGCCCGCGAGACCGGCTCCGGCCACGGTGAGAGCGGTCAGCAGAGCGGCGAGGCAAATGGCCGGAAACGGCGTCCCAGGCCGGCGCAGGCGTCTGCGCTGTCGCGGTGGCGGCATCGGTCAGCTCCTCGTCATTTCATCCGGGGGCGAGGGAACCGCCCGTTTCGCTGTGCGGCCATGCGGTTCTACCACAGGACTTCTGATCCCGAACCGTGAACTACTGCCACCTGAATGCAACATGACGGACCGTTGACTGACGGGTCATCGCTTTCTCTGGTCCGCGTGAAGTCTTGGTCAAGGCTCTTGGTGGCAAGTCCCGTAAAAGAGCGCAGAGACAGCCAAATACACCGTCGGCTGATCTGCGGCCCCCTTGCCCGCTCTTCACCCGGCCTATACAAAATCCCTCGCCGTTGCTCCTGGGGGAGTGCGGTTCGTCGGCATGGGGGAGGGGTGGCCGTGAGCCACGTGTCGGGGTGGGTCGCTTCGGTGTGCGCGCGTGCGCTGTCCGGGGCGATATCACGGGTCTGCTCACCGGTGCGCCGTCGGCCGCGCCGGCTCGCGGCCGTCGTGAGCGGGCTGCTGGTGGTCCTGCTGGGGACGCAGCCGGCGGCAGCGGCGATCGCCGCACATACGAAGTCGTCGCGTCTGGTGCTGCCACACCAGCGAACGGGGTCGGCCGCGGGACTGCCGCACCGGGCCAAGTCCGCCGTGAAGCCGGGGCAGGGCAGCGAGGCGAGCCGGAAGGCGGCCAGGGTGCCGGGCGCCCTGCCACCGGACGCGGCTCCAAGCCGCGCGGGCAAGCCGAAGCAGTCCTGGAGCGGTCCGCGGTCGCCGTTCGACGGCCATACCGTGACGCCTCAGGGTCCGGCGCAGGCCGGCGTCGCCGCGACCACCCGCGACGCGATCACTCCCGCGGACACGGGTACCGGTGACCCGGCTCTGCCTGGTGTCGCCACCACAGGGACCGAGATCGTCAGGGACCGCACCGCCGATACCTCGGTCTTTCAGCAGGCGGACGGCACGCTGACCGCTCGCGTCTACAGCCGCCCGGTGCACTATCGGGCAGCCGACGGCAGTTGGCAGGACATCAACACCACCCTCACCCGGCGGGCGGACGGTCGATGGGCCGAAAGCGCCGACGCGCCGGCCGCCAGCTTCGCCCGGAACGGCAGCGACTCCGCGCTGGTCAGCTTCGGGCCCGGTGACGGTGAGCAGGTCAGTTTCGGCCTCCAGGGAGCGTCGGCGGTCACCGCCCGGGCGTCGGGCAGTTCGATCACCTACCCCGGCATCGCCGCTGCCTCGGACCTGACGTACGAGGCGACGGCCTCCGGCGTCAAGGAGACGCTGACGCTCAGCAAGCCCTCGGCACCGACGACCTGGGTCTTCCCGCTGAGTCTGTCGGGTCTGACACCGTCGCTGGCCGCTGACGGCAGCGTCCGGTTCACCGACGGCTCCGGCACGGTTCGGGAGACCGTTCCGCACGGTTTCATGGAGGACTCGGCCCGTGGGGCCGTCTCCCACGAGGGCGCGATCTCGACGGGTGTGACCTACAGCCTCATCACGACCGCAGGGGGCATCCCCGCACTGAAGGTGTCGCTCGACTCCGCATGGCTGCACGCCACGGGCCGCGTCTATCCCGTGAAGGTGGACCCGACCAACCTCAACGCCTCGTCCAGCACGTACGTCGAGACGCCCTACGACATCAACTTCTCCACCGATGACACCCTCAAGGTCGGCTCCTACGACGGCGGTTCGCACAAGGCTCTCAGCTACCTGAACTTCGGCTCCTTCGGGACGCAGTTCAAGAACGACTACATCGAGAAGGCGTCGCTCTACCTGGACGACGTCTGGTCGGGCGGGTGCAGCGCCCAGGCGGTCGCCGTCCGCCCGATCACCAGCTCGTGGAGTGTCGGCTCGATCGCCAAGTACCCGGGGCTTTCCTACGGATCGTCCGTCGGCTCCAGCAGTTTCGACGCCGGCGCCAGCTGCGGCGGTTCGGCCTGGCACGGTATCGACATCGGCGACAACCCGTCGGCTGCGGGAGTGAAGCTGCTGGAAGGGTGGTCGCACGGAGGCGCGAACCACGGCCTCGCGTTGAGCGCCGACACCTCCAAGGTCGCGGCCTGGAAGCAGTTCGCCTCCGTCAATTCCTCGTACCCGCCGTACCTGTCCGTCACCTACAGCGCCTACGGCGCCGACTACTCCATCCCGAAGCAGACGTACACCGAGCCGACAGCGAGCACCACCGGCTCGATGAAGGTGACGATCACCAACCGCGGCGAGGCCGCCTGGTCGACGTCGACGGTGAAGCTCGCCGCCGACGTGTACAGCACATCGTGGACCAAGCTCAAGACCAACGCCACGACGACGGCGGTCCCCTCATCGGTGGCCTCCAACGCCACGGTGACGATGACCGGCTCGATCCCGGCACTCGACCCCGGCCAGTACTACGTGTGCTGGGACATGCTGAACGGCAGCACGTCCTTCTACACCAGCTACGCCGTACCCATGGTGTGTTCGCTGGTCGCCTCGGCCGACACGCCGCCGCAGGTCGACACCGCCTCGCCGCCCTCGGACACCGTCGCGGGCACCATCACCCCGCAGCTGTTCGCAGACGGCCACGACCCGGACGGCTACCCCGGGAACCCGCTGAAGTACGACTTTCAGGTGTACACCAATCCGGCTTCCGGCACTCCCTCCCTGGTGGCGGACTCGGGATGGATCGCCAACGGGCAGTGGGCGGTGCCTGACGGCAAGCTCGCCTGGTACCAGTCCTACTACTGGGTAGTCGCTGACAGCGATGGCGACGCCGCCAGTGACTGGTCGGACCCGTCCTTGTTCTCGACCACCGTCCAGCAGCCGCTGATCACCTCGCATCTGGGCGGCGGCGGTGCCGACAGCAGCCGCAGTTTTGATCCGCAGGTGGGTGACTACACCACCTCCGCGACCGACGTGGCAGTCCCGGCGGCCGGCCCGGCACTCGACGTGTCCCGTACCTACAACTCGCTGGACCCCAGGACTTCCCTGCTGTTCGGCGCCGGTTGGTCGTCGCGCTACGACATGACCGTGCAGCCCGACAACGACTCCTCCGGCGGAGTCGTCGTGACCGGGGCCGACGGCAGGCAGGAGCGATTCGGCCGCAACAGTTTCGAACTCGATCAGATCGCGTCGGCCGGCGATCAGACCGGCGACCACGTGGACGATGCCGTCGCCGTCGACCAGACGACCGGCAAACTGTGGCTGTACCCCGGTCCGGACTATTCGGCCCTGTCACGGCTGCAGGTCGGCAACGGTGGCTGGAACGGCATGGCATGGCTGACCGGCGGTGACGTCAACGGCGACGGCGTCGGCGACCTGGACGCCGTACGGACCTCCGACGGCACCCTGTGGATGTATCCCGGGGTCGCAGGCGGGGGCTACGGGACGCGAGTCGAGATCGGCACCGGCGGCTGGAACGGTATGGCCGTCCTGGCCCTGACCGCCCCCCTGGGCTCGGACGGGAAGAAGGACCTGGTCGCCGCGGAGACGTCGACCGGTTTCCTGTGGGCGTATCCCGTGAACGGGGACGGCAGCCTCGGCACCCGGATCGAAATCGGGACCGGTGGCTGGAACGGCATGACCGAGCTCATGGGCGGCGACTTCAACGGGGACGGTCACGGCGACGTCGTCGCCGTCGAGAAGTCCACCGGGTACCTCTGGCTCTACCCGGGCCAGGGATCGAATGCCCTGGGGAGCCGTGTGCAGCTCGGCACCGGCTGGAGCAGCATGCAGGACCTGGCGCCGGTGACCGGCATCCCCGGGGACGGAACGGTCGACTTCCTCGCCACGCAGAAGTCCAGCGGCATCCGCTACCTGTACCACTCCGGTTCGACCTTCAACGCCTCGACCTCCTACGCGGGCAACACCCGCACCACGAGCGGCATGGCCGCCTACACTCCCGCGGCCGGCGAGTTCGAAACCTTCGGCCCGGTGGCCGGCAGTAACGCCGGCTGGGCACTGCAGGACAAGTCAGGCACCACGTACACCTTCGGCCGTGCCTCCGGCGCGGTGTGGAAGCTGACGAAGATCACCGACCGGCACGACCGGACCCAGACCCTCACCTACAACACGGACGGCACTCTGGCGACCGTCACGGCTGACGCCGGCGACCGAGCGCTGCACTTCACCTGGAGCGGCGGTCACGTCACGCAGGTGGTGACAGACCCGGCTTCGACCGGCGGGCGCGCCGAGACCTGGACGTACTCCTACGACGGTGACGACCTCACCACCGTCTGCCCGCCGACCTCGGCCACCGCCTGCACCGCCTATTCCTACACGTCCGGTTCGTCCTCCGGCTCCCATTTCCGGTCAACCGTCCTGGATGCCAACCCATCCTCGTACTGGCGGCTCGCAGACCCCTCCGGGACGACGGCCACCAGTGACGTAGCCGTCAACGAGGGCAATGACAAGGGCACTTACTCATCGACCGGAGTGACACCGGGCTCCGCAGGTCCTCTGGTGGGCTCTCCCACCACGGCGGCCACCTTCGACGGCGCCCACGGATACGTGACGTTGCCGAGCGGGCTGCTGACCTCGGCCTCCTACGTCTCCGTCGGGCTGTGGTTCAAGTCCACCGCCACCAGCGCCGGGGTGCTCTTCTCGTACCAGAAGGACGCCCTCAGCAAAACGTCGACGCCCGGCAACTACACGCCCGCGCTCTACCTGGGAACCTCCGGCAAACTCTACGGCCAGCTCATCGACGACAACGCCGGCACCCCGATCGCGACCTCCACATCCGTCGCGGACGGAAAGTGGCACTATGCGGTGCTGACCGGGGCAGGCGACACCGAGTCGCTCTACCTCGACGGCAGTCTGGTCGGGAACCAGAGCGGCCAGATCCTGGTGAGCGGACAGCCCGTCGACGCCATCGGCAGCGGCTTCCTCGGCGGACACTGGCCCGACGAGGCCCATTCCAGCACCACGGCAAACACCGGATACCCGACCTACTTCAAGGGGCAGGTCGGCGAAGTCGCCTTCTACACCCACGCACTGGGCGCGCCGGCAATCAGCCAGCAGTACAACGCGGGCAGCAGCGCCGCCCGCGAGCTGAGCGCGGTCACCCTGCCGTCCGGCAAGACCCGGATGACCGCCTCCTACGACGCCACAAGTGACCGGGCCTCGCAGGTGACCGATGGGAACGGCGGAACGTGGAAGCTGGCAGTCCCGAGCACGGCCGGGTCGGCGGCTTACTACCGGTCCAGAGTTCTCTCCTCGTCCCCCTGGAACTACTGGCGGCTCGGGGAGTCCTCGGGAAGCCAGGCGGCCAACGAGCTGTCCACGCAGGCCGCCCAGGCCGCGTACTCGGTCAAGAGCGCCGATCCGGCGACTTACCACAACGTCACCCTCGGCGCCGCGGGACCGCTGACCGGCAGCGGACAGACGGCCGCCACGTTCAACGGGACGAGTTCGTACGTGTCGGCCCCGAGTTCGTCGGAGCCCGGCTACAGCAGCGGCTTCTCCGTCGAACTGTGGTTCAAGACCGGCACCGCGGGCGAGACGCTCTTCAGCTACCAGAGCGGCCCCGTCGGAACCACGCTGAGCGGCGGTTATACCCCGGCCCTGTACATCGGCGCCGACGGGCACCTCTACGGCCAGATCTGGGACGGTTATCTGTCCCCGATGGAGTCCACTGCCGAGGTGGACGACAATGCCTGGCACCAGGCCGTCCTCACCTATGACGCCGACGGCGACCAGACGCTCAGCGTCGACGGGCAACAGACCGACACCAGAAGCGGCGACTCCCTGCACTACATCGGCATGCCGTACGTGTCGTTCGGCGCCGGCTACCTCTCCGGCGGCTGGCCCTCCCTGCCGGCGAGCAACCCGCAGGGCTATTTCAAGGGCAGCCTCGCAGAGATCTCCGAGTACAGCGCCGCGCTGAGCGGCGACGCGATCGCCGACCACTACGCCGGCCGCGGCCCGTCCACCGGGGCCGTCCCGGTGACCACGGACGTCGTGACGGACCCGGGCAACAACGCCCTGACCTACCGGTACGACCCCGGTCACGGCGACCGTCCGGTGTCCGCAACCGACGCCCTGGGCGGCTCCACGCAGTACACCTACGACAGCAACGGTTATCTGTCCGCCACCACCGACCCCGACGGCACCCGGACCGGCCTCGTCCACGACGTTCGCGGCAACACACTGTCCCGCACGGTGTCCGACAGTTATGGCGACTCGACCACGAGCTACTACACGTATCCCGTCTCCGGCGCCCTGACCGTCACCGATCCGCGCAACGACGAACCCACGGCCTACGCCGACCCACGGTCGTCCGGCCCCACGGACACCACCTACGCCACGACCTACGGCTACTCGCCGGAAGGCGATCTGCTCACCACCGAGGATGCGGACGGCAACGCCGTCATCAGCACCTACACCACCGGCTCCGAGGCTGCCTCGGGTGGCGGCACAGAACCGCCCGGACTAGTGGCGACCACCAAGGACCCCAACGGCAGCATCACCGCCTACGCCTACACCAAGGCCGGTGACCTGGCCCAGATCACGGCACCCACCGGGATGAGGACCAGCTACTCGTACGACGCACTCGGCCGTCGCCTGACGTCCACTCAGGTCTCCGACACCTATCCGGACGGCGTCACCACCACCTACGCCTACGACGACGACAACCGGCTGCTCAGCCGGACCGGTCCCGCCACCACTGACGCCGTCACCGGAACCACCCACACGCCGCAGGCCACCTACGCCTACGACGACGACGGCGACACCACGGGTGTGGCCGTCGCCGACACCACGGGTGGGGACAGCACCCGCAGCACCACGTGGGGCTACAACGACCAGGACCAGGTCTCCAAGGTCACCGACCCTGCCGGCGACACGACGGCCTTCGGATACGACCTGTTCGGCAACCGCAGCGAGCAGACCGATGCCGACGGCAGCCGTTACGCGTTCGCCTACTCGCCGACCGGTGAACTGCTCACCACGACGCTTACCAACTACACCGGAGATCCGGTCGACCCGACCTCGCCCACCTCGCTCGTCCTCGACTCCCGGGCCTACGACCCGGCCGGGCTGCTCGCCTCGGACACCGACTCGATGGGCAGGACGGTCGACAACGAGTACGACTGGAACTACCGCCTGACCGAACACTGGATGCCCGACTTCCATGAGACGGACGGCACCACCGACGGGCGCGACATCCTGCAGTTCTCCTACGACGCGGCCGGCAACGTCGTGAACCGGTGGGACGCCACCTATCTGGTCGAAACCGACTACACCGTCGATCCGGCAGGACGGGTGACCCGGCAGACCTTCGATCCGGACCAACTCGACACCGTCACCGACTACGTCTACGACCCCAACGGGAACGTCACCTCACGTGCGGTCACGGGCGGCGGGGTCACCGAGCAGACCGACCAGACCTTCGACGCCCTTGACGACGTCACGTCCGTCACGGTCCACGACGGTGCGGACACCCAGGTCACCAGCAACACCTACGACCAGCGCGGAATTCTGACCTCGACGACGGACCCCCGCGGCCATCTCGCGGGTGCCGACGCGGCCGACTTCACGACGTCCTTCGCCGGCAACGAACTGGGAGAGCTCACCCAGATCACCGCCCCCGTCGTGGCAGCGGAGTCCAACGGGCAGGCAGCGCAGCAGACTCACCCGATCACCCTCCGCGGCTACGACACCTTCGGCGACGAGACGTCCGTCGACGACCCCGACGGTGACATCACCACCTACACCTACGACCTGGACGGCCGCCCCACCGCCATCTCCGCTCCGGCGTACACCCCGCCCGGTTCCGCCACGGCGATCACTCCCACCGCCGGCGCCGTGTACGACGCGGTCGGAAACCTCACTGAGGTGACCGACGGGCTGCAGCACACCACCCGCTACACCTACGACCAGTTCGGCGATCGGGCCGAGGTCCAGCGGCCCGCCGTCGACGGAAGCGTGCCGACGACGCACACCACGTTCGACACGGACGGTGAGGCCTTGTCGGTCACCGATCCGACCGGCGCGGTGACCACCGCCACCTACGACCAACTCGGGGAGCAGCTGACGTCCACCGCCGTGGTCCGCCAGCCGACTCCCGCCTCTTACACCACGACCTACGAGTACGACGGCCGCGGCGACCAGGTCTCGGTCACTCTCCCGGGTGGGGAGAAGTCCACCGCGACCTATGACGCGGCAGGACGCACACTCACCAGCACCGACCCGCTCGACAACACCACGTCGTACGCGTACGACCTCGCCGGGCGTCCCACCAGGACGACGCTGCCCGACGGTACGGCTGTCACCGACACGTACGATCCGGCCGGACGGATGACCGGCACAGCGAAGCTGAACGCCGCGGGGGCGACGCTGTCCGAGCAGTCAGCCACCTATGACGCGGCAGGCAACCCCCTGTCCGTCACGAACGCGGACCAGCACACCTCGCGCTATGCCTGGGACGCGCTCGGCCGGCTGGTGAGCCAGACCGAACCGGTCACCGGCACCTCCACCATCACCACGAGCTTCGGCTACGACGCCGCAGGCCGTGCCACGCGCTCGACGGACGGCAACGGCAACGCCACCATCACCACCTACAACGCGCTCGGCCTGCCCGAGTCCACCGTCGAGCCGAGCACTTCTGCGTTCCCCGGAGTCGGCGACCGCACCACCACCGTCGGGTACGACGCCAACGGCCTCCCCGTCACGACGACGCGCCCTGGCGGTGTCTCCGTGACCGCCGGTTACGACGCCGACGGCCGGCTGACCTCCGAGTCCGGGACCGGTGCCGAGGCCGCCACCGCCGACCGCGACTTCGGCTACGACGCCGACGGCCGCCTGACGTCCGCCAGCGCTCCCGGCGGCAACAACACCTACACGTACGACGACCGCGGGGAGATCCTGTCCGCCGCCGGCCCCTCCGGTACGGCCGCCTACGGCTACAACTCCGACGCCTTGCTGGTCTCCCGCACCGACAAGGCCGGCACCGCGACCTACACCTACGACGCCGACGGCCGCCCGCACACGGCCACGGACCCGCTGACCAACACGACCCTGACCGACACGTACAACTCGATCGGCCAGCTGACCGCAGTGTCCTACGGAACCGGCGCCGCCGGACGCTCCCTCAGCTACGACGACCAGCATCGTCTGACCGGAGACACCCTCGACACGCCGGGCGGCGTCACGGAGGCGTCGGCCACCTACGGCTACGACGACGCCGGACTGGTCACGTCCCGCACCACCACCGGCACCGCCGGGGCAGGCGCCGAGACCTACGGCTACGACGAGGCAGGCCGCCTGACCTCCTGGACCAAGGGCTCGGCCAGCACCGGCTACGGCTACGACGACGCGGGCAATCGCACCAGCGTCGCGGCGGGCGGGAACACCACCACCGCCACGTACAACGCTCGCGACCAGCTGACCGGCACCAGTGGTTCAACGTCGGCCTCCTACGCCTACTCCGCTCGAGGCACCCTCACCTCGGTCGACGGCACCACGGGCTCCGAGCACCTGTCGTACGACGCTTTCGACCAGTTGACCGGTGACGGTGCCGGCTCCTACACACACGACAGCCTCGGTCGTCTGGCCACCGCGGGCACCAACACCTTCGGCTACGACGGCACCGCCCCCGGGATCGTCTCGGACGGCACCGAAACCTACGACCGCAGCCCCGGCGGGGAACTCACCGCGGTCAGCGGCCAGGGCGGCCCGGCGCTGGCGTACACCGACCAGCACGGAGACCTGACGGCCACCTTCACGGCCACGGGGACCACGCCTGCCGGCTCCACGGCCTACGATCCCTACGGCCGGACCACGGCAACGAGCGGCACCCAGCACGACCTCGGGTACCAGGGCGGCTGGACCGACCCCACCAGCAACCGGGTCGCCACTGCCAGCCGTTGGTACGACCCGTCCACGGGAACCTTCACCAGTCACGACGCGACCTCGCAGTCGCCCTTCCCCTCGGTCGACGCCAACCCGTACACCTACGGTGACGACGACCCCATGAACACGGCGGACCCTTCGGGTGACAGCGGCTGCAGTACGTCGTCGTACCGACCCGGCGGCTACTACCCCTCAGGTCACACGCACCGCGGCGGCGGAGGGTCCCGGAGCTCCGGGTACGCGTACCCGCCCGGGTTCCCGGACGGTGAGAACCTCTCCAGCTCCTACAGCAGCGGATACTCGTACACCTACGACCCGGCGCAGTCGTACCTCGACAGCATGAACAACTTCAACTGGGGCGGCAGTGGTTACGGGGGCTCCGGCTACTGGGGAATCGGTGGTACCGGGGGGCTGAGCCTGTTCGGCCTCAGCGGCTCGTCGCTCGAGCTCGGTTTCGACTTCGGCTTCGCTTTCGCCCTGGGCTACGGCAGTTGCAACGTCGTCGTCACGCCCCCGCCGCCCCCGCCGCCCACGGCGGAGATGGGCGTGCACGAGAACCCGGGCGCGCGACCCGCCGGGCAGGCCACCGGCGCGGGGACGCATGCCCAGCCCGGCACCAAGACCGCGGCCACCGGCCCGGGAGTCGCCGCTCCCGCCAAGCCCACCGGCGCCGGACCCGCCGCAGCGGCGGGCTACACCCCGACCACCATGACGGCCGCACCCACGACGAGCGGCCTCGGCACAACCCTGCCCGTTGATCCGTCCGCCGGCGAGCCCACCACCCTCACCACTCCGACAGACCCCTCAGCGTCCCTGCCGACCACCCTGACGACACCCGTCGATCCGACCGCGGGCTTGCCTTCGGGATCGGTCTCCCCGGCAAACCCCCACACGGGACTGGGCACGACGACCCTCCCAGCGGACACATCGGCATCGGACCCGAACATCGCCTTCGCGGTCCCGGACAAGTTGCCGAGCACGGACATCGGCCCTCATGTGGTCCTGGGGGTGAATCCGGGATCGGACGCCCTGGCTGAGCAGCTGGGTGCGAAGACCTACAACAAGCCGGAATTCGGGCTGACGGGCGACAACAGCAACACTCCGTTGTGGCAGACGGGAGTTCTGTCGTCCGTGGGCAATCCGGACATCCAGATCTCCATATCGCTCAACGACCTGAAAGGCCAGAACTACGAGGACATGTTCGATCTCGCGTACAAGGCGGGAGTCAAGGCCGGCATGGCGAAGGCCGCGGAACCCGGCTCGGGTCTCGGAACCGTGTGGGAAATGAGCATCGTCGGCAAGTACGCCTTCTTCGGATCGATCGACGAACCGGGTGGGCGACCGTGGACGGACTTCCACTTCTACTACCGTGAGCCTGGAGACGACGAGTTCAGCAGGGTGTATCCGGACGAGCCGGACTGGCCGAAGCTGCGTAAGGCGGCCGGGCAGTGACGACGGACGGCATCGGAAAGGGAAGTGAGCATCGGTGACGTCCCGTGACGAGCGGCTCGCGCAGTTCTACCCGGACCTCATGGCCACGGGCGGACTGGTGACGGCCATCAACGAGCGGGCGCGCCACCTCGGCGTCCCGCTGGGGAAGGTGGTTCCGGGCCGGGGTTCGAGCGGGGAGCGGTCCGCGGCGCTGAACTCCCCGACGGGCTACCTGGCGGTCACGCTCAGCGAGTCGAAGCGGAGGTTCATCGTGCGGATCTGGGACCGGGGGGTCGAGCTGGCCGCCGGCGGCAGCCCCGAACTCGATGACGTCGTGCGCGTCGGATTCGCCTGGCAGTCCGGTCGTACGCTTCGCGGGATCAAGGAGGAGCATGCCTTCCTGCTCTTCGACGAGTTGGCGGAAGCCCACGAACGCGGTGACGCGGTGGCGTTCAGGTGGCGCATGCTGCGTGACGATCCCGATGCGCGCATCGCCGCGCTCGCCGTCGCGGCGGCGTCGGTGCCCGAGGTGGCGGGTCTGTTCCCGTACCTCAGTCACCACACGCTCCGGCTGAGCCGGGTCACCGGTTATCCCTACACCGGTGACGCGCCGTACGTCGCTCCGTACTCCACCCCAGGGCCCTCCTACCAGGTGTTCGCGGGGGACCCGGTACGCGTCGTGGCGGACACCGAGTCCGCCGGGGAGGCCATCAGGGCAGTGGCGGACCGCCTGCCGCCCGGGTACGGCCCCGCACGTGCCGGAACGGCCGATGACCTGGAAGGGGGGCCGGGAACGCCGTAGCCCGTCCTCTCGGGGCGATGTCGTGCGCGCGGCCCCATGTGCGGACGCCTGCTCGACGGTCCGACCGAGGCGTTCCCCGAGGTGACGTTCATCCCGTGAAGGGGCGCCGTGAAGAGCGGCCGTGCGGCGGGGGACCTCACGGTGCCGCTCACACCGGACGCTGTCAGGGAGTGGCCGTAGGCTCTGCTCCCCGTCGCCAACGAGCAAGGAGCCGGCATGAGCGCATGGGCCAACGGCATCGCCGCCAACACCCTCTTCGTCGAGGACGTGGCCGCCGCGAGGAAGTTCTACCTCGATGTCTTCGACGCGCCGATCCTCTACGAGGACGCCCACTCCGTCGTCTTCGGGTTCGGCCCGACGGTCGTCAACCTGCTGCAGACGACGCATGTACCCGAACTCGTCGAGCCCGCGACCGCCGCTTCACGCGCGGCCGGGGTGCGGCTGGTCTTCACCGTGGCGGTGGACGACGTGGACGCGAAGTGCGCGGAACTCGCCGCAGCCGGTGTCGAGTTGGTCAACGGGCCGATGGACAGGCCCTGGGGGCCGCGCACCGCGAGCTTCCGCGATCTCGACGGCTATGTGTGGGAGATCGCCCAGGGCCGGTGAGGCCCACCGCATCGCCGCCGGGACGGGGTGGTCATGCGGGGCCCGGCCAACAGCCGCCGGGCCCCGCATGACCACCCGCCTACGCCGCCGGGGTGCTGCCCTTCGCGGTGGCGGTGGGACCGGTCCCGGTGCCGGTGACCGCGGCCACCGTCACCGTGTAGGAGGTGCCGGGCGTCAGGTCGCCGAGGACCCGGAACATGCCCTTGGCGGAGGGCTGCGTCACCAGGGCGTCCCGTCCGCTGACCTGGACCGTCCTGGCCGTGCCGGACGGGTCGGTCAGCACGATCCGGTAGCCGGTCACGTGCGAGTCGCCGACGGAGGCCGGCGGGGTCCACGAGACGGTGGCGGCCGTCGCCTGGGTGTGCAGCTTGACCCCGCTGGGTGCCGCCGGAAGGACGCTGCCGGCGATCGGGGCGAGAGGGGCTGACGGAAGCGAGGGGGCGCTGCTGCCCTGGGAGTTGAGCGCCGTCACGGTGACCTGGTACGCGGTGCCGTCGGTCAGTCCGGTGAGCGTGGCGAGCGCCGAGGCGCCGAACTCCGCGGCCGGCACGGTGGCGGTCGCCGCGACGTGCCCGGCGGGGTCGACGGCCGTGGCGCGGTACGCGGTGACCGGTGAACCGCCGTCCGCCCAGACCGGGTTGAACGTCACGAGCAGGGTTCCGTCCACGCCGGTCGAGGTGCCGACGCGGGTGGGAGCGGCGGGTACGGACAGGGCGCCGTACCGCTCACCGAGCAGCCAGCGGTAGGCGGGTTCGAGCCCCGCGTTCGCCACGACGTCAGCGGGGGCGTCCGCGGGCGAGGCGATGATGTGGTTCCCCTGTGTGACGAGGCCCTTGTTGGAGCTGTCGGCGTCGCCCTGCTCCCACCAGTTGCCGGAGACCAGGGTGGGGTCGTTGTTGCCGAGCGCGTCGCGGTAGTCGGTGTGGCGGCTGGCGACGTTGGCGTACGAGGCGCCGTACAGGACGTTGCCGGAGACCGTCTCGTAGGTGCAGCCGTTGTCGGTGTAGACGCTCTTGCCGAGGCCGAACTGGGTGTGGATGACGTTTCCGGTCACCTTCTCCCCGTCGGTCATCGAGGTGCCGGTCAGCCCCTGGGTGTAGATGCCGCCGCCGTCGTCCAGGCCCTGCATGTAGTCGGTGATGAGGTTGTCGCTCACAGCGTTGT
The DNA here is from genome assembly GCF_019890725.1 of Actinacidiphila acidipaludis. Taxonomy (GTDB): domain Bacteria; phylum Actinomycetota; class Actinomycetes; order Streptomycetales; family Streptomycetaceae; genus Actinacidiphila; species Actinacidiphila acidipaludis. Next base: position 36,598 of record NZ_JAINZZ010000025.1, read on the forward strand.
CGTGGCTGTCGTTCGGGGTCGCGGGGGAACCGATCTTGTCGGGCCAGCCGCCCCAGCCCATGGAGATGCCCGAGTAGCCGACGTGGTCGATCTGGTTGTGGGAGATCAGGTCGTGCTGCGTGTAGCCGTTGACGATGGGCACGCCGCCGGTGAACTCCCGTGGCAGGGCGTAGAGGTGGTTGTCCAGCACCTGCACGTCGCGGGTGACGTCGCCGTCGTCGCCGGGCAGGGCGTCGCCGACGCCGCCGATCTCCACGCCGTTGCCGGAGATGTCGGTGAAGACGCTGCCGCTGACCTGGGAGTCCTGGGTGCCGTCGGCCAGTTCCAACCCGGCAGCGCCGAGATGGACGAACGCGTCCTGGGAGAAGTCGACGTGGCGCCCGTGCGAGACGGCGACGTTGCCGGGTTCCTTGGTCCACGCGCCGAACGGGCATGCGCCGCCTTCCACGAAACCGCACAGGCCCTCGGTGGCGTATCCGGTCGGGCCGGAGATGGTGTAGCCGGCCTGGATCTCCGAGAACCCCTCGGGCGAGGACGGCGTGAGCCAGGTCGCGTAGCTGAACTGCAGTCCGCGGAAGGCGATGTCGTGAACGGGCGCGGCGGCCGTGCCGCGGCCGTCGACGAGTTTCTCCAGCGCCGGCGCCTCCACGTCGGCCCGGTGCAGGTCCTCGCCGGGGCGCGGCATGTAGTAGACGGTGTGCGCACCGCGGTCCAGGTACCACTCGCCCGGGGTGTCCAGCAGTTCGCGGGCGTTCTCGATGTACGTGGCGTGGCCGCCGTTGGTCAGGGAGCCGGGGCCCACCATGCTGACCGTGCGGCCGGGGATGTCGGGGAACTCCACCCGCTTGTTGGAGTTGTCCCAGCAGGGCTGGACCATGGTGACCGTCGTGCCGGAAGCGGAGGCGATGTCGCAGCGGGGCTGTGTCCACTGCCCGAGTCCGTCGCGCTGCACGTTCCACAGGGCCTCGCCGCTGGTGTACACGAACTCGGCGCCGGCGATGTCGGGCCAACGGGCGAGGGTGTCGCCGGACGCGGTGTACCCGGTGGCGGTCCTGGTCAGGGTGACCGGGACCTCACCCGCGGCGCGGTCGGCGCGTACCCCGTCGACGTACAACTGGCGGGTGTCGGTGAGTCCTTGGGGTGCGTGCGCGGACCACAGGCCGGGGCGGCCGGGGACCTGGTGCCAGCCGGTGACCTGGCGGCCGCCGCTGATCACGGAGGCCCCGGTGCCCTGCCAGACCACCCGGTGGCCGCCGGAACCGGAGTCGCGTGCGTCGAGGGTGAGCGGCGCGGACAGCCGGTAGGTTCCGGCGGCCAGGTGCACGGTGAGGTCGCCGGTCAGGTGGCCGTCGCGCGCCCGTACCAGTTGCTGGGCCCGCTGCGGGGTGCGCACCGGGTGCCGGGCGTCGCCGCTCGCATGGTCGTCACCGCTCGGCGCCACGTAGACGTCGGACGCCGTGTCCGCGTCCGCCCGCGATGCGGCGTTCGCGGGTACGGCCGCGACCAGGGCTCCCGCGGCGAGGGCAAGCGCCGCGAGAGCCGGTACCAGTCGATGTCGGGACACGGTCATCCTCCTCCAGAGGTCGGGGAATCGCGGGGGAAACCTACGACCTTTGGCATGTACCGTCAATGAAAAGCGCAGGAATGACGGCGCCACGAGGTGTGCACGACGGCTATTCATCGGATGACAAGCGCGCTCACTGCAGGAGTTTCGGGCCGCGTCGTGGAACGCCGGCCGCCACCGGAGAAGCTGTGCGAGGGTGCGGGGTGGCACACCGCGGCGGTGCGCCACCCCACGACATCGCAGCCGGAGGAGTCAGCCGGCGCTGGTGGAGAAGCTGTCGAAGTCGTCCTGGCTCGGGTAGCCCGGGTTGCGGGCCGTGCCGAAGACCCCGACGTCCTGAGTGGCCGCTGCGGAGGGGACGTTCGCCGTGCTCAGCGCGGTCCAGGTGGCGCCGTCGGTGGAGTAGTAGCCCGTGTAGGAGGTGCCGGACCTGACCAGCCGGATCCAGCTGGGCAGAACGGGCTTGCCGACGCCGGAGCCGTTGGCGGCGGTGCCGGAGTCGAGCCGGCCGTCGCCGTTGGCGTCCCACTGCATGAAGTAGCCCTTCTTGGCGCTCACTCCCACGGTCACGAAGCCGGGCGAGTCGGCCGCGCGGGTGACGTCGTTGCGCACGATGATCCCGGTCTTGGCCCCGGAGTTCTGGTACTGCTGCCAGGTGACGCGCACCGTGGTCGTGGAGCCGTCGTGCTCGGCGCCGGGGACGTAGACGGCGCCGTACTCGTTCTTCGAGCCGTAGACGTCGGAGCCTGCCGCGCGGATGCTCAGTGCGCTGCCGACCTGCGAGAAGTTCGCCGGTTCCGGCGTGGAGCCGAAGGTGCGGAAGGGGGTCCCGACGGGCGCGCCGAGGAGGAGGGACGTGTGCCCGGCGGCCGACCCGGTGGAGTCGGCGCCGTTGCCGTTCTTCCAGCGGAACCCGGCGGTGCCGTCGAGCCGGACCGTCGGAAAGAGCCGGTCGACGGAGGCGGGCGCGGTGACACGGTAGGTGGCGTGGACCGTCTCACCGGGCGCGACGGAGGCGAACGACGTGGGCGACAGGGGGGCGGCGGCCCAGCCCTGCGGAACCGCCAGGGCGACGTGGACCTGGGTCGCGGCCGTGGTACCCCAGTTGGTGAAGTCGGCTGTGGCCGTGGTGTCCTGACCGGTCATCAGAGTGGGGGCAGCGGTCACCGCGAGCCCGGTCTGCGGACGGGCCGGGGCCCTGTCCGCGGCCCACGGGCGCACCCGGAACAGGGCCACGCCGTGAGCGGGGACGGAGGCGGCGACGGCGCTGCCCGAGGACCGGGTGACCTGGTGGGTCCACAGGTTGTCGAGCCGGTACGCGGAGGACGGCGGCAGGCCGGTGGCGCCCGGGTCCACCGAGACGGTCTGCGCGGCGGTCCCGGTGTTGAACAGCCCGACGACGACGTCGCCGTTCGGCTCCGGCTTGGCGAAGACCTGCGTGGTCGCGGTACTGCTCACCCGCGACGCGTTGACGGCGTCCTGGTCGACCGCGATCACGTCGCGGTTCGTCAGCAGCGCGAGGTCGGCGGCGTCGAGCCTGGTCAGGTCCGTGCCGAGGAGCAGCGGGGAGGCGGCCAGCGACCACAGGCTCAGCTGGGTCTGGCGCTCGTCGGGCGACAGCCCGTCGTCGTCGCCGTTGCCGACCTCTATCGAGTCGTAGTCGTTGAACGCGCCTGGGCCGCCGTACGGTTGCCAGGCCGCGACCTGGTCGAACCTGCCCGACACCTTCTGCCAGCTGGTCAGCGGGGTGCTCGATCCGTTGACGCCGCAGTAGCACTCGATGTCCCCGCCGGTGCGCCAGCCGTTGCTGGTGGCCTCCCAGGTGGCGGCGTCGGCCATGCTGAGCGAGTTCGACAGTTCCAGGTGCATCGGGCGGCCGGTGGCGACGATGGCCTGGTGCCACGCCTGCATGTCCGGGCGCTGGTCGCCGGGGACCACGCCGCCGCCGGGACCGACGAAGTCCATCTTGATGTAGTCGACGCCCCAGGAGGCGAACAGGTCGGCGTAGCTCTGCACGTACTCCTGCGCGCCCGGCTTGCTGAAGTCGATGCGGTAGTTGTCGTTGTTCGTGTTGCCGGGCTGCGTGGGATCGGCGATGTCCTGGATGTGGTACGGGGTCCCCTGGATCGGCAGGTTCTTCTGGTACGCCTCGATCGGAACGCCCGGTGTCAGATAGATGCCGAGCTTGAGGCCGAGACCGTGCAGATAGGCGGCGAGCGCCGGGATGCCGTCGGGGAAGCGGGTGGTGTCCCAGGTGTCGCGCCCGTACGCGTCCAGGTGGTCGGACCAGCCGGCGTCGATGTTGATGTACCGGTAGCCGTACCGCTGCAGCTTGTCGTGCATCACGCGTGCCTGCGCCTTGATGCCGTCCTCGGTCAGGCTGCCGCCTTCGCGCAGTGCGCTCCAGCTGCTCCAGCCCATCGGCGGTGTGGGCGAGACCTGCGCGGCTGCGTCGGGCGGAGGCACGGGGGGCGGCGAGGCCGTCGCGGGAGAGACGCCGGCTGCCAGCCCGAGGGAGAGCAGAACCGGCAGCAGACATCTGGTCAATTTCGCGTGCACGAGTGACTCCTTCGCGGGATCTGGGGCAACGTGCCTTGTCCTCGGCGGTCGAATCCCACGTTCTACGGGTGATATGCCGTCACGTCAACAGATTCATCCGATGAATCTGGGGTTACCTGCGATACGCGGTGAGTCCTGTGGTGGTGTCGATGCCGCACAGCGCCGTACCGGGCATGGTGAATCGCGCGGCCCCGCGCTTCCGTGTCTGACCAGCCATGACGGCACGCCAGACGCGACGAAACCCCCGATCTATCTGGCGTGAACGCGGCACCCTTCCCGAACTGCGGGGCGATTTTCCCTTGACCCATCCGATGTCTGATGCTTCCCTGCTGCTGCGACATCGCCCTCGCGTTGCCGTCCTGTCAGCCATGAGCAACCCATGAGCGGAGCCCTCGCATGGCCCAAGGTGGTTGGAGAATCCGGCGGTCCTCCTCGACGTTGCTGCTCGTCTACTCCCTGGCGGTGGCGCTGCTGGGGCAGTCCCCGGCGGCCGGCGCGAGCGCGGCGGCGACCACGGCGTGGCGCGACGGCTCCTTCCACGTCGACGTCCCCGCCATGGTGCACAGCTCCGATGTGGTCCTCGGCCGGCCCAACACGGCGTCCGCCCAGGCGATGCCCCTGGGCAACGGCGACCTCGGCGCCGGGGTGTGGGACGAGAACGGCCTGACCGTCCAGCTGAACCGGGCGGACACCCTGCCCGACCGGCTGTCGCCCGGCCAGGTCGTCGTGCCGGGACTGGCCAAGCTGACCAGCGCCCCCGACTACCGGGGCCGCCTCGACCTCTACGACGGCACGTTCGTCCAGTCCGGCGGTGGCATGACGGCGACCACCTACGTACGCGCCGACACCGACGAACTCGTCGTCGACGTCACCGGAGCCGATCCGGACACCGCGCAGACGGCGCGGTTGCGTCTGTGGCAGCCCCGCACACCGACCGCGTCGGCCGGCGCCTCCATCGGCACACTCGCCCAGACCTGGCAGGACAACGCACAACCGGGCGCCAGCGGCCGGACGTTCGGCGCCCTCGCCGCCATCACCGCGTCCGGGCGCGACGTGCGCGCCGACGTCGTCGACCCGCTGACCGTGCAGGTGAGCGTCAGGCCCAGACCGAACGGTTCCTTCCGCGTCGTCGTCGCGTCGCCGCAGTGGACCGGCGGCGACGCGACGGCCACCGCCCAGCGGCTGCTGGCCGGCAGCGGCGGTTCCTCCGTCCTCGCCCGGACCGCGGCCTGGTGGCACGAGTACTGGGGCGGCGTCGGGATGATGGGGCTGTCCTCGCCGGACGGTTCGGCGCAGTACCTGGCGAACCTGCGGACGATCAGCCTGTTCGCCCAAGCAGCGGAGCGCGGCACCGTGCGCCCGGGCTCGCAGGCGGGTGTCGCCGACCTGTTCGACTCCTCCGGCGACACGCATTCCTGGGATCCGGCGTCGTACTGGGGCTGGAACCTCAGGATGCTGGTCACGGCCGACATGGGCGCCGGCGCGTACGCCAACAACGACGGCTACTTCGCCCTGTACCGCGACGCCCTGCCGGAGACCCTCGCCTGGACGGCCGGCGAGTTCCCCGGCTCGGCCGGCGCGTGCACACCGGAGACCATGCGGTTCAACGGCGTCGGCGTCCAGGTGCACCTCGCCAACGGCCAGTGGGGCGCCAAACCGTATCTGAACTGCAGCTCCCAGGGGCCGGCCAACTACAACGCGAGGACGCTGTCCACGGGCGCGGAGGTCGCGCTGTTCGTCTGGCAGACCTACCAGGCCACGGACGACCGGGAGTTCCTGCGGCAGAACTACCCGCTCATGGCCGACTGGGCCAGGTTCATGCTCGCGTACGCGACGACCGGCGCGGACGGACACCTGCACACCAGCCCGTCCAACGCGCACGAGACCCAGTGGGACGTCAGCGATCCCACCACCGACATCACGGCGATGACCGCGGTCTTCCCCGACGTGATCCAGGCCGCGCGACTGCTCCATCGCGACCAGGACCTCGTGACCGCGCTGAGCGCGGCGCTGCCGAAGATCCTGCCGTACCCCCGCACCGACGCCGCGACCATGACCCAGCAGCTCGACCCCGCAGCCGACAGCACCGGGCAGGACGTGATCGGCCAGTCGTTCCAGCAGGCCGCGAAGACCCACAACGAGGAGAATCTCGGCCTCGAACCGGTGTGGCCCTACGGAGTGATCGGCGACAGCGGCCCGCTGTCGGACCTGGCCAAGCGCACCTTCGCCGATCGCCCCTTCGTCGAGCACAACGACTGGAGCTTCGACCCCATCGACGCGGCCCGGCTCGGTTTCGGCGACGACATGGCGAAGGAACTGGTCGACCTCACCGAGACCTACCAGCAGCGCCCGTCGGGCCTGGCGTCCTTCGGCGCCACCTACCAGGAGCCGTACGCCGAGCAGGGCGCGGTCGTGACCACGGCGCTGCAGGACGCGCTCGTCCAGGACTACGACGGCCTGCTGCGCGTCGCACCGGCGCTGCCCACCGGCTGGAACGCCGACGCCACGGTGTTCATCCAGCACCGGAGCAAGGTCGACGTGCAGGTCCGGGACGGCGTGCCGGTGACGGTCGCGATCGAGGCCGGCGCGAACGTCGCACAGCAGGTGCGCAACCCCTGGCCCGGCCAGAGCGTCGAGGTGGTCGCGAACGGCCGCACGGTCGTCGCCCCGACGTCCGCCTCCCGGTTCACCGTCCCGCTGCGGGCCGGCCACGCGTACCTCATCGAGCGGGACGGCGCGCCGACGCTGCCGTTCGCGCCGGTCACCGCCACGCCCGCGACCGCGGCACGCACCCTCGGGCCGGTCGTCATCGGTCTGCCGAAGGCGGGCTGAGGCGCACCGAGCGGTTCGACGCCCTCTGCGGCGGGCCGTTGACCGACGACGCGCTCTGCCCCCGGCCGCCGGGGGCAGAGCCAGACCCGTGCGGAGCCCTAGGTTAATTGCTTGACAAAGCAATTATGTAGAGTCGTGGTGGACCGACGCTCAACGGTGTGCCACCTGGGAGGACCACACGATGAAGACCCTGGCCCTGCATGCGGGCTCGATGTTCGACGGGTTCAGCCTGTCCGACCCCGCGACGGTGTACGTCGCCGGTGACCGGATCGTGCGCGTGGACCGGGAGGGAGCGCTTCCCGCCGACGGCACCGCGCTCGTCGACTTCGGTACGGAGGCGTGCCTGCTCCCCGGCCTCATCGACACGCACGTGCATCTGGCGTTCGACGCCGGACCCGACCCCGTCGCCTCGCTCGCCGCCATGGACGACGAGACCTTGCTGGCGCACATGCGCGACGCGGCCAGGTCCGCCCTGGACGCCGGCATCACCACCCTGCGCGACCTCGGCGACCGTGACTTCCTGTCGCTGAAGCTGGTCGAGGAACTTGCCGGCCGGCCCGAGCTGGGCCCCGAGATTCTCCCGGCCGGGCCGCCGCTGACCGTGCACGGTGGCCACTGCCACTTCCTCGGCGGCGAGGTCGAGGGCGCCGAGGCGCTGCGTGCCGCGGTGCGGGAGCGCCACGCACGGGGGTGCCGTGTCATCAAGATCATGGCGAGCGGTGGCCACATGACACCCGACTCGGTGCCGCCGCACGTCTCGCAGTACAGCCTGGCGGACCTGCGCGTCGTGGTGGACGAGGCCCACGGCCTCGGTCTGCCGGTCGCCGCGCACGTCCACGGCGTGCAGGCGGTCCAGGACGCCGTCGAAGCGGGCGTGGACAGCCTGGAGCACCTCACGTTCCTGACCAGCGACGGCGCCGGGCCCGACGAGGGTCTGCTCAAGACCGTCGCCGACAGCGGCAGCTTCGTCAGCCTGACGGTCGGCTCCGACCCCGGCAAGGCTGTGCAGCCCCACGGGGACCTGCTCAAGCACGTCGAGACCATGCGCAAGGCCTGGACCGAACTGCGCGCGCTGGGGGCGGACGTCGTCGTCGGCTCGGACGCCGGCATAGCCCCCTTCAAGCCCCACGACGTGCTTCCGCACGGGGTGCGTGATCTCCAGGGTTTCGCCGGCATGACCCCGCTGGAGGCGCTGACGGCCGTGACCAGTGTGGCCGCGCGGGCATGCCGGGTGGAGGGCCGCAAGGGCCAGATCGCACCCGGCGCCGACGCCGACATCCTCGCCGTTCACGGCAATCCGGTGGCCGACCCCGCCGCGCTGTTCGCGATCGAGGCGGTCTTCCGGGCGGGCGTTCAGGTCCGGGGGCGCTGACCGAGATCGGGCCGCGTCGCCATGGCCGACGCGGCCCCCGCTGCAACGAGAGGTGCATCGCCGGGCAGCCGTGAGTCCATCGCGATCCGTGCCCTGGGGGTCGGTGTCAGCAGCTCACTCGACGCCCTGACCGGCGGTTTGACGGCCGCATCCCGCGATGCTTGACTGCGCAAGGACCTTTCGGGATCCCTTCACCGGGTCGGAGATCCCGTGCGCGGCACCGTCACACCACACACCCGAGGACTGGCTCATGACCGAACGACTCACCCGCGGCTTCGTCGTCACCGACCGGCAGCCGGGATGCCCGTTCGATCCGTCGCAGCGGCTCACGCACATGGCCCGGCAGGAGGAGCCGACCCGGGTACCGGTCTACGAACCGCGGTTCGGCGAAGCGGACACCGTGATCCTGTCCCGGTACGCCGACGTCAGGGCCGCCCTCGGCGACACCCGCCTGCAGTACGGCCACCTTCCCCTGCCCGCCGGCGAACCCAGGACGTTCATGCCCGGCTTCCCGCCGGACCACCACGGCGCCGAACACATCCGGCTGCGCCGCATGATGGCCGCGGCCTTCGCCCCCAAGCGGATCCGGACGCTCGGCCCGCTGGTGGACAAGGTCCTCGCCGAGCGGCTGGACGTCATGGAGGCGGCCGGTCCGGGTGTCGACCTCGTCGCCGCCTACGCCGTCGCCGTGCCCTCGATCGTGATCGGCGAACTGCTGGGCGTGCCCGCCTCGATGCATCAGGACTTCCACAGTCTCAGCGCGGGGGTCGTGAACTTCGCCAGCTCCCCGGCCGAGTACTTCGCCCACCTGGGCAAATTCGGCGCCTACATGAAGGATCTCGTCGCCGAGATCCGCCGCCACCCCACCGACGGCCTGATCACCGAGCTGATGGAAGGACGCAGCGGGGACATCGGCGACGCCGAGATCGTCGGTCTGACCAGCGCTCTGGTGGTCGCCGGCCACGAGACGACCGCGGCGATGATCGCCCTGGGCGCGCTGGCGCTGCTGGAAAGGCCCGACCAGCGTGCCCTGCTGCTCGACGAGAGCGTCTCCACCGCCGACGCCGTGGAGGAGCTGCTGCGGTATCTGAGCATCTCCGGCGTGTTCCCGCGCGTGGCCAACGAGGACATCACGATCGGCGAGTGGCCGGTCAAGGCAGGCGAGCGGGTCCTGGTCTCGCTGCTCACGGCCAACCGCGACCCGCGGCTGGTGCCCGACGGCGCCGACCGGCTGGACCTCACCCGCGAGCCGGTCCAGCACATGGCCTTCGGGTTCGGAACCCACCAGTGCCCGGGCCAGCACCTCGCGCGGCTGGAACTCCAACTCGCCCTGCCCGCGCTCTTCCACCGCTTCCCGGAGCTGCGCCTGGCCGTCCCGGCCGACGAGTTGACCTTCCACGGCGACGGCGCGAACGTCTACGGCGTGGAGGGGCTGCCCGTCGCCTGGTAAATGTCGCCCCTTTCCGGGGAATTTCAGGCGTTTTCTCCAGGGAGTTCAGGTTCTCCAGGGAGTTCAGGCGGTCAGGCCGTCCCCGCCGGGAAGAGCTCGTCGAGCCGTGCGGCGAGTTCGGCCGTCCACGGGAGGCTTTGGGCCTCGTGGACTCCCTGCCACTGCGACTCCTTGCTGACGCCGATGACCGGAGCGGCCACCACAGGGTGATTGACCAGCCAGGCCAGCGCCAGGCCGGCCGGTGTGACGCCGTTGTCCGCCGCGAGCCGATCAAACTCCGCCACCCGTGCCATCAGCCCCGGGTCGCCCAGGAATTCGTCGGTCCGGCGCCCGGTGCTGGCCCGGCTTCCCTTCTCCGGCTGTTCGCCGCGGCTGTAGCGGCCCGCGAGAATGCCGTTCGCCAGCGGCGAGTACGGGGAGTACGCCAGCCCCTCCGCCTGCACGATCGGCAGGACGGTCAGGTCGTCGTCGCGGACGATCAGCGAGTACGAGTTCTGGATCAGCTCGGGGCGTACGAGACCGAGGCGATCGGCGGTCTCCAGGGCGGACTCGAGCGCGGCCCGGTCGACGTTCGACAGGCCGTACGCCCGGATGCGACCGCTCTCCACCGCCGCGCTGAACACCGGGAGCGACTCGGACCACGGCGTCTTCGGGTCGACGGTGTGCGCGAAGTAGAGATCGACCCGCCCGAGGGTGTCGATGCTGTGCTGGAGTTGGCGTTCCACACGCTCGGGGGACAGGTCGGGGCCGCCGCTCGTGAAGCCCGTCTTGCTCTGGACGAGCATGCCGGAGTCCGGGTGCGCCGCGTTCCACACGCCGACCACCCGTTCGCTGTTGCCTCCGGTGTAGATGTCGGCGGTGTCGATGACCGCGAAGCCCTCGGCGACGGCACGGTCGATCAGGCGGAGGCCCTCGGCGTCGGACAGCCCGAGACCCGGGCCGGTCTGCGTCGAGACTCCGCCGATGTTGCCGGTGCCCAGTACGAAACGTCCGAGCTGCGCCCGGCGCTCTTGCGGTGACGATGCGATCCAGGTCATGGCAGGTCCCATCTCGACGGGGTTCGGTCGCTCACGGGGGCGACCAGCGGTGATGAGTAAGTACGATTTTCGAACTCACCGCTACCGGCCACGCTACCCAAGGTCAGTCCGAAAAGCGAACTAACCCGCCGGTGGCTCGTTCCTGGGCGCCGGCGGTGGGCCGGCGGTGTGCCGTCGGCGAGCGGCGGGGCCGAGAGCCGGAGAGGTAGCATGACCGGGTGAGTCCGGAATACGAATCGACTGATCGCGTGACTCCCCGGGTCTGCTCCATCGCCGACGCGCTCGACGTCGTCGGGGAACGCTGGAGCCTGCTCGTCGTCCGGGAGCTCGGGTTCGACGTCCGCCGGTTCAAGGACATCCAGATCAACACCGGCGCCCCGCGGGAGACGCTCGCCCTGCGGCTGCGCAAGCTGGAGGCCGCGGGAGTCATCGAGCGCCGCCGCTACAGCGACCGTCCGCCGCGGGACGAGTATCTGCTGACCGATGTCGGCCGCGAACTGCTCCCCGTGCTGCGTGCGCTGCGAAAATGGGGGGAGCGGCACGTCACGCCCGTCCGGGCCGCAACGAGCGGCGAGCACGAGGCACCTAACCAGGCCTGACCTGCCGGGGAGCAATGCTCAAGGCCTGCGGAGCGGCCTCGGTCGGACGCGAAGGGCGTACCCCCCGGAGGCGTGAGAGGGGCACCGATGGATCAGGGCACCCGCGACGAGCTCATCAGCCGGCTTGCCGAGGCGATCAGGTCCGTCAGGGCCGCTCACCCGCTGAGGGTCGCCATCGACGGGCCGCCCGCCGCCGGCAAGACCACGCTGGCGGACGAACTCGCCGTCGCCCTGCGCGCGCAGGACTGCCACGTCATCCGCGCGACCATCGACGACTTCCTCTTCCCCCGGGCGCGGCGCTACCGACGCGGCAAGTACTCGGCCGAAGGCTGCTACTTCGACGCCCACGACCGCGCCGCACTGTGCCGGGTCCTGCTCGATCCGCTCGGCCCAGGTGGAGACCGAAGGGTTCAACACACGGTCTACGACGCGGACACCGACACCCCGTCGTCCTCGCCTGCCACGGCCGCCCCCGCGGACGCCGTCCTGCTCTTCGACGGCGTCTTCCTCCTGCGCTCAGAACTCATCGACCGGTGGGACCTGCGCATCTTCGTGTCCGTCCCCTTCGAGCAGACGGTTGACCGTGCCAAGGACCGGGGGACAGCGCCGGCCGGATCCACCACCGACACGGCCGCCATCGAACGGTCCTGGCGCGACCGCTACATCCCGGCCCAACAGCTCTACTTCGCCACAGCCCGCCCCGCCGACCACGCCGACATCGTCGTTCACAACGATCAACTCCACCGGCCGGCCTGGGAAGTCCGCCCACGTTCATCAAGGCCCGGGACGTGACCGCCTCGCCGGGTTCGGTCGAGGTGGTATCGGCTCACTGGCCGGCGGGGTGTACAACAGGGCTGTGACGACGCTGCCGACGCGGGGTATGTGGTGGGCCGAACTCGCGGTCTTCCTCGCGGGAACAACGGTGACCCTGATGCTGGTCATGTTCGGTCTCTCGCAGGCAACCGGGCATCGCTCGGTATCCCTTGGCGTCGGGCCCTCTTCGGTGCTGCTCGCGGTCTCCATCGGTGTCGGCATCTTCCTGAGCGGCCGGCTCAGGGCATGGGGATTGCGCCGCCAGGCTGCGTTCAACGCCACGCGATCCTGAAAAGCGCCGAGTTGGTTGGGCTATGGCTGCTTCGGATCCCACGGCCTTCGCCTGTGAACCCGCGGTCCAAGCGGCGCTGCTGGGCAGTCCACCACAACCCGTCACCGCGAACCGAACATCACGGCGGTCGCAAGAGCGAGTGCGACGGATGCCATGATGGCGGCGTTCGATACGACCGTGTGAAGCGCGCGCAGGGGGTACGTGGTGTGGTATTTGGTGGGCCCCCTCGGTGCGCTGTCGCTGCTCGGGGTCGTGGCCGGGGTTGCCGCCATCAGGTCGAGCTGGCTGCCTTCATGGATGGGCAAGAGGACGTTCCGGCCCCGGTTGTGGGGGTACGCGGAGGTCCTGTTCTCGGCGAACCTCGCCGTGCAACTGGTCGGCTGGGCCATTCTCAGCCCACGCCCACGGGGCTTGGCCTATGCCGTGGGGTTCGTGCTGCTGATGGTCGCCTTGGGGCTACTGCGAGCCTCGCAGCGCCCAGAGCGGACCGGTTGAGACCCGCGGCTGGATACGGCTGGCCCGGGCTCTCCACTGGCCCGCCATCCAGCCTTTCCTGGCGAGAAATCCGCGGCGCAGTCAGGGCAGTTCGTCCGGCCGAAGAGGTAGCCGCCAAGGATAGGAACAGCGAGCCAGGGTCTGGGGTTCGGACCGTGGTCCGTAGGAGACCGCCTGCGGGCTTTCAGCCTGCCGACGTGCGTGCCGTGGCCCTGGCGCGGATGTGCTGGCCGAGAAAGAGAGCGGCGCGGTCCAGTGCCTCGTCGGCTTCGTCCAGGAAGCCGGCGAACGCCTGGAAGACATGGGGAACGTCAGCGGTGATGTCCAGGATGACGTCCACTCCGGCTTCCCTCGCGCGCGTGGCCATGCGTGTGGAGTCGTCCAGGAGTATTTCGTTGGTGCCCGCCTGCAGAAGCATCGGAGGGAAGCCGGTCAGGTCGGCGAGGGTGGCGGGGCTGAGCATGGGCTGATGCGGATCCTGCCCCGCAAGGTACATGGTCCCGGTGTTTTCCAGGCCCTCACGCGTGAAGAACGGGTCGATGCCCGCCTTGGTGTCCATGCTCTCGCCCGTCCGGGTCATGTCGAGCCCGGGGGAGAACGCCACGATTGCGGCGGGCATCGGCAGGCCGGCGTCGCGCGCGGCGAGGCAGGTGGTGACGGTGAGACCGCCGCCGGCGGAGTCCCCGGCGAACGCGATCGCCGAAGGTTCTTCGCCGCTGTCGAGAAGGGCGCGGTAGGCGCTCAGTCCGTCCTCGATCGCGGCCGGGAACGGATGCTCAGGGGCGAGCCGGTAATCCAGGGAGAACGCCCTGAACCCTGTTTTCGTCACCAGGTTCCCCGTCAGCGACATCGCCGTCTCCGGTGAACCGACCACGTAAGAGCGCCGTGGAAGTAGAGGATCGTCCCGGCCTTCGGAGTGTCGACCGGCTCGACGAGCACCGCGGGGCGATCGCCGAGCGTGGCAGTCCGGGTGCGGATCCCGGCCGGGACGATCATGTTCCCCATCATCGCCCTGAACCCGGCGCGGATCTCCTCCACCGACCGAGGGGCCTCCGGCTGGGGCCGTCGGACCATCGCGTCGATCTCCGCGCGCTGCTGCCGGCTCATTGTCTCCTCCATCGCGAGTGCATGCCCAGGAACTATATGCCTAGGCATTTAGGTTACGATATATGCCATGGCATCTAAGTCAAGCCGTGGCCCGATCGACCTCCCGGGTTTCTTCGCCGATCTCGTCCGCTGCGAGACACGCCTCTACAACGCGCTGAACGACCGCCTTCGTGAGCGGCACGGGATCGTCACTTCGCAGTTCGAGTTCCTGCGCTTCCTGCGCGACCACCCGGGGTCACGGGTCGCGGACCTCGCCACCGAGTTCGCCATCGGGATCGGCGCGACCAGCAAGGGCATCGACCGCCTGGAGAGGCAGGCATGGGTCACACGGCGAACCAATCCATCGGATCGCCGCTCATCACTGCTGGACCTGACCGCCGAAGGCCTGCAACTCGTCGAGGCGGCGGAGGCGACCTTCACCACAACACTGGCCGAGCTGATCGCAGACGTCCTGGGCGGTCCCTCAGGACCGGCCGCCGTACAGGTCTTCTCGGAGTTGCGTTCTGTACTCGAACGCGACCAGGTCGGCCTGCCCACAGGCTGACCGGCATGCGCATTCAGTGCGACGGGCCGTTGCCGCATGATCGGCGATCACACCCCGATTGCGCCCCGGGACTGCTTCCTCAGGCTGGCCTCGATCGTCAGCGCGGCTGTCAGGGTGACCGCAGCCGTGGTCATCGAGCCGAAGAAAATACCGTCGAACAGCGCGCTGTTGGCCCCCTCGACCGTGCCGTTCGCGTGCGTGCAGGACTTCTCGAACGGGAAGCTTGCCGTGTGTACGGCACAGTGGTTCTGCAGGTCCTCATGGAGCACGCTCGCCTTGAACCACGACAGTGCCCACATGCACAGGAAGATACCGGCACAGGCGCACACCACCGCCCACAGGCGGTTCAGCCAGGCGTCACCCGCACTCCTCTTCGGCACGCGGCCGAGCCTATCCCTCGGCCGTTCCGGCGGCTCGGAGTTCACTGAGAACGCTCAGCCGAGCATCAGCCCAGCGGCCAGCCCCAGAACGAGGTGGCGGCGGTCGCCGACGCGCTGCGCGACGATCCCGCCGATCAGCGTCATCAAGAACGCGCCCGCGGCGACGATCGCAGCCATGCCGCGATTATCGGCACCCGCTTTCCCTGACGACTAATCAGTGGGGCCATTCGGAAAGTCCAGGGCAGGGAGTCCCGTTGACGTACGAGTAGGTGGACGACACCTCCAACCCCCGACGTGGCACGAGCCCGGGCAGGGGGATTCAGGGTTGTCCGCCAGGGCAGTGTGAGCCAGCTCGGGGCGTGAGTCCAAGAGTGAGGTCGCAGCCAAGGGCAGCGGCGAGGCGGCGGAGTACCGACAAAGTGGGAGCGGTTTTGCCGGACTCGACCCGAGAGACGAAAGCCTGCCCGGTACCAGCCCGCTCGGCGAGTTGCGCCTGCGAGATCCCCAGCTCGGTGCGGCGGGCTCGGATCAGCTCACCGGGACTCACTGGACGCCTTGTTCATAGCGGGGCAGCTCGCTCGTGTCGATGATCCAGTCCCCGATCGGGATCTTGTCGCCGAAGCGGTAGGGGACCCGGGCCTCGTAGGCGGGTGTCTCGCCACCCTCCGAGATCGCCCAGTAGTGCACACAGGTGCCGTTGCGGGGGTCGACGATCAGGTAGTGCGGAATCCCCAGTCGCGGGTAATGGTGCAGTTTGCTTTCGTAGTCGTTCTCCGGGTTCGACGTAGACACGATCTCGACGGCGAGCTGCAGAGCCCGGGGGCTGATCGCGTCGTCGGTGTCCATCGCGGCTTCGGGTAGGACGAGTACGTCGGGACGGCGCAACTGTCCTAGGTCGGCTTCCTCGATGTCTCCTGAGGTGGTAGCCACGATGCCGTCTGCAAGCTGGGGTTGAAGCTGGCGCTCAATTCGCAGCGCCGCAAGATCATGACGGCCGGCAGGACTCATCATCATGATGATCTGACCCTCGCTGATTTCAACGTGAGGGCTGAAGGGAGGAGGCGGGGTGAAGTGTGCAGCGAAGTCTCGAAGATGCCGATAGATCTCGCGCTGGACGGCGGTCATGATCCCAGGCTACATGACGGAATCGGCATATAGTGTGCAGCGCGCCCGACCGACCCCCACCGGCGCGTGAACTACGGTTGGCCCGGCTTGGCGGGCCAGGTGCCAGTTGGATCCCGGTGCGTCACACCGGCACCTCAGCGGCCACCCACAGTGGAGGAAACGCGCGGAATGCCGACCACCACGTGGAGCTGGGCGAACGGTCCGCACGGCCGTCCGTGGAAATTCGGCGGTCATGACGCAGCCGACGGACTACCGGCGCTGTCGGTCCTGGATCGCCGCGCCGGATGTCGTCTCCCATCATGCGTGCCCCACAAGTCCCGCCCGGTGGGCGAGCATCGCGGCCTGGACGCGGTTCTCCAGGCCCAGACGGGTGAGGATGCGGTTGACGCGGCTCTTGACGTTCGCCTCGGTGAGGCCGAGAGCCGCGGCGATGGCGGCGTTGGACATGCCGCGGGCGAGAAGGACGAGGACCTGGAGCTCGCGTTCGGTCAGGGCGCTCAGCGGACCCGGGTCGTCCGGGCCGCCCGACCCGTCCAGGGATTCCCCCTCGCCCCGCCCGGGGGCGGTGGGCAGCAGGGCGGCGGGCAGCGCCGTGACGGTGTCGATGAGGCGGCGCGTGACGCTCGGCGCGAGTACCGGCTGTCCGCCCGCCGCCGTGCGGATCGCGTCGGCGAGTCGGTCCGGAGGGCTGTTCTTCAGCAGGAACCCGACCGCCCCGGCGCGCAGCGCGGCGTGCACGTACTCGTCCAGGTCGAACGTGGTGAGGACGAGGACGCGCGGAGCCGGTCCGGGCCCGGGCCAGCCGGTGGTGAGGCGCCGCGTTGCCTCGACCCCGGTCACGCCGGGCATCCGGACGTCCATGAGCACGACGTCCGGCCGGAGTTCGACAGCCCGGGCGACGGCCTGCTCCCCGTCGGCCGCCTCGCCGACGACCGACAGGTCGGCACGGCGCTCGACGACCAGCCGGAGCGCGGTGCGGACCATCTCCTGATCGTCGGCGAGAAGTACCCGTACGGTCATGGCTTCTGGCTCTCCTCCGCCGGTCGGGAGGCCCGCGCGAACATCACGGCGCGCA
This sequence comes from Actinacidiphila acidipaludis, assembly GCF_019890725.1. Classification (GTDB taxonomy): domain Bacteria; phylum Actinomycetota; class Actinomycetes; order Streptomycetales; family Streptomycetaceae; genus Actinacidiphila; species Actinacidiphila acidipaludis. The sequence goes on from NZ_JAINZZ010000025.1 coordinate 53,842, forward strand.
CACGCCAGCCACCGTCCTCGCGCGGTCCGGTCCGCAGTATGCCGTCGAACGCCGCCACCCGTTCGCGCATGCCGACGAGTCCCCGGCCGCTGCCGGGGACGGCCCGATGGCCGGGCGGCGCCGGGTCGTTCTCGACCTCGATCGTGAGGTGAGTGCCGTCCCCGCGCACGAAGACCCGCACGCCGACGGGCCCGGCGTGCTTGACCGCGTTGGTCAGTGCTTCCTGGACGATCCGGTAACCCGAGACCAGCAGGCCGGTGGACACCCCGGTCCCGGCCCCGAGGTCCGACACGTACGTCACCCGGCAGCCCGCCGCCGTCGCCGCGCCGATGAGCGGTTCGAGATGGTCCGGGGACAGGGACGGTTCGGGCGCGAGTTCCTGCTCGCGGAACGACAGCAGTCCGAGGAGGCGGCGCATCTCGACGAGCGCGGTGTCGGCGGTCCGTGCGATCAGGCCGACGCTCTTCCTTGCTTCCGCGACGGCGGCGGCCTGACCGGCGCAGGGGACGCCGTCCGGCGTGCCTTCCTCGGCCGCCCGCGCCAACAGGGCGATGGCGCTGACATGGTGGGCGACCACATCGTGCAGGTCCCGGGCGATGCGGGCCCGTTCGGTCAGCACCGCCTGCCGGGCGTTGCGCTCCTGTTCGGCCCGCAGACGCCGATTGAGGTCCCGCAGTCGTGCGGCGTCGGCGTCGATCCGGCGCCTGCCGTATCCCAGGATCCAGGCCAGGGTGAAGAAGAAGACGAACGTGGTGGTGCTGATCGGCTCCAGCGAGCCGGGGCGGGGGCTCTGCCAGTGCCCGGTGAGGGCGTCGGCGCAACTGGTGGACGCGAGACACAGCACCGTTGCCGGCAGACCGGCCGAGGCCGTCGCGTACCGGGCGACGCCGTACACGCCGATCATGAGCAGGAACGGCCCGGGTATCCGGCCGGGAATCGGGCTGAGCGCCTGGAAGACCGCGTAGAGGGCGGTCATCGCCGCCAGCACGGCGCAGGGACGCGTCCGCCGCCACAGCAGCGGAACGGTCTGCGTGCCCCACAGCACCACCCCCCAGGCGCCCGGCGCCGGGGAGCGGTCCAGCACCGTGGTCACGTCGAGGAGCGTGACGCCCCCGCCCAGGGCGACATCCGTCAGTCGCGGCCGGTCGGCCATCCATTGCCGCACGGCTCGTGGCGCGGCATCCGTCGCAGCGGTCATCTCCGTCGTCACGCTAGAGGAAGAGAGGGCGTGACGGATCGTCCGTCAGGCGCGCATCGATAGTTGCGCGGCAGCCGGGAGGATCGGCACCTCGGCCGAGGCGCCTCGTGCCTGCGCGCTCCTAGCGTCCTCCGCATGACCAGACTCCCCAACGCCCTTGGTGCACAGGCCAGTCCGACGGCAGCAGCGCGACGCGACACGACGACCGCCGGCAATCCGCCCGACGGCCCGGGACGGCCGGCACCCGCCGTCCGGCCACTGCTCCTGCTGCTCGGCACGGGCACGATGCTGTTCGCGGTGGGCGGTCGCTGGGACATCGCCGCCGCGGCGTGGATCTTCCCGGTGCTCCTGCTGCGCTACACCCGTCTGAGTCGCGTGGCGACCGGAGCCCTGGGGATCTGGGCGGCGCACATCGCCGCCGCCTTCTTCTGGATCCAGGAGTCGGCGATCGGCCTCGGCCCGGTGACCGCGGTGGGCGCGGCCGCGCTGGCCGCCGTGCAGACCCTGCCGTTCCTGGCCGACGGACTGCTGGCCGGCCGGCTGCGGCCCGCACTGGCGGCCTGCGTCTTTCCGTCGGCCGTCGCGGGCGCCGAGTTCCTGATCGGCGTGGTGTCGCCGTTCGGCACGGCCTACGGTTCGCTGGCCGTCACCCAGTACGGTGACCTGCCGCTCCTGCAGGTCGTCTCGGTCACCGGCTCCTGGGGGATCGGATTCCTGATCGCGTACTTCGCCAGTACCGTCAACCGGATCTGGGAACGGCCCTCGTGGCGTCCCGGCTTGGCCTACGGGGCGCTGGTGACGGCCGTGGTGCTCGCGGGCGGCGCCCGTCTCGCGTTCAGCCCGGCCTCGGTGACGACCGTCAGGGTCGCCGGGATCAGCCCCGGCCGAGCCGTGACCGCCCAACTCACCACCGCGCTCGGGCGGATCAGCGGCGGATCGGCGGGTGTCGCCGCCGCCCCCGCCCCGGCGGTGCAGCCGGCGATGACCGCCGTCGAGAACGACCTGCTGGCCTCCACCCGGCGGGAGGCCGCGGCTGGGGCGAAGATCGTGGTCTGGCCGGAGGAGGCCGTGAAGACGCAGGAGTCCCACGAGACCGCCGCCATCGCCGAAGCGCAGGACCAGGCCCGCAGCTCAGGCATCTATCTGGAGGTCGGGCTGCGCGTCTACAGCACGACCGGCCCGGCCTACGGCAAGGACGAGGCCGTCCTCGTCGACCCCCGCGGAAAGGTGCTGTGGACCTACCAGAAGGCCCACCCCATCCCCGGCTCGGAGAAGTTCACCCCCGGCGACGGCCGCGTACCCGTCGCCGACACCCCGTACGGCCGCCTCGCCGACGTCATCTGCTACGACGCCGACTTCCCCGCCATGATGCGGACCAGGACCGACATCATGCTCGTCCCCTCCCACGACTGGAAGGCCTACGGGGGCGCGCACACCATGAAGGCGAGCCTGCGGGCCATCGAGGGAGGCTACGCGGTGGTGCGCCAGGACGCGGACGGCGTCTCGACGGCGTACGACGACAAGGGCCGGGTCCTCGCCTCGACGGACTCCTTCACGACCGACCGGCAGACCATGGTGGCGTATGTGCCGACGCGCGGCACCACCACGGTCTACGACCGGATCGGAGACCTCTTCGCCTGGCTCTGCCTGGCCGCGGTCGGCGCGCTCGCCGTCACGGCGCTGGTCCGTCGCCGGCACCCCGCATCACCGGTGCCCGTCACCGGGACCGGGCAGGCCGCGGACTGAGGCGCGGGCCGGGGCCTAGAACGGCGGGCGGCCCTGGCCGTCGATCGCGATGCTCGGGTCGTCCTTGTCGACCCGCGTTCCTTCTTCCAGGCGGAACGCCGACTCACCGTGTTCGGTGCGCAGGGTCGCCGGCTCGACGCCGTCCCACAGCTGCCAGAAGTGGTCGGTACCCCGGTCGGGGCTCACCACACCGGCCCACTCCTCGCCGAGCCGGGTGCACATCGTCACCCTCAGCCGGGCGTGGACCGGGATCTCCTCGGTGCCGATGACGACGACGGCCGGGCCGTCGTACGGGGGTCGTGGTGTCGCGCTCATCTAACGATCGTGCGCCGTCGCGCGCGCACCCGCACGTCGAGCCCGCGATCTCGCCGGCGGGGCGGCCGGGGGTCGGCGTCAGCCCGACGCCGGCACTCCTCGTGTCAGGGCTTGACCAGGACCTTCAGGCTCCTGCGGTCGGCCATGTCCTGGTAGCCGGCAGGGACGCCGTCGAGGTCGGTGACGGCGTCGAAGACCCTGCCGGGCTCCATGGTGCCGTCGAGGATCCCGGGCATGAGTTCCTCGATGTAGGCGCGGACCGGTGCGGGTCCGCCGGCCAGCCGGATGTTGTGGCGGAACAGGCTGCCGAAGCCGACCGGCGCTTCCTCGTACTGCGGGGCGCCGACCCGGCTGATCACGCCACCGGGGCGCACGATGCCGCAGGCCTGCTCGTAAGCGGGCATGGTGCCGACGGCCTCGATAACGACGTGGGCGCCGTGGCCGCCGGTCAGCGCGCGAACCGCGGCGACGCCCTCCTCGCCGCGGGCGGAGACGACGTCGGTGGCGCCGAAGGCGCGGCCGAGGTCGGTGCGTGCCGGGTGGCGGCCCATGAGGATGATCTGCTCCGCGCCCAGGCGTTGGGCGGACAGCACCGCGAGCAGGCCCACGGCGCCGTCCCCGATCACCGTGACGCGGGTGCGCTCGTTCACGCCGCCCACGACGGCGGCGTGGTAGCCGGTGCCGAAGACGTCGGAGAGCGTCAGCAGGGACGGGATGAGCGCGGAGTCCGCGGCGACGGGGAGCTTGACGAGGGTGCCGTCGGCCAGCGGGACGCGGACCGCTTGGGCCTGACCGCCCTCCTCCGCCTCGCCGTCCCAGAACCCGGCTTGCGGATTCGAGCAGGACGTGTGGAGGCCCTCGCGGCAGAACTCGCACGTGTTGTCCGAGATGGCGAACGGGGCGACCACCAGATCGCCGGGCTTGACGGTGGTCACCTCCGGGCCGGTGGCCTCGACGACGCCGAGGAACTCATGGCCCACGCGGGCCGGACCGTCCTCGGGCTTCATCGACGCGTAGGGCCACAGGTCGCTGCCGCAGATACAGGCCGCGGTGACACGCACCAGGGCGTCGGTGGGCTGCTTGATGACGGAGTCGGGGACCTTCTCGACGCGGACGTCACCGGCGCCGTACATGAGGGTTGCGCGCATGAGGTGCTCTCCCGTGCGGTGATCGTTGGGCGATGGTGCGGGTCACCGAGCCGGGTGCGACGGTGCTGGTCAGCGGCCGTGAGTGCGGACGCGTGCGACCCGGCGCGGATGTCTCCGGCTCACCCGGCGAGTGCCCCTCGGTCGTCCGCTGAACCGCGGACCGCTGACCTGCCGCTCCCCGGACCCGTCCCACCCGCCTCCTGGGGGTCGGAAGCGGTGCCGGAAGCCCGCGACGGGGATCACCAGCGCCCGGTGGCGAGCTTCACGCATGACCGCCCGGCGGGGCGCTCCGCCGTCAGCCGTCCTCCTGGCCCAGCACGTATAGACGCGGGAGGTTCACCACGATCGCTTCCTGGGTGCTGCGGGCGATGACGACCACGGCCTCCTCGGAGGGATCCGGATTCTCCTCGCGGTGCGGTACGAACGGCGGGACGAAGACGTAGTCGCCGGGCCCGGTGCGCAGCCGCACCTCTTGCGGCCGAGGCCCGGATCCGTCGAGGAAGACGAACTCCGGGTGGCCGCTGACCACGTAGATGGCGGTCTCGGACTCGCCGTGGTGGTGGTCGGAGGAGGACGTGGACGGCGCGACATGGGTCTGGCCCATCCACAGCTTCTCCGACCCGGTGGTCCTCCCGCTGACGGCGGCGAACCTGCGCATGCCCTCGGTCTGGGCCGTGCCCGCGTCGAGCGCGTCAGCGCGGATGTGGTGCAGCCGGCTCCGCAGGGGAGTCCCCGACTGCCCTGCGGCACCGCCGAGATGCGGGTGGAAACCCTCGCCGGGATTGGTGGTCGGCTCGCTCATGGGTCAGGCGGCCGGGTCGTGCATGATCTCCCGGACCTCCTGGGCGCAGCGGCAGGCGGCAGCGAACTTGGCGGCCCATTTCAGCGCGTCCTCGCGTGAGGGCACATCGATGATCGAGAACCCGCCGATGACCGCCTTGGTCTCCGGGAACGGGCCGTCGGCGACGGTCCCGTCGGTGGCCACGACGCTCGCCCGCTGGCTCTGCAGCCCGCCGCCGAAGACCCACACCCCGGCGTCCTTCGCCTCCCGCAGCACGGCGTGCGCGGCTTTGTCCACCTCGGGCAGATCCTCCTCGGGGAACGTCATCGCGCCGTCATCGAACGAGATCAGATACCGCGTCATCCCTGGCTCCCTCGACCGTGGGCCCCTTCGGCCGCCTCTCACCCTACGGGCACGGTCTGACACGGCGGTGCGGCTTCGGTTGCGACACTCGGGGAGCCGGCCGTGGCCCTCCTACGCGTGCTCGGTGGGCGAACGGCCGCGGGAGCCGGCACGTGCGGGGCTGGGCAGTTCTCCCGAGCCGCGGGGGATCAGCGTGGTGGGCACGATCACCGTCCGTGCGCGGGAACGGTCACCCCGGAGACGATCGAGGGCGGTCTTGCCCGCCGACTGGCCCATCGCCTTCGGGTCCTGGGCGATGACGGTGAGAGCGGGCTGCAGCGTCTCGGCCATCGGCACGTCGTCGAAGGCGACGACGGCCACGTCCCTCCGCCCGCGACGGGCCAGTTCGCTGACCACGCCGATGGTCATGAAGTTGTTTCCCGTCAGCAACGCGCTGGGCGGGTCCTTGAGTTCGAGCAGCCGCGCGGTCTGTTCCGCCGCCTCCGCGGGATGGTGGGCGTCCGTCACCAGCTGCCGGCTGTACGGCAGAGAGGCGCTCACCAGCGCGTCCCGGTAGCCGGCCAGGCGCTCCCGCCGGGTGTAGAGCGCGGCCGGCACGTCGCCGACGAAGCCGATCCTGCGGTGGCCGGCGGCGATGAGGTGAGCCACTCCCTCCCGCGCGCCGGAGCGGTTGGAACTGACCACGGTGTCGCTGGTCAGGCCGTTGCCGGGGCGGTCGATGAAGATGACCGGCATACCGGCGGCGCGCGGCGCCTTCAGGTGCGCATGGTCGGCGCCCACCGAGGGCACCACCATCAGCACGCTCACCCGGCGGGCCATGAACGTCCGGGTCAGGGTGGCTTCGCGGTCCGCGTCGTCCTCGGAGGAACCCATGAGCAGCATCAGCCCGGTCTCGTGGACGACCTCCTCGATTCCGGCCGCCACAGCGCCGAAGAAGGGGTTGCTGAGATCGGGCACCACCAGGCCGACGGTCGTGTCGGCTCCGCCCGTACGGGTGCTGCGCGCCATCAGGTTCGGCTGGAAGCCGAGTTTCTCGACGGCGGCCAGCACTCGCTTGCGTGTCTCCGCGGAGCTGGGGCCGTCCTCGTTGAGGACCCGGGAAACCGTCTTGGCGCTGACGCCCACCTCGCGGGCGACATCGGCGAGCGTGGGGCGGCGGAGGGGCCTCATGGACCACCTTTCTGCGTTACGGTCTCGGGCCCGGCGCGCGGGCACGCGCCGGGCCCGTGGTGCACGTGGGGGGCTGGGTCAACTCCGCCGCACGCCTGCGGCGGCTGCGGCGTCGTCGTCCGCGACGACGGTACCGCCGTCGGCTGTGACGCTGAGTGCGCCGGTCATGATGGCCACCACCTCCGGCATGGTGTAGTCGCGCGGATCGATCAGGGCCGCGCGCCGGCCGAGGCGGTGGACGTGGATGCGGTCGGCGATCTCGAAGACATGCGGCATATTGTGGCTGATCAGGATCACCGGTACACCTTTGTCGCGTACGCGACGGATGAGATCCAGTACCTGCGCGGACTCCTTGACGCCGAGCGCGGCGGTCGGCTCGTCCATCACCACGACACTGCGGGCCCAGGCCACCGCCCGGGCGACCGCGACGGCTTGGCGCTGCCCGCCCGACAGGGTCTCGACGGTCTGGCCGATCGAGCCCAGCCTGATCCCGAGCTCGGACATGTACTCGGCGGACTCCCGCCGCATGGCCTTCTTGTCGAGCATCCGGAACACCGTGCCGAGCGGGCCGGCCCTGCGGATCTCGCGCCCCAGGAACATGTTGGCCGCGATGTCCATCGAGGGCGCGACGGCCAGGTCCTGGTAGACCGTCTCGATACCGTGCTGCCTGGCGTCCAGCGGGCCCGCGAACCTGATCGGCTCGCCGTGCAGCCGGATCTCTCCCTCGTCGGGGACGAGTGCGCCGGTCAGCGCCTTGATCAGGCTGGTCTTGCCCGCGCCGTTGTCGCCGATGACCGCCAGGACCTCGCCCGGCAGCAGGTCGAAGTCGGCGCCGTCGATCGCGGTGACATGGCCGTAGCGCTTGACCAGCCCGCGGGCGCTGAGCACCGGCGTGACCTGAGGTTCCGCCGGCTCGGCGGAGGTCCTGCCGGCCCCCGGGTGTTCGTCGTCCTGGCGCTTCGGAGGCTGCTGGCCGGCCGGTCCCGCGGCCGCGGAGTCGTTCATCGTGTCCTCTTCCGTGAGAGCTGGTCGACGGTGACCGCGAGAATCACCAGGACGCCGGTGACGAGCGTCTGGTAGACGGATGAGACGCCCATGAGCTGCAGGCCGTTGCGGAAGACCCCGACGATGAGCACGCCGACGAACGTGCCGAGGACCGTGCCGCGTCCACCGAACAGACTGGTGCCTCCGAGCACGACCGCGGTGATGCTGTCGAGGTTCTCCGTCTGTCCGGCCTGCGGGTCGCCGACGCCGGTCCGTGACACCAGCAGCAGCGCGGCCACGCCGTAGACGAGCCCGGCCACCGCGTAGACGCCGACGGTCAGGCGGGTGACCCGGATACCGCTCAGGCGCGCGCTCTCCGCGCTGTTGCCGAGCGCGTAGACGTGCCGTCCCCACCCGGTGCCGTTGAGCGCGTAGGCGAAGACGAGGAAGAGCGCGACCGTGACGAGCGACCCGTAGGTCACGTCCGTCCTGCCGAGCGGGAAGGTCCTGCCCAGCGCGGTGAGCGGGCCCGGCAGCCCGGTGACCGTCTGCTCGTCGGAGTAGATGTGGGTCAGCGCGAACGCGATGTTGAGCATGCCCAGGGTGACGATGAACGGCGGCAGCGGCACGAGCCGGACCAGCAGGCCGTTGACCAGCCCGAATCCGCCGCAGACCAGGATCCCGATCGCGATGGCCACGAGGGGCGGCAGGCCCGAGTCCACCGCGAGCTTGGCCAGCAGAATGCTGCCGAAGGCCATGACGGCGCCGCAGGACAGGTCGATACCCGCGGTCAGGATGATGAGCGTCTGGCCGATGGCGAGGGTGCCGACCACCATGACCTGCTGAAGGATCAGCGAGAAGTTCCCGCCGGACAGGAACTGGTCGGTGGACAGGGAGAAGAACACCGAGGCGAGGACCAGAGCGGCGAACGGACCCGCCGCCGGCGCGCTGAACAGCCGGCGCGCGATCGCCGGCTCCTTCGCTCGGATCAGGGGCGTGGTGGAGGCAGTCATCAGCTTCCTTGTACGAAGGGGTCGAAGGAGGACGGGCCGGTGCTCAGCCCCAGCAGTTCTGCAGGCCGAAGCCGGTGTCCTTGGCGTCGATGCCCGTCTGCGGATGGTCGGTGATGAGGTTGACACCGGTGTCGGTGTATCCACTCGCCTTCGTGCCGGTCTTCCCGTACGCGGCCACCGCCTTGACGCCGTCGGCGGCCATCTTCAGCGGGTACTGCTGCGCCGTGGCCGCGATCCTGCCGTCCTTGACCGCCTGGACGCCGCTGCAGCCGCCGTCGATCGCGACGATCATGACGTCCTTCTCGCGGCCCTTGGCCTTGATCGCGGTGTAGGCGCCCAGCGCCGCCGGCTCGTTGATGGCGTAGACGAGGTTGATGTCGGGTGACTTCTGCAGGCAGGTCTCCATGGCGGCCTGACCCTTCGCCTGGTCGCCCCCGGTGTCCTGGGAGCAGACGATCGAGGGGTCGGAGTCGGAGACGCCGAAGCCCTTGACGAACCCGTTGTGCCGTTGGACGCCGACCGAGACCCCCGGCGCCAGGTCCATGGTGGCGATCTTCGCCTGCCTGCCCGCCATGGCGGCCTTGGCGTACGCGCCGATCAGCTCGCCGGCCTTCTCGTTGTCGGTGGCGAACAGGGCGTCGGCGGCGCTCTGCGGTTCCAGCGGCGTGTCCAGCGCGATCACCAGCACGCCCTTGGCACGGGCCTTCTGGATCGCGGGCACGATGGCCTTGGAGTCGCTCGGCGTGATGAGCACGCCCTTGACGCCGGCGGCGACCATGTTCTCCAGCGCGGTCACCTGCCCGCTGTTGTCGCCGTCGAACTTGCCGGCGGCCGTCATCAGCGAGACACCCTCGCTCTTGGCGGCCTGCTCGGCGCCCTGCTTCATCTTCACGAAGTACGGGTTGGTGTCGGTCTTCGTGATCAGCCCGACCTTGATCTTCCCGCCGTTGGAGGAGGACGAGCCCGAGCCCGAACCGGAACCGCACGCGGCCAGGGTCAGGGCGAGGCAGGTGAGGCCGGCGGCGACGAACGGACGAGATCTGCGGAACATGGGTTCTCCCGGTGCGACAGACGGGCCGTGACGAGGGGTCAATGGGTGTCATCGATGACACTGTTATCGTTGACACCCGGCTCCGAGAGATGATGGAGTCCCGCTCCGGCAGCGTCAATGCCCCACGCTGATCACGAGTTCGTAACACGACGGCACGCGGTCTGCGCCGCCTGTGCCGCCCTTACGCCCGGAGGAGAACCGTCATGCAAGCATCACCGCAGGTCACCGTGCTCGGGGAATGTGTCGCCGACCTCCTCGCCGAACAGGACGACGGAGAAGCGGGATTGACGTTGCGCATGCTGCCCGGCGGCGGCCCGGCGAACACCGCGGTCGGGCTGGCCCGGCTGGGCACACCCTCCCGGCTGCTCGCCCGGGTGTCCGGCGACCTGTTCGGCCGGCGGATCCGCGCGCACCTGCTGAGCTCGGGGGTCGACCTGTCCGACGCGGTGGCCGCCCGTGAACCCAGCACCCTGGCCATCGCCGACATCGACCCCGAGGGCCAGGCCGCGTACACCTTTCACGCCCGGGGCACTGCCGACTGGCAGTGGACCGGCGCCGAGCTGGCCGCGGCCGGTGTGGGACGGTCGGCGTGCGTGCACTCCGGGTCGCTGGCCCTGACGCTCGACCCCGGCGGTGCGGCGGTGGAGGACTTCCTCGCGGCCGCCCGCGATCGCGCCACCGTCAGCATCGACCCCAACATCCGCACGTCACTGGTGGACGCGGAGCACTACCGGCGGCGACTGCCGGGGTGGTGCGCGCTCGCGGACATCCTGCGGCTGAGCGAGGACGACCTGCGCGAACTGCGTCCGTCGTCCGAACTGGGCGCCGCCTGTGCGGACTTGCATCGTGCCGGGGCCCGCCTGGTGGTGGTCACCCGGGGTGCCGACGGTGCCGTGGTCTCCCTGGACGGCGCGCGGGCGACGATACCGGGCGTGGCCGTCGACGTCGTCGACACGGTCGGCGCCGGGGACTCGTTCACCTCCGGACTGCTGCACCGGCTCGGCGTCCGCGGACTGCTGGGCGGCCGGCTGGACGGGGCGACGCTCGACGACGTGGCCGACGCCTGCCGGTACGCCGCCCGTGTGGCCGCTCTGACCTGCTCCGTCGCCGGTCCGAACCCGCCCTGGGCGCACCAGGTCGACGCTGTCATGGATGACGTGGACTCACTGGCCGCACCGTGATCCCCGTCGGGCGCGGCCCCAGAAATTCGGTGACGACGTGTTGACGGGCTGCGCACGGCGGCCCCACGATCTGATCTCAGCCGGGTCTCGCCCACGCATGTCATCGATGGCATGTGTCATCGATGACACTCGGTCTCACGATTCATCGAGTCGAAAATGGTGAGGTGCAATGCGTCGAAGAGCCCGCCGGATCTGGGTTCTCCTGGTCGCCCTCGCGGCCAGTCTGACGGTCTTTCTGCCCGCAACGCCCGCGGCGGCGGGGACGGCATGGGACTATCCCGAGTTCCCGTACGCCCCCACCACCTACAGCGAGCCGTTCCGCGGTCAGTTCCACTTCAGTTCGCAGTCCGGGTGGATGAACGACCCGAACGGCCTGGTGTACGCGAACGGGGAGTACCACTTCTTCTACCAGCACAATCCGCACGGTCTGGCCTGGGACACGATGCACTGGGGCCACGCCACGAGCACCGACCTGGTGCACTGGACGCAGAAGCCGATCGCCATGGAGCCCGGAGTGCAGCCCGGCACGCTCTTCTCCGGCGGGGGAGTCGTCGACCGGGACAACACCTCGGGGCTGAAGACCGATTCACTCGACCCCATCGTCGTCTTCTCCAACACCGACGGCGTCAGCGTCTACTACAGCAACGACAACGGGCAGAGCTTCCAGGCCTACGACAAGGGCCGCAAGGTCGTCACGGTGCCGGACGGCGTGACCAGCCGCGACCCCAAGGTGACCTGGGACGCGGCACGTCACCGCTGGGTGATGGTCTTCTGGTCCGACGAGGGCGGCAACGGCGTCAGCGTCTACACGTCGACCAACCTGACCGACTGGACCTTCGCCAGCCGGTATCACGCCCCCTGGCTGTTCGAGTGCCCCGACCTCTTCCCGCTGCCGCTGGACGGTGACACCTCGCGGCAGAAGTGGATCCTGACCACCGCCTCCAGCCAGTACGTCGTGGGCGACTTCGACGGAACGACCTTCACCACCGATCAGAGCACTCCGCAGACGATGGTCAACGGCGACTTCTACGCCGCGGAGACGTTCACCGACACCCCGGACGGCGCGACCGTCCAGATGGGCTGGCAGCGCGGCAACCAGGGCAGCACCTGGACCGGTGACGCCTCCTTCCCCGTCGACCTCGGCCTGGTCAGCACGCCGGACGGCCCCCGCATCACGCGCACCCCCGTGAGCTCCCTGGCCTCGCTGGCCACCTCGCCCCAGACCTGGACCAACGAGAAGGTCACCGCGTCGGGCAACCTGTTGTCCGGCGTCCAGGCCGACACCTACGAGATCACCGCGCAGTTCGACGTCAAGAACACCACCGCCAAGCAGTTCGGATTCGACCTGCACGCCCGTTCCGACGGCTCGGCCGACCGCACCGTTCTGTACGACACCGCCGCGCAGACGCTCTACGGGCATCCGCTCAAGCCCCGGAACGGCAAGGTGACGATGCGCCTCCTCGTCGACCGCGGCCAGTTGGAGATCTTCGCCGACGACGGCCTGTACTCGGTGGCGGACACCGTCAACTTCGACTCCTCGGCCGACAGCCAGGGCATCCGCCTCTACACCACCGGCGGCAGCGTCAAGCTCACCACGGCGACCTTCACGCGGCTCAACACCAGCTGGGGGACCGGTCAGTCGACACTGCAGAGCGATCTCTCCGGACCGTGGCACGCCGCGGGCGGCGCGTGGAGCGACGTCAGTGGAGGTAAGCAGGGCTCGTCCGGCGGCGACGGTTTCTATCTGAGCAACACCAGTGGCGGCGACGCCGTCTACCAGGGCGACATCACTCTGGGCACCGCCCAGGCCGCGGGCCTGACCTTCCACGCGAACGCCTCAGGCGCGGGCTACACCGCCACCCTGGACAGGTCCGGCGTGGTCAAACTGTGGCGCCCCGGCAAGGACATCGCCACCTACGCCATGCCGATCACCGGCAGCCGCGCCTACCACGTCACAGTCCGCACCGACGGCACACGCATCCGCGTCTATCTCGACAACGCGGCCACTCCCGTCATCGACGCCACCGACAGCACCTACGCCAGCGGTCGCTTCGGTGCGAACGTCTTCAACGGACAGGCCACAGTGCAGAATCTCGACGTCGGTGACGGCGGCTTCCAGGCGTTCGCCTCCGGGGCGTGGACCCCGGTGAGCGGCACGTGGACGGTCACTCCGGCCGGCCTGCGCGGCAGTTCCTCCGGTGACGGCTTCTATCTCAGCGACCGCACGGGCTCCGACTTCACCTATCAGGGCGATGTCTCGGTGACCAACGGGGCGGCCACCGGACTGACGTTCCGCGCCGGTGCCGACGGCGCGGGTTACACCGCCACGCTCGACACGACGGGCGTCGTCAAACTGTGGCGCCCCGGCAAGGACATCGCCGTCCAGAGCACCCCGATCACGGAGGGACGCACCTACCATCTGAGGATCCGGACGGACGGCGCCCGCATCCGTGTCTGGCTCGGCTCCGCCACCGACCCCGTCATCGACGCGACCGACACCACCTACACCAGCGGCCGCTTCGGAGTGAACGCGTTCGGCGGCAACGTGGTGGCCCAGAACCTCACGGTGTCCTGACCGCGCGCCGTCCGACCCTGCCCGCTGCCGTCCCCGGACGAACCCCGGGGGCGGCAGCGGACGTTTCCCCTCGCGGCACGCGGCACGCGGCACGCGGCACGCGGCCCGCAGGCAGGGCATGATCGCGACTTTGCCATCTCTTTACAGCACGGCCCGGGAGCGGTTCGTCTCTCCGTCTGATTGCACACCGCAAGCAGCCCGGCGTCCTCACCACAGGGGGCCCCGGGCCGAAGGACAGGAGAGTTCTCATGCGCGCACGGTCCATCGTGGCCGCCGCGGTCTGCGCCGCGGCGCTGGCCACCGGCGGGGCCGGAACGGCCTTCGCCGACGGCGGTACGCCCGCACCCACGCCGTCGGCCACCGCCGCGGCCAGCACGCCGGCCCCCACCGCGTCGAGCGCCAACGGCTCCGCCAGCACCCCGGCGCCCGTCGCCTCGCCCACCGCGACGACGCGCGGCGGCAACCAGGTCGGCACGATGCCCTCGGGCGCCCCCGACACCGGCGTGCCGACGCCGGCTTCCGGGTCGAACGCGGCGGAGACGGGCGCGCTGGCCGGGGCGGGCGTGCTCGTCCTCGGCGCGGGAGCGCTCGCGCTCCGGCGCCGCAGGCTCCAGGGCCGGGGCTGACCCATGGGGACGTCCCGGCCGATCGCGCTCGGCACCCTCGTCGCGGCCGCCTGTCTCACCGGTCTGCTCGCGGGGTGCGGTGGCGCGCCGAGCGCGGCACCCGCGGCGGCCGGGACGACCCGCCTTCCCTCCCCGGACGCCGGCTCGCGACCGTCCGCCGGCGCGGCGGCGCTCCGGCCGGCAGCCCGCTCGGTACCCGTGCGCCTCCAGATCCCGGACATCGCGGTCGACACCCCGGTGATGGGTCTGGGCCTGGCCTCCGACGGGACCGTCGAGGTGCCACCGGTCAGGGCGCACTCCCCGGCGGGCTGGTACCGGGGCTCGCCCACACCCGGCCAGATCGGGCCCTCGGTCCTCCTGGGACACGTCACCGTCGGGCGCTACGGAGACGGCGTCTTCCTGAAACTGTCCCGGCTGACGCCCGGAGCCCGCATCGTCGTCGGTCTGCGCGACGGCGTCTCCACCACGTTCACGGTGGACGCGGTGCGCACCGTCGCCAAGGACCGGTTCCCGACCCAGGCCGTCTACGGGAACACCGACCGTCCCGAGGTGCGCCTGATCACCTGCGGCGGCCCGCGCACCGGCAGCGGCTACCTCGACAATGTGATCGTCTTCGCGTCGCTGACCGCCGTCACGCCGCCGTGACGTCCCCCGCTGTGATGACCTTCCCCCCACCGAACCCTTCCTCTGGAGCACGTTGAGCCCGTCCAAGGACCGGGCAGCCGCCGAGCTGTTCGCCGCCCTCTACGCCGACCTCGCCGGCTGGTGCCGCCGCCTGGTCGACGACGACGGAACGGCCCACGAGATCGCGTCCGAGGCGTTCGCCCGCCTGTGGCTGCGCTGGAGCGACGTCGAGGAGCCGCGCGGCTTCCTCTACGTGACGGCGGCCAACCTGGTGCGCGACCACTGGCGCAAGACCGACCGTGAACGCCGGGCGCTGCGCCGCGCCGGAACCGAGGCCGGGCTGGCCCCGCGCGAGCCGGGCGCGGAGACGTCGGTGCCGGTGCGGCTGATCGTGCAGTCGATGCCCGAGAAGCTGCGGACCGTCGTCCTGCTGTACTACTTCGCCGACCTGCCGGTCAGGGACATCGCGTCCCTGACCAAGCGCAAGGAAGGGACCATCAGGGGCGATCTCCACGCCGCCCGCGAGTATCTGCGTGCCGTACTGGGAGAACGTTGTGATCACACGCATTGAGCACTGGGAGGAGCCCGGTGACGAGGAGCTGGCCGCACGCCTTCTGGAGGGCCATGTGCGGCTGGCGGCGCCTCCCGGCACCTTCGAACGGATCCGCCGCCGCACCGGCCGGCGGCGCGCACTGCGCCGGGCGGCGGCGACCGGTGCGGTGGCCGCCGCGATCGTCACGGTGACCGTCGTGCTGTGGCCCGCCTCGGGCACCCCGCGTCCCGCCCCGGCGACTCCGCTCGCCCCGCCGACGGCCGCTCCCACGCCGGTCCGCGCGACCCCTTCGCCGACCCGCGCCGCTCCGACACCCTCGGCGGCCGCCGGCAGGGCCACCAGCCCGAGTGGCGAGAGAGGCGCGGCGGCCACGCCTTCGCCCGGAGCCCGCCCCTGATCCCCGCAGGGGAACAGCCGCCACCGCGGCCGCGTCTCCCCGGCACGAAGGACCGGCGCCCGGCTGCCCTCTCGGGCTGCCGGACGCCGGTCGGGGCGGGAGGGATCAGTCGGTGGTGAAGGAGTCGAAGTCCGTCTCACCCGTCGTGCCCGCGGCGTGCGACGTCGCGGTCAGACCCATGTCCTGGGTGGCCGCGGCGGTGGGGAGGGTGATGGTGCCGACGAGGTTCCAGGTGGCGTCGTCGGTGGAGTAGTAGCCGCTGTAGGTGGTGCCGTGGCGGACCAGCTTCAGCCATGACGGGTAGGTGGCGGTGCCGGTGGAGTCCTGGGAGTCCAGCTGGCCGTCGCCGTCGCTGTCCCAGTCCAGGAGGTAGCCGTTGCCGGGCGTCTCGACCAGCGCCAGGTAGCCGGGCGACGCGCCGGCCTTGGTGATGTCGTTGCGGACCATGATCCCGGCCTTCGCCCAGACGTTGGTGTCCGCCTGGGAGTCGATCTTCACCGTGGTCGTGGAGCCGTCGTGTTCGGCGCCCGGCAGGTAGATCGTGCCGTACTCGTCGACGGGGGTGTAGAGGTCGGCGCCCTGTGCCCGGATGCCGAGTCGCGTGCCGGACTGGCTGAAGCTCGCCGTGGTGGAGGCGAACGTCCGGTACGGCGCACCGACGGGGTGGTCGACGGTGATCGTGTCACCGACCGTCAGGTGCGTCGTCGCCGGACCGAAGCGGTACGCACCGGCCGCCCGGAAGGCGCTGGTGGCGAACAGGTCCTCCGACGGCTTGAGGGCGACGGTGTACGTGGCCGACAGAGTGCCGCCCGGCTTGAGGGTGCGCGCATGTGTCGGTGACGTGGTGCTGATGGTCGCGCCGTCCGGGCCGGTCAGGTCCAGAGCCGCGTTCGTGACGGGACGCGAGCCGTTGTCGGAGAGCACCGCGGTGACGGTCCGGGTCGTGCTGTCGCTCGCGGCCGGCGCCCAGTTCAGGGCCAGTGTCACCGACGGGGCGGCGTCGCCGGCGACCTGCCGGGTCGGGTGGACGCGGAGGAGCACCACGCCGTGCGGCGGGACGTCGGCCGCGATCCGGCCGGCCGACTCGGTGGTGCCGTGGTTCCACAGGTCGGTCAGCGCGTAGTCCCGGGAGGAGGGCAGGCCGAGCGCCTGGGCGGTGGTCGCGACCTCTCGGGGCGCCGAGCCGGTGTTGAACAGGCCGACGACCGCGTCGCCGTTCTGCTCGGTCTTGGCGAACACCTGGCCTTCGGCGTCGTCGGAGATCCGCCGCGCGTCGATGCCGTCCTGGTCGACGCCGAGCACGTCGGCGTTCTTCAGCAGGGCGAGGTCGGTCGGGTCGAGGTGGGTCAGGTCGGTGCCGAGCATCAGCGGGGATGCGGCGAGCGACCAGAGACTCATCTGGGTCCTGCGCTCGTCGAGGGTGAGCCCGTCGTCGGCGCCGTTGCCGACCTCCAGCGAGTCGTAGTCGTTGTAGCCGGCGGGCCCGCCGTACGGGGCCCAGGCCGCGACCTGGTCGAAGCGGGAGGTGATGGAGGACCACGAGGTCAGCGGGTAGCTGCTGCCGTCGCGGCCGCAGTAGCACTCGATGTCGCCGCCGGTCCGCCAGCCGTCGGAGAGCTGCTGCCAGGCGGCGGTGTTGTGGATGTCCAGGTTGTTCGACAGCTCCAGGTGGATCGGGCGCCCGGTCTGCTTCAGCGCCTGCGACCAGGCGCGGACGTCACCGATGTCGGGGGTGCCGACACCGTCGATCTTCAGGTAGTCGATGCCCCAGCCCGCGAACTGGCCGGCCCAGGAGTCGACGAAGTCCTGGGCGCCGGGCTTGTCGTAGTCGATGCCGACCATGCCGCCGCAGTTGTAGTTCGCCTCGTCGGCCGTGGTCGCGATGTCGTCGGCGTGGTACGGCGTTCCCTAGATGGCGGTGTTCCGCGCGACGGCCTGCTTGGAGATGCCGGGCGTGACGTACAGGCCGAACTTCAGGCCGAGGGAGTGCACATAGTCCGCGACCGCCTGGATGCCGTTCTCACCGCCCTGGGGCGGGAAAGCGGTCTCGTCGGTGACCCAGCGGCCGTACTGGTCGACGTCCGGGCCCTGCGAGCCCGGGCAGCGGTACCAGAAGTCGTCGACGTTGGCGTAGACGTAACCCTCCTTCGCCAGCCCGCTGTCCTTCAGGGCCTTCGCCTGCGCCTCGATCTTCTGCGCGGTCGGGTTGCGCCGGATGAAGCTCCAACTGCTCCAGCCCAGCGCGGGTTTGGCGGACGTGGTGCCGCTCTCGGCCTGTGCGGCCGGACCGTCGGCCGCGGTGATTCCGGTGGCGAGCAGCAGTGCTCCGGCGAACGCGGCGAGCGCGCCCCGGATCGGTTTCCTCATGGGTGGTGTCCTCCGTCGCAGCGCCCTGACGGCGCGAGAGGGTGGGATGGCGGCACCGGGATGCGGAGGGCGGGAAGGCAGCGGGCGTCGGCTCGGCGCACCACGCTCCCGCACCGCCGGCCCGGCGGAGGGGGCACGGCACGCGGGTCTGCGGAACGTCCCGGAGCCCGCCCGGCTCACTGTCGTCCAGCTGCGCTCGACCACACCAAGTGCGCTCAACATCCACCGCGAGGGAGGATGCAAGCGCACACGATCAAACGCAGGGCAACAGATAGCATCGGATGCCGTGCGCCTGTCAAGAGGCGCGGCGCCGAGCGGACGGGTTCGGCGCGTTCCCGCCGCAACCGTCCCCCGGCGCCCGCGGCCCTGGTCCCCGGAGTCCGGCAGACGCTCCGCGCGCAGGCGAACGCCTGACGGCGCCGACCCGCCCCGGAGGAGAACCTGCGGCATACTCGGGCGACGCGGGCCCCCTCCGCGGCCCGCGAGCAGTGGAGGTGTGTGATGGCGTCGTCGTCGGGACCGGACTCGTCCCGGAGAGTCACGATCCATGATGTCGCCCGGTCCGCCGGGGTCTCGCGGCAGACCGTCTCGCGGGCGCTGAACGGCAAGGACGAGATCGAGCGCTCCACCAAGCAGCGCGTGCTCGACGCCGCCCGCGAACTGGGCTACCGGCCGAGCCGCTTCGCCCGTGGTCTGGTCCGCCAGGACACCACCACGATCGGCCTGGTCATCCCCGACCTGCGCAACCCGTTCTTCACCGAGGTCGCGGCCTCGGCGCTGGAGTCCGCCCGCGCCCGCGGCTGGCACGTGGTCGTCTACGACACCGCCGACCGGCCGGAGGAGGAGCTCGGCACCCTTCAGGTGATCGGCTCGCAGGTGGACGGCGTGGTCGGCTACTTCAGCTGCGCCGAGGACGAGCTCGACCGGTACACCCGCGGCATGCCCATGGTGCTGATCGGCCGCGAGCACCGGATGGCCCGGTTCAGCTCGATCCGGATCGACGGCGAGGCCGGGGTGCACGCGGCCGTCGCGCACCTGGTGGCGCGGGGCCACACCATGATCGGCATGCTCGACCACGACAACCGGGCCGAGCCCAGCCTGCGCCGCGAGTGGTTCACCGCCGCCGCGCTCGCGCACGGCATCGACCCGGGCCGGGTGGCCGGCGCCGGGCAGTCCGCGGACGGCGGGGGAGCAGGGCTGCGGGCCCTGCTCGCCGCCCATCCGGAGGTCACCGCGGTCTTCACGTTCAACGACATCGTCGCGATCGGGGCGTTGCGGGAGGCGCGCCGGCTCGGTCGTGCGGTGCCGGCCGATCTCGCGGTGATCGGCTTCGACGGGCTGCAGCTCGGCGCGCTCATGGAACCCCCGCTCTCGAGCGTCGCGCTCGACACGCGCCGGCTGGGCGCGCTGGCGGTGGAGCAGGTCGGACGGCTGCTGACCGGCGCCGATCCGCTGCCGCCCGAGGATCTCGAGGTCCGCGCCGAGCTCCGGCTGGCCGGTTCCGCCTGAGTCTCCGGCCTCAGGATTGACCCGTATGTCTTGACATTCGTCTGCGGCCGAGCGCAGACTTCCGAGCAATTCACGAGCGCCCGTGAACGTTCCCGTGAACGTTCACGGAACGGGTTCACCAGCCCGCTCCCCGGCGCTCGGCGCTCGGTGCGGCGCCGCCCGTGTCCGCACCAGCCGGCGCCGAGGACGTGATTCCAACCAGCAGGCCCACAAGGAGCAGCCCGCCTTGAGGTGTCAACGTCGACCGGTCCGGCACTGGAGCTGGACGCCCTGGAAGGAAGTCATGAGAAACACCGCCTCGCACGTCCGCCTTGCCGCCGCGCTCACCGCGGCGGCGAGCGTCGCCGTGCTCGCCGGCTGCTCGTCGTCGTCCGGCCACTCGGGCAGCTCCGTGGCCGCGGCCTCCTGCGCGCCCGCGAAGGGCAAGGTCACCCTCCAGTACTGGAACACCGTTCCGGGCATGGACCAGGTCGTCGCTCTGTGGAACAAGCAGAACCCGGACATCCAGGTCCGGACGAAGAACATCTCCAACGACCAGTACGGCACCCTGGGCAACGCCCTCAAGGCGGGAAGCGCCCCCGACCTCGCCCAGGTCGGCTACGACGAACTGCCCAACCTGCGCACCCAGAACGCCTTCGTCGACGCCTCGCAGTGCAGCGCGGCCACCGCCGCCCGCTCGAAGTTCGTGCCCTGGACCTGGTCGCAGGCGAGCTTCGGCAACACCGGCGTCTTCGCCTTCCCGCAGGACACCGGGCCGATGGCGCTCTTCGTGCGCAGCGACATCTTCGCCAAGTACCACCTGCCCGTCCCCAAGACGTGGGACGAGTACGCGTCCGACGCCCAGAAGCTGCACACGGCCGACAAGAACCTCAGCATGACGTTCTTCGACCCGAACAACGCCGAGTGGTTCAACGGCCTGCTGTGGCAGAACAGCGCCAAGATGTACGGCTACAGCGACGACAAGTGGCAGGTCACCGTCGACTCCGTGCAGAGCAGGCAGGTCGCCGACTACTGGCAGAAGCTGATCGACGCCAAGGAGGTGCGCACCGACCTCGCCAACGGCTCCACGCAGATGTACGCGGCGTACCAGAAGGACCAGATCGCCAGCTACGTCGGCGCCGCCTGGGGCTACAGCATGTTCCGCGACAACCTGCCCAGCCAGGCCGGCAAGTGGTCGATCGTGCCGATGCCCACGTGGAGCACGAGCGCGGCGTCCGGCGACTGGGGCGGTTCCACGGTCGCGTTCATGAAGGGCAGCAAGCACCTGTACGAGTCGGTGAAGTTCAACACCTGGCTGAACACCGATCCGCAGGCGCTCGCGCTGGAGAACAAGCTCGGCGGCCTCTACCCCGCGGCCACCGCGGGCCTGCAGCTGCCCGCGCTCTCCCAGGGCGTGCCGTACTACAACAACGAGAAGATCTTCGACGTCTTCGCCCAGTCGTCCAAGGACATCGACACCAGCTTCGCCTGGGGCCCGACCCAGAAGACCGTCAACCTGAGCCTGCAGGACGCGATGGCCAAGGCCGCGGCCGGCAACGGCGCTCTGACCGGCGCGCTGTCCACCGCCCAGGCCACCGCGCTGAAGTCCATGAAGGACCTGGCCATCCCGGCCGAGGCGGGCAAGTGACCGCAGCATGACCGACACCGAAACCCGCGCCGAGCGCGTGGTCGCGGCACCCGATGTCCCCCGTCCCCGCCGCCGTCGCCCCGGCGGCGGCCCGCGGGCGGGGACCATCGCCGCGTTCGTGACACCGTTCTTCCTGCCGTTCGTGCTGTTCTACCTGGTGCCGGTGGGCTACGCGCTGTGGCAGAGCTTCCGGGTCGTGCGCCGCACCGGCGGCCAGTACGGCACCTCGTACACGACGTTCGGAGGCTTCCACCAGTACGGACAGGTGCTGCAGAACAGCGAGTTCTGGTCCAGCATCGGGCGCATCGGGCTCTTCGGTGTCGTGCAGGTGCCCGTCATGCTGTTCGTCGCCCTGATCATGGCGCTGCTGCTGGACACCCCGCTGCTGAAGGCCAAGGCGTTCTTCCGGATCTCGGCGTTCATGCCCTACGCGGTGCCGGGCGTCATCGCCGCGATCATGTGGTCCTACCTGTACTCGCCGCAGCTGAGCCCGGTGGTCGACCTGCTCGGGCACCTCGGCCTGCACCCGGACTTCCTCGGGCCGAGCGCGGTGCTGTGGTCCACGGCGAACGTCTCCACCTGGCTGTGGACCGGCTACAACATGCTGATCATGTTCTCGGCGCTGCAGGCCATCCCGCAGGAGCTCTACGAGGCCGCGAAGCTGGACGGCGCGAGCAACTGGGCCATCGCCTGGCGGATCAAGGTGCCCATCATCGCGCCCTCGATCGTGCTGACCACGGTCTTCTCCATCATCGGCACCCTGCAGCTCTACGCCGAGCCCGCCGTGCTGCGCCAGATCTCCTCGAACATCTCCAGCACGTTCACTCCGAACATGCTCGCCTACGCGGTGGCCTCGGGGAACAACTACCAGCAGGCGGCGGCGATCTCCGTGGTCATCGCGCTCATCACCTTCGTCCTGAGCTTCGGGTTCATGCGACTGACATCGAAGAGGGCCGGACTGTGAGCGACCTGACCGCCCCTCGCCGGTCCGCCTCCCGCGAGAGCCTCGCCAGCCGCAGCGCGGTCATGGCGCTGATGTTCATCCTGGCCGTCTACTTCCTGCTGCCGGTCTACTTCCTGATCGTCGCCGCCACCAAGCCCCAGGGCGATCTGGCCGCCACCAACGGCCTGGCGTTCTCCCACTTCAACCTCTTCGGCAACCTGCACACGCTGTTCACCCGCAGCGACGGCATCTTCCTGAAGTGGGCGATGAACAGCGTGATCTACGCCGTGCTCGGCGCGGGCGTCGGCACGCTGATCTCGGCCATGTGCGGCTACGCGCTGGCCAAGTTCAGCTTCCGCGGCCGGGAGTTCCTGTTCTCCGTAGTGCTCGGCGGGGTCCTGGTCCCCACGACCGCGCTCGCGCTGCCGCTGTTCCTGCTGTTCTCCTCCACCGGACTGGTCAACACCTACTGGGCGGTGTTCCTGCCGAGCATCGTCAGCCCCTTCGGTGTGTACCTCGCCCGGATCTTCGCCGCCGCGGCGGTGCCCGAGGAACTGCTGGAGTCGGCCCGGCTGGACGGCGCGGGCGAGTTCCGCACCTTCTTCTCGGTGTCCTCCCGGCTGATGGCGCCGTCACTGGTGACGATCTTCCTCTTCCAGTTCGTGGCGATCTGGAACAACTTCTTCCTGCCGATGGTCATGCTGCAGAAGGAGTCGCTCTTCCCCGTCACGCTGGGCCTGTTCGAGTGGAACGGGCAGACCGCCCGGGCGCCGTTGCTGCAGGAATCGGTGATCACCGGCTCCCTGGTCTCGATCGTCCCCGTGATCGTCGTCTTCGTGCTGCTCCAGCGGTTCTGGCGCACGGGCCTCGCGGCCGGCTCGCTGAAGTGACCCGGGGCGGTACCGGCGGTCCCGAGCCGTCGTACCGCCCGGACCCGCAGCCGTCCCCTGCCCCCTCTGTTCCCTTGTTTCCTTCGCTCCCTACGGCCGCCAGGCCCTGCCGACAGAAGGTCACCGCCCCATGCGCAACCCCGCCGTCTTCGTCCCCCACTTCCACTGGGACCGGGAGTGGTACGAGCCCTTCCAGGTGTTCCGGCACCGCCTCGTGACCGCCCTCGACACCGTGCTGGACACCGCCGAGGCGCACCCGGACTTCCGGTTCACCGTCGACGGGCAGATGGCCGCGGTCGAGGACTACCTGGAGATGCGGCCCGAGCAGCGCGACCGCGTCGCCGCCCTCGTCGCCGACGGCCGGCTCGCCGTCGGGCCGTGGCTGATCCTGCTCGACGAGTTCCTGTGCTCCGGCGAGACCATCGTGCGCAACCTGCAGATGGGCTGGGCCGCGGCGCAGGACCTCGGCGGCGCCATGCGCATCGGCTACCTGCCCGACATGTTCGGCCATGTGGCCCAGATGCCGCAGATCCTGGCCCGCGCCGGGATCGAGCACGCCGCCCTGTGGCGGGGCGTGCCCGGCACCGTGGACGGCCACGCCTTCCGGTGGCGGGCCCCCGACGGCTCGGAGGTGCGCACCGAGTTCCTCTTCGACGGCTACGACAACGGCCTGGACGTCCTCCTGGTCCCCGAGCACATCGGCCGCGCGCTCGGCGACTACGCCGAGATGACCGCCGGGCGCTGGGGCGGCGACCCCGTGCTCGCGATGGCCGGCACCGACCACAACGCGCCCGACCCGCGGCTGACCGAATGGCTGCACCGCGCCTCCAGTGACGAACGCCCGATCGTCCTGGCCACGCTGGAGGAGTACATCCGGGACCACGTCCGCGACGAAACCACCGCGGTCGTCACCGGCGAGCTGCGCAGCCATGTCCGCGGCAACATCCTGCCCGGTGTGCTCTCGGTCCGGCTCGGACTCAAACAGCGCATGGCCATCGCCGAGCGGACCGTGGACCACGCGGAGCGGGCCGGCGCCCTGTGGGGCGGACACCCGGGCACGCCCTTCCTCACCCTCGCCTGGCACAAGATCATCGAGTCCACCGCGCACGACTCGGTCGTCGGCTCGGGCACCGACGAGACGTGCGAGCAGGTCGAGGCGCGTCTCGCCGAAGCCGCCCAGGCCGCCCGCGCGGTGCGGGACGCGGCTCTGGCCCTGCCCGCCGCGCGGGTGCCGAGCGACGCCCATCTGGTCGCCAACCCCCTGCCGTTCGCCCGCACCGCGCAGATCGAGGTGGATGTCGTCGCACCGGCCGACGGCGGTGTGCTCGCCGCGACGGCCGCCGACGGCTCGCTCCACCCCGTCCAGCTCGTCTCCGAGGCGCCGACCGTGCTCAGCGACGAGCTGATGGACGCCTCCCAGGTCGAGCGGGTGCTGCGCCGCATCCACCGCCGCGAGCTGTTCGGCCGGCTGATCGACTCCTACGAACTGACCCCCGGCTCGCTCGTCTTCCACCTGGCCGAGGTGCCCTCCTCCGGCGCGTTCGACCTGCTGATCCTGCGCCGCAAGGTGGCCGAGGCCGTGGCCGCGCACCCGGGGCAGTGGCGGGTGCTCACCCTGGAGGAGGCCCGCGCGACCGCCCTCGCGCCGGTGCACGTGCCCGCCTCGGGCCTGGCGAGTGTCCGCGTCACGACCGCTGAGCGCGCCCCCGAACCGGCCTTCAACCCCGCCACCGCGGCGGGCCGCACCCTGGCCAACGGCCTGGTCGAGGTGGCCGTTGCCGCCGACGGCACCCTGGACGTGACCGGCGCCGACGGGACGGTGCTGCGAGGCCTGGGCCGGCTCGTCGACGGCGGCGACCGCGGTGACAGCTACAACTACGGGCCCCCGGCCGAGGACGTGCTGGTCTCCGAGCCCACCGAGGTCACCGTCGAGGTCCTGGAGGAGGGCCCGCTGCGGGCCCGCACCCGCGTCACCCGCGTCTACCCCTGGCCCGCCGCCCTCAGCGCGGACCGCGACGTGCGCAGCGCGCGGACCGTGCCCACGCCCGTGGAGACGCTGGTGGAACTGCGGGCGGGCGAACCCTTCGTCCGGCTCACCACCTCCTTCCTCAACCGCTCGGCCGACCACCGCCTGCGGCTGCACGTGCCGCTGCCGGAGCCCGTCGCCGGCTCCGCCGCGGCCGGGCAGTTCGCCGTCACCCCGCGTGGGCTGACCGCCGAGGGCGGCTGGGGCGAGCACCCCCTCCCGACCTTCCCGGCGAGCCAGTTCGTCGCCGCCGGGCCCGCGACGGTGCTGCTCGACCACTCCGCGGAGTACGAGGTCGTGGGCGAGGGCCGCGAACTCGCGGTCACCCTGCTGCGCGCCGTCGGGTCCATCAGCGTCAACATCCACCCCTACCGCGACGAGCCGGCCGCCGGCGAGATCCCCGCACCCGGCGCCCAGGACCTCGGTCTGCGGATCGAGAACCGGCTGGCCGTCCTGCCCTCGGCGCTCGGCTGGCAGCAGGCAGGAGCGGTCGCCGCCGCCGAACTCTTCCGCAACGACGTGCTGGTGGCCCGCGGCACGGCCCCGGCCGGCGGCGCGCTGCCGCGGGACACCGCCGGCATCGCGGTCGAGGGCGCCGACGTGTTCGTCTCGGCGATCCGCACGGTCACCGCGGCCGACGGCGCGGACGGTACCGAGGTACGGCTCGTCGCCATGAGCGACACCGGCGCCGAAGCCCGCGTGAGCGGGGTGTTCACCGAGGCCGCCACCGTCGATCTGCTGGGCCGGGTGCTGTCCGGACCCGCAGCCGCCCCCGGGGCGCTCGAACTCCGGCTCGCCCCCTGGGAGATCCGCACGATCCTGCTGCGCTGAGACCGACCCCCGCCGCACCACGAGGGAGCCCGGCGGCCGCCGTACGGCCGCCGGCGCCCCCGGCCCCCTTTCGAGAAAGAGTCGTCACCTCGTGTCCTCCCTGCGAACCGCCCCCGGCGCCCCGCACGTCGCCGACACCGCTCCCGGGTACGGCGCCCTGCGCCCGGCGCGCTCCTGGCTGCACTCCGACGCCCCCTCCCTGTCGCTCAACGGGCCCTGGCGTTTCCGCCTGTCGCCCACGGCGCACCTCGCGGCGGACTTCGCGGACAGCGCTTTCGACGACAGCGCCTGGGACACCCTGCCGGTGCCCTCCCACTGGGTGCTGGAGGGTGACGGGGCCTACGGCCGGCCGATCTACACCAACGTGCAGTTCCCCTTCCCGATCGACCCGCCCCACGTCCCGGACGAGAACCCGACCGGCGACTACCGCCGTCACTTCGCCCTGCCCGACGACTGGGCGCGCGCCGAAGCCGTCGTGCTGCGTTTCGACGGCGTGGAGTCGCTGTTCCGGGTCTGGGTCAACGGGCGGGAGATCGGCGGCGCGAGCGGCAGCCGGCTGTGCCACGAGTTCGACGTGACCGCGGCCGTCCGGCCGGGCGACAACGTCGTCGCCGTCCGCGTGCACCAGTGGTCGGCGGCCAGTTACGTCGAGGACCAGGACCAGTGGTGGCTGCCGGGCGTGTTCCGCGACGTCACTCTGCACGCCCGGCCCGCCGGCGGCATCGAGGACGTCTGGCTGCGCACCGGATACGAGGACGGCCACGGGCGGATCGACCCCGAGATCACCGCGGACCCGTCCGCCTTCCCCGTCACCCTGCGCGTCCCCGAACTCGGCATCGAGCAGGTCTGGACGGGCCCGGCCGACGTCGCGCCGCTCACCGCGGGCGCGGTGCGGCCCTGGACCGCCGAGGAGCCGCGGCTGTACACCGCGACGGTGTCCGGCGCCGCGGAGACGGTCACCGTGCGGATCGGCTTCCGCACCGTGGAGATCCGCGGCGACCGCTTCCTCGTCAACGGCCGCCGTGTCGTCTTCCACGGCATGAACCGCCACGAGACCCATCCCGAGCGGGGACGGGTCTTCGACGAGGAGCACGCCCGCGCCGACCTGGCCCGCATGAAGCGCTTCAACGTCAACGCGATCCGCACCAGCCACTACCCGCCGCACCCGCGCCTGCTCGACCTCGCCGACGAACTCGGCTTCTGGGTGGTCCTGGAGTGCGACCTGGAGACCCACGGGTTCGACGCGGTCGGCTGGAACGGCAACCCCAGCGACGACCCGGCCTGGCGCACGGCGTACCTGGACCGCATCACCCGTACCGTCGAGCGGGACAAGAACCACCCGAGCATCGTCATGTGGTCGCTGGGCAACGAGGCCGGCACCGGCGCCAACCTGGCCGCGATGGCGTCCTGGGTGCACGCCCGCGACACCGGCCGGCCCGTCCACTACGAGGGCGACCACACCGGCGCCTACACCGACGTCTACTCGCGGATGTACGCCTCGGTCCCCGAGACCGAGCAGATCGGCACCGACGGTTCGGCGGCCCCGCTGCTCGGCTGCACCCCGGCGCAGGGCGCGCGTCAGCGCACCAGGCCCTTCGTACTGTGCGAGTACGCGCACGCCATGGGCAACGGGCCCGGCGCGCTCGACCAGTACGAGGACCTGGTGCACGCCCACCCGCGGCTGCACGGCGGCTTCGTGTGGGAGTGGCGGGACCACGGCATCGCCACCGCCACCGCCGACGGCACCCCGTACTTCGCCTACGGCGGCGACTTCGGCGAGGTGGTCCACGACGGCAACTTCGTGATGGACGGGATGGTCCTCAGCGACGACGTGCCGACCCCGAGCCTGCACGAGTTCAAGGCCGTCGTGCAGCCGCTGCGCTTCTCCTTCACCGCCGACACGGTGGAGATCGCCAACCTCCGGCACTCCGCCGACACCTCGGAACTGCGCTTCCGCTGGCGGGCCGAACACGACGGAGTGCGCGTCGCCGGGGGCGTCCTGGACGTGCCCGTGGTGCCCGCCGGAGGAACGGCGAGCGTGCCGCTGCCGTCCGTGCCGGTGGCCGCGGACGCCGAGACCTGGCTGACCGTCGACGCCGTACTGGCGACCGCGACCGCCTGGGCCCCGGAAGGCCACGAAGTCGCCACCGCCCAGCAGGACCGCTCGCTGCCGCGGCCGGCTGCTCCCGCGCGGCCGCGCGGCGACTGGCGCCCGGCCGAGGGCACCCTGACGCTCGGCATCGCCGAGTTCGCCGCCGGTTCGCTCCGGCGCCTGGCCGGACGGCCCGTCACCGGCCCGAAGCTGGAGCTGTTCCGGGCTCCCACCGACAACGACGAGGGCACCTCCGGAGAGGTCGCGGAGAGCGACGCGAGCATCGCGGGGATCTCCAACGCCGCGCTGTGGCGCCGCGACGGCCTCGACCGGCTGACGACGCGCCGGATGTCGGTGGAGACCACCGAGGGCGCACTGCGCACGGTCGACCGCGTCTCGGCCGCCAACTCCGGGCTGTGGGTGGCCGTGGAGTCGACCTGGTCGCTGGAGGACGGCGAGCTGGAACTGCGGGTGGAGACCGCGCCCTCACGCGGCTGGTCCACGGTGTGGCCGCGGATCGGCGTCCACTTCGAACTGCCCGACGCCGGCGCCCCGGTGGACGGCGCGCAGTGGTTCGGCACCGGCCCGCTGGAGTCGTACCCGGACAGCATGCGCGCGGCCCGCACCGGCCGGTTCACGGCGGGCATCGGGGAGTTGTCGGTGGAGTACGCGCGACCGCAGGAGACCGGGCACCGTTCCCAGGTGCGGGAACTCGTGCTGACCAGCGCGGGAACGGGCGTGCTGCGGGTCACCGCACTCCCCGACGCGCGCGGTCGCCGTCCCGGCTTCAGCCTGGCCCGGCACACCCCGCAGCAGATCGCCCGCGCCGCCCACCCGTTCGAGCTGCCGGCCTCCACGGCCGGGCACCTCATCGTCGACGCGGCCCAGCACGGCCTGGGTTCGCGGGCGTGCGGCCCCGATGTATGGCCGCCGTTCGCGCTGCGGCCGGAGGCCCGCACGATCCGGCTGCGGCTGCGGGCGGGCTGAGCGATGCCGGGCCCGCCACGAGGGCGGCACGCGACCGCGGCAGGAGGCAGGTGCCGCGGTCGCGCGCGCGGGGGCGGGCCGTCAGTCCGGGTCGGCGACGCGGACCGGCCGGCCCTCCAGCCGCGACCGGGTGGCGGCCTCGGCGATCGCCAGGGCCGCGCGGGCGTCCTGCCCGGTGCACGGACTCGGCCGGGTGCCGGCCACCACCTCGGTGAAGGCGGCCAGTTCGGCCCGGTAGGCGTCCTGGAAGCGGTCCATGAAACCGTCGTAGGGAATGCCGGCCGGCCAGGGGGCGCCCTCCGCCGAGGTGAGCGGGCTCTGGTCGGTCAGGCCCGCGGCCAGGGTGCCCTTGGAACCGCACACCTCCAGGCGCACGTCGTAGCCGGCGCCGTTGTAGCGGGTGGCGGTACAGGCGGCCAGGGAGCCGTCGTCCAGCGTCAGCAGGGAGACGGCGGTGTCGACGTCGCCCGCGGCGGCGAAGAAGTCCTCGCCGCGGTTGGCCCCAGTGGCGTAGACCTCGGTGACCTCGCGGCCGGTGACCCAGCGCACGATGTCGAAGTCGTGCACGGAGCAGTCGCGGAAGATGCCGCCGGAGGCCGGGATGTAGCCCGGGTGCGGCGGGGCCGGGTCGGCGGTGACGGCCCGCAGGGTGTGCGTCCAGCCGAGCCGCCCGTCCGTGACGGCCTCGCGCAGCGCCAGGTACCCGGCGTCGAAGCGGCGCTGGAAGCCCACCTGCAGCGGAACCTCGGTTCCGTCGAGCGCGCCGAGCACCGCGTCGGTCTCGGCGAGGGTGCCGGCCACCGGCTTCTCGCAGAAGGTGGGCAGCCCCGCCTTGCGGGCGGCCAGGATCAGTTCGGCGTGAAACGCGGTGGGCGCGGCGATGACCACGCCGTCCAGGTCGGTGTCGAGCAGGGCGTCCAGGTCGGGCGTGTACCGCGCGCCCACCCGGCCGGCCACGGCGCGGGCGGAGCGTTCGTCGGCGTCGTGCACCACGATGCCGGTCACGGCGTCGAGCCCGGCGAGGGTGGCGGCGTGGAATGCGCCGATGCGGCCCGTGCCGATGAGTCCGATGCGCATGTGCGGGTGCCTTTCGTACGGAGCGCCGGGAGCGACCTACTGCTTTCTACTCTTCGGCGGATGACAAGGCAAGAGTTTGTTATGACATATGGACGTACGGATGTAACGCTGCCTGATAGGTCATACTGGCGGGCGTCGGCCGCAGTCGCCAGGAGGGGTGGACGTGGAGTCGCTCGCGCAGCAGATCACCATCGACCGCAGCAGCCCGGTCCCGCTGTACTTCCAGTTCGCCCAGCAGCTGCAGCACCTCATCGAGTCCGGGGCGCTGCCGCCCGGTACCCGGCTGAGCAACGAGGTCGCGATGGCGGACCAGTTCGGGCTGTCCCGCCCGACGATGCGTCAGGCCATGCAGCACCTGGTCGACAAGGGCCTGCTGGCCCGCAAGCGCGGAGTCGGCACCCAGGTGGTGGCGAACCGCATCCGCCGTCAGCTGGAGTTCACCAGCCTCTTCGAGGACCTGGCCCGCGACCGCCGGCGCCCGGCGACCGAGGTGCTCTCCATGGAGACCGTCCCGGCCGGCCCCGAGGTCGCCGCCGCGCTCCAGGTCGAGGAGGGCGCCGAGGTGGTCGCGCTGCGGCGGCTGCGCCTCGCCGACGGCGAACCGATCGCGCTGCTCCACAACCACCTGCCCGCCGGCCTCCTCGACCTCGCGCCGCAGATACTCGCGGGCGCCGGGCTGTACCAGCTCCTGCGCCGCTCGGGCATCGTGCTGAGCACCGCCGACCAGACCATCGGCGCCCGCCGGGCCACCGCCGCCGAGGCCAGGCTGCTGGACGAGAGCCGCGGTGCCACTCTGCTGACCATGGTCCGCACCGCGCGCGACGCCTCCGACCGGCCGGTGGAGTACGGCTCGCACGTCTACCGGGCCTCGCGGTACGCCTTCGAGATGACGGTCGCCGCGCACTGACCCGGCGACCGGGAGCCGGCCGTCATCCGATCGACCCGTCGGAAGTCAGTATGTCAGGACAAACTATTGACATGCCGTCGCCTCGCGAGGGAGGCTCGAGGCGCACACCCGGGCCACCCGCCCGGACACGCAGGACGGGGCGCCCTCCCGCGGCGGGCGCACCAGCGGCACGCCACACCGACACCTACCGGGAAGAGGGACGCGCCATGCGGAGCACGTCGGCCCGCCAGCACCGCCACATCGCCGGGCCGGACACCGGCCGGGCGAAGGGACACCGGTCGTGACCGCCCCTCTCGCCGAGCGCATCGCCGGCGCGCCGATCTCCTGGGGCGTGTGCGAGGTCCCCGGCTGGGGCCACCAGCTCGCCCCGGACACCGTGCTCACCCAGATGCGGGAACTGGGCCTGTCCGCCACCGAGTTCGGCCCCGACGGGTTCCTCCCCGACGCACCCGCCGACAAGGCCGCCGTCCTGGCGGCCCACGGCCTGCGCGCTGTGGGCCAGTTCGTGCCCGCCGTCCTGCACGATCCCGGCCACGACCCGCTGCCGGAGGTCGAGGCCGCGATCGCCGGCCTGGTCGCCGCCGACGCCGGCACCGTGGTCGTCGCCGCGGCGACCGGAACCGACGGCTACGACGCCCGCCCCGCGCTGGACGACGCGGGATGGGCCTGCCTGCTCGGCAACCTCGACCGGATCTCCGCAGCCGCCTCGGCCGCGGGCCTGACCGCGACCCTCCACCCGCACGTCGGCACCATGGTCGAATCCGGCGTTGAGACCCAGCGCGTGCTGGACGGCAGCGGCATCGGGCTCTGCCTGGACACCGGCCACCTGCTCATCGGCGGCGGCGACCCCGTGGCCCTGGCCGCCACCCATCCGCACCGCATCGCCCACGTCCACCTGAAGGACGTCCGCAGCACCCTCGCCGACCGGGTCCGCTCCGGCGACATCCCGTACGCCACGGCCGTCGGCCAGGGGATGTACGTGCCGCTCGGCGCCGGGGACGTCGACATCGCCGCCATCGTCCGGCTGCTGGAGAACGCCGGATACGCCGGCTGGTACGTGCTGGAACAGGACACCGTGCTGCACGCGGCCCCCGGTGAGTCCGGCGGCGCCGACCCGCGCGACGACGTCCGCGCCTCGGTGGCCCACCTCGTCGCTGTGGCGGCGGAGACGGCGGAGGCGGCGGAAGCGACGGGGACGGCGGGGACGGCCCCCACCCCGGATCCGGCGGGGGAGTGACGGTGGCTCACGACCTCGTCACCATCGGCCGGACCGGCGTCGACATCTATCCCCTCGACTACGGCGTCGGCCTGGAGGAGGTGCGCACCTTCCAGAAGTTCCTGGGCGGCAGCGCCACCAACGTCGCCGTCGCCGCGGCCCGCCACGGTCGCGCCGCCGCCCTCATCACCCGCACCGGCGACGACCCCTTCGGCCGCTACGTGCGCGCCGAGGCGGCCCGCCTCGGCGTCGACCCCGCCCACATCTCGGCCATCACCGGCCCCGGCGGTCCGCCCACCCCGGTCACCTTCTGCGAGGTCTTCCCCCCGGACGACTTCCCGCTGTACTTCTACCGCTACGGCACCGCGCCCGACCTGATGATCGAGCCCGGCGAACTGCCGCTGGACGCCGTCCGCGCGACGGCCGTCTTCTGGGCCACCGTCACCGGCCTGTCCGCGGAGCCCAGCCGTGCCGCCCACTTCGCCGCCTGGCAGGCGCGCGGCCGGCGAGCCACCACCGTCCTCGACCTGGACTACCGGCCGATGTTCTGGGCGGACACCGCGCAGGCCCGCGAGCAGGTCGGCCGGGCGCTGGAGCACGTCACCGTCGCCGTCGGCAACCAGGAGGAGTGCGACGTCGCCGTCGGCGAACGGGACCCGCAGCGCGCCGCCGACGCCCTGCTGGACCGCGGACTCGACCTCGCCGTCGTCAAGCAGGGCCCCCGGGGCGTCCTCGCCGCCACCCGCGACGAGCGCGTCGAGGTGGCGCCCTTCCCCGTCCAGGTCGTCAACGGCCTCGGCGCCGGCGACGCCTTCGGCGGCGCCCTCGTCCACGGCGTGCTCGCCGGCTGGGAACTGCGGCGCGTCATCGAGTTCGCCAACGTGGCCGGCGCCCTCGTCGCCTCCCGCCTCGAGTGCTCGACCGCCATGCCCACGACCGCCGAGGTCGAGGCGGCCCTCACCGCCCGGGTACGCCCCTCCGGGAGGACGGCCTGATGGACGCCGCACAGCTCACCGAGATCCGCGCCCGCGAGCCCGAACGCATCGGCCACGCCTGGCAGAAGCGCGCCCGGCGGCCCCTGCTCGGGGACGACGGCCGGCTGCTCGTCGTCGCCGCCGACCACCCCGCCCGGGGCGCCCTCGGTGTGCGCGGCGACGGACGGGCCATGGCCAGCCGTACCGATCTGCTGGACCGGCTGGCGAGCGCCCTGTCCCGCCCCGGCGTGGACGGTGTGCTCAGCACCCCCGACCTGCTCGAGGACCTGCTGCTGATGGGCGCGCTGGAGGACAAGGTCGTCATCGGCTCGATGAACCGCGGCGGACTGCAGGGCGCCGCCTTCGAGTTCGACGACCGCTTCACCGCCTACACCCCGCAGGCCATCGCCGAGCAGGGACTGGACGGCGGCAAGACCCTCACCCGGATCTGCCTCGGCGACCCCGGCACGGCGGCCACCCTGGAGTCGACCGCGGCCGCCGTCACCGGCCTCGCGAGCCTCGGCCTGATGGCGATGATCGAGCCCTTCCTCTCGGTGCGCGAGCACGGCCGTTCCCGCAACCTGCTCGATCCCGACAGCGTCATCACCTCCGTCCACATCGCCAGTGGCCTCGGTGCGACCAGCGCCCACACCTGGCTCAAACTCCCCGTCGTCGACGAGCTGGACCGGGTACTGGACGCCACCACCCTGCCCACCCTCCTGCTCGGCGGCGACCCGGTGGGCGACCCCCGCGACACCTACGCCTCCTGGGGCGCCGCACTGCGCATCCCCCAGGTGCGCGGGCTGGTCGTCGGGCGCGCCCTGCTCTACCCGCCGGACGGCGACGTGGCCGCCGCGGTGGACATCGCCGCCGACCTCACCCACGGGAGCAGCAGGTGACCGACGAGCCCCGCTGGGTCCTGCCGCACGGCACCGCCGGTGCCGGCGGCTGGGACCTCGCCGTCACCGACGCCCACCCCGGCTGGCACCACACCAGCCTGCACACCGCCCGGTTGAGCGGGCACGACACCCGCACGCTCGCCGCGGACGACTTCGAGCACGTGGTCGTCCCGCTGGCCGGGGCCGTGCACCTCACCGCCGAGACCGACGGCGGCCAGGTGCACCGCATCACGCTCGACGGCCGTCCCGACGTCTTCGCCGGTCCCACGGACGTCGCCTACGTGCCCGCCGGCACCCGCATCACGCTGCGCGCGGCCGGGGACGCCGGCGCCCGGGTCGCCCTCGCCGGCGCTCTGGCGCCCGGCAGCACCGGCCGCGCGGTCCATCACCTGCCCGCCGCCGGCGTGCCCGTCGAGCGGCGCGGCGCCGGCGCCGCCTCGCGCGAGGTGCGCAACTTCGGCACGCCCGCGGTGCTCGACGCGGAGTCGGTCATCGCCTGCGAGGTCGTCACCCCGGCGGGAAACTGGAGTTCCTGGCCCCCGCACAAGCACGACACCGAACGGCCGGGGGAGGAGACCGCGCTGGAGGAGATCTACTACTTCGAGACGCTGGCCACCGACCCGCGCTGCACCGACCCGGTCGGCTACCAGCGCGTCTACGCCTCCAGGCCGGACCGACCGGTCGACGTGCTCGCCGAGGTGCGCACCGGCGACGTCGTGCTCGTCCCGCACGGCTGGCACGGGCCGTCGGCGGCCGCGCCCGACGCCCACCTGTACTACCTCAACGTCATGGCCGGTCCGGGCCCCGAGCGGGCCTGGCTGATCTGCGACGACCCCGCGCACGCCTGGGTCCGCGAGACCTGGCCGGACCAGCCGTTCGACTCGCGGCTGCCGCTCACCCGCCGGGCGGTCCCCGGACCGCACCCGGACCCGGCCCCCACGACGGAGGAGACGGAATGAGCACCACGCAGGCCGCGACGGTGCGGCTGACGGTGGCCCAGGCGACGGCCCGGTTCCTGGCCGCCCAGTGGTCGGAGCGGGACGGGGAGCGCCGCCGGTTCTTCGCCGGCGTCTTCGGCATCTTCGGCCACGGCAACGTGGCCGGCTTCGGGCAGGCGCTGCTCCAGATGGAGCAGGACGCCGACGGCCGTTCGCCGCTGCCGTACGTCCTGGCCCGCAACGAGCAGGCCATGGTCCACACGTCCGTCGCCTACGCGCGCCAGCGGGACCGGCTGGAGGCCTGGGCCTGCACCGCCTCCATCGGGCCCGGGTCCACCAACATGCTGACCGGCGCCGCGCTCGCCACCATCAACCGCATCCCGGTGCTGCTCCTGCCCTCCGACACCTTCGCCACCCGCGTGAGCGCGCCGGTCCTGCAGGAGCTGGAACAGCCGTACGCCGCCGACCTCAGCGTCAACGACGCCTTCCGGCCCCTCTCACGCTTCTTCGACCGGGTCAGCCGTCCCGAGCAGTTGCCGGCGGCGCTGCTCGGCGCGATGCGCGTGCTCACCGATCCCGCGGACACCGGCGCCGCCACCATCTCGCTGCCGCAGGACGTGCAGGCCGAGGCCCACGACTGGCCGGTGGAGCTCTTCGCCCCGCGCACCTGGCACATCGCCCGTCCGCCGGCGGAGACCGCCCTGGTCCGGGCCGCGGCCGGACTCGTGCGCGGCGCCCGGCGCCCGATGCTCGTGGCCGGCGGCGGCGTCCACTACTCCGCCGCGGAGGACGCGCTGCGTGCCTTCGCCGAGGCGACCGGCATTCCCGTCGGCGAGACGCAGGCAGGCAAGG
The DNA here is from genome assembly GCF_019890725.1 of Actinacidiphila acidipaludis. GTDB lineage: Bacteria > Actinomycetota > Actinomycetes > Streptomycetales > Streptomycetaceae > Actinacidiphila > Actinacidiphila acidipaludis. The sequence continues at coordinate 89,702 of NZ_JAINZZ010000025.1, forward strand.
GCTCCCTGCCGCACGGCCACCCGCGGCTGATGGGCGCGGTCGGCTCCACCGGCACCACCGCGGCCAACGCCCTGGCCCGCGAGGCCGACCTCGTCATCGGTGTCGGCACCCGCTGGAGCGACTTCACCACCGCCTCCCGCACGGCCTTCCAGCAGCCCGGCGTGCGGTTCGTCAACATCAACGTGGCGGCCTTCGACGCGGGCAAACACGCGGGACTGGCCCTGGTGGGCGACGCCCGCGAGGCGTTGACGGCCCTGACCGCGGCCTTGGCCGGCCACCGCGTGCCGGACGGCTACGAGCAGCAACAGGCCGGGCTGTGGAGCGCGTGGGACGCCGCCGTGGAGGCCGCCTACCACCCGGACGCCACGGTCACCGACCGTCTCGCCGAGGGCGTCCTCACCCAGTCCACCGTGCTGGGCTGCGTCAACGAACTCTCCGATCCGCGCGACGTCGTGCTGTGCGCGGCCGGTTCGATGCCCGGCGACCTGCACAAGCTGTGGCGCGTCCGCGACCGCAAGGGCTACCACGTGGAGTACGGCTACTCCTGTATGGGCTACGAGATCCCCGGCGCGATCGGCGCCCGGCTCGCCGACGGCACCCGCGACGTCTTCGCCATGGTCGGCGACGGCGGCTATCTGATGATGCCCACCGAACTCGCCACCGCCGTTCAGGAACGCGTCAAGATCATCGTCGTGCTGGTGCAGAACAACGGCTTCCACTCCATCGGTTCGCTCTCGGAGTCCCTGGGCTCCCAGCGGTTCGGCACCCAGTACCGCTACCGCGGCGCCGGCGGCCGACTCGACGGCCCCCGCCTGCCGACCGACCTCGCCGCCAACGCCCGCAGCCTTGGCGCGCACGTCATCGAGGCGCACTCCCGCAAGGACCTGGAGTCCGCGATCGCCGAGGCCAAGGCGTGGCCGGCCGACGGCGGTCCCGTGGTCATCCACGTCGAGACCGATCCGCGGGTGTCCTCGCCCGACAGCGCGAGCTGGTGGGACGTCCCGGTCAGCCAGGCGGCCACCCTCGAGACCACGCGGGCGGCACACGGGGAGTACGTCCGGCACAAGGCCGGGCAGCGACCGCTGATCGCTCCCGCGCCGCCGGCGGACGAGCCGGACCCCGGCGCATCCTCGTAAGGCCGTCGCGCACCGTGCGGGGCAGGGCCGTCCCCGCCCGTCAGGCCCCCGGGACGGAGTCGAGACCGAGGACGGGCAGGCACTCCTCGACGCCGGTCAGCTCGATGTCGTCCCGGCGGACCCGTTCCCACGCGTCACGCGTGAGCCGCCACTGCTGGATCCGCCCGGGCTCGCCCCGGCGGGTGTCCCAGTCCGTGCCGTTCGGTTCGTAGCCCAGGGCCTGGGAGATGCGGTTGGACGCCGCGTTGTCGACGAAGGCGTCGCTGCCGGCCTCGCGTGCGCCCATCCCGGCGAACGCCAGGTGCAGGATCGCGGCCCGCATCTCCTTGCCGAGCCCCTGTCCACGGCTGCCGGGCGCCAGCCACGAGAAACTGGACACCGTGCCGAACCGCGTGAAGTTCCGGCCGACCAAGTCCTGCATGCCGACCGGTTCGCCGTCGACGAGCACGGCGAAATACAGCCGCCACGCGTCTGGGCTCACCCGGGAACGGCCACCCCAGATACTGCGCAGCCACCGCCATTCCCGTTCCGGGTTGTCCGCGTAGAACGAGATCGGGTCGTCGAACGGCCACGGCTCGGCGTCGGCGATCCCGGCGCGCACGAGCGGCACGAGACGTTCCAGCAGGTCGTCGGACGCGCCGGCCAGCGTCAGGCGCGGCGTGCGGACTGCGACGTTCAGCGGGGGATAGGTGTGAGCCACGCCCGGGACGGTAGCCAGTCCGTCCGGCCGCCGCATCCGGTTTTCGCCGGCCGCCGACAGGGCGGTCCGCGGTCCGGGCCGCCGATGAGTTTCGGTGCTCCGGCCGGTCAACCAGCCACATCGAGACCGAGCGGAAGGTGCGGGGCGTGCGAAAGACCGTGGTGTACGAGCTGGTGTCCCTCGACGGGGTCGCCGAGGACCCGGACAGCTTCTTCGACGAGTGGGACGACGTGGTGGACGCCCACCTCGCCTCGGTGATCGCGACTCAGGACGCCGTCGTGCTCGGACGCCGCAGCTACACCCAGTGGGCGCGGTTCTGGCCCACCAGCGACATCGAGCCCTTCGCGACCTTCATCAACGGGGTCACCAAGTACGTCGCGACGTCGACGCCCCTCGACGCGGATTGGGCCGAGGCGACGGCGGTCGACGGTGAACTGGTCGGCTTCGTGCGGAATCTCAAGGAGCAGCCCGGAGGCGACATCGGCGTCCATGCGAGCATCTCGGTCGCGCAGGCACTGCTGACGGCCGGCGTCGTCGACGAACTCCGGCTCGTCGTGGCCCCGAGGGTCGCCGCCGGCGGCCGCCGCCTCCTGGACGGCCTGCCGCCGCTGCGGCTCGAAGCGGTCAGCAGCGAACTCTCCCCGACCGGCTACCTGCTTCTCGACTACCGCGTCACGGGACGGAACAGCTGACGCTGTGACCGACGCAGCTGGGTCAGCTGATCGGGCCGTTCCCGGCGACGACCGGCCTGCGGCATGCTGCCGGGAGCACGGGAGCAGCAGGTAAGTGCTGGGGGACCCCGGAGCGTATAGGGGGTGTGAAGCAGCTGGAGTTCAAGGAGTTCTACCGAGCCAGCCGGGATGTCTGCCTGCGGGCGGTCCTGGTGAGTGTGGGCGACAGGCAGCTCGCCGAGGACCTGGTGGCCGAGGCGTTCACCCGCGCCTGGGCGTCCTGGCCGAAGGTCAGCCGGCATCCGGCGCCGCGCGCGTGGATCGTGCGCACCGCGCTCAACACCCGGGTGTCCTGGTGGCGGCGGAAGCGGAAGGAGATCGGGCTGGAGGACGGCACGCCCGACGTGCCCGATCCGCGCGAAGCCGAGCCCGGCCTGGACCCCGGCCTGCTCGCCGTGCTGCGTCAACTGCCGCAACGGCAGCGGGAAGTGATCGCACTGCGCGTCTTCCTCGATCTGGACACCCGGGCCACGGCCAGGGCGCTCGGGATCGCGGAAGGCACCGTCACCGCCCACTTGTCGCGCGCCGTGGCGGCGTTGCGCGAACAGCTCGTCGCCGTCGACGACGGCACCCCCAACGACCAGGAGGTCTGACCATGAACGACCACGATGTGCTCGACGCACTGAGGAACTCGTTCGACGACATCACCATGTCCACGCCGGTGGAGCGCATCGAGGCGGCCGGCAGCGCCCGGCGCAACCGGCGCCGTCTCGTGGGCACCGCCGGGGTCGCGGCCGCAGCGGCCCTCGCGATCGGTGTGCCCGTCCTGATCAACCCCTCGACGGCTCCGCCGTCGGCCGGCGACAGCACCGGCGCGGGCTCGGTGCACATCCAGACGGCCGCCTACACCGTCGACACGAAGACGGACGGCACGCTCGTCGCCACCTGGGACAAGGCCGCCTACTTCAGCGACCACAAGGGGCTGGAGAAGGCGCTGCACCGGGCCGGGTTCCCGGTCGTGATCAAGGAGGGCGTGTTCTGCAAGGGGCCGCACGACGACGGGAGGCTGAGCCCCAGCGGGTCGGGGCCCGGGGTCTCGGACGTCATGAAGGGCGGGAGGGGCCATGACGGCAGGGTGACCTTCACGTTCTACCCCGCGGCCATGCCGGCAGGGAAGCAACTGTTCATCGGCTACCTCAACGATGCGCAACTGGCCTCGGTCCACATGAACCCCGGCTCGGTGGAGCGGATCGTCCCGGCGACCGGCCCCCTGACGTGCACGAGCACGCCGCCGCCTGAGCACCACTACAACTGACCGCAGCGCGCGGCCCGGCCGGGCGGATCCCCCGACCGGGCCGGCCGACAGCCGGCGGACCGGCTGGGTCGTGTCCATCCGAGTCGCCGGAGGCCGCGGTGCTATGACCACGTGACACATTGGGTGCGGGGGTGGAAACACGGGAAGCGGCCTACCGGCGGCTGCGCGAGTACGCGGCGCACCTCACGCCGCCGCCCTGCTCCGACCGGTTCGAGATCAGCGGCAACACCATCGTGACGATCTGGTCGTCCTGCCCTTCGCGGCCACGGATACCGACGACGCTTTCTCCGCCGATGCGGTCGAACTCGCGGTGGAGATCGTCTCTCCGTCGAACCCGGAGAACGACTACCAGGACAAGATCCGCGATTATCCGGCGATGGGCATCCCTCATTACCTGATCATCGATCCGCGCAACGGGACAGCCCATCACCACTGGCGCATCGTCACCGACTACGGACGCCCTGCCTACGACAATCATCTCGCTTAGGTGTTCGGCGACAAGATCACGGTGGGCGACTGGATCATCGACACGCAGGGGCTTCCCCGCTACGGAGGCGGGGACGCATGACCCCGGGCGGAGCAGCGGTCACTCCTTGACCGAGTCCGCGTTGGCACCGCGGACGAAGTACCGCTGGAAGCAGAAGAACAGGACCGCCACCGGCAGGGTGGACAGCAGGGCGGCGGCCAGCTTCAGCGGGTACTGGGTGCCTCCGCCGAGCCCGCCGGAGACGAAATGGGCGAGGCCCGTGGTCAGCGTGTCGTAGCGACTGGACTGCGTGGACACCAGGAAGTGCGTGAACTCGTTCCACGACCCCTGGAAGGACAGCACGGTCAGCGTGATGAGCGAGGGCCGGGACATGGGGAGTACGACGGACCAGAAGGTCCGCAGCACGCCGGCCCCGTCGATGCGGGCGGCCTCCTCGATCTCGCGCGGCACCGACTCGAAGAACTGCTTCATGATGAAGACGCCGCCCGCGTCGACGAGCAGCGGCGTGATCATCCCGCCGTAGCTGTCGAACATCCCGAACTCCTTGAGGACCAGGAACTTCGGGATCAGCAGCACGACCGGGGGCACGGACATCGCGGCCAGCAGGAACACGAAGAGCGTTCTGCGTCCGGGAAATCGCAGCCTGGCCAGCGCGTACCCGGCCATCGAGTCGAACGCCACCCGCCCCGACGTCACCACCACGGTGACGAACGCCGAGTTCCCCAGCCAGCGCAGGAACGGCACGCTCTCGGCGGTCCCGCTCAGGCCGAACAGCCGCCGGTACGCCTCGACGGTCGGCTCGGCGGAGAACAACGACATCGGGTGGGCGGCCGCGGCCGGATCCGTCTTGAAGCTGGTGGCCAGCTGGATCAGGAACGGCAGCAGGTAGAGCAACGCGAAGGCGCACAGCGCGAGATAGCCGGCGACCCGCGCCGGACGGGGGAAGCGCCCCAGGACCGGCCGCTCGCCGGCCGGAGCGTTCCCGCCCCTGACGCCGCGGCCCTCGACTCGGTCAGCGACTGCCACGGACCCGCACCCCCCTCGTCACCGCTTTCGTGCCGCGTTCCCGCAGCACCCACCGCTGCAGTCCGGCCAGCGGCAGGATGATCGCCAGCAGGATGAACGCGATGGCCGCGCCGTGACCGTAGTCGGAGTTGTCGAAACCGGAGGAGTACGACAGATACGCGGGGGTGAGGGTGGTGTTGCCGGGCGCCCCCTTCCCCATCACGTACACCTGGTCGAAGACCTGCCAGGTGGCGATCAGCCCGAGCGTCAGCACCAGGAACAGCACCGGCCGCAGCGCGGGCAGGGTGACGTGCCGCAGCAACTGGCGCCGGTTCACCCCGTCCAGGGCGGCCGCCTCCTCGAGATTGCGGGGGATGTCCTGCAGCGCGGCGAGGAAGATCAGCATGAACGTGCCCGACGTCGTCCACACCGACAGCAGGATCAGGGTGCACAGGGCCACCGAGGGGCCGGAGAACCAGTCTGCCCAGGACAGCCCCAGCACGCCGTGCCGTGCCAGCGGACCGCCCGGATGGTCGCGATCGGTGAGGCCGAGGTTCCCCAGGACCAGCCACACGACACCGCGGGGATCGGCGAACCAGTTGGGGCCCTTCACGCCCACCCACGACAGCATGCGGTTGATCGAGCCGCTGCCCTGAAAGAGGAACAGGAACACGGTCGACACGGCGATGGAGCTGGTCACGGAGGGGAAGTAGAAGATGGTGCGTGCCGCACCGCGTCCGCGGAGCATCCGCTGGTTCACGGTGATGGCCAGGCCCAGCGCCAGCATCGTCTGCAGGGGCACGGTGAGCAGCACGTAGTACGCGGTGTTCCGCAGCGAGGTGGCGAACAGCGTCCGCGTCAGGCCGTCCTGGCCGAGCAGGTCACGGTAGTTGCGCAGGCCGACGAAGTCGGCGTGGGCGGTGAACGGGTCGGACTGCCCGTCCCAGTGCAGCAGGCTGACCCACAGCGCCATGAGGATCGGCAGCACCATGAACAGGCCGAGCACCACCACCATGGGCGTGACGAACAGCCAGCCCCACGCCCCCTCGCGCATCCTGTCCCGCAAGGGCCCGCGGCCGGTGACCGGCGCCGGCCGCTGCGGTCCGGCCGGCGCCGGGGTGGTCACCAGGGTGCTACTGGGCATTCTTCAGCACCTGTCCGCCGTTGCGCTGCAGCCCGCCGAGGATCTTCGCCGGCGTGCTGGTGCGCAGCGTCTGCAGGTCGGTGTTGAACTGGGCGAGCACCTGGTTGAACCCGGCGATGGTCACCGGGCGCTGGGCGTAGCCGATGCCCTCGACCCACGCCTTGGCCGCGGGGTACTTCTGGGCGTAGGTGGCGAGCGCGTCCGTCCGGGACGGCATGACGCCGAACGCGTCCGCGAACGAGAGCTGCTGCTTCGCCGACGTCAGGTAGCGGACCAGGTCCACCGCGGCCTTCTGGTGTCCGCTCTTGGCCGCCACGCCCCAGCAGTTGCTGAACACCAGCGTGCCCTTGCCCGCCGGACCGGCCGGCAGCGGGACCACCTTGTAGGCGACGCCGGGGTAGTCGGCCTTCATGGCGCCCTGCAGCCAGTTGCCCTCGATGGTCATCGCGGCCTTCTTCTTGCCCAGCGCCTCGCCGCCCCAGCCGGCGTCGACGTCCGAGGCGTACTTCAGCGAGCCGTTGGCCATCATGGACTTGACGAACGTGAGCGCCTTGGTGTTCGCCGCGCTGTCGGCCGTCATGGCCGTCTGGTCGGGGTTGGTGATCCAGCCGCCGGCCTCCTTCATCAGGGCGCCGATCCGCTGGTAGTCGGGCGTGGTCACCAGCCCGGTCACGCCGCCCTTGGTCAGCTTGGCCGCGTCGTCGGCCAACTGCTGCCACGTGGTGGGGTAGTCGGCGGCGGTCAGTCCCGCCTGCTGCCACAGCGTGGTGTTGATCGCGAGCCCGAGCGTCGAGCTGTCCTTGGGAAGGCAGACGAGTTTGCCGCCGTACGAGAAGGAGTCGCGCAGGGTGCCGGAGAAGGCCGAGGCGTCGGATATCTGGTCGCCGTAGGCGTAGAGGGAGCCGCCCTTGGCGTAGTTGGCGAACTGGTCGGAGTTGACGTAGAAGACGTCCGGCGGCTTGTTGCCCGCGAAGGCCTGGCCGAGCTGCTGGTTGATGTCGCTGGCGAGCTGCACCGTGACCGTGTCGCCGGTCTGCTTGGCCCAGGCGGCGGTGGCCTGTTTGACGGCGGCGGTCTCGGCGTCACCGGATGTGGCGATCATCACCGAGAGGCTCTGCCGTCCGCTCGACGACTGCTTCGGCGCCGAGGAGTCGAAACCGCCGGAGGACGAGCAGCCGGTGACGGTGAGCAGGACGGCGGCGGCGCACGCGGCCGCCGCGACGCAGAGCGAGCGTGGATCGGACATGCGGGATCTCCTGACGTGTGCGGGTGTACGCGGGAGGGGGAGGTGGCGGTGTCCGGTGCTGGGGGAGATGTCGAGGGGACGCGGGTTCGGCGGACGGGGGTTCGGCGGACGGGAGTTCGGAGACGGCGGCGGGGGAGCGAGGTCAGACGCTGTCGCGGACGATCAGCTCGGGCGGGAGCAGGACGTGCTCGGCCTCCCGCTGGACCCCGTTGAGCCGGTCCAGCAGCAGGCGCATGCACTCCCGGCCGACCGCCTCGATCGGCTGGGCGAGGCTGGAGAGCGAGGGCCAGAGCATGGTGGCGACCGGGGAGTCGTCGAATCCGACCACCGCCACGTCCGTACCGGGCGTACGGCCACGCCGGTGCAGCGCCTGATAGCACCCGGCGGCGAGGGCGTCGCTCGCCGCGACGACCGCGGTCACCCCGCCGTCGAGCAGCCGGTCGGCGGCCTGCGAAGCCAGGGCGAGGTCGGTCGGGGTCTCCACCCGCCGGTTCCGCACCGGCAGGCCCAGGTCGCGCATGGCGTCGTGCCAGCCCTGGGCGCGGTCGTCACCGGCCCCCGAGCCCTTGGGCCAGCCCAGGAAACCGATGTCGCGGTGGCCCAGTGCCGCCAGGTGACGCACGGCGGCTGCGGTGCCGGCCGCTCCGTCGATGTCGACCCAGTCACCGACGTCCCTTCCGGTCCAGGTCCGTCCGAAGGCGACGAACGGCACGCCCTTCTTGTGCAGCCAGGCCTGCCGCCGGTCGCCGCGGTGGGTGCCGCTCAGCACGAAGCCGTCCGCGCCCTGCTCGTCCAGGAGTTGCTGGTAGCGCTCCAGTTCCTCGTCGGGCGGGGCGGAGAACAGGACCACGCGGTAGCCGGCCTGGTCGGCCGCGTCGGAGATCGCGTGCAGGAACTCGTCGAGCACGGGGGTGGCCACGCCCCCGAGGCTCGGCCGGATGCCGTAGCCGATCAGTCTGCTGGCCCGGGTGCGCAGCGCCTGGGCGGCGCGGTGCGGACGGTAGTTGAGCTCGTCGATCGCCCGCCGTACCCGCTCCAGCGTCTGGGGGCGCAGCAGTTCGGGGGAGTTGATCGCGTTGGAGACCGTCTGGCGGGCCACACCCGCCCGGGCGGCGACCATCTCCAGGGTCACCGTCGCGGCCGCCTTCGGCGGTGGGGAAGGGCTTGCGGGCATCGGCACGTCCCGGTTCGTGGGGGTCCTGCGGGTATCCGTCCATAGGTCAGGCCACAGTTCATGCGATCGCTCCTCCTTGGAGCGATCCAAATACTTCCGTCACCCCCCTTGCCAGCGGACCTCGGTTCTTGGAACGCTCCAAAAACGGCTTCGATGGCAGAGAGGATCGGCCTCGTGGAAGCAACTGTCAAGGCTCACGGCGACTTCGCCGGGGGACAGTCGGTACCAGGGCTGCAACCGTTCCTCCACGACGCGCACCTGTCGCTCGCCGCGCCGAGCCTGTGCGCGTCGGGTCCCGACGGGGCGCTGCGCGGCGGGGCCGACGGCTTCTACCACGGCGACCGCCGTGTGCTGTCGCGCCTGGAAGCCGCCGTCGAGGCGGTGCCCGTGGTGCCCATCGGCGCGGCCACCGGTCCCGAGGGGGACGTGGTGTTCCGCGCCGTGCTGCGCGGTCTGGCGGAACAGACCCCCGACCCGGCGGTGGTCCTGGAGCGCAGCCGGGCCGTGTCACCGGGCCGGCTCACCGAGCGGTACACGGTCCGCAACGCGGGCGGCCGCACCGCGCGGCTGCGCCTCAGCCTGAGTGCCGCGAGCGACCTGGCCACCATGGAGCAGGTCAAGTCGGGCCGGCCCGCCGCCCCCGTCAGCCCGCGGACCGGGCCGGGAGAGGCCCGCTGGAGCGACGGTGCCATCAGCGGCACCCTGACCCTGAACCCCGGCCCCGACGAGCAGCTGACGGGCCCGGACGGCACCGTGACCATGGCCTACCTCATCGAGGTGCCGCCCGGCACCACCTGGCACGCCGAACTGCGCTGCGACGCCGAGCACCGCGACGGCGACCTCTTTCCCGCTCCGCCCAAGGCCACCCGGTGGTGGAGCGCACCCGAGGTGACCGGTCCCGACCGCCGCCTGGCGCACTGGATTTCGCGCTCCGACCGGGACCTGTTCCGCCTGGTGCTCAGCGACCCGCTCCAGCCGGAGGACGTGTTCCTCGCCGCGGGCGCCCCCTGGTACCTCACCCTCTTCGGCCGCGACGCCCTCTGGTCGGCCCGCATGCTGCTGCCGCTCGGCACCGACGTCGCGGCCGGCACGCTGCGCACCCTCGCCCGCCGGCAGGGAACCGCCCACGTGCCCGCCACCGAGGAGCAGCCGGGCAAGATCCTGCACGAGGTCCGCCGCGACGAGCCGGCACCCGACGGGACCACGTCTTTGCCGCCGTCGTACTACGGCACCGCCGACGCCACCCCCCTGTGGCTGATCCTGCTGTACGACGCCTGGCGCTGGGGCATGCCCGAGAGCGAGGTGGCGGCGCTGCTGCCGCACGCAGAAGCCGCGTTGAACTGGATGGAGCACTGTGCCGACGCGGACGGCGACGGCTTCCTGGAGTACGCCGACAGCTCCGGCGCGGGGCTGTCCAACCAGGGGTGGAAGGACTCGTCCGACGGCATCCGGTTCCGCGACGGCCGCCCCGCCCTCGCGCCGATCGCCCTGAGTGAGGTGCAGGCCTACGCGCACGAGGCCGCGGTCAAGGCAGCCGCTCTGCTCGACGCGTTCGCGCGGCCGGGCGGCGAACAGTGGCGGCGGTGGGCGGAGGGGTTGCGGGAGCGCTTCCGCACGCACTTCTGGACCGAGGACGACACGGGGCCGTATCCGGCTGTCGCGCTCGACCGGGACAAGCGCCGGGTGGACTCCGTCGCCTCCAACATGGGCCACCTGCTGGGCACGGGGCTGCTCGGCCCCGAGGAGTCGGCCCGGGTGGCCGGCCGGCTCACGGACGCGGGAGACACCGCGGACGGCGGCATGGACTCCGGCTTCGGCCTGCGCACGCTCGACGCGTCGTCGGCGGGCTTCAACGCCCTCGGCTACCACACCGGTTCGGTCTGGCCGCACGACACCGCGATCGCGGTCCACGGCCTGGCCCGCGCAGGACGCGCCGAAGCCGCGGGCCGGCTCGCCACCGGACTGCTCGGGGCCGCCGAGCAGTTCGGCTACCGGCTCCCCGAACTCTTCGCCGGATATTCTCGTGACCGGCAGAGCCGCCCCGCGCCGTACCCCGCCTCATGCCGCCCGCAGGCCTGGGCCGCCGCGTCCTCCGTCCTCGTCCTGCAGTCGCTCTTCGGCCTGGAGGCCGACGTCCCCGCCCGGCGGCTGCGGCATGCGACCCGTGTCCCGTCCGGCTTCGAGGGCCTGCGCGTGCGGCACCTGAGGATCGGCGGACGGCACTTCGACGTGTCCGCCGATGCCGAAGGCCGCGTGGAGGTGCACGGCCTGGCCGGCTTCACCCTGGTGCCGGTGCACGCGACGGGATGGTGACCGCGGGCGGGCCGCGCTCAGGTCTCGGGCAGCTCCTCAGCCACGGCGATGGCGATCCCGAGCGCCTCGGCGATGTTGCCCGCCGCGGACATCACACGCGCGGTGCCGACCACCGGGGCGATCGCGACGAGGATGTCCTGCAGGTGCTCGGACGTGAGGCCGGTCTGCATGGCGGGGCCGATGTGGGCGGCGTAGGAGATCGCCGGAGCGTCCATCGCGGCCAGCGCCGCGATGCGGGTGAGGATGAGCGTCCGCTCGTCCAGGCCACAGCGTTCGATCGAATCGACGGTCATGGCGGCGAGGGTGTCGAGCACAGGAGTGTCCGTGGATGCGGTCATGATGGGGTCACCTCTTCCGCAGGTCGCCACCGGCCCGCTCCGGGCCGGCACCTGCTGGCCTTCAACTCACCTGGAACCTCTGTCTCCACGGTAGATCCGCGGCCCGCCGGGGCGCCACGCGGGGAACGGCGTCAGGCCGCGCATCCCGAACAGGTTGAGGCTGCACCCTTTGACCTGCACCGGACGGCTACGCCGCCGAGCCTGCCTCCATCGGTGCTTGACAGCGACTCGCCTCTCGGTGGTGACGACCACAAGTGGGTCGCCAACATGGCCGTCGATATCCCGGGAGCCAGGATTGCGGCCGACGCCGTCCTGCCCGAACTACGAGGCGGCCCCGCGATGGCATGCGGAACCGCGCCGGGAGGGCTGCCGTTTCACCGGGCCGTGTAGCCGCCGTCCACGGGGAGGGCCACGCCGACCACGAAGGCAGCGCCGGGGCTGCACAGCCACAGGACGGCCTGGGCCACCTCGTCGGCGGTGCCGAGCCGGCCGATCGGCTGGGCGGCTCCGGCTTCGGCGGGATCCAGTTCCCCCTTCGCGATCATCTCGCTGACCATGGGCGTGTCGATGGTGCCGGGGCAGACGGCGTTGATGCGGACGCCGCGCGGCGCGTATTCGAGGGCGGCGCTGGTGGTCAGGCCGATCACGCCGTGCTTGGTGGAGTGGTAGGAGGCGCGGCCGGCGATGCCGACCAGGCCGCCCAGAGACGAGCAGTTGACGATCGCGCCGCTGCCCTGGACCCGCATGTGACGCAGCTCGTGTTTCATGGACGCCCAGACGCCGCGCAGATTGATCGCGTGGACCTTCTCGAACTGGCCGAAGGGTTCGTCGGCGGCGCCGGTGGGCGGGATCTGGATGCCGGCGTTGTTGTAGGCCATGTCGAGTCGTCCGAAGGCCGCCACCGTTCGGTCGACGGCTGCGGCGACCTGGTCCTCGTCGGTGACGTCGCAGACCAGCGCCAGGGCCTGACAGCCGTCGTCGCCGAGTTGCCGGGCTGCCCGGTCCACGGCTGCCTCGTCGACGTCGGTGAGGGCCACGGCGGCGCCCGAGGCGGCGAAGGCGCGTGCCGCGGCCAGGCCCATCCCGGAGCCGGCACCGGTGACGAAGGCGACGCGGCCGGCGAAGTCGTACGTGGGGTTCATCAGAAGATCTCCTCGCCGGCGGACCTCAGGCGGTGGCCGGTGCAGCGGCGTACTCCTCGTCGGTGACGGGATTCATCCAGTGCACGACGTCGTGGTCGTCGTCACCCTCGTTGATGGCCAGGTGGACCATGAGGCGGTTCGGGGCGGCGCCGTGCCAGTGTTCCTCGTCGGCCTCGAACAGGACGCGGTCGCCGGGCCGGATGACCTCCACCGGTCCGCCGCGCCGCTGGCACAGGCCGATCCCTTCGGTGACGAAGACCGTCTGGCCCAGCGGATGCCGGTGCCAGTGGGTGCGGGCGCCGGGCATGAAGTGCACCAGGTTGGCGGTGACGCGCGACGGGGCCGGCGCCGCCGCCACGGCGTCGATGTAGACGTCGCCGGTGAACCAGTCGGCGGGGCCGTGGACGGTGTCGATCGAGCTGCGGGTGATCTGCACGGTTGCTCCTTGTGCGGCGGTCGGGTCAGGGGGATGGGCAGAGTCGCGGCGTCCGGGCGTGTCGTGGTGTCAGGGCGTGAGGAGGGTCTTGATCGCGCGGCGCTCGTCCATGGCCCGGTAACCCTCCGCGACGTCGTCGAGCGGCAGGGTGAGGTCGAAGACCTTGCCGGGGTCGATCCGGCCCGCCAGCACGCGCTCGATCAGGTCGGGCAGGTAGCGGCGGACGGGGGCCGGGCCGCCGCGCAGGCCGACGTGGGAGAAGAAGAGCTCCTGCCCGTCGACCGCCACCTCGTGGGGGACGCCGACGAAGCCGACGCTACCGCCGGGGCGTGCGCCGTGCAGGGCCTGCCGCATGGCCTCGGCCGTGCCCACGCACTCCAGCACGCTGTCGGCGCCGATACCGCCGGTCAGGTCCTTGATCCGGGCGACACCCTGGTCCCCGCGCTCGGTGACGACGTCGGTGGCGCCGAACTCCCGGGCCAGCTCCTGGCGGGACGCGTGGCGGCTCATGACGATGATCCGCTCGGCCCCCCGCTCCTTGGCGGCGATCACCGCGCACAGCCCGACCGCGCCGTCACCGACGACCAGGGCGGTGGACCCGGGCCCGACCTCGGCGGCGTCGGCGGCCCACCAGCCGGTGCCCATGACGTCGGAGACGGCGAGCAGACCCGGCCAGAACTCCTCTCCCGGCACCTCGTCGGTGGCGACCAGGGTGCCGTGGGCGTTGGGGATGCGGACGTACTCGGCCTGGCAGCTGCTCATGAACTCGCGGTGCAGACAGCTGGACGGGAAGCCGTTGCGGCAGTTCGCGCACGTGTTGTCGGAGGTGGCGAACGAGCCGACCACGAACTGGCCGGGGCGCAGGCCCGTGACCTCCGAGCCGACCTCCTCGACGAAGCCGACGTACTCGTGACCCATCGGGTGCGGGTCACCGATCGGCTCCAGGCCGCGGTAGGGCCACAGGTCCGAGCCGCAGACGCAGGTCACAGCGGTGCGGATGATCGCGTCGGTCGGGTGGACGATCTTCGGGTCCGCCAGGGTCTCGAAGCGGACGTCACGGGGGGCGTGGATCACTGCGCCGCGCATGTCAGGGGTTCCTTCGTCTGCCGATGTCGTGCACGGGTACGTGCACCGGTACGCGCCGAGGCGGGCGGTACCGGGTGTGTCGCGGGACCGCCGCTCAGGGCGGGGTGGGCGGGCGCCGGCCGCCGCCGTTCCCACGGTCGGGCGAGAAGCACCACGCCACCCAGGTAACCGGCTGCCGCGGCGCGTAACGAGTCACCGTCGAAGGGTGTACCGGCAGTACACCCCTGCGGCGGGGCGCGCGACGTACCGTCGAAGGCGTGGACAACCAAGCAGAGGTCCGTGACTTCCTCACCTCGCGACGCGCCAGGATCAGCCCCGAGCGGGCGGGCCTGCCGGCCGGCAGCCGCAGGCGGGTTCCCGGACTGCGCCGCAGCGAAGTCGCGGCCCTGGCCGACATGAGCGTGGAGTACTACGCCAAGCTCGAGCGCGGCAGCCTCGCCGGCGCGTCCCCCGCGGTGCTCGACGCCGTCGCCCGCGCCCTGCAGCTCGACGACGCCGAACGCGCCCACCTGCGCAATCTCGCGCAGGCCGCGGACGGCTCCGACGCCCTCACCCGGCCCCGCCGCCGGTCCTCCCGGTCGTGGACGCCGCACCGCAGCCTGCAGTGGGTGCTGGACGCCGTCACGGCGGGGCCGGCCTTCGTCCGCAACGGCCGGATGGACATCCTCGCCGCCAACCGGCTCGCCCGCCCCTTCTACGCCGACGTGCACGCCCGCCCGGAGAACCACGGCAACCTGGCGCGGTTCAACTTCCTCGACCCGGCCTCACGCCGCTTCTACCCGGACTGGGACCAGGCCGCCGACATGGCGGTGGCCATCCTGCGCACCGAGGCCGGCCGTAATCCGCACGACAAGGACCTGCACGACCTCGTCGGCGAGCTGTGCACCCGCAGCGACGAGTTCCGCACCCGCTGGGGCGCCCACAATGTCCGCCACCACGGCACCGGCACCAAGCGTTTCCACCACCGGGCCGTCGGCGACCTCATCCTCGCCTACGAAGGCCTGGAGATGGCCGCGGAACCCGGCCTCACCCTGACCGTCTACACCGCGGAACCCGGATCCGCCTCCGAGGAACGGCTGCGCCTCCTC
Organism: Actinacidiphila acidipaludis; assembly: GCF_019890725.1. Taxonomy (GTDB): domain Bacteria; phylum Actinomycetota; class Actinomycetes; order Streptomycetales; family Streptomycetaceae; genus Actinacidiphila; species Actinacidiphila acidipaludis. Next base: position 104,983 of record NZ_JAINZZ010000025.1, read on the forward strand.
GCGTCCTTGACGGCCACCGAGGACGCCGGCCTCGCCGTCGAGCACGGAGCCGGCCGGCCGGTCAGCGGAGGCGGGACAGGGCGTGGTTGAGTTCGACCACATTGACGTGTTCCTGGCCGAGGAAGCCGAGGGACCGGCCCTGGAGGTGAGCGGTGACGAGGCCGCGCACGGCCGAGGGAACCAGGCCGCGGGCCCCGGCGACCCGGTCGACCTGCTCGTAGGCGTAGGCGGGGGAGATGTCGGGGTCGAGCCCTGACCCGCTCGCGGTGAGAGCGTCGACGGGGACGTCCGCGGGCCGCACATGGTCGAACGCGGCGACGGCCGCCCGCCGCTGCTCGACCGACGCGATGAGCCGGTCGTTGTTCGGGCCCAGGTTGGAGGCGCCCGAGGCCAGCGGGTCGTAGCCGCCGGCGGACGGCCGGGGCTGGAACCATGCCGGGTCGGGCGGCGCGGGGCTCCGGCCCTTGTCCGGCGGCAGGTCGAAGGACTGCCCGAGCAGGCCGGAGGCGACCACCCTGCCGTTCTGGCGGATCAGCGAGCCGTCGGCGCGGTGGCCGAATGCGGCCTCGGCGATACCGGTGACGGCGAGCGGGTACGCGACGCCGGTGACGACGGTCAGGACCAGCAGCAACCGCAGGGCAGCGACGTGCCGCCGGACCAGGGGCCTCAGAGTGCCGGACATCGGATCGCTCCCTTTGCGGTCAGCGCAGGCCGGGGATGAACTGGATGATCAGGTCGATGATCTTGATGCCGGCGAACGGGGCGACGAGGCCACCGAGCCCGTAGATCCCGATGTTGCGGTTGAGCAACGCGGCCGCGGAGGCGGGCCGGTAGCGGACGCCGCGCAGGGCCAGCGGGATCAGCGCGATGATGATCAGGGCGTTGAAGATGATCGCCGAGGCGATCGCCGACGTGGGGCTGTGCAACTTCATGATGTTGAGCTTGTCCAGGCCCGGGTACACGCCCGCGAACATCGCGGGGATGATGGCGAAGTACTTGGCGACGTCGTTGGCGATGGAGAAGGTGGTCAGCGCT
>NZ_JAINZZ010000026.1 GCF_019890725.1 Actinacidiphila acidipaludis
CGCGCTGACCACCTTCTCCATCGCCAACGACGTCGCCAAGTACTTCGCCATCATCCCGGCGATGTTCACGGCGGTGTACCCGGGCCTGGACCGGCTGAACGTCATGGGCCTGCACAGCCCCACGTCGGCCATCGCCTCGGCGATCATCTTCAACGCCCTGATCATCGTCGCGCTGATCCCGCTGGCCCTGCGCGGTGTCCGCTACCGGCCCGCCTCCGCGGCCAAGCTGCTCAGCCGCAACATCTGGGTGTACGGCCTGGGCGGTCTGGTGCTGCCGTTCGCCGGCATCAAACTCATCGACCTGATCATCCAGTTCGTCCCCGGTCTGCGCTGACCGGAGAAAAAGGCAGTCATCATGCCCAGTTCCCTTCCCGCCGCGCTGCGCAACCACATGGCAGCCCTGCGGATGCTGCTGGTCCTCACCGTGATCACCGGCATCGTCTATCCACTGGCCGTCACAGGGGTCGCGCAGGCCGCGTTCGGCCACCAGGCCAACGGCTCGCTGGTGCACCGCAACGGCCAGGTCGTCGGGTCCAGCCTCATCGGCCAGAACTTCGACCTGCCGAAGAAGAACCCGAACGACCCGAACGAGGCACCGCGCCCCGACCCGAAGTGGTTCCAGCCCCGGCCGTCCGCCGGCGGCTACGACCCGCTGGCCTCGGGTGCGTCCAACCTCGGTCCGAACAACCCGGACCTGGTGAAGGCGATCAAGGACCGCAAGGCCGCGATCGCCGCGTTCGACGGCGTGAACCCGAAGGACGTGCCGGCGGACGCCGTCACCGCCTCCGGTTCCGGTCTGGACCCCGACATCTCGAAGGCGTACGCCGCCGAGCAGGTCGACCGGGTCGCCAAGGCCCGCGGGCTGGACCCGGCGGCCGTGCGCAAGCTGGTCGCCGAGAACACCCACAGCCGGGCCGTCGGCTTCCTGGGCCAGGACTACGTCAATGTGGTCGACCTCAATCTGGATCTGGCGAAGGCCGAGTAGAGCCTGCTGGCACATCACACATGAGCACGACGCCGCCCCGGTCACCGCGGAGCGCCCCGGGCCCACCCGGCCCGGGGGCCTCGCGGTGGCCGGGCGGCGCGTTCGGTCATCACACGCAAGGAGGGAGCCCGGTGGCATCCACCGCCGTCTCCGACTCGGCGCAGGCGCCGTACGCACGACCCGGCAGGCTCAAGGTGTTCCTCGGTGCGGCGCCCGGCGTGGGCAAGACGTACCGGATGCTCGACGAGGGCAGGCGCCGCGCCGACCGCGGCACCGATGTCGTCGTGGCGTACGTCGAGTGCCACGGCCGGCCGCACACCGAGGAGATGCTCGACGGTCTGGAAGTCGTACCGCGCACGGTGCGCGAGTACCGCGGCACGACGCTGACGGAGATGGACCTCGACGCGGTCCTCGAACGCGCCCCGCAGGTGGCCCTGGTCGACGAACTGCCGCACACCAACGTGGCCGGCGGCCGGCACGCCAAGCGCTGGGAGGACATCGACGACCTGCTCGCCGCGGGCATCGACGTCGTCACCACCGTCAACATCCAGCATCTGGAGTCGCTCAACGACGTCGTCCAGAAGATCACCGGGGTCCCGCAGCGCGAGACCGTGCCCGACGAGGTGGTCCGCCGCGCGCACCAGATCGAGCTGGTCGACATGCCGGCCGACGCACTGCGCCGCCGCATGGCCCACGGCAACGTCTACGCCGCGGAGAAGGTCGACGCGGCGCTCTCCAACTACTTCCGGGTCGGCAACCTGACCGCGCTGCGCGAGCTGGCGCTGCTGTGGGTCGCCGGCCGGGTCGACGAGGCGCTGCAGAAGTACCGCTCGGAGCACGGCATAGGAGGGGTGTGGGAGACCCGCGAGCGGGTCGTGGTCGCGCTGACCGGCGGGCCGGAGGGCGCCACGCTGATCCGCCGCGCGGCACGCATCGCCGACCGGTCCGCGGGCGGCGACCTGCTGGCCGTGCACATCGCCCGCAGCGACGGCCTCGCGGAGGCGTCACCGGCGGCGCTGGCCAAGCAGCGGACCCTGGTGGAGTCGCTGGGCGGCACCTACCACACCGTGGTCGGCGACCACATCCCCAGCGCCCTGCTGGACTTCGCCCGCGCGGAGAGCGCCACCCAGCTGGTGGTGGGCACGAGCCGGCGCGGGCGGCTCTCGCACTTCGTCACCGGCCGCGGCGTCGGCGAGACGGCCGTGGAACTGTCCGGGGACATCGACGTCCACATGGTGACCCACGAGCGGGCCGGCCGCGGCCGGCTGCTGCCCAGCCCGACCAGCAGCCTCTCCCGGGTGCGGCGGGTCGCCGGGCCGGTGGCCGGTCTGGTGCTGCCGGTGCTGCTCACCACTTTCCTCAGCCACACCCGCGGAACCCTGAACCTGACCACCGACACGCTGCTGTTCCTGCTCGCCGTGATCGGTGTGGCCTGCATCGGCGGGGTGGTCTCCGCGCTGCTCGCCTCGATCACCGCCTCGCTGCTCCTCAACTGGTTCTTCATCCCGCCGCTCCACCGGTTCACCATCGGCGAGACCAACAACGCGCTGGCGCTGGTGGTCTTCGCGGTCGCCGCGGTCACCGTCGCCGCGATCGTCGACACCTCGATCCGGTTCTCGCGCAGAGCCGCGAACGCCACCGCGGAGGCCGAGACGCTGTCGTCCCTGGCGGGCAGCATCCTGCGCGGCGACCAGGGGGTGGACGTGCTGCTGCGGCGCACGCGTGAGGCCTTCGGGATGGAGTCGGCGGAACTCGCCCGGCGGACGGACGCCGACCCGGAGGCCGCCAAGACCGCGGGCGCCGGGGACGGCACCGGGAACGGCGGCAGGACGGTGACGGTCACCGCGCCGGTCGGCCCCGACGACGTCCTGGTGCTGCGCGGACGCCGGCTCGCCGCGTCCGAGCGCCGGGTGTTCGTCGCCTTCGCCGGACACGTCGCCGCGGCCCTGGAACGCGCCCGGCTGGCCGAGGCCGCCGCCGAGGTCGAACCCGTGAAGGCCGCGGACCGGATGCGGACCGCACTGCTGGCCGCGGTCAGCCACGACCTGCGCACCCCGATCGCCAGCGGCTGGGCGGCGGTCAGCAGCCTGCGCAGCCGTGACGTGCGCTTCTCCGACGAGGATCGCGACGAGCTGCTCGCCACCGCCGAGGAGTCGCTGGTGCGGCTCAACCGGCTGGTGGACAACCTGCTGGACATGAGCCGCCTGCAGGCGGGAGCCCTGACGCTGAACCTGCAGCCCACCGCGCTCGCCGAGGTGCTGCCCATGGCCCTGGACACCCTGCCCGCCACCGGCACACCGGTGGTCACCCAGGGCGTCGCCGAGACCGCGGACATCCTCGCCGACCCGCCACTGCTGGAACGCGTGCTCGCCAACCTGGTGGCCAACGCGGTCCGGCACAGCCCGCCCGGCCGGAAGGTGCTGGTCTCGGCGAGCGCGCTCGGCGAACGGGTCGAACTGCGGGTGATCGACCAGGGCCCCGGACTCGGACCCGAGGACCACGACCGGGTCTTCGAGCCGTTCCAGCGCATGGGGGACACCGACAACACCACCGGGCTGGGCCTGGGACTGGCGCTGTCGCGCGGCCTGACCGAGGCGATGGGCGGCACGCTCACCCCGGAGGACACACCGGGCGGCGGCCTGACCATGGTCGTCTCGCTGCCGGCCGCGGCGTCGCCCCCGCCCGGCCCTCGGGAGCGGACCACGGTCTGACGGCGGCACGTGCGTCGGGGCCGCACCGGACGGTGCGGCCCCGACGCGGGTGCTGGGGAGTGCGGTCGACCTGGCCCGGCGTCACCGCATCCCCGAGGCGCGCAGGATCGCGCCGGCCTCGTCGTCGACGCGCCGTCCGAGCCCGGCCACGACCCGGCGGCCGGTGCGCAGCGTGCCGCGCTCCAGCGACCGGCGGACACCGGTGTCCAGCAGGTGCCAGAGCAGCGGGTCGGCGACGACCACCTCGGGGTCGATCTCGGCGTGCCCGCCGTGGACGTCGCGCAGCACCAGCCCGGCGGCGATCTCGCCGACCAGCAGAACGGCGACGAGGGCGTCCGTCCGCACCCGCCGGGTACGCAGCACGCCGCGCACGCTGAGCCAGCCCTCTCCTGCCGTCACCTTCGCCGGCCAGAGCAGGGCGGCGACGACCAGCGCGACAGCGCAGGTGGCGAGCGCGTGCAGCACGCCGAGCTCCCCGGTGTCCGCTTCGGCCGCCATCGCCATGGCGAGGACCGCGCAGGCGCAGCCGATCGCCCAGCGGCGGTCGCCGCGCCGTCCGCGCGCGCGGACCGTCTCGTGCACCGGCCCGTGACCCAGGGACCGATCGCCCCCGACCACGGGAGGCGGGCTGTGTCGCCGTCCCATGTCTCCGACGCTAGGAGCCCGCTCCACGCGGGTGGACCGGCGCTGACGGCGCTCTGACGCGCCGCCCGGGTTCTCTGACGCGTTCTTGACACCAGGCCCCGGGGGCCGCGGCCTCCGCGGGCGGTCCGGGGGCCGGGAGTCGCGAGGGGGTGGTCAGGCGCGCGGAACGCCCTGCGGACCGCGGGCCTCACCGGGCTCGGCCGCCGGTCCGTCGGCGTCCAGGGCGAGCGCCGCCCGCAGCTCGGCGAGGTGGGGCGGCTGGGCCCCGTGCCGGGTGGTGGCGATGGCCCCGGCCACCACGGCCTGCCGCAGCACCCGTTCGACCTCCGGCGGTGTGACGGGAAGGCGCACGCCCTGCCCCGCACCGGCGCCCGGCTCGACCACCGCGGCCAGCAGCGCGGACTGGAAGGCGTCGCCCGCGCCGATGGTGTCGGCGACCGCGGTGGCGGGCGCGGGCACGGACACCTCGGCGTCCGCGGTGAAACCGGTGGCGCCGCCGGGCCCGCGGGTCAGCACCGCCAGCCGGGGACCGTGACCGAGCAGGTCACGCGCAGAGCGGCCCGGGTCCTGCCCCGGGTAGAGCCACTCCAGGTCCTCCTCGCTGGCCTTGACGATGTCGGCGGCGCCGACGAGCCGCAGCAGCGCCGCCCGGTAGGCGTCGCGGTCGGGCTGCACGGCGGGCCGCACGTTCAGGTCCACGGCAACCGCGGTGCCCGGCCGTCCGTGCAGCCGCCGGCACGCGTCGACCACGGCGTCGGCGCCCGGGGCGACCACCGCGGCCAGCGAGCCGGTGTGCAGCAGGACGGTGCCGTCGGGGACCGGGATGTCCCGGGGGTCCCACGCGGCGAGGAAGTCGTAGGTGGCCGAGCCGGTCGTGTCGTCCACGTACGCCAGCGCCACCGTGGTGCGTCCCGACGCGCTCGGGGCCCGCACGACCTCCAGCCCCGTGCCGGCGAGGTACTGCGCCACCACTCCCCCGGGAGCGTCGTCGCCCCAGCAGGTGATCAGCGCGACCGGGTGCCCGAGACGCCGCAGCCCGATGGCCACGTTGGCGGGACTGCCCCCGGGGTGGGGGGCGATGCCGCCCGTGCCGGTGTGCCACACCAGATCGACGAGGGTCTCGCCCACGACCGTGATCCGCGCGCTGGTGGTCATGGCCCTGCCTTTCGCTGCTGCTTCGGTGCCGTCGCCGTCGCCCCGGCCCGCCCCCGGCCGAGGAAGAGCCGGCCATCGAATGATCCACGATCGCCGCTGCGGGGGCACACGCCCCCGTCCCCGGCCGCGGGCGACCGCCCCTCCCGGCGGGGGTCACCGCAGCGACGCGGGCAGTTCCTCGCGGTGGACGATGCCCAGGCGCTGGGTCGCCCGGGTCAGCGCCACGTAGAGGTCGCTCGTCCCGAACCGGCCCGGCTCGACCACCAGGACGTGGTCGAACTCCAGGCCCTTCGCCCCGCGCGGGCCGAGCAGGACCACGGCCCGGGTGAGATCGGGCTCGGCACCGGCCGTCACCCCGTCGAGCCGGGCGGCGATCTCCTCGTGCAGCGCGTCGGGCGCGATCACGGCCAGGCGCCCCTCGGCCGGCGTGAGTTCGGCCACCGCCCGCTCCACCGCGCCCGCCAGATCCGCGCCGGACTCCCGCGTCCAGGGCGCGACGCCCGTCGACCGCACCGAGGCCGGCGGCTCGAAGGCCGGGTCCTGGGCCCGCACCACCCGGGCGGCCAGGTCCATCACCTCAGCCGGGGTGCGGTAGTTGACCCCCAGCCGCACCTGCGAGAAGCGGTCGCCGACGTAGGGCTCCAGGATGGCGTCCCACGACCCGACGCCCGCCTCCTCGGACGTCTGCGCGGGGTCGCCGACCAGGGTCAGCGAGCGGGTCGGCGACCGGCGCATCAGCAACCGCCAGGCCATGGGCGACAGTTCCTGCGCCTCGTCCACGATGATGTGCCCGAACGCCCAGGTGCGGTCGGCCGCCGCGCGCTCGGCGGCGCTGCGGTGGTCGGCCTCCTCCTGACGCTCGGCCATCCGCTCGGCGTCGATGATGTCGTGGGCGGCCAGGACCTCGGACTCCTCGTCCTCGAACTCGTAGCTCTCGGAACCCTGGGACACCGCGAGGACGCCCTGGGCGTACGCGATGCGCTCCTGCCGCTCGGCCTCGGCGGCCGCCCGCTCGGCGCTGTCGTCGGTCCCGAGCAGCTCGGCGGCCTCGTCCAGGAGCGGCACGTCGGCCGGGGTCCACTCCCCCGCGCCGCGGGCGCGCCGGACGGCTTCCGCGTCCTCGTCCGGCAGGTAGACCGGCTCGGCCAGGTAGTCGGCGAGGAACCGCTGCGGGCTGAGCGGCGGCCAGAGCTCGGCGAGCGCGGCGTGCACCTCCTCGTTGGCGGCGACGGCCTTGCCGAGCTGGGCGATGTCGTCGGGACCCAGGAAGTTGGGACCGCCGTACGGGTCCGCGCCGAGGCGTTCGGCGAGCTGTGCGGTGAGCGCGTCGACGGCGTGGAAGACGAAGTACGGGCGGGCGATGTTGTGCGGCAGCAGCGTGTCGCGGGCCGCCTGCCGGGCCTCGTAGGCGATCTCCCAGTCCAGGATCAGGTCGCCGTCGTCGTGCCGGATGATCACGGGGGCGCCGGGCTCGGGCAGCGCCTGGCGGTCGCGCAGCGCCATGGCCAGCACCTCGGCCATCCCGGCGTCGCCCTTGACCGCGGCCGCCCGGGGGGTGTCGGTGCCGCGGGCGTGGACGCCGGGGAACAGTTCGGCCTGGGTGGCGAGCAGGACGCCGGTCTCGCCGAGGGCCGGCAGCACCTCGCCGATGTAGCGCAGGAAGGCCGCGTTGGGGCCGACGACCAGTACCGCGCGCTTGGCCAGCAGCTCCCGCTGCTCGTACAGCAGGAACGCCGCGCGGTGCAGGGCGACGGCGGTCTTGCCGGTGCCCGGGCCGCCCTCGACGACGAGCACACCGTGGTGGTCGGCCCGGATGACGCGGTCCTGCTCGGCCTGGATGGTCCGCACGATGTCGCTCATGCGCCCGGTGCGGGCGGAGTTGAGCGAGGCGAGCAGGACGGCGTCGCCGCTGGGGTCCTCGAAGCCGCTGCGTTCGCGGTCCCCCAGGTCGAGGATCTCGTCGTGCAGCTCGGTCACCGTGCGGCCCTCGGTGGTGATGTGCCGGCGCCGGCGCAGACCCAGCGGGGTGTGCCCGGTGGCGAGATAGAACGGCCGCGCGACGGGTGCGCGCCAGTCGATCAGCACGGGGGTGTGATCGGCGTCGTCCTCACGAATTCCGATGCGGCCGATATGGTGCGCGGAACCGTCCTGGAGGTCGATCCGGCCGAAGCAGAGCGAGCCGTCCACCGCATTCAGGGCGGCCAGCACACCCGCGCGCTCGGCGACGAGCACATCGCGTTCGAGGCGGGCCTGCATGCCCGTTCCCACCGGGATCAGCGCGTCCTTGACGCGGCGTTCGGCGAGGCCGCGGAGCGTGTCGACCCGGTCGTACACCCGGTCGAGGAATTCCTGCTCCCTCTGCAATTCGGCGTGTGCGCGATTTGACAAAGCGGCCCCCAGTCGGATACCTTGTTTTCTGTCAGCCCCGGTCGCGGGGCCTTTTTCTGTGAGTACACAGAAACCCTCAATATACGCGGGGAAATCCGCCCTCCGCAATGCGGCGCCGCGGCTTTTGAACTTGAAAGCGTGATGTCGGTCAGTCGTCTGTGATCAGGCCAGTGCCTGCGAGGCATCCGTCGATCAACTCTGGGCGGTATTGGATGCGCTTGAGTCGGCGCTTCACGGCACGAGTGATCTCGCTGAGGTCGGCGGCGGCGAGATTGCCGTGTCGCGTTTGACCAGTGACCAGATGCCTTCCTGGGGGTTGAGGTCCGGGGCGTAGGTGGGCAGCTGGAAGACGGTCAGCCAGTCGGCGTTCGCGTCGATGAACTCCTTCATCCCGGCGGTCAGGTGCAGTCGGACGTTGTCCCAGACGAGCACGATTGGGCCGCCGAGCTGGATGCGGGCACGAACGAGCAGGTCCCGGAAGTCCTGCCACCCGAAGCCCTTCGGTTTGTTCTTGCGGCCCCGGTACTCGCGGATCGCGTAGATCAGCCGGGACCGCTCGCCCGGCTTGTAGCAGGTCATGCCCGCCATCGACACTCGCCCGGAGCCTCGGCCCCGCACCCGCACGACGGGGGTCTGGCCGATCCGGCCCCAGGTCCTGGCGCGCGGCGGGGTCATCGACTGCCCGGCTTCGTCCTCGAAGAGGATCCAGGCGCCGCGCTCCGCCGCGGTGCTCTTACCCGCGGCCAGGTCTCCTTCTTCCAGACCTCGACTGCGTCGTCGTCGCGCTCGATGGCCCGCCGGGCGGGCTGCTGCCACGACCAGCCGTGCCGCTTCAGTAACTGCCAGGTGCCCTCGACGGTGTAGGAGACGTGGAACAGCCGGCCGATCAGCGTCTTGATCCGCGCCAGCGTCCACCGCTGATCCGTCCAACCATGGACGAGCGGGCCTCGCTCCAACTCGCGCTCAAGTCTGGCAACCTGGGCCTCGCTGAGCCGAGAGCGGCCCGGGGACCCCTTCGACAGCAGCCCGGGCTCGCCGCACTCGCGCCAGGACCTTCGCCATCGCTCCATCGACCGCACGCTCACCCGCAGCCCGGCTGCGATCTCTGCATTCTTTTGACCGACCTCGAAGCGTTCGACGGCCTGAAGCCGCAATCGCTGGCGGGCGGCCCTCCCGGCATCGGTCAACCCGCCGCCCTGCGCGTATCTCACGTCCCAGGACTATCGGACCGGGCTGCTGCTGTTCGGCGAACGGCCAGGGCATCACCCGGCCGAGGTCACTTCTCGCCGGCCAGCTTCCACAGATGCACAGCGATCCGGTCCTTGGAGACCGTGTACCACGCGCCGTCCCCCGCAGAGCGGGCAGGCCCGGAGACAGGGAAGGGGTAGGAGACTTCGCCTCGCAGGGTCATCCCATGCACGTTGACCAGCCAGTGGCGGGCCGTGCCGTACCGGGCGTCGCACTCGGAGGTCCCGGCAACGATGGTGTCCTCGTCGATGAAGGCTGCATCGTAGTCCCAGTACACCCTGTCCTCGCCAGTGCTCCGCGGGTGGGACGGCACCGTGCCCTGGGCGTCCAGTTCCTGCAGAAGCGCGCCGTCCTCCGTCCGGTGGAGGGAGAGCGACCACTGCCCGACATCGACGGTCAGGAGGTGCCGGCCGGACGGGCTCACCGCAAGGAGGACCAGCTCGGTCCCGATCTGCGCGGCGGTCAGCTGCTGCCCGTCCCAGCGTCCCCAGAGCGCGGGTGACCCTTCCTCGCCCTCGCCGACACTCAGCCCCATCTGCGTCGGGTCCAGGTGCGGAGTGTGCTCGGAGTTGGAGGCCACGGTCATGGTGTTCACGCGTCCCAGGACTCTTCCGTCCATGGCGTCCAGGAGCACCCACAACTCCTGGTCATCCTCCGTGCCCTCATCGCCGTCCAACGGAGCGCGGACGTGGGCCCAAACGAGCCTGCCGTCCGCGCTGACCGCGGCCGAGCCGCTGTCAGCGTAGAGGTGGTCCTTGTCGTGCGCGTATTCGTCGAACGACGGGTGCAGAAGGGCACAGCCGCCGTACCAGCAGCCATGCCGCACTTCCCAGCGCGTCGTGCCGGTCGCCGCCACTGAACGCACGGCGTGCACGCCGGCGAACACCGCGGCATCCCGCTCCGGCGACACCGTCACCGAACCGAAGTGGCGCGGCCAGGGCGTCGGGAAGCGGACCTCGGAGGCTCGACCGGCGGCGAGCGCGTCCATGTCGAGGGCCACCACTTCTGTGTCGTCACGCTGCACGAGAAGTCGGCGGTTGGGCCAGTGCAGGACCTGCGGAGCGTCCGAGGACGCCGGGTCCATGGGAGCGGCGATGGTGGCGACGAGACGAGCGGCGATGGTCAAAGTTCTTCCAGCCACAGACGACGAACGATGTGAGAGCTTGACGCACACCCTACGGGGGAAGGCAACGAAGCTCCGCGGACCAATACCGCGACATGGCCACCTCAACACGCTGGATCGCGGTTGCCCTGACGCAGCCTCCGACTGGCCGACATCACGCTTTCAAGTTCAGTTGCGGGTATCCGTGGGGCCCGGGAGTCCGTGGGGCGCGCGAGACGGCGCCGATCGCCCGATCAGGGCGCGTCCGGGACGGTCCGCCGCGGGTGACTCCCCCGGAGGGTGGCGGTGAGCGGGGCCCCGAAGCGGGCGAGGCAGTGCCAGACCTTCTTGACCGCCTGCTGGTCGTGGCCCCCTGAGGTGACGGCGTCGCCGAGGACGCGCGGATCGAGCACGCCGCGGACGGCGAGCCGCGCGCCGAGGTCGACGTACTCCTGACCCCGGTAGTCGGGACGGCGGCGCAGTTCGGCGACGCCGAGGCGGAATCCCGCGTGCCATTCCAGGGGGCACGGCAGCGCCCGGGCGGCCTCCTCGACGGCCGTGCCCCGGTAGCAGGGGTCAAGGACGAGGGCCTCGACGTCGCGGTCCAGCCGCACCGGTCCGTGCACCTGTGCCTCGACGTAGTCGTCCAGGGCGTCCCGGCCCCCGGCCCGGGCCAGGGCGACGAGCGCCATGCGGCCGGCCGTTCCGAAGTCCCAGGGCTCGAAGACGCTGTCCGGATAGCAGAAGGTCGTGCGTTCCAGGGTGTGGCCGGTCAGGCGGAAATGGGCGGAGCCGAAGCGGGGGGCGGCGCCGGCCGGCTCGCGGCGGAAGTCCAGGGCGCCGTAGACCGGCCGTTCGGCGGCGGGCGCGGTGTCGTAGGCACCGCCGAAGATGCGGCTCTCCCAGCGCCACCGGTCGCCACCGGGGTGCGCCGTCAGGCCGCCGTTGCTCGTCCCGGTGACGAACTGCGAGGCGTACACACCGCTTTCGGCCAGGGCGGCCAGGATCGGCCTGCCTCCGGCCGCCGGCCGGTCCGGGTGGAAGTTCACGGTCACCCGCAGCGCGGGATCCACGGGATCGCCCGACGCCCTCGCCGCCACATGGGCCAGCGCCCGCTCCCGCGCCGTCTCCGCCTGTCCCGCGTCCGCCATCCCCGCAGTCTCCCCCGCCGCGCCTCGTGCCCGCAGCCCCGTTTCCGGGCCGGGCGTTTCCCGGCCGGGCGTTTCCGGGCCGGACCGGTCAGGGCGCGGCCGCGCCGAGCCTCGACGGGGCCCGGCGCCCGCTGCGGGCAGCCACCGCCTGAGCGGCCGGCCGGGAGCCGGAGACGGCGTGGTGGGAGCGGGGGGCGGCGCGGGCACGGACGTACGATGCGGCCTATGAACGACGCCCTGCCCCGCCCCGAAGTCTTTACCCCGAGCACCCCTCCCGAGGCGCTGGAGGATCTGCGGAGGCGGCTGCGGGCGACGCGATGGCCGGACGTGCCGGAGGACGCGGGCTGGTCGCTCGGGACGGACGTGGACTATCTGCGGGAGCTGGTCGCGTACTGGGCGGACGGGTTCGACTGGCCGGCGCGGGAGGCGGAGCTCGCGCGGCTCCCGCACTTCCGCGTCACGCTCGGCGGCCTCGGGATCCACTATGTGCACGCCCGGGCGGTCGCGCCCGCCGGGCCGGTGCTGCCGCTGGTGCTCAGCCACGGCTGGCCGGACGCGTTCTGGCGCTACACCAAGGTGATCCCGCTGCTGACCGACCCCGGCTCCCACGGCGGGGACCCGGCCGACGCCTTCGACGTGGTCGTGCCCGACATGCCCGGCTACGGGTACAGCGACCGTCCGCCGGCCGCCCCGCTGAACTCCGTCGCGGTCGCCGGGCTGTGGGCCGAGCTGATGAGTGTGCTCGGGTACGACCGGTTCGGGGCGGCCGGCGGGGACATCGGCAGCCACGTCAGCCGCTACCTGGGGCTGGACCACCCGGAGCGGGTGGTGGCCGTCCACCGCACCGACGCCGGCGTGCCGGTCCTCACCGGGGACGGCGCCGAACTCACCGCCGAGGAGCGGGCGTTCGTCGACGGCGCCGCGGCGTGGGGGGCCGGTGAGGGCGCGTACGCGGCCATGCACCGCACCAAGCCGCAGACCGCCGCCGTCGGCCTGACCGACTCGCCGGCCGGACTCGCCGCGTGGATCGTGGAGAAGCTGCGCGCGTGGAGCGACTGCGGCGGCGACGTCGAACGCAGCTACACCAAGGACGAGATCCTGACGCTCGTCACGCTGTACTGGCTGACCGGGACCATCGGCTCGTCGATGCGCATGTACCGGGCGAACGGCGCCATCCCGCCCGCGCAGCTCGCCCGCCGCGTCGAGGTGCCCTCCGGCTTCACGCTCTTCCCGGCCGATCTCGTGCGGCCCCCGCGGGCGTGGCTCGACCGGACCGCGAACACCGTGCGGGTCACCGAGGCTCCGCGCGGCGGTCACTTCGCGCCGTTCGAGGAGCCGGAGCTGTACGCCGAGGAACTGCGCGCGTTCTTCCGGCCGTTCAGGGCGACGCTGACCGCCGGGCGTCAGCCGGCACCTCAACTCCCGTGAAGGACGGGGCGGAACGCTGCGCGGTCCCTGCGACAGGCCGCCGACCGGGTGAGGTTCGGGCGGGTTCCGGCGGGTTCGGGCAGGTGCGGCCCGATCGACGACGGGGTCAGCGCCGCCGCTCGGCCCACCGGACCGCCGGGACCATCGCCGCGCCGCTGAGCGCGAACAGCGCGGCCGGCACCGCCCATCCGAGGGGCCCGTGGCCGATCGCGGTCGCCGTCACGACGGCGGGGCCGGCCATCATCCCGGCGGACGCCCCGGCGTTGAAGACCCCCTGGTACGCGCCGGTGGCCCCGCGATCCGCGAGGTCGTAGCTGAGCAGCCAGCCGCCGGCCTGGGAGAACACCTCGCCGACCGTCTCCAGGGCGACCGCCGCGAGCAGCACGGCCGCGGCGGCCGCACCGGGCAGGCCGTGGGTGAGCGCGATGACCAGGCAGGAGCCGGCCAGCATCAGCCCGGCGGCCCGGCAGGCGCGCGCCGCGGAGCGCAGGTCCCGGGTGGCCCGGGTGGCGCGGACCTGGAAGGCCACGACCAGCACGGTGTTGAGCAGGAGGGTGGCCGCGACGACGGCGCGGGGCGCGTCGGTCTCGCGCACCACCCACAGCGGGATGCCGACGTTCAGCACGGCGAACTGCAGGGTGAGCAGGGCGTTCAGCAGGGTGACGGCGAGGTACGGCACATCGCGCAGGGCACTGCGGCGTGCGGCCTCCGCGCTCCTGCCCGATCCGTCCGTGCCGACGCACTCATCGGCGGTCCCGCCGCCACTGACCTCTTCCGTGACCGCCTCCGGCGCCGGCCGCTCCCCTCGCCTACCTGCCGCCAGGGGAATGCCCGGCAGGATCGCGGCCACTGCCAGGAACGAGACGGCGTTGGCGAGGATCACCGTGACGTAGGCGCCCCGGCTGTCCGCCTGCAGCGCGACGGCCGCGAGAGCCGCGCCGGCGCCGATGCCGACGTTGGTGACGGCCCGCAGGTAGGCCCGGCCCCGGACCCGCGTCTCCTTGGGCAGGGCGTCGGCGTACAGCGCGTTGCGCACGGCCGCCGCGCCGCGGTCCACGGCGGTCTCCGCGCACACCACCACCATGAACACGGCGAAGCTGTGCACCAGGACGTAGGACGCCATGCCCGCGGCCTCGACGACGTTCAGCACGACGAGCGCCCGCCGGCTGCCCCAGCGGTCGGCGGCCCGCCCGGCCGGGATGCTCGCCGCCACTCCGCACAGCCCCGCGGCGGTGAGGCCGACGCCGACCCGGCCGACGCTCAGGCCCACGATGCGGGTGAAGTACAGCGTGCTCACGGTCATGAACAGACCGCTGCCGATGGTGTTGACCAGCACCATCCAGGACAGCCGGCGGACCACGGGATCGGGGTGCAGGAGGCGGCGGCGGGCGGGTGCGGCGGGCGGACCGGCCTGCACGGTGGGTGGGGTCGTCATGATCCGATCACACCTGCTCGCCCCGCGGCCGGGAAATGATTTAGCGTGGCGCTCAATGATCCGCTTCCGCCTGGGACTTGCCGACCTCGCCTCGGCCTCCTTCGCGTGCTCGGCCCTGCAGGAGGCGGCGTTGAGCCTGCGCATGTGGGCGCACCCGGGGCACTACGTCGAGCAGACACCCTGGTTCCTGCGCATGCGGCCGGACTTCGAGGCGCTGCGCGGCCGCGACCTGCTGCTGTCGCTCGTCGCCTCGAACCGCTTCGTGCCCGACTTCCTGACGCCCCGGCCCACCACCCCGTGGCCTGTCTTCCAGGACGAACTGACGGCGCTGCGCGCGACGGCGCCCGCCCTCGTGCGGCCGGATCTGGAGCGGACGTTCCTGCCGCACGACGGGGTGGTGCCGCCGCTGCTCGCCGGCGGGCTGGACGACCCGGTGGCGCTGCTGGACCGCGTCGCCGAGGCGCTGGCGGAGTACTGGGAGTGCTGCATGGCGCCCGCCTGGTGGCCGCGGGCGCGTTCGGTGCTGCAGGCCGATCTGGTGTACCGGGCGCGGATGCTGGCGGAGGGCGGCGCGGACGCGCTCTTCGCCGATCTCTCCCCGCGGCTGCGCTGGCGGGACGGTGAGCTGACGATCCGCTGGGACCAGCCGCTGACCCTGGCCCGCGAGGAGGTCGACGTCGACGGCCGCGGGCTGGTGCTGGTCCCCACGTGCTTCGCGCGCGGGGCGAGCACCAGCATCGATCCCGGTCCGGCGCCCGTCATCACCTATCCGGCGCGCGGGCGGGCCACGATGACCGAGAACGCCGAGAGCATGGAACCGGCGCCCGCGGGGCCGGCGTTGCGGCGCCTGCTGGGCGAACCCCGCGCGCGGCTGCTCCTGCTGCTGGACGAGCCGGCATCGACCACGGAACTGGCCCGCCGCCTGCACGTCACTCCCGGCGCGGTCAGCCAGCACCTGCGGGTGCTGCACGACGCCCGGCTGGTGAACCGCGCCCGCCACGGCCGGATCGTCCTCTACGCCCGCAGCACGCTCGGCGACGCGCTCTGCGGGTAGGGCGGGCTCTCGGCGGGGTGGTCCGCGCGCGCGACCGCGCCGGGCTTCACTGTCCGATCCCGTCCGGTTCGCCGGGCGCCAGGTCAGTGCCGTGGTGGCGCCGGTGGTGCCGCAGCCGGACGAGGACCGGGTCACGGCTCGCGGTGTGCGGGCCGCCGCCGGGCGGTCGGTGCCCGGCGGCGTGGTCCCCGACGTGCGCCGACGCGTGGTGGACCTGCGCGGCGGCGACGAGCGCGTCCTCGTCCTCGCCGGTGGTCTCCACGTCGCGGTTCCGGCAGATCAGGCTGAGCGTCATCGCGGTCTCCCGTCACGCCGGCGGGACCGCGTCCGGAGGGGTGACCGGGCGGGGGCCCGGCGGTCGGGAGCGGCCGGTGCGCGGCAGCCGGGGGCGGCGGGGCGCCGCCCGGCCGCCCCTCAGTGGTGGTGCCCGTGACCGCCGGCCGCGGCGGTCCCGTCCTCCGCGCCCTCCGGCGCGCCGCCCATCATGCGCAGCATGTCCCGGCCGCCGGTGGCGAGGAAGCGGACGACCAGGACGGCGGCGAGCAGCAGGAAGACGATGTTGAGCACGGTCGTGTAGTCCCATGTCACCCCGGACTCGGGCACCTTGGCGTCGGCCTGGTCGGGGATCAGCCCGAGGCCGCCGAAGAGCACTTCCACCACGTAGCCGGCGACCACCATCGCGGCGTAGAACGTGCCGAGCAGGAACAGGGCGGTCCGGGCGCCGTAGTACTTCCGGTAGATGTTCAGGATCGGCAGGATGATCAGGTCGGCGAAGATGAAGGCGACCACGCCGCCGAAGCTGATGCCGCCCTTCCACAGGACGACGGCCAGCGGCACGTTGCCGACCGAGCAGACGAACGAGGCGATCGCCACCAGCGGGCCGACCAGCGGCCCCCAGATCTTGGCGGCGACGGGGTGCCCGGTGAAGAAGAAGTGCCGCCAGAAGGAGTCCGGCACCCAGGCCGCGATCGCGCCGGCGATGAACAGACCCACCACGAGGTCCCGCAGGATCGCCGCCCACTCCATCACGAAGACGTGGGACACCGCGGTGAAGCCCTCGCGCGAGCGCGGGCGGCGGAAGAAGGAGCCTTCGCCCCGGACGGACATGTCCATCGCCGCGTGGCCCTCCATCGAGCCGGCGATCCCCCGGTCCGCCTGCTCGCGCGCCTGCCGCAGCAGCCGCTCCCGCAACAGGAGGCGGAACAGCACGGCGATCAGCACGATCATCACGGGACCGCCGACGAACTCGGCCACCGTGAACTGCCAGCCCATCAGCAGCGCCAGGATGACGCCGAGCTCGACGACCAGGTTGGTGGAGGCGATCTCGAAGGCCATCGCGGCGGTGAAGTCGGCGCCCTTGCGGAACAGCGAGCGGGCCAGCGCGACCGCGGCGTAGGAGCAGGACGATGAGGCGATGCCCAGCCCGGACGCGACCGCCAGCGTCCGCGGCCGGTCGTCACCGAGCGCCCGCACCACCGCCGATCGGTGCACCACGGCCTGGACGACCGCGGACAGCGTGAACCCGAGGATCAGCGCCCAGGTGATCTCCCAGGTCATCGATCCGGTGATGGACAGCGCGTGCAGGATGGCGTGCATGTCGTCCCCTTGCCCAGTACGGCGGCACGAACACGACCTTATACCCCTAGGGGGTATGGACGGCTACCCTGTCCCAGGACGGCGAGAGGAAGCCCGGCCGGTAGGAGCGGCCAGGACCCGGAGCCGGGGGCGTCCCAGCGGGGACCGGACCACGCCCGCGGGCCCCGGTACCGACGGGGGTACCGGGGCCCGCGCGACGGGGTGACGCCGCGGAACCGCGCGGCCGGCGGTCAGCAGATGCGGGGCAGTTGCTCCCCCAGCGGCAGGTCGACCACCCGCGTGCCGCCCAGCGCGGTACGCGCCACCACCATGCCCGGATGGTCGGCGACGCACTCGCCGACGATCGCGGCCCCCGACCCCAGCGGGTGCGCGCGCATCGCGGCCAGCACCGCGTCGGCGTCCTCCCGGGGCACGAAGGCCACCAGCTTGCCCTCGTTGGCCACGTACATCGGGTCGAGGCCCAGGATGGCGCAGGCGTTGGCCACTTCGGGCGGCACCGGCAGGCGGTTCTCCTGGAGGACCACGCCGACCGAGGCCGCCTTGGCGATCTCGTTCAGCGCCGCCGCCATACCGCCGCGGGTCGGGTCGCGCAGCACGTGCACGTCCTTGGTGACGTCCAGCATCGTCCGCACGAGCCCGCCGAGCGCGGCGCAGTCGCTCTGGATCTCGACACCGAACTCCAGCCCCTCGCGGACGCTGAGGATGGCGACGCCGTGCTGCCCGATCGGGCCGCTGACGATCACCACGTCACCGGGGACCGCCCGCTCCGGCCGGATGTCCACACCGTCGGGGATCAGCCCGATGCCCGCGGTGTTGATGTAGATGCCGTCGCCGTGGCCGGTCTCGACGACCTTGGTGTCGCCGGTCGCCACCTCGACCCCCGCCGTGCGGGCGGCGTCGCCCAGCGCGTGCGCGACCCGGGCCACCGTGGCGACGGAGACGCCCTCCTCCAGGATGAAGCCGCAGGACAGGTACGCCGCCCGGGCGCCGCTCATCGCGAGGTCGTTGACCGTGCCGTTGACCGCCAGGTCCCCGATGCTGCCGCCGGGGAAGAACAGCGGCCGCACCACGAACGAGTCGGTGGAGAACGCCAGCCTGGCGCCGCCGAGTTCGAGGTGCGCGGAGTCGCCGAGGGCGGACAGCGTCCGCCCGCCGAAGGCCGGGGCGAAGATGTGCTCGACGAGTTCGGCGCTCAGCGCGCCGCCGCCGCCGTGGCCCATGACGATGCGCGGCAGGTCCCGCAGCGGCGCCGGGCAGGTCCAGCCGGAGAAGTCCGGCGCGGGAGCGGCCGTGTCGGCCGGTGCGGCCGCCGGCCGGGACGCGGCCGCACCGGCCGGCGGCCGCACCGGTTCGCTCGTCTGCGCGGGCACGGGTCCGGCGGGGGCCCCGGTGCGCGGCAGGCCGGTGATGTCAGCCAACGGGGCTCGCCTCCACGGGGGCCGGGGTGCCGCCGAGCCGGCGGTACAGGTAGTAGGCGGCGCAGGCTCCCTCGCTGGAGACCATGGTCGCGCCGAGCGGGTTGCGCGGGGTGCAGGTGGTGCCGAAGGCCTCGCACTCGTGCGGCTTCAGCAGGCCCTGCAGGACCTCGCCGCTGCGGCACTCGGCCGGCTCGAGGGTGGTGATGCCCTCGACCGAGAACCGGTGCTCGGCGTCGAACTCCCGGTAGCGCTCGGCCAGTCGCCAGCCGCTGCGCGGAATGACGCCGATGCCGCGCCACGACCGGTCGGTGACCTCGAAGATGTCGGCGAGCATGGCCTTGGCCGCCGGGTTGCCCTCCGGGCGCACGGCCCGGGCGTAGGCGTTGTCCACCGTGTGCTCACCGCGTTCGAGTTGGGTGACCGCGCGGCGCACGCCCTCGAGGATGTCCAGCGGCTCGAAACCGGTGACGACGATCGGGACCCTGAACCGGTCGGTGAGTTCGGGGTACTCCTCGGTGCCCATGACGCTGCACACGTGGCCGGCGGCGAGGAACGCGTCCACCCGGCAGTCCGGGGACCCCATGATCGCCTCGATGGCCGGGGGGACGCGCACATGGGAGACCAGCAGGCTGAAGTTGCGGATTCCCAGGCGCTTGGCCTGATGGACCGTCATGGCGTTCGGCGGCGCGGTGGTCTCGAAACCGATGCCGAAGAAGACCACTTCGGACTGCGGGTTCTCCTGGGCGATGCGCAGGGCGTCGAGCGGCGAGTACACCACGCGCACGTCGCCGCCCTCGCTGCGGACCTGGAACAGGTCGCGCCCGGTGCCGGGCACCCGCAGCATGTCCCCGAACGAGCAGAAGATGACGCCGGGTCGCGACGCGATCTCCAGTGCCTTGTCGATGACTTCGAGCGGGGTGACGCAGACCGGGCAGCCGGGGCCGTGGATGAGCTCGATCTGATCGGGCAGCAACTGGTCGATGCCGTGGCGGATGATGGAGTGCGTCTGCCCTCCGCACACCTCCATCAGGGCCCACGGCCGGGTGACCGTGGCGTGGATCTGGTCGAGCAGCCCGCGGGCGAGCGCCGGATCCTGGAACTCCTCGATGTACTTCACCGTCGGGCCTCCTTCGCGGTGCGCGGCTGGGCGGGCCCCCGCCCCTCGTCGTCCGGGGCAGGCGCGGCGGCCGCGCCCGCGGCCTGCTCCCAGGGGTCACCGAACTCCTCCTCCAGGAGTCCGAGGTTCTGGAACAGCGCCAGGCTCTGCAGCGCCGACTCCTCGTCGAGCCGCTGCAGCGCGAAGCCGACGTGCACGATGGTGTACTCGCCGACCTTGAGGTCCGGCAGGTACTCCAGGCACACGTCCTTCACCACTCCGCCGAAGTCGACGGTCGCCATACGCGTACCGTCGCGTTCCTCGATCTCCATGACCTTGCCGGGCACCGCCAGGCACATGCCGATCTCCTCGTTCTAGGCTTCCGGTTGGACGGTCGGGACAGGGGCGCGTGCCGCCACGACGAGCTGGCCCAGTGCCAGGCCGCCGTCGTTGGGCGGCACCAGGCGGTGGCGCAGCACCGTGAAGCCGTCCTCGCGCAGCCCGCCGGCGCAGGCCGAGGACAGCAGGGCGTTGGCGAACACCCCGCCGCTCAGCGCGACCTGGGCGATGCCGGTGCGCTCGCGGACGGCCGCGCACACGCGGCGCACCGCGTCGGCCACCGCCGCGTGGAACGCGACGGCGATCCGCCCCCGGTCGGTGCCCGCGGCGAGGTCGGCGACGACGGCGCCCAGCACCGGGGCGGGGTCGATGAGCAGCGGTGCGGGGGTGGCCGGCGGCGAGGTCCGCCCGTCCCCGGCGGGTCCGCTCGCCTCGCCCGGTGCGAGCGCGAAGGCGTAGCCGGGGCGCTGTGGGGCGCCGGCGAAGGAGGCGGCAGCGGCCTCCAGTTCGACCGCGGCCTGCGCCTCGTAGCCCGCGTGGTGGCACACTCCGGCCAGCGAGGACACCGCGTCGAAGAGGCGGCCCATGCTGGATGTCGGGACGCAGTGCAGCCCTCGCTCCAACTGCCTTCTCAGGATGGGGCGTTCGGCCTCGGGGCAGGCCCGCGCGCAGGGCAGCTCCGGGTCCCAGGGCAGGCCCGCCGCGAACAGATGGGCCAGCGCCATCCGGTACGGGTGCCGGACGGCCGCGTCCCCGCCGGGCAGCGGCACGTACTGCAGGTGGGCGGCGCGCCGGTAGCCTTCGTAGTCGGCGACGAGGATCTCGCCGCCCCACACCGCGCCGTCGTCCCCGGCGCCCGTGCCGTCGAAGGCCACGCCGATGACCGGACTGCCGCCGTCCAGGCCGTTGTCGGCCATCGCCGCTGCGATGTGGGCGTGGTGGTGCTGCACCCGGCGCACCCCGGGCCCGTGCCGGCGCTCGGCCGCCCGGCCGGAGCGGTAACCGGGGTGGCGGTCGGCCGCCACGACCTGCGGGGTGACGCCGGTGATCTCCTCCAACTGCCGTTCGGCGTGGTCGAAGGCGCCCAGCGTCGCCAGGTCGTCCATGTCGCCGACGTGCGCCGACAGCCAGGCCTGGCGGCCTTCGCCGAGGCAGAAGACGTTCTTCAGGTCGCCGCCCGCCGCGAGCGCGGGCACCACGGGCACGGGAAGCGGCACCGGGAACGGCGTGTAGCCGCGGGACCGGCGGACCGGCAGTTCCTCGCCGTCGATCACCCGCACGACCGAGTCGTCGCAGGGCACGTGGATCGGCCGGTCGTGGGTGAGCCAGGCGTCGACGAGCGGGGCGAGCCGCTCCAGCGCCTCGTCGTCGCGTGTGACGATGGGCTCGCCGCCGAGGTTGCCGCTGGTCATCACCAGCAGGCGCGGCGCGGGCGGGTCGCCGGGCAGCCCGAGCAGGAGATGGTGCAGGGGCGTGTAGGGCAGCATCACGCCGAGGTCCGCACTGCCCGGGGCGACCGACGCGGCCAGCACACCCGCGCCCGCGGTCCCGGGCCGGCGGCGCAGCAGCACGATCGGCCGGCGGATGCCGCTGAGCAGGTTCCGCTCGGCGGCGCCGAGGCGCACCAGCGGTTCGACGTCGGCCAGGTCCGCGGCCATGACCGCGAACGGCTTGTCGCCTCGGGCCTTGCGCCGCCGCAGGGTCCTGACGGCGTTCTCGTCGGACGCGTCGCACGCCAGGTGGTAGCCGCCGAGGCCTTTGACGGCCAGGACGGCGCCCTCGGCGAGCAGCCGGCGGGCGCGGGCGACCGGGTCGCCGCCGCGGTCCTCGACGGGCGCCGCGCCGCCGGACCGGCTGCCGGGCAGCACCAGCCGCAGCCGCGGCCCGCAGTCGTGGCAGGCGACCGGCTGGGCGTGGAAGCGCCGGTCGGCGGGGTCGGTGTACTCCCGCTCGCAGCGCGGGCACAGCGGGAACGCGGCCATGGTGGTGTGGGCGCGGTCGTACGGCAGCGCGGTGACGATGGTGAAGCGCGGCCCGCAGTGCGTGCAGGTGATGAACGGGTGGCGGTAGCGGCGGTCCGCGGGGTCGCGCAGTTCGGCCAGGCACGCCTCGCAGGTCGCGGTGTCGGGCGGAACGAGGGTCCGGCGCGGGCCGCCCTGACGGGACGGCACGATCCGGAAGCCGCTCTCGCCCAGCGGCGGCACGGCCTCCCGGGTGACGGACTGGACGACCGCGAGCGGCGGCGCCTCGGCGCCGGTCCGCTCGCAGAACGCGGCGGTCGCCTCCGGCGTGCCCTCGACCTCGGCGACCACGCCCTCGCCGGTGTTGGTGACCTGCCCGGCCAGACCGAGCTCCCGGGCGAGCGCGTACACGAACGGCCGGAAGCCGACGCCCTGGACGACACCGCGCACGGTCACCCGCACCCGCTCGGTCCGGGCCGCGCGCGGTTCCGGAGACGCCGGCGGGGCCGCGGCGACAGTGGCCACGCCGGCCGCCGGCTCGGTCGCCGGCGCGGGCGGGGAGGGCTGCGCGGCTGCGGAGTCCGCGGTCATCGGTGTGCGCACGGTCAGTTGACGGCGGCGGCGGAGCCGGGGTGCGCGTGGGTGTGGGTGTGCGGGTGGCCGTGGCCCAGGCCGAAGGCGTGCGCGTGGGCGTGGCCGTCCTCGACCAGCGGGATGCGCGTGGCCATGACCGGCCGGTGCGCGGCGGCGCCGTCCGCGACCGCCAGGGCCCGGTCGAGCAGCAGCCCGACGCCCTCGCCGCGGCGCGCGGACGTGAAGACCACCTCCGCACCGGGGTTGACCTGCCGGACGTTCCCCAGGAACGCCTCACGGTCGAACTCGACGGCGTCGGCGATGTCGTTCTTGGTCACCACCACGAGCTGGGCGAGCCCGAACGCGGTGGGGTACTTCAGCGGCTTGTCCTCGCCCTCGGTGACGGAGGCCAGGACCACCCGCAGCGACTCGCCGAGGTCGTAGGACGCCGGGCACACCAGGTTGCCGACGTTCTCCACGAACAGCAGCCGCACGTCGTGGCCGGGCCAGCCGTCCAGGTGCCGGGCGAGCATGTCGGTCTCCAGGTGGCACAGCCCGTCGGTGAGCACCTGCCGCACGGGCACGCCCGAACGGGCCAGCCGCCGGGCGTCGTTCTCGGTGGCGAGGTCGGCGGTCAGCGCGGCGACGGGGACGCCGCGGTCGCGCGCCAGGCCCAACTCGGCCTCCAGCAGGGCGGTCTTGCCGCTGCCGGGGCTCGACATCAGGTTGACCAGCGTGGTGCCGCGGGCGGCGAGGGCGTCCCGCAGTTCCTTCGCTCCCTCGTCGTTCTTGGCGAGCACCGCCGTCTGCAGGTCCGTGGCACGGCACATCGGTCGTCACACCTCCTGACGGGCCGCGGCGGACGGGGCCTGGGCCCAGCGCACCTCGGCGATCTCCAGTTCCCTGCCGGACACCAGGCCGCCGGCGGCGCCCCCGCAGCACGGGCAGCACAGCTGCGGGGGCAGTCCGGTGTCCCAGTCCGACCCGCACGGGGCGCAGTGCGCGCGTCCCGGCACCCGCCGGGTCACGAGCCGGGCCCCCGCGAGAACCGTGTTCTCGCAGGCGAGCTCGAAACAGAACCGCAGCGCCTCCGGCACCACACCGGCCAGTTCCCCGACGCGCAGCGCCACGGACTCGACGGCGGTGTGGCCGTGGGAGCGGGCGGCGTCCTCGACCTGGCCGACGACGGCCAGCGCGATGGACATCTCGTGCATGGTCACTCCCTGACACGGCCGCCGGAGGGTGTCCCGCGGCCGAGTCCAGTACAGGGGGCGGCGGCCCGGTGGCCGGCCCGCCACGCCGCGGGGCCGCCCCCGCCGTCGCCCGTTCGGCGGCAGCGGTGCGGCCCCGTGGGTCACATCGAGCGCATCCGCAGGTAGCGCTTCACGTCGGGCAGGTTCGTCGCCAGGACGGCGGCGAGTCCGCCGAGGACGGCACCGAACACGTACTTCACCGAGATCACCTCCTCGCCTGGTCCGCGCCGGCCGGGGCCCGGCCGTCCCCGCTGCCGGCGGGGGCGCCGAGCAGGTCGAGGACCGCTTCCACGGCCCGGTCGACCGACGCCTCGACGACGGGGCTGAGCCCGATGCCCTCCTCCAGCACGGCCGGCTCGCAGCCGACGACCACCACCCGGCGGGGCCGGGTGCCGCCGGTCCCGGCGCTGAGGGTGTCCAGCAGCGCCAGCACGGCGTCCGGCGTCATGCGGTGGCCGTCGATGAGCACGTCGCCGCCGGCGTGGGCGGCCTCGGCCCCGTCGATCCGGTAGACCGTGCCGGGCACGCCGCCGCGGGCGGTGGCGTCCAGCAGCACGACGGTGTCGTACCCGTCGAGGAGCTGGTAGGCCAGGTGCACGCCGCGCACGCCGATGTCGGCGGTCTCGACCCCGGGCGGCAGCGGGCGGCGGGCCAGCCGCTGCACGGCCTCCACGCCGAAGCCGTCGTCGCCGACGAAGATGTTGCCCAGGCCGGCGACGAGCACCCGGCCGGTGCCGTCCGCGGGCGGACGCCGTCCGGCGGCGTCCGTGCTGCCGCCGTTCACGCGCCGTCCTCCACGGGTGTCAGCTCGTCGGGCTGGTAGTACAGGAACCTGCCCTGGAGGCGGCGCAGTTCGGCCCCTGGGTCGCCGTCGACGGTGACCGCCACGTGCACGCCGCCGTCGACGTCGTGCAGCACCGCCTCCACCAGCGCGGTGCGGCCGTGCACGAAGATGTCCTGCGCGTCGGTGCGGCGCTTGCCGGGGCGCAGCCGGACGCGGCTGCCGGCGCCGACGGACACGCCGTCGACGAGGACGCGGTCGCGTTCGGGGTCGACGCTGCGGTCGGCCGCGGGGTCCCACCAGGGGGTGTCGGGCCGCAGCAGTTGCGGCAGGCCGGTGTCCTCGCCCGGCGTGCTGAGGACCGGCGGGCCGGTGACCTCGCGCAGCGAGCGGACGGCGCCGTGCAGGCGTTCCAGGACCTCGGGCGGCATCGAGTCGGCCAGGTCGATCACGGCTCCGGCGCGCTCGTCGGTGCCGCGGGCCTCCCGCTTCTCCTGGTCGGTGAGGGCGGCCGTGCGCAGGGCGAGGATCTCGTCGATCTCGGTGGCGTCGTAGAGCGCGCCCGGGCTCTCCGGCGCGATGTGCGGGTGGTCCTCCAGCACGATGGGCAGCGAGAGCACCACGTCGTCGCCGCGGTCGGGGCCGGCCAGGACCGGCCAGGTCTGCTCGTTGCGGCACTCGGCGACGGCCGGGCGCGCCCATTCCGGCGGGTCCGTCATCGACAGGAAGGCGCCGGAGCCGAGCGCGAGCATCAGGTGGGCGGAGACCAGCGCGTGCGGCAGGGCAGCCTCGCGGTCGGCCGGGCCGCCGTCCGGCGGCCGCCAGCCGCCGGTGTTCTCGACCACGGCGGTCAGCCGCACCACCCGGTAGGGGCCGGGGAGTTCGGCCGCCGACAGGCGCAGCTCGCCCTCGACCCGTTCGCGCCGCCGCACGAGCCGGCCGACGACGGTGCCGGCGGCGTCCCGCACCTCCTCGGTGTCCTCGCCGGCGGCGCAGCTGAACGGCAGCACGAACTCCCGCCCGGCGGGCCCGTCGGCGTCCTCGCCCGGACCCACCTCGCCGTCCTCGCCGGCGCCGCCGAGCAGCCGGGCGACGTTCACGGTGACCTCGGCGGTCTCCACCACGCCCTCGTCCCAGGGGACCAGCACCCGGTCGGGCAGGTCCAGCGCATCGGCGGGCTCGAACCCGCCGCCGGGCAGGGCGCGTTCGACGGTCCGCCGCTGGGCGCGCAGGAAGCGGACCTCGGCGTGCAGCGGGGAGTCGCCCCGCGGTTCCATCAGGACCTCGGTGCGCATGGCGCTGTGCTCGCCGTTGCGGTCGCCCCAGGCCGGCGGCACCAGCACGCCGAACTGCCAGCGCAGCCGGTTCTTGGCCGCGGACGCCCGGTAGGGGTAGAGCACATAGCCCTCGAAGAGCACGACGTCGGCCACCGCGCGGGCGGTGCCGAAACGGGGGGCCGCGGCGGGCGCGGCGACGGACGTCACGGGGCCGCCACCTCCGCCGCGGGGACGGTGGCCGCGCCGGAGGCGCTGTGCGGCGGCGCGTCCTCCGCCGCCCGCAGCAGGACGTCCACGGTCTCCTGCCAGCTCGGCAGGGCGCGCCGGGAGCGGAAGGCCCGCAGGGACTCCATCGCGTCGCGCGGCAGGCGGATCCAGCCGCAGCCGGGGAAGTGCTGGTCCATCATCTCCCGCCACACGGTGACCGGCAGGCGTACCGGCGCCTCCTTGTCCCAGGGGACGGGTTCCACCTGGAAGCCGCCGGGGCCGCGGAACGCGATCCCGGAGAACAGCATCAGCAGCGGCGCCTCGCCGTCCTCCAGGGCCTCGAAGTACTTGGTGGCCGCGATGTCCATGTCGTAGGTGCAGGGCACCGGCACGTCCACCTCCGTCTGGCCGGTGAAGCCCGGGCAGACCAGGGAGACATGGGCGAACTGCAGGGGGTTCAGCGTGCGGCCCCACCGTGACCGTTCACCGAACAGGTCGCCCAGCGCCTCGGCCTCGGTGTCGTCGTAGCGGCGCAGGGCCGGTTCGATGCGGATCTGGCAGCGCAGGGCCATGGCGTGCACGGGCTGGTCACCGGGCGCGGTGATGCGCAGCCGGAAGACCAGGGTGGGGCCGGCGGCGTAGGCGTCGGCCCGCACCCCCGTGCACGCGAAGTCGAAGCTAGTCAAGGACGTTCCCTCCCTCGCCGGCCATCGCCGGTACCACCACCGCTCTGCGGTGCACGTCGTCGAAGAACGCGGCGACCTCGGTGCGCACGCGGGTGCCGCCGTCGAAGCCCTGCCAGTGCAGCCGGAGCCGGCCGACGAGCTGGTAGGCCACGTCGACCGGAACCAGGTGGCAGGTGCCGCGGGCGTCCTGGCGCCGCACCAGCAGCGCCTCCACGTCGTCCTCCATCGCCCGGGCGAGCGCCGAGGCGCCGAACGCGGCCTCCCAGGCGGCGGGTTCGATCTCGTTCTCGGTCGCGCCGGCCGGGCTCGGGTAGAGGGCCACCACCCGTCCGAGCCGGGAGTTGCGGAAGAAGAACGCCATGTCCACCGGGATCCCCAGGGCGTGCCACGCGACGGGGTCGGTCCGCCACGCCGGGTCCGCGAGGTAGCGGTCCGGGATGGTGCGGAAGCGGCCGCCGCCCGCGCCGGGGCGGTCGAACAGTATGGCGCAGGCCAGGCACGCGCAGGCCAGCGACCGCCGCTCGACGTCGACCAGGTGCCGGTGCTCGGGGCCGAGCCCGGTCGAGCACAGCTCGCACCGCTCGTCCGCGGTGGCCGACCGGGGGACGAGGTATCTGCGCAGGCCGGGCGCGGCGCCGAGCGCGCTCACCGGGTGTCCGCGGGACGCGCCCCCGGCGGGCGGGTGCCGATCTGCAGCAGGACGGGTTCCCGGTCGGCCGCCTCCGGCTCCTCGAACGTGACGGAGGTGATCTCGGGGGCGAAGCAGGCGAGGGCGTCCTCGATCCGTTCGCGGGCCGGGCCGGAGCCGCAGCCGCAGCCGCTCCCGGCCTCCTGCCGCAGCCGCAGCAGACCGGCGTCGGCGTCGAGCGCGGTCACCTCCGTGGCGGAGGCCTCGGCCGCTCGCAGCGCCCGCTGGACGCGCCGGGCGGTGTCGTCGGGGTGCAGGTCGTGCAGCACCAGCAGCCCGGCGGACATCTCGTCGTCCAGCAGGGCTTCGAGCGGTCCGCCGCTGCGGCCGGACAGGAGCGCGACCATCCGGGCCAGGCCGCTGCCGTAGAACTCCATCAACGCGCCGACCAGGTCCTCCGCGGTGCGGGCCACCGCCGGGTCGCCGTGGGCGGCGAGGTGCTCCAGGAGCTCCTCGACGCGGCGGGCGGTGGCCTCCGCGGGCCTGGCCTTCCTGGTGTCCGGTGCCGCCATCAGGCCAGGCCGCTCAGGCCGGTCGGCACGTGCATCTTCTCCACGGTCTTGCCGCCGCCCACGTACATGTGCACACCGCACGGCAGGCACGGGTCAAAACTGCGCACCGCCCGCATGATGTCGATGCCCTTGAAGTTCTCCGGAGAGTTCTCCTCGAAGATGGGGGTGTTCTGCACCGCGTCCTCGTAGGGGCCGGGCGTGCCGTAGCTGTCGCGGACGCTGGCGTTCCACGGGGTGGGCGGGTACGGGTGGTAGTTGGCGATCTTGCCGTCCCGGATGACCATGTGGTGCGAGAGCACGCCGCGCACCGCCTCGGTGAAGCCGCAGCCGATGCTCTCGTCCGGCACCTCGAACTTCTCCCAGGTCTGGGTGCGTCCGGCGCGCACCTCGGCGAGCGCCTGCTCGGTGAAGTGCAGGGCGCAGGCGGCCGCGTAGGCCTGGAAGTACGTGCGGGCCCGGTTGCGCTCCAGGGCGTTGCTCCACTGCGGGATCTTCCACTCGAAGGTGGTCTCCGGCTTGGTGAGCGACCGCGGCAGGTTGATGACGACGCTGTGGCCGGTGGCCTTGACGTAGCCGAAGTCGACCAGGCCGGACAGCGCGGTCGACCACAGACGGGCGATCGGGCCGCCACCGGTGTCCAGCGCGAGGTGGTCCTTGCCGTCGAACCAGCGGGGGGACATGACCCAGCTGTACTTGTCGTCGAAGTCCCGCTTCTGCGGCGCCGGGATGGTGTGCTGGTTCCACGGGTGCCGGGGGTCCACCGGGTTGCCGAGCGGGTCGCGGGTGACGAACTGCTCCTGCCCCTCCCAGTCCTCGTAGTACGAGCTGCCGAGCAGGATGCGGATGCCGAGGTTGATCTGCGTCAGGTCGTTGGTGACCAGCTTCCCGTCCACGATGACGCCCGGGGTGACGAACATCTTCCGTCCCCAGTCGGTCATGTTGCGGTAGGTGAAGTCGCAGTGCTCGGGGTCGTTGAGCGCGCCCCAGCAGCCCAGCAGCACCCGCCGGCGCCCGACCTCCTCGTAGCCGGGCAGGGCCTGGTAGAAGAAGTCGAAGAGGTCGTCGTGCAGCGGCACCACGCGCTTCATGAACTCCACGTAGCGCATGAGCCGGGTCAGGTAGTCGGTGAGCAGCTGGACCGAGGCGACCGTGCCGACGCCGCCCGCGTACAGCGTGGACGGGTGCACATGGCGCCCCTCCATCAGGCAGAACATCTCCCGCGTGTAGCGGCTCACCTGGAGCGCCTCGCGGTAGAACTCGCCCTCCAGCGGGTTGAGCGAGCGCATGATGTCGGCGATCGTCTTGTAGCCGTGCTCGGCGGCGTGCGGCGCCTCGGTGCGCTCGGCCTGCTCGAGGACGCCGGGGTTGGTCTCGCGGACCATCTTCTCGCAGTAGTCGACCCCGACCAGGTTCTCCTGGAAGATGTTGTGGTCGAACATGTACTCTGCGGCCTCGCCGAGGTTGATCACCCACTCGCCGAGGTGCGGCGGCTTCACGCCGTACGCCATGTTCTGCGCGTACACCGAACAGGTGGCGTGGTTGTCGCCGCAGATGCCGCAGATGCGGCTGGTGATGAAGTGCGCGTCGCGCGGGTCCTTGCCGCGCATGAAGACGCTGTAGCCGCGGAAGACCGACGAGGTGCTGTAGCACTCGGCGACCCGCTTCTGCTTGAAGTCGATCTTCGTGTGGATGCCGAGGCTGCCCACGATCCGGGTGATCGGGTCCCAGGACATCTCCATCAGGCCGCTGCCGTCTGCCGCGGCCGTGGGCGTGGGTGCCATCGTCAGTGCCGTGCCCTTCGTCGTGTGGGGTGGTGGGGGGTGTCAGCGGGGCTGGGTCACCAGGGCTTGCTGTAACCGGTGGTCAGTTCGCGGCCGGTGTGGCGCCACTTGGGCTCCTGGTCGACCGTCTTCGCGGTGATGCCGCGCAGCCTGCGGATCACCGTTCCGTACAGGCCGCTGGCGGTGCTGGAGATCCGGGCACCGGGCGGCTCGTCCATGAACGGCATGAACATGTCGGGGAAGCCGGGCATGGTGCAGGCGATGCAGATGCCGCCGACGTTGGGGCAGCCGCCGATGCCGTCCATCCAGCCGCGCTTGGGCACATTGCACTTCACCACCGGTCCCCAGCAGCCCAGCTTCACCAGGCACTTGGGCGAGTCGTAGGTGGTGGCGAAGTCGCCCTGCTCGTAGTAGCCGGCCCGGTCGCAGCCCTCGTGGACGGTGGCGCCGAACAGCCAGGTCGGCCGCAGCTTGTCGTCCAGCGGGATCATCGGGGCGGACCCGGCGGCCTGGTACAGCAGGTACGTCAGGGTCTCGGCGAAGTTGTCCGGCTGGATCGGGCAGCCCGGCACGCAGACGATCGGGATGCCCGCCGAGGACTTCCAGTCCCAGCCGAGGTAGTCGGGCACGCCCATGGCGCCGGTGGGGTTGCCCTCCATGGCGTGGATGCCGCCGTAGGTGGCGCAGGTGCCGATGGCGACGACGGCCAGGGCCTTGGGGGCGAGCCGGTCGATCCACTCGCTGGTGGTGATCGGCTGGCCGGTCTCCGGGTTGTCGCCGAAGCCGCACCAGTAGCCCTCGGCCTTGATCGCCTCGTTCGGGATCGAGCCCTCGACGACCAGCACGAACGGGTCGATCTCGCCGCGCTCGGCCTTGAAGAACCACTCGATGAAGGCGTCGGCGCCCTGCACCGGCCCGCACTCGAAGTCGATCAGCGGCCAGTGGACTTGGATCTTGGGCAGGCCGGGCAGGCCCTGCAGCGCGATCTCCTCGATGCTGGGCAGTGTCGCCGCGGTCAGCGAGACGGAGTCCCCGTCGCAGCTGAGCCCGGCGTTGATCCAGAGGATGTGGATCGGGTCCTGGTCGTCGGCCGCGCTACCCGGGCCACCGACGGCGCCGGACTGCGTGGCCGAGTTCGCATCCGCCATCGATGCCTCCTGGGTGCAGTGATCGACATACGCCAGAAAACGGCGTCCGGTTCCTGCGTACCGTGCGCCGCGCCGTCACACGACGTGGAAGGCGACCATCGGGGTGAGCGGGACAGGGCCGACCGGGGAGCCGCGCGCACGGCGCGTGAGGCCGACCGGAGGGCACCGCGGATCCGGCCGCGCGGCACGGGGTCCGGCCGGGCGGCACGGGGGATTCCGGGCCGCCGGCCCCGGGCTCCCGGGCCGGCGGTCCGGACGGTACGTGTACGGCGTTCGGCGCTCCGGCGCTCCGGCGCTTCCGGTCCCTCGGCGGTCAGCCGCGCGCGGCGGCCAGGGCCCGCAGATGCTCCGGAGTGGCGGCCGGAGTCTCCTTGTGCACGAAGGCCCTCCGCAGCGCGTGGTACGGGTGCCCGGGGTCGAAGAAGATCGCGTGCATCCGCGCCAGCTCCTCCTCCCGGTAGGCCGACAGCGGCTTGGCCTGCTCCCGGCGGTCCAGGTCGTCCTTCTTGGCGGCGATCCGGGCCTGCACCCCGGCGGTGGCCGCCCAGCGCGTCGCCAGGTCCACCACCTGGAGGGCGAAGCCCTCGGCGGGCGTGGGCAGCACCCGGTCGACCAGTCCGATCCGCTCGCCCTGTTCGGCGCTCACCGGCAGGGCCTGCCCGGTCAGCGCCGTCGCGACGCCCTCGCCCACCCGGCGGGGCAGCGAGTACGTCCAGAACTCCGAGCCGTACAGGCCCATCAGCCGGTAGTGCGGGTTGAGCACCGTGCCGGCCCTGCACCAGACCTCGTCGGCGGCCAGCGCGAGCATGACCCCGCCGGCCGCGGCGTTGCCGCCCACGGCGGCGACCACCACCCGGTCGGTCGTGGTGAGCACCGCCTGCACGAGGTCGTCGATGGCGTTGATGTTGGCCCAGGACTCGGCGGCCGGGTCAGGCGCGGCCTCGATGACGTTGAGATGGATGCCGTTGGAGAAGAAGTCCCGCTCCCCGCCGAGCACCAGGACGGCGGTCGGACGGGCGCACGCCTCGCGGTAGGCGGCCAGCAGCCGGCGGCACTGGCCGGTGCTCATCGCCCCGCCGGGGAACGTGAACGACAGGAACCCCGTGGCGCCGATCTCGCGGTACCGGATGTCGCTCCACTCGCGGCGGCCCGGACCCCAGTGCGGGGGCGGGGGTACCTCGGGGACACCCGCGAGCCGCTCGCCGAGGGCGGTGACCGCGGGCAGCGCGTAGGTGCGCGGGCCGCCCGGCCGGCGGCGCGGGCGCAGTTGGGGGATCCACACGGCGCCGTCGGCGGTCGCCCGGCAGATCGCGCCGGCCCGGGTGGCCACCACCTCCCCCGGCCTGCCGCCCAGGCCGTGCGCGCGGTGCCCGCCGTGCAGGAACCACTCCGCGCCCAACAGCTCGTCCAGCACGCCCGGTTGGGAGTCGGCGGCGCGCAGGGTGCGCAGCACGGTCTCGGTCGGGTCGCTCTCCCAGCGGATGCGCCGGTCGCTCTGACGCATCGGCGGCCGGGTGCGGACGGCCGCCCGCACCTCCGGTTCGTCCTGCGAGCGGGGGGTGTGACTGCCCGACGCGAACCGGGCGACCGCCAGCAGCACGGCCTCCAGGGCGGCGTCGGCGATCTCGTTGCGGTACAGGTCGCTCTTGCCGCGGGCGGCCAGCGGGCAGGGCACGGACGCCCACACCGGGCCCGCGTCCATCTCGGCCTCCGCCTGCAGGACGGTCACCCCCCAGCTGCGGGCGCCGTCGCGGACCGCCCAGTCCAGCGACGACGGCCCGCGGTCGCCCAGCGGACCGGGGTGCACGACCAGGCAGGTGACCGCCTCCCACACCTCGCGCGGGATCGCGGACGTGAGCATCGGCGCGACGACGAGGTCGGGCGCGTCGCGCAGCACGGCCTCCCGCACCTGGTCGTCACCGAGCGCCAACTCGACGCCGACGCTGTGGCCGCGGTCCCGCAGGGCGGTGAACACGCGCTGGGTGAGGCTGTTGAACGCTGTCGCGACAAGAAGGATCTTCACCTGGTTCTTCCTCCCGGACCCCCGCCGCGGGGGCGCTGAACTCGACAGCCACCGAGCATGGCCCCGGGCCCGGCAGCGGCCCCGGAGCCTCGCGGTCACGTCACCCGATCGCTCAGGTGGACGGGACTAGAACGGCGCATCGGCCGGGTCCCACAGGGCGGTTCGGTGGGCGGCGACCAGGGCGCGGATCCGGTCGGTGATCTCCCCGGCCGGCCGCGGGTCCAGCCGCCGGCCGTCCCGCAGCCGCAGCGCGACGAGTCCGCGGGCCGCCTCCCTCGCGCCGATCACCGCCTGGTAGGGCACCAGCCGGGCGTCCCGGATCCGGGCGCCGAGACTGCCCTGCCCCGCTCCGGCGACCTCGGCGCGCAGGCCGGCGTCCGCACAGCGGCGGGCGAGGGCCTCGGCCTCCGGGAGTTCGGCGTCGGACACCGGGAGGACCACCAGCTGGGTCGGCGCGAGCCAGGCGGGGAAGGCGCCGCCGTGCTCCTCGATCAGCTGGGCGACGGCCCGCTCCACGCTGCCGATGATGCTGCGGTGGACCATCACCGGGCGGTGCCGTTCGCCGTCCGCGCCGGTGTACCGCAGGCCGAACCGCTCCGGCTGGTGGAAGTCGACTTGCACGGTGGACAGGGTGGACTCCCGGCCCGCTTGGTCGCTCACCTGGACGTCGATCTTGGGACCGTAGAACGCGGCCTCCCCCTCGGCCGCCTCGCAGGGGACTCCGGAGCGGTCGAGCACGGCGGTCAGGAGCGCGGTGGCCCGCCGCCACTTCTCCGGATCGGCCACGTACTTGCCGCCGGGTCCCGGCAGCGAGAGACGGTAGCGGGCCGCGGTGATGCCGAGCGCCGCGTACGCGTCGCGGATCATCTCCAGTGCGGCGTGCGCCTCGTCGGCGACCTGGTCAAGGGTGCAGAAGATGTGCGCGTCGTTGAGCTGGATGGCCCGGACCCGGGTGAGCCCGCCGAGGACGCCGGACAGCTCCGAGCGGTACATCCCGCCCAGTTCCGCGATGCGCAGGGGCAGTTCGCGGTAACTGCGCCCGCGGGAGCGGTAGATCAGGGCGTGGTGCGGGCACAGGCTGGGCCGCAGCACCACCTGCTCGCCGCCGACTTCCATCGGCGGGAACATGTCGTCGCTGTAGTGGTCCCAGTGCCCGGAGATCTCGTACAGCTCGCGCTTGCCGAGCACCGGCGAGTACACGTGCCGGTAGCCGGCGCGGCGTTCGGCGCCGCGGACGTACTCCTCGAGGACGTGCCGGACGGTGGCGCCGTCCGGGAGCCAGAAGGGCAGTCCGGCGCCGATCAGCGGGTCGGTGCCGAACAGGTCCAGGTCGCGGCCGATTCTGCGGTGGTCGTGCATGGCGGTCTCCTCACGGGGTGGGCGAGTGACCGCACGGCGAAGCCCCGGGGCACTCGCCCCGGGGCTTCGGACAGACACAGGTCAGCGCGCCGGGACGTACTCCGGCGTCGTCGTCATGGCGGCACGCTTCATGGCGGCGACGCTAACAGGGCCCGGTGCGGCCCGCACCGGCTTTTCCGGCGCCCCATCCGGCACACCGATCACACCCGGGATATGGACACACCGCCCCGGCTGTGCTGTCATGCCTGACGCAGCCTGCTTTGCATCGTTGCAAGGCAGGCAGGAGTGCCCCGCCCACCCTTGCGCACACCGCGTCCTCGTTCCCCCACCGCGGAAGGCCTCGATGCGTACCCCCACAGCTCTTCACCGCCTGTTCGCCGCCCTGGCGGCCCTCGTCCTCCTGTCGATCGGCGGCCTGGCCGCCGCCGGCCCGGCCAGCGGCCGCACACCGCCGTCGCCGGCCGCCGCCGGCCCGGTGCGCCCCGACGCCACCGGCACCGCGCTGCGCAACGGCACCGGCCTGTACCCGCGGGTGGTCCGGCTGGCGCACTCGGGCAGCGCCAACGGCCAACTGGTGGCCAGTGTCGTGGACTTCGACGCCGCGGGCGGCGTCGGTGTCATCTACCGGAGCACCGACAACGGCGCCACCTTCCAGGAGGTCGGCGACATCCACGACCCCGCGACCGCCAACGGCCTGTGCTGCTCGACGCTGTTCGAACTCCCCCGGCAGATCGGGGCGATGCCGCCCGGCACCCTGCTGTGGGCGGCGTCCGTCGGGCAGACCCCGTCCAACCGGCGGATGGCGATCGACCTCTGGCAGAGCCAGGACCACGGCGTCACCTGGTCGCAACTGCCGCCCTGCCAGACCGCGCCCGACACCGGCGGGCTGTGGGAGCCCGAGCTGTCCGTCGACGCCGAGGGCGATCTGGTCTGCCACTACTCCGACGAGACGAATCCCGGGGCGCACAGTCAGTCCCTTGAAGAGCGGTTCTCCTCCGACGGCCGCACCTGGGGGCCGGTCTACCCGACGGTCGCCCCGACCAGTCAGCCGCTGCGCCCCGGCATGGCGAGCGTCGTCCAACGCGCCGACGGCAGCTACTACATGACCTACGAGGTGTGCGGCACCCGCAACCAGTACGACTGCGCCGCCCACTACCGCACCTCGTCCGACGGCGCCGACTGGGGTCCGCCGACCGACATCGGCCCGATGATCACCACGGAGACCGGGCAGTACTTCACACACGCGCCCACCGTTGCCTGGCTCGCCAACGGCACCGCGGCCGGCCGTCTGGTGCTGGTCGGGCAGCAGTTCCGCGAGGCCAACGGCGCCCTCGCGACGACCAGCGGGCGCACTGTTCTGGTCAACACCGAGAACGGCAACGGCTACTGGTTCCCGATCGGCGCGCCGGTCGCGGTCCCCTCCCCCGACGGCAGCTACTGCCCCAACTACAGCTCCCCGCTGCTGCCGAGCACCGACGGCACGCGGCTGCTGGAGATCGCCACCGACTACGTCGGCTCGCAGTGCCGGCCCTTCTACGCCACCGGGTCGTCGCAGGGCACCCAGGACTCCACGGGCGCGGGCCTGGCCTCGGGCAGCACCTACCGGCTGATCGACGTCATCAGCGGCGACTGCCTGGACGTGTCGGCGGATTCCCGCGTGGTGGGCGGCAACATCCAGCAGTGGACGTGCAACGGCCTCGGTCCGCAGAACTTCCGGTTCACCCGGACGGCGGCCGGCGACTTCACGCTCACCGGGCAGAACTCCGGCCTGTGCGTGGCCGTGGCGGGCGCGGGCACGGCGCCGGGCGCCAACGTCGACCAGGAGTCCTGCAACGGCTCCGTGGCGGAACGCTGGCAGGCGCTCAACCAGGGCGACGGCTACTGGACGTTCCGCAACACCGGAAGCGGCCTGTGCCTCGACGTGTCCGGCGGTTCGAGCGCGCCGGGGGCCAACGTCCAGCAGTGGACCTGCAACAAGCTCGCCCCGCAGATCTGGAAGCTGGAGGTCCGCTGAGAGTGCCCCGCGCGGGCGGCTGAGCACCCCCGGCGGGGGGTCGGGATCCGGCCCCGCCGGGGGTGAGCACGGCCCGCGCCGGACGGCCCGGCCGCAGCGAGGCTGCGGCCGGGCCGCCGGTCGTCCCAGGGGCGGTCGGACGGACCTCAGGTGTTGTTGGCCAGCGCCAGCAGGCGGGCCGAGGTGCCGTTGAAACGGTCGCGGTCGACGGCACCGGGCACGCCGTTCACCGAACCGGAGTCGGTGTACTGCCAGATCGTGGCGTACGGGAAGCCGTTCGGGATCGTCGGGTCGGCGGCGGAGGTCCAGTTCGCCACCCACAGCGGGCTGCGGGCGGACATGCCGCTCCAGCCGCCGGTGCAGGAGTTCCACCAGCTCGGGCTGGTGTAGATCACGACGTCACGGCCGGTCTTGGCCTTGTACGTGTTGTAGAAGTCGAGGATCCACGACTGCATCGCCGAGGCCGACTTGCTGTAGCAGCCGCCCTCCAGGTCGAGCATGCCGGGCAGCGTCAGGTTGTCGCGGGACCAGGCACCGCCGTTGCCCGCGAAGTAGGTGGCCTGCGCCGCTCCGGAGGACAGGTCGGGCCGGGCGAAGTGGTAGGCGCCCCTGATGACCTTGGCGTTGTAGGCGTTGAGGTAGTTCGCGTTGAAGTTCGGGTCCTTGTACGTGGTGCCCTCGGTGGCCTTGATCCAGGCGAACTGGATGCCCGCGGACTTCACCGACGACCAGTTGATCGAGCCCTGGTAGTGCGACACGTCGATGCCGGGCGGGGGGTTGCTCGCGAAGTCCGGGCTCACCACGTCCGGGGTGTTCAGCGCGAGCTGCCGGCTGTCCGGCTTGAAGCTCTTGCCGTCCTGGAGGTAGCCGACGCCGGCGTATCCCTGACCGAGCGGGATGGGGTTGCCTGACGGCACCGGCTTGGCGAAGGCCGTGCCCGCCGTCATGGTGGCGGTCAGCGCGATGCTCGCGCCGAGGACACCGGTCGCCATGAGCACCTTGGTGGTGCGCATTCGAGAGAACAAGGCTTGCCTCCTGGGGCGTTGTGGGGACGTCGCAATGAAGGTCGAGCGCGTGGATCTACTCGCGTAGCGTCGGGTGCGCAAGTGCACCCGGAGTGTGTTTGGTGTGGACGCGCCAAGAGTGACGCATGAACAACCCCCTGCCGTAAAGGGGTTCCCAAGAAGCCGCTGTGGTCCAGACCACTACGCAGGTCATCGAACTGCGGCGACGGCGTGGGCCGCGGTCAAACTTTCAGTGCGCTGAAAACCGAACTGCCGTCCGACGGACGGCAGTTGGCGCTCCCCCAGCCGGGCGGCGCCGGCTCGCGGTGGGCCGCCGGCCCGCACGCCCGACCGGCCCGCACGGATGTGTGTCCCGCGCGGGCCGGCCGGGCAGCCGCCCGGCTCAGCGCACGGCCCGCACCCCCGCCCGGTCCTTCGCCAGCGGCGCCCGCGCACCGGGCCCCTCGCCGACCGTCGCGGCCCCGCCGCCCGGCCGTCCCGGCGCCAGGCACGCCACGAGCGCCCCCGCGAACGCGACCACCGCCGCGACCACTTCGGCGTACCGGAACCCGTGCATGAACGACGCGGGCGAGCCGTAGCCGCCGTGCGCGGCGAAGGCCGCCGCCAGCACCGCCACCCCGAAGACGGCCCCCGACTCCCGGACCGTGTTGTTGGTGCCGGCCGCCACGCCCGACTCACCGGCCGGCACCGACCCGACGACGGCGCCCGCCACCGTCGGGAAGACCATCGAGATCCCGATGCCGGAGACGACCAGCGGCAGCACCAGGGAGGCGAAGCCGACGCCGGGCCCGGCCTCCTCGGCGAGCCACAGCAGGCCGCCACCCTGCAGCAGCATGCCGACGATCATGAACGGCCGGTTGCCGAACCGGTCCGACAGCCCGCCGGCGACCGGTGCGACGATCATCGGCATGCCGTTCCAGACGAGCATCCGTACCCCGGTCTGGAGCGGATCGTGGCCGAGGCCGGTCTGGAACATCTGGGCGACCATGAACAGCGAGCCGATCAGCGAGAAGGACAGCAGGAACGCGACGGCGTTCGCGGTGGAGAACGCGCGGTTGCGGAAGTGGCCGAGCGGCAGCATCGGATGGCGCGCCCGGCGCTGCCACAGCAGGAACGCGGCCAGCAGAACCGCGCCGAGGGCCAGCGACCCCAGCACCTCCGCGCTCCCCCAGCCGGCGGACGGCGCGCGCACCGGCGCCCAGGTCAGGGCGAACAGCGCGGCCGCCGCCAGAATCACGCCGGGCACGTCGAGCTGGGGGCGGTTGCCGTGGCTCTCGGTCAGCCTGACGAGGCACAGCAGCAGGGTGACGACGCCGACCGGCACGTTGATCCAGAAGACCCACTGCCAGGCGCAGTACTGCAGGATCACCCCGCCGACGACCGGGCCCGCCGCGACCCCGAGCCCCGTGATGCCGCCCCAGATCCCGATCGCGGCACCCCGCTTCCCGGGCGGGAAGGCGTCGCTGATCAGGCTCAGCGACAGCGGCAGGACCAGGGCCGCCCCGCAGCCCTGGACGGTGCGGGCGGCGATCAGCTCTCCGACGGTGCCGGACAGGGCGCAGGCCGCGGACGCGGCCACGAACACGGCCAGGCCGATGACGTACAGGCGTTTCTTGCCGAACCGGTCGCCGAGTGCCGATCCGGTGAGCATCAGGCAGGCGAAGGCCAGGTTGTAGGCGTTGAGCGTCCATTCGAGGTCGGACAGGCCGGCGTGCAGCTGGGTCTGGAACTTCGGCAGCGCGGTCGAGACGACCACGACGTCGAGAGAGGTGACGAAGGCGCCGATCGACGCCAGGACCGCGGTCCAGGCCGTGCGACGGGCGGGCGCGGGCGTACCGGTGGTGCTCATGGGAGTCCTCTCGTGCGGCGGGGCCGTGCTCACAGCAGCCCGTAGTTGCCGACGACCACCGCGTCGCCGCGGGTCGGCGGCGCGGTGACGCGGTCCCCCAGGTCGCGCTGGAACGCCTGGAACGCGGGCAGTGCGAGCAGCGGCGCGGGGCCGGTGCCCTCGGTGACCGCGAGGTGCAGGAAGGCACCGCCGCCGACGAGCAGGGTGGCGTAGCGGAAGTCCGCGGGACGCCGGTCGGCGAGTTCGCGGTAGACGGAGCCGACCAGGCGGGAGTTCTCGGCGACGGCGTCGGGGCGGACGGTGTACCGGATGACGTGGAAAGTGTTCATGCCGGTACTGACAAAAGCGGGGCCGCCGATTCACCGGCCGGCCGAACAGCGTGCGGCACGACGGAACTGTCGCCCAGGTCCGGCGCGCTGCGGTGAATTCCCGGCACGCGTGGTGTCCCTATGTCCAGACGCCCCCGTTCCGAGGAGAGATCCGGTGCCCCCTCCCGCTGCCGCGCTCGACGGCCCCTTCGCCGAGCTGGCCGTTCCCTACCGTCAGGAGCTGCTGGCCCACTGCTACCGCATGGTCGGATCCCTGCACGACGCCGAGGACCTGGTCCAGGAGACCCTGCTGCGGGCCTGGCGCGGCTACGGGAGCTTCGACGGCCGCGCGTCGCTGCGCACCTGGCTGTACCGCATCGCCACCAACACCTGCCTGACGGCCCTGGGCAGCACCCACCGCCGGGTGCTGCCGTCGGGGCTGGGCACGGGCACCTCGGACTCCGAGGGGGCCGCCCCACGTCGGGACGGGGAGGTGCTGTGGCTGGAGCCCTTCCCGACGCCGGAACTCACCGCTCCCGAGACCGATCCGGCCTCCATCGTGGCGCTGCGCGACACCACGCGACTGGCTCTGATCGCCGCGTTCCAGCGGCTGCCCGCGCGGCAGCGGGCGGCGCTGGTGCTGGTCGACGTGGTGGGTTACACCCCCGCCGAGGTCGCCGGACTGCTGGACGTGACCGTCATCTCGGTGCGCAGTCTGCTCCAGCGGGCCCGTACGACGCTGGCCGCCGACGCGCCGGAGCCGGAGCGGGTGGTCCCGACCCCGGACGTCGACGCCGGCCTGCTCGACCGGTACCTGCGGGCCTTCGAGACCTCGGACACCGCAGAACTGGCCCGGCTCCTGGCGGCGGACGTGGCGTACGAGATGCCGCCGATCCCGGTGTGGTTCACCGGCCGCGCCGCCGTGGCCGACCACCACGCACGGCGCGTGTTCCGGCACGAGTGCCGGGGCCTGACGGTGTCGGCGAACGGCTACCCGGCGCTGGCGACCTATCTGCGGTCGTCGGCCGGCGAGCCGTTCGCCGCGCACGGGATCCAGGTGATCGAGCCGCGCGGCGGGCTGATCGCGCGGATCACCGTGTTCCTCGACGGAACGCTCGTCGGCCGCTTCGGGCTGCCGGCGTTCCTCCCGGCCGGGACCGCCGCCGGCCGTGCCCCGTCCGGGAGGTGAGGCCGCCGCGCGCGGGAGCTGCGGCCGTCGCGCGGTGGGTCAGCCGAGGTCGGCGAGGTCCTGCTCGGTGAGCCGGAGGGAGGCCGCGGCGACGTTCTCCTCCAGGTGGGCCGGGGATCCGGTGCCGGGGATGGGCAGGATGTTCGGGGACCGCGCGAGCAGCCAGGCCAGCGCCACCTGCGGCACCGTCACGCCGTGGCGGCCGGCCACCGCGTCCAGGCGCGCGGCGGTGATCGGGCGGAAGCCGCCGACCGGGAAGTACGGCACATAGGCGATGCCGGCCTCGGCGCAGGCGTCCACCAGCGGATCGTCCTCGCGCTGGGCCAGGTTGTAGAGGTTCTGGACGCAGGCGATCGGCGCGACGGTCCGTGCCAGGGCGAACTCCTCCGCTGTGATGTTGGAGATGCCCAAGTGCCGGATCAGGCCCTCCTGTTGCAGTCCGTACAGGGCCTCCAGGGGTGCGGCGAGGGAGCTGCCGTCGTGGCCCAGGTCGCCCATGCGCAGGTTCACCACGTCGATGCGGTCGACGCCCAGCGACCGCAGGTTGGCCTCGACCGCGCGGCGCAGGTTGGCGGGGGTCAGCCCGGCCTTCCGCTCGGCGGGCAGGTCCACGTCGGGCCCTTCGACGAGGGCCCCCACCTTGGTGACGATCACCAGGCCGTCCGGGTAGGGGTGCAGGGCCTCGCGGATCAGGTCGTTGGCCGCGACGCCGTCGCGCGCGTAGTAGTACGAGGTGTCGATGTGGTTCACCCCGAGCTCCACGGCGCGGCGCAGCACCTTCAGCGCCGTCTCGCGGCCGGGCCGGTCCCCGCGCGGCCAGCCCGTCAGCTTCATCGTGCCGTACCCGATGCGGGCGACCTTCAAGTCCCCGCCCAGCGCCCACTGTTCAGTCGTCATGAAGCGCAACCCTAGGTCAGCCGTCCGCCCGTCGCGCGGGGTCCGGGGCGCCCGGCCCTCTCTGCTCGGCCCCGCCAGGGACGAGACGGTAGAATGGACTGCACGGTCCAGACGAAGAGGCGGACGGGGACGGAGGTGGCGCTGTGCCGAACGGGACGACGCCGAAGCTGACGGCGAAGGGGAAGGCGACGCGCGGGCGCATCGTCGAGGGGGCGGCCGCCGTCCTGCGGGAGCGGGGGGTGGGGGCGGCCACGCTGGAGGACGTGATGGCCCGCACCCGCGCGAGCAAGAGCCAGCTCTTCCACTACTTCCCCGGCGGCAAGGACGAACTGCTGCTGGCGGTCGCGCAGTTCGAGGCGGACCAGGTCCTGGAGGACCAGCAGCCGTACCTGGGCCGGCTGGACTCCTGGGAGGCCTGGCAGCACTGGCGGGACGCGGTGGTCGCGCGCTACGAGCAGCAGGGCGACCAGTGCCCGCTCGGCTCGCTCTTCCACCAGGTGGGCCGGGCGACCCCGGGCGCCCGCGCGATCGTCGTCGAGCTGATGCGCCGCTGGCAGGACGCCCTGGCCGCCGGGATGCGGGAGCAGCAGGCGGCCGGGCGTCTGCCGTCGGATCTCGACGTCGACACCCGGGCGGCCGCGCTGCTCGCCGGTATCCAGGGCGGGGTCTCGATCCTGCTGTCGACCGGTGAGTCGGACCATCTGCGGGCCGCACTCGACCAGGGGATCGCCGATCTGCGCCGCACAGGCGAGGGCCTGGCGCTCAGCCCGCGATGACCGCCGCGGTGGTGCGGCCGCCGTCGACGTCCAGCACGATGCCGTGGACGAACCGGGCGTCGTCGCCCGCGAGGTAGACCGCGGCGGCGGCGATGTCCTGCGGGTCGCCCATGCGCCCGGCCGGGGTGCCCTTCATCATCGCCTCGGCCGGGTGCTCCTCACCGGGCACCGGCGCCAGCACCACGCCCGGGGAGATCGCGTTGACCCGCACGCCCTGCGGGCCGAACTCCGCCGCCCACGCGCGCGTCAGGGTCTCCATCGCGCCCTTGGTGGAGCTGTAGAGGGCGCCGACCGGGATGCCCAGGCGCGCGATCCACGAGCCCAGGTTGACGATCGCGCCGGAGCCGGCCTCGGCCATGGCCGGGGCGACCGCCGCGGTGAGGAAGAAGGGGGCCTTGACGTTGACGGCGTAGACCCGGTCGAAGGTCTTCTCGTCGGTGGCGGCGGTGACGTCCGCGGGGTAGATGCCGGCGTTGTTCACCAGGACGTCGATCCGGCCGCCGAGCGCCGCGGTCGCCTCCCGGGCCAGGGCCTGCGACGCGGCGGCGCTGCCGTCCAGGTCGGCGGCGACGAAGTCGGCGCGCCCGCCGCGGGCCCGGATGCCCTCGACCACCTCCCGCCCCCGTTCCGCACTGCGTCCCGAGACGACGACGTGCGCCCCCTCGGCTGCGAACGCCTCGGCGATCGCCCGTCCGATGTTGCTGGTGGCCCCGGTCACCAGGGCGGTCTTGCCTTCCAGGCGCGTCGACATGTCAACTCCTCGACTCGGCGATATCGGCCGGGCTCCACCCCAGGTCACACGCGCGAGCAGGGTGCTCCGGCCACCCCTTCGACGGGGCACACCGCCACTGTGCGCCGCAAAAAATGGACCCACAAGTCCAGTCCTCGGAGCCCCGGGACCCGGGGCCGCCGGGTGGGTCGAGGCCGGGTGCCGGCCGACGACCGGGCGGCATCAGCCGCTGAGGCGGCGCCGCCAGTCGAGGGGGGTCACCG
The DNA here is from genome assembly GCF_019890725.1 of Actinacidiphila acidipaludis. Taxonomy (GTDB): domain Bacteria; phylum Actinomycetota; class Actinomycetes; order Streptomycetales; family Streptomycetaceae; genus Actinacidiphila; species Actinacidiphila acidipaludis. The sequence continues at coordinate 43,052 of NZ_JAINZZ010000026.1, forward strand.
TGATCGGCCGCGCGGGATCGCCGTCCCAGTCCGCGCGGAGGCCGGCCTCCGCCAGCGCGGCGACCACCTCGTGCCCGATGCCGGCGGTGGTGCCGGCCGAACCGTCGAACCCGCCGTAGAGAAGGGTCAGTCCGTGGCCGGTCACGGCGGAGTCGGTGCACTGGGAGTGGAAGTAGACGAAGCCGCGGGCGTCGGGGGCTCCCTCGGCGCCGATCTCGGCCTGGCCGCAGCTGCGGCAGCAGGCGAAGTTCTCCCGGGCGGTGATGCCCGCAGCCTGCAGGGCGGTGAAAGCGCGGGTGAGCCGTTCGGGATCGGTCTCCCCCTCCCAGCCGGCCTCCTCGGCCACACGCTCACCCCACAGCCTGTCGGCGAGGGCCCGGGCCTGCTGCGCCGAGACGGGCCGCCGGTCCGCGGTGACCAGGTACCCCTCGGCGAACTCCGCGAGCCGGGCCCGGGAGGCGTACCCTCCGGCCAGCATCGCGCGCACGGCCCTCTCCAGCTCCGCGCGGTCATCCGCACCGAGGTCCAGGGGCGGTGCCTCGGGAGCAGGTACGAGGTCCAGCGCCGACCAGGAGAGTCCGGTGTCCCACCCCTCGCGCTGCAGCGCCCAGCCGGTCAGCGCCGCCGCGACCGCATCGGGCTCGCCGGCCACCGCCGCGAGGTGCCGGTCGGCGGAACCGTCACGGTGCTCCACCTCGTACGGCCCGCCGTCCTCGTGCCAGACCTGGGCGAAGACGTCGGGCAGATCGGGCAGGCGCTGCAGCACCAGGAAACGGTCTCCGGCGCCGCCGATGCGCCCGACCAGCTCGGCCAACTCCTCCGCGGACATACGGACATGCCGCTCGTCGTTCTCCGTCCGCACCACGATCTTCAGCAGGGAAGGAATCTCGCACACGCCTCCGACAACCGGCCGCGGCGCGCGACACGGATCCACCCCCGCGAAGAGGCGGCGCCGTGGCGGCGGGCAGGTCGCGCGCCGGCCGGGTGGTGGCCGGCCGGCGGGCGAGCGGACTACGGGGTCAGACGCGGTCGGCGGCGATCAGCAGGTACTGGAAGCTGCCGTTCTTGTAGGCGGTCAGGAAGGTGTCCTCGATGCCGGTGACCAGGTGCTCCGCCTTCTTCCGCAGTTCCCAGTACGGGATGGTGGCCTGGGTGAGGTCCTCGACGTGGACGGGCACCAGGCGGTTGCGGGCCATCGCCCGGAAGTACGCCGAGCGCGGGTGGATGTCGCAGATGTAGTGGGCGTTGATCAGCGAGACCTCACGTGAGGCCTGGCCGTAGGTGTCGTTGTAGCAGCCGGTGATCACGACGTAGCGGCCGCCGCGGCGCAGCAGCCGCGCGTGCTCGGCGAACAGCAGGTCGAGCTCGACGTACATCGTGGACTCGTTGTTCCACGAGGCCGCGTAGGCGCCGGTGGCGAAGCCGGTGTCCAGCATGTTCCGGTGGTGGTACCGCACCTTGGCGTCGATCCCCCGGGCGCGGGCCTGCTCGTTGGCGAACTCCGCCTGTTGGGTGGACAGCGTCACGCCGTCCGCGGAGCAGCCGTAGCGCAGATGGGCGACGACGCTGCCGCCGCCGCGCCCGCACCCGGCGTCGAAGACCCGGTCACCGCTGTCGAGCGGCCCGAGGTGGGAGGCCAGCAGTTCCGCCTGGGCGTGCTCCAGCCGGTGCAGTTCCGCGGTGAGCCGGTCCCGCCGCCGGTCCGGATCGGTCTCGTCGAGGACCGACCACTGGGCGTCTCCGATGCCGTAGTGATGGTGGTACAGGTCGTCGATCCTGCCGAGTTCGAGGTTGACCGGGTTCCTCTCAGCGTTCCAGTACTCCGCGACGCGGTTCTGGTAGGTGGACTGCGCAGGAACGGGCGCGGTGATTGCGGACTGGGGCATGGCCAACGGTGGCTCCTCGAAGTGCTCGTGGTACGGGTCTTGCCGGTGTGCGGCGATTTTCTGAGTGCGGCGCGATGCCGGGACGGACACGGGTGCGCCGGCGGCCGGCGCCGTCCGGTGGGCCGTCACCAGTAGTTGGGCAGGTGGTAGCGGTGGCTGTTGGTGGCGTGCCACTCGTGGTTGCCGGCCACCCAGTCGGACAGGCTCCGGGCGTAGCGCTCGACGAGCGGTGCGGCCGCCGACAGCGCGGCGGACTCCTCCTCGAAGGCCTCCATGATCCGGTTGTGGATCTCGACGCTCTCCAGGTACGCCGCCTTCAGCCCGCGGCCGCGGTTGGCGGCCACGACCCGCGGCAGGTTGAGGTGGGTGGGATCACTCGCCATCTCCTTGGTGAAGGAGTACAGGTCGTTGACGATGGTCGTGGCGTTGCAGGCCAGCGCGGTGATCCGCTGGATCTCCGGGCGGGCGTAGACCGCCTCGGGCAGTTCGTAGCCGTCGACCGCGTCGACGATCGACAGGCAGGGGCGGAAGTTGTTGAACTGCCGCATGACCAGGTACTCCCACACCCGCGGCGCGTAGCGGGTCTCCGCCCAGGCCGCCTCGGCGAGGTAGCCAAGGTGGAGCCGGGCGATGTCGTGCACGAACCGGTCCGTCTGGCTGGGCGTCGCGAAGCCGGCGTAGTCCTTCATCGCCCAGTGGTACGAGCGCAGCGGACCGTCGGCCTGCATGCCCGCCGCCCACTCCGCCTCCAGTTCGGGCGTCCCGTGGAAGGGGTCGATCGCCGACTGCGCCATGATCAGCGGTCCGCCGAGCCCCCGGTGGGAACCGCCCCGGCCCTCGTCCTCCTCGCAGTAGCAGCTGTCGACGAGGTTCTCGGCCAGGAGCAGCTTGCCGGCCAGGGTCAGGCGTTCGGTGTCGACCGCGTTCGGGTGCTGGAGCACCACGGCGCGCCCGAACTGGAATCCCGCGAAGTCCCCCTTCCACGCGGGCGGGAACAGGTCCAGCTCCCGCGCCCAGGCCTCCAGCCGGAGGTCCACCTCCTCGGCCTTGTCCGGGTCGGCGGGGGCGACCGGCCGGTACCGCAGGCCGGGGATCGCGCCGTGTCGCGGGCCGCGCGCGAGGGACGGCGGTCCCGGCATGCGCCGCGGGGCCTCGGCGTCGGGGGGTGCACTCATGTGCCGCTCCTGTCGGTGCTCCCGGCCGGGCGGTCCGGGCCGTCCCGGCGGTACCGGTCGCGTCGCGGCGGACGGCCGCCGCCCGCCGGCCGGCACCGTCGGGCAGCCGGGGCGGGGCCGAAGGTGGGGTGGTCGGGGACGGAGGCGGTGGAGCCTTCCGGTAAGAGCACGTTTTCCTCCCGGCGGAGGGCGCGCAGGCGCCCATGGACAGGCTGCGTCAACGGCCGCCCGCCATCGAGCCGTTCGGCCGTTCGCAGGAACAGCCAACCAGCGACGGCGCCTGTCGGGTATCGCACGAAAGAGGGGAGAATTTGCCCCGCTGGCGCAAACCTGCCGGTTGAGGCAGATCCGGAGGGGCGCGCGCCCCCGTGCGCCGCCCGGATCCCGATCGGTCAGGGGTGTGCGGGGATGCCGTCAGCGGGTGCGGGGAGCGGGCCGAGCCGGGTCGCGACGCGTTCGCGGAGCAGGACGTACTCGGCGTGCCTGCGCGGCAGCGGGCCGGGCGGGCGCCGGACCGTGCGGGCCGCGCTGACGACCTGGCCGTGCCGGAACTGCTCGCGCGTCAGATCGAGTTCGATGCCCGAGGGCAGCAGGTTCCACCAGTGGTGGCCGGCGCGCTCGCCCCCGTCGTGGACCTCGCCCACGACCAGGTCGCCGCCGAACAGATCGTTGAGGACGAGCGCGGTGATGTCGCAGTGGCCCCAGGCGGGGTTGCCGGGGTGCCAGGCCGCCCGGTCGACGTCGTCGGGCGAGCAGGTGTCGGCGGCCCAGCTCGTGCGCAGCGCACGGTCGATGGCGGCCAGCGTCCAGGGGATCATGCCGCCAGGCTGCCGCACCCCACTGACAGCCGGCCTTCCGGCGGGGCCGGGCAGCCGGCCTTCCGGCGGGGCCGGGCGGTCGCCCGGTACGCCGTCGGAAAGGCCGGCTGCGCTGTGCTCTTCGACGGCCCCGAGCCCTGGATCGGCTCGGCCGCTCAACGCCTCAACCGCTCAACCGCTCAACCGCTCAACGCCTCAACGCCTCAACGCCTCAACGGCAGCTGATCAGCAGCGACGTCACGACCGTGCAGGTGCTGCTCGCCCTGTCGTCGGCGGCGGACGGGTCGACGGGCGTGCTGGTGGTGCGGGACGCGGTCACGGTGTAGGGCAGGCCCACGCCGAGCAGGCCGATCGGCACGGTGAACCGGCGGGTGGTGGTGGCGCCGCTCGCCAGCGTGCCCACCGGGCAGGTCACCGTGGTTCCGGCCGTCTGGCAGTCGCCCGAGGTCGCGCGCATCGGTGCGGGCAGCACCGCCGTCACGGTGGCGGCCGACAGGTCGGACGGGCCGTGGTCGGTGATGGTCAGGGTGTAGGTGATCCGGCCGCCGAGCAGCCCGGGGTCGGGGTCGGCGGCGAGGCTCACGCCGAGGTCGGCGGCCGCGTAGGTGAAGCGATCGGCGGCGGTGATCGCGCTGGTGCCGCCCGGGGTGGTCACCCGGACGTCGACCGTGCCGGCGGTGCCGGCGGGCGCGACGGCGGTGCACGCGGTGTCGGTGCAGCTCACGTCGGTGCCGGGGTTGCCCGGCCCGAAGGTCACCGAGGTCGCGTCCTTGAGGTGGCTGCCGCCGACGGTGACCTTGGTGCCGCCGGCGGGCGGACCGGCCGCGGGGCTCACGGAGGTGACGACCGGCGCGGGCAGCGGCAGCAGGGCCACGCCGACTCCGGACGGGTTGCGGCCGACGGCGGTGGTGGCCGTGACCGTGTCGGTCGCCGTGTCGATCGCGACGGCCTCAGGGGTGCTGGGGCCCGTCACGTAGAGGACGCCGCCGCCCGGGGTCAGCGCGAGGGCCTGCGGGTCGGTGTCGACGGGGACGGCCGCCGTGACGGTGCCGGTCGCCGTGTCGAGCACGGACACCTTGTGGGCGCCGGCCGCGGCCACATAGAGGTGCGCGCCGTCCGGCGAGACGGCCAGCGCGTAGGGTGCGTCGCCCGTCGGGAGGGTGGTGCCGACCGTGTTCGTGGCCGTGTCGATCACGGACACGCTGCCGTCGCCGAGGTTCGCGACATAGGCGTGCGCGCCGTCCGGCGCCACCGCGACCGCGATCGGGAACGTGCCGGTGAGGACGGTCGCGGAGACGGTGTTCGTCGCGGTGTCGATCACCGACAGGCTGCCGCCGCTGGCGGTCACGTAGACCCGGCTGCCGTCGGGCGACACGGCCACCGCGTCGGCGCCCGAGCCCACGGGGACGGTCGCGATCACCGTCCCGGAGGCGGTGTCGATCACGGAGACGGCGGCGGCACCGAGGTCGGCGACGTAGACGCGGGCGCCGTCGGGTGTGACGGCGGCGGCGGTGGGACTGGCGGACACCGGAATCGTGGCGGCGACCGTCTCCGTCCGGGTGTCGATCACGGACACGGTGTTGGAGCCGATGTCGGGTACGTAGACCCGGTTTCCGTCGGGCGCGGGCGCGACACCCTGCGGCCCGAAGCCCACCGGGATGGTCGCGGTGACCGTGCCGTCGGAGGTGTTCACCGCGGACACGGTGTTGTCACCGGCGTTGGCGACGTACGCGGTGGTGGTGCCGGCCGGCTGGGCCTGCACCGGCGGCGCGGCCAGGCCGGTCAGACCGGCCAGGCCCAGGGCCGCGCCCGCGGTGACGGCGGTCGCCTGCCGTCTGCGGCGGGTACGGGCGGTGCCGCCGGTCGCGGTGCGCTGGGTCGCGGCCGCGGCAGCCGTCGTTCGGGTCATCGATTGCCCCCCTCGGATCGTCCGCGGCGGCGGGCCCCTGTGGGACCCAGCGGAACCGGCGCGGTACGGGATCGCCCACCACAACGACGGCGGCCCGGCGGGGACACGGCGCCCGTCCGGTGACGCAGATCGCGTTTGGACCTCAACTGGGGTGCCCCACAGTCGGGTTCACAGCGGCGCCGGTGAGGACGCGTCGCGGATGAGCAGGTGCGGAGTGCCACTGCCGTCGGCCGGGACCGACCACAGGTCGGTGCTCTTCACGTCGCCCTCGTGCGGCAGGGCGTAGGCGATCGTGTCGTTGTCGAGCCAGGTCGCCTGGTCGTCGACGCTGTGGTGCTCGGCGAGCGGCGTGGTGTGCAGGGTGCGCAGGTCCAGGACGTACTCGTGCCACAGCGAAGCGCCGTTCAGCACACGCTTCTTGTAGGCGATGCGCGTCCCGTCCGGGGACAGGGAGGGGCATTCGACGTTCTGCACGCCGACGGACGTGAGCGTACGGCGGGCGACCGATCCGCGCATCAGGTACGTGTGGCCGCCCGTACCGAGGGTGGCGTAGAAGGTGTCGTCGTCGGAGGCGAAGGTGACACCCCAGAAGTTGTCGTCCACGGCGTGGTACTTGTTGCCGTTCAGGACGGTGGTGAACTCCTCCAGGTTCGGCAGGAGTTGCCAGGTCCGGGTGTCCACGATCGAGGTGCGGGTGGAGAAGAACGCCGCGCCGTAGGACTCGCCGCCGACGAAGACCGTCCACGCGGCGAACCGGCCGCTGGGCGAGACCCGGGCGCGGCTCGGAGTGCCGGCCAGCGCGAAGGTGTGTTCGGTGTGCAGGGAGGCGTCGACGATGACCGCGCGGTTGGTCTGGGACACCACGCCCAGCCCGGACTGCAGGCACACACCGGTGCCCGCGGCGGCGTAGAAGCGCGCGCACTTCAGGTCCGCGGCGGTGCGGCCGCCGCCGGTGTCGCCGGCCGGGACCGTGGCGACCTGTGCGTTCTGCGGACCCGGGGCGTCGTTGACGAACGCGATCCGGTGCGCGCCGGTGAGCGGGACCCGGCCGGCGCTCACCGACGGGCCGCCGGCCCGCGGGGCGTTCTTGTGGTCCGCCCGGGTCGCGGCGTGCAGCACGAAGCCGGCGCCGAGGGCACCGAGCAGGACGACGGCCACGGCGAGTACGAGCAGGCGGTGCTTGGGCGTCATGAAGTCCTCGGAGAGACGGGTCGGGGTGCGCGGTCCGCGGCGGCGCGGACCGGGTTCGTGGCGGTCGCCGCCCGGCTCACCGGGCCGCCGGCGAGGGGCGCAGGACGGCGCCGGCGACGGCCGCGCACAGCGTCAGGCCGACGGCCGAGCCGAGCAGCGCGGGGACGTCGCCCCACACCGTCCAGGCGGCGCCGAACGCCAGGGAGCAGCAGAAGCGTGCCAGGGCCTGACCGGTGCCGACGAGGGCCAGCCCGCTGCCGCGCAGCCGCTCGGGCACCACATCGGCGACGGCGGCCGGCAGCACGCCGTCGGTCGACGCGTAGAACACGCCGTGCAGGCCGAGGACCAGGAAGGGCAGCGCCGCCGCCGACGGCGCCCAGAGCAGCAGGCCGTAGGCGGCGAGCAGGCCGGCGTGCCCGGCGAGGAACACCACGCGGCGGCCGATCCGGTCGGCGAGCACGCCGAAGGGCACGGCGAGCAGCAGGAACACCGCCGCCGTCCCGAGCGGGAGGAGCGGGAAGTACTGCTCGCCGATGCCCGCGCGGCGCTGCAGGAGGAGGTAGACGAACGCGTCGCTCACCGTGGTCAGGCCCAGCAGCACGGCGCAGGCCGCGAGGGCGCGCAGGCGTGGCAGCCGGAGCAGCGCGAGCGCCGTGCGCAGGTCCACGGCCGGTGGGCCGGCGGGTCGGTCGCCCTCGGTCACGTCCGTGCCGCCGCGGGTCCCGCCGGCGGCGGCATCGAGGGCGGTCCGCTCCCCCGCCACCGCTTCGTCGCCCGGCCGTCGCGCGACCGGCCGCTCTCCCGGCGTCCCGTCCCGCCCGACCGGCGTCCGGCCGTCGCCCGGCACGAACAGTACGAGGATCAGCACGCCGAGCACCGCCACGCAGGCGCTCACGCCGAACACCGCGTCGTAGCCGTCGGTGGCGGCGCGCAGGATGAGGAAGGCCGTGAACGGTCCGAGCACGGCGCCCGTGGTGTCCATGGCGCGGTGCACGCCGAACGCCCGGCCGCGGTGTTCGGGTGGCGTCGACAGCGAGATGAGCGCGTCGCGCGGCGAGGTGCGCAGCCCCTTGCCGGTGCGTTCCAGGGCCAGGACCGCGCCGAGCGGCCCGAGGCTGTGCGCGACCAGCAGCAGCGGCTTGCACACCGCGGACAGGCCGTAGCCGATGCCGGCCACCAGCTTGTGGTTGCGCACCCGGTCGGCGAGGTGGCCGCCGGTGAGCTGCACCAGGGCGCTGACCCCGTTGTAGACGCCGTCGAGCGTGCCGAAGCCGAGCGGGCTGAGGCCGAGTCCGGCGACCAGGTACAGCGGCAGGACGGCGGTGACCATCTCCGAGGAGACGTCCGTGACGAGGCTGACCGCCCCGAGCGCGAGCACCACGGCCGGAATCGCCGGCGCGCGTCCCCGTCGGCCGCCGGCCCCGCTCTCCTCGCGCGCCGGTGCGGCGCGGTCGGCGAGATACATGTGTGTCCCCCCTCGCTCCCGGGATCAGTCCCGGCGGCTGCTCTCGTCCCGCAGCCAGGTGCCGAAGTCCCCCTGCCGCACGGCTCGTTCGGACTTCCTGCGGGCGACGAGCGCGACGCCGAGGAAGACCACGAGGTGCGGCAGCAGCCAGGGCTCCCTGCGCAGCAGGAGGCGCAGGTCGGCCGGGCTGGTCCGGGCGGACGGGGGTGGCTGCGGTGGTTGGTGTGACCCACCCGCGCCCGGTGACGGCGCCGGGCGGCCTGATCCGGGTGCCTCCGGCGCCGGGTCCCCACCCGGTGCCGGCGCCCGGCCGGATTCCGCTGCCGCGGTCGCCCGGCCGGCTGGCGCCGCGGCCGACTGCGCCTGATGCTGCTCCAGTTGGGCCGTCGAGGTGCCGGCGCGCACCCGGCGGCGTATCAGGTCCGCCCAGGTGCGCGGCGGCAGCACGGTGACCCGGGCCCCGTCGACCACCCGCCGTTCGTGCGGGGCGAAGGCGAGGGACGCGGCGAGGTCGTCGGCCATCAGCGGCGGCAGGCTCGCGATGCGGGCGTGGCCCTCCTCGGACAGCGCGATCACGCCCCGCCCGAACAGCCCGTCGCGGACGGCGGGCAGCCGCTGCCAGATCCGGTAGTAGGCGCGCACCGGCCAGGCGCAGCCGGCCAGCGGCAGGTCCCGGCCGGGTGCCGCGGCCAGGACCTCGCCGGGGCCGTCGCCGACCGCGCCGGCCAGGACGCGCACGTCGGCGGATCCGATCACCACGTCGGCGTCCACGTACAGCCGGGGGAAGCCCACGGCGTGCGCGTCCCCGGTGCGCAGCGCCAGGTGCTTGGAGGGCGTCGGGATCTCCACGACCCGTACACCGGGGCGGGCGGCGGCCGCGCGGGCGGTGCCGTCGGTGCAGCCGTTGCACACCACCACGATGTCGAGGCCGGACCCGGCTGACAGGGCGTCGAGGAGGCGGCCGATGACGCGTTCCTCGTTGTGGGCCGGGATCACGATGCTCGTCACGGGGTGAGTATGCAACCGGAATCGGTCGCGTTGCCTCCTGTTTCGTCCATTTCTCCCCCCGGCGTGTGCGTGTGCTCTAGATTGGGCGTCGCGGAACCGGTGAGCGGAGGCGCGGCCTCCGGCACGCCGGTTGCGGTCCGCACGGGGACGTGAGCGAGCGCGAGGCCAGCACACACAGCTTGACGGACTTCACCGGTACGACGGCGTGGGGACGCCGGAGGCCGGGTGGAGTGTGCGCGGAACACCGGGGTGGGGGGAAGCCAATGACTCTTGCACAGGTCTGTCCTGGGCGACATGCGGCGACCGTCTTCCGCGGGGTGCGGGAAAGCCAGCCGACGTGTACGAAGGGGAGACGCACACCATGACGGACAGCACCCTGGACAGCAGAGCCGGCCATCCCCTCGGGGTGGCCGTCGTGGGGGCGGGCTACTGGGGACCCAACCTCGTCCGCAACTTCCAGGCCAGCCCGAACTTCCGGCTCCGCTGGCTGTGCGACCTGGACGTGGACCGGGCCCGGCGGGTCCTGGGCGAGTACTCCACCGTGGAGGCGACGGCGGACTACGCCGCCGTGCTCGCCGATCCGGAGGTCGACGCGGTGGCCGTGGCCACCCCGGCCGGCACCCATCTCGAGGTGGCGCTGGCCGCGGTCCGCGCCGGCAAGCACGTGCTGGTGGAGAAACCGCTCGCCGCGACGTACGCGGACGGCGCCCGGCTGGTCGCCGAGGCCGCGGACCGCGGTCAGGTCCTGATGTGCGATCACACCTACTGCTACACCCCGGCGGTGAGCAGCATCCGGGAGATGGTGCGGTCCGGCGAGCTCGGCGAGATCCACTTCGTGGACTCGGTCCGGATCAACCTCGGGCTGGTGCAGAAGGACATCGACGTGATGTGGGACCTCGCCCCGCACGACCTGTCGATCCTGGACTTCATCCTGCCGGAGAACGTCGAGCCGGTCGCGGTGGCCGCGCACGGCGCGGACCCGATCGGCGCCGGCCGGGCGTGCGTGGCGTATCTGACGCTGCAGCTCAACACCGGCGCGATCGCGCACGTCCACGTCAACTGGCTGTCCCCCACCAAGGTCCGCACGACCATGGTGGGCGGGGCCAAGCGCACCCTGGTGTGGGACGACATGAACCCGGCCCAGCGCCTGGCGGTCTTCGACCGGGGCGTGGACCTGGCGGCCCCGCAGGAGATCGGGCACAGCGAGCGGCGCGAGATGCTCGTCTCCTACCGCTCGGGCGACATGGTCGCCCCCGCGCTCAAGGAGCGGGAGGCGCTGCGGGCGATGGTCGACGAGTTCGCGGCCGCCATCACGGAGGGCCGGGCGCCACTGACCGACGGGCGGGCCGGCCTGCGGGTGCTGGACATCCTCGAAGCGGCGTCGCGGAGCCTGGAGTTCCGCGGCGCGGTGGTCGGCCTGCGCGCCGGCCACTGACGGCCGCGGCCATGCGGCACCGGCCGCCACCAGCGACGGCGATGGTGGCGGCCGGTCCGCGGGGACGCGGTGACGCCGGGCAACACCGCGACCGGTTCCGGCGGCCGGTCATCCACACGACGTTCTCCGTGGGGGGAAGTTGAGCACGGTACGAGGCAAGAAGATCCTGGTGACCGGCGGGGCGGGCACGATCGGCTCGCATGTGGTCGACCTGCTGGCGGCGGGCGGCGCACGCGAGGTCGTGGTGCTGGACAACTTCGTCCGCGGGCGCCGGGCGAACCTGGCGCAGGCGCTGGGCACGGGTGTGGTGGACGTCGTGGAGGGCGACATCCGCGACGCGGCCACCGTGGCCAAGGTGACCGAGGGCGCCGACCTGGTGTTCCACCTGGCGGCGATCCGCATCACGCAGTGCGCGGAGGAGCCGCGGCTGGCCAACGAGGTCATGGTGGACGGCACGTTCAACGTCCTGGAGGCGGCCGCGGCGGCGGGGGTCTCCAAGGTCGTCGCGTCCTCGTCGGCCTCGGTGTACGGGCTGGCCGAGCAGTTCCCCACCACCGAGCGCCACCACCCGTACAACAACGACACGTTCTACGGCGCGGCCAAGGCGTTCAACGAGGGGATGCTACGCAGCTTCCACGCGATGTACGGCCTGGACTACGTGGCCCTGCGCTACTTCAACGTCTACGGGCCCCGGATGGACATCCACGGTCTGTACACCGAGGTGCTGATCCGCTGGATGGAGCGGATCGAGTCCGGGCAGCCGCCGCTCATCCTGGGCGACGGCGCCCAGACGATGGACTTCGTGGACGTGCGGGACATCGCCCGCGCCAACCTGCTCGCGGCCGAATCCGGCCTGACGGACGAGGTGTTCAACGTCGCCAGCGGCACCGAGACCAGCCTCAAGGACCTGGCGACGGGCCTGCTGGAGGCGATGGGCGCGGAGGGCATGGTGCCGGAGCACGGCCCGGCCCGCGCCGTGAACGGGGTGACGCGGCGGCTCGCGGACACCTCCTCGGCCGCCCAGCGGCTCGGATTCAGCGCCCGTATCGACCTGCGGAGCGGCCTGCGGGACCTGGTGGAGTGGTGGCGCGCCGAACGCGCCGCGGCGGCCGGCCGGACCGACGCGGCGCCGGTGGCCGGCGGAGCCGCACGGTGAGCGCCTCCCCGGCCGGGACCCGGGCCCCGGCGGAGGACGGACCGGGGTCCCGGGAGGCGGCGGAGGCGCGGCCGGAACTCCCCCGGGTGCCGGTGATGCTGCCGTGGCTCGGCGAGGAGGAGGCCCGGGCGGCCGCCGAGGCGGTGGCCTCCGGCTGGGTCGCACAGGGCCCGCGGGTGGCGGCGTTCGAGGCGGCGTTCGCCGAGCGGGTCGGCGCGGCGCACGCGGTCGCGGTCAGTTCGTGCACGACGGCTCTCCATCTGGCGCTGGTGGCGCTGGACGTCGGCCCCGGCGACGAGGTCGTCGTGCCGTCGCTGTCCTTCATCGCGACCGCCAACGCGGTGCGCTACGTGGGCGCGCGGCCGGTCTTCGCGGACGTCGAGGAGGCCACCGGCAACGTCACGGTCGCCACCGTCGACGCGGTGCGCACCCCGGCGACGAAGGCGGTCGTCGCCGTCCACCAGGGCGGAGTGCCCGCCGACGTGGCGGCCTTGCGCGACGCCTGCGCCACCTGGGGCGCGGCTCTGGTCGAGGACGCCGCGTGCGCCATCGGCTCGACCGTGCGGGGGCGTTCGGTGGGCGCGGGCGCGCTGCTCGCCGCCTGGTCCTTCCATCCGCGCAAGCTCGTCACCACCGGCGAGGGCGGGATGGTCACCACCGACGACGAGCAATGGGCGCGGCGGCTGCGGCGACTGCGCGAGCACGGCATGAACGCCTCCGCCGCCGAGCGGCACGCCAGCAGCACGCCGGTGCTGGAGAGTTACCTCGAGGTCGGATTCAACTACCGGATGACGGACATCCAGGCGGCCGTCGGGCTGGTGCAACTGGGCAAGCTGGACGCGATGGTGGCGCGGCGGCGGGAGCTGGCCGCGCGCTACGACGACCTGCTTCAGGACGTGCCCGGGCTGCGTCCGGTCCGCGATCCGGCGTACGGGCAGGGCAACTTCCAGTCGTACTGGGTGCTGCCCGAGCACGGCTTCCCCGTGGACCGGGACGGGCTGCTCGCCGCGCTGGCCGACGCCGGGATCTCCGCGCGCCGGGGCATCATGGCCGCGCACCTGGAACCGGCGTACCGGGACCACCCGCACGCCCCGCTGCCGGTCACCGAGCGGATCAGCCGCGACTCGCTGATCCTGCCGCTGTTCCACACGATGACCGCGGAACAGCAGGACCGGGTGGTGGCGGTGCTGCGCGAGCAGGCGAAGCGGTGAGCGGGCCGGCGGGTCCGCGGGACCTGCTGATCGCCGGCGCCGGCGGTTTCGCCCGGGAGACCGCCCAGGCGGTCGCGGACGTCAACGCCGCCGGGGGGCACCGCTGGCGGCTGCTCGGCCACCTGGACGACGACCCGGCGCTGCACGGCAGCACCGTCGACGGCGTGCCGGTGCTCGGCGGATGCGATCTGGTGCACGAACTCCGCGACGCCCAGGTGCTGTTGTGCGTCGGCAGTCCGCGCAACCACGCCGGGCGGGCGCGGCTCGCCCGGCGGCTGGACCTGCCCTCCGAGCGCTGGGCCACTCTGGTGCACCCCAGCGCCTCGGTGTCGGGTTCCAGCGTGGTCGGCCCGGGGTCGGTGCTGCTCGCACAGGTCGTGCTGACCGCGGCGGTACGGCTCGGCGCCCATGTCGCGGTGATGCCGCACACCGTGCTGACCCACGACGACGAGGTGGCCGACTTCGCGACGCTGGCCGCGGGCGTCCGGCTGGCCGGCGGAGTGCGGGTGGGGCGCGGCGCCTACCTCGGATCGGGCGCGCTGGTGCGGGAGTCCGGCACCGTCGGCGCCTGGTCCCTGGTCGGGATGGGGAGCGTGGTGCTGGGCGACGTGCCGCCCGGCGAGGTCTGGGCCGGCAGTCCGGCCCGGCGCCTGCGCGCGGCCGGGGCGCCCGAACGGGCCGAACTGGGCCGGCTCGACGCAGCGGCTCGGCTCGGCGCGATGGCCGGGGACGGCGGTCCGGCGGCCGGCGGCGGGCGGGGACCGGACGGGCGGGCGGGGAACGCCCCCGCGTCCGCGCACGGCCGAGGAGCCGCCCCGGGGGGACCGGACGGCTCCGCGGGTGAGGACCGGGTCCGCCCGGGTGACCACGACGAGGACGCCGCCGGCCGCGGGCCGGCGCTACGGATGGGGAGTCCTGCCACATGAACCGGATACCGCTGGTGGACCTCGCCGCGGCTCACGCCGAGGTCGCCGACGAGGTGCGCGCCGGATTCGACCGGGTGCTGGCCGCCACCGCGTTCGTCGGCGGCGACGAGGTGCGGGCCTTCGAGCGCGAGTACGCCGAGTTCGTGGGCGTCCGCCACTGCGTGGGCGTGGCCAACGGCACCGACGCGCTGGAGCTGGCGCTGCGGGCCTGCGGCGTCGGCCCGGGCAGCGAGGTCGTGCTGCCCGCGAACACCTTCATCGCCACCGCGGGCGCGGTCGCCCGCACGGGCGCGCGGCCGGTGCTGGTGGACTGCCTGCCCGGCTCTTACCTGATGGACGGACAGGCGGCGCTGGACGCGGTGGGCCCGGCCACCCGGGCGGTCGTGCCGGTGCACCTGTACGGGCAGTGCGCGGACGTGCCGAAGCTCGCCGCCGCGCTGCCGGAGCACGTCCCGGTGGTGGAGGACGCCGCACAGGCGCAGGGGGCGACTCGCGACGGCCGCTCCCCCGGGTCCGGCGGCATCGCCGCGACGAGCTTCTACCCGGGCAAGAACCTGGGCGCCTACGGGGACGCCGGCGCGGTACTGACCGACGACCCGCGCCGCGCCGAGCTGGTGCGCGCCATCGCCAACCACGGCGGCACCGAGAAGTACCGCCACGACGTCGCCGGGTTCAACAGCCGGCTGGACGGGCTGCAGGCGGTGGTGCTGCGGGCCAAGCTGGCCCGGCTGGCCGACGGCAACCGGGCCCGGCGGGCCGCGGCGGCCCGCTACACCGAACTGCTGGCGCCGCTGGCGGAGGCCGGCCGGATGGTGCTCCCGGAGACCGTGCCCGGCAACGCCCATGTGTGGCACCTCTATGTGATCCAGGTGACCGGCACCGACCGCGACCAGGTCGTCGCCGCCCTGAACGCCGGGGGCATCGGGGCGGGCGTGCACTATCCCGCGCCGGTGCACCTCACGCCCGCGTTCGCCCATCTCGGCCACCGGGCAGGGGACTTCCCGCGTGCCGAGGAGGCCGCCGGGCGGATCCTGTCCCTTCCGCTCTACCCGCAGATCACCGCCGACCAGCAGCAGCGCGTCGTGGAGGCGCTGGCCGGCGCCCTGGGCTGACCCGTCCTCCGGCGCCGGCCGGCGGACGGCCGGCCACCGCTCACGCACCACCGCTTCACCCACCCCGCTCGCCGAGCCGGGCCCTTGCACCACCTGAGAGGTACCGATGTACAGAAAGAGCAGACTCTTCCGCGGAGTACTGTGCGCCGTGGTCGCGGCCGTGGTGTCGGCCGTGCTGCCGCTGGCCGTGTCCTCGGGGGCGCACGCCGCCGACCCCTGCGGGACCGGCTCCAACCCGATCGTGTGCGAGAACTCCAAACAGGGCTCCCCGATGGAGGACTGGTTCGCACCCAACGCCTACGGAAACGTGCAGGGGTTCACCAACCAGGTGAGCTACCAGGCGGGCGACACCGTGCAGTTCAAGGTGCAGTCGCCGATCCCCTACCACGTCGAGATCTACCGCCTCGGCTACTACGGTGGTGACGGCGCCCGGGAGATGTCGACCGCCGCGCAGGCCGCGGTGACCTACCCGGCGAACTTCACCCGCGACGGCACGCCCGGCAGCCCGCCGGACAACACCGTCGTCGACGGCGACCCCCAGGGCAAGCCGCTGCAGTGCGCCAACAACTCCGCCGGGCTGATCGACTGCGGCAGCTGGCCGGTCACCGCGAGCTGGACCATCCCCAGCGACGCGGTCTCCGGCCTGTACATCGCCAACTTCGACCAGACCGACGGCAACGGCGTGATGCCGTACCCGTTCGTGATCCGCAGCGACGCCAGCCACTCCGACATCGTCGTGCAGACCGACGACGAGACGTGGCAGGCGTACAACAAGTGGGGCGGCCGCAACCTCTACGACGGCGACGGCCCGGCGCCCGACGGCCGCGCCTACCAGGTCAGTTACAACCGTCCGCTGGACATCGGCGGCGACAACGGCGTCTACGGCTCCGAGTTCGAGATGCTCTACTGGCTGGAGCGCAACGGCTACGACGTCAGCTACCTGTCGGGCCTGGACGTCTCGACCCGGCCGGCGGACCTGCTCAACCACAAGATGTTCATGTCGTCCGGCCACGACGAGTACTGGACGCAGGACCAGTTCACCAACGCCCTCAACGCCCGCAAGGCCGGGGTGAACGAGACGTTCTTCAGCGGCAACGAGGTGTCGTGGAAGACCCGGTTCGGGCCGAGCATCGACGGCACCAGCACCTCCGGGCGGACCCTGATCTGCTACAAGGAGACCAAGCTCGAACTCGCCGCGGTGGACGGCATCCCCGATCCGACGAGTACCTGGACGGGCGCCTTCCTCGACCCGGGCGGCGCCGCGAAGGGCGACACCTACCAGCCGCAGAACGTGCTGACCGGTTCGCTGTTCACGGTGAACGGCTACCGCAGTGACGCGATCACGGTGCCCGGCGCCTACGCGAAGCTGCGGATGTGGCGGAACACCACGGTGGCGTCGCTGACACCGACGCAGACCGCGACGTTCCCCACCGGCACGCTCGGCTACGAGTGGGACAGCGACATCGCCAACAGCACCACCCGGCCACCGGGCCAGATCGACCTGTCGTCGACCACCGTCGACATCACCGACGGCAAGTACCGCCTGGACTACGGCAACACGTACGGCAACGGGACCGCGACCCACAACCTCGTCGAGTTCCGCGACCCGACCTCGCACGCCCTGGTGTTCGGCGCCGGAACCGTCCAGTGGTCCTGGGGCCTGACCAACGTGCCGACCAGCGACCCCAACGACTCCGTGGTCACCGAGGACAAGCGGATGCAGCAGGCGACGGTGAACGTCATCGCCGACATGGGCATCCAGCCGAAGACCCTGCAGAGCGGCCTGGTGGCGGCGACCGCCTCCACCGACACCGCGGGTCCCGTGGTGACGATCACCAGCCCGGCGATCGGCAGCACGGTCCCGGCCCTGCGGCCGGTCACCATCACCGGTACCGCGAGCGACGCGGGCGGCGTGGTCGCGCGCGTCGAGGTCTCCACCGACGGCGGTACGACGTGGAACGCCACCACCGGCCTCACGTCGTGGAGTTACTCCTGGACGCCGACGTCCACCGGCACCCCGCAGATCAAGGTGCGCGCGGTGGACGACAGCGTGAACACCGGGCCGGTGGCGACCGTCCCGCTCACCGTGGGCCCGCAGCAGTGCCCGTGCTCGGTGTGGCCGGCGACCAGCGTGCCCAACGTGGTGAACAGCGGTGACGGCGGCGCCGTCGAGCTCGGTGTGAAGATCCGCACCAGCGTGGCGGGTTCGGTCACCGGCATCCGGTTCTACAAGGCGCCCTACAACACCGGGACGCACACCGGCAGCCTGTGGAGCGCCTCCGGCCAGCGCCTGGCGACCGGCACGTTCACCAACGAGACCGCCTCCGGCTGGCAGCAGATGAACTTCTCCAGCCCGGTGCCGGTGAAGGCCAACACCACCTACATCGCCTCCTACTTCGCGCCGAACGGCGGTTACTCGTACGACGCGAACTACTTCACCAGCAGCGCGGCCGGGCTCGCTCCGCTGACCGCGCTGAAGGTCGGCACCGACGGCGCCGACGGCGTCTACCACTACGGCTCCTCGGGCGGGTTCCCGACCTCGGAGTCGAGCGGCACCAACTACTGGGTGGACGCGGTCCTCGACACCTCGTCGGCCAGCACCGTGCCGCCCGCGGTGTCCAGCACCTCGCCGACCTCCTCGTCGGTGAACGTCTCCATCACCACCCCGGTGACGGTGAACTTCAGCGAGCCGGTCGACGCGGACACCGTGGTGTTCAGCCTCAAGGACTCCGGCGGGGCGACCGTTCCGGGCACCAAGACGTACGGCGCGGCGAACAGCCTCACCTTCACGCCGTCCACGGAACTGGCCCTCAACACCATGTACACCGCGTCCGTGCAGGCCGACGACCTGTGGGGCAACCACATGACGGACCCGGTGACCTGGTCGTTCACCACGAGCGCCAGCCCGCCGGCCGTCACCTGCCCGTGCACCCTGTGGCCGACGTCGGCCACACCGGCGACCACCGACGTCACCGGTGACGGGAACTCGGTCGAGCTGGGCGCCCGGTTCACCTCGGCGGTCAGCGGTTACGTCACCGGCGTGACCTTCTACAAGGGCACCGGCAACACCGGCACGCACACCGGCAGCCTGTGGTCCTCGGACGGCACGCAGCTCGCGACGGGGACGTTCTCCAGCGAGACGGCGTCGGGCTGGCAACTGCTCAGCTTCGCCCATCCGGTCGCGATCACCGCGGGCACGTCGTACGTCGTCTCGTACCACGCGCCCAACGGCAACTACGCGGTGGACGGCGGCTACTTCGCCGGCGCCCACCAGGCCTACCCGCTGACGGCCACCGCCGACATCGCGGGCAACCAGAACGGCCTGTACCGCTACGGGACCGACACCGCGTTCCCGAACAGCAGTTACGGGTCGGCCAACTACTGGGTGGCGCCGATCTTCAGCACCACCCTCCCGCCGGCGCCGATGGACGGCACCACCACGGAAACCAAGTAGTCCAGGAGAACAGGCACACCATCGATGAGCAGCGTCAGCGTCGTGATCCCCTGCTACCGGTACGGCCACTTCCTGGCCGACTGCGTCAGCAGTGTGCTGGACGAACAGGAGGGGCTCCACGTCCGGGTGCTGATCATCGACGACGCGTCACCCGACGACTCGGCGGAGGCCGCCCGTGCGCTGGCGGCCTCCGACCCGAGGATCGAGGTGCGTGTCCACGAACAGAACAAGGGGCACATCGCCACCTACAACGAGGGCCTGCTGGAGTGGGCCGACGGCGACTACGTGGTGCTGCTGTCCGCCGACGACCGGCTGGTGCCGGGCGCGCTCGTGCGGGCGGCGGCGCTGCTGGACGCCCACCCCGGGGTGGGGTTCTGCTACGGCCGGCCGCTGCGCTTCGAGCACGGCGGGCCGCTGCCCGCCGCCCGCACCACCGGCACGGGTACCGCCGTGTACCCGGGCCGGTGGTGGCTGGAACGCCGGTTCCGTGAGGGCACCGGCTGCATCACCTCCCCCGAGGTGGTGGTGCGCACCGAGCTCCAGCGCAAGGTCGGCGGCTACGACCCGGCGCTGCCGCACGCCGGGGACATCGAGATGTGGATGCGGCTGGCCGCGCACGCCGACGTCGGGTACGTGCGCGGCGCCGACCAGGCGTACTACCGGGTCCACGGGGCGAACATGTCGACGACGGACTTCGGCGGCCAGCTCGACGACCTGCGGCAGCGCAGGGCCGCCTACGAGGCGGTGCTGGCCAAGTGCGCGGACCAGCTCCCGGACGCCGAGCGGCTGTCCGCGACCGTGCACACCAAGCTGGCCCGCGCGGCCCTGCGCCGGGCCTGCCGGGCCTACGACCGCGGGCGCACCGACCGGGTGCCGGTGGACGAGCTCGTGGAGTTCGCCCGTGACTGCGACCCGTCGGCCGAGCGGCTGCCGGAGTACCGCGGCCTGCGGCTGCGCCGCCGGATCGGCGCCCGGACGATGCCCTACCTGCAGCCGCTGATCCTGTCGGCGGTGGCCGAGCGCGGCCGGGAGTGGCTGTGGTGGCGGTCGTGGAAGCGCCGGGGCATCTGATGCCCGGGCAGGTGAGCGCGCGCCGCGCGTCAGCGCGGTGCGGGCACCGCCAGGGCGGGGGCGGCGGCCGGCTCGCGGCGGCGGCCGGCGCGGCGCAGCCGGCGGTCGGTCCACAGCGCGCACAGCGTGCCGCCGAGGAGTCCGGCGAGGGCCACGCCGGCCAGCGCGCGGCTCTTGGTTCCGGTCACCAGCACCGAGTTGGGCGGGACCAGGACGTCGACGCTCATCCGCGAGGCGGGGGCGACGTTCTGGGCGTCCTGCAGTTGCGTGATGTGCCGGGTGTACGCGGCGACGAGCTCGCGCACGGTGGTGTCGGCCCGTGCGGGGTCGGGCTGGTCGGCCTGGACCTGCAGCGACGGGATCACGTAGGCCGGAGTGACGCTCGTGCCGCTGTTGCGCGGCAGCAGCCGGTACACGCCGGTCACGCCGTCCTTGCGCAGCTCGGCCGTGCCGGCCGGGGACAGCAGCTGGTCGACGACGGCGTGCGAGACCAGCGCGAGCGGCGGTTGCAGATTGGCGAACTGGTTCGGCTGGTTGTCCGTCACCGGCGGTTTGAGCACCACCACGGCCGAACTGCGGTACACCCGAGGGGGTTTGAGTTCGTGATAGGCGCCGGCCGCGGTCACCGCGAGGGCGAGCAGCAGGACGTACCAGCGGCGCACCAGCGCACGGATCAGTTCTTCCGGGGACACTCGGCCTCCTCCTGCCGGGACCGATACTGGCAGGACGGACGGCGCGCTGCCACCGGATCGGGCACTTCGCCCGGAAGGGGACGGACGGCGCGCCCGGGGAGGACCGCGTGACCCTCGGTGAGATCCTCGGCGTGCTCGGCCGCCGCTGGTACGTGATGGTGCCGCTGACGCTGATCGGCCTGCTGGCGGGCGGTTACCTCTACGTCGCGGTGCCGGTGTCCTACGAATCGCAGAGTTCGGTGTCGCTGCTGGACTCCCGGGCCGCGGCCCGCCCCGCCCCCGCCTACGGCAACCCCATCGCCAACGCCGGGGGTTCGCTGGTGGTGACGGCGGACGTGCTGATCCGGACCCTGCAGTCCAGCGACGCCGGGCACGACCTGCACCAGCTCGGTGTCACCGACCGCTACACGGTGGGCTTCGCCCCCAACGCCTCGGGGCCGCTGCTGTCGCTGGCGGTCACCGGGACCGACCGGACGCGGGTGCTCGCCGAGACCACGACGCTGACCAGCTTCGCGGGCGAGCAGCTGCGCGCCCTGCAGGCCGCCGACAAGATCGCACCGCAGTACTACGTCAGCGCCACCCCGATCGTGCTGCCACAGGAGCCGGTCACCAAGCTCAAGAGCCGCTACCAGCTCGTCGCGGCGGTGGTGATCGCCGGGACGGCGAGCGGCTTCTTCCTGTCCTTCGCCCTGGAGAGCACGGTCCTGGCGCGGCGCCGCCGCAAGGGCCTGGCACCTCCCGCGGTGAGGCGTCCGCACCGGGCGCGCCGCCCGGGGCCGCTGCGGCGGCCGCTGGACGCCACCACCCTGCTGACCGGTTACCTGGCCCTGGCGTTCTTCATCCCCTCCAACCTCGACCTGCCGGCGCTCGGCGGCGTGGGGACCCCGGCGAACGTCTTCGCCCTGCTCGGGCTGCTGTGGTACGTGGCGTCCTGGCTGACCGGCCGGGTCACACCGGCCCCCGGCACGCGCGGCCCCCGGCTGGTCATGTGCCTGCTGGCGGCGGCCGTGCTCATGGCGTACATCGCCGACGGCGCGCGCGACTCCTCGCACGAGGAGGTGCTGGCCGCGGACCGCGGTCTGATCGGGCTGCTGGTGTGGGTGTCCCTGGTGGTGCTGACGACCGCCGGGATCCACGAACGCGAGCGGCTGGACACCCTGATGCGGCGCCTGGTGGTGATGGGCAGCATCGTGGCCGCGATCGGCTACTACGACTTCTTCACGGCGACGAACATCGCGGACTCGATCCACATCCCCGGGCTGCAGTCCAGCGTGGCCGGTGTCCGCACCCTCGACCGGGGCTCGTTCGTCCGGCCCCGGTCGACGACGGCGCAGTCGCTGGAGTTCGCCGGAATGCTGGCGATCCTGGTGCCGTTCTCGGTGCAGCAGGCGTTCGACCCGGTGCGGCGGCACGCGGGCGTGGTGCGCCGCTGGGGTCCGGTGCTGCTGATGGGCGGCGCGCTGCCGCTGACCGTGTCCCGCACGTCGATCATCGGGGCGCTGATCGTGATCCTGGTGATGATCCCGCGGTGGAAGCCGCAGCGGCGCTGGGGGGCGATCGGGGTGCTGCTGGTCTCGGTGGGCGCCCTGAAGGTGATCATCCCGGGCCTGATCGGCACGATCCTCACGCTGTTCTCGACGTTCCTGTCGAACTCCGACAGCAGCACGCAGGCGCGCACCGTCAAGTACTCGGCGATCGTGCCCTACCTGCGGGAACACCCCCTGTTCGGGCGGGGCTTCGGCACGTTCACGCCCGATCTGTACTTCTTCACCGACAACCAGTACATGCTGACGCTCGCCGAGATGGGGCTGCTCGGCCTGCTGGCCCTGGCCACGCTGTTCCTGACCGGCGTCCACCACGGCGGGGCGATCCGCCGGCTGGCCCGGACCGAGTCCGACCGCGAGCTCGGGCAGGCGTTCTTCGCCTCGGCGGCGGTGGCCCTGGTGATCAGCGCGACGTTCGACGCGCTGATGTTCCCGATGTTCGCCGGGATGTTCTTCGTGACGCTCGGCGCGGGCGGCAGTTATCTCGGCTTCCTGCGGCGCGACGCCGCCGCCGGGGCGGCGGGCCCCGGTGCCGCGTCCCCCGACGTCCCCGCGTCCGCCGGCGCCCCCGCGGGCCCGGCGCCGGCCAGTCCACCCCAACTCGTGGAGTCCTGAATGTCCCTGACCCCGAAGACCGAGGGGCCGGTCGCCGTCCTCGTCGTCACCTGGAACAGCGCCGCGGTGCTCCCGGACTTCCTCACCTCGCTGCCCACGGCGATGGAGGGCCTGGACTGGCGGCTGGTCGTCGCCGACAACGACTCCGCCGACGACACGGTGGAGATCGTCCGGACCCTCGCGCCGGACGCCACCGTGGTGCAGACCGGCCGCAACGCCGGCTACGCCGCGGGGGTGAACGCCGCGCTGCACGCCGCCGTGGCCGGGGAGGGCCGCCTCCGGGCGGCGATGGTGTGCAACCCCGACATCCGGATGCGCGAGGGCTGCGCGCGGCTCCTCGTCGAGGCGCTGGACGCGCCGCTGCCCGACGGCACCCGGGTGGGCATCAGCGTTCCGGTGCTCCACGAGGGGGACGGCTCGGTGGTGCGGTCGCTGCGCCGCGAGCCCAGCGTCAGCCGGGCGTTCGGGGAGGCCGTCATCGGCAACACCCGTGCGGGCCGTTTCCCGCGCCTGAGCGAACTGGTCACCGATCCCGCCGCGTACACCGGGCAGACCCGGGCGGACTGGGCGACCGGCGCGCTGATGGCGCTGTCCGGGAGCTGTCTGGAGGCCTGCGGCGACTGGGACGAGTCGTTCTTCCTGTACTCGGAGGAGACCGAGTACTGCCTGCGTGCCCGCGACGCGGGCTTCGTCACCCAGCTCCAGCCGGGGGCCGCCGCGGTGCACCTGGGCGGCGACTCCCGTGTCTCGCCGTTCCTGTGGACGCTGCTGACCCTGAACCGGGTGCGACTGCACCGCCGCCGGCACGGCCCCCTGGCCACGGCCGCCTTCTGGGCGGCGGTGCTGCTGCGCGAGTCCTCGCGGGCGGCACTGGGCCGGGCGCCGAGCCGGGCGGCGGTGGCCGCCCTGGTCAGTCCGCGGAAGCTGCGGCAGGCTCCGGGGCCCGCTCCGCGCGCACCGCTGTCAGCGACTTCGTGACCCCGAGGACCCGCTCGCTGAGCAGCGTCGAGTGGGGGAAGAGGTGCCGCATCTCGGTGCGGGTGAGCAGTTCGATGTTGATCACCGCGGCCATGCCCTCCTCGGCGCTGCCCGGCCGGCTGTGCGTCAGCGGCCAGTGGCGCACCAGCCGCGCCCGGGCGGCCAGCGGCAGGAACTGGAAGCCCGGCGCGACGAAGTGCGGCTCGACCGGGAAGTACCGGTAGGGCGTCTGGATCCAGTGCAGCGGGGCGAGTTGCTCCACGGCCGCGACGAACCGGCGGCGCTGGCTGTAGCCGCCCACGTGCTCGATGGTGGAGTTGGAGAACACCAGGTCGTAGGAGCCGAGTTTCGCGGCCACCTCCGGATCGGTGACGTCGGCGTTCTCGGCGGTGATCCAGTCCGGCAGGTCGGCGGGGTGCGGCTCCAGGTTGATCAGGTGGACGTGCCGGGCGCGCAGCGGCGCGCGCAGCCACATGTCGGCCGTCCCGCCGAGGTCGACCACGGTCATCCCCTCGATGCCGGGGAACAGCCGCCGGAAACGCTCCCAGCGGGCGGTTCTCAGGCGTTCGCCGAGCGATCCCTCGGCGTCGACGAAACGGTTGCGCAGTGCGCGGGTGTGAGACATCGGTCAACCACCTGGGGTTCGGGGCGCCCGGAGCGGCCGGGCCCGGACGGACGGGACAGCGGTGGCCGGGCCTACCACTGGGTGTAGAAGCTGGTCGGGTTGACCAGGTACTCGACGGTGACGTGCGGGATGTGGCGGATGCGCCGGCCGCGTGAGTAGCGGCGGACGAACTCCCAGTCCTCGCGCGGCAGTACGCCCTTGGCGCGGTACAGCCAGCTGAAGCGCATCGCCGGGGTGCGCCGCGCGACGAACGCGTTGATGTCGACGAACGCCTCCCGGGAGTTGCGCCGGCGGTCCCAGGGCACCGAGAGCACGTCGTGCTCGGTGCCGTCGGGCAGCACGCGGCGCACCGCGGTGTACACGGCGTCCGGTCCCCCGGGGGCCTCCAGCGCCTCCAGGGCGGTGGCCAGATGGTCGGGCTTCCAGACGTTGTCGTCGTCGAGGAACGCGACGTACCGCGACCGGGTGAGCCGCATCGCCACGTTCCGCACGACGCCGCAGTCGCCGGAGTTGCGGTGCATGGCGACCGCGATCAGCCGCGGATCGTCGGGCAGCCGGTCCAGCGGCAGCGAGTCCGAGCCGTCGTCGACCACGACCACGAGCTGGTCCTGGACGGTCTGCGCGAGGGCGGACCGGACGGCGTTCAGCAGCGCCTCGGGACGGCGGTAGGTGGGGATCGCCGTGACCACCAGAGGCTCGGGCAGTTCGGGGAGGGTCGCCGCGATCCGGGCGATCTCGGCGTTGGCCAGCCGGCGCAGCCGCACGCCCGAGCGCAGGAGCAGCACCTTGTTGCGCAGCTCGAACAGCACGATCCAGCCGAACGCGCCCTTCAGCACGGTCCAGGGCAGCCGCGCCGCGGTGCGCAGCGGGCCGCGGGACGGGCGGACCTCCGCGGCCGTCACGAGGTCGTCCCCGGGGTGACCGGTCTTCCGTCGGACATGTGGTTGTCACTCCAGACGTTGCCGGAACCGCCCGCGTTCCATGCGGCGACGGGGCCGTAGCCGCCGGAACCCGGGTGGTACTGGGTGGAGAAGATGTTGCCGGTGACCTTGATGCCGTTGGCCCCCTGGCCGCCGCCGTACAGCGCGTAGGCGCCGCCGGCCAGCCAGTTGTCCTCGACCGTGACGTTGACGACGGGGCCGGTGTCGGCGAACAGGCCGACGCTGCCGGAGGCGCCCTGGTCGACCGGCGTGGGGTTGAGCAGCGTGTTGTGCCGGATGACCAGCCCGCCGCTGCCGCCACCGTCGCTGATCACGGCGTTGGTGTGCTGCCACTCGCCGCCGAGGTTGCGGAACGGCGTGACGTCGTGGACGTAGTTGTCGTGGATGTCGCCCTGGCCCATCGACAGGGCGTCGCC
The DNA here is from genome assembly GCF_019890725.1 of Actinacidiphila acidipaludis. GTDB lineage: Bacteria > Actinomycetota > Actinomycetes > Streptomycetales > Streptomycetaceae > Actinacidiphila > Actinacidiphila acidipaludis. The sequence goes on from NZ_JAINZZ010000026.1 coordinate 68,680, forward strand.
GAAGACCGACACGTCGCACCAGCCGATCTCGATCGAGCTGGTGCCCATGTTGGACACCGCGTAGTCCACTCCGCCGTTGTCGGGGCCCTTGCCGGGCACGGCGGTGATGGCCGTGTGCAGGATGCGCAGGCCCTTGTAGCCCGAACGCAGGTTGATGCCCCACCAGTTGTCGGAGGTGATCCGGCTGTCGATGACGGTGACGTCGTTGGCGTAGACGTCGAGCGAGCCGGTGATGTCCCAGCGGCGGATGACCTGGCCGTCCTGGTGGATGGACATCGCCCCGGTGCGGTGGGGGCTCATGGACAGCCGCGGGCCGGTGCTGTGCGCGTCGGGGAAGCCGCACGCGGTGAAGCTCGCGCAGTGTCCGGGCGGCGCGGCGGTGCCGCTCGCGGCCGGGTCCTGCCCGGGGGCGTCGTGCCGCGCCGGGGTCGTGCGCTCCATGCCCGCGGTGCGGGCGCCGTCACCCGCGCCGGCCGACGGCGTCGCCGGGGCGGTGGAGTCGGCGGGGTCGGACTGGCCGGGCGAGCAGGACAGGGCCTGGACGGGGCAGCGTCCGCCGGTCGAGTCCCCGGCGCCGGACCGGGTCGCGAGGGTCACGGACAGCACGGCGGCCAGGACGGCCGCGGCGGCGACCGCCGCGAGGGCGCCGCGGCGGCGGAGGTGGGACGGCCGGGACGGCTGGGCCGGCCGGGAAGACCGGTCGGGATCTGTGGGGCCCGTGGCCGGGTCCTCCGGATGCGGTGCGGACATGACGGCTTACCTCATGAGGGTGTCGGTGGGCGCGTTGCCGCGCAGGAAGTGACGGCTGGGCAGCACACAGAGCGTGTACACGGCCAGGGCGAGCACGCCGGTGACGGCGAGCGCGGGCCGGCTGTCGCCGAACCTCCATTCGAGGAGCAGGACGGTGGCGGCCATCGCGGCGCCGCCCAGGAACGGCCAGGAGCACGCCCTGGCGACCCAGCGGGCGCTGATGCCGGCTCGGCTCAGGGCGAGCAGGAACACCGGGACAACGATTCCGCCGGCCACCAGGACATGGCCCTGGGCCACCCCGACGATGCCGTGCAGATGTGCGGCCGCGATGAGTACGGGCAGGAGGGCTGCCAGCCACAGGGCCTGCACCCCGATCAGCGCGCGGCGCCGGCCGACCGCCACCAGGCAGTCGTAGGCGAGTTCGCAGCCGATGCGGATCAGGCCGAGCGCCATCAGCCAGGGCAGCGCGCGGGCCGCGGGGACCCAGGTGCTGCCGTAGACCAGGTCCACCACGGGGGCGGCCAGGACGCCGAGCAGGACGCACAGCGGGACGGTCCCGGTGACCAGGACCGCCAGGGCCCGCCCGAATCCGTGGGCGAGGCCCTGCGGTGAGCCCGCCAGGCGGGAGAAGCCCGCGAACGACACCCGGCGGGCGGCCTCGGAGATGATCCGCACCGGCCAGCCGGAGATGTTGAACGCCAGGACGTAGAAGCCGAGGGACACCTTGCCGAGCGTGGAGCCGACGACCAGGGTGTCCAGGTTGACCACGCACAGCGCGAGCAGGCTGGCGCCCGCGAGCGGCAGGCCGAAGCGCAGCAGTGCGCGCGCCTGCCGGGGGTCCCAGCCGAAGCGCAGCGTGCCGGGCGCGGCGAGGCAGAAGCCGGTCAGCGCGGCGGTGTTGCCGGCGACGGAGCCCCAGGCGAAGCTCATCGCGCCCATGCCGCCGAACGCCAGCACCAGGGTGACCGCGGTGCTGATGACGAAGTTGGCGGCGTCGATGACCATCCGCCGGCCCTGCGCGAACTCGCGGGTGAGGAAGCCGGCCGGCACCTGGGCGATGCCGTCGAGCACCACGCACAGGCACATCACCCGCAGCACCCCGGCGGCGTCGGGTGAGCCGACCGCGTGGGCCACGGCCGGGGCGGCGAGGAACAGGGCCGCGTACATCAGGCCGCTGGAGGCGGTGCTCAGGGTCAGCACGGTGGGCGCGAAACGGCGCGCGTCGCCGTCCCAGCGGATGATCGCCAGGCCCACGCCGAGTTCGTTGGCGGCGAGCAGGACCAGCAGCACGGTCTGGGCGATGCCGTAGACGCCCCAGGCGGCGGGGCCGAGGGCGAAGCGGGCCAGCGCGATGCCGGTGGCGAAGTTGCCCAGCCGCATCACGACGGTGTTGATCAGGCTCCAGCGGGCGGCCGAGCGGACCTTGCGGCCCAGCGAGGGGGCCGCGTGGGCCGGGGGCCCGCTCTGCGCCGGGACGGCGGCCGTCTCGGGGCCCGCCGTTCCGGACGCGGCGGCCGCGTCGGGCACGGCGGTTCCTGCCGGGCCCGTCACCGCTGCCGCCGCCATGGGCGAGCGGTCCGGCGCGGTCGGGGCGGCGGCGGGAGCCGGGATCCCGGTGACCCGGGTGATGGCCTCGTCGTCCTGGAGCGCCCAGGACGGGACCCGGCGCACCGGGCGCGGTGCGGCCGGGCCGGGGCCGGTGGCCCCGCCCGCCGGGTCGTCGGTGGCGCGCGCCCTGTGCATGTGACGGCTCCTCAGCCCTGCGCGTCGCGGCGGGCGGTCAGACGAACCGGTGGGCGTCGGTGCCGGCCGCGTCGCCGCCGGACATCCCGTCGTATCCCGCCGCGTCGGCCGGCCCGGACGTCTCCGGTGCCGCCTGCGGGGCGCCCGGGGAACCGGAGACGGACGGGGGCGCCGTGGGGTCGGGCTCCAGGGCGCCGACCTCCAGCGCGTCGCGGTCCAGTCCCCCGGAGGGCACGGACCAGCTCGGGGCCTTGCGGGCGGCGGGGACGGCGGACGACCGCCCGGACCGTTCCGACGGCGGTTCCACGGCCGCCTGCCGGGCCGGGCCGGGCTGTGCCGCGGGCGGCTGCTCCGCCCGGTCACGGGGGACGTCGGGCTCCCCGGCAGGGGTGCGGTCCGCCCCAAGGCCGGCGGCGGCGCCGGCCTGCCGCGGCCCGGGTCTCCTGAACCGGGCCTCGACGTAGAAGGTGGCCACCAGGCTCATCACCAGGCCCAGCACCGCGGCCAGGGCCAGGTACTCGTACCGGGTCTTGGTCTGCGCGACCGGGTTCTGCGGCGGCACGATCGTGGCCATGCGGATCATCGCCGCTTGCGTCACGGACTGCTCGGTCTGGAACTGGTCGAGCCGTTCGGCCGCGTAGGTGGTGAGCAGCTTGTCGGTGGCCAGCACGGCCGCCTTGTCGGTGCCGGTCGCGGTCAGCCACAGCAGCGGCCCCATGGCGTTGTCGGCCAGCTTCGCGGCGGTGGCGCAGGTCGCCCCCTGGCTCTTCAGGTGCGCGACCGCGCCGTCGGAGTTGAGGTTGCGGGCGAGGCTGTCGGCCATGCCGTTGAGGGCGATCTGCGTGCTCAGGTACGGGTTCCCGTCGAAGGCCACGGTGGCCTTCTTGGAGTTGAGCAGCACGACGGTGCTCTGCGACGTGTAGGTCACCGGCACCTTCAGGTACGCGCCGACCGTGAGCGCCACGGTGAGCAGTACGCCGGGTACCAGGACGTACCAGCGCCTGCGCATGACGCGGACGATCTCAGCGAGATCCATGCACTACCCCCCTCGCGTCCCCGTGACGCGTGATCAGCATATGGCGTGCGATGCCCGGACGAGGCCCGTTTCGGCCTGCCGGACCTGCCCGTTCACCGCGGACGCGCCGGCAGGTCGGTGGGCCGCGGCCGCCCGTTCGCGGGCGCCGCGAGACCGTCCAGCAGGACGTCCGCGACGCGGTCGCCGGCGTGGCCGTCCCACAGCTCGGGCCGCCGTGGTGCGGGCGGGTCGTCGAGCACGGTGTGCGCGGTGGCGACGATGCGTTCCGGGTCGCGGCCGGCGAGGACGTTGGTGCCCTGTTCGACGGTGACCGGCCGTTCGGTGTTGTCCCGCAGGGTCACGCACGGCACGCCGAGCGCGGTGGTCTCCTCCTGCACCCCGCCGGAGTCGGTGAGCACGATCCTCGCGGAGTCCTGGAGCGCGATGAAGTCCAGATAGCCGGCCGGCGGGATCAGCCGCACCCCGTCCGGTACGCCGAGTTCGGCGAGCCGGCCGGCCGCGCGCGGGTGGACGGGCAGCACCAGCGGGCAGCGGGCGGCGACCTCGCCGAGGGCCTTCAGCAGCCCGGTGAGCACTTCGGGGTCGTCGACGTTCGCGGGCCTGTGCAGCGTCACCAGGCCGTAGCCGCCGGGGGCCAGACCGAGCCGGTCCAGCACGCCGCTCCCCCGTGCCCGGTCCAGGTTGGCCAGCAGACTGTCGATCATGACGTTGCCCACGACGTGGATCTGGTCGTCGCGGTAGCCCTCGGCCCGGAGGTTGCCGGCCGCGTCCGGCGACGGCGCCAGCAGGTAGTCGCTGACCCGGTCGGTGACGACGCGGTTCACCTCCTCGGGCATGGTCCAGTCGCGGCTGCGCAGTCCGGCCTCGACGTGGGCCAGCAGCGGGCCGGCCTTGGCCGTCACCAGGGCGCAGGCCACCGTGGAGTTGATGTCGCCGACGACCACCACCGCGTCGGGGGCGATCTCGGCGAGCAGCGGCTCGAACGCCGCCATGACACGGCCGGTCTGCTCGGCGTGGGTGCCGGACCCGACGCCGAGGAACCGGTCGGGCGGCCGGATGCCGAGGTCGGTGAAGAACACGCCGTTCATCGACTCGTCGTAGTGCTGGCCGGTGTGGACGAGGACGACCTCGGCGCCGCGCCGCTCCAGCGCGTCCATCACCGGTTTGATCTTCATGTAGTTGGGCCGGGCGCCCGCGACGCACACGATCCGCACCGGGCGCTCCTGACTCGTCCCGGTCATGGTCACAGCACCTCGACCGTCGGGCCGGACAGCCGTCTGCGGCAGTCCAGCACGAACGCGGCGTGCTCGGTCACCAGGGCGTAGTCGAAGGCGTCGTGGTCGGTCAGCAGCACCACCACGTCGGCGTGGGCGAGTTCCTTGCGGGTGAGTTCCACCCGGACCAGCCGCGGGTCGACGGCGGCGGTCTCCACCACGTGCGGGTCGGCGGCCCGGACCTTGGCGCCCATGTCGAGCAGCAGTTGCGAGATGCGCAGCGACGGCGACTCGCGCGCGTCGCCGGTGTTCTTCTTGTAGGCCAGGCCCAGCAGCAGCACACGCGAGCCGTTGACCGAGCGGCGTCGCCGGTTGAAGGCGTCGATGATCCGGCGGGTGACGTACTCGGGCATGTGGCCGTTGATGTCGTTCGCCAGTTCCACGAAGCGGAAGCTCTGGCCGAGTTCGCGCTGCACCCGCCACGACAGGTACGAGGGGTCGATGGGCAGGCAGTGGCCGCCGACGCCGGGACCCGGGGTGAACTTCATGAACCCGAACGGCTTGCTGGCCGCCGCGTCGATGGCCTGCCAGACGTCGATGTCCAGGTGCCGGGCGAACATCGCGATCTCGTTGACCAGGGCGATGTTGACGTGCCGGAAGGTGTTCTCCAGCAGTTTGGCGAGTTCCGCCTCCTTCGGGGAGCCGACCGGCACGGTGGTGTCGACCAGCCCGCCGTAGAAGTCCTGCACGGCCTTCAACGACGCGGCGTCGACTCCCGAGACGACCTTGGGGGTCTGCTGGAAGCCCCACACCGGGTTGCCGGGATCGATGCGTTCGGGGCTGTAGCCGAGGTGGAAGTCGGCGCCGGCCGTGAGGCCCGAACCGTCCTCCAGCAGCGGGGCGAACAGTTCCTGGGTGGTGCCGGGGTAGGTGGTGGACTCCAGCACCACGGTCGCCCCGGGCCGCAGGAACCGCGCCAGCGTGCGCGCGGACTCCTCGATGTAGCGCAGGTCGGGGACGCCCTCGTGCAGCGGTGTGGGCACGGTGACCACGGCGACGTCGAAGCCGCCGCAGTCGCGGGCCGCGTCGCTGGGGCGGTAGGTCCCGTTGTCCATCGCGGCGACGACCCGCTCGGAGGAGACGTCCTCGACGAAGGAGACGCCCGCGGCCAGGCTCTTGATCCGCCCGGCGTCGACGTCGTACCCGATGACCTCGTGCCCGACCTCGGCCGCGCGGATCGCCAGCGGCAGCCCGACGTATCCCTGTCCAACCACGACGACACGCATCAGTAACTCCTGTTCGCGGAACCGGCTGCGGGAGTGCGGCGGACGAGCTCGCGGGCCGTCATCGCCAGGAAGGCCGCGTTGGTGGTGAGGTAGCGGCGGGCGAGCCTGCGCGGTTCCTGCAGCAGGCGGTAGAGCCACTCCAGACCCAGCCGCTGCCAGCCCAGGGGTGCCCGGCGGGTCACGCCGGCCAGGATGTCGAAGGAGCCGCCGACGCCGTGCACGACGTGGACGCCGGTGCGTCTGCCGTAGGCGGCGGTGAAGATCTCCTTCTTCGGTGACGTCATGCCGAGGAAGAGCAACTGGGCGCCGCTCTCCCGGACGGCGTCGGCGATCTCCGGCTGCTCGGCGTCCGCGAAGTAGCCGTTGCGGGACCCGGCGACCTTCAGACCCGGGAAGCGGTCGGCGACCTGACGGTTCATCAGGTCCAGGACCTCCTGGGTGGCGCCCAGGAAGTACACGCTGTGGCCGCGCTCCTCCGCCGCGGCCAGCAGCCGCATGAACAGGTCGATGCCGGCTACGCGTTCGGGCAGCGGGCTGCGCAGGACGCGCGCCGCCCACACCACGGCCTGGCCGTCGGCCACCACCAGGTCGCACCCGGCGACCGCCTCGCGCAGCCGCGCGTCGCGGCGCATGGTGACCAGCTTGGCGGCGTTGACGACACCGACCTCAAGCGGGCGCCGCTCGCGCACCGCGTCCAGGCACCGCTCCACCGTCTGGTCCATGGTCAGCGGGTCGACGGCGACGCCGAAGAGGCTTCTGCGGGCGGTCATCCGCGGGCCTCCGGCGCGGCCGGGGAAGCCGGCGGCCGTGGCGCGAGCCAGGCGTGCAGCATCCAGCCGAACTCGTAGGGACGGCACTCCCGGTCGACGGCCGCGGGGCGGTAGACGCGGTCGAGGACGCCGAGCCGGGCACCGGGCAGCGGGCGGGTGGCCAGGCCCCGCGCGGCGCGGACCGCCTTGGCCGGGTCGCCGCGGTGGACCTTGCGCCAGGTGACGCCCGCGTCGTCCAGGATCATCGGCTCGGCCCGGCCGGCGTCGGCCAGTTCGGGCGGCTCGGCCATCCAGGACAGACCCCGGCGGACGGCGGCGCCGTGGTCGCTTCCGCCGGCCTCGATGAGGTCGAAGAGCGCGGTGGGCGCCATGGCGTGCTGGTGGACGCTGTACACGGGGTAACCCTCGACGACGCCGCCGGTCCTGGCGTCGTAGTGCCACCACCACTGGCCGGCGTCGCCCTGCAGCGCGCAGATGCGGGTGCCGCAGGCGTCGGCGGCGGCGAGCGCCTCGGGGTCGTCCCCGGAGGCGTGCAGCCGGGCCAGCGCCTGCAAAGGGTAGGTCTGGTCGGCGAAGCAGCTCACGTGCGCCCGGTACCAGGGCACCAGCCCCGGGCCGGTGGCGTGCGGGAAGAGCGGGCTGTCACCGGTGCGCGAGCGCAGCAGCCGGTCGCGGGCCGCGGCGAGCGGCCCCTCGACGTCCGCGGTGGACCGCGCGGCGGCCAGCGCGGAGAGCACCCACGCGGCCTCGACGGTGTACCGGGGGCCGCCGTCCGCGTCGAGCGCGGCGACCCGGCCGAGGGCGTCGGCGAGCTTGGGATGCCCGGTCTCTGCGGCGGCCCAGGCGACGAGCGCGGCGTCCCCGAGGTTGGTGACACCGGGCAGCCGCTGCACGAGCAGTCCCGTGAACTCCTCGGCGGTGTGACCGCCCAGGACCACCCGCTGCCGGTCCGCCGGGAGCAGCCGGGCGCCGAGGGCGGTGATCGCGGAGTAGCGCAGGCTGGTGCCGCGGTTCTCCAGGAGCCGGCCGTCGCCCGCCGGGCGCCCGCCGGACTCCGGGCGGGCGGCGCGGGTGAAGACGAAGACGTCCTGGTCGGCCAGGTACATCGCCGGCAGGCCCGTCTCGGCGACGGACAGCAGGCGTTCGGCCAGTGCGTGGAGCGGTGGATCCTCGCCGGCGAGCGCAGCGAGACGTGTCGTGGTCATCGTCCCCTCACAATGATCTTGGGCAGGCCGTGCACTCGGCGCGCCCGTCGCGGTGCGTCCGGCCGGTCAGCCGGGCGCACGGTTCCGGGCGCCGGGACGCGGCCCGAAGGTGTGCGGTCGGCACACCCTGAACTGCGGACACGGCACACCAGCCCCCCTGGTCGCTTGCCGATCGGCCTCGCGGCGGTCCGGCCGCAACCGGACGCGGGTACGGCTCCGGCCCCCGCGCTCCGCGGCGTTCCCCTCGCCGCGTCCCACGAGCCGCCGTTGCCGTCACCGATCTGTGAAACCCCCCACCGGACACGGCAGTTCACCGCGTCCGGCCCGCAACGTGTGGAACACGATATGCCGAGGGATGTCCGCCGATCGATGCTTTTCGGAAAAACGCCGGAAGCTGCCGCCACGGGTTCGGCGGGTTCCGCTCAGCGGTGTTCCGAGGTGCGCGAACGCGGGCCTTCTCAGCCGCGTTCGAGCAGGAAGCCGTCCTTCTCGTCGTACCGGTCGCCGGTGCGCGGGCACTGCCACACGCCGGATTCCCCTTCGACCTCCGCGAGCCGTTCGCCGGCCCGCCCGACCCAGCCGATCCGGCGGGCCGGGACGCCGGCCACCAGAGCGAAGTCGGGGACGTCGCGGGTCACCACGGCGCCGGCCGCGACCAGCGCCCAGCGGCCGACGACGACCGGCGCGACGCACACCGAGCGGGCGCCGAGCGACGCCCCCTCGCGGACCTTCACCGCGACCGGCTCCCAGTCGCCGCCGCGCTTCAGCTTCCCGTCGGGGTCCACCGAGCGCGGGAAGTGGTCGTTGGTGAGCACGGCCGCCGGGCCGACGAAGACGCCGTCGTCCAGCTCGGCCGGCTCGTACACCAGCGCGTGGTTCTGCAGTTTCACGTGGTCGCCGATGCGCACTCCGGGCCCCACGTAGGCACCGCGGCCGACGATGCAGCCGCGCCCGAGTGTCGCCTCCTCGCGGATCTGCGCCAGGTCCCAGACCGTGGTGCCGTCCCCGACTTCCGCCGTGCCGTCCACCTGAGCGGTGGGCTCGATCCGTGCCGGCATGCTGCCGCCTCCCCAGAACACCCCCGGACTCCCCAGTCCGTGCCGTGAGCATAGGGGCATTCCGGGCGGCCGTGGGGGCGATCCGGCGCAGCCCGCGGATCCGCGCGTGCCGCGGGTGCGCGGTGGACACAATGGGGCGTCGCCGGCGAGGGCCGGACGGATCGGACGACACCGAAGGCGGGATGGGGATGAGGCAGCTCGGCGTTCCGGGGGCCTGGGTACACGAACCGAAGGTCTTCACCGACCCACGGGGCGGTTTCCACGAATGGTTCCGCGGGGGCGAGTTCGCGGCCGCGACCGGCCGCCCCCTGCGGCTGGCGCAGGCGAACTGCTCGGTGTCCGTACGGGGAACCGTACGGGGTGTCCACTTCGCCGACGTACCACCGGGCCAGGCGAAGTACGTCACGTGCGTACGCGGCGCCGTCCTGGACGTGGTGGTGGACGTGAGGGTGGGCTCCCCCACGTTCGGTAGCTGGGAGGGGGTACGCCTGGACGACGTGGACCACACGGCGCTGTTCCTGTCCGAGGGTCTCGGGCACGCGTTCATGGCGCTGACCGACGACGCCACGGTGGTCTACCTGTGCTCCGAGGGGTACGCGCCGGCCCGCGAGCACGCGGTCGACGCGCTGGATCCGGAGCTGGGCATCCGGTGGCCGCGGGGTTCACGGCGCCTGCTGTCCGACAAGGACGCCCAGGCGCCGACGCTCGCGGAGGCCAGGGAGCGGGGGCTGCTGCCGGACTACGAGGAGTGCCTGGCCTGGTACCGCCGGGCCGCGGTGGCCGACGAGGCCGCGGTGGCCGGGGAGGAGCAGGGCTGAGCCCGCGGGCGGCGCGCCGCGGGCCGTCCCTGCCGCGGGCCGCGCCGCCGGCGTCCCCTTCTCACCGGGCGTCCTCGGCTTCTTGCCGGCCGTCCCTGCCGCCCGGCCGGGAGGTCCCCTTGGCGCCCGGCTCCCAGCGTCCGCTGCGATGACCGAAGCCGGTGTCGGAGCGGCGCTGCCGCAGCAGTTCCAGCAGGTACTCGCCGTAGCCGCTCTTGAGCAGCGGCTCGGCGAGCTCGGCCAGCCGGGTGTCGTCGATGAAGCCGGCCAGCCAGGCCGCCTCCTCGATGCAGCCGATCTTGAAGCCCTGGCGCTCCTCCACCACGCGGACGTACTCCGACGCCTGGACGAGCGACTGGAAGGTGCCGGTGTCCAGCCAGACGGTGCCGCGGTCCAGCACCGAGACGGTCAGCCGGCCGCGCTCCAGGTACTCCTGGTTGACGTGGGAGATCTCGAGCTCGCCGCGGGCGCTGGGGGTGAGCTTGCGCGCTATCGCGACGACCTCGGCGTCGTAGAAGTAGAGGCCGGGCACGGCGTACCGGGAGCGGGGCCTGGCCGGCTTCTCCTCGATCGACAGGGCCCGGCCGTGACGGTCGAACTCCACCACGCCGTAGGCGGCGGGGTCGGCCACGGCGTGCGCGAAGACCACGCCGCCGTCGGGGTCGGTCCAGCCGCGCAGCTGACGGCCGAGGCCGTCGCCGTGGAAGATGTTGTCGCCCAGGACCAGCGCCACCGGGTCGCCGCCGATGAACTCCTCGCCGATGACGAACGCCTCGGCGATACCGGCGGGGTGCTCCTGGACGGCGAAGCGGAAACGCAGCCCGAACTGGGAGCCGTCGCCGAGCAGCCGCTCGAACTGCGGGCGGTCGTCGGGGGTGGTGATGATCAGGATGTCGCGGATGCCCGCGGTGACCAGGGTGGTCAGCGGGTAGTACACCATCGGCTTGTCGAAGACCGGCATCAGCTGCTTGGAGACGGCCTTGGTGATCGGCCACAGACGTGACCCGGTCCCGCCCGCGAGCACTATCCCACGCATGCCGGTGATGATAGCGATCGCGGGGGTTTCCCATCGTTGGACCGCGAAGTTCCCCGAACATCACCCTGCGGGGACTGTGTCCCCTAACATGGCGGTCCCATGCGCATACTCGTCACCGGCGGAGCCGGCTTCATCGGATCGCAGTTCGTGCGGGCCACACTCCACGGCGACCTGCCGTCGGGGCCCGGCACCCGGGTCACCGTCCTGGACAACCTCACCTACTCCGGCAACGAGGCGAACCTCGCCGACGTCGCCGGACATCCGGACCTGGTGTTCGTGCACGGCGACATCCGCGACCGGTCGGTGGTGGACGAGGTGATGGCGGGACAGGACGCGGTTGTCCACTTCGCCGCCGAGTCCCACGTGGACCGCTCGATCCTGGACGCCACACCGTTCGTGACCACCAACGTGCTCGGCACCCAGGTGCTGCTCGACGCCGCGCTGCGGCACCGCGTCGGCCGGTTCGCGCACGTCTCGACGGACGAGGTGTACGGCTCGGTCGACGAGGGGAGCTGGACGGAGTCCTCGCCGCCGGCGCCCAACTCGCCCTACGCGGCGTCGAAGGCGTCGTCGGACCTGATGGTGCTGGCCTGCCACCGCACCCACGGCATGGACGTGACGGTCACCCGCTGCTCCAACAACTACGGGCCGTACCACTTCCCGGAGAAGATGATCCCGCTGTTCGTCACCAACCTGCTCGACGGGCGGAAGGTGCCGCTGTACGGCGACGGCCGGAACGTGCGGGACTGGCTGCACGTCGCGGACCACTGCCGGGGCATCGACCTGGTGCTGCACCGCGGCCGGGCCGGCGAGGTCTACCACATCGGCGGCGGCACCGAGCTGAGCAACCGCGAGCTGACCGGACGGCTGCTGGCGGCCTGCGGCGCGGACTGGGACCGGGTGGAGCACGTCGAGGACCGCAAGGGCCACGACCTGCGCTACTCCCTCGGCATCGACAAGATCCGCGAGGAGCTGGGCTACCAGCCGCTGGTCGGCTTCGACGAGGGCCTGGCCGCGACGGTCGCCTGGTACCGGGACAACCGCGGCTGGTGGGAGCCGCTCAAGGCCAAGGCGGAGCTGCCGCGATGAGCCGCTGGCTGGTGACGGGCGCGGGCGGGATGCTCGGCCGGGACCTGGTGGACGTACTGGGGGCCGTGCCCGGCGTCTCGGTGACCGGACTGCCCAGGAGCGGCCTGGACATCACCGACGCGGCGGCGGCCGGGGAAGCCGTCGCGGGTCACGACGTGGTGGTCAACGCGGCCTCCTGGACGGACGTCGACGGCGCCGAGAGCGCCGAGGCCGAGGCCTCCCGGGTCAACGGCGAGGGCCCGCGGCTGCTGGCCGCCGCCTGCGCGCGGCACGGCGCGGTGCTGCTCCAGGTCTCCACCGACTACGTCTTCCCCGGTGATGCCGACCGCCCCTACGCCGAGGACGCGCCGACCGGTCCGGTCAACGCCTACGGCCGCGGCAAGCTCGCCGGCGAGCTGGCGGTCCGCCGACTCCTGCCGGAGCGCGGCTTCGTGGTCCGCACGGCCTGGCTGTACGGCGCGCACGGCCGCAACTTCGTGAGCACGATGCTGACCCTCGCCGGGCGGCGGGAGACGCTCGACGTGGTGGACGACCAGGTCGGGCAGCCCACGTGGACCCGGGCGCTGGCGGTGCGCCTGGCCGCCCTCGGCGAGGCAGCGCTGACCGGGGACGCGCCCGCCGGCGTCTACCACGGGACCGCCTCGGGCCAGGTGACCTGGTACGGGCTGGCCCAGGCCGTCTTCGCGCTGTCCGGCCTGGATCCGCTGCGGGTGCGGCCGACCACGTCGGACCGGTACGTGCGGCCGGCCCCGCGGCCGTCGTACAGCGTGCTCGGCCATGACGGCTGGGAGCGGGCGGGGATGAAGCCGATGGACGGCTGGCATGCCGAACTCGCCGCCGCGCTCCCGGTGATGGCCGCCGCCGCGGCCTCTCCTCCCCCGGCCTGACCGGGCCGGACCCAACGCGGGTGCCCGCGGCGGGACATGACGTCCCGCCGTTCCCCGTTGCGGCGTCCCGCCCTTGCCGCCGTGGGACTTGACGCGACCTTTGCCGATCATTTGTCAGCCGCTGGTGACACCACTCGGAGTGTTGTCTGCACACTGACAAGCACGCACCGGGCGTCACGTACACCCCACCGATCTGCGCCCGTTGCACCTGCACCGCGAGATCCGCGAGAAGGAGCAGCATGTCGGCAACCATCCGCATCACCGCCGTGTCCGCCGTGGCCGCAGCAGTCCTGTCCGCCCTCGCGACCGCGCCCTCAGCGGTCGCCTCGGCCGACTCCGCGATCCGGCAGACCCCGCTCGCCGGCCACCACCTGGTGGGCCCGACCGGACGCGTCACGCACAGCACCAGCGGCAACTGGGCCGGATACGCCGCCACCGGCGGCCCGTTCACCAGCGTCTCGGCGAGCTGGGTGCAGCCGGCCGTGAGCTGCGGCAGCGCCACCACGTACTCGTCGTTCTGGGTCGGCATCGACGGCGACGGCAGCAACTCCGTGGAGCAGACCGGCACCGAGGCCGACTGCTCGGGCGGCCGCGCGTACTACTCGTCGTGGTACGAGATGTACCCGGCCTACCCGGTGAACTACAGCAACACCGTCAGCCCCGGCGACCACTTCACGGCCACCGTGTCGGTCAGCGGCACCAGCTTCACGATGACGCTCTCGGACACCACCAAGGGCTGGACCAAGACCACGAAGAAGAGCTCCAGCTCGGCGCAGAAGTACTCGGCCGAGATCATCGCCGAGGCGCCGTCGAGCTCCAGCGGCGTGCTGCCGCTGTCGAACTTCGGCACGGCGTCGTTCACCGGCTCCACGGCCAACGGCCAGCCGATCGGCAACTTCTCGCCCGACAAGATCAACATGGCCTCGGGCAGCACCACCAAGGCGACCACGTCGTCCCTGTCCGGCGGCACCAACTTCAGCGTGGCCTGGAACCACAGCTGACGTCGCAGCCGGTGGCTCCCGTGTGACCCACCGCAGCCGGCCGGGCCTCGGGCCCGGCCGGTTCGTCGTGCGCACGGCGGTCCCGAGCGCCCCGAGGCGTCGTCCCGGAGGGGGGTTTCGGGACGAAACGGGCGGGTATTCGTCGGACACCCAGGCCGGACCCGGTGACAGCGGCATCCAGGGCAAGGAGGGTGCCGTCGGCCGGGCGCACGACAAGGGAGGCCATGGCCTTATGGCGGACCAGGGAACCAACAAGACGGGATTCGTCCGCGACGACGAGCTGAAGAGGGAGATGCACGACGCGCTGCGGGCCACGCGCGCGGTGCGCTCCGCGGAACCACTCGAACCGCAGTCGGTCGACGACGAACTGGTCTCGGGGCGAGTGGCGGTACCCAGCCCGGGTGCCCCGTCCGGTATGACGCCGGACGACGTGGTCGTCCGCAGTGACCTGGCCAGGCATCTGGAACCCAGCATCTTCCCCGCGCGCCGCTCGGCGCTCCTGGGCTCGCTCCACCGCCACCAGGCGCCGGACGCGCTGCTGGACCGCGTCTCGGACCTGCCCAGCGGGACCGAGTACCGCAACGTGCAGGCCGTGGCCCAGGCCATGGGTCTCGGGGTGGAGGAGAACGGCCACCACTGACCGGGTGGGGATGACGCATCGGTGGGCCCGTCCACGAGGGGCGGGCCCACCGGCGTGACGAACCGGGGCAGGGCGCGACGGTCCGGGGTGCGGGCGCACGGGCGCGCGCTGCCGGACCCGGCCGGCTCAGACGAAGGTGTCGGGGTCCGGCCCGGTCCGCATGCCGCGGTCCAGCGCGGCGATCGCCGCCATCTCGGCGTCGTCCAGGGCGAAGCCGAACACGTCGAGGTTCTCCCGGATCCGGGCCGGCGTGACGGACTTGGGGATCACCACCGTGCCCAGTTGGAGGTGCCAGCGCAGGACGACCTGGGCCGGGCTCCTGCCGTGCCGCCGGGCGATCGCGGCCAGCGCCGGCTCGGCCAGCAGCGCGCCCTGGGCCAGCGGGCTCCACGCCTCGGTGGCGATCCCGTACTCGGCGTGCACGGCGCGCAGTTCACGCTGCTGCAGGCCCGGGTGCAGCTCGACCTGGTTGACGGCGGGCACCACGCCGCTGTCCTCGATCAGCCGCCGCAGGTGCGCGGGCTGGAAGTTGGAGACCCCGACGGCCCGGGTGCGGCCGTCGGCGAGCAGGGTCCGCAGCGCCCGCCAGGTGTCGAGGTAGCGGTCCTGGGCCGGGGCCGGCCAGTGGATCAGGTAGAGGTCGACGTGGTCGAGGCCGAGCCGGCCGAGCGAGGCGTCGAACGCCCGGAGCGTGGCGTCGTGGCCCTGGTCGGCGTTCCACACCTTGGTGGTGACGAACAGTTCCTCGCGGGGCAGGCCGGCGCCCGCGAGCGCCCGGCCGACGCCGGCCTCGTTGCCGTACACCGCGGCGGTGTCGATGCTGCGGTATCCGGCCTCCAGCGCGGCGGTGACGGCGGCGGCGGTCTCGTCGTCCGGGACCTGGAAGACGCCGAAGCCGAGCTGCGGCATGGCCACGGGGGCTCCACCGGTGCCGTGCGCGAGGGTGACGGTCGGCACCGCCGCGGGGGCGCCCGGGGCGGCGGGGGCGATCGCCGGGGGCCCGGGGGTTCCGGCCGTGCCGGAGGTCTCGGGGGTGCCGGAGGTCTCGGGGGTGCCGGAGGTCTCGGGGGTGGCGGTCATGGTGACAGGGTCGCTTTCGTGAGGGGGCGGAGGTGCGGTTGTACGGCCGGGCGTGCGGGCGTACCCGGAGCCCGGGTGGGGTCAGTGCTGGTCGGCCGGCACCGGGACCTGCTCGCTCGCGGACGTCCTGGCCACGATCCGGCCCGGGCGGCGCGACCCGCGCTCCAGGGCGCTGGACACCACGGCCAGCACCAGCGCGCCCGCGGCCAGCGCGGCCCCGACCCAGTTGACGGAGGTGTAGCCGTACCCGGCGGAGATGGCGAGGCCGCCGAGCCACGCGGAGATGGCGTTGCCCAGGTTGAAGGCGCCGATGTTGACCGCGGAGGCCAGCGTCGGGGCGCCGTGCGCCTGGTCCAGGACCCGCTTCTGCAGCGGCGGCACGGTGGCGAACCCGAGGGCGCCGATGAGGAAGACGGTGACCGCGGCGGCGACCTTGCCGTGCGCGGTCACGGTGAACAGGGCCAGGACGGCGGCCAGTGCGGTCAGCACGGTGTACAGCATCGGCATCAGGCGCCGGTCGGCGAACCGGCCGCCGGCCAGGTTCCCGGCGACCATGCCGAGACCGAAGAGGACCAGCAGCCAGGTGACGGACCCCTCCGCGTACCCGGTGACGTGGGTCATCATCGGGGCGATGTAGGTGATCGCCGCGAAGACGCCGCCGAAGCCGAGCACGGTCATGGCCATCGCCAGCAGGACCTGGACGTTGCGGAACACCGCGAGTTCGTGGCGCAGCCGCACGCCCCGCTGCCGCGGCACCTCGGGGACGAGCCGGGCGACGCCGAGCAGGCCGAGGACGCCCAGCGCCGCGACCAGCAGGAACGTGACCCGCCAGCCTGCGGTCTGGCCGACCAGCGTGCCGAGCGGGACGCCGACGACGTTGGCGACGGTCAGGCCGGTGAACATCATGGCGATGGCGCCGGCCTTCTTGCGCGGCGGCACGAGGTCGGCCGCGACGACCGAGCCGATACCGAAGAACGCGCCGTGCGCCAGCGAGGCGATCACCCGGCCGATCAGGAGGACGGCGAAGACGGGTGCGGCGGCGGAGACGAGGTTGCCGAGGATGAACAGCCCCATGAGCAGCATCAGCATCCGCTTGCGGGAGATCCTGGTGCCGAGGACGGTCATCAGCGGCGCGCCGGCCACGACGCCGAGCGCGTACCCGGTGACCAGCAGTCCGGCGGTCGGCACGGAGACCCCGAAGCCCCCGGCGACCTGGGGCAGCAGGCCCATGATGACGAATTCGGTGGTGCCGATCCCGAAGGCCCCGATGGCGAGGGCCAGGAGCGCGAGAGGCATGGGGACGACCTTCCGGTTGGTGGTGCGGTGGTTCTCGGGCGGCGCCCGGACCGAGCCCGGACCGAGCCCGGACCGGGCGCCCGGGTGGAGCCGGGGCGGGCGATGCGGGGAGTGAGCGCGTAACTCGGCACTTCACCCGGCGCATTACTGGCGGCAGCCCCTTACGAGCGTCGACAATAGTTGCAGGCGCTGGTTATTTGCAAACGCGCTACAATGGAGGACGCGCCCACCGGCAGAGAGCCGGGACGCCGACCGCCCTGGAGGGACGATGACCGCTACGGATCCGGCGCTGACGGCCCTGGCCGACAGCTGGTGTGCCCTCTCGGTGCTGCACGGGCGGATCGAGGCGCACATCGAGCGCGCCCTGCAGACCGGACACGACCTGAGCGTGCGCGAGTACTCGCTGCTCGACGTGCTCAGCCGGCAGCACGACGGCGAGGGCGGTCACCTGCAGATGAAGCAGGTCGCCGACGCGGTGGTGCTCAGCCAGTCCGCGACGACCCGGCTGGTGACCCGGCTCGAGGAGCGCGGCCTGCTCGCCCGTTACCTGTGCCCGACGGACCGGCGCGGCATCTACACCGACGTGAGCGAGGAGGGTCTGGCCCTCCTCGCCGCCGCCCGGCCGACGAACGCCGCAGCGCTGCGCGAGGCCCTGGACCAGGCCGCGACCGACCCGCAGCTCGCCCCTCTGGTGAAGGCGGTCGAGGAGACCCGCGGCGGCGCCCGGCACCCGCTGCCGCTCTGATCAGCCACGACGCGGCGGCCCCCGTCCGGGGCCGGCCGCGCGGATAGATGTAACCGCCCGGTACCGGGCAGCGCCCGAACCGGGCATTCCCAGCGCCCCACTGGGGGCGGTCCCTCCTGTCACAGCCGGCATCACCCCGCCGGCCTGCGGTGACGTGTTCGGGCCGCGGGCGAAACCGGGCGCAAGGCTGTCCGTTACGGGTCCTGGCCGGGCACAGGCCCGGCGGTATAACTCTTCTACGGGCAGCACCGGGCACGCCGTGCCCGGACCGGTGACGAGGCGAGGTGGGCCGTGCGAGCCGAGGAGCGCCAGCACCGCATCCTCGCGCTGGCCCGCCACCAGGGCCAGGTCGAGGTCACCGCGATGGCCGCCGACCTGGCGGTCGCACCGGAGACCATCCGGCGCGACCTGGGCGTCCTGGAACGGCGGGGGCTGGTCCGCCGCACCTACGGCGGCGCCTATCCCGTCGAGGGCGCAGGCTTCGAGACCGATCTGGCACAGCGGGTCACCCTGCACGTGGCCGACAAGCGGCGGATCGCCGCGGAGGCCGTCAAGCTCCTCGGCGAGTCCGAGACGGTGTTCGTGGACGAGGGCTACACCCCGCAGATCCTCGCCGCACTGCTGCCCGGCGACCGGCCGCTGACCGTGGTCACCGCCTCGCTGTCGACGGCCGCCGCCATCGCCGACTCGCCGAACACCACCGTGCTGCTCCTCGGCGGCCGCGTCCGGGCCCGGACACTGGCCACCGTCGGCTCCTGGGCCTGCGCCATGCTGGCCGGCTTCGTCATCGATCTGGCCTTCATGGGCTCCAACGGCATCTCGCGTGAACTGGGCCTGACGACACCGGATCCGGTGGTGGCCGACGTCAAGGCCAAGGCCATGGAGGTGTCGCGGCGCCGGGTGTTCATGGGCCACCACAGCAAGTTCGGCGCGAGCAGCTTCTGCCGCTTCGCCGAGATCGCCGACTTCGAGGCGATCGTCACCGACACCGGTCTGTCCAGCGCCGAGGCACACCGCTACGCCCTGCTCGGCCCCCGCGTCTTCAGAGTCTGACCCGCGGGACGCCGTCCCTTCCCGCCCTCACGGGCCGCCTCCCTACCCCGCCCTGCCCCCGCACGCCCTCGCACGTCCTCGCACGCACTCCCCCACCCTCATCTCTGTCATGAAAGGGACGCATCATGACAACGACCACCGCAAGAAGCACCCGCCGGATCCTGCCGCCGCTGGCCCTGGCCGTGTGCGGCAGCCTCCTCGCCGCCGCCTGCTCGGGCGCCGGCGGCGCCGGCGGCGGGTCCGGCTCGCACTCCATCAACGTCCTGATGGTCAACAACCCCCAGATGGTGGACCTGCAGAAGCTGACCGCCGCCAACTTCACCAAGTCCACCGGGATCAAGGTGAACTTCACGGTGCTGCCCGAGGACGACGTCCGCGACAAGATCACCCAGGACTTCTCGAGCCAGGCCGGGCAGTACGACGTGGCCACGATCAGCAACTACGAGGCGCCCATCTACGCCAAGAACGGCTGGCTGGCCTCCCTCAGCTCGCACGCGACGGCGGACAAGGCCTTCGCGCAGAGCGACATCCTGCCGGCGATCCAGCAGTCGCTGACGTACCAGGGGCAGATCTACGCCGAGCCGTTCTACGGCGAGTCCTCGTTCCTGATGTACCGCAAGGACGTGCTCGCCGCGAAAGGCCTGACGATGCCCGCCGCGCCGACCTGGGCGCAGGTCGCCGGCCTCGCGGCGAAGGCGGACGGCGCGCAGTCCGGCATGAAGGGCATCTGCCTGCGCGGGCAGCCCGGTTGGGGCGAGGTGATCGCCCCGCTGACCACGGTCGTGAACACCATGGGCGGCACCTGGTTCGACAAGGACTGGAAGGCCGGGGTGGACAGCCCCGAGTTCACCAAGGCCGTCTCGTTCTACGTGGACCTCGTGCGCAAGCACGGTGAAGCCGGGGCCCCGCAGGCCGGGTTCACCGAGTGCCTGAACGACATGGAGCAGGGCAAGGTCGCCATGTGGTACGACGCCACGTCGGCCGCCGGGTCGCTGGAGGCGTCCGACTCCCCCGTGGCCGGGAAGATCGGCTACGCCCCGGCGCCGGTCGACCGGACGAAGAGCTCCGGCTGGCTCTACACCTGGGCATGGGGGCTGCAGAAGGCGTCCAAGCACCAGGACGACGCGTGGAAGTTCATCTCCTGGGCCTCCGGCCAGGGATACGAGAACCTCGTCGGCAAGCAGCTCGGCTGGTCCCGCGTCCCGGCCGGCAAGCGGACCTCGACGTACTCCGACGCGAGCTACGTGGCGGCCTCGTCGGCGTTCGCCAAGCCGACGCTGACCGCACTGGAGGCCGCCGATCCGGCGAACCCGGGTGTGCAGCCGCGCCCCGCGCCGGGCATCCAGTTCGTCGGCATACCCGAGTTCACCGATCTGGGCACCAAGGTGTCGCAGGAGATCAGTTCGGCGATCGCCGGCCGGACCAGCGTGGACAGCGCCCTGCACACCAGCCAGTCGCTGGCGGAGAAGGTCGCCGGGAAGTACGCGGGCAAGTGACATGAGCACCCCGTCGAGTACCCCCTCGCTCTCCTCGCGGGTACGCGCGCCGCGGGCCGCACGCGGCGGCCCCGCGGCGGTCCCCGTGCCGCCGCCCAGGACCGGGCCGCGCGTGGCCTGGGCCCGCCGGGCGCCCCTGCTGCCCGCCCTGGTGTTCATGATCGCCGTCACCCAGCTGCCGTTCGTCGGGACCCTGGTGATCTCGTTCATGCGGTGGAACGCCCTCGATCCGGGTGACCGCGGATTCGCCGGGCTGTCCAACTACAAGGCGGAGTTCACCGATCCGACGCTGCGCTCGTCGCTGACCACCACGGTGGTGCTGACCGCCGCCGTGGTCCTGGTCAGCCTGGCGCTGGGGCTCGGGCTCGCGCTCCTGCTGGACCGCAGGTTCCCCGGCCGCGGTGTCGTGCGCACCCTGCTGATCACCCCGTTCCTGGTGGTCCCGGTGGCGTCCGCGCTGCTGTGGAAGCACGCCCTCTACAACGCCTCCTACGGGCTGCTCAACGGCGTGCTGACGTGGGTGTGGAAGCTGTTCGGAAGCTCGGACGCGCCGCAGCCCGACTGGCTGTCGCAGTCGCCCAAGCTGGCGGTCGAGGCGTCGCTGATCTGGCAGTGGACGCCGTTCATGATGCTGATCCTGCTCGCCGGACTGCAGAGCCGCCCGCACGACGTCGTCGAGGCCGCGCGGGTGGACGGCGCGAACAGCTGGCAGGTCTTCCGTCACCTCACGTTCCCGCACCTGCGCCGCTACCTCGAACTGGCCGCGCTGCTCGGCACGGTGTACGTGGTGCAGAACTTCGACGCCGTGTTCACCCTGACCTCCGGCGGCCTGGGCACCGCCAACCTCCCCTACGCCGTCTACTCGACCTTCTACCAGGCGCACGACTACGGGCAGGCGTCCGCGGAGGGCGTGATCGTGGTGGTGCTGTCGATCATCGTGGCGACCTTCGCGCTGCGGACCGTGTCGTCGCTGCTGAGAGAGGAGATCCGCTGATGGCCGCCGCCACCGCGAACCCGCCCGCGAGGGGAGCACGCGACCCCCGCGCCCGGGACCGCCGCAACCGCGGTCTGCTCGGCCTGCTGGCCTGGGCGTGCGGGATCGTGTTCTTCCTGCCGTTCGCCTGGATGGTGCTCACCTCGCTGCACGGTGAGCAGGACGCGGCGGCGAACCCGCCGCACCTGGGCGCGTCGCTGACCCTGCACGGCTACCGCGAGTTCTTCGGTTCCGGCACCGGGGTCAGCCCCTGGCCGCCGCTCGTCAACTCGGCCACGGCGAGCGTCGCCTCGACCCTGCTGGTGCTGCTGCTGGCCGTCCCCGCCGCCTACGCCCTGTCGATCAAGCCGGTGCGCAAGTGGACCGACGTGATGTTCTTCTTCCTGTCGACCAAGATGCTGCCGGCGGTGGCCGGTCTGCTGCCGGTGTACCTGATCGCGAAGAACGCCGGGCTGCTGGACGACATCTGGCTGCTGGTCGTGCTCTACACCTCGATGAACCTGCCGATCGCCGTGTGGATGATGCGCTCGTTCCTGGCGGACGTGCCGGCCGAGATCATGGAGGCCGCGTCGATCGACGGCGCCGGGCTGCCGACGATCTTGGCCCGGATCGTCGCCCCCGTGGTGATGCCGGGCATCGCCGCGACCGCGCTGATCTCGTTCATCTTCAGCTGGAACGAGCTGCTGTTCGCCCGGGTGCTCACCGGTGTCGTGGCGGGTACCGCGCCGGTGTTCCTCACCGGATTCGTCACCAGCCAGGGCCTGTTCCTGGCGAAGGTGTGCGCCGCGGCCGTCTGCATATCCCTCCCGGTGCTGGCCGCCGGGTTCGCCGCCCAGGACAAGCTGGTCCAGGGCCTCTCCCTTGGAGCCGTCAAGTGAAGGCAGCCGTCATCAGCTCCCCCGGTGTCGTCGGCATCGAGACCGTCGACGATCCGGCGCCGGCCGCGGGCGAAGTGGTGGTGCAGGTCGCCGCGTGCGGGTTGTGCGGCACCGATCTGCACATCCTGCAGGGGGAGTTCGCGCCGACCCTGCCGATCGTGCCCGGGCACGAGTTCGCCGGCGAGATCGTGGCCGTGGGCGCCGGGGTGCGGGACCTGGCGGTCGGCGACCAGGTCGCCGTCGACCCCTCGCTGTACTGCCACGAGTGCCACTACTGCCGCATCGGCCGCAACAACCTGTGCGAGCGGTGGAACGCCATCGGCGTCACCGTGCCGGGCGGCGCCGCGGAGTTCGCCTCCGCGCCCGCGGCCAACTGCGTGCGGCTGCCCGAGCACATCCGCACCCGGGACGCGGCGCTGATCGAGCCGCTGTCCTGCGCGGTCCGCGGATACGACGTGCTGCGCGGGCAGTTGGGCGCGCACGTGCTGATCTACGGCTCGGGCACCATGGGCCTGATGATGCTGGAGCTCGCCAAGCGGACGGGCGCCGCCAGTGTCGACATGGTCGACGTCAACGAGGAACGCCTCGCCACCGCCCGGGCGCTGGGCTGCACCGCCGCGGCGACCGGCGCCGACCACCTCACCCGGCCGCGCGGCTGGGACGTGGTCATCGACGCGACCGGCAACGCGGCGGCCATCCAGGACGGCCTCGAACGGGTCGGGAAAGGCGGCACATTCCTCCAGTTCGGCGTCGCCGACTACGCGACCCGCGCGACGATCGACCCCTACCGCATCTACAACCAGGAGATCACCATCACCGGCTCGATGGCGGTGCTGCACAGCTACGAGCGGGCCGCGGAGCTGTTCGCCGGCGGGGTGCTGGACCCGGAGGTGTTCATCAGCGACCGGCTGCCGCTGGTGGACTACGCCTCGGCGCTCCAGCGCTTCCGGGCCGGCCTCGGCCGCAAGATCCAGGTGGTGCCGTGACGTCGTCCCCGGCGCCCGCGCTGGTCGTCGGGGAGGCGCTGACCGACCTCCTGGTGGACCCGGCGACCGGGGTCCGGCGCGCACTGCCCGGCGGCTCGCCGGCCAACGTCGCGCTGGGCCTGGGCCGGCTGGGCCACCCGGTGCGGCTCGCCACCCGGGTCGGCCGGGACGTCTTCGGCGGGCAGGTGCGGTCCCATCTGCGCGACAGCGGGGTGCTGCTCACCCCGGGATCCGTCACCGGGACGCCGACCTCGACGGCGACGGCGACGCTCGACGCCTCGGGCGCGGCCACCTACACCTTCGACATCGCCTGGTCGCTGACCCGGGAGGCCGTGTCCTCCCTGCGCACGGGCTCGCCGGCCCATCTGCACACCGGGTCCGTCGCGGCCGTGCTGCCGCCCGGGGCGGAGACGGTGCTGGCGGCGGTGCGCTGGACGGCGCCGCGCGCCACCGTGTCCTACGACCCGAACCTGCGGCCGGACCTGCTGGGCCCGCCGGAGGAGCACCGCGAGCGGGTCGAGACCCTCGTCGCCGCGAGCGACGTGGTCAAGGCCAGCGACGAGGATCTGGCCTGGCTCCATCCGGGGGTCGACCCCGAGAAGACGGCGCGGCGCTGGGCGGAGGGACGCGGCCCGTCGCTGGTCGTGCTGACCCGGGGCGCGCACGGCGCGCGCGCCTGGTGGCGGGCGGGCAGCCATCCGGTTCCGGCGCCGCGGGTGCCGGTCGCCGACACCGTGGGCGCGGGTGACGCCTTCACCGCCGCCCTGCTCAGCGCCCTGCTGGGGGCGGGGCTGCTCGGCGGGACGCCCGGGTGCCGTACGCGGCTGCGGGCGGCCACCGCGCACGACCGCCTGCCGCCGGTGGTCGTGGGGGCGCTGGACCTCGCCGCGCGGGCGGCGGCCCTCACCTGTACCCGTCCCGGCGCGGACCCGCCGACCGGCGAGGAGCTGGGTCTGTGAGTCCGCCGGCTGCGGCGCGTCGCGGCGGGGCCGGACCCGGGAGCGACACGCCCGGGTCCGGGCGTCCCTGACCTGGCCCCGGCGTCCGCGCGGTTCCCGCGGCCGGGACGGCGCCGCGCCGCTCCCGGCCTCCGGCCGGACCGTGCGACACGCCCGGCCCGCGCCGCCTCCCGCGGGTCGTCAGGCGAAGGGCCGCAGATCGGGGAAGCGCGGCGCCGGCCACTCCAGCGGGCCGGGCGGCCGGCTCCCCGAGCGCAGGTAGTGGGTGAAGAAGGCGGCCAGGCAGACGCGCTCGGTGGTGATCGCCCGCCGCGGCGGAACGGTGCCGACGAGTGCGGTGACGGTGTCGCGCGGCAGCCCGAGGGCCCGGGCGATCTGCGGCACGAGCGGTTCGGCGTCGGTGTAGGTCGCGTGCTCGGCGCCGCGCAGCGTCAGACCGTGCCGCGGGCCGCTGCTGTGCCGCCAGAGCGCGTCCCAGGAGGGCACCGTGCGGCGGGTGTTGCCGTCCTTGCCGACGAGCAGGAACGGGCGGTCCAGGCCGTGCGCGGCGACCGGCGACGGATAGCCGTGGTCGCCGTCGTCCTGGACGTACGCGGTGACGCCGTCGAAGTTGGCGGCGGCGGCGATCCGGTGGTCCTCGAACATCGCCTCCAGCGCGGTGAAGCCGCCCGCGGACTGGCCGAACATGCCCACCCGGCCGAAGTCCAGGGCGGCGGCGAGTCCCGGGGCAGCGCCGCCGGGAGGAGGTCCAGCACGGAGCGGACGTCGGCGACCCGCACGTCCACGGTCTTGCGCAGCAGCGGCGCCACCTTCGCCGGGTCGACGTGCTCGGGATCGGGCGCGACCTTGGCGAACTCCGCAGGGCGGACCGTCAGTTCGACCCGCCCGCGCGGGAACTCCACCGCGCCGGCGTCGTAGGTGTGGTCGACGGCCACCACGGCGTGGCCGCGCGAGGCCAGGTCGTCGCACAGGGTGGTGCCGAAGCCGCGCGGGTCGCCGGCGCCGGGTGAGTAGAGCACGACCGGGAAGCGGCCGGGCGCGGCCGGCGCCCCCTGGTGGGCGTGGGTGCGGGTCGCGCCCCAGTCGACGCGGTCGCCGGGAATCCCCTGCAGGCTGTTGAACGCCGCGAAGGCCGCGGCCTCGCCCGGCCGCATCTGCGGCGCGCGGGGACGCCCGGACACCCGGTGCGCCGGGTAACGCACCGACACCATCAGTTCGCGGTACGGGCGCGCGACCCACGGATCGGGCCGCGACGGGTCGACGAGCCGCAGCGCGACGGTGCCGACCGCGTAGGGCCCGCTCGGCGCGGGCAGCGTCACCCGGACCGGTTCCGGCCCCGCGGCGCCGGGCGAGGCTCCCGGGGAGGGGGCCGGCGCGGCGCCTCGGGCGGCGGCAGGGGCCGCGGCCACGCGGCCCGGCACGGCGGACAGGGCGACGGCGGCGGCCGACAGGACGACGGCTCGGCGGGTCTGCACGATGGTTCCCCCTGGTGGTGCGGCGAGGTGCGGTGTCCACCATCGTGGGCGCCGGAGCGGCCGCCGCCCATCCGGCTGGCCGGTGGGTCACCCGGGGGACAACCCGACCGTTCGGCGAGTCGGGCGGACTTCGGCCGATTCAGGTATCCCGGGCGCGGGAAAGGGGCAGGAGGTGCGGCATGACGGAGATCGGTCTGCCCGACGGCGTACGTGCCTGCCTGTTCGACCTCGACGGCGTCCTGACGCCCACCGCCGCCGTGCACGCCGCGGCGTGGAAGGAGATGTTCGACGCCTTCCTCCAGGACCGTGACGGCGCGGGGTTCCGCCCGTTCGACCCGGTCGCCGACTACGACACCTACGTCGACGGCCGGCCGCGGGCCGACGGGGTGCGGACCTTCCTGGCCTCCCGGGACATCGAGCTGCCCGAGGGCGAGGAGGACGACCCGCCGGAGGCGGTGACGGTGCACGGCCTGGGCAACCGCAAGAACGCACTGGTGCTGGAGAAGATCCGCACCGAGGGCGTCCAGGCGTACCCGGGGTCCGTCCGGTACGTCGAGGCGGTACGGGCGGCGGGCCTGCGCACCGCCGTGGTCTCCTCCAGCGCGAACTGCCGGGACGTGCTGGTCTCGGCGGGCATCGAGCACCTGATGGACGTGCGGGTCGACGGCCTGACGATCCTGGACCGCGGTCTGCGCGGCAAGCCGAAGCCCGACACGTTCCTGGAGGCCGCGAAGGACCTCGGGGTGACGGCCGAGCAGTCCGTGGTGTTCGAGGACGCGCTGGTGGGCATGGACGCGGGCCGCGAGGGCCAGTTCGGGTACGTGGTCGGCGTGGACCGCGTCGGTCAGGCCGAGGAACTGCGCCGCCACGGCGCGGACACCGTCGTCACCGATCTGGCCGAACTGCTGGGGAGGACCGCGTGATCACCGATCCGGCGTACGAGGTCGCGCCCTGGAGCCTGCGCGAGAGCGAGCTCAGCCTGGAACTGCTGCCGCAGAGCGAGTCGGTGTTCGCGCTCTCCAACGGCCACATCGGCTGGCGCGGCAACCTCGACGAGGGCGAGCCGAACGGCCTGCCCGGCACGTACCTCAACGGCCTGCACGAGCTGCACCCGCTGCCGTACGCCGAGGCGGGCTACGGCTACCCGGAGTCCGGGCAGACGGTCATCAACGTCACCAACGGCAAGCTGATCCGGCTGCTGGTCGACGACGAGCCGTTCGACCTGCGGTACGGCACCATCCGGTCGCACGTCCGCGAACTCGACCTGCGGGCCGGGGTGCTGCGGCGGGTGTGCGAGTGGGTGTCGCCGGCCGGGAAGGCGGTGCGGGTCTCCTCCACTCGCATGGTGTCGTTCCATCAGCGCGCGGTGGCAGCCATCGCCTACGAGGTGGAGCCGCTGGACGAGAAGGTGCGCGTGGTGGTGCAGTCGGAGCTGGCGGCAAACGAGGAACTGCCGCCCTCCCCCGGCGACCCGCGCAGGGCCGCCGCCCTGGAGTCGCCGCTGGTACCCGAGGAGCACTTCGCGCACGGCACCCGCCTGCGGCTGATCCACTCGACCAAGCGCAGCCGGCTGCGCGTCGCCGCCGCCGCGGACCATCTGGTGAGCGGCCCGCCGACCACCCAGCTCTCGGTGGAGTCCGGTGACGACGTCAGCCGGCTGACGGTCACGTCGGTGCTCTCGGGCGGCGAGCGGCTGCGGCTGGAGAAGTTCGTCGGCTACGGCTGGTCCGGGGCGCGCTCGCTGCCGGCGCTGCGCGACCAGGCCGACGCGGCCCTGGTCGGTGCCCGCGACACCGGCTGGCAGGGGCTGCTGGACCAGCAGCGCGCGTACCTGGACGACTTCTGGGACCGCGCGGACGTCGAGGTCGACGGCGACATCGAGATCCAGCAGGCCGTGCGGTTCGCCCTGTTCCATGTGCTGCAGACCGGCGCCCGCGCCGAGGAGCGGGCGATCCCCGCGAAGGGCCTGACCGGGTCGGGTTACGACGGCCACACCTTCTGGGACGCCGAGACGTTCGTGCTGCCGCTGCTGACGCTCGCGGCGCCGCGTGCGGCCGCCGAGGTGCTGCGCTGGCGCGGCAACACGCTGCCGATCGCCCGCGAGCGGGCCCGCCAACTGGGCCTGGAGGGAGCGGCGTTCCCCTGGCGGACGATCAACGGCGACGAGGCGTCCGGCTACTGGCCCGCCGGCACCGCCGCCTTCCACATCAACGCCGACATCGCCCACGCGGTGGTGCGGTACGTGGCCGCCACGGGCGACACGGAGTTCGAGATCGACCCGGGCCTGCCGCTGCTGGTGGAGACCGCCCGGCTGTGGCGCTCACTCGGCCACCACGACCACGCGGGCGCCTTCCACATCGACGGGGTGACCGGACCGGACGAGTACAGCGCGGTCGCGGACGACAACGTCTACACCAACCTGATGGCGCAGGCGAACCTGGTGGCGGCGGCGGAGGCCGCTGAGCGCCATCCGCGGCACGCCTCCGAACTCGGCGTCACCGACGAGGAGACCGCCGCGTGGCGCGACGCGGCAGCGGCGATGACGGTGCCCTTCGACGACGACCTCGGCGTGCACCAGCAGTCACAGGGCTTCACCCGCCACCAGCGCTGGGACTTCGAGCACACCGGGCCCGACCGCTACCCGCTGATGCTCAACTACCCGTACTTCGACCTGTACCGCAAGCAGGTCGTCAAGCAGGCGGACCTGGTCCTGGCGATGTTCCTGCGCGGCGACGCGTTCACGCTGGAGCAGAAGGCGCGCAACTTCGCCTACTACGAGCCGATCACCGTGCGCGACTCGTCGCTGAGCGCCTACACCCAGGCGGTGGTCGCCGCCGAGGTGGGCCATCTCGCCCTCGCCTACGACTACTTGTGCGAGTCCGCGCTGATGGATCTGGAGGACCTGGAGAACAACGCCCGTGACGGGCTGCACATCGCGGCCCTCGCGGGGACCTGGATGGCCCTGGTGGCCGGGTTCGGCGGGATGCGGCTGTTCTCCCACGAGTTGCTGCAATTCGCGCCGCGGCTCCCGGACGCCCTCACCCGGATCGCGTTCCGCATGATGTTCCGCGGGCGGCGGCTGCACGTCGAGGTGCGGCGCGACCGGGTCACCTACACCCTCGTCGACGGGTCGCCGGTGGACATCCTGCACTACGAGGAGACGGTTCGGCTCTCCCAGAAGCAGCCCGTGGTGCGCGATCTGCCGGCCGTGCAGCACCGTCCGCAGCCGGAGCAGCCCCCGGGCCGCGCCCCGCTGCACCGGCCCCACCACCAGACCGAGCACCACCCGACGTCCGCCGGGTCGCAGTAGCCGGCCGCTGCGGGGGTCTCGCCGTCGGGCGGGCCATCACGATCCGGGTGATCTCCACCCGCGACCGGGCGCCGAACGTGGTGCGGGGCACGGGCCTGCGCATGGACGGGTTCCTTTCACCTCATGTGTGGGGACACCGCCGCGCGGCGGTGCGGGAGGCAGCGGACACGTGGTGCGTACGCCGGCGCCGCCGGTGGGCCGGACGGCGCCGACGCATGAGTGTGCGCGCCGCGCGGAAGCGGCGGGCAGGCACCGCGAGCAGGGTTGAGGGGTATCCCTGGGCGGGCGACCCTCCGGGCCGAAGCGCCTCCGGACAACTCGGCTCTTTCGCACGGCAATCGGGGTGCGGCGCCGCTGGCGGGTGCATAGGGTGCGCGGCATGGACTGGCATGCCTGGCACGGCGCATACGACTCTCCCGACTCGCCTCTGGCCGTGCGGCTGCACACCGTCCAGCGGCAGATATCGCTCACGCTGGACGAGGCGCGGCCCGGCCCGATCCGGGTGATCAGCGCCTGCGCGGGTCAGGGCCGCGACCTGATCGGCGCGCTCGACGGCCATCCGCGGCGCGCGGACGTGACCGCCCGGCTGGTCGAACTCGACGCCCGCAACACTGCGGAGGCGCACCGGGCGGCCGGCGCGCTGGGTCTGTCCGGGGTGACCTCGGTGACCGGCGACGCGGCGCTCACCGACGCGTACACCGGTATGGCGCCGGCCGATCTGGTGCTGCTGTGCGGGATCTTCGGCAACATCACGCTCGCCGACATCGAGCGCGTCACCGGCTACTGCACCCGGCTGTGCGCGGAGAACGGCATCGTGATCTGGACCCGCAACCGGCACCGGCCGGACGTGTTCCCGCGGGTCTGCGACTGGTTCGAGGAGCGCGGTTTCGTCCGGGTCTGGGCCAACGACCCGGAACTCGACCAGGGGGTGGGCGTTCACCGATTCACCGGCCGGCCGGCCGAACTGCCGCCCGGGGAGCGCATGTTCACCTTCGTCGGCTACGACGTGCTCAGGGGTGCCGACCATGGCGCGTGACGGCCTGGGCTCCGCGGACGGCACCGCCGCGGACGGGCGGGCCTTCCCGGTCCGCGCGCACCTGGGCGACGTCGTCCACGACGCGTTCGGCGGCCGGCGGGCGCTCGTCGAGGCGGTGCGCGTCCGCGGCGGGAGCAAGAAGGGCGTCTACCGGCTCGTCCTCGACGACGGCTCCACGGTGGTCGCCTACGTCTGGGACGCGTCCGAGAACTACTGGCCCGCGGACGGGCCGGGCGGCCCGGACGACCACGCGGACCCGTTCTCCGCCGCCTCCGGGCTGGGCCTGTTCCTGGCCGCCCACCGGCGGCTGTCCGCCCTGGGACTGCGCACGCCCCGGGTGCACTGGTCGGACGGGAGCCGTGCACGCCACCCCGCCGACGTCGCCGTGGTCGAGGACGTGACCGGGCCGACGCTCGAACACCTGCTGCGGCAGGACCCGCGGGCGGCGGCACCGGTGGTACGCCGGTTCGCCGACGACCTGGCCGTGCTGCACGGTTGCCGGCACCGGGCGTTCGGCAAGGTCGCCCTGCTGGACCAGGGCGGGCGGTCGCACGGGACGTCCTGCGAGCAGACGGTTCTGCGGCGGGCGCTGACCGATCTCACCGAGGCGGCAGGCCGTGATCCGCGGGTGACCGCCGCCCACGAGCGGCTGCGCGACGCGCTGCACGGGGCCGCCGCGGCGGTCGCCCCGCGGGCCGAGCACAGCCTGATCCACGGCGAACTCGGCCCCGACCACGTCCTGGTCGACGGTGAGGGGCGCCCGGTGCTCATCGACATCGAGGGCCTGATGTTCTTCGACGTCGAGTGGGAGCACGTCTTCCTGCGGCTCCGCTTCGGGCCGCACTACGCGGACCTGCGGCCGCCGAGCCCGCGGGGCCCGGACGCCCACACCGCTCCGGATGCGCCGCACGCCCTGGACGCACACCGCCTCGCCCTCTACGACCTGGCGATGCGCCTGTCCCTGGTCGCAGGCCCCCTGCGGCTGCTCGACGGCGACTTCCCTGACCGCGCGTTCATGTCCGGCATCGCCGAGCACAACCTCCAGGCGGCCCTGGCCCTCGTGGGTCTGGGCGGCCGGGGCGACCGCGGCTGAAGCCGGGCCGTCAACAGGCGGCAGCAGCAGGGGCATTGACAGGCGCGGGCGGCACGGCAAAATATGGGAGCGCTCCCATACGGCCGGAGCTCGGTTCCCCGCACCGCACGCATGTCCCCCCACCCGCCTCCCGAAGGTGAGATCCGTCGTGCGCCTCCCCAGATCCCTGACACCGACGCCATGGCGGCTGCGCGTCGCCGCGGCCGCGACCACCGCGGTCCTCGGCGCCGCGCTGCTGGCCGGCGGCGGTCCGGCCGCCGCGGACGCGTCCGGTCCGGCCCCCGTGGACGTGACCGTCAATGCCGCCGAGGGCCAGGGCACCATCCCGGACACCGCGTACGGGCTCAACAGCGCGGTCTGGGACTCCCAGATGAACGTCCCGCAGGTGCAGGACCTGCTGCAGAGCGCCCAGGTCGGCATGCTCCGGTACCCCGGGGGCTCGTACGGCGACCTCTACCACTGGAAGGACAACACCGCGCCCGGCGGCTACGTCGCCCCCGGCACGGACTTCGACGCGTTCATGGGGACCGTGCGGAAGATCGGCGCCCAGCCGATCCTCATCGCCAACTACGGCTCCGGCACGCCGCAGGAGGCGGCCGACTGGGTGCGGTACGCCAACGTCACCCAGAAATACGGCGCGAAGTACTGGGAGATCGGCAACGAGCTGTACGGCAACGGCCATTACGGCTCGGGCTGGGAACGCGACGACCACGCGGACACCTCGCCGGCCGCCTACGCCAGGAACGTCGCCGACTACGCCACCGCGATGAAGGCGGTCGACCCGACGGTGAGGATCGGCGCTGTGCTGACGCTGCCCGGCAACTGGCCGGACGGCGTGATGGCCGGCGGGGAGAGCGCCGACTGGAACCACACGGTCATCCCGCTCATCGCGGGCAAGGCCGACTTCGTGATCGTGCACTGGTACCCCGGTGGTTCCGACGCCGCCCAGATGCTCGGCGAACCGTCCCAGCTCACCGGCGAATTGGCCCAGTTGCGCGACGAACTGGACGCCGGGGGCGCCGCGGGGACCCCGATCGCGCTCACCGAGGTGAACTCCAACGTCGACGAGGACACCCAGCCGGACGCGCTGTTCGGTGCGGACACCTATGTCACGGCCCTGCAGAGCGGGGTGTTCACCGTGGACTGGTGGGACACCCACAACGGCCCCGGCGCCATCAGCACCGCGCCGGACGGCGCGACGGACTACGACGACTACGGGATCCTCTCCAGCGGCACCTGCGTCGGCAGCGTGTGCGAACCGCCGCTGAACACCCCGTTCCCCACGTACTTCGCGATCTCGATGCTGAGCCGCCTCGGCCGTCCCGGTGACCAGTTGGTGGGCGCGGGCACGACCAGCCCGCTGGTGTCGGCGCACGCCGTGCACCGGGCCGACGGCGACCTGAGCGTCATGCTCATCAACAAGGACCCGGCGCACGCCCAGCAGGTGGCACTGCACTACGCGGGCTTCACCCCCGACGGCTCGCCGGCCGCCGTGGCGACCTTCCGCGACCAGGCGTCCTCGATCGAGACGGGCACCACCGGCGACGTCACCGCGCAAACGCTGCCGCCGTACTCGATCACCACGGTCACCCTGCACCCCGGGGCCGGCACGCAGTCGGCGCTCAGCGCACCGGGCGCGCCGCACGTCACGGCCGTCACCGACACCTCGGCGACGGTGTCGTGGACCCCGTCGGCCGGCGGCACTCCCACCCGGTACGAGGTGTACCGCCAGAACGGCACGACCAGCGAGCTGCTGGCCGACTCCACCGGCGGCTCGGCCACCGTGCACAACCTCACACCCGGAGCGACGTTCACCTGGAACGTGCTGGCCCGCGACTCCGCCGGGCGGCTGTCCCGGCCCTCGGACCCGGTCACCGTGCGCACGGGCACACCCGCGCACTCCACGTGCCAGGTGTCCTTCCAGGTCACCGGGGGCTGGGGCAACGGCTACAACGCGAACGTGAGCATCACCAGCACGGCGCCGACCCCGATCACCGGCTGGACCCTGGCCTTCTCCTTCCCCGCCGCGGGTGAGTCGGTCAGCGGTTTCTGGAACGCGCACGTCACCCAGCAGGGCCGGGACGTGGTGGCCACGCCGGTCGACTGGAACAGCACGCTCGCCGCGAACGGCGGCAACTCGGTGAGCTTCGGCTTCACCGGGGCCAACACCGGGGCGTATCCCCCGCCGACGGTGTTCACCCTGAACGGCACGGTCTGCACCACCACCTGACAGTGCCGGACCGTGCACGACGCGCGGGCCCGGCCGGGACGTCCCGGCCGGGCCCGCCGCGGCTCCGCACACCGGCGGTCAGCGGGAGGGCACCTCCCGTGTGGCGGTCCAGCGCAGCAGCTCGTCGGCGGTCCAGGTGCAGACGATCCGCCCGGCCGGAATACCGGCCTCCTCGGCGCGCGCGCAGCTGAGGATCTGCCAGTCGAGCTGACCGGGCGCGTGCGCGTCGCTGTCGATGCTGAACAGGGTGCCCGCCTCCAGGGCCAGGGCGAGCAGCCGGCGGGGCGGGTCGAGCCGGTGCGGGCTGCTGTTGAGCTCGACCGCGGTCCCGCCCTCGGCGCAGGCCGCGAAGACCTCGGCCGCGTCGAACGCGGACTCGGGCCGCTCCTTGCCGGTCCCGCCGCGCGGCCGGATCAGCCGGCCGGTGCAGTGCCCGAGCACGTCGACCAGCGGGTTGCTCGCCGCGGCGACCAGGCGGCGGGTGAACTCCGGTGCGGGCATGCGCAGTTCCGAGTGTGCGGAGGCGACGACGACGTCCAGCCGGTCGAGCAGGTCGTCGCGCTGGTCGAGCGAGCCGTCGGGGAGGATGTCGCACTCGATGCCGGTGAGCAGCCGGAACGGCGCCAGCCCGGCGTTGATCTCCTCGACCTCGTCGAGCTGCCGCAGCAGCCGCTCGGGCGACAGTCCGCGGGCGATCTTCAGCCGGGGGCTGTGGTCGGTCAGCACCGCCCAGTCGTGTCCGATGCCACGGGCGGCGCGCGCCATGGTCAGGATGGGGCTGCCGCCGTCGGACCAGTCGGAGTGGACGTGGCAGTCGCCGCGCAGCGCGGCCCGCAGGGTCCCGCCGCCCTCGATCAGCGGGGTGCGGGCGCGCTCCTCCAGGTCGGCCAGGTACTCCGGGGTGCCGCCCGCGTACGCCTCCGCGATGACCTTGCCGGTGGTCTCGCCGATGCCCTTGAGGTCGGTGAACCGCCGGGTGCCGGCCCGCCGGGCCAGTTCGGCCTCGGGCAGTGCGGCGAGCACGTCGGCGGCGTTGCGGAACGCCCGGACGCGGTAGGTGGGGGCCTCGGCGCGTTCCAGCAGGAACGCGATCCGCTCCAGTGCCTCGATCGGCTCCATGGTCAGCGCTCTTCCCGCATCCGCGCCCCGCTAACGGCCGGGCCGCCCGGCGTCACCCGTCGGGCGGCCCCGCCGGCGGCGTC
>NZ_JAINZZ010000027.1 GCF_019890725.1 Actinacidiphila acidipaludis
GGCCCTGGAAGCGGTACGCCGGGACGCGCCGGACCTGATCGTCAGCGATGTCATGATGCCCGGGCTCAACGGGCTGGAGCTGGTGGCCGAGCTGCGCGCGGACGCCCGCACCGCCCTGCTGCCCGTGCTGCTGCTGTCCGCCCGGGCCGGACAGCAGGCCTCCATCGAGGGCCTGCAGTCCGGCGCCGACGACTACCTCGTCAAGCCCTTCGCGGCCGCCGAACTCCTGGCCCGCGTCGAGGCCAACGTGAAACTGGTCAGCCTGCGCACGCACCACGCGAGGTGGCGCAGCGCGCTCGTCGACTCCCTGCAGGAGTCCTTCTTCGTCTGCGACGAGGACGGCGCGGTCACCGAGATCAACGCCGCCTTCACCACCATGCTCGGCTATGGCGCCGAGGAGCTCCCGTACCGGCGGCCGCACCCCTGGTGGCCGGACGCGGCGACGGAGCCCGACGCGCACCGGCAGGCCCGCGACGCCTTCGACGGGCTCATGAAGGCGGCGCGCGGCTCCTGCACCGTCCCCGTGCGCCACCGCGACGGCCGCCGGCTGTGGGTGTCGGCCAACCTCGCGCACGCCCAGGACCCCGACTCCGGACGCCGCGTCACCGTCGGCACCTTCCGCGACGTCACCGCCGAGCACCACGCCGTCCAGCGCGAGAGCGCCCTGGGCTCCCTGAGCACGACGGTGTCGCGGGCGACGAGCCTT
The DNA here is from genome assembly GCF_019890725.1 of Actinacidiphila acidipaludis. Taxonomy (GTDB): domain Bacteria; phylum Actinomycetota; class Actinomycetes; order Streptomycetales; family Streptomycetaceae; genus Actinacidiphila; species Actinacidiphila acidipaludis. Next base: position 707 of record NZ_JAINZZ010000027.1, read on the forward strand.
GCCGACGCCCTGGCCGGCGCGCTGCACGAATTGAAGGACCTGTGGCGCGCCGAACGGGTCCTCGCCGCCGTCTTCGAGGGGGGCGCGACGCCCACCGTGACCGCTACCGACGCCTCCGGCTGGAAGGCGCTGCCGCCCGGGCAGCAGCAGGCGATCATCGACGTCCGTGAGCGGCCGCTGCTGGTCGCGGTGCCCCACGCGGCCGGTGCCGGGATGGCCATCGAGCACCCGCACGGACCGGCGGTGCTGTGGATCGACCTCGGCGAGCACCGGCCCTTCACCGAGGAGGACCAGGTGCTGCTGTCGCTGCTGGCCGGCCACCTCGCGCAGGGCCTCATCCGCGCGCACCAGATCGACCAGCAGCGCGAGACCGCGCTCGCCCTGCAGCGCGCCATCCTCGGCCCGACGACGTTCCCCGAAGGGTTCGCCGTCCGCTACGAGCCCGCCACCCCGCCGCTGGAGGTGGGGGGCGACTGGTACGACATCATCCCGCTGTCCGACGGCCGCATCGGCGTCGTCGTCGGCGACTGCGTCGGCCACGGCCTCGAATCCGCCACCGTCATGGGCCAGTTGCGCAGCGCCTGCCGCGCGCTGCTGCTCCAGGACTCCAGCCCCGCCGCGGTGCTGATGGCACTGGACCGCTTCGCCGTCACCGTCCCGCGCGCCCTGTGCACCACCGTGTTCTGCGGCGTCCTCGACCAGGAGAGGGGAGTGCTGTCGTACTCCAGCGCCGGGCACCCACCGGCCATCCTGGCCCGGCCCGACGGCACCGCCGACCTGCTGGAGGAAGGGCGCTCCCTTCCGCTCGCCATACGTCCCGGCCGGACACGCCCGCAGGCCGAGTGCGTGCTGCCGGCGCGGGCGACCCTGCTGGTCTACACCGACGGTCTCGTCGAACGGCGGCGCCGGAGCCTGGACGAGGGCATCGAGCAGGCCGTCCGGGCGGTTCAGCACGGCAGTGGCGCGGGTCTCGAAGAGCTGGCCACCCGGATCATGACGGAGCTGGCGCCGCCCGGCGGGTACGACGACGACGTGGCGCTGCTGGTCTACCGGCACCCCGGGCCGCTGGAGGTGGCCTTCCCGGCCGACTCCTCCCAGCTCGCTCCCGTCCGCAAGGCGTTGCGCGGATGGCTCGGCCAGTGCGAACTCCCGCGGGACACCGTGCAGAACGTCCTGGTCGCCGCCGGGGAGGCCTGTGCCAACGCCATCGAGCACGGCCACCGCGACCGCCCGGACGGCACCGTCGTCCTGCGCGCCGAGACCTTCGCCCACACCCTGCGCCTCACCGTCACCGACACCGGCCGGTGGCAGCCCCCGCAACCCAGGCCCAGCGGACACCGTGGCCGCGGCATCATCCTGATGCGCGCCCTGATGGAGCACGTCACCGTCAGCTCCGGCCCCGGCGGCACCACCGTCGACATGCACACGAGGATCGCCTGATGACCACGCCACTCACCATCACCTCAGACCGGCGCGCCGACGGCACCCAGCGGCTCGCCGTCAGCGGCGAGATCGACATGAGCAACGGCTACCGGCTCGCCGAGGCGCTGGCCGCCATGTCGGGCCGGCTGCTGCTGGACCTGACCGCCGTCGAGTACATCGACAGCGCGGGGCTCAACGTGCTGTTCGCCCACGCCGATCGGCTGGAGGTCCTCGTCGCGCCCCGGCTGTCCCGCGTCCTGACCGTCTCCGGTCTCACCGAGCTGGCGACCGTCCGCCCGGTGACGTCCACCTGACCGGCCACGGCCAGGGCCGTCTCAGCTCCGGGTGTCGGCGAGTGCCGCCTCGAGCGTCGGGTACAGATGGAACACCGTCTCCAGGCCGGTGACGGACAGCACCCGGCGCAGGTGCGCCGGGACGGCGGCGATCCGCAGATCGGTCCGTTCGTGCGTCTCGACCAGGGCGTGCAGGACGGCGGAGTCGGCGAAGGTGATACCGCTGGCGTCCAGGACCACCCCGCCCACCCCGTCCGCCGCCGTGAGCAGTTCCATGCTGAGGGAAGGGGCGATCTGCATGTCGAAATCGCCCTGCGGAGCGACGACCGGCAAGGCGCGGTCTGCGGCGGCTGTCACCAGGGGATTATGTCCTCGCGGCAGCCCGATCGCCAGCGACCGCGCGCCGCTTCACCCCGGCGGGGACTGCCGGGCGCCCGGCTGACAGACCCCGGCCGGTCAGCCGGTCATGGCCACCGTCAGCAGGATCGCGGCGTCCTCGAGCGCTTCGAGACTGTGCCGGGCCGGCGGCACGGCGAGCAGGTCCCCGGCCATGCCCTCCCACGCGTCGTCGCCGCTGTGCAGCCGCACGCGCCCGCGCAGCACCAGCACGGTCGCCTCGCCCGGGTTCTCGTGCTCGGACAGTGCGGTGCCCGACCGCAGGGCGATGAGGGTCTGTCGCAGGACGTGCTCATGGCCGCCGTAGATGGTCTCGGCGCTGCGGCCGGTGGCCGCCGACGCGGCGCGTTCGAGGTGTTCGCGGACGCGGGCGTCCAGGGAGAACTTCTGCATGGCGAGGAGTGTGCCGTTTCTGTGTCGGAGGCGGAGTCCGCCGCGGCGACGGCGGGTGTTCCGGCGGCGCGGATCAGCGGGCCGAGGCGGCGGCGGGCGAGCGGTGGCGATCGAAGGTCACAGGGACCTGGTACCCCCTCGCCCGGCTCCCGGCGCACACCGACCGGGTGAACGCTTTTCCCGCTCTGCCGCCTGCGGTCTCCCGCATCTCGCGAACCACCGCGGGCGGACCTCGGACGTCAGGACGTCAGACCGCGGCGCCGGGCCCGGGCAGCGGATCGACGTCACCGGCGTGCATCGGCTCCCCGCAGTGCGCGCAGCGCAGATCGACGCGGCTGACCTCGCCGCAGGCGTGGTGCCGGTAGAGGACGGGCGGACCGGCCTCACCGGCGAGCCACTTGTCGCCCCAGTCGGCCATGACCATGAGCAGGTCCACGAGTTCGGCGCCCTTCTCGGTCAGCAGGTACTCGTAGCGGGGCCGCCGGTCGTAGGGACGGCGTTCGAGCACATCGTGTTCGACCAGGTGGTTCAGCCGCTCGGTGAGCACCTTGCGGGAGATCCCGAGGTCGGCCTGGAGCTGCTCGAACCGGGTGAGCCCCACCCACACGTCCCGCAGGACCAGCGGCGACCAGGGTTCCCCGATGACGTCGAGGGTGCGCGCGATCGAGCAGGCCATCTTGCTGAAGTCCGTCCGCTGCATGGGGGGATTCTAACCGTTGGGGTTCCCTGAAGGAACGTCAACTGCTAAGGTCCTGGAGTCTCTTGAAGAAACCCAGAAGAGGGTCGGAAGAGGAGCGGACGATGACCAAGGTGTTCGGCGCCCACGCCGTGTCGGTCGACGGGTACATCACCGGCCGCGAGCCCGGCGCGGGGCGTGGGCTCGGCGACGGCACGATGCTGTTCGACTGGTACTTCGACGGTGACACGCCCAGCGGGACGTTCGACGGCTTCCGGCTCAGCGAGCCCAGTGCACGGGTCTTCGACGACCTGGCCGGCCGTGTCGGCGCGATCGTCGCCGGCCGCAACACCTACGTGGACTCCGACCGCTTCGGAGGCGGCGGCCCCCACCCGACAGCCAGGCTGTTCGTCCTCAGCCGGCGCCCGGCGCCGGAGGTGAGCGACCGGCAGACCCTCGTCACCTCGGGCATCGAGGACGCCGTCGCGGCGGCGGTCGAGGCCGCGAAGGCCGCCGGGGGCAAGGACGTCGGCCTGATGGGCGGCGGTGTCGTCACGGAGGCACTGAAGGCCGGGCTCGTCGACGAGGTGATCCTGCATCAGGTGCCGGTCCTGCTCGGAGGCGGCCGCCCCTTCTTCCGGGAACTGCCCGAGCAGGTGCGCCTCCGCCTGGTCGAGGCCGTCCCGGCGCCGGGCGTCACCCACCTCCGTTACGCGGTCGAGCGCTGACCGGCCCCCCGGCGGGGCCTCCGCGGCTCTCCCGCCCGACCGCGCCGCCCGACCGCACCGCCCTCCGCACCCCACCCGTCCCACGCCACCAGGAGCTGACCGCCATGCTCGACCCCGAAGTCCGCCGCGTCCTCGACGGCACCTCGATCGCCCACCTCGCCAGCGTGCTGCCCGACGGCGCTCCGCACTCCGTGCCCGTCTGGGTCGGGACGCACGGCGACCACGTCGTGATCATTACCGGCCCCGCTTCCCGCAAGGCCCGCAACCTGCGGCGCGACCCGCGGGTGGCACTGTCCGTGGCGCCGGCCGACAACCCGTTCCAGCCCGTCGCCATCCGCGGCCACGTCGTCGAGTGGCTGGAGGGGGACGAGGCCTGGACGATCGTCGACCGGCTCGCCGCCAAGTACATCGGCCGGCCCTATGCGCGCGACGAGGAGCGCGTCGTCGCGGTCATCGAGCCCGAGCGTCAGACGGTCGGCGTCCGCTGAGCGGCCCGGGCGGACCGGCGCGACGGAGCACGCGTCCGTCCGGTCCCGCAATGTGTGCCGCGCACATGATGCGGAGGGCGCCGACACGCTGTCAATGCCGCCCCCACGGGCCCCGGGCCTCCCGTGCGTCACACGGCCCGACGGGGCGTCAGCCGCCCTCCCGCCCCAGGGTTTCGGCCGCCGCCTCGGCGAAGTCGTGGACCAGTGGGGAGCGGCGTGACGCGGCCCAGGCCAGCGCCACCTCATTGGGGCCGAGGCCCTCCACGGGCAGCGGGATCACGTCGGGACGGGTGTAGAAGGCGGCCGTGGAGAGCGGGAGCACGCAGATGCCCGCCCCCGAGGCCACCAACTCCAGCTTCTCCTCCACCTGGTGGATCACCCGTACCTCGGGCCGCTGCCGGCCGCGCAGTTCCAGGGCCACGTCCCGCCACTCGGGTACGGCGTCGGGATCCTGGAGCAGGTGCTCGGCGGCGAGTTCTCCCACGGTGACCGACTCCCGGCTCGCCAGGCGGTGGCCGGCCGGCAGCATCACCACCCGCGGTTCCCGGAAGAGCGGGCGGACCCGCAGGCCCCGTGGGTCGATCGGGAGCCGCACGACGCCGACGTCCGCGCGGCCGTCCAGCAGCACCGTCACCTGGTCGTTCCAGGTCGTCCGCAGGAGGCGGACCTCGACGCCCGGATGGCGTTCGGCGAAGGCGAGTGTCGCCGGCGTGAGGGTGATGCCCGGCATGAAGCCGATCGTCAGCGTCGGGGCGGCCCGGGCGGCGGCCGTCACCCGCCGGGTCAGTGCCTGGGCCGAGGCGAGCAACGGGACGGCGTCCTCCAGCAGTTGCTCCCCGGCGGGGGTGAGCAGAGTGCCCCGGCGATCGCGGTCGAAGACCGCCGCCCCCAGGTCCTCCTCCAGGCTCCGGATCTGCCGGGACAGCACGGGCTGGGCGATGTGCAGCCGCTCGGCGGCGCGGCCGAAGTGCATCTCCTCGGCCACCGCGACGAAGTAGCGGAGCTTGCGCAGATCAAGGTCCACCCGGACTCACCCGCCCACCTTCCCGGGACGGCGCCCCGTCCGCCCATTGTCGCCCGCCGCGCCCGGTACCGGCCACGACCCGGCAGTTGCCCGCCCCCGCTCCGCCGGTCAGCCGCGCCCGGCGAGCACGGCCAGCGGGTCGGTGTGCGCGGGCTTCCAGCCCAGCTCCGCGACCGCACGCGCCGGCGTGACCTGCTGGTCCAGGGCGAAGGCGTCGGCCACCGGCCCCATCCGTTCCCGGGCCTCCTCCAGCGTGATGGACGCGACGCTGCCGTCGAGCCCCACGGACCTGGCGACGGCCAGCGAGCACTCCTTGGCGGTGGGGTTCACGCCGCCCACGCCCGCGTAGACCGAACCCGGCTTCGCCCGGAGGGCGGCGGCGTACAGTTCCGCGATGTCGTCGACATGGACCAGCGCCCAGTGGTTGGCGCCGTCCCCGATGTACGCGATGGCGCCAGCCTCCTGGCCGGGCCGTGTGTAGAACAGGTCGATCAGCCGGTTCTCGCCGCCGTAGAGCAGGCCGGGCCGCACGATCACGGGCCGCCCGCCCTGGTCCGCCCGCCCCAGGACCGCGTCCTCGACGGGCCTGCGCCATGCCACCACCGGCGGCGGGTTCCACGGGGCGGTCTCGTCCACGACCCCCTGGGTGTCGCCGTAGACCCAGGTGCCGCCGGTGTGCACGTAGGTGCCGCTGCCGATCCCGTCCTGCATAGCGGTGGCGGCCGCGAGGTCCTCGTCGCCGGTCTCGGCCTGCGCGAGGTGTACCACCGCCTCCGCGCGGGCCGCCGCGGCGTTCAGGACGGCCAGGTCTCCCAGCCCGCCGTGCACGGGTGTCGCGCCGCTGGCCGCGACCGTCCCGGCGGAGCGGTCGCTGCGTACCAGCGCCTCGACGGAGTGTCCGTGCCGGACCAGCGCGCCGATCGTGGCCTTGCCGATGTATCCCGAACCGCCGGTGAGGAAGATCTTCATCGTGTGGCTCCTGTCCTTCGTCGATGACCGGGCGCCGTCCGGTGCCCTCGCCTGACAGCGTGCGCCGCCCGCGGGACCCCCGTCCAAGACCTCTTCCGTCGTCTCTGATACCCCGGGGGTATCAGAGACGAAGAACGGACTATTCGGGTTATTCTCGACACAAGAGAACGCCCGATACAGGCCGGCGACGCAATCGCCGATGGCGTTCACGGCCTGGCAGGCGTTCTCGTCCGCTCGGGGAGGTCCGCTCGGGGAGCGGGCCGGCCGCCCGGCCCAGGGGAGTGGAGGCATGGAGGCACAGAGCAGGCGTTCCCGGTCCGCGCCCACAGGGCGGCCCCGCACGGCTGTGCCCTCCGGCCGGCCCGCGTGGGACGGCGAGCGGCCGGCGGGCCCGGCGGCCGCGGTGGTGGACGAGCGGGGCGTGCTCGTGGGCTGGACCCAGATGTCCGAACGGATGCTCGGCCACCGCGCGGACGAGGTGGTCGGCCGGTCTGTCGCGATGCTGATGGCCGACGAGGACGCGGCCGGCCCCGTGGCCCGGTGGTCCCGGCTGGCGCGCGCCGGCCGCCGCTGGTGCGGCACCGTGTGCCTGCGGGCCAAGGACGGCACGACCGTCAAGGCGGACATCGAGACGTCGCCGATGTCCGGCGACCACAGCGGCTACTGGTTCGTGACCGCCGTCGACCCCTCCGGCGTCTCCGCGTGGCCGCCGGCCGGCGTCCCCGTGGCCGCCGCGCTGCTGGCCCGGTCGCCCGTGGCGCTGTCGATCTGGGACACCGATCTGCGCTGCATCTGGCTCAACAGCGCCGCCGCCCGGCTGGACGGCACCCTCGGCCGGCGCCGGCTGGGCCAGTTGGTGACCGAGCTGCCGCTCGGCACGGCGGGGCCCGGGATCACCGGAGCGATGCGGCAGGTGCTGGAGACCGGCCGGCCGGTGATCGAGCGGGAGTACACCTGGCAGGTGCCCGGCGAGGACCACGAACGCCGCCTGACCGCCTCCTACTTCCGCATCGAGGGCCCGGACGGCCGTCCGCTCGGGGTCTGCACGATGAGCACCGACATCGAGACGTCGCGGGTCCGCCAGCACCTGCTGGCGCTCGCCGAGATGGGCGGCCGGGTCGGCACCACCCTCGACGTCGGCCGGACCGCGCAGGAACTGGCCGACGCCGTGGTCCCGCTGCTGGCGGACTACGCGACGGTGGACCTGGCCGAATCCGTCCCCTTCGGCCACGAGCCGCCGCTGGAGCGGTTGCAGACCTCCCCGGACAGCCTGCCCATCTTCCGCCGGGCCGGGGCCGCCTCCAGCAGGAACGGCATGCCGGAGGCCATCTGGAGCATCGGCGACCCGGTGTTCGTCCCGCCCTCGTCGCCCTTCACCCGGGCGCTGTACTCGGGCCGGACGCACTTCGAACCTGTTCTGGACACCTCGCCGGGTACCTGGCTCGACCAGGACCCGCGACGCGCCGAGCGGATCGCACAGCTCGGGATCCACTCGCTGGTCATCGTCCCCATCCGCGCGAGCGGGACCATCCTCGGCGAGGCCATCTTCGTCCGGCACGACAACCGCGCGCCGTTCACCCGCGACGACCGGATGCTGTTCGAGGAGCTCGTGGGCCGGGCCGCGCTCAGTCTGGACAACGCCCGCCGCTACACCCGCGAGCACACCGCCGCCCTGGCCCTCCAGCGCGACCTGCTGCCGGGGAAGCTGAGCGGCGGCCCGGGCGTCGAACTGTCCTCGCGCTACCTGCCCTCCGACATCCACGAGGGCGTCGGCGGCGACTGGTTCGACGTGGTGCCGCTGCCGGACGCCCGGGTCGGCCTCGTCATCGGCGACGTCGTGGGCCACGGCATCAACGCCGCAGCGCTGATGGGCCAGTTGCGCACGGTCACCGCCACACTCGCCGACCTCGACCTGCCGCCCGAGGAGGTCCTCGCCCGCCTCGACCGCAGGGCCGGCCTGATGAACGACCGCAGCTCCGGGAACGACGCCCTGGGCCGGGTGATGGCCTGCACCTGCGCGTACGTGGTCTACGACCCGGTCGAATGCCGCTGCGCGATCGCGTCGGCCGGGCACCCGCTGCCGGCCCTCGTCCGCCCGGACGGCGACGTGGTCTTCCCCGACGTGCCCACCGGGCCGCCCATCGGCGTGGGGGCCATGTCCTACGACTCGCTGACCGTCCCGGTGCCCGCGGGCAGCATCATCGCCCTGTACACGGACGGCCTGATCGAGACGCGCGACGCCGACCTCGACGCCGGGATGGAGCGGCTGCGCGCCGCGCTGCGCGGGCCCAGCACCTCGCTCGACGCGTTCTCCTCGCACGTGATCAGCTTCATGACACCGCAGGCCTGGCGGGACGCGGCGCCGTCGCTCGTCGCCGGTCCCGATCGGGGCCCCGGCACGGTGAGCGGCCAGGACGACATCGCCCTCCTGCTGGCCCGCACCCGTCCGGTCTCCCCGGAGCACGCCGCCGCCCAGTGCCGGCCGTGAGGCGCCGGCGTGCCCATCCGCGGCCTGCGAGCCGGTCCGGACCGGTCCGCGGTCAGCGCGGCGAGGGGGAGTCGGGCCAGCTGCTCGTGATGACCTTGCCCTGTGTGTAGAAGTGCACGGCTTCACTTCCGTACATGCGGTGGTCACCGAAGGCCGAGTCCTTCCAGCCCCCGAAGGAGTGGTGCCCCACCGGAACCGGCATCGGCACGTTCACACCGACCATCCCCGCCTCGACCTCCCACTGGAACCTGCGGGCCGTGCCGCCGTCACGGGTGAAGATCGAACTGGCGTTGCCGTAGCGGCAGGCGTTGATGAGCCCGATGGCCTCGTCGTAGCTCTCCGCGCGGACCACGCACAGCACGGGGCCGAAGATCTCGTTCTGGTAGGCGTCCGAGTCCGTGCTGACCTTGTCGAGGAGCGAGACACCCATCCAGAACCCGTTCTCCCGGCCCTCGACGGTGAAGTCCCGGCCGTCGAGGACCACTTCGGCTCCCTGGGCGGCCGCGCCCGCGACATACGCCGCGACGTCGTCGCGGTGCGCCCGCGTGACCAGGGGGCCCATCGTGGACGCCGGGTCGTCGCCCGGGCCGACGGTGACCTTCACGGCGCGCTCGGCGATCCGGCTCACCAGGGCGTCTCCGGCCTCACCGACCGCGACCACCACGGAGACCGCCATGCAACGCTGTCCCGCCGAGCCGTACGCGGCGCTCACCGCGGCGTCGGCGGCCGCGTCGAGGTCGGCGTCGGGCATGACCAGCATGTGGTTCTTCGCACCGCCCAGGGCCTGGACCCGCTTGCCGCCGGCTGAGGCCCGGCGGTAGACGTGACGGGCGACCGGAGTGGAGCCGACGAACGACACAGCCGCCACGTCCGGGTGGTCGAGCAGCGCGTTCACCGCCACCTCGTCACCCTGCACGATGTTGAGCACGCCCTCGGGCACGCCCGCCTCGGCCGCGAGTTCCGCGAGGAGCACGGAGGCGGACGGGGCCTTGCTGCTCGGCTTGTGCACGAACGTGTTCCCGCAGGCGATCGCCATGGGGAACATCCACATGCTGATCATCGCCGGGAAGTTGAACGGCGAGATGCCGACGACCACGCCGAGTGGCTGCCGGATCGACGCCACGTCGGCCTGGCCCGGCACCTGTGCGGACATGTCGCCCTGGAGTGCCGTACCAAGCCCGCAGGCCAGTTCGACGATCTCCAGACCACGAGCCACCTCGCCCAACGCGTCCGCGTGCACCTTTCCCTGCTCGGCGGTGATCAGCGCGGCGATCTCGTCCCGCCGGGCATCCAGCAAGGCGCGGTACCGGAACAGGACGGCCGTCCGCTGCGCGAGGGAGGACCCGCGCCAGCCGGCGTAGGCCTGCTTCGCCGCGGCGACCGCGGCGTCGACCTCGGCGGGACCGGCCATCGCGACCCGGGCCGTGACCTCTCCGGTCGCGGGGTCGGTCACCGGGCCCCAGGCGCGGGAGGCGTCCGAAGCGGCCGGGAGCCCTGGGAAGGGCTTGCCTGCGATCCAGTGGGTGACGGTCTTCATCAACGGAACTCCTTCGAAACGGCGGCGAACAGCCGCAGCACTCCAGCCGCCCTGGCCGGGGCCGGCCGGGCCGCGGCATCATCAGCGCTCCTCGGGAGGCTGCGAGCAGCGAGAACCGACGCGGAATCCACGGTTCTGGCTTCATCGTCGAGCCACGGCGGGCCGCGTGGTCGCCGGTGGCCCGAAGTGCCCGCTGCCCGTCCCGAACCGTCGTGGCGCGGATCACGCACGGGCCCACCGGGGGCGCCCGCCTGCGGCGATCCGACTGCTGAGCGGCGTCGCGGACCCTTGCCGTGGATCACCGTGGGTACGCTGAACCGCGACCCCCGGTGAACGAGGAAGGGCAACCATGGCACTGTCGGAAGCACTGAGGAAGCTCGTCGACGAGACCCGCGTCTTCGCGGTCGTGGCCACCGTCCAGCCCGACGGCAGCGCGCAGCAGTCCGTCGTGTGGCTGCTGCGGGACGGCGACGACCTGCTGTTCTCCACGACCGTGGACCGGCGCAAGGAGAAGAACCTCCGGCGCGACCCGCGGGTGAACATCATGATCAACCCGGCGGACGACCCCTACAACTACGCCGAGGTCCGGGGCACCGCCACCCTCACCACGGAGGGTGGGCAGGAGCTGATCAACCGGCTGTCGCTGAAGTACACCGGGAAGGACTACGCGGACTTCAACCCGGCGTCCGGGGACGACGCCGAGCGGGTGGTCGTCCGCGTGACCCCGCGCAAGGTCGTCGGCTCCATCTGAGGCCGGGAACACCGCCGGCCGGGGGGACGGCCCGGCCGGCGGCGGGTTCTCAGATCCGGGCGCGCACGCTCACCGCGCGCCTGTCACCGTCAGGGACACCAGCCGTGCGTCGCGCGGCGTGCCGCCGTCGGTGACCGCGAGGGCGACGTACCGGGCCTGTCCGGACAGCGTCAGCGACGAGATGTCGCCGTGCACGGACAGCGTCCCGGCCTGCTGGTACGTCAGCCCGTCCGTGCTCGTCTCGACGCGTGCGCCGGGTGTGCGGCCCCCGGTCCAGCGAGCGGTGACGGCGCCGAGCGGCACGGCCGCGCCCAGGTCGACGACCATCCGGCCGTGCTCACCGGGCGTCCACGCCGTGCCCGGGTCGCCGTCGACCGCGGCTGCCGGGTCGGACATGCCGGCCGGCAGCGGCGAGGTCGGGAAGGTGACCCGGCCCAGCGCCAGGTCGTCCAGCGGATAGGGCGTCACGTCCGGCAGCGTGGCCGTCCGGGCCCGCCCGCCGCGCAGGGTGACGTGGACCGTGCAGCCGTCGGGGGCGGCGATCTCCACCCGGCAGTCGGGGCCGCTGAGCACCACGGTCGCCGCGTCGCGTACCTCGGCGTTGAGCCCCGCGGGCAGCGGCCCGTCCAGGCCGCGCAGCACGGCACGGGCCGGGACCACGGCCGCGCTCGCCGCGCCGAGCGCGGCCTTGACCGTGGTGCCCCGCGCGGTCACCGTCTGGCTGCCGGCGAACAGGGTCACCTCGCGGGTGTCCTGCGGCACGTCGACGTCCGTGGCGACCGCCGCGGCCGAGAGGTTGAACAGGCTCAGGTGGCCGCCTGCGGTGGAGGCCCGCACGGCGTCGTGTCCGGTCCCGGGAGCCGGTCGCGCGGCCGCGGCCGCCACCGCCGCCGGTGAGCCGTCCGGCAGTCCCTCGACCAGCAGCGGCGCGACCGGCCCGTCCGACAGGATCACCGTGTCGCCGTACACCGCGAGGGGGTTGGCGCCGCCACGGACGACGAACCCGGCCCGGCCGTCGACGCTGATCCACCCGCCGCGGCTGCTGAGGTCGGCCGGCGGATAGGCGACCAGGTCGGTCCAGTCCGAACCGTCGGCCGATCCCTGCACGGTGTAGGCCTGACCGGCGGCGGTCTCCCAGCTCAGCGTGACTCGGTCCACCGCGGCCGGCGCCCCGAGATCCACCTCCAGCCAGCTGTCGGCACGCGTGCGCTCGGCGACCGAGACCGCCCAGCGCGTGGTGGCGTTGCCGTCCACGGCCAGCGCCGCGCCCTTGCCGGTGTCCGCGGACGAGGCGGCCACCACGGCCCCCCGGGCCAGGTCCGGGCCGGAGGCGCCGTCGTGCACCTCGAACGTGTAGAGCGAGTACCCGTACTTGGGGTGGCCGCGGCGCCCCAGCATCCGCAGATAGCGGTAAGTGCCGCGGGAGAACGTCAGGTTGTCGGTGCGCGGCCCGGCCGTGGGATGTCCCGCGTTGCCGGAGTCGGCGGACGCCACGGTGGCCGAGCCCTCCGCGGCGGTGTAGGTGCGGCTGCCGGCCAGCCCGGCGACGCCCGGCATGGTCAGGTTGAACACCTCGATCCGGCCCTCGCCGACCGCCGTGCCGCTGGTGGCGTAGACGACCTCGCCGCCGGGCAGCGTCGTGAACCCCGCGTAGCCGTTGTCCAGGGCGAGCAGCACCGCGCTGGCGTCGAGGCCGTCGCGCAGTTCGGTGGAGGTGGCGACGGTGCGGGAGGTGACCGTGCCAGAAGTGGCGGGCAGGAACATCGGGGTGCTGCCGCTGAGGGAGAACAGCCAGTCGTCGTGGGCCGGCTGCCACGCGAACTTCACGAAGCCCGGCTTGGTGACCGCGCCCGCCCAGGCCCGCGGCGACTGGTGGGCGACCAGTCCGGGGCCGGTGCCGAAGTCGGTGACGCCCGCCGCACGGCGGAACAGCTCCTCCTCGGTGAGCGCGGTCACGCTCTCGCGCTGGGCGGCCCGCCACTCGTGCAGCAGGTAGCTGATGGCCACTTCGGCACGGGCCTCGGGCTCGTACTTCGGCTCCCCGGAGAACTTCGTGATCCGGTCGGCCGGCGCGTACGCCTGGTAGGCGGGCAGCCGCTCGGCGAGCGCGGCCTCGGCGCGCGCCGCGGCCCGGTCGCCCAGTACCTGCGCGAGGAACGCCACGGGGATCACGTCGCGGCCGTACAGGTGCTCACGGTCGTTGACCATGGGCATCAGCGGCTCGCCCGAGTCGCTCATCACCGCGAGCGTGGAGGCCCACAGCCGGTCCGCGTTGGGCTGGGCGGACAGTACCTCGGGCAGCGGGCGGCCGGCGGTCAGGAAGTGGATGGTGTTGCGGCCGGAGGTGCGCCACAGTTCGCACTGGTAGTGCGGGCCGAACGAGCCGTGGTTCTCCACGATGAACGTGTCGTAGAGGTTCTGCGCGGTGTTGTCGCTGACCGGGACGCCGTCCACGACCGCCGGGTTGGCCAGATCGGCGGCGGGCAGGCCGGTCTCGTTGCGGCTCCAGGTGCCGTACCAGGAGTCCCAGGCGGAGTACCGCTGGTCGTCGGCCGCCCAGGCCAGCGCGGGCGCCAGGGACTGGGCGTAGACGCCCATCTCCTCGAGTTTGGTGTCGCCGACGTGGTTGCCGCGCAGCCCGTCCGGCGTCCAGCTCCCCGACAGCGGGTCGTTGCCGGACCCCAACGAGGTGGTGTAGGCGGCCTGTTCGCGGACGATGGTGTCGACGTCGGCCTGAGTCGCGGCGTCGAGCTGGTCCCACAGCAGCCGGGCGGCCAGTACGAAGTAGAGCTGGAAGGTGGTGTCGAAGAACAGCGTCTTGCCCCACTCGGTGCCGCCCGTCAGGCGGTTGGAGGCGGCGAAGTGCTTGATGGTGGCCAGGGTGCGCGAGCGCAGGGTGGCCTCGTCGATCCCGGCGACGTCGGCGTCGTAGCCGCCCCGGGTCAGCAGCAGGGCGTGCCCGAGCACGACCGCGAAGCCGAAGTCGGTGGCCGTGTAGTGGCCGGCCGAGGCGTTCCACTGCGTCTCGGTCCATCGCGTGTGGCGCAGCAGCACCTGGTGGTAGACGGCGGCCACCGGGTCCGGCGGGGTGCTGGACGGGGCGATGCCCGCGGCCTGTGTGCCGTCGGCGGCGGCCGCCCGGGCCGGCGAGGCGGTCGCGAGCGTCACCGGCGCGGCGGCCAGCAGCGCGGTGAGACCTGCCAGTTGGGCGAAGCGGCGGCGGCCCATCGGGGCTGCGGGGTCGTGCACGGTGGCTCCAACCTGGGCGCCGGGGGCCGGCACCTCCTCGACAACGTTGTCAGATGCGGGTCATTCTTGGCACCGCCCCTCACCGGCGTCAACCCCCCTGCGCGAACTGCGCCGTGGTCCGCGGGCGGTCGGCCCGACGGCCCGGGTGGCCCGCGCCCGGTCGCCGGCGGTCCCGCTGTGTTCCCCGCCGGGCCGCGGCGGCATACTCGCGTACGCCCCGCCCGGGTCCTCGCGTACGCCCCGCCCGGCCACGATCGCCGTCCGTCCGAAGGAGAGCAGAGACACCATGAGCACCTCCTCGCCGCAGCCGGACTCCGCTCTCCCGCGGACCCGTCCGACGCTGCGCGGCTCGTTCGGGATGAGCGCCGCCACGCACTGGCTGGCCACCGCGACGGCGCAGTCCGTCCTCGAACGCGACGGCAACGCCTTCGACGCCGCGGTGGCCGCGGCCTTCGTGCTGCACGTGGCCGAACCGCACCTGAACGGGCCCGGAGGAGACCTCGTGGCGGTGTTCGCCACCGCCGAGGACCCCGCGCCGCGGGTCCTGGCGGGCCAGGGCCACGCGCCCCGCGGCGCGACCGTCGAGCACCTGCGCGCCCAGGGCATGGACCGCGTGCCGGGGGCGGGTGCTCTCGCCGCGGCCGTGCCCGGCGCCGTCGATTCCTGGCTCTGGCTGCTGGCCCGTCACGGTACGTGGGAGGTCGCCGACGTCCTCGCCTACGCCGCTCACTACGCCGAGCGGGGCTTTCCGGTGGTTCCCCAACTGGCGCGCACCATCGCCGCGGTGGAGGGTCTGTTCCGCGAGCACTGGACGACCTCTTACGCTCTCTGGATGCCGGGCGGCAAGGTGCCGGAGCCGAACGGGACCCTGACGAACCCCGCCTACGCGGCGACCCTGCGGCGGCTCGCCGCGGCCGGCGGCACGACCCGGACGGACCGCGTCGAAGCGGCCCGGACCGCGTGGACCCGGGGCTTCGTCGCCGAGCAGGCCGCGGAGTTCGCCGCCCGGCCGCACCGCCACTCGTGCGGGTGCGACCACGCCGGGGTCATCACGGCGGAGGACTTCGCGGACTTCGTGCCCGCGACCGAGCCCGCGGTCACAGCCGTCTTCCGCGGGGTGACCGTGGCCAAGGCGGGCCTGTGGTCCCAGGGGCCGGTGCTCCTCCAGACCCTGGGCATCCTCGACCATGTCGGCGACAGCCGGATCGACCTGTCGACCGGGCTCGGCATCCACACCGTCACCGAGGCGATGAAGCTCGCGATGGCGGACCGCGAGGCGTACTACGGGCACCTGCCGCCGGACCGCGCGGCGAGCGTCCTGGAGCGTCTGCTCGATCCCGCCTACGCCGCCCGCCGCGCCGCGCTCATCACCGACGAGGCCTCGACGCGGCTCCGGCCGGGCGACATCGGCATCACGCCGTTCGTACCGCCGTTGACCGTGGACGGTGAGGACGGCGAGGAGAACGCGGCGGCCACCGGCGGCGGGACCGCGGGCGCCGGCGAACCCACCGTGGCGCGGAACGGGGAGACCCGCGGCGACACCTGTCACCTCGACGTCGTCGACCGCTGGGGGAACATCATCGCCGCCACGCCTTCGGGCGGCTGGCTGCAGTCCTCACCGGCGATCCCGTCCCTGGGCTTCGCCCTCGGCACGCGGCTGCAGATGACGTGGCTGGATCCGGCGGCGCCCTCGTACCTGACGCCCGGCCGGCGGCCGCGTACCACGCTCAGCCCCACGTTGCTGCTGCGCGACGGACAGCCCGTCGCCGCGCTCGGGACGCCCGGGGGAGACCAGCAGGACCAGTGGCAGCTGCTCTATCTCATCCGGACCCTCGTCCACGGTCTCGATCCCCAGGAGGCCATCGACGCACCGGCGTTCCACACCACCGCCGTGCCGAGTTCCTTCTGGCCGCGCACCTGGACGCCGGCCGGTCTGGTCGTCGAGGAACGCGTCGGAGGCGAGGCCGTCGCGGAGCTGCGGCGCCGCGGGCACGCGGTGACGGTTTCCGGTCCCTGGACGCTGGGACGTCTGTCGACCGTCACCCGCGACCCGGCGACCGGGGAGCTGCGGGCGGCGGCCAACCCGCGTGGCGCGCAGGGGTACGCGGCGGGCAGGTGAAGGCTGGTGCTGTGGTTCGCGGCATGCGTGACTCCCTGGAGGTGAGGGATGCGCTCCCGGGCGGCACGTGCCGGCACGTCGCGCCGGCACCCGGGGCCGAGCAGGTCATGTAGATGAACAGTGATCCGACTTGTGAACCGTGACGGGATGCGACGCTAACCGCCGCGTGACGGAGGGTCAACCCCGCAGGAGTGTCATCGCGCCTGCCGTCGCGTCGCGTCGCACTCACCCCCGGCGTTCATGTCGATGAACCAGCGCGGCCTGGCTGAAAATTCTGACGGACCGTGAACACCGCCCGGCCTGGGCCTTGTCGGCGCGGGACTGATGTTGGGAACTGTTTCTTTGCCTTGAGTCTTGACCTCAAAAGAAACACGACAGCACACTGTGCCCCATCTCCCCTCGCTGGGTGAAGGGCACCTCGTGCGCCGGCTGGCACGGCCGCGCACGGCCGACCGCCCTCCTCTGCCCGGCGCATTTCCGGCACCGCCGTGACGAGCACCGCCTCCTGCCGCGACCCCGACGCTCTCCGTCCCCGGGTCGTGTGCCGTTCCACGACACGTCAGCGGAGCCTGCGCCGGCTCCGCTGCGCCGCAACGAGACGAGGAGCACCTCATGACCGGAATCAACCGTCGCGACTTCATCAGGGTCGCCGGTCTCGGGTCCGCCGCCCTAGTCCTGCCGCTGACCGCCGCGGCGGGCCGGGCGAGCGCGAGCACCGCCGTGCCGGGCGGTGCCACCGGGCCGCGCGCCCTGAAGGCCACCGTGCAGCCGTCCGGTGCCTGGCAGGTGACCGCCAACGTCCTGAAATGGACCTTCGGCGGTTCGCTCGGCTCGGCGGCGACCGCCATCGCGACCACACAGGGATCGGACCCGCTCGGCCCGTACACCGAGACCACGTTCACCTTTCAGTCCGGGGCCAGGAAGGGCGGCATCCGGGTCTACGACGGAGCGTCCTCGGTCGTCTTCACCGACACGTACGTCAACGCGGGCGCCAACGGCAACCCGTTCCCGACCTTCACCGGATACCCGAGGCTCGCCCACCAGTTGAGCCACAGCGACTGCTTCGGGCGGTTCCAGTTCAACACCTTCGCCGGAGCGTCGGACAGCCCCTGGGTGTTCTTCGACGACGCGGGCGACACCTTCATCGTGTCGGCCGCGAACCACTTCCAGGAGGCCCAGACCTCTCAGGGCGGCGACGGCTCGATCAAGGCGGGAGTGATCAGCTCGATCGGAACCCTGCCGGCCGGCTACACCCGGCAGACGATCCTCTCCACCAAGTCCGGTGTCGGCGCCGCCCATCGCGCGTGGGGCACCGCGTTGACCAGGCTCGCCGGCAAACCGCTGCCGGCCAACGACGCGGGCGTGGTGCTCAGTACGCTCGGCTACTGGACCGACAACGGTGCGGACTACTACTACGCGTACGAGCAGTCCAAGGGCTACACCGGCACCCTGCTGGCGGTCCGCGACGAGTGGGCGTCCCAGAAGATCCCGATGGGCTACATGCAGCTCGACAGCTGGTGGTACCCCAAGGGCCCGAACGGGGACTGGAACGACCTGCCGGACGGCACCTCGCTCTACGAGGCGGACAAGGAGCTGTTCCCCGACGGACTCAAGGCGTTCCAGCAGCAGTTGGCGATGCCGCTGGTCACCCACGCCCGGTGGATGGACAAGTCCAGCCCCTACCACGGCCAGTACACGTTCTCGAACAACGTCGTCATCGACCCGGCCTTCTGGCAGAACCGCATGGACTACCTACGGGACGCCGGAGTGGTCGTCTACGAGCAGGACTGGCTCTGCAACAACGCCAAGCCCGCCGAGAACCTCACCGACGCCGACGCGTTCTTCGACACCATGGCCCACCACGCCGCCGGCGACGGCCTGGACCTCCAGTACTGCATGGCGCTGCCCCGCGACTACCTGCAGAGCACGCGCTACGCCAACCTCACCACGATCCGGGTGAGCGACGACCGCTTCGACCGGCCGAAGTGGGACATGTTCCTCTACGACTCGCAGCTCGCGGGCTCGCTCGGGATCTGGCCGTGGGTGGACGTGTTCATGAGCGGCGAGCTCAACAACCTGCTGCTGGCGACGCTTTCGGCCGGACCGGTCGGCGTCGGCGACTCGCTGGGCAAGATCGACGCGGGCCATCTCTTCCAGGCGGTGCGCCCCGACGGGATCATCGTCAAGCCGGACGTGCCGGTCGTGCCCACCGACGCGACCTACGTCGGTGAGGGGGCCGGGAGGATGCCGGCCATGGTCGCCGCCACGCATGTCGCCCACCAGGGGCTGACCTACCGCTATGTCTTCGCGTACGCCCGGCAGTTCGTCACCCCGCAGCAGGTCTACCAGGCCGAGAGCGCGAAGCTCTCCGGGGCGGTCGTCAACCACGACCAGTCCGGCTACACGGGCAGCGGCTACGCCGACTACCAGCACGCCGACGGCGACTTCGTCGAGTGGACCGTGCAGGCGCCCGCCGCCGGCACGTACACCCTGCAGTTCCGGTACGCCAACGCCT
The DNA here is from genome assembly GCF_019890725.1 of Actinacidiphila acidipaludis. Lineage (GTDB taxonomy): Bacteria > Actinomycetota > Actinomycetes > Streptomycetales > Streptomycetaceae > Actinacidiphila > Actinacidiphila acidipaludis. Next base: position 19,755 of record NZ_JAINZZ010000027.1, read on the forward strand.
CGTTCACCGACCGGCCGCTCGCGGTCACGGTGAACGGCGGCGAGGCCCGCAGCCTGTCGTTCCCCTCCACCGGCTGGTGGACGTCGTGGAGCGTCGTGGGCCTGACCGTCACCCTGTCCGCCGGGGCGAACACCGTGCGCGCGACCGCCACCGGCGCCAGCGGCGGCAACATCGACTGGCTGGGCGTCACCCAGGGCTCCGTGCCGACCGGCATGTCGCAGGAGGCCTCGTTCACCCTGACCGAACTGGGTGTGAACGGGCGGGCCTACGCCTACGACTACTACGGCGGCACCGGCACCCTGGTCTCTCCGGGCGGCACCGTGAACGCCACCGTCGGCGACGGCACGTACTGGGTGGTCGCGCCCGTCGGTGACTCCGGTATCGCCTTCCTCGGTGACGCCGGGAAGTTCGTCGCCCACGGCGCCAAGCGGGTCGAACACCTCAGTGACGACGGCAGCGTCCACGCCACCATCGCCTTCGCGGCGGGGGAGGGGCCGGTGACCCTGCACGGCTGGGCCCCGCGCAAGCCGTCCGTCACGGCGTCGGGCGGCAGCGTCGGAGCGGTGGCCTACGACACGGCGTCCAAGCACTTCACGTTCACCGCCGCCGCGGGGACGGGCAACCGGGCCGTCCTCACCATCAAGCCCTGACCGCGCCCCCTGTCGGGCCCCACGGCAGGCGGAGCAGGCAGGAGCTCCGAGCCACCTCTTCTCTTTCCAACGATGAAGAGAAGTCTCGGCTCTCCGGGGCACCTGGGAGGGCACTTCGGGGTCACTCTCGGTGCCGCTCGTCGCCCGGTGGAAGGCGGCGGACACCGGGTGCTCCAGGACTCGTTCGCGAGCTCGCGAAGCGCGGTGTCTTAGGGCTTCCACGCCTCCCACCGGCCAGCATGACCTGACGCGGGGGCGGTTGACGGCACGTCACTCACCGTGGCGACACCCTGCCGGCCTCATGGTGGGCTTCCGGGCGCCTGCGAGGGGGGCCGGTCACAGAGTTCGCACAGGGGGGTAGACGCCGGTGAAACCTGCTGGTTTCATGCTTCCCGACCCCCAAATTTCTAACGTTGGAAAGATGGTGGAGCCACGCGGCTCCACCGTCTTCCCCCACACCGCGTTCTCCCACGGAGAGGTGTATCCGCAGTGAGACCAGGCAGATTCCGTATGCCGACCCGACGCCGACTGGCCGCCCTCGCACCGCTGTTGCTGGGCGCCGCCCTGCTGACCCCGGCCGCGGCGGGCGCCGTCCAGACGCCGTCCGACAGCGCCGCGGCCGCCACCACGGCCCAGGGCCTGCGAGCCGACTACTACCTGAGTTCCAACGCGACCTCGCTGGACTTCGCCCAGTACAGCAGCACCGGTGTCGAGCCGTCGCTGAACGTCCCCGACCTGCTCCCGACCCTGCGCAGCTACGCGGGCTCCACGGAGAACGTGGCCGTGCACTGGACCGGCATGCTCGACGTCCCGGCCGGCGGCACCTACACGTTCTACATCAAGGGTGACAACGGCTTCCGGATGTCGCTCGACGGGTCGAGCGTGATCGACCACTGGACGACCGACTGGGACGTGCAGACGACGTCGCAGCCCATCACGCTGACCGCCGGCCTGCACACCCTGGCGTACGACTACAACCAGGGCAACGGCGGCGCGTACATCCGCACGGAGTGGTCGGGCCCCGGCATCACCCGGCAGGCGATCCCCGACTCCGCGCTGCACCTGCCCGCCGGCTACACGCCGTCGCCCGTCGACGCCGTGGTCGCCGCGTCCGGCAAGACGGCGACCGTGCAGCTGCCCGGTAAGGTGTCCGCGCTGCCGGCCGACCTCGGCAAGCACCTGGCGGTCATCGCGGGCGCCAACCGCTGGTCCCCCGGGGTCTCCCTCGACCCCTCCGACGCCTCGAAGCTCGTGCTGACGGCGGGCGCCTCCGACATCCCGGCGTCCCTCCACTCCGACGTCCGGATCAGCTACGACGGCCTGGGCGGGCTGGCCACGGCGAACGGTGCCGTGCCGCTCTTCTCCGGACTGGCGACCAACGACTCCACCTGGTACTTCGCCACCAAGTGGGCCAAGGACGTCAGCCCCTCCAACGCCCTGCCCGACTACCCGCGGCCGCAGCTGACCCGTGAGAAGTGGCAGAACCTCAACGGCACCTGGCAGTTCCAGGCCACCGACGAGACCGCGCCGCTCCCCGACGGCAAGCTGAGCGGCAAGATCCTGGTGCCTTACCCGATGGAGGCGCCGCTGTCCGGCGTCGCCGCGCACCACGACTGGTCGCTCTACCAGCGCACGTTCACCGTGCCCGACAACTGGCGGATCGGCTCGGGCAACCGGCTGCACCTGAACTTCGGGGCCGTGGACTACGAGACGTGGGTCTACGTCAACGGCAAGCAGGTCGCCCACCACGTCGGCGGGTACGAGGCGTTCACCGCCGACGTGACCGACGCCGTCACCACGACCGGTCCGCAGACCGTCCTGCTGAAGGTCAAGGACACCACCGACGACCAGACGCCGACCGGCAAGCAGTCCCGCAGCCCGAGCGGCATCTGGTACACGGCCACCTCCGGCATCTGGCAGACGGTGTGGCTGGAGCCGGTGCCCGAGGCGAGCGTCGACTCCCTGGTGCTCACGCCCAACGTGCCCGACCAGTCCCTGTCGGTGACCGTGCGCCCGTCGGCCGGCACCCCCGCCTCGACCCGGGTGGTGGCCACCGCGTACGCGGACCACAAGCCCGTGGGCACCGTCATCGGCACCGTCGGCACCCAGCTGCGGCTGGCCATCCCGCATCCGGAGCTGTGGAGTCCGGACCACCCCTTCCTGTACGACCTCAAGGTCATGGTGGGGCAGGGGCGCTGGCACGACGAGGTCGGCTCCTACTTCGGCATGCGCTCGATCTCGGTCGGCAAGGTCGGCGGAGTCAACAAGATCGAGCTGAACGGCAAGCCCACTTATGTGCTGGCCACGCTCGACCAGGGCTTCTGGCCCGACGGCATCTACACCGCCCCGACCGACGCGGCCCTGAAGTCCGACCTCGAGCTGCACAAGGAGCTCGGCTTCAACGCGGTGCGCAAGCACATCAAGGTCGAACCCGCGCGCTGGTACTACTGGGCCGACAAGCTCGGCCTGATGGTCTGGCAGGACATGCCGAGTCGCAACGCCGCCGGGAACGCGACCGCGGCGAGCGACCAGGCGTTCACCGACCAGGTCCACGAGATCGTCGACCAGCACATCAGCACCCCGTCCATCGTCATCTGGACGATGACCAACGAGGGCTGGGGCGAGAAGAGCAAGGAGGCCACCGGGGCGCTGGCGGACGCGGTCAAGCAGCAGGACCCGAGCCGGCTGGTCGACCCGGCGTCCGGTGTCAACTGCTGTGCCTCGAAGGGGGATTCGGGACGCGGTGACCTGATCGACTACCACCTGTACCACGGACCCGCCTCGCCGTCCCCGGACGCGACACGGGCGGCCGTGGACGGTGAGCACGGCGGGTACTCGCTGAACATCCCCGGCCACATCCTGGGCGTCTCCGGCGGCCAGAACTACGGCGGTGACGCCTCGACCATCGCGGAGCTGACGCAGGACTACGTCGCCAACACCAGCCAGCTGCTCCCCGGGGCCGCCGGCAGCCTCTCCGGCTCGGTGTACACGCAGATCAGTGATGTCGAGGGCGAGTTGAACGGCCTGGTGACCTACGACCGCGCGGTCGTGAAGGTCGAGCCCGGCCCGGTGCGGGACATCAACCGCAAGCTCATCGCGGCCGGTGCCGCGGCGGGGCAGTCCGGCTGACGGACTCCTCGGCGGCACACCGCTGAGCCTCATGTCGTGGGGGTCCGCCTCGTCCGGGGCGGGCCCCTTCGGCGTGCGGTGGGCTCAGCCGGCGTCGCCGGCCTCACCCGCGTCGCCGCTCGACGCCGCGCTGCGCTGATGGCCGCGGCGGGCGTCCCGGTCGAAGATGCCCAGCACCTCGCAGGGCCCGGACTCGGCGCCGAGGGCGTGCGGCAGCATGGTGGGGAACTCGGCCGACTGGTTGGTCTCGACGCGGAAGCGGCGGTGGCCGAGCAACAGGATCGCGGTGCCGGAGAGGACGACCAGCCACTCGCGTCCGGGGTGCGCGCGCAGCCGTGCCGGGTTGTCCGGCGGCGGGGCCGTCAGCCGCTGACGCACGACCGACATCCCGGGATCCGCCTTGACCGGCCAGCGCATCCAGCCGTGGGCCGCGTCGATCGTCGGGTTGGCGATGACGTCGTCCGTGGCCGTCTCGACGAGCTGGTCGAGGGAGGTGTCCAGAGCCCGGGCGAGGGTGACGAGACTGTCCAGCGCCAGGCGCCGCTGCCCGTTCTCGATGCGGCTCAGGGTGGACTGACTGAGCCGGGCGCGGGTGGCCAGCTCCTCCAGTGACAACCCCTGGGCCACCCGCAGCGCCCGGATGCGTTTGCGCACCAGGCTGTCCAGGTCGTCATTGTCTTGCGTCATAGGCAAGAGTCTATGCCTTTCCTGCAAGGTCCGCCTAGCGTCGTGGTCAGGCGGCCCGGACCGGCCGGGTTCGCCGTCCACGAGGAGGACCAGGACATGACGCCCACTGCCCACGAGCCCGGCACCCTGCCCGGCGGGACCGTCGACGCCGTGGTGATCGGCGGCGGCGCCGCGGGACTGAACGGCGCGCTCATGCTCGCCCGCTCCCGCCGCTCCGTCGTCGTCATCGACAGCGGCACCCCGCGCAACGCGCCCGCCGAGGGTGTGCACGGCCTGCTGGCCCTGGACGGCACCCCGCCGGCCGAGCTGCTGGCACGGGGACGGGACGAGGTGCGCCGCTACGGCGGCCAGGTCGTCGCGGGCGAGGTGGTCTCCGCGGCCCCGGCGCCGCCCGCCGAGGACGGCGACCTGCGCTTCACCGTCGGCCTCGCCGGCGGCCGGACGCTGACGGCCCGCCGCCTGCTGGTGGCCACCGGGCTGCGTGACGTGCTGCCCGAGGTGCCCGGCCTGGCCCGGCACTGGGGACACGGCGTGGTCCACTGCCCCTACTGCCACGGCTGGGAGGTGCGCGACGAGCCGATCGGCCTCCTGGCGGTGGGCCCGGTCTCGGTCCACCAAGCCCTGCTGTTCCGCCAGCTGACCGACGACCTGGTCTACTTCGCGGGCGGCACCGACCTGGACGAGGACACCCGAGCCCGCTTCGCCGCTCGCGGCATCCGCGTCGTCGACGCCGCGGTGGAGGAGGTCGTCGCCGGCGACGACGGCGGCATCGCGGGCGTCCGGCTCAGCGACGGACAGTTCGTCGCGCGCCGGGTCCTCGCGGTCGCCACCCGCATGCAGGCGCGCACCCGGGGACTGGAGGCCCTGCGACTGCCGATGGAGGACCTGCCCGGCGGCATGGGCAACCGCTTCTCCTCCGGCATGGCCGGTGTGACGGACGTGCCGGGCGTGTGGGTGGCCGGCAACGCCACCGACCTGACCGCCCAGGTCGGCGCCTCCGCGGCGGCCGGCGCCCTGGCGGGCGCGCACATCAACGCGCTGCTGGCCACGGCCGACACCGACGAGGCGCTCGCCGCTTCCGTGACGGCGGCGAGCGGCGCCACGGCCGCCTGACGCCCCGGCCCTCCGTACATGCCGCATCCTCCGCACGGTGCCCGTCCGTACCGGCACTCGTTCCCGCACGCCCCCAGGAGAGGCTTCATGAGCACGGATCAGCCCGCCCCGGTCAGAACCGCGGGCAGTGGCACGATCACCCCGGCCGACGCCGCTCCGGATCCCCGCCGGCTGCGCACGGTCCTGGCGGCGGTGTGTGTCGCGCTGATGGCCGTCATCGGCTCGGTGTCCGGACTCAACGTCGCCCAGCCCGACCTCGCCGTCGCCTTCGGCGCCTCGCAGAGCACGATCCTGTGGATCATCAACATCTACACCCTCACCCTGGCGGCCCTCCTGCTGCCGCTCGGCGCGGTGGGGGACCGCCTCGGCCGCAAGCCCGTGCTCATCGCCGGGCTGACCGTCTTCGGCGTCGCCAGCGCCATGGCGGGTCTCGCCCCGACGTCCGACGTGCTCTTCGCCGCACGCCTGCTGAGCGGGGTCGGGGCGGCGATGATCATGCCGATCACCCTGGCGGTGATCACCTCCACCTTCCCCGAGGAGGAACGCGGCCGCGCGATCGGTGTGTGGACCGGTGTCGCCGGAGGCGGCGGCATCCTCGGCATGTTCCTCTCCGCGGCCCTGGTCGACGTGGCCGGCTGGCGCTGGCTGTTCGTGCTGCCCGTCGTCCTGGTCGGCGTCGCCCTCGCCATGACCCTGCGATCCGTCCCGGACTCCCGCGAGAGGTCCGGGCACCCCTTCGACACCGCCGGGGCGCTGACCTCGATCGTCGCCGCAGTCGGACTGATCTTCGTCCTGCAGGAAGGCCCGGTGCACGGTTGGACCGCACCCACCACCCTGCCGGGACTGGTCGTCGGACTCGCCGCCGCCGTCGCCTTCGTGGCCTGGGAACGCCGGCGCCGGGACGCCGCGTTGCTGGACGTGCGCCTGTTCCGCGAACGCGGCCTGGCGGGCGGGTCCGTGACGCTCCTCGCGGTCTTCGGCGTGCAGGCAGGGGTCTTCGTCGTCCTCTTCCCGTTCTTCCAGGCGGTGCTCGGCTGGTCGGGCCTGCTGTCGACCCTGGCGCTGATGCCCATGGCCGTGGCGATGATGGCCGCGTCCGGGCTCGCGCCCAAGTCGGCCGTGCGGATCGGTTCCCGCCGGACCATGGCGGCGGGCGTTCTGCTGGCCGGAGCCGGCCTCGCCGTGATGGCGGCCGGCGTGTCCGTCGACGGCGGCTATCCGTCCGTGCTGCCCGGCATGCTGGCGATGGGCATCGGCATGGGCCTGTCGATGACGCCCTCGACCGAGGCCATCACCGGGGCGCTGCCGCGGGAGCGCCAGGGCGTGGCCTCCGCGCTGAACGACGTCACACGGGAGTTCGGCACCGCGCTGGGGGTGGCCCTGCTCGGCGCTCTCGTGTCGTCCGGCTACCGCGCCGCCATCGACGACCGCCTGCGGGGCGTGCCCCGGGGCGCCGCGGACACCGCACGGCAAGGGGTCGCCAACGCCGTCCAGGCCGCGGGCGGCGCGGGGCCGCAGGGACCGGCCCTCCTTCGGGCCGCACGGCAGTCCTTCGTGGTCGGCTGGCAGCACGCGATGTGGGCTGGGGTCGCGGTGATGGCCGCACTCTTCCTCTACCTGGTGGCCCGCGGCCCGCAGAGCCCGGGGCGAACGCCTGAGGCGACGCCCGGCATGGAGGGCCGGTCCAGCGGGAGCGAGAGGGCGTAGCGCGCCGCGGTCCGCTCGGGTCGGCTGACAGCCGGACGGGAGAGCCGGCCGAGGGGGCCCCGGGCGGGTACCCGTACCCCTGCGTCCGCTCGGGGACCGGTCTGAGGCCGACCGGCGGCGCCCGCACCGCGGTTCCGTGCGCCGCCGCCCAGGTCAGGCAGCACAGACACCTTCAGCGGGCGGGGGGCTGCTCGCCGTAGTAGAGCCGGAGGAACTCCTCCATCGCGGCGTCGACCCCGGCGCGGTCGCCCGTGGCGAGCAGATCGAGCAGCAGGCCGCGCACGGTGGCGAGGCCGAGCCGTGCGCGACTGCGGGCGGTGGAGGGGTCGGTACCAGCTTCGATCTCGGCGGCCACGAGTGGCTCCAGCCAGTCCGTCACCAGGCCGTCGAGAACGGACACGGCCTCGGAGCGGCCCTGCAGCGCCTGACCGCAGATCTCGAAGAACAGCCGCTCCTGGCCGGCCAGCCGGGGGTCCGTCAGTTCGCGCCACAGGGCGCGGGCGGCGTCGGCGGGGGAGAGGCCCGGGTCGAGACGGAGGCGGGAGAGCAGGTCACGCTGGCGTCGCTCGGAAGTGCGCACGATCTCCACGAGCAACTGCTCCTTGGAGCCGAAGTAGTGGATCAGCATGCGGTGGCTGACGCCGATCGCGTCGCCCAGGCGACGCAGCGTCAGGTCGGCGATGCCGTGCGCGGCGACGTGGTCGACGGCCGCGTCCACCAACTCGGTCCGCCGGTCCCCGTCCCGGCCGCGGGCCGGTCGGCCGGAGGGCTCCTGCTGGGCGTGGGTCGTCACGTGCGTGAGTGTACCAAGCGGTACATGGCTGATGTACCGTGTGGTACATGAAGCCCGTCACCGTGTCGATCGACGTACCCCAACTCCCCGCGCAGGTCTACGACTTCCTCGACGTCATGGCCCACCACGAGCAGTTCACCGACCACTTCCTCACCAACTGGCGCTATGCGGGCCCCGATCGCGGCGTCGGCTCGTCGGCGACCGTCACCGCCGCGCTGGGTGGTGTGCGCTCCGACGTCTCCATCGAGGTCGTCGAGGCGGAGGCGCCCCGGCGCATCGTGGAGCGCAATGTCAGTGCGGGGGGCCGACGGGTGGCGCACGGCACCTACACCGTCGAGCCGCAGCCGGGCGGCGGGAGCCGCGTCTCGTTCACCTATGCCTGGGAGAAGGCACCCTTGGCCGACCGTCTGCTGGCGCCCGTCGTCCGGGCCACGATGCGGCGCGCCGACGCCACGGTCATGCGCCGCCTCGCCGCGGCCCTCGCCGTCGACACACCCACCAGCTCGTCCTGACGGACCGTCAGGACGAAAATGCCCGTCCCCGGGGTCCGGGCCGGTTCAGGGCTCGCTGTGTTCGTCCTCGCCGCCGGGCGTGCCGATCAGATACTCCGCGGTGCCGGTGAGCTCCAGGAGGCGGTCCAGCAGGCGGGGGCGGCGCAGCAGTACGAGCCGCACGCCCTCGGCGGTGGTCCGGCGGCGGATGGCGAGCAGTGCGGACAGGCCCATCGAGTCGCACAGCGTCAGGCCGCCGAGGTCGAGGGCCAGCAGCGGTTCCTCGCGGAACTCCGCCAGCGTCTTCCCGACCGTCTCCAGCAGCTCCTCCGAGGTGTCGAAGTCCAGCGGACCGTCGACCGTCACCGTCAGCTGCTCCAGCCGGACGACGCCGACGTCGAACTGACAGTCCCTGTACTCCGGTTCGACACTCAACGGGCACCTCCGTCGCCGGTGCCGCCTCGGGGGCCAGGTGGGCTCGGCACGGTCCCGGAACCGGCGGCGAGCAGGTCCCGGGCCCGTGGGAAGTCACGTAGTTCGGCCGCGAGCAGGTCCAGGGCCGGCCGCAGGGTGAAGGCGGGGACGCCCCGGGCGGTCAGCACGTCCGCGGTCCACGCCAGGAACCCGGTGAACAGCGAGCGGTCGTCGGTGTAGAGGGCCACCGCGAGGAAGTCGACGATGTGGCCGATGTCCTCCACGGTGTGCTGCCGCTGCAGCTCGGTGTAGTCCCGCATCGCGGGGACCCGGTCCTCCAGGCCCGTCATGACCGCGCCCACGAGCCGGAACTTGCTGCGGCTGACGAGTGTGTACTCCTGGTCGGACAGGTGCGGCAGATCGTCCACCGGCTGGTGGGCGGGAGCCGGCTCCGGCAGCCCCTCGCCGAGCCGTTCGGCGGCGGAACGGGCGTCGGGCGCCCACACGTCCGCGCCGAGCTGGCGCGCGTAGCGGCCGTCGGGCCCGAACGCGGCCCCACCGGTCAGCACCGGCGTCCCGGTGGCCTGGCACGCGGTGATCGCCATGTGGGCTGCGGGCAGCCGGGTGCTCAGGGACGCCGACAGCGCCACCGCGTCCGGCGCGGTTCGGTGCAGATGCCCTATCAGGTGCGGGGTGGGGACCTGCGCACCGAGGTAGTCCACCCGCCAGCCGCGCAGACCCAGCACCTGGGCGAGGATGCGGGCGGGCAGCGCGTGCCACTCCCCGTCGATGCAGGCCACCGTGACGTGACCGCGGTGAGCCGAGGGCCGGGCCGCGGCCACCAGCGGGTGCCGGTCCATGGCGCCGATGACCCGTTCGTTGATCGCGGTGGCGGCGTGCTCCTGCGCCACGCTGATGCGGTTGGCCGCCCACTCGACGCCCACCCGGGTCTGCACGGCCGCCACCACGTCCAGCAGGACCGATTCGGCGTCCAGGCCGGACTCGAGGGCCGCGAAGACCACATCGGTCGCCGAACCCTCGTCGGCGCCCGACACCGACGTCCACAACTCCTCCGCCCAGTCCCGCGTCCCGGCGGTCGTCACGGCGGCGCCGCCGGGCGCCCGCGCCGTGACGGTGCTGCGGATGCCGCCGTTCGCGGTGGCGGTCATGCGGTGTACCTCCCAGGTCCGGTGCCGCCGACCATCGACAGGTGAGCGCCGTGCGGCATGGAGATCACGACGACGGCCATGTCGTCGTGTCGTCCGGCGCCTACCCACTGGGCGGCGATCATCTGCACATGTTCCACGATTGCTTCCGCGGGCATGCCGGCGCACCCCGCCAACTGGGCGCGCAGCCGGTCCTCGCCGAACTCCGCGCCGCCCAGCGGGCCGCCGCGGGCCTCGGTGATGCCGTCGCTGAACAGCACGAGGGACTCTCCGGGGCCCAGCATGAGGTTCGCCGTGGTGCTCGTCACGTCGGGCAGGACGCCGATCAGTGAGCCGCGGGTCTCCACCCGCTCGACGACGCCGTCCGCCCGCACCACCAGCGGCGCCGGATGCCCGGCGCTGGTCACCCGTACCCGGGCCCGGTCCCCCTCGCGGCGGACGGCCGCCAGCACCAGGGTGGCGAACCGCGTGTGGTGCGAGGTGAGCAGGGCCCGGTTCAGCAGGGTCAGCAGCCGCTGGTGGTCGCCGGTGAGCGGCAGCAGGGCGTGCAGCGTGTTGCGGATCTTGCCCGTGAGGACAGCGGCCTCCAGACCCTTGCCGCACACGTCGCCGAGGACCGCGAGGGTCTCGCGCTGGTCGGCGGTGGCGGGATGGACGTCGTAGAAGTCGCCGCCCACCCGGTCCTGGTCGCCGGCCGGCCGGTACCCGCCGGCGAACTCCACACCGCGGGTCTGCTGCAGACGCGGCGGCAGCAGTTCGCGCATGAGGGTGTCGGTGATGGCCGCCTGCTCGGTGTAGAGCCGGGCCGAGGACACGGCCGCTCCGGCCCGCGCGGCGAACAGCCGGGCCAGCGTCTCCTCGTTCTCGTCGAAGGCCGCCCCGTCCTCGTGGCGCAGCAGCACCAGCGCGCCGGCGGGCACGCCCTGACCGGGCAGCGGCACGACCGCCATCGACCCGACCGGGCCGAAGCCCTCGGGCACCAGCCAGGCGGGTGCCGCCGCCGGGTTGATCCAGCGCGAGGGCACGGGAGGGAAGCCCTGCAGCGCCTCCGAGAGGCCCGGCACCATGTCGGGTGACTGCGTGGTCGTGGCCGCGGCCGGGGAGCCGCCGCGGACGCAGCTGACCAGGCGCAGCCGGCGCCCGGGGTTGGGTCCGATCACCACGGCCGCGTCGGCCAGCCGCCGCACGGCCTCCAGAACGGTGACGTCCATGCAGCGCTCGACGTTGAGCGAGGCCAGCAGCCGGCTCGACGCCTCGGCGAGGAACGCGGTGCGCTCGCGCTCCCTGGCCAGTTCCCGTTCGGCTCGCTGCCGGTCGCTGTCGTCCAGCAGCCACCAGGTCACCGACCCGTCGGTGCCCGGGACCGGGCGGCCTTCCAGGCTGCGGCCGTCGAGCAGCCCGCGGACGCCGTCACCCCACGGCTCTGCGCCGGAGGGGCCGGAGGGGCCGGAAGTCGAGGGTGCCGAGGGTGCCGGGGGCCGGGGGCCGTCGGCAAGGCCGAGATGGGCGGTGGCCAGCCACGGCGCGCGGGAGCGGAGGGCGTCAGGGCGGTCCTGAGGCACGTCGCCGAGCAGTATGCGTGCGGAGGGGCTGACGCGCAGGACGCTGCCGTCGGCGCTCAGCACCACGATCGGGTAGGGGGAGGTGTCGGGTGTCACGTCTCCCCGGTCTGCGGACTCGGACTCGGTTCGTCTCACAACTGCCACTCCACGGGTCCGCGCCTCGGGGGACCCTCACCTCACCACGGTCGTCCATCGGGAACCCTGCGCCCCCTCGCCACCATGGCGCAGATCACCCGTCGCGGGCAACCGGCCACCCCGGGGCGACCTGTTCGGGGGACCCGTGCCCATGACGTCCGGGATCCGTTCCGCAACGACCGGGTCGGTCCCGGTCAATTCCCCGTCGCCGCAGGCCGGATGCCCCGTGGATCATCTCAACGCCAGGATCACCACGATCCGTTTTCCGCCGCGCGGAAGCATTTCCACCTCGACGGAGGAGGCCAGATGTTCGACGATCGGCCATCCGAACCCCCCGGGCCGCTCCGGATCGAAGCCGAGGGTCCGCCGGGACACCGGCCGGGCCTCGCTCATGTCGTGCACCTGCAGTCGCAGCGCCGAACCGTCCGGGGTGACCTCCGCGCCGAAGGCGGACAGCCCCCCGCCGTGGCGCAGCGCGTTGCTGACCAGCTCCGCGACGACCAGGCCCGCGTCGGCTCGCACTCGCTCCGTGTCGCAGTGCACCTCGTCGAGCAGGCGCATGACCGTTCGCCGGGCGTCCGTGGCCAGCTGCGGGTCGTGCCGGTCCGCGGGAAGCGCGCCTGGACTGTACGAATGCTCGGTCATTCGGCGACCTCAAAACGTGTGTTCCGGCGAGCGGTTCGGGTCCGGCGAACGCGGCTCGCCGCTACCGCGCTCATGACCTCGGTTGCCCGGTCCACCCCGCCGCCACACGGGCGGGTTCCCCGGTTCCTCTGCGTCACCTGTCTCATGTCAGGGACTCCGGAGGTTTCGGAGTCCGGTCGCGGTCGGCACCCGACGAGCCGGTCGCCAGCGCCCGCCGGGCCGCCGCGGTGTCCGCGGCGAACTCGAAGTGCGCGGCCGTCATGGTCACGTCGAACAGGCGGCGCACCCCGGCGCTCAGCGGGCCGGCCAGCACCAGCAGCCCGCCGCGGGCGGCCAGGTCGCGATGGGCGTCCAGCAGGATGTGCAACGTCGCGGAGTCGGCGAAGTCCACCCCCGACAGATCGACCACCACCCGGGCCCCGTCCGGACTCACCGCTTCGCGGATCTGTTCCCCGAAGGCCTGCGCCCGTTCCCAGTCCAGTTCGGACTCGGCCCGCACGATGCGGAGCCCGCCGTCCCGCTGCTCGTCCATACCACCCCATTCACGTGACATCCCCGCCGTCGGCCGAGGCCCGCGGACGGGTGCGGCCGGACCGTGGCCGGGCTCCGGCGACCCTCCCGGACGGAGTCCAACCGCTGAGGAATGACCTGCCCCCGCCGGGGCAGGTCATCCTAGCCACCCGTAAGGTTGCGCGGGTTCACCAGGGAAGAGGCGCAGAGGAGAAGGTGCACGGATGACGAACGTCGGTGAGTCCGACCGGCTGGTCGGCCTGTTGACGCAAGGCCGCGAGGAGTTCACCGGAAAGTGGGTACGAGGAGTCACCTCTACGCTGGCCGGACGCCTCACCGCCGCAGAGGTGCAGCAGGATCTGAACGAGCTGTACACCGCACTGGTCGAGGCGCTGCGCAACGGCGGGGTCGCCACCCGTAACGAGGCGTACGGCGAGGTCCGCAGCCTGCTGACCGAGCTGTCCCGGAACCGGGCCCGGCAGGGCTTCAGCCCCACCGAGACCGCGTTCAGCGTCCTCGCCCTCAAGGACGTGCTGGAGCCGGCGCTCGCCGACGGCGCGGACGTCAAGGCGTACCTCCAGCTCGCGCGTGTCCTGGACGACCTGGGCCTGTACACGATCGAGGTGCACGCCAAGACCCGCGAGGAGATCATCTCCGCCCAGGCGGAACAGCTCCTCGAGCTGTCCACGCCGGTCGTCAAGCTGTGGGACGGCGTCGTCGGCGTGCCGCTCGTCGGCACCCTGGACTCCGCCCGCACCCAGGTGGTGATGGAGAAGCTGCTCCAGTCGCTGCTGGACCTCAACGCCACCCACGCCATCGTGGACATCACCGGTGTGCCGGCGGTGGACACCCAGGTCGCGCAGCACCTGCTCAAGACCGTCGTCGCGGCCCGGATGATGGGCGCCGAGTGCGTGATCTCCGGTATCCGTCCGCAGATCGCGCAGACCATCGTGGCGCTGGGCATCGAGTTCGGCGACATCACCACCAAGGCGACGCTGGCCGACGCCCTGCGGCACGCGCTGGACCGCATCGAGGAGCGCGGCCCGGTGGAGATCGGCGGTCTGCTGTGAGCGAGCGGGTGCCGATCCTGAAGATCGGTGACGTCCTGCTGGTCTCCATCCAGATCGATCTGGAGGACCAGATGGTGATGGACCTCCAGGAGGACCTGTCCCAGCGCATCGTGGACACCGGCGCGCGCGGCGTGGTCATCGACATCTCCGCCCTGGAGATCGTGGACTCCTTCGTCGGCAGAATGCTGGCGTCGATCGCCGCGATCTCCCGGGTGCTCGGCGCCGAGACGGTCGTGGTGGGCATGCGCCCGGCGGTCGCGATGACCCTGGTCGAACTGGGCCTGTCGCTGGGCGGCGTGCGCACCGCACTCAACCTGGAGCAGGGGATCGGCGAGCTGCGCCGCTCCCGGCGCAACGGTTCGGTACCCCGGTGACGTCGTCGGCGGAGCCGGTGGAGGAGTCATCGGTGCACGAGTCCCCGATCACCGGCAACGGGGACGTGGTCAAGGCCCGGCAGGCGGTGCGGGTTCTCGCCCAGGAGGCGCGGCTGTCGCTCGTCGACCAGACCAAGCTGGTCACCGCCGCCAGTGAGCTGGCACGCAACACCCTGTCCTACGGCGGCGGCGGGACGATGCGCGCGAGCATCGTCACCCGCGGCACCAGCACCGGCGTCAAGGTCGTCTTCAGCGACCAGGGCCCCGGTATACCCGACCTGGACCTGGCGCTGACCGACGGCTGGTCCTCCGGCCGCGGCATGGGCCTGGGGCTGAGCGGGGCCCGCCGGCTGGCGGACGAGTTCACGCTCGACTCGGCGCCCGGCAAGGGCACCACCGTCTCGGTCCTCAAGTGGGCACGGTGACCCCCGCTTCGTCCGTGGAGGCGGGCGAAGTGGTGTGGCTGCGCACCGACGAGGCGCTCGCGTCCGCGGGCCGGCGCGCCGCGGCGGAACTCGCCCGGCGCGTCGGGCTGGGCCAGGACCGGTCCGGCGACCTGGCGCTGGCCGTCACCGAGGCCGCGACCAACCTCCAGCGGCACAGCGTCGACGGGGCCCTGGCGCTGCGGGTGACCGCTCGCGGCGACCAGGCCGACATCGAAATGCTCGCCCTCGACAGCGGACCCGGGATCGCGGAACTCTCGGTCGCCCTGCGTGACGGCTCGTCGACCGCCGGCACGCTCGGCGTCGGGCTCGGCGCCATCCGGCGGCTGGCGGACACCTTCGCGATCCATTCGCTGCCCGGCCGGGGCACCGGCCTCTACGCGAGCTTCGCCGCTCCGGCTGTACCGGACGCACCCAGCGTCCCCGCGCCGGTCGAGATCGCCGGGCTGACCCGGCCGATCAGCGGCGAGACGCAGTGCGGCGACACCTGGGCGGCCCGCGGGCAGCAGGGGGAGACCGGCGACCAGGCGGCGTCGCTGCTGGTGATGATGTGCGACGGGCTGGGCCACGGCCCGCTCGCGGCACGCGCCGGCGACGAGGCGAGGCTGGCGTTCCGGGAGAGCCGTGCCGGCGATCCCGCCGGCGTGCTGGCAGACATCCACAAGCGGTTGCGCAGCACTCGGGGCGCCGCCGTGGCGGTGGCCCGGGTGGACATCGCGGCCCGCCGCGTCACGCTGTGCGGGGCCGGCAACATCGCCGCGCTGGTGATGGCGGAGACCGGCCGGCAGACGCTGGTGTCCACGCCCGGCATCGTCGGGCACAACGTCGGCCGCCCGCACACCTACGAGGCCGCGCTGCCCCGGGGCGCCGCCCTGGTCATGCACTCCGACGGACTGCGCAGCCGCTGGCAGCCCGGCGACTTCCCCGGCCTGCTGGCCGTCACCCCGGCCCTGATCGCCGGGCAGCTGCTGTGGCAGGCGGGCACCCACCGGGACGACGCCGCTGTCGTCGTGGTCAAGGTGCCGTCATGACCGTGCCCCCCGCGCCGGCCACGGGGACGGGGACGGGGCCGGCCGCCGCGGGCGGTCCGCTGGAAGTGCTGCGCCGGGCGGTGGCCGGCGAACGGGACCTGCTCGCGCTGCGCCGCGACGTGCAGGTCGCCTGCCGGACCCTCGGTATGCCGGAGACCGACACGGTGCGCCTGGCCACCGTGGTCAGCGAGGTCGGCCGCGACCTGCTCGGAGCCGGCGGCCTCACCGGCCGTCTGTCACTGGACCTGGCCGAGGGGCGGCCGTTGGCCGTCGCGGAGCTCGGCTGGACCGGTGTGGTTCGGCCGGGCTCGGGGCCGCTGGCCGCGGCGGGCCGGCTCCTGCAGTCCACCCGGTGGGACGAACAGCCGTTTCCCCGGCTCCTCATGGGGCAGCCGCTACCCGAGACATCGCAGTCGTTGGAACAGCGGGTGGCCGTGGCACGTGAGGAGTTGAGGGCGCTGAGCGGTGTCAGCATGGGGGAGGAGCTGCGCAGTCAGAACCACGACCTGCTTCAGGCCCTCCAGGAGGCCCGCGCCCACCAGGAGGAGCTGCAACGGCTCAACGACGAACTGGAACGGACCAACCAGGGCGTCATGGCCCTCTACACCGAGCTGTCCAACGAGCTCGAGACGACCAACAGCGGCGTGGTCGCCCTCTACGCCGAGCTGGAGGAGAAGACCCGGCAGCTCAGCCTGGTCAACGAGGCGAAGACCCGGTTCTGGGCCAACGTCAGCCACGAGCTGCGCTCGCCCGTCAACAATGTGATCGGCCTGACCCGGCTGCTGCTCGCACCCGGCGCCGACCCGCTCACCGAGGAACAGCGCCAGCAGGTGGCCATGATCGCCGCCTCGGGCAGCACCATGCTGGCCCTGGTCGAGGAGCTGCTCGACGTGGCCAAGGCCGAGTCCGGCCGCCTGGAGCCCGAACTGGCGCCCGTCGACCTGCGGATGCTCCTGCACCAGCTCCGCGGCACCCTCGCCGCCAGCGCGCGGCCCGGCGTCGTGCTCGCCATCCCCGACGAGAGCCATCCCGAGCCGCTCACCACCGACGAGGTGATGCTCACCCGGATCCTGCGCAACGTGCTGTCCAACAGCCTGAAGTTCACCGAACGCGGCGAGGTGCGGCTGACCGTGGACCGGCACGACCGGACCGGCCGGGCGTGGTACGCCTTCACCGTCTCCGACACCGGCATCGGCATCCCGGCCGAGGAGCAGGGCCGGGTGTTCGAGGAGTTCTACCAGGTGCGCGGGCCGCACCAGCGCGCCCGCTCCGGCACCGGCCTCGGCCTGCCCTACGCCCGCCGCCTGACCGCGCTGCTCGGCGGCCGCATGACGCTGTCCAGCGCGCCCGGCGCGGGCACCGAGGTGACCGTCGAGATACCCGCCGCTCCCGCTCCGGCGCCCGCCGCCGTCACCGATCCGGCGACGCTGAGCGCCGAGGCCCGGATCGCCGTCGCGCGGGCCGCCGAGGAGGCCGCCGCGGCCGAGGACCGCGGCGCGCTGCGGCTGGAGTCGCTGGTGGTCGTCGACGACGACCCGGTCTTCCTGGCGTCCATCCGACCGGTGCTCGGCCGGCTGTCGGCCGTCGTCACGGAGGTCGGCGACAGCGCCCACGCGGTCGCCACGATCCGGCGGCTGCGTCCCGACGCGGTGCTGCTCGACCTGAGCATGCCGCCGCCGGACGGCTACCAGTTGCTGGGTCACCTGGCGGGCGACCCCGCCCTGGCCCAGATCCCGGTCGTGGTGCTCACCGCCAACGACCGCTCCGAGCTGGACAAGACCCGCCTGGGCCACGCGCAGGCGGTACTGGGCAAGACGTACCTGTCGACGTCCCGCCTCGCCGACGTCCTCGCCCCCGCGCTCGGCGGAGCGCGCCTGCCGAGCCCGCGCGGATCCGGCGGCGACGACCCCGCCGACGGCTCCGCGGGCGACTCCCCGCGCCCGCACGACCCCGCCCGCCCGGACGGTCCCGGCGCCGGCGCGGACGGCGCATGACCGCCGACCTGCTCGTCGACAGCGCCCCGGCGCTGGTCATGGTCGTCGACGACAACCCGACCAACCGCTATGTCCTCGGCACCTACCTGCGACGGGCCGGCCACCAGGTGGTCGAGGCCGAGGACGGCGCAGGAGCGCTCGCCCTGCTGCGGGACCTGCCCGAGCTCCCCGAGACCGCCGTGGTCGACGTGCGGCTGCCGGACATGACCGGCTTCGAGGTGTGCGAGGCCATCAAGTCCGAGCCCCGCACCGCCGCGCTGCCTGTGATCCACGTGTCCGCCTCCGCGATCAGCGTCACCGACCGCGCCCAGGGGCTCAACCGCGGTGCCGACGCCTACCTCACCGAACCCGTGGCCCCCAACGAGCTCATCGCCACGGTCGCCGCCGCCCTGCGGTACGCCCGGGCCCGGCAGCGGGCGGAGACGCTGGCCGCCCGGCTGAGCGAACTCAACCGCTCCACCATGGACTTCTACCGGGCCGAGAACGCCGCCGAACTGGCGGTCAGGACCGCGCTGGGGGCCACACGCATCTACGGCGCCCCCGCGGCCGTCGTGGTGCGCACCGCCGAGGACCGCCCGGTCCACGTCCACAGCACCGGCGACGGCGAGACGACGACCCTAGCCGCCGACCCGTCCGAGCGGTTCGTCCGGCGCTTCCTGCGCAGGCCGAGTCAAGGCGGCGCACTGGTCAGGCTCGAGCTCGTCCCCGCCGACCAGGCACCGCTGCCGGGACTGCCGGCCGACCCCGGCGGCACCGTGGCCGTCGCCTCGGCGCAGGTGAAGGGGGCCGGCTCCGCCGCGTGCGTGGTCCTGCCGCGCTCCGCGCTCAACGGCGACGGCGACGTGCTGACCCAGCTCGCCCACGCCTGCGCGCTGTCGCTGGAGGCGCTGCGCTCCTACCGCCAGGAGCACACCCTCGCGCTGACCCTCCAGCGCACCTTCCTGCCCGTTTCCCTGCCGCAGACGCCGCTCGCCGACCTGGCCGTCCGCTACCTGCCGGCCAGCAGGACCGCCGAGATCGGGGGCGACTTCTACGAGGCTTTGGCGGTGCCGGACGGCCTGCTGCTCGCCGTCGGCGACGTCGCCGGGCACTCCCTGGACGCCGCCGTGGTCATGGGCGAGCTGCGGCACGCCCTGCGCGCCTACGCCCTGGAAGGGCACGGCCCCGACGAGATCCTCACCCGCCTGGACACCCTGCTGCACCACGTGGACGCCACGATGGGGGCGACTTTGTGCATCGCGCTGCTGCGCACGGACAGCGGCAGTCTGCACATCGCCAACGCGGGACACCTGCCGCCGCTGCTGCGGGACCCCGACGGCACCACCCGGTACGTCCTCCGGCACGGCCCCATGCTCGGCCTGCGAGTGCCCCATCCACCGGCGGAGCGCGTCGAGGTCCGCCCGGGCACGCAGATCGTCATGATCACCGACGGCCTGGTGGAGCGGCGCGGATCCGACCTGGACAGCGAACTGACGAGGATGGCCGAGGTGCTCGCCGAGGGGCCGGAGGACGTGGAGGCGGTCTGCGAACTGATACTCCGCCACTTCCCCCCGGACGGCGGGGACGACGTGGCGCTGATGACCGCACGGATCACCTGACGGCCACGGTCCTGCCGGATCATCCGGAACCAGCGCCATCCTGACGGGTGTTCGGTCCTCTCCGCTGCGGAAACGCCCGGCCGCCGCCGAAAGCGCATTCCCGTGCGTGTCACGACGCATCCCGGGAAAACGCTCCTTGGAGGTTGATTGACATGGGACCCTTGCTTCTTGTTCTGCTTCTCGCCCTGGTTCTTTTCGGCGCGGGATTCGCGGTGAACCTGCTCTGGTGGGCCGCCGTCATCGTGCTGGCCGTGTGGCTGCTCGGCTTCGTCATGCGCGGCACCGGTACGGGCGGTGGCCGCGGACGCTGGTACCGCTGGTAGCCGGCGCCCCGTCCGGCCCGCCGCCGCGGACGCCGATTGCGGTACGCGGGGCGATGTACACCGAATGGCGGAAGAAATGCGTAAGTCCCGCGGAAGCGGAAAGGCGCATTCCACGAACGAGGCGGGCGTATTTCTTCCCGCCGTCCGCATCGCATTGCGAGGAGGAGACGATGGGCACCGGCGACAAGAGCGCTGCGAAGACCGACGTGGCGGCCGGCAAGGCCAAGGAGGCCGTCGGAAACGCGGTCGGCAACGAGCGTCTGCAGGCCGAGGGACGCGGCGACCAGGCCAAGGGCCACGTCCGTGAGGCCGCGCAGAAGGCGAAGGACGCGGCGAAGGACGTCGCGCACCGCAAGGACTGACACCGGTCACTCCGATCGGCCACTCCGATCGGTCACACCGGCCCGGGGCCCGCGCCACCACGGCGCGGGCCCCGGGCCGTGGTGGCCGTGCGGATCGCGCACCGCCGGGCCGCGTGGACATCAGAGTGGTCATCAGACGGGCAGCACCACCAGGGGCGCGCCGGTGGGAGCGGGCGATCCGCCGTGCGGCTCCGCCGTGATCCCGACGCCGTCCGCGCCGGTCGGCGCCCCGGCCAGCACCGCGGCACCCGCGGTGCGCCCCGGCTCCACCAGGCCCGCGGGGACCATCGTGCCGCCGTGGCTGTACCAGAGCTCGTAGACGCGTGATCCGGACAGCGCCGGCAGGTCGTGGAAGAGCACCGCCGCCCGCCCCAGGCTCCGGGAGGCGACCACGGTGGCCGTGCCGCCGCCCTTGAGCGCGCCCGTGTGGAGCGTCGCGTCGGGCGCGGACGTCAGGGCGCTCAGCTCCGCGGCCTGCTGCTCGGCGCGGACGCTCCGCCGGTGCTGGACGTCCGCCCGGTGCTGCGCGTCGACGGCGACACCGGTGGCGATCCCCGCGATCACCAGGCACGCCGCCGCGGCCAGGTGCGGCAGCCGCCGCGCCGGCCCCCGCCGGGCGGCCGGGTGCAGCGGGACGACCGCCACCTCCGGAGGGAGCTGTCGCACCTCGGGCAGCGACGCCATCACCCGCTCGCGCAGTCCGTCGGGCGGGACCTCCGCCACCGCCAGTGCCAGGCGGGCCGCGGTCTCGGAGAGCTCCCGGACCTCCTGGGCGCACGCCTCGCACTCCGCCATGTGCCGGCGGAACGCCTCGGCCTCCGGCCCGGACAGCGCGCCGACCGCGTAGGCGCCGGTCAGCGTGTGCAGGTCGACCGTCGTCATGAGCTCACCCCCAGGCAGTCGCGGAGCCGGATCAGGCCGTCCCGCAGCCGTGTCTTGACCGTGCCCAGTGCCACGCCGAGGACCTCGGCCGTCTCCTGGTACGTGTAGCCGCGGTAGTAGGCCAGCGTGACCGACTCGTGCTGGAGTTCGGTCAGTTGCCGCAGGCAGCGGCGCACCTGTTCGCGTTCCAGCCGGCGTTCGACCTGCTCGCTCACCTCGTCGAACGCGGGGCTGTGGTCCCGCACCCCGGCGCGCACCTCGCGGTCGGCACTGGCCTGGGCCGAGCGCACCCGGTCCACGGCCCGGCGGTGGGCCAATGTCATGATCCACGCCATGGCGCTGCCCTGCCGGGCGTCGAACCGGGAGGCGCACCGCCACACCTCGATCAGCACCTCCTGCGCGACCTCCTCGGACTGCGCGGGATTCCTCACCACCCGCCGCGCCAGGCCCAGTACGGACCCGGCGACGGCGGTGTAGAGGGTGTCGAACGCCTCGCGGTCACCCCGCGAGATGCGTTCGAGCAGCGACTCCAGCGCTCCCGGCAACGGCTGCGCGGGCGCTGGGCCGCCCTGTGCTGCGGCACGCATGGACACCTCCTGGATGGCACGGCACTTGCCCGTTCTTCGGTGCCGTGCGGCACGGGGATTGGTCCCGTCGCGCCAGTATTCCGTGGCTACTTCGGCGGCATGAGCACGGTGTCGATGATCTGCACCGTCGCGTTGGCCGTGGTCACGTTGCCGCACACGACGTTCGCCGCGCCGTTGACCTTGTAGGACTCGCCGGAGCCCGAGGTGGTCAGCGTGCCCTTCTCCAGGGTGGTGTAGGTGCCGTGGGCCAGCCCGTCCGGCGCCTTCACCGGCTGCCCGACCACGTGGTACGTGAGGATCTTCGTCAGCATCGCCTTGTCGGCCAGCACCTTGTCGAGGGTGGCCTTGGGAATCTTGGCGAAGGCGTCGTCGGTCGGCGCGAAGACGGTGATGTTCTGCGCGTTGTTCAGGGTGTCCACCAGACCGGCCTTCTTGACCGCGGCGACGAGCGTGGACAGCGCGGGGTTGTTGGACGCGGCGGTGGCCACCGGGTCCTTGGACATGCCGTCGAAGCTGCCGGCCCCGTTCTTGGGGACCGACGCGCAGCCCGGACCGAACGGCTGGTCCATGGCGCTCGCCGTCGAGGTGGGCATGGAACTGGTGCTGGGGGCCGCGGGTGCGGCGGCGCTGGAGGGCGTGGAGTCGGCGGAGGACTTCTTGTCACTGCCGGAGCACGCGCTCAGCGCGAGCGGGAGGACGGCTGCGGCGGCCACGGCGACGCCGAGGCGGCGGGCACGGAAGGTCATGATCTGTTCTCCTGAAGCAAGGGGGTGGGTGTGTTCGGTCGGATGTGCTGGTCGGGGGAGGCGGGCACTGCCCGGCCTGGGTCAGGTCACGGTGACCACCACCGAGTGCCAGCCGGTCGCACCGTCCGGGACGGTCCCGGCGCGCCGTTCCGTCTGGGTCGCCCCGGTTCGGTCGGTGGCGCGGACCTCGAGCGTGTGACCGCCCGCGGTCGCGTCCCAGTCCCACTGCCACTGCCGCCAGGTGTCGGTCGTGTCCTCGGCGGCCAGCGACGCGGTGTGCCAGGGGCCGCCGTCGACGCGCACCTCCACCCGGTCGATGCCGCGGTGCTGGGCCCACGCCACTCCGGCGACCGGGACCCGCCCGGCCTTCGGGGTGGCGAAGGGCCTGGGCGTGTCGATCCGCGACGCGGTCTTGATCGGCGCCTCTCGGGACCAGCCGCGCCGTACCCAGTAGGCGTCGTAGGCGTCGAACGTCGTGAGCTCCAGGTCCCGGAGCCACTTGCACGCTGACACGTAGCCGTAGAGGCCCGGGACGACGACCCGGACGGGGAAGCCGTGCGTGAACGGCAGCGGCTGCCCGTTCATGCCCAGCGCGAGCATCGCGTCGCGGCCGTCGAGCACGGTCTCCACCGGCGTGCCGATCGTCATGCCGTCGACCGAGCGGGCCACGAGCTGGTCGGCGGGGCCGCCGCCGGAGGGCGGTCGCACGCCCGCCTCCCGCAGCAGGCCGGCCAGCGGCACGCCGATCCACCGCGCGTTTCCCGCGTACGGGCCGCCCACCTGGTTGGAGACGCAGGTCAGCGTGATGTCACGCTCGATCAGGTCCTGGCGCAGCAGGTCGTCGTAGGTGTAGACGACATCGCGCCGCATCCCCAGGCCGTGCAGGCGCAGGCGCCACGTGCCCGCGTCGATCCTCGGGACGACCAGAGCCGTGTCGACCCGGTAGAAGCGGTCGGTGGACGTCATGAACGGGCTCAGCCCCGGTGTGCCGAACGCGGAGCCGCGTGGCACGGCGTCGGCCGGGGACGCGGGCCTGGGCAGCGCGATCGCCTGCCGTGACGCGGCGGCGGCCGCGCCGCGCCGGTCGCCCAGCACACGCCCCAGCACCCCGGCGCCGGCGGAGGCGGCGGCCGTGGCCGCGGCGGCCGCGACGAAGCCACGGCGGTCGAACGCGGGGTTGTCTCCCGAGACGCCGTCGGCATCGGGACGATCCTGTGCGGGGCGGGCTTCCGCCCGGTGGCCCGCCGGGGTGCCGTCGCCCGGCGCCCGCGCCGGGGCGAGGCGGGCGGAGAGCAGCCACAGGGCCGCGGCGCCGGCGAGCGCACCCACCGCCGACGGCAGCACGTCCGCGCCGTGACGGTCCGGGCGGCTGTTCGCGGCCAGCACGCCGGCGATCCCGAAGAGCGCCACTCCGGCGACGCCGGCCCACCGGAACCTCAGTGCCACCATGCCGAGAGCGACGGCGAACAGCGCCAGGACGACGAGGATGCCCAGTTGCAGGAAGAGCTTGTCGTTCGTCCCGAAGTGCCGCACCGCGTAGTCCTTCACGGACGCCGGCGTGCGGTCGATGACGGCCCCGCCCACGGCGACGACCGGGCTCGCCTGCGGCCGGATCGCCGCCGACACCAGTTCCGCGACACCCAGGGCCGCGGCGGCCGACAGCAGTCCGGCCAGGCCGCCCAGCACCAGGCGCAGCGCGCGCCGGCCGCGTGCCGCCGAGGGCGTCCCGCGCGGCGTCAGCGCGCCCTGGGCGCCGCTGTCGTCGTCCCTGCCCGGATCATCGCTCACACCCCGCATTCGGAGTCAGGCGGCCTCCGGATTGGTCACCGGGCCGCCCTACCCCCGATCGGGCGACCGCGCCGCGTCGCGTCAACCAGATGCCCAAGCCCCTGAACCGGCACGGCGTCCGGTCGACGGCCGGAGACGTGCGGTCCTCGGGCGGGCGGTCCGGGCGGATCAGGGAGCGCCGTCGTCGAAGCGCCGGTCGGTGTGCAGCACGTCGTCGAGGTCACTGAGCCGGTCCAGGCCCTGCACCGCCCGCGAGGTGCGCTGGTTGCCCGCGAGCAGGGAACGGTGGCGGTGGGTGAAGCGCCAGTATCCGGTGGTGAACGGGCAGGCCCGTTCACCGGTGCGGTCCGACGGGCGGTAGGCGCAGCCGGAGCACAGGTCGGACATCCGGTGGATGTACGCGCCGCCCGAGGTGTACGGCTTGGTGGTCATCCGGCCGCCGTCGGCGTACTGGGACATGCCGGTGACGTTGGGCAGCATCACCCAGTCGTAGGCGTCCACGAAGCTGCGGTGGAACCAGTCCGTCACCTCGCGCGGGTCCCAGCCGCGTTGCAGCGCGAAGCTGCCGAGCACCATCAGCCGCGGGATGTGGTGGGTCCAGCCGGTGTCCCGCACCTGCGCAAGGACGGTGGCCAGGCAGCGGGCGGTGACCGCTTCCGCGTCCAGGTCGGCGAACCACTCCGGCACCGGCTCGTGGTGGCGCAGGGCGTTGCTGTTCCGGTAGTCCTCGCCGAAGTACCAGTAGAGCTGCCACACGTACTCGCGCCAGCCGGCGACCTGCCGGACGAAGCCCTCGACGCTGTTCAGCGGCGCTTCGCCGGCCCGGTAGGCGTCCTCGGCGGCCGCCACGCACTCGGCCGGGTCGAGCAGACCGAGATTGAGGGAGGAGGACAGCAGGCTGTGGCTCATCACCGGGTCGCCGGCGAGCATCGCGTCCTCGTGCGGGCCGAATCCGGCCAGCCGGTGCCCGGTGAACCGGCGCAGCGCGGCCTGGGCCTCCCGGCGGCTCGCGGGGAAGCGGCGCGGTCCGTCACGTCCGGCGAACCGGATGCCGTCCTCGCGCTCCCAGCGGTCGAGGGTGGCGCGGACCTCCTCGTCGATGTCGTTCTCCTGGGGCCGGTAGGGTGTGGGCGCGCCGAGCGTGGGTGTGTCCCTGGGCGGGGGTTCACGGTTGTCGTGGTCGTGGTTCCAGCGCCCGCCGGCCGGTTCCGCCCCGTCCATCAGCAGGTCGCGCTCCCGGCGCACCCAGCGGTAGAAGTCCTCCTGCCGCAGATGCCCGTCGTGTTCCTCCGCCCAGGCGCGGAAGGCGTCGTGCGCCAGCAGGAAGCCGCGCGCCGGCAGCACCTCCACGCGCGGCCGTGACCGGACGAAGCGGACGGCGGCGTGCGAGGTGGGGTGATGGACGGTCACGGGGTCGCGTCCGACGGCCTCGCGCAGGCCCTCGCGGTAGGTCTCCGCGTGGACGTACCGCACGCGGTCGCCGAGTTCGGCGGCCCGGTGGCGCATCGCGGAGAGCACCAGATGGGCCTTGGCGCGGTGGAACCGGCGCCTTCGGAACACCGAGCGGGCCTCGATCATCACCACGGGCGCGTCCTGGTCGACGGCGCCCGGGCCGCGGGTGAGGAAGTGCGGACCGAGCTGGTCGCCGAACAGCCAGTGCGCCGTGGTCATGGCCCCGCCTCTCCGCCTGCCTGCTGAAGTGTGGGTGCCGGCGGCCACGGGTCGGGGCCGCCGCCGGTGCGTTGTCGCGCCGGATACGCGGGCCGGCCGGTGAGCAGCCGCTGGACGAGGAAACCGGCGGCGAGGGTCAGGGCGCCGGCCGCGGCGTCGGCGATGAAGTGGTTGGCCGTGGCGACGATGACCACCAGGGTCGCCAGCGGATAGCACGCGCCCAGCACCCGTACCCAGGTACGGCGGGCGAGCACGGCCAGGGTCAGACCGCTCCAGCCCGACCAGATGATGTGCACCGAGGGCATCGCCGCGTACTGGTTGGACACGCCCGAGTCGGGCGCCGAGCCCCAGAAGCCCCAGTCCCGGTGGGTGACGACGGTGTCGATGAAACCCTGGCCGTGCAGGAAGCGCGGTGGTGCGAGCGCGCAGAACGCGAAGCCGAGCAGCGCGAGGAAGGTCGCGGTGTAAAGGGCGCTGCGTACCCCGCGATAGCAGTCCGGCCGCTGGGCGTAGAGCCAGATCAGGACGCCGAGGGTCACGACGAAGTGCAGGGAGCCGTAGTAGTAGTCCATGCCGGTGGTCAGCCAGGAGACGCGGTCGACGGCGTGGTTGACGGCCAGTTCGGGATCGAGGTGCAGCCATCGCTCGGCGCGCCAGAGCCGTGCCGCGCGGTGCAGGGCCGCGGTCCGGTGCTCGGGCACCTTTCCACGGATGCGCTCGTAGGCCACGTACAGCAGGACGCTGAAGGCCAGTTCGACCCACAGGCGCGGCCGGCCGGAACGGCGCAGCCGCGGCGGCAGGAGCGGGGGCGGCCGCCAGGACCGCCGGGCGGGCGTGCCCAGCTGTGGCTTCCGGTCGGCCGTGCGGGTCACCGCGGTTCTCCGTGGTCCGGTACCGCGGAGTGGACGCCGGGCCTGCCGGACTGACGGGTATGCCGTCGTGGGGTGTCACTCACCAGGCTTCGCAGGGACACCGGCAGCATGGACGTGGTGGCTCACTCTCGCCGTGCGGGGCGGCCTGGCGGCCGGACGACCCGGCTGACATTACATCGGGTACCGACGTTTCCCCGGTAAACCGGAGCGTTGGATTCCGCGTCCTGCGGGCATCGATGCGCGGGGGAGGGGGATGAGCGTCCGAAAGAGCCGACCCGCCGGGCGTGTCCTCGCGGGGAGTTCCCGGTGCGTGGCGACCGGGCGGTTCGCCGACGACTGGCCGTCGCACCGTCAGCGGACTGATCGACCCGACGACGGAGGGCGGTCCGGAGGTCCGGGACGTCGGCGCCGCGGACCGCCGCGCCTCCGTCGTCACGCTCACCCCCGCGGGACGGGAACAGCTCACCGCCTGGACCAGGGCCCACGAACGCGCGGCGGTGCCGGAGGGGGCCGGGCCGCAACCTGGCGGCGTAACGGGTGAGTGCGAGCGGCCCGCCCACTGATGCCCCCTCAAGCGCTCGTCGCCGGCGCACCGTTGACGGTCGTCGTCGCACAGTGGTTGAGTGGCTGAGCCACTGGACCACAGGAGGGCCGGTATGGAGGCGCTGCCTCGCGACACCATCGTCGACGTCCTGGAAGAACGCCTGCGCGAGGACATCCTCGCCGGACGGCACCCCGTGGGAAGTCTTCTGCCGCCCGAGCGGCGGCTGGCCGACGGCTACGGCGTCACCCGGACGACCCTCAAGCACGCCTTCGGGCGGCTCGTCCAGGCCGGACTGCTGGAGACGCGGCACGGCGTGGGCACCCGGGTCCGCGACTTCGCCCGGCTCGGCGGTGCCGATCTGCTGCCGATGCTGATCCGGCACAGCCCCGACTGGATCGGCGAGATCTTCGAAGTGCGCCGCTCCATCGGCGCGTTGATCGCCGAGCGCGCCGCGGAGCGGGCCACGCCCGCGCACCGCGCCGAACTGGCCGTCCGGCTGGCGGAGGTACGCGCCGCCGAGGGCGGCGAAGGGGTGCAGCTCGCCGACATCGAGGTGCACCGGGCCCTCGCCCGCGCCACGGGAAACCGGGTCTACGTCCTGCTCACCAACACCCTGTTCAACGCGTACCTGCCGGTCCGGGCCGCGCTCGTCTCGCCCTTCACCGATCCGGAGAGCGCCTACCGGCGGCTGGAACCGGTGGTCGCCGCGGTCACGGCCGCGGACCGTGCCGCGGCCCGGGCGGCCGCTGAGGAGTACCTCACCGAGACGGAGCGGCTGATGATGGACGGGCTGCGGAAGAAGGAGGAGGGGTGAGCCGCGGCACGCGTTTCCGGGAGACGATGACCGGCAGCATGCGGCTGACCACATCCGGCCGCGTCAGCCCGGTCCGGCTCGATCTGCGCGCGTCCGCGGACCATGTCCTGCGCCCGTTCGGCACCACGCTCGCCCGCGTCGAGGGCCGGGTGCGCGTCGCCGGACTCGCCGACGACCCGGCGGCGTCCGGCGAGCTGGAGATCTCCCCGCTGGCCGCGCGGCGAATCCGCTACCGGCTGGCGTTCACCGCCGGCGGGCGCCGGCTGGTCCTGGACGGGTGGAAGTCGATCACCCCACGGCACCCGGTCCGCTCCATGACCGTGCTGCCCTTCACCCTGTACGAGGACGACGAGCCGCTCGGCACCGGGACCCTGCGCTTCCGGGCCCGCGCGCTGCCGTCCTTCCTCGCGGGCTTCCGCTTCCCCCGCCGCGAGGACCCGGACGCGCTGACCGCCGCCCGCTGGCGCGGCGCTCCCGGCCGCACCGAGGTCTGGTACACCACCGTCACCGACCCGGCGACCGGCACGGGCCTGTGGCTCCACCACGAACTGACCGCCCCCGCGGACGGATCCGCGGCCTACGCGCACGGCTGGGCCGCGGTGTTCCCCAAGGGCGCGCCGGTGCGCCACGCCCGCTTCGGGCCGGTCCCGTGGAAGCCCGAGGACCGGGGATTCGCCGCCGACGGCGTCCGGGCGGTACCCGGCCGGCTCGCCGGTGCGGCCGGCGCGATGAACTGGGACCTGACCGAACAGCCGGAAGCGGCACCGCTGTTCACCTTCCCCCGCTGGTCATGGCGCCGCCCGCTGCTGCCCGCCGCACAAATCCTGCCCGCAGCCCGGGCCACGTACGAGGGCACGGTCCGCTACGAGGACGGCACGCTGGAACTGACCGGCGCTCCGGGCGCGTCGGCCCGGATCTACGGGCACGGCAACGCCCGCCGCTGGTCGTGGCTGCACGCCGATCTCGGCGGTGGGGACGTCCTGGAGATCGTGGCAGCGGTGTCGACGCGTCCGGGACTGCGGCGCCTGCCCCCGCTGGTCTTCCTGCGGCTGCGCCGGGACGGACGGACCTGGCCGCGCCGCCCCGAGCGGTCGGCGATCGGCTGGGCCGGCGCGCTGCGGTTCCGCGCCGACATCGGCCTGCCCACCTGGACCGTGACCGGACGGGCCGGGCTGCGCAGGATCCGGGTGACCGTCACCCAGCCCGAGGACCGCACTCTCGCCCTGGAGTACACCGACCCGGACGGCGCCCGCGCCACCTGCCGCAACTGCGAACGCGCCGACGCCCAGGTCCGGTTGGACCGCTGGTGGGGCCGGTGGCGCCCGGAGGCGGACTGGCGGCTCGACGGCACCGCGCACGCGGAAGTGGGCACCCGATGAGCACACCGGTACTCCGGCCGTCCCCGGCGCCTCGCGTGCCCGGCAAGCCCCGGACGCGGCGGCCCGCCACCGCGACCAGCCGGGAGGCGGGCGGCCGATGAGTCTCGACGGTCTCGTCGCGGGCCTGCTCGCCAGTGACGGTACGGAGGAGTGGGCGGCCCGCACCCCGCACCGGCTGGAGAGCCTGCTGTCCGCCATGCCGCTGCCGAGCCGCGCCGGGATCCGCGCGGCCGCCCGGGCGATCGACGCGTACGCGCTGGTCCGCACCGGGCGGCGGCTGGGCGGGCTGACCCCCGCCGAGCGGGAGGGCGTACTGGCCGCCCTGGGCGCCAGGCCGCGTCTGCAGCCGATGCTGGACGTCCTCAAGGTGCCGGTCCTGCTCGCCGCCGGCACCGAGCGGCTCGCCGGGCGGGCCGCGCCGCCCACCGCCCCCGTCCCCGCGGACCCGCCACTGGACTGCACCCCGGCCCACGCCTGGCCACGGCGCAGCACCGCGGACGCGGTCGTGATCGGCTCCGGCGCCGGGGGCGCGATGGCCGCCCGCACCCTGGCCCGCGCCGGCGCCCGGGTCGTCGTGGTCGAAGAGGGCGCCCATCACAGCACGGCGTCCTTCGGCCGCCGCGCCCCCCTCGACCGCTTCACCGACCTGTACCGCGACGGCGGCGCCACCATCGCCCTGGGCGACCCACCGCTGCTGCTGCCCGTCGGCCGGGCCGTCGGCGGCACCACCGTCGTCAACTCCGGTACCTGCTACCGCACTCCCGCGCACGTCCTGGCCCGCTGGACGCAGCAGTACGGGTTCGCCGCGGCCGCGCAGCTCGACGCCTTCCTCGACGAGGCCGAACGGACCCTGCACGTCGGGCCGCAGAGCCTCGACGTGCTCGGCGCCAACGGCCGCATCGCTCTCGCCGGAGCCGCCGCACTGGGCTGGCGCGCCGCACCGCTGCGCCGCAACGCGCCCGGCTGCCGCGGGTCGTGCCAGTGCGTCGTCGGATGCCCGACCGGCGCCAAACAGAGCGTCCAGCTCTCCGTGCTGCCGGACGCGTGCGCCGCCGGCGCCCGGATCGTCACGGGAGCCCGCGTACTGCGCATCCTCGTCGACCCCGGCCGCCCCGGCGGACCCCGTGCCGCCGGGGTGCGGGTGGCGGTGTCCGGCGGCGCGGGGCGACGCGGCGACGACAGCGCCGAGTCGGAGATCCTCGCGCCGCTGGTCGTGGTCGCGGCCGGAGCACTCCAGTCCCCGGCCCTGCTGCGCCGCTCCGGACTCGGCCGCCACCCGCGCCTGGGCCGCAACCTCAGCGTCCACCCCGCGACCAGCGTCGCCGGCCGTTTCGCCGAGCCGGTGACCGCCTGGGAGGGGGTCCTGCAGAGCGTCGGCGTGGAGGAACTGCACAGCCGGGGCGTCCTCATCGAGGCGACCGCCACCCCGCCCGGCATGGGTTCCTTCGTCCTGCCCGGTGTCGGCCGTGAACTGCGCGACGAGCTGGAGGACGCCGGCCGGCTCGCGACGCTCGGCGCGATGGTCGCCGACCTCCCCTCTGGGCGCGTCCTCGGCCGCGACCGCGTCCTCGTCCGCTACGGACTGAGCCCGCGCGACGCGGACCGGCTGCTCCACGCGGTGCGCGCCATGGCCCAACTGCTGTTCGCGGCGGGCGCGCAGGAGGTGCTCACCGGCATACCCGTCGCGCCCCGGGCCCGGTCGGTGCGGGAACTCGACGCGATCCTCGGCCGGGTGGGCCCTCGGCAGCTCCACCTGTCGGCGTACCACCCCACCGGCACGGTCGCCGCGGGCGCCGACCCCCAGCGCGCCCCCACCGACGGGACGGGACGCCTGCGCGGTGTGCACGGCGTCGTCGTCGCGGACGGCTCCCTGCTGCCGTCCTGCCCCGAGGTGAACCCGCAGCTGAGCATCATGGCGGCGGCGCTGGCCGTCGCCGAGGCCCACACCGGAGGCTGAGCCTGACGGACGCCCGTGCCCGCTATAGCGTGGGAAGCGTGCGCGAGGAGCTGGTCACCGTGTTCCTCGGCGGAGACGTGATGCTCGGCCGGGGCGTCGACCAGATCCTTCCACACCCCGGTGACCCGGCGCTGCGCGAGAGTTTCGTCCGCGACGCCCGTTCCTACGTCGAGCTGGCGGAAGCCGCCAACGGGCCGGTGCCCCGGCCCGCGGACTTCCGCCGGCCCTGGGGCGAGGCGCTGGCCGCCCTGGACGACGCGGCGCCCGACATGCGGGTGATCAACCTGGAGACGTCCGTCACCGCCGACGGCGACTTCGCACCCGGCAAGGGCGTGCACTACCGGATGCACCCCGCCAACCTTCCGTGCCTCGCCGTGGCCCGGCCGGACGTGTGCGCGCTGGCCAACAACCACGTGCTGGACTTCGGCGCGCGCGGTCTGCGCGAGACCCTCGACGTCCTGGCGGACGCCGGGCTGCGCACGGCGGGTGCGGGTGACGACGTCACACGGGCGCGGCGGCCGGCGGCCGTGTCGCTGGACGAGGGCCACCGGGTGCTGGTCCTCTCCTTCGGGATGCCCTCCAGCGGGATCCCTCCGGCCTGGGCCGCCACCGCCGACCGCGCCGGCGTCGCGCTGGTCGAGGATCCGTCGCCGGCCACCGCCGCTCCGCTCGCCCGACGGGTGCGGCAGCTCCGCCGGCCGGGGGACATCGTCGTCGCCTCCGTGCACTGGGGACCGAACTGGGGCTACGACGTCACCCCCGCCGAGCGGGACTTCGCCCACACGCTGGTCGACGCGGGCGTGGACATCGTGCACGGTCACTCCTCGCACCACCCGCGCCCGCTGGAGATCCACCACGACCGGCTGGTGCTCTACGGCTGCGGCGACCTCGTCGACGACTACGAGGGCATCACCGGGCATGCGGCCTACCGGGACGACCTGCGGGTGCTGTACCTGGTCCGGGTGGAGGCCGGGACCGGTCGGCTGGCCGGGCTGGACATGGTGCCGCTGAGGGCGCGCCGGATGCGGCTGGAGCACGCGCCGGCCGAGGACACCGCCTGGCTGCGGGCCGTCCTCGACGAGCACAGCAGGGCCTTCGGCACCCGCGTCGCCACCGGGCCCGACGGCACGCTCACGGCGTCCCGGGCCTGACCGGCGGGGAGAAGCGCGCAGGAGGAGCGCGGAGTGGGGGTGGGCTCAGCCGCCCGGGTGTTTGCGCAGGAAGCCGCGCAGCCGCCGCAGCGGCCAGGTGTTGACGACGTCCTCCGGGGTGAGCCAGCCCCGCTGCGCCGTGCCGACCCCGTAGCGCAGGTACGCCAGGTGGGGGATCGAATGGGCGTCGGTGTTGATCGCGAACTTCGCGCCGTGACTCCTGGCACGCAGGATGTCCTCGTCACCCAGGTCCAGACGGTCGGGCTGCGCGTTGACCTCCAGGGCCGTGCCCGTCCGGGCGCACGCGGCGAACACCTCGTCGAGGTCCACGTCGATGCCGGGCCGCCTGCCGATCAGCCGGGTGGTGGGGTGGCCGATGATGTTGACGTGCGGGTTCTCGCAGGCCCGGACGAGCCGGCGGGTCATCGCCCGACGGTCGAGCCCGAAATGGGAGTGGACCGAGGCCACGCAGAGGTCGAAGCCCGCCAGGAACGCGTCCGGCCAGTCCACCTCCCCGTCCGGGCCGATGTTCAGCTCGGTGCCGTGCAGCAGCCGCATCCGCCGCTCGCCGTCCAGCGCCCGCAGCTGTTCGCGCTGCGCAAGGATCTTCTCGTCGGTCATGCGCTGCATGTACAGGTTCGGGGCGTGGTCGGTCACCGCGTAGTACGCGTAACCCCGCCGGGCGGCCGCCGCCACCATCTCCTCCAGCGGTGCGAGGCCGTCGGTGAGGTCGGTGTGGGTGTGCAGGTCCCCGCGGATGTCGGCCTCCGTGACCACCTCCGGCAGCTCGCCGCGCTGTGCGGCCTCGATCTCGCCGCGGTCCTCGCGCAGCGCCGGCGGGATCCACGGCAGCCCGAGCCTGGCGTACACCTCCTCCTCGGACCGCGACGCGACCCGCCTGCCGCCCCTCGCGCCGAACAGGCCGTACTCGGAGAGCTTCAGGCCCTGGCGCACGGCGATCGTCCGGGTCCGGATGTTGTGCGCCTTCGACCCGGTGAAGTACTGCAGAGCCGCTCCCCACGAGTCCCGCCGCACCACGCGCAGGTCGACCTGGACGCCCTTGACCGTGCGGACCGAGGTCTTCTTCTGGCCGTGCGCGATGACCTCGGCGGTCGAGGGCAGTTCGGTCAGCGCCTCCATGAACGGCGCCGGGCGGTCGGCGGCCACCAGGATGTCGAGGTCGCCGATGCTGTCCCTCATCCGGCGCAGCGAACCGGCGTGCGCGCACTGTTCGCACCCGGGGATCCGGGAGAGCCCGGCGACGATCTCCTCGGCCGCCTCCGCGGCGGTGCTCAGCAGGATCCGTCCGCCGGCCTGCCGCATCAGGTCGATGCCGTGCAGGATGTTCTGCTCGGTCTTCTCCCCGAAGCCCTTCAGGCCGCGCAGCCTCTCCGCCCGGATCGCGTCGGCCAGCTCGTCCACCGACGAGATGTGCAGGTCCTCGTAGAGCGTCAGCGCCTTCTTCGGGCCGAGAGTGGGGATGGCGATGAGCTGCCGCACGCCCGCGGGAATCCTCGCCCTGCTCTCCTCGACGGCCTCGACCCGCCCGGTGCGGACGTACTCGACCACCTTCTCGGCGATCGACGTGCCCACGTTGGGGATCTCCTTGAGCCCCGCGACGTCCAGCCGCGAGACGTCGCCCGGATGACCGCCGATCGCGCGTGCGGCCTTCTCGTAGGCGCGCGCCTTGAACGCGTCGCCTCCGGTGATGGCGATGAGGTCCGCGTACTCCTGCAGCAGCGCCTCGACGTCCTCGTTCGGCCGGGCCACGCCTCACAGTCTAGGAACCGGGGCCGTCCCCGCACCTGCGGGCGGCGGCCGCGGCGGCCGCTGCTGATGCCGGTCCGCGGCCGCTGTGTGCACGGTGGAAGGGAGTGCCGGCCCGGTGACCGGCACCACGGCGCTGACCTCCAGGGAGGAGACGACGGTGTCGCTCTGGCATCTGCGGGACTTCCACGACGAGGACCTCGACCAGGCCATCCAGCTGTGGGACCAGGGGCGTCAGACGGAGGCAGCCGTGCCCGTCTTCCCCGTGTCCGAGGTCGTGACCGCCGCGCGCAGCGGGCAGCCGGCGGTCGTGGCCGTCGTCGGCGACGAGATCGTCGGGCTGATCGTCGCCCGGCTGGAGGACGAGCGGGCATGGATCCTGCTGGTCGCGCTGTCCGGACGCTGGCGCAACCGCGGACTCGGCAGCGCGCTGATCGGGGAGCTCGAACGCCGGCTGCGGGGCACGGGTGTGCGGCGGTTCTGCGCGGTCCTGGCCCCGGGCTCCACGGGAACCGCCGCGCTGGAGCACAGCGGCTACCGCCGGACGGAGGGACTGGCCTACTTCGAGAAGGTGGAGCACCTCGGCGCCTCGGACGCGGGCGTCCTGGCCGAACTCGGCGGCCGCGTGCTGCCGAACGGCCTGTGGGACCAGCTCGCCGGGATGCGGGAGGCCAAGGACGCCATCGAGAAGCGGATCGTGCTGCCTCTGGTGGAGCCGGAGGTGGCCGAACGCTTCGGGGTGTCGCCGCCGAAGGCGGTGATCCTCTTCGGGCCGCCGGGCACCGGCAAGACGAGCTTCGCCAAGGCCGTCGCCTCGCGCCTGGACTGGCCCTTCGTCGAGCTGTTCCCGTCGCGGCTGGCCGCCGCGGGCGACGGGCTGGCCGCCTCGCTCCGCGAGAGCTTCGCCGACCTGGCCGACCTGGAGAGCGTGGTGCTCTTCATCGACGAGGTTGGAGGAGATCGCCTCCGCGCGGTCGGGAGCGGCGGTCGATCCCGGGCACGGTGTCACCAACGAGCTGCTCAAACTCATCCCGGCGTTCCGCGACGGCGACAACCGGCTGCTGATCTGCGCGACGAACTCCCTGCGCACCCTGGACGCCGCGTTCCTGCGTCCGGGCAGGTTCGACTACATCCTGCCGGTCGGCCCGCCCGACGACGCGGCCCGCGAGGCGATCTGGCGGCGCTACCTCGGGCCGTCCACGGAGTCCGTCGACCTGGACCGGCTGGTGGAGGCCAGCGCGATGTTCACCCCCGCCGACATCGAGTTCGCCGCGCGCAAGGGCGCCCAGCGGGCCTTCGAACGGGAGGTCGCCGAGCGCAGCGGCGCGCCGGCCGGAACCGGCGACTACCTGGCCGCGATCGCCGACACCCGGCCCACGCTCACCGAGGCGGCCCTGGCCGGCTTCCACGAGGACATCGAACGCCACCTGCGCACCTGAGGCCCACCTGCGCACCTGAGGCCCACCCGCGTACCGCCGTCCCACCCGCGTACCCGAGCGCGCGCCGGGCGCCGAGAGCCCCCGTGCCGCCGCTGCCGCTCCGCAGCCGGACATGGGCCGAATGGAGCACGGGCGCCGGACCCGATGGAGTGCATGCGGTTTCCTCGTGGCCCCGAGGTGGACACCTGAACATATCGGCCGTCCACTGCTTCGAGGTCACCATGCGACTGCTTCTGGTCCACCCCAGTGCCCTGATGTACTCGGAGATCTTCCTGCGCCTCGAGCCGCTCGGCCTGGAGCGGGTGGCGGGCGCGGCCCGTGCGGCCGGCCACGAGGTGCGGGTGGTGGATCTCCAGGTGTCCGCCGGCCGGACGCTGTCCCGCGAGTTCAAGACGTTCCGCCCCCACGCCATGGGCATCTCGCTGAACTACCTGGCGAACATCCCCGAGGCCATCCAGGTGGCCAAGGCCGCCAAGGACGCCGACCCGTCGTGTTTCGTGTTCTTCGGCGGCCACAGCGTGTCCTTCGTCGCCGAGGACGTCATCGAGCAGGCCGGGGGAGCGGTCGACGCGGTGATCCGCGGCGAGGGCGAGCCCGCGGTGGCGCCGCTGATGGAGGCGGTGCGGGACGGCGGGGTCGACGGCGTGCCCGGCGTCGTGACGGCGAACGGGCGCGGTCCCGAGCCGCGGATGCTGCACAGCATCGACGACCCGATGCCGGCCCGCGACCTCATGCGGCACCGGCGCCGGTACTTCATCGGCGAGCTCGACCCCTGCGCGTCGATCGAGTTCACCCGCGGCTGCCCCTGGGACTGCTCCTTCTGCTCGGCCTGGACGTTCTACGGCCGCAGCTACCGCAAGGCGTCCCCCGAGGCCGCGGGCGCCGAGATGGCCTCGATCCGCGAGCCCAACGTCTTCATCGTCGACGACGTGGCCTTCATCCGTCCCGAGCACGGACACGCGCTGGCCGGTGAGCTGGAACGGCGCAGGATCCGCAAGTCGTACTACCTGGAGACCCGCAGCGACGTGCTCCTGCGCAACGAGGAGGTCTTCCAGCGCTGGGTGCGGCTCGGGCTGCGGTACATGTTCCTCGGCATGGAGGCCATCGACGCCGAAGGGCTGGACCTGTACCGCAAACGCGTCAGCCCGGACGACAACTTCCGCGCCCTGGAGGTCGCCCGCCGTCTCGGGCTGATCGTGGCGATCAACCTCATCGTGGACCCGGCCTGGGACGAGGAGCGGTTCCGGGTGGTCCGCGAGTTCGCCCTGTCGGTGCCGGAGATCGTGCACCTGACGGTGATGACGCCCTACCCGGGCACGGAGATCTGGCACACCGAGTCGCGCCGGCTCACCACCCGCGACTACCGGTTGTTCGACATCCAGCACGCGGTGGTGCCCACGACCCTGCCGCTGGACGTCTTCTACCGGGAGCTGGTCAGGACACAGGCCGTCATCAACCGCAAGCACCTCGGGCTGCGCAACGCGGTGGGCGCCATGCGGGTGCTGGGCGGGAACCTGGCGCGCGGGCAGACGAACTTCGCCCGGATGCTGTGGAAGTTCAACAGCGTCTACAACCCGGCCCGGCAGATGGCCGACCACCAGCGCCCGGTGCGCTACGAGCTCCCGCTGCCCCGTCATCTCGACGTCGGCGACCGCAAGCAGCTCTTCGTCCACACCCGTCCCGCGGTGCGCCCGGAGAGCCGTCCCCAGCCGGAGTGATCCGGGGGCGCTGTCAGGGGTTCTTCCCGGACCCCGGCATGACAGGTTCCGTCCCGCCAGAAGGGGTACCCGGGGACTGCCGGTCGCACGACGCGGGACGGGAGGAGACGGCGTGCCATGAAGCACGACGAGATGATCGGAAAAGCCCAGGCCCTGGCCCAGCTGCCGGACCGCGGTTCGGCCGAACGGGCGATGGACGCGGTGCTGCGCACCCTGGGCGAACGGCTGCCCTCCGGGCTGGCCGACCACATGGCGGCGCAGCTCCCAGCGTCGCTGGGCGTCTGCGTGCACCGGGCGGCGGAGTCCGCGGCCCTGGACGGCCGCGACCCGTCGGTGGGCGAACGCTTCGACCTCACCGCCTTCGCGGGCCGGGTGGCGGGCCGGGCCGGCACCACGGAGGACGCGGCCCTGCAGGAGACCGCCGCGGTCTTCGAGGTGCTCGACGCGGCCCTGGCCCCGGAGCTCATGGACAAGATGGCCGCGGTGCTGCCCGCCGACATCGGCGGGCTCCTGCCGTCCGGGCGGTCGCAGGAGCTGTGAGGCTGCCGTCCGGCCGGTCGTGGGCGCGGTGAGGTGAGTACCGGCGAGCCGGCCGGGCCGGCGGTGAGTCAGGGGTTGCGCCAGTCGCCGGACGTCAGGTGGGAGCCGGCCTGCGGGCCCATGCGGAGCATGCCGCCGTCGACGACCCAGGACGCGCCGGTCACGTAGGAGGCGTCGGGGCCGGCGAGGAAGGCGATCACCGAGGCGATCTCGCGGGCGTCGCCTGGACGGCCCAGCGGGATGCCCGGGCGCGCGGCACGGGTGACATCGGCGTCCTCCTGGCCCGTCATGGGTGTGGCGATCTCACCCGGGGCCACGGCATTGACGGTGATGCCGTACGCGCTCAGCTCCAGCGCCATCACCTGGGTGAGCAGCCCGAGGCCGCCCTTGGCGGCGCAGTAGGGCGCGGCGCCCACCCGCGGCTGGTGTTCGTGCACCGAAGTGATGTTGACGATCCGGCCGCCTCCGCCCTGCGCGATCATCCGCCGGGCCGCGTGCTGGGAACACAGGAACGGGCCGATCACGTCGACGTCCATGACGCGCTGGAACGTCGCGTGATCGATGTCCAGGAAACGGGTGGACGTACCGGTACCCGAGCCGTTGACGAGGACGTCCAGCCTGCCCAGTTCGTCGGCCAGGGTCTCCACGGCGTCCGCCGCGCCGGGCAGCTCGGTGAGGTCCAGCCGCGTCACCGCGGCGCGCCGGCCCTGGGCGCGGACCTCCTCCGCCGTCTCCTCGGCGCCCCTCTCGTCGCTGTGCCAGGTGATCCCGACGTCCATTCCGCTCTCGGCGAGGCGTACCGCGGTGGCCCGGCCGATACCGGAGTCGGAGCCGGTCACGATCGCGACCCGGGTGGGCCGCGGCCCGTCGCTGTTCGTCGGGTGCGAAGGGTCGGGGGAGGTGGTCATGAGGCGCCTTTCCCTGGGGTCTCCGGCACAACTCCCGGGTGCCCCACGCGGAACGTGTCACACGCCCGGGCGGGCCGGGCCGCGGCTGCCGTGCGCCCGAGAGCCCCTGGCGGGTCGGCGGCTGCTTCGGCCCGCCCCGCCCCTAGCATGCGGATTCGGGTGATATGTCCGATCGGAGAGGGACTGACATGGACGGCGACCAGGACGACGAGCGTTACCGCGAAGCGCTGGCCACGGCGGAGGACCTGCTCGGCGTTCCGCTGCAGCGGTTCCTGGAGCCCGGCGAGGGTGAGCCCGCCAACGGCGCCGACTTCAAGCGGCTCGCCACCATGCACACCTTCGGCGACGTGTGGCCCCGCACGGGCGTGCTGGACACGCGGACCCGCTCTCTCGTCTCCGTGACGGTCACCGCCGTCCTTGGCACTATGGAACCGCTGCGGGGGCAACTGCGGATCGCGCTCAACAACGGCGTCACGCCCGAGGAAATCGTCGAGGTGTTCCTCCATCTCTCCGCCTACGCGGGTGCCGCCCGGGCCTTCGAGGGCTACCAGGTGGCGCAGCAGGTGTTCGCCGAGGCGGCGCGGGGTGCCGAGACCTGACCAGCGGCATCGGAGACTGTCCCGTTGCGCCGCGGACGCACGATCCCCTCTCCGGCGGGCTCACGGGGAAGGTGGAGGCCCGGCATCGTGAGCCAGGGGTGGCGTCCATCCTGTCCTGCCGGGCCGGCAGCCGGACATCGGCGGGCTCGCGCCGGGGAGCGGCGAGTTCACGCCACTCCACGGGGGTGGGACGTGCCCCGGACGGACGCCCCGTCACGCACTCCCGCACCAGCTCCGCCCGCGCCCGGGAGGGGAACGCGTACGTCACGCAGGGGCCGAACGCCGGCTGGCGCAGGCTGACCTGTGTCCCGGCCGCGGCCCTCATCCCGCCAGGACCCCGGCGTGCCCGGCGTGCCCGGCGGGCGCCAGCAGGGCGGCGTAGTCGCGCAGGACCGCCGTCCACGAGGCGACGGACCCCGTGGGCGCGGGCGGGACGTCCGGGTCGCCACGCTGCCAGGCGGTGACCCCGTCCCGCGGTGCGGGGAAGTCCGGTGGCAGGACGGCCTGATGGTGTCTGCGCAGCAACTCGCCGACCCCGGGGGGCGAATCCCATGACGGGGACACCGCAGTTGAGCGCCTCGAGGACGGCCGGCGGCCGTCCGTCGGAGTGCCGGTAGGGGACCACGAGCAGATCGGTGGCTGCGAAGAAGGACAGCAGTGCCCGGTCGTCGAGCAGAGCGCTGAACGGGACCGCCGGCAGTGGGCTGCGGACCCGTACCGAGACCGTGTTGGCGGCGAACTCCAGCCCGGAACCGCCCAGTTCGCGGGCCAGCCGGAGGAAGAGGTCCAGGCCCTTCTGCGGAGTGGGCCGGCCGATGAACGACACCCGCCGCCGGGACGGTCCACGTCTGCGCAGCGGCGCCGACAGCCGCGCGCCGTTCTCGATCACGGTCAGCCGTACGGACACCTCGCCGTTCCGCCGGACGAGATCCCGCACGGCCGTCGCCACGTCCTGGGACACGGCGACCGTCCAGGTGCTGTGGGACATCAGCTGGGCGAGCCGGCGTTCCTGCACCCGCACGCTCCCGGCCGCGGGGTCGGAGTGCGAGGAGGTGTGGACGACGGTGAGGCAGGGCGTGGAGCGGCAGGTGAGGTACTCGCCGGCCAGGCGGGCGAGCATGCGGACGTTGAAGCTCGTGGGCACCACGATGACATCGGCCCAGTCCATGGCCGCCCACGCCGAGCGGACGTCTCCGCACTGCACCGTGCGCACCCCGCCGAACAGGCCGGGGAGGGGGAGTTCGCGCCCCCAGGTGGCCACCAGGCAATCATGCGTGGGGGCCGCGAAGCGGAGGAACTCGCGTACGAACTGCTCGACGCCTTCGGACGGGTGGGCGTAGTCGCTCACCATCAAAAGACGTCTGGGGCGTGGCGGGTCGGGTGGGACGGGCGGCGCGGTGGCCATGGTGGCTGCCTCCGTGGACGGCATACGGGGAGAACGCGCTGAGGGGCCCGTCTGCGGTCACGCCAGGTGTGCCGGGTGCGAGAAGGCGGGGACGTTGCATCGGGCGCGGACGCGTGCAACGCCGCGGGGCGGCCGCGACCGTCGCTGTCAGCGGCCGGACGGCCGTGTGCGATGCGTCCGGAATGCGTCTCGCGATGCCGGACGAATCCGGCCAATGTGGGGGGAACGACGTCGGGTGGGGAACGGGCACGTGAGGGGACGACGTGGCGCGAGCAGGCGGGGCGAGACCGGCGGCCATTCCGTGGACACCGTGGCACATCAGGGCGGGCTGGCTGCTGCGGTCCCACCGGCTGCGCCACACCGACCCGGACCTGCGACGGCTGGGCGGGTTCGCCCGCGCCTACGGCGTGTCCGGGCAGAAGGAGGGCGGCATCTCACCGAGCACCCTGTCCCGCTGGGAGAGCGGCACGGTCGTGGTGACCGCCGAGGCCGTCCGCCGCTACGAAGGGGTCCTCGGGCTCCCGGCCCACCACCTGCTCGCACCCATCCAGACCGTCGCCCGCCACGAGGGCGGTCCCGCCGCGGCGGCCTTCCTGCGGGGCCGCTACGGGCCGCCCGCCGGAACGGCCGCCAACGGCCCGGCCCGCCCGCGGAGCGCCGGTGCGCACGGCACCGCGCTGCGGATGGATCCCCTGCTGGACCGCGCCCTGGACGGCGGCATCCTCACCAGCGAGGACTGGGACGAACTCACCTGGTGGGCGGCCTACGGCGGCGGCAGCGTCTCCCCGGGACGGGTCCGGCGGGCGGTCGTCCAGCGGCTGCTGGAGGAGACCCTGGTCTCGTCCAGTACCCAGTGGATGCGGCGCTTCGAGGCCCTCGGGCGGCTGATGGCCGATCCGTTCTGGGCGCCCGAGGCCGTCGCGGTGTGCGCCGAGGCCGCGGAACAGTCCGAGCACGTCGGCCTGATCGAGGCGGTGTGCGCCCTGGACGGCAGCCCGCACCCCGACGCGGCACGCGCGGTGATCCGCCAGCTCACCGACCCCACCACCGAGGACAGCCGCTACGGCGCCATGCTGGCCGCCGCCCGCAAGTCCCGCAAAGGCCACTTCGGCGCCGACCAGAACCGCGTGCTGGTGGACGTGGTCGACGGGGTGCTGACCAGCGCCTCGCAGGGCGCGCATCCCCTGCCGCTGGTCGAGGCCGCCGCGGTCCTGGTGCACCGGCTGCCGCTGTCGGCGGCGCACACCGCCCGGCTGGTCGCCGCCGCCGCGGACCTCCACCCGACG
The DNA here is from genome assembly GCF_019890725.1 of Actinacidiphila acidipaludis. Lineage (GTDB taxonomy): Bacteria > Actinomycetota > Actinomycetes > Streptomycetales > Streptomycetaceae > Actinacidiphila > Actinacidiphila acidipaludis. Next base: position 62,005 of record NZ_JAINZZ010000027.1, read on the forward strand.
GCCGGCGCCGTGGTCCTCCACGGCTCGCTCACCGCGCCCGCCGCGGCCTCCGTGACCGTCGCCCGCGTCCTCGCCCGGCTGCCCGACGACGTCACCTCCCCGCAGTCGGGCGATGTGCTCGGCGGCATCGTGCACGATCTCCTGCACCACCCCGTGGCCGACGTCCGCCTGTACGCGGCGATGCTGCTCTCCGCCAGCCCCTACGGCGGTGAGGTCGCCGCCGCCCTGACCGCCGAACTGCGCAACACCGCCGTGGTCCGGGCCGAGAACCAGGCCGTTCCGGTGCTCTACGCCTTGCGCGTCCTCGGCGGCCCGGAGCAGCGCGGCGTGGTGGCCGACCTCACCCTGGCGCGTGGCCTGCCCCGGGGCGTGGTCCTCGCGGCGGTCGACGCGCTGGGCCACATCGGGGGCCGCAGCCCCGAGACCTACTGGCGGGCCGTCTTCGAGCGGCACTCCAAGGCCGTCCCCGACCCCGGCGAGCAGCAGCGCGTCCTCAAGCGACTCGTCTACAGCTTCGCGATGGCCGATGAACTCGACCTGCTCACCCGTCTGGTCGGCGAGCAGGCGCGGGAGGTCTCCGCGCAGGGCCTGTCCCGCTGGTGGACCCACCTCGCCCGGCACGTCCGCGAGAGCGCGCGGCGCTGATCCCGTCCGGCGACTGCCGCCTGTCGCCGCGTCCGGTGTGTCCCCCCCCGGGGCGCAGCCGTGGCGTGACCTGGTGGGGGGACGCAGAATGAGGGGACGGACGCCCGGGCGAAGCGGTGGGCGGCGGCCGCCCAGCGAGGGGAGCGTTTCCATGAGCACAGCGTGGGACCTGCTGATCGTCACCAAGGACGACGCGGCGGGCACACCGGTCGACGCGGACGACCTGTCGCTGGCCCTCGCGGGAGCGGAACTGCTCGACCTCGTCGACTCCCCGGCCGCGGCGCTGGACGGCGACCGCATCGTGCCCGGCCCGCCCGTGACCACCAGTGACAGCCTGCTCGACCAGGCTGCCGCGGCGCTGGTGCGGCAGGAGCCGTACGAGACCGTCGACCAGTGGCTGTGGCGCCGCGGCGAGAAGCTGTCGTCGGCCTACACCGAGGCACTGGAGACGCAGGGGTACGCCGTCAGGCCGCACCATCGGTGGCTGCCGGGCCGCAGCGACCGGGCCGTGCTCGTGGACTCGCCCGCGCGTGAGCGCGCGGCGGAACGCTGGGCCTCGGGCGAACCGGTGCTGTCGGTCCTGGCCGCGGCCGTCGGCGTCCCGGGCGGTGAGGCCGGACGCCCGGACAGCGTCGCCGACGAGGACGGCGCGACCGTCCTGGCCGCGGTCGGCAACGCCGTCACCGAACTGGAGGCCGAGCGGCAGCGCCGGCGCATCGAGAACGACGCGTTCGACAACATCTGGCGCGCGCCCTGACGATCTGCACGATCTGCGCGCGCCCTGACGGAAGCTGCCGCGAGGACCCCCGTCCGGAGGCCCGCGGACACCGGCCGGCTCACTCCGGCACGAACTGCTGGCCGCCGTCGATGTCGTACGTGGCGCCGGTGATGGCGTCGTTCACCATCAGGTGCACGGCGAGCGCGGCGACGTCCGCCGGGCCGACCACCCGGCCGATCGGCAGGGTCCTCCGCAACTGATCGCGCCGCGCCTCCAGTTGATCCCCGAGGAGTGAGGCCGACAGCGGGGTGTCGACGAAGCCGGCCGCGATGAGGTTCATGCGGACCGGCGCGATCTCCAGCGCCAGGCTGGCGGTCACCGCAGGCATCGCCGCGGTGACACCGCCCATGATCGTCATTCCGCGCGCCGGGCGGCGCCCGCCCGTGCCGCCGACGAACAGCACGGTCCCGCCGGGCCTGAGCTTCTCCCGGCTCGCCCGTGCCACCGCCATCATCATGGCGATGCGTCCGCCGAACTCCCGCCCGGCCGCGGCGACGTCGACCTCGTCGAGCGGCGTGTACGCCGGCCGGCCCGCCGTGACCAGCACATGATCGATGGTCCCGGGCAGCTCCGCGAGGAAGCGCTCCAGGCGCGCCGGGTCCTCGGCGTCGAACGAGGCCGTACTCCGGGCCTGGACCTCCTGTGCCGCGCGCTCCAGGCGTTCGGTGTTCCGGCCGACCAGGATCACGTCGCCCCCGGCCGCACGGACCTGCCGGGCGGTCTCCAGACCCATGCCCGCGCTGCCGCCCACCAGCACGACCGTCTGCCCGGACAGGGTGCCGGGCGCCGTTCCGGTTCTCGCGTCGGTCGCGGTCATCGCACGTCACCGCCGCCCGTGCTCAGCCCCCGGACCTCCCTGAGTGCGCCACGCATGATCGCCTCCACGCGTCGTCCGGCCCTTCCGGCCTCCCGACAATTGTCAGGCCGCACGCCGCTCCCCGCACCCGCCGATGGGCGCGGCCCTATGCGCGGTGCGGGTCCCCGGCCGGCAGCCAGGCGTCCGCGTCGCGCAGCCCGAGGTCGCCGACACCGGCACACAGCGCGTCGACGACGGCGAGGACCGCGGCCCGTTCCTCGTCCCGGCGCCGCACCAGCGACCACGTCCAGTGCACGCACGGTTCGACGACCTGCCGCCGCACGAGACCCGGCGGCAGTGCCGTCGCCCGGTCCTTGGGAGAGTTGACGACCGGGCGGCGGCTGCGCCGTACGTGGTCGAAGAACGCCGGGCCGGTCACCCCGCTGTCCGAAGTGTGCACCGCCCGCGCCCCGGTGTCCTGGGCCAGTTCCTCGGCGAAGGCGTTCCACGAGGACCAGGATGTGACGTCGTCGTCCAGCAGCACCGCCGTGTCCCCGGCGGCCACGTCACTCGTGTCCTCCCCGGCCGAGACGGCGTGGAGACGGTCGGCGCCGAGCAGCCGGGCGGTCAGGCCCAGCCGCTCCAGGTCCTCCGTCCGCACCCAGCACACCGCGAGGTCGAGGCTGCCGTCCGCGACGCGGGCGGCCTGCGTGTGCGAGGGGGCGACCCAGGCGTCCACGTGCACCTGGGCCACGGCGGACGTACGGGCGACCAGGTCGGCGGGCAGCCAGCTGACGTAACCGAGCCGCACCGCCGCCGCACCTGACAGACGGCGTGCCCGCCGCTGCAGGTCCTCGGCCTGGTCCAGCAGGGCACGCGCGTACGGGAGCAGGTCCGAGCCGGCGCCGGTGAGGGAGACCGAACGGCGGTCGCGGTCGAACAGCCGGACCCCGAGGTCGCGTTCGAGCGCCTTGATCTGCTGGGACAGCGACGGCCCCGCGATCAGGAGCCGCTGGGCGGCCCGCCCGAAGTTCAGCTCGTCGGCGACGGCCAGGAAGTAACGAAGTTGGCGCAGCTCCACGGCCGTCATGGTACGTCGCTGGGAGGCGCGGCCTCACAGCAGGGAGCAACCCGGTCGTGGCGCGGACCTCGGCGAACGGCGGACGATGCAAGAGCAGAATCCGTTCACCCGGGGTGGTCCGGCCGTTGCCGGGAGCCCCGCCGAGAGGAGCGCCACCCATGCGCGAGTTCCTGGTCGAGCTCACGACCACCGTCCCCGAGGGAACCAGCCAGGAGGAGGTCGACCGGCGACGGGCGGCCGAGGCCGTCCGAGCGGCGGAGCTGGCGGCGGCCGGCCATCTCGCCCGCCTCTGGCGGCCGGTGGGCGAGCTGCGCAGCGTCGGGATCTGGCGGGCCGCGGACGAGGCGGAGCTGCACGAGAAGGTGCTGGGCACGCTGCCGTTGCGCCCCTGGATGACGGCGAACGTCACACCGCTGGAGTCGCACCCGAACGACCCCGGCCGTACCGACGGCTCGCGGTGACCGCCCGGTCTCCCTGGGGACACGTCGTCCAGGCCGCCGCGGCGCTGGCCGCCGGCATGGGCGTCGGCCGGTTCGTCTTCACGCCGATCCTGCCGCTGATGCACGCCCAGGCCGGACTGTCCGCGGGTGACGGCGCCCACCTGGCCACCGCCAACTACGTCGGCTACCTCGCGGGCGCGCTCGTCGGCATCCTGGCACCCGCGCTGGTGCGGTCGTCCACGCTGCTGCGCGGCTCCCTGATCGCGCTGACCGCGAGCCTGGCCGTGATGCCCGCCACCCACAGCATCACCGCGTGGCTCGTGTTGCGGCTGCTGGCCGGCGTCGCCAGCGCCCTGGTGTTCGTGATCGCCGTCAGCTCTCTTCACAGCCACCTGCGCGGCCACCCCGCCCACCTGCCCGGCTGGGCGTTCGGCGGGGTGGGCGCGGGCATCGCACTGTCGGGCCTGCTCGTCCTCGTGCTGCGCTCGGCCGGTGACTGGCGAGAGGCGTGGTGGGCCTCGGCGGCCCTGTCCGCGGTCCTCACCGCCGTCGCGTGGCGCCTGCGGCCCGAGGCGGAGCCCACCGGCACGGCGGCGGCCCCGGCCGGCGGCGGCCAGGCGGCGGGGACGCGTACGCACCGCTGGTTCAGCCTGCTCTTCGCCTCCTACACCCTGGAGGGCATCGGCTACATCGTGGCCGGTACGTTCCTGGTGGCCGCGATCGGGCAGAGCTCTCCCGGCTGGATCGGGAACGGCGCCTGGGTCCTGGTCGGACTGGCGGCCGTCCCGTCCTCCGCGCTGTGGTCCCGGCTGGGCCGTCGCTGGTCCCGCCCCGACCTGCTGACCGCCGCCCTCGTCATCCAGGCGGTCGGCATCGCGCTGCCGGCGCTCATCGGAGGGGTTGCCGCCGCGCTGGTCTCGGCGGTGCTGTTCGGCGCGACGTTCATCGGCGTGAGCACGCTGGCGCTCGCGGCGGGAGCGCACCTGCGCTTCCCGCGATCGGTCGCGCTGCTGACCGCCGGGTACTCGGTCGGCCAGATCCTCGGGCCCCTGGTCGTCACGCCGCTGCTCAAGCACGGCTACCACCAGGCGCTGCTGCTGGCGACCGTCGTCGTCCTGGGCGCGGCCGTGGCCGGCGCGGTGCTGCGCGTCGGCTTCCCGCACCGGATGCCGACGATCGGGCAGGAGGTCGCCGCACGACGGCTCGCCTCGACCGACGCGACAACGGAGGAGACCGCCGGACCGGTGCGGGCACTCCACGGTGGCGGTCGCGCCTCCGCCTGACGGTGGGGGTGCTCGGCCTCCCGCAGCCGGTCGTGCCCGAGGGGCGGCGGCCCGCGCTGCGGGGCGCGACGGCGGCGAGAGCCGGCCGGTGGCGCCGATCGCGCCGATGCCGACCCGCTCTCGCCGTCCTCGCGCACGTCCGCAAGCTGTTCGCGACGGCGGCCCGGCCGGCGGCGCAGCTGGCCGGCCTGGTCCACGACCGGGGGCGGCGGCCGCTTGACCTTCGAGCCGGGTCGAAGGTCTACCGTCTCAGCATGAGCGCGATGCGGATCTCCGAGCTGGCCGGGCGCAGCGGCGTGCCGGCCACGACACTGCGGTTCTACGAGGGCGCCGGCCTGCTGCCCGCCGGCCGGACACCCGCCGGGTACCGCGTGTACGGCGAGGAGGCCGTCGAGCGGCTGGCCTTCATCGGCGCGGCCAAGCACCTGGGTCTGCCGCTGGACGAGATCGGCGCGCTGCTGCGGGTGTGGGAGCGCGGGGCGTGTGCCGAGGTGAAGGCCGGTCTGCGGCCCCGCATCGCCGCCCGGCTGGACGACGCGGAGCGGCGGGCCGCCGAACTGCGGGAATTCACCGCGTCCTTGCGTCAGGCGCTCGACCATCTGGACGCGCTGCCGGACCGCGCCGGGCGCTGCGACCCGGACTGCGGCTTCCTGGCCGGTCGGCGGTCCGCCGACCGGCCCGAGCCCGTCGACGTGCCGCTGACGCCCGCGCCGGACCACGCAGCCGCCGCGGAGGAAGACGAACGGTGGCGTTCGGCGCCGGTGGCCTGCTCGCTGACCGGAGAGGGCGCGGTGACGCGGGCCGGCGACTGGCGGGCGGCGCTCGACGGCGCCGGCCGGAGCGCGATACCCGAGGGCGTGCGGCTGACCGTGCCGGTCGGCAGGACCGGGACGATCGCCGCGCTCGCGGCGGCCGAGCAGGAGTGCTGCCCGTTCTTCGACTTCCGCCTCCACCTCGACGGCGCCGTGCTGCATCTGGAGGTGCGGGCCCCCGCCGAAGGAGCCGCGCAACTCCGGGACCTGTTCGCGGCCACGGCCTGAACCGGCGCTACCCGTGCCCTCGCCCCCACCCCCGCCTGTCCCCTCCGCCCGAAGGACCACCGTCACCGTGCTCGTCGCCCGTTCCGTCGCCCTGTTCGTCGTCGCCGCGTTCTTCGAGATCGGAGGGGCGTGGCTGGTCTGGCAGGGGGTGCGCGAACACCGCGGATGGGCCTGGATCGCCGCGGGCGTCGTGGCCCTCGGCCTGTACGGGTTCGTCGCGACGCTGCAGCCCGAAGCCGACTTCGGCCGTATCCTCGCGGCGTACGGCGGCATCTTCGTGGCCGGCTCGCTGGCGTGGGGCTGGGTCGCCGACGGTTACCGTCCCGACCGGTTCGACATCGTCGGCGCGGGGGTCTGCCTGGTCGGGATGGCCGTGATCATGTACGCACCCCGCCGCCACTGACGCTTCCAAGCGGCCTGTGACGGACCCGGGTGCCGAGTCCCGTGCTCGCTCGCCTGCCTCCGTGATGCCTTCGGCGCACCCCCGCCGGTCCCCGGGCGGCCCTGTCCGCGCAGGGCCAGACTGGAGAGGACGGCCGTCTGCCGGCAGTCCGGCGAAGGAGGGTGCGATGAGTGGGACGACCAGGGACGACGCGACCGGCGCGCACGAGGCCGAAGGGCGGATGCGGGCGGTGCGGGGCCACCGCCGCGGCGGCCCCGAACGGCTGCTGTACGACGTCGCGCCCCGGCCTGTGCCGGGCGACGGTGAGGTGCTGGTCGCGGTGCGGTCCGCGTCGATCACCGCGGGGGAGCTGGACTGGGACGCGACCTGGACCGACGCGCTCGACGACTCCGGTTCTCCGCGGCTGCCCATCGTGCCCGCCAAGGAGGTGTCCGGCACAGTGGTGGAGAACGGTCCCGGCGACAGCGCCGGACTGCGGCCCGGCGACGACGTGTTCGGCCTCATCCCGTTCACCCGTGACGGTGCCGCTGCCCAGTTCACGGCCGTTCCCGCGGCGGTGCTGGCGCCGAAGCCCCCCGGCCTCGACCACGACCAGGCGGCGGCGCTCGCGATGCCCGGTCTCACCGCCTGGCAGGGCCTGGTCCGGCACGGCGGGGTGGATCCCGGCAAGCGGGTGCTGGTGCACGGCGGCGCCGGCGGCGTCGGTTCGGTGGCCGTGCAGATCGCGGCGGCGCTCGGGGCGTCCGTCGTCGCGACGGCCCGGGCGGCGGACGCGGAGTTCGTCCGCGGGCTGGGCGCGGAGACCGTGATCGACTACGCGGCGGGGCGGTTCGAGGACGCCGCCGGTCCCGTGGACGTCGTCTTCGACACGGTCGGCGGCGAGACGCAGGAGCGCTCCTGGCAGGTGCTCGGTGACGGGGGCGTGCTGGTCAGCGTGGCGTCTCCGCCGGAGTCCGAACGCGGCGGCGCGCGCGGGGTGTTCTTCATCGTGGAACCGGACCGCGAGGGGCTGCTCGCCCTCTCCCGGCTGGTGGAGCAGGGCAGGCTGCGGGCGAGCGTGGACCGGGTGCTCCCGCTCTCCGAGACCCCCCAGGGCTATCTGGCGCTGGAGCACGAACACCACCGCGGCAAGATCGTGCTGCACGTGGCGTGACCGCGACCTGACCGCGGGGACGGACCGGGTGCCGCCGCTGATCAGGTGTCCGCGTGGTGCCCTCAGCGCGTGCGGTCGGCCGCGGCGCGCCGCCAGCGGGCCGGTGTGGTGCCGGTGATGTCGCGGAACGCGCGGCCGAAGGCGGACGGGGAGCGGTAGCCGACGCTCGCCGCGATGTCCTCCAGGCTGCGCCCGGTGGTCGTCAGCAGGTCGGCCGCCACCGTCATCCGCGTCCGGGTGAGGAAGTCGGCCACGCCCATACCGGTGGCCGCCGAGAAGTGCCGTACCAGCGTGGCCCGCGAGACGCCGGCGACGCGGGCGAGGGCGGCGATCGTCCATGGCCGCTGTGGCTCGTGGACGACGGCGTCCACGACCGCCCGCAGGCCGGGGTCGACCACCGCCGTCCAGGGGGCGAGGACGCCGGACGCCGCTCCCGGCCCGCCGCCGTCCCCGCGCAGGACGAGCGCGAGCAGCGCCTCGCAGAGCGACGCCAGCAGGGCCCCCGCACCGGGCCCGTCCGACGCGGCCTCGTTGCGCATGAGTTCGCCCAGAAGACGCAGCGGCGAGCCGTCGCCGGTGCCGAACGACGCGTGCAGCACCTCCGGCAGACCGGCGAACAGCAACTCCCCGGCCCCCGGCCGGTAGGCGAAGTGCCCGCAGAAGAGGTCCACCGAAGGCGCGGCCGGACTGCGGACGGTGGCCACCGACGCGCCCTCGATCCGGTCGGCGGGCACCGGCGGTTCGCCGGCCTTCACCCGCACGCGGTGCCGTCCGGCCCTGGGCAGCACGAGCACGTCACCCGCCCGCAGTTCGACCGGCCGGGCGTCGGTCTCCACGAGGCAGGTGCCCTCCAGCAGGATGTGGAACGGCACGTCGCCCGGCGGGCTGGGCGGGTTGTCCAGCACGTGCGCGCCCGCCAGGAGGCAGCGCACGTCCACGCCGGCTTCGAGGCGGGCCATGCGGATGAGGGTGCTGATCGCGTCCATACGTCTCATGAGCCTATCTCGACGATAATTGATCCTTTCCTGCCTTGCCGGGTCGGGGAGCTGGGGAGACCCTGGACCCATGGAAACTCTGCACGCGGATCTTCTGGTGATCGGTTTCGGCAAGGGCGGCAAGACGCTCGCAGCGACCATGGGCCGTGCGGGACGGCGCGTGGTGATGGTGGAGCAGTCCGCCCTGATGTACGGCGGCACCTGCATCAACATCGGCTGCGTACCGACCAAGGCCCTCATCCACCGGGCCGCCGCCCGTCCGGCCGACGCCGACCCCGGCAAGTGGTACGCCGACTCCGTGGCGTCGACGGCGACCCTGACCTCCGTCATGCGCGACAAGAACTTCCGCATGCTCGACACCCTGGACTCCGTGACCGTGGTGACGGGCACCGCCACCTTCCTCGACGACCACCGGGTGGAGGTCGTGGCCGGCGCCGACCGGCTGGAGTTCAGCGCGGACACCATCGTGATCAACACCGGCGCCGAGAACGTGGTCGCCGACATCCCGGGGCTGCGCGACAGCGCGCACCTGGTCACCGGCACCGAACTGATCGCCTCGCCGGACATGCCGCGGCGGCTCGCCGTCATCGGCGCCGGCTACCAGGGCCTGGAGTTCGCGGCGATGCTGCGCAGCTACGGCACCGAGGTCACCGTGCTGGAGAGCACCGAGCGCATCCTGCCGCGCGAGGACGACGACGTCGCGCAGGCCGTGCGCGAGATCCTCGAGGGCGAGGGCGTCACCTTCGTCACCTCCGCCCGGGTCACCCGGGTGGAGGACACGGACGACGGCGCGGCCGTCGTGCACTACGAGGCCGGCGGCACCAGGCAATCCGTCGGCGCGGACGCGGTCCTCGCGGCCACCGGGCGCGCCCCGCGCACCGCCGGGCTGGGGCTGGAGGCCGCCGGCGTCCGGACCACCGCACGGGGAGCCGTCGAGGTGGACGAGCACCTGCGCAGCAGCCGTCCGCACATCTACGCCGTCGGCGACGTCAACGGCGGCCCCCAGTTCACCTACATCTCCCTCGACGACCACCGGATCGTCGCGGATCAGCTGCTGGGCACCGGGCAGCGCACCACCACCGACCGGGTGGGCGTCCCGTACACCCTCTTCATGACGCCGCCGCTGGCCCGGGTGGGGCTGACGGAGACGGCCGCGCGGGCCGCCGGGCACTCCGTGCGCGTGGCCGCCAAGGCGGTGGCGAACATGATGGCGATGCCCCGCGCCGCCATCGTCGGCGACACCCGCGGCCTGATGAAGTTCGTCATGGACGCCGAAACGGACGAGATCCTCGGAGCCGCGATCCTCAGCGTGGACGCGCAGGAGCTGGTGAACACGGTCGCGCTGGCGATGCGCACCCACACGACCGCCGCCACCCTGCGGGACTCCATCTGGACCCACCCCAGCTCCACGGAGGCGTTCAACGAGGTGCTGGCCACGATCGTGCGGTGAGGTGGGAGGTGAGGAAGGCGGCGGCGCGCGACAGTGCGGCGTCGGCCTCCTCCAGGCGACCGTAGTGGTGCTGGAAGACATGGGGGAGGCCGGGTGCGATCTCCAGGGTGACCTCGACCTCGTCCGCCCCCGCGCGGGCCGCCAGCCGGACGGCGTCGTCGAGCAGCACCTCGTTGGAACCGGCCTGGATCAGCAGGGGAGGCAGCCCCGCGAGGTCGGCGAACACGGGGCTCGCCAGCGGCTGCGTGCGGTCGCCCGCGCCCACGTAGAGGTCGGCGTAGGCGTGGATGTCGTCGGCGGCGAAGATGGGGTCGGCCTCCTCCTTGGACCGCATGCTCGCGCCGCTCGCGGTGAGATCGGCCCAGGGTGAGAAGAGGACGACGGCGGCGGGCTGGGGCAGCCCGGCGGCGCGGGCCGCGAGCAGGGTCGCGACGGCCAGCCCGCCGCCCGCCGAGTCGCCGGCCAGCACGAGGGCGGCGGGGTCGGCGCCGGCCGCCAGCAGCTCGCGGTAGGCGGCCAGGCCGTCGTCGACGGCGGCGGGGAAGGGGTGTTCGGGTGCCAGCCGGTAGTCCGGTGAGATCGCGCGCAGCCCGGTGCGGCGGGCCAGCTCCCCGGCCAGTCCCGCGTGGGTGCCGGCCGAACCGATGACGTATCCGCCGCCGTGCAGGTAGAGCAGCCGGCCGTGGCCGGACGCACCCGCGGGCTCCAGCTCCAGGGCCGGGCGGCCGCCCAGCTCGGTCCGGCGGGTGGCGACACCGTCCGGTGCCGGCCGGGTCATGGCTTCGGCGAAACCACGGCGCTGCTCCTCCACGCCGGGCCGCGTCTCGGGACGCGGGGCGGAGCGGAGCAGGGCGTCCAGGGCCTCGCGCTGCTGTCGGGACATGTCGGGCCTCCATTGACCGGGATGGGAGGATGGATTCCTGGGAATCCATCTGTCCTCTCCCAACCGGATTCCAGGGAAGATGATTCCCAGGAATTCAAAGGAGGTTTGCGTGAGCCACGTCACCCCGATCTTCACCGACCTCGTACGGGTCGAGACCCGGCTCTACAACGCGGTGAGCGCCGGACTGCGGACCGAACACGGCCTGGGACTGGGGCAGTTCGAGTTCCTGGAGATCATCGACCGGGTGCCCGGATGCCGGGTGCTGGACATCGTCGGCGAAGTGGCCATCACCGTGGGCGCGGTCAGCAAGGCGGTCGACCGGTTGGTGGCCGCCGGGTGGTGCGTGCGCACCGCGCACCCCCAGGACCGGCGCTCGTCCGTGCTGAGCCTCACGCCCGAAGGCGAGGCGCTGCTGACGGCGGCCCGCCCCGCGGTCGAGGGCCGGCTCGCCGCGCTGACCGCGGGCATCCCGCGGGACGACCTGGCCCGCGTCGCCGCGACCCTCGCCACTCTGCGCGCCTGCCTGGAGGAGAACGGCGAAGGCCGGCCCGGCTGAGCGCCGTGCCCCCGAACGCCCTGCCGCTCCCGGACGGATCGCCGCGCATCTGGACGTACCCCGGCCCCGGTGCCAGTCTCACCTCGGCGCGTCGGACCCCGCCCGGGGGCAGGGCGGATCGGCTGTCCACCGTTCGACGGACAGCGGGCGAGCCGGGTGGCCGATGCCCAACGGGCGGGGTGCGCGGGAGGGTTGAGGGCATGACGGAGTACGCGGTGCGGGTACGGGGGCTTCGCAAGAGATACGGCGAGGTCACCGCGGTGAACGGTGTCGACCTGGACATCCGCAGGGGCGAGGTGTTCGGGTTGCTGGGGCCCAACGGGGCCGGTAAGAGCACGACGGTGGAGATCCTGCGCGGGCACCGTGCCCGCGACGCCGGCGAGGTGAGCGTGCTGGGCGCCGACCCGGCCCGCGCGGGCCGGGGCTGGCAGGCCCGGATCGGCATCGTGTGGCAGGACGAGTCGGCGGCGGAGGAGTCGACGGTCCAGGAGACCGTACGGCACTTCGCCCGCTACTACCCCCGGCCACGCGACCCCGACGAGGTGATCGCGCTGGTCGGCCTGGAGGAGAAGGCGCGCAGCCGCACCAAGGCGCTGTCCGGCGGGCAGCGGCGACGGCTCGACGTCGCGCTCGGCGTCATCGGACGGCCCGAACTGCTGCTGCTGGACGAGCCGACGACCGGCTTCGACCCGGTCGCGCGCCGGCAGTTCTGGCAGCTCATCAGGGCGCTCGCGGACGAGGGCACGACGATCGTGCTCACCACCCACTACCTGGAGGAGGCCGAGGCGCTCGCCGACCGGCTCGCCGTCATCGCCGCCGGCCGGCTGCTGGCGACCGGCGAACCGGCCACGCTGGCGGGACGGGGTGAGGCCGAGGCGATCGTGCGCTGGACCGACCCGGACGGCCGCGAGTACGAGGCGGTGACCGCGGAGCCGACGGCCCTGGTCGGTGAACTGGCCGCGCGTTACGGCGGCGAGGTCCCCGGACTGCGGGTCACCCGGCCCACCCTGGAGGACGTCTACCTCGGACTCATCGGCCACGGCCGCGACGGCGGTTCGGGCCACGGCGGCGGTTCGGGCCACGCCGGTTCCGACCACGGCCGCGACGGCGGTTCCGGCCAGGGCGACGATTCCCACCACACGCGCGAAGGGAGCAAGCGATGACGACCACCGCCGTGCACACCGCACCGTCCGCCACCGGAGCACCGGCACTGCCCGGCGCCTGGCGGCTGGGCCTGATCCGCGGGGCGATGGAGATCCGCCTGTTCTTCCGGCAGCGCGAACAGGTCGTCTTCACCTTCGCGTTCCCGATCGTCTTCCTCTTCCTCTTCGCCTCGATCTTCCGCGACCACATGCAGCACACCGGAGCGACGGCCTCGCAGTACTACGTGGCCTCGATGACCGCGGCCGGGATCATGTCCACCAGCTTCCAGTCGCTGGGCGTCTCCATCGCCATCGAGCGCGAGCAGCGCGTGCTGCGGCGGCTGCGCAGCACCCCGATGCCGCCCGCCGCGTACTTCCTGGGCAAGATCTGGCTGGTGATGGTCACCGGCGTCCTGGAGACGGCCCTGCTGCTGACCTTCGGCGCGACCGTCTACGGCGTCAACCTGCCGTCCGACGCGACCGGTTGGCTGACCTTCGCCTGGATCTTCGTCCTCGGCATCACCGACTGCGCGCTGCTGGGCATCGCCATCAGCAGCGTGCCGCGGTCGGCGAGCAGCGCGTCGTCGGTAGTCGTCCTGCCCTTCCTGCTCCTGGAGTTCATCTCCGGCGTGTACATCCTGATCGACACCCTGCCCGGGTGGATGCTGACCGTCGGCTCGTTCTTCCCGCTGAAGTGGCTGTGCCAGGGACTGCGCGGGGTGTTCCTGCCCTCCGCGGCGGCCGCGCTGGAACCCGCGGGCAGCTGGGAGTACGGCAGGATCGCCCTGGTGCTCGGGGCCTGGTGCATCGGAGGACTGCTGCTGTGTCTGCTCACCTTCCGGTGGAAGCCGCGCGACGAGCGGTGACCGCTCCGTTCGGTGCGGACGGGCCGGCCGACGGGAACGGCCCGGCCGGCCCGGGCGGGCCGGAGGCGCGCGCCGGCGCGGACGGCGGCGACGCCGAAGTCCACGCCTGGGAACGGACCTTCGCGCCCTGGGACTGCTACTTCGCGATCGCCTGGATCGCGACCGTGCTCTTCGCGCTGGCCGCCGAGACCCCGGGGTGGCCCGTGCGCCTGGTCGCCGCCGGGCTGTTCGCCCTGCTTGTGCCCTGGTACGTGGTCGCCGGGCGGCCGGCGATTCTGATCGGGGTGAACGACAGCCCGGCTGCGCTGCGCTATGTGGCCGTGCTGGTCACGGTGTTCGTGGTCGCCTCCGCTTTGGTCGGCGAACTGCGCCTCGGAACATTCGCGCTGGTGCCGCAGTGCTTCATGCTGCTGCGGGTGCGCACCGCGCTCGCCACCGTCGCGGTGATCAACGTCATCCCCGTGGTGGGCTGGGTGGTCCTCTGGCGGCCCGACCGGCACGACGTCTACTACAACTCGGTGTTCGCGGTGGTCACCCTCGGCTTCTCCATGGTCGTCGGGAGCTGGATCATGCGCGTCATCGAGCAGAGCGCCGAACGCGCGGACACCCTGGCCGAGTTGCGGGCCAGCCGTGAGGAAGTGGCGCGGCTGTCCGCCGAACGCGGCGCCCTCGCCGAACGCGAGCGGATGTCGCGCGAGATCCACGACACCCTCGCACAGGGCTTCACCAGTCTGCTGATGCTGGTGCAGGCCGTCGAGTCGGAGTTCGCCGACGATCCGCAAGCGGCGCGCGCACACCTGGCGTTGATGGCCAGGACCGCGCGGGAGAATCTGGCCGAGGCCCGTGCCCTGGTGGCCGGCGGCGGGCCGGCCGACCTCGCGGGCGGCTCGCTGCCCGACGCCGTGCGCAGAGTCGCGGCCCGGCACCGGGATCAGGCCGGTGGCTCCCCGGCGGGCGCCAAGGAGCCCGCGACGGTCACGGTCGAGGTGACGGGCCGGGTGCGCGCCCTGCCGGCGGCCGTGGAGGTGGTGGCGTTGCGCACCTGCCAGGAGGCTCTGGCCAACGTCCGCCGCCACGCCGGCCAGGGCGTCCCGGCGTATGTCCGACTGGCCTACGGGGACGAGGAGTTGACAGTGACGGTACGGGACGAAGGGCGCGGTCTCGGCAAGGCCGCCGAGGAGGGTGCGGACCCGGGCGGTGCACGGGCCGCCTCCGGCTTCGGCCTGCGGGGCCTGCGGGCGCGCGCCGCCGAACTGGGCGGCGCGGCGCACATCTCCGGTGAGCCGGGCAGCGGCACCACGGTCACGGTCGTCCTTCCCGTCGGGGACGTGCGGTGATCCGCGTCCTGCTCGCCGACGACCATCCCGTCGTCCGGCAGGGGCTCGCGGCGATGCTCGGCACCGAACCCGACCTCGACGTGGTCGGCGAGGCGTCGAGCGGCCCCGAAGCCGAGGCCCGGGTGGCGGCGCTGCGGCCGGACATCGTGCTGATGGACCTGCGCATGCCGGACGGCGACGGCGTCGCGTCCATCGAGCGGCTGACCTCGGCCGGCCTGCCGTGCCGGGTGATCGTGCTGACCACCTACGAGACCGACCGCGACATCCTGCGCGCGGTCGAGGCGGGCGCGGCCGGTTACCTGCTGAAGGACGTGACGCCGGGCGAACTGGCCGGCGCGATCCGGGCGGCGGCCCGCGGCGAGACGGTCCTCGCGCCGTCCGTCGCGGCCCGCCTGGTCGACCGGCTCCGCGGCCGCACGGAGGCACCACGGCTGTCCGAGCGGGAGACCGCCGTGCTGCGGCTGGTCGCCGAGGGCTGCACCAACGCCGAGATCGGCCGCCGCCTGTTCATCGGCGAGTCCACCGTCAAGACCCACCTGCTGCGGGCCTTCGGCAAGCTCGGTGTCGCCGACCGCACGGCCGCCGTCACCAGCGCCATGCGTCACGGCATCCTCTGACCGGTACCCGTGCGACCGCCGGAACTCGCGCTGGGGCGGTTCCACCGAGCGCCGCGGCCGGCGGGACGGGCCGGCGCGGCCCGCACGGGGCCGAGTGGGCCCGCTGCGGACGGGTCAGTGCGGGTGCTGCCCGGAACCGATCAGGCGGAGGGCGTCGGCTGCCGCAGGTGACAATGCGGCGGGGGCCAAGTCCGCCAGCGGTGTCCAGCGGGCCGCGTCCGTGGAGCCGTCGGTCTCGGTCACCGCCGGTGCCCCGGCGGCGAGTTCGGCGGCGTAGAACAGGGCGGTCAGATGCCAGCTCACCGCGTCCCGTTCCACCGCGTACGTCCGCGCGCCGAGCAGCCGCGCGCCGGTGAGTTCGAGCCCGGTCTCCTCCAGGAGTTCGCGGGCCAGGGCCTCCACCGGCTGTTCACCGGGGTCGATCCCGCCGCCCGGCAGATGCCACAGGCCCGGCGTGAAGATCGGCGAGCTCTCCGACAGACGGGCCAGCAGCAGCCGTTCGTCCTGCACCGCGACGGCGTACGCCGACACCCGCATCCGAACCCGCGTCCCCACGTCCTCGCTCCTCCCGCTCTCCACTCCGGCCGCGGAGCACTCTAGTCACCTGTCGCTCTCCAACAGGCCGAGGTCCCGCAGGTTCTCGGCGGTCTCCACGATGGTGGTCTCGGCAGGGCGCGGCCGCCAGCCCAGTTCCGCACGGGCGCGGTCGTTGTGGATGACCGGCTGCGGCAGGTCGTCGCCGGGCGCCTCCTCGGTGGGCACCCGGGCGGCGAGCGGACCCAGCCGACGGCGCAGGATGTCGGCGACCGTCAGGAAGCTCAGGGTCGGGCCGTCGGCGACGGCCAGGTAGCGCTTGCCCGCGGCCTCCGGCGCGGCCATCGCCCGCACGTGCAGATCGGCCACGTCCCGGACGTCGGCGACGCCGAAACGATGCCGGGGCGCGACGCTCATGGTCCCGTCGAGCATGGCCTTGGTCAGCGCCATCGACGACCGGAGGTCGGTGGTGAGGGAGGGACCGAAGATCCCCGTGGGATTGACGACCACCAGCTCCGTGCCGGCGTCCCGCATCAGGTCCCACGCGGCCCGTTCGGCTATCGCCTTGGACCGCGGATAGGGAGCCAGCCCGGGCGTGTCCGGGTCCGTCCAGTCGTCCTCGGTGAACTCGGCACCGGGCTTGGGGGAGTACCCCACGGCGGCGAAGGACGACGTGAGCACGACCCGCCGGGCCCCCGCGTCACGAGCCGCCCGCAACACCCGCAGTGTGCCCTCGCGGGCCGGGACGATCAGCTCGTCCGGATCGTCCGGCTGTGTGACCGGGATCGGGGAGGCGACGTGATGGATCTCGGCGCAGCCGGCCACCGCGGCGGCCCAGCCGTCGTCGGAGGTCAGCTCCGCCACGACCAGCTCAAGACCCGAGTCGTCGGCGCCGCCGCGCCGGACCGCCGCCCGCAGCCCGGCCTCCCGGGCCGTCGACCGTACGGTGGCCCGCACCGGCCGGCCGGCCTTCAGCAGCTCGGCGATCAGATGCGTCGCGAGGTAACCGGACCCGCCGGTGACCAGGACCGGGCTCATCGCAGCACCCCCAGCTTCTCCACGGCGGCGACGACATGCCGCATCGCCTCGGCCTCCGCGTCGGCGTCGCCGCGGTCCCGGGCGTCCCACAGCGAGGCCTTCTCCCGGAGGTAGCCGAGCCGCGCGTGCTGGGCGGCGAGCTCGGCCTCGATCCGCACGGCCTGCCGCAGCAGCAGGTCACGCTGCTCCGCGGCCGCCTCCCGTCCCCGGGCGCGGTTCGCCAGATAGGTGCGCATGTCCTCGATGCCGACACCGACCGCGCGCAGGCACGCCAGTGCCTCGATGGTGTCGAGGTCCCGGGCCCGGTACCGCCGGTGCCCACTGCGCTCGTCCCGCTCGATCGGGCCGACCAGCTTGATGTCCTCGTAGTAGCGCAGTGTGGGCTCGCTCAGCCCGCTGCGCCGCGATACGTCCTGAATGGTCAAGATCTCCATACCCGGCAGCAGAACACACCTCAAGCGCTTGAGGTCAAACGCCGGAGGAAGCAATTTCCGCCCCGCGCTCCCCGCTGAGCCCGCCCCTCCCCGTTGAACCCGACCCTGCCCGTCGGGCCTGGTCCGCCCGCCCGGCCTGGCGCACCGTGACCGGCCGGCCACCGTGCGGCTGCGGTGGCGGCCCGCGGAAGTGCCCGGCCGCTCCTGTCCCGGCCGGGCACTGCGAAGACGGCGGTCAGGCGGCCAGGGCCGGGTGCAGGACGACCTTGGTGAAGCCCTCGATCCGCTTGTCGAACCGGTCGTAGGCCATCGGGGCCTCGTCCAGCGGGAGCTCGTGGGAGACCACGAAGCTGGGCTGGGCCCGGCCGGCGATGATCATGTCCCGCAGCTGCCGGTTGTAGTGCTTGACGTTGCACTGCCCGGTGCCCATCCGCAGGCCCTTCTCGAACATCTTGCCGATGGCGACCAGCAACTCGCCGCGCTTGGCGTGCTCGTCGGGGGCGCCCGGGTCGGACGGCACGTACAGGCCGGGGACGCCGAGCATCCCGGTCGGCCGGACCGTGTCGACCAGGGCGTTCAGCACGACGGCCGGCTCCTCGTGGCTGGCGTCGTGCGCCTGCGCCTGGTAGCCGACGGCGTCGACGCCCTTGTCGGTCCCCTCGCCGTTGGTCTGCTCGCGGATCTGCTCGGCGGCGTCGCCCTTGGTGAAGTCGATCGGGATCGCCCCGATCTGCTCGGCCTTGGCGAGCCGTTCCGGCACGCGGTCGACGACGAACACCCTCGCCGCGCCCCGCAGCAGTGCCGAGTACGCGGCCATGAGCCCCACCGGGCCGGCGCCGTAGACGGCGACGCTCTCCCCCGGGGAGACCTGGGCGAGCTCGCAGCCGTGGTAGCCGGTCGGGAAGATGTCGGCCAGCAGCACGAAGTCCGTCTCGAACTGCTCGCCCGGGGGCAGCTTCAGGCAGTTGAAGTCGGCGAAGGGCACGCGCAGCCGTTCGGCCTGGCCGCCCATGTACGGGCCCATGGCCACGTAACCGTAGGCCCCGCCGGCGAAGCCGGGGTTCACGGTCAGGCAGAACCCGGTGTACCCCGCCTGGCAGTTCTTGCAGAACCCGCACGCCACGTTGAACGGCATCACCACGCGGTCGCCGACCTTCAGGGAGGTCACCCCCGAACCGATCTCCTCGATCGTGCCCATGTTCTCGTGCCCGAAGACGATGCCGGACTCGGCCGCGGTACGACCTTCGTACATGTGCAGGTCCGAGCCGCAGATCGCGGTCGACGTCACGCGGACGATCACGTCGTTCGGGTGCTGGATGCCGGGATCCTCGACCTCGGACACTTTGACGTCATAAGGCTTCTCGTAGACGACTGCCTTCATCTCTCCACCACCTCCACATGGAGTACTGCGGATGGTCCGCGACAGACGAAATCCAGCGTCCGCGCACAAAAAGGCGGACCGACAGTGGTGTGGTCCACGGGACGGATGACGACGCCTGATCGCCGGACATATCCACCTTAGTCCCGGCTCGGAGCCTGGGCAGGTGTCGCAGGTCGGACCGGGTCCGACGGCAAAAGGGCCTACGGCGTCGCCGGTGGCGGGCCGCCGCCGGGGAGGACCAGCCCTAGAGTGCCGCGAACTTCCTCACCACGGCGTCGATGGCCCTGACGAACAGCGCCGGCTCACCGGATCGAGCCCGCCCCGCCGGCCCCGCGCTCTCGCTCTGCGCGACGAGTCGGAAGATCAGCGCACGGATCAGCATCTGCTGCCAGTCCGGATGATCGCCGCCGCCGCTCAGCAGGCCGGACGGAAGATCGAACCACAGCAGTCCGTCCGCGACCACGACGGCCTCCGCGAACACCGGAGGCCGCCAGTACGGCGAAAAGTCGATCACGGCAGGCACTTCGTCCTCGGCGAAGAGCACATTGCCGGTGAGATCGCCGTGAACGAGCTGGGCGGCGTCCTGCCGCACCGGGCGCCTCAGCTCCCGCAGAGCCGCGAACGGCGCGGCGAGGTCGTCGATCACGTCGACGTCCTGCTCGCCCCACGCGACCCGATCGCCCACCGCCCACGGATGGGTATGCCGGTCCAGGAAGCCCGGCCGGGGCACGTGCCGCAAGGCGGCGTGGAAGGCGCGGCCGGCGCCGAGCACACCGTCCCAATGCCTGCGAGGGCCGGGCTCACCCGTCAGGAACTCACTGGCCGTCCAACCGTCCACGACGCTCCGGCCGTCCGCGGCCCGGCGGGGCAGCGGGACCCTGAAGCCACTGCCCGGCGCCAGGCTCTCGAACAGGGAAGCAGACCACTCGACCTCGTCGTCGGGTGCCTCGGCGGGTTTGAAGACGAACCCGCCGACGAGAACGCTTCGTCCCTGCCCGCCGGCCAGCGGGACAGCAGGGCCCTGCACGCCGAAGGCGTCAAGCACGGCAGGGGGCGGAACGGCGTCGCCGAGCAGTTCGGTCACGCCCGGCATCCTCCGACACCCCCTCGCGGTTCACAACCTGGTCATGCCTGGCGAGCCGGCCCTGGGACGACGCATGCTGACGCGCCATCGGCTTCCGCGGTCGCCGCGGCGGCCTCGCGAAGAACGCTCTCAGGTCCCAGCACGGAGAACCCGTCGTTGCCGCCCGGCCAGAACAGCGCGATCCGATGCCCGCTCCCGGCCGCGTGGAGCAGGCGGTTCACCTCGGCGGCGGGTTCGACGGTGCAGTCCATCGAACGGGTTCACAGCGGGCATGATGCCGCAGCGCCGAGGTTCGGGTCGATGACGAGTGGCGGGGTGGTGCCGGGCAGCCGTCGGGGTGGCCGCCCGGCACCGGGGTCAGCCTCGGCCGAGGAGTTCGACCTCGGAGAGAGTCAGGCCCTGGGCTCCGACCGGCGGGTCGAAGTCGATCCGTACGTACTGGCACGGCCCGCCCGCCACGGACGGGGTGAACGCCCGGGTCTGCTGCCGCCAGGAGAACGGCTCGCCGCTCCTGCGGTCCACGACCGACCAGTGCGTGCCGTCGGTGGACGTGCTCACCGTCCAGCCCGCCGGGTCGCCGCCGGACTGCGACGCGCTGGTGAGCGTGTACTGGCCCAGCCGCTGCGGCTGGTCGAACCGGTAGGTCACGGACGCGGGCCCTGCCGGGAACGTGGCCGCGGTGGTGGACGTGTTGTCGAAGAGCGCCGCAGGATCCGTGCCGCCGCTCGCCGTCGCCGTGCCCTTGCCCGGTCCCGTGAGGTCCGCCGGGGGGTTCGCCGGCTGCGAACCGGTGGTCAGCGACGGCGGGGCGTCCGACGCCTTCGTGCCCCACGACGACGGCCGCGGGCCCATCCGGAAGTCGATGTGACCGCCGCCGGCCAGATCGGACTGCTGCACGTACGTCCGGTCGGAGCCGTGTCCGTTGATCCGCAGCGACTGGACGTAGACGTTCCGGTCGGAGTTGCCGTCCGCGGTGATGGTCAGCGCCCGCCCGCCGAGCGGGTCGATGGTGACCCGGTCGAACAGCGGCGAGCCGATCGCCCAGGTCGGCGAGCCGGCCTGCAGCGGGTAGAAACCCAGCGCGTTGTCGATGTAGAACGCCGACATCGAACCGTTGTCCTCGTCACCGGGGTAGCCCTGGCCGATGGTGCTGCCGGTGAACAGCCGGCTCTCCGCGTCCCGCACGTGCTCGGCGACCTTCGCGGGCCGGCCCACGTAGTCGTACATGTACGGGACGTGCATCGACGGCTGGTCGTTGAACGCCCACTGCCCGATGCGGTCGTCACGCGACTCGAACATCTCGTGGTACGGGCCGAGCCAACTGCCGCCGTACTGCGCGGTCTCCGGGGTGCTGAAGAACTCGTCCAGCTTCTTCTCCAGCCCGGACCGGCCCCCGTAGAGGTCGGCCAGGCCGTTCCCGTCCTCGGGCACCTCGAACGCGTAGGTCCACCCGTCGCCCTCGGTGTAGTCCGTGGCGTTCCAGTTCAGCGGGTTGTACGTGGAGGGCGGCTGCTCGAACGTGCCGTCCGCGTTCCGCGCCTGGAAGAACCCGACCGCCGGGTCGAACAGGTCGACGTAGTGCTGCGCCCGGTCCCTGAAGTAGGTGTAGTTGTCCAGGTACTCGCGCTTGTGCGGGTCCCCGGCCTTCGCCGTCCGGTACAGCTGCTGCGACATCTGCGCGATGCCGTAGTCGGCGATGCAGTCCTCCAGCGACACCGACGCACTCGACCCCGTGGTCTGCGGCGTGTACCCGAGGAACGTCGCATGCGGCACGTCGGGACGGCCGTTGAGGCCCGACGAGGGCGTCGTCGCGTCCTTCACCGCCGCCTCGTACGCGCCGCGCACGTCGAAGTCCGTCACGCCGCGCAGGTAGGCGTCGGCGATCGCGGCGTCGGAGTTGGTGCCGCTGAAACCGAGATAGCCGGGGGCCGTCCACTGGCCGATCCACCCGCCGTCGCGGTACTGCTGCACGAACCCGTCGATCATCTCCCCGGTCAGCTTCGGATACAGCAGCGAGTCCAGCGCCCAGGCGGTCCGGTAGGTGTCCCAGAAGCCTTCGTTGGCGTAGGGCTTGCCCTCCTTGACCGCCGACCCGGTGGCCGTGTCCGTCTGCTGGCCGGTGCCCGGCGAGTACGGACTGGCGTACTTGTAGACCGGGGCGCCCGCCGTGCCGGTGTTCTCGAACAGTTCGTTCGGGTACAGGTTCAGCCGGTACAGGCTCGAGTACAGGCTGACGAGCTGGTCCTGGTTCGCGCCGCCGACCTTGATCACGCCGAGCGCGTCGTCCCACGCCTTCTGCGCTGCCTTGTGCACCTGGTCGAAGCCGGCGTCCCCGACCTCCAGTTGCAGGTTGTGCTTCGCCTGGTCGAGGCTGATCGCCGAGGTGGCCACACGCATCGTCACCTGGCGGTCCGCGCCCAGGTCGAAGCCCGCGTAACCGCTGACCTTCGAACCGCCGCCGCCCGGCAGGGTGCCGCTGCCCGTCATCGGGCGGTCGAAGACGGCGTAGACGAACATCCGTGGCGCGCCCCAGAAGCCGGACACGTCGGTGTAGCCGCTGACGACACCCGTGGCGCGGTCGATCGTCAGCCCGCCGTTGTCGTTCACGTTGTCGAAGATCAGGCTTCCGCTGTCCGAGGGGAACGTGAAGCGCATCTCGGCCGCGTGGTCGGTCGGCGTCATCTCCGCGCGCAGCCCGTTGTCGAACGTCACGCCGTAGTAGTCGGCCCTGGCCGTCTCGCGGGCATGGCTGAACGGCAGCGCGCGCGTCGTGCGGTCCGCGGTCGCGGGGGTCGCCGACGTCGACGGCATGACCTGCCAGGTCTGGTGGTCCTGCACCCAGATGCTGGGCTCGTGGCTGAGGGAGAACGCCTGGATCTCCGGCTCGTTGGCGGCGTCGTTGCCGCGCTGGTAGGCGTAGAGCGTGCCGGTGCTGCCCGCGTCCGTCACCGGCGTCCAGAAGTTGAAGCCGTGGGGGAGAGCGGTCGCCGGGACGTCGTTGCCGCGCGAGTAGTCCCCCGACGAATTGGTGCCCCGGGTGGTGATCACGCAGGTCGAGGGGTGGGCACAGTCGTCGGACGGCGGTGCCGTGGAGACCTGGACGTCGTCCAGCCACCCGGAGAAGTGCGCCGGGCCGTCCGGATTGTCGTAGCCGAGGAGGACACGCGTGATGGTCTTGCCCGCCGCGACCGCGCCGATGCCGGCGAAGACCTGGTTCCACTGGTCGGTCTGCAGCACCTTGGCCTCGCCCTGACCCCGCGGGCTCAGCGCCTTGCCGTACTGGTCGGTGGCGCCCAGCGAACTGAGATACGTGCCGTCGCTGAAAGCCAGGTCGACCGAGACGAAGGAGCTCGGGTAGCCCTGGTCCTTGCCGGTCGACTCCGGGAAGATGTCGTACGACAGCCGGGTGTCGCGGCGCACCGGCAGCGACACCTGGTAGACCTTGTCGCGCGCCTTGCCGTGGGCGTCGAGTTCCCAGCCCGCGTAGTGCAGGGCGTGGGTGCCGGTGAAGCCGGCGTGGGTCTTCGCGGTCGGACTGGACGCCGGGCCGTCCCCGACGGACGCCGTCATGCCGGCGGCGGCCGACGGCTGCGCGGCGAGCACCAGTTCACCGAGCTGGGTGTGGTCGTCCCCGTGGTTGGCGGTGACCGCCAGCCGGTAGTGCGCGTAGGCCCCCGGACGGCGGACGGAGAACAACCGTGTCTCGGAGCGCTGGTTGAACGTCTGTCCGCTCTCGGTGTCCAGGGTGGTCCAGCTCCGTCCGTCCGAGGAGCCCTGCAACGTCCATGCCGCGGGGTCGCGTTCGGGCCAGTCGGACGCCGAGCCCATGGCGTAGGTGGTGACGCGGGCGGCGGACTCGAGCGTGAGCGAGAGCTGCGGTGTTCTGCTCGCCGCCTGCCACGACGTGCCCGGATCGCCGTCGGTGGCCCGCGAGGCGCCGTGGTCGGGGAGTGCTTCGTCGCTCGCGGTCACCGCGGTCACCGACGCCATCGCCGAACCGGGCAGCCCGGCGCCGGAGTCGGGGTACACCCCCGAGACCGCCGGACGGCCGCCGCCACCGCTGTCGGCGGTGTCCTGCCAGTCGGGCGCCGGTCCCGACGGCTCGAACGACGAGGCGAAGGCGGCCGCCCCGGGGGCGTTCACCGCCTGTTGCGCGAGCGCGCCCTGCGCGGGCAGCACGGACAGCACGGCGCCGGCCAGCGCCGCCGCCGTCACGGACATCGGATGTCTGGTGCGGCGCTTCCACGAGGGGCGCCGTCGCCGTCGGTCGGGTAGGGCCACGTCCAGGCTCCTTGACTGTCGCGGATGGGTAGACAACGTTGTCGCCCCCGCGTCGCATCGCCGCCGTGGAGTCCGGACGCGCTCCGGGTGCGCGCAGGGGCGCGGATTCTCAGGTGCGGGGGAGACGCCGCCTCCGCCGGCCGGGCATCGGTGCGGCGGAGAAGCGGGGTCAGTCTTGCGACGAGTTTCGCGGGCTGTCAACGCCTGTTGCGCACAGGCTCATTGAGGGCGGGTCGGGGTCGCACGGCTCTTGACGGAAGGCGGTGCGCCAATCAGCATGGAGCGCACCCGAGTACTGACAACGTTGTCATGCCAACGTTGACATTTGGGCGCCGAGCGCCGACCCGTGTCTCACCACCAAGGAGCACCGATGTCCGACGACACCACCGAGGACGCCTCCCGGGCGGACGGCCTCTCCCGACGCGGCATGCTGCGGTCGGGAGGCGCCGTACTCGCCGCCGTGAGCGTGACCGGCATGTTCGCCGCCCGGGCCGCGGCGAAACCCGCCGGCGCACCGGCGGGCGCGCCGCCCGCCCCGGGGGGCGACCTGGCGCTCTACCGGCCGGTGACCGCCTCGTCGACCGCGTACGGGCCGGTGCCCGGCTCCTTCGTCGTGGACCGCATGGCGCAGTCCGGCCCCAAGGGCAGCGGCTGGCGGGCGGCGGACACCGGCACCCCGCAGTGGATCGCGGTGGACCTCGAAGGTCCGTGCCACGTCACGTCGGTCGTCCTGGTCTTCGAGGCCGCCGAGGGCGACACCGTGTACAAGCCGGCCGACGACGTCAACCCGCGCAACGGCACCACCGGTTGGGAGGTGCTCTCCAGTTACGCCACGGCCTTCCGGATCGAGGTGTCGCCGGACGGCAAGAACTGGACGGCGGTCCACGAGGGCTCGACCAGCACCGGCGGAACCGTCGAAGCGGTACTGGACACGCCGGTGACCACACGCTGGGTGCGGATGGTCGGCACCGCCCTGTCCAACCCCAACCCCCTGGGCCTGAACTCCTTCCAGGTGCTGGGCACCCCCGCGGCCCACCGGCCGTCCGCCACCGGCTGGACCGAATGGACCAGCGGTGCCCGGCCGGTGCCCGCGCTGCGCGTCGCCGACGACGGCACGCTGCCGGTGGAGTCCGGCTGGAACCTCACGCTGGAGGACTTCGCCGGCACGGACGACGGTGCGCGGGTCTCGGCCGCCGGTGTGGACACCTCGCGCTGGCTGCGGGCCCAGGTGCCCGGCACCATCCTGGCGTCCCTGGTAGCCGAGGGACATCTGCCGGACCCGGTGCGCGGGTTCGGCAACCTGCAGGTGCCCGAGGCCCTGAGCCGCAACTCCTGGTGGTACCGACGCACCTTCCGCCTCCCGCACGACTTCGGCGGCCAGGGCCGCGACCGGGTGTGGCTGGAACTGGACGGCATCAACCACCAGGCGGAGATCTGGCTCAACGGCACCAAGGCCGGCGACCTGGCCCACCCCACAGCCCGTGCCTCGCTCGACGTCACCGGCGCCCTCACCGGACACGCCGACCACGTGCTGGCGGTACGCATCGACCCGATGCCCTACCCCGGCAACCCCGGTGACAAGGGCGCGGACGGCAGCTCCTACGCCGACGCCGGCTCGAACATCATGATGCTCAACAGCCCCAACCTGCTGGCCGTCTCCGGCTGGGACTGGATGCCGGCCGTGCGCGACCGCGTCATGGGCATCTGGAACCACGTCCGGCTGCGCGCCACCGGCGACGCGGTCCTCGGTGACGTCCGGGTGGACACCGTCCTCCCCGCGTCCCCGGACCGGTCGACGGCCGAGGTGACGGTGACCGTGCCGGTGCGCAACGCCGCCGCCTCCGCCCGCACGGTGACCGTGGAGGCCCGGCTCTGCGGGGTGCGGGTCCGCAAGGCCGTCCAGGTCGGCGCCGGGCAGAGCGTCGACGCGGTGTTCGCACCCGCCGACTTCCCGGCCCTGCGGCTGAGGAACCCGCGGCTGTGGTGGCCCAACGGCTACGGCGAGCCCACCCTGCACGACCTCCAGGTCTCCGCGGCGGTCGCCGGCACGGTCAGCGACACGCGGACCGTGCGGGTCGGCCTGCGCGAGACGGCGTACGCCTCGGAGAACCCCATCACCTTCGCGCCCGGCGCCAACCACGTCGAGCAGACCGTCGACATCCCGGCGCAGCAGGCCCGTTACGTCCGCATCCAGGGCGGCAAGCGCGCCACCGGATTCGGCATCTCCCTGTGGACGCTGGCGGTCGTGAACAGCGCGGATCCGGGGACGGACTTCGCCCTGCACGGCGCGGCCACCGCCTCCTCCAACGACAACGCGTCCAACACGCCCGGCAACGCGGTCGACGGCGACCCGCAGACCCGGTGGTCCTCGAACTACACCGACGACCAGTGGATCCAGGTGGACCTGGGTCGGACACGCTCCTTCGACCGGCTGACCCTGGTGTGGGAGACCGCCTACGCGCTGACGTTCACCGTCCAGGTCTCCGACGACGGCAGCACGTGGAAGGACGCGCTGGCGGTCGACAACCGCCCCCACCAAC
Organism: Actinacidiphila acidipaludis; assembly: GCF_019890725.1. Classification (GTDB taxonomy): domain Bacteria; phylum Actinomycetota; class Actinomycetes; order Streptomycetales; family Streptomycetaceae; genus Actinacidiphila; species Actinacidiphila acidipaludis. Next base: position 88,762 of record NZ_JAINZZ010000027.1, read on the forward strand.
TGCAGATCAGCGTCAACGGCGTGCGGGTCATGTGCCGCGGCGGCAACTGGGGCTGGGACGAACTGCTGCGCCGGATGGGAGGCGGCCGGATGGAGGCCGTCGTCGGCATGCACCGCGACATGAACTTCACGATGATCCGCAACTGGATCGGCAGCAGCAACCGCGAGGAATTTTACGCCCGTTGTGACGAGAACGGGCTGCTGGTCTGGAACGACTTCTGGAACGCGTGGTTCCTCGACCCGCCGAACCATGCCCTGTACCTCGACCAGGTCCGCGACACCATCCTGCGGTACCGCTCGCACCCGTGCATCGCCGTGTGGTGCGGCGCCAACGAGGGCACGCCGTCGGGGGAGATCGACCAGGGGGCGGCCGCCGCGGTGGCCGCCGAGCACCCGGGCGTGCGCTATGTCAGCAACTCCGCCGCCGGTGTGGTCAGCGGCGGGGGCCCGTACGCCTGGATCGACCCCCAGCAGTACTACTCACCGCAGACCTACGGCGCGGGCACGTTCGGTTTCCACACCGAGATCGGCATCCCCACGGTGTCCGTGGCCGAGAGCATGCACAACCTCGTCGGCGACGAGGAGGGCTGGCCGATCAGCACCGTCTGGAACTACCACGACTGGTCGACCAAGGGGAACCAGTACCCGCAGAACTACAAGGCGGCCATCGACGAGCGGCTGGGGGAGTCCTCGTCGCTGGAGGAGTTCGCGGCCAAGGCGCAGTTCGTCAACTTCGAGTCGATGCGCGCCATGTTCGAGGCGTGGAACGCCAATCTCTGGAAGGACGCCAGCGGCCTGCTGCTGTGGATGTCCAACCCGGCCTGGCACAGCACCGTCTGGCAGACCTACGACTACGATCTCGACGTCAACGGCAGCTACTACGGCGCCCGTTCCGGCTGCGAGGCCCAGCACGTGCAGGCCGATCCGCGCAGTTGGGCCGTGATCGCGGTCAATCACACGGCGGAGGACCTGCGGGGAGCGGTCGTGACGGCCGAGGTGCTCGACCTGACCGGCGTCCGGCTGGCCGCCCCGCAGAAGCTGAGCCTCGACGTCCCGGCGTCGGGAACGGCCCCGGCGTTCACGGTGGCGGCCGCCGGCGGGGGCGGCCCGCTCCACCTGGTGCGGCTGCGGCTGAGCCGGACCGACGGGACCGTGCTGTCGGAGAACACCTACTGGCGCTGCGACAGCCCGGGCGACCTCAAGACCCTCAACGGGCTGTCCGGGGCGGACCTGCGGCTGACGAAGAGCCGTGTCACCGTGCGGGACGGCCGGGTGACGGCGAGCGTGACCGTACGGAACGCGGGCAAGGCCGTGGCGCCCATGGTGCGGCTGGGGCTGCGCGGCCACGCCGCCAGGCAGCGGATCCTCCCGGCCCGGTACTCCGAGAACTACCTGTGGCTGCTGCCCGGAGAGCAGCGCACGGTCACGGTCTCCTGCCCGCAGACCGCCCTCGGGAACCCGGGCGACCTGGAGGTCACCGCGCAGGGATACGGCGGCGCGCTGGTCTCGGACCGTTCCGGCCGCTGAGACCGGGCCGCCCGCTCCCGGCCCGCCCGCCTCACGGTCGGGCGGGCCGAGGGGGCGCCGTGGGCCGGGCGGCCCTCAGCCGAACAGCGAGTAGGCGCCGAAGGCCAGGGCGGCCACGACGCCCATCACGAGAAAGCTCATGGCCAGCGATGTGAAGCAGCAGGCGGTGAGCTCGGCCGTGCGGGTCAGGACGGCGCCGACGCTGCCGTCCTCCGGCTGGCGGGACTCCCGGTTGAGGGCCTCCCGCCGGGACCGACGCGACCTGTCGGGCGTGGTCTCGGTGGAGCCGGGCACGGTGCCACGCCGGCGCGTCGGCGCGGGGCCGGAACCGGAATGCGACATGAGGTCATCTCCTGGCGTCGGTGGGTCGGCGTCCGGGGCGGCTGGTCCGGGCCGGGGGCTGCGGCCGGACGCGCAGCCCCGGCCTATCACATCCACCTGGCAGGCACATGTGGCAGTCCTCCGAGCAGGACGACGGCGACCCCGGCGATGGTTGCTCCGCGGAGATGATCTCCTGAATTCCTGCTTCTGGGGAACGCCTGCCGGACATCGAAAGTTATCCAGGAGCCGGCTGCGCCGGCAGCCGCGGGTGAACGACGCCCTGCGGCGCCGCGGAGGAAGGGGACGGCCGTTGAGCGCACCACCGCTGCCCGGTGTGCTGGGCGACCTCGCACCCGTACTGAACCACTGGGGCTACTGGGCCGTGGGCGGCCTGATCTTCGTCGAGGACTTCGGCGTTCCGGCCCCCGGGGAGACGATCCTCATCGCCGCCGCCCTGTACGCCGGAGCCGGGCAGCTCAACATCGCGGCGGTCATCGCGATCGGCATCGTCGCCGCGATACTCGGCGACAACGTCGGCTACCTCATCGGACGCACCGGCGGCCACACCCTGGTCCTGCGCTACGGCAAGTACATCCTGCTCACGCCCGAGCGCTTCGAGAAGGCGGAGGGCTTCTTCACCCGCCACGGCGGGAAGGTCGTCACGATCGCCCGCTTCGTCGAAGGGCTCCGGCAGGCCAACGGCATCATCGCCGGCACCACGCGGATGCCGTGGCGGCGCTTCCTTTTCTTCAACACCCTCGGCGCGGCCCTCTGGGTCGGCCTGTGGGCCGGGATCGGCTACGCGGCCGGCGACCACATCACCACCCTCTACCGGCAGATCAACCGGTACTCGTTGTACCTGCTGGTGGCGGCCGGTCTGGTGGTCGCCGCCCTGATCGTGCGCAGGCTGCTGCGCCGCCGCAGGACCGCGGAGGAGTAGCGGGCTCTCGGGCCGCCGGGGGCGTGCCCGCGTCAGCGCCGGACCGACGCCGCGGGAGCCTGATCCGTCACCGTGCCCCCGCCGTGGGGGACGCGTGCCGGGGCGGTGCCGATCAGCAGCACCGTCACCACCAGAACCGCCGTGATGCCGGCGAGTTCGACCAGCAGGGAGCCGCGGACGCCCGAGACGGCCGCGGGAGCGCCGCGGCGCCGGCCGACCCGTGTGCGGCTGTGAGCGGCCGCCGCAAGCACCGCCAGGACCAGGGCGACCTTGACCAGCAGGAGTCGCCCGTAGTGCGTCCCGGTCAGCGCGTCGACGCTGCCGACCTCGCGGCAGGCCTGCCACAGGCCCGTGGCGGCCAGCACCACCACGGCGGCCAGGGCCACACGGGAGAAGCGCCGCGCCACGACCGCCACGCCGGCCGCCTCCGGGCGGCGGATCATCAGCACGAGAAGGCAGGCCACGCCTCCCGCCCACACCGCCATGGCGGTGACGTGCAGCGTCGTGACGGCCAGCGCGAGGGGCACCAGGGACCCGCTGGGGGCGTGGCTGGTCTCGCTCCAGGTGAGTGCGAGGAGCAGCGTCAGCACGGCCGCGGTGGCGGCCCCGGCGCGGCGGTGCCGCAGGATCTCCTCGCCGATCGCCGCGATGAGCGCGAGCAGCATGATCCGAGCGACGAGCGCGTGCCCGAGGTGACCGGACAGCGACGCGGAGAGCAGCGGCCGGTCGACGGCATGTCGGAGCGAGGCGCCCTGACTGGCGGGACCGTAGGCGAGGAGCTGCAGGACGGTTCCGGTGAGCAGCAGGGCCCACCCGAGCGCGGCGGGCCGGCGCATCCGGGTCCACGCGGGGGCGGTGGTGGTGGGTGCGTCCGTGGCGGCGACGGCGGCGGCGAGGGCGGTCATGGCTTCGCGCTGCTCGCCGGGCGTGTCCCTCGCTTCCGGGGCGTTTCGGCCGTCGCCGTCCGGGGCCGCCTGCGTGAGCCCGTGCGAAGGCGCCCCGACGGCGGCGTCCAGGGTCTGATCCGTGGCCGCGTTCGGGTCGTCGGGCGCGCTGAAGCGGAGCACCGCGACCCCGGCCAGGCCGGCGAGACCGGCGAAGCCGAGCCAGATCGCCAGGTCGAGCACGGCGTCGGTCGGACGGTTCCGGGCGGCTGTCGTGCCTTCGGCGGCGCTCGTCCCGCTCGGCGCGCCCACGGCGAAGGTGAACACGCCCGAGGTCGTGTGGCCGTCGTCGGCCGCGGTGACCCGCCAGCTCACGACGAACGTGCCGTGGTCCGCCTCCGGGGCCACCCCGACCCGGATCCGTTCCCCGCCGGAGCCCGGCTCGGCGGAGGCGCCCCGGTCGGCGCGGCGTCCACTGGGCCCGATCACGGTGACGGTGCTGAGGGCGAGCGTGACCCGCTCGGAGAAGGCCAGGGTCACCTGGGCCGGTTCGGCGCCGAGGACCGACCCGCCGCGCGGCGACGAGCCGACGAGGTCGGCGTGGGCCGCGGCCGGACTCGCGAGGGCGA
>NZ_JAINZZ010000028.1 GCF_019890725.1 Actinacidiphila acidipaludis
TGTTCACCGGCCGATCCAAATCGGCCGCTTTCCCTTCCGGTGCATTCCACGAACACGCATACGCATGCCACTGCCGGCCGAACTAGACCGTCATGGTGAATGCGATTACCTGCTGCGGGATGGCTGTCCGGGGACCGACCGGAGTCGGCGCTCACGTCGGACAACTCGGAGGACACTACGGAAGGGATCGGGTGATGTCAACTCTGACCCTGGAGTGCCCCCCTCGGCTAGGATGTGGTCCATGACCACGCATACGTGCAGCACCCAGTGGTGGGCCGCCTAGGGCGGCCCGGGACTCACGCATGCATCCGACGGCCGCCGCCTCAGGCGGCCGTTCTCGTTTCTCCCGGCCGTGAGCGGCGGTGGCCCCCGACAGGGAGAGAACGACGTCATGACACGCATCTTCAGCGGGATCAAGCCGACCGGCCACATGACGCTGGGCAACTACCTGGGCGCGCTGCGGCAGTGGGCGGAGAAGGACCAGCACCGCGCGGACTCCCTCTTCTGCGTGGTGGACCTGCACGCGCTGACCGTCGACCACGACCCGGCGCGCCTGCGCCGGCTCAGCCGGCAGGGCGCGACGCTGCTGCTCGCCGCGGGACTCGATCCCGAGGTCTGTTCGGTGTTCCTGCAGAGCCACGTGGACGAGCACGCGCGTCTGTCGTACGTGATGGAGTGCGTGGCCTCCGACGGCGAGATGCGGCGGATGATCCAGTACAAGGAGAAGTCCGTACGGGCGCAGGCGTCCGGGCAGAGCGTGCGGCTCTCCCTGCTGACGTACCCGGCGCTGATGGCCGCCGACATCCTCATCTACGGCGCCGACGAGGTGCCGGTGGGCGAGGATCAGGCACAGCACGTCGAGCTGACGCGTGACCTGGCCGAGCGCTTCAACCACCGGTACGGCCACACCTTCGTGGTGCCGCGGGCCGTGCTGCCGACCGTCGCCGCCCGGGTGATGGACCTTCAGGACCCCACCGCGAAGATGGGCAAGTCCCACGCGGCGACGGCCGGGATCATCTACCTGCTGGACGAGCCGGACGTGATGGCCAAGAAGATCCGGCGCGCGGTGACCGACAGCCGGGCCGACGTCACGTACGAGCCGGAGGAGCGGCCGGGCGTGGCGAACCTGCTGGAGATCCTGTCCGCCTGCACCGGCAAGGAGCCGGCGGCGCTGGCGGACGGGTACGAGGGCAGCGGTGCGCTCAAGGCCGATGTCGCGGAGGCCGTGGTCGAGCTGCTGCGGCCGCTGCAGGCCCGGCACTCGGAGCTGTGCGCCGACCCCGGGTACGTGGACGGCGTCCTGCGCGAGGGGGCGGCGAGAGCCCGGGCGATCGCCCGGCCGACCGTGGACGCGGCCTACCGGGCGATCGGCCTGCTGCCGCCGGCCTGACGGCGGTCAGGCGCCGGAGGCCAGCTCGCGGCTGCGGTCGCGGGCGGCCTCCAGCGCCGCCAGCAGCGCCGCGCGCACGCCGTGGTTCTCCAGTTCGCGGATGGCGTTGATGGTGGTGCCGGCCGGGGAGGTGACCGCCTCGCGCAGCTTGACGGGGTGCTCGCCGCTGTCCCGGAGCATGACGGCGGCGCCGATCGCGGACTGCACGATGAGGTCGTGGGCCTGAGCCCGGGGCAGTCCGAGCAGGATGCCGGCGTCGGTCATCGCTTCGACCAGGTAGTAGAAGTACGCGGGCCCCGAGCCGGACAGGGCGGTCGCCGCGTCCTGCTGCTTCTCCGGCACCCGCAGGGTCTTGCCGACGGGCTGGAAGATCGCCTCGGTGCGGACGAGGTGCGCCTCGGTGGCGTGGCGTCCAGCGGAGATGACGGACATGCCCTCGTCGACGAGGACCGGGGTGTTCGGCATGACCCGCACGACGGGCATGCCCTCGGCGAGCCGCTCCTCGAAGTAGCTCGTGGGGATGCCGGCGGCCGCGCTGATCACCAGCCGGTCGGCGGCGAGGTGCGGAGCCAGCTCGTCGAGCAGCGCGCCCATGTCCTGCGGCTTGGCGGCCAGGATCAGGGTGTCCGCGGCCTTGGCGGCCTCGGGGTTGCCGACCGCCTCGACGCCGTAGCGGTCGCGCAGTTCCCCGGCGCGTTCGGCACGGCGGGCGGTGACGAGCAGGTCGGCGGGGGCCCAGCCGGCCCGGATCATGCCGGAGAGCAAGGCCTCACCGATCTTGCCGGTGCCGAGGACGGCGACTTTCTGGCTGCGGGACAGGTCGGTCATGGCGGCGGCTCTCCTCGTCGCACCGGAGGGGCTTATTGCCGCCCATCCTTCCAGGTGGCGGTCACGCCGTGCGGCGGCGGAGCGTGGCGGCGCCGAGGGCGAGGGCGAGCAGGGCGCAGCCGGCGACGATCGCGAGGTCGCGGACGAACAGCCCGGTGACCCCGGTGTGGTGGACGACCTGGCTCATGCCGTCGACGGCGTAGGACATCGGCAGCACGTCGGACAGGCCGCCGAGCACCGGCTGCATGGCGCCGCGTGGGACGAACAGGCCGCACAGCAGCAGTTGGGGGAGCAGCACGGCGGGCATGAACTGCACGGCCTGGAACTCGCTGGCGGCGAAGGCGCTCACGAAGAGGCCGAGCGCCGTGCCGAGGAACGCGTCGGCGAGCGCGCCGACCAGCAGCAGCCAGGGCGAGCCGGTGACGTCGAGGCCGAGGAGCAGCACCGACAGGCCGGTGGCCAGCGCCGCCTGCACCACGGCCACCGCGCCGAACGCCAGCGCGTACCCGCCGAGCAGGTCGGCCTTGCCCAGCGGCATGGACATCAGGCGCTCCAGCGTGCCGGAGGTGCGTTCCCGCAGTGTGGCGATGGACGTCACGAGGAACATCGTGATCAGCGGGAAGATGCCGAGCAGGGCGGCGCCGGCGGAGTCGTACGTGCGGGGGCTCGCGTCGAAGACGTACTTGAGCAGCGTGAGCAGGACGCACGGCACGACGAGCATCAGCGCGATCGTGCGCGGGTCGTGGGCGAGCTGGCGCAGGACCCGGCGGGCGGTGGCGAGCTTGCGGGCGGCGTTCATGGCGTGGCCTTCGTACGGAGGGGGGTCACGGCGGCGCCGGCCGTCGCGCGGGCTTCGTCGACGAGGTGGAGGAAGGCGTCCTCGACGGTGGCGGTGCCGGTACGGCGGCGCAGGTCGTCGGGGGTGTCCTCGGCGAGCAGGCGGCCGTCGCGCAGGAGCAGCAGCCGGTGGCAGCGTTCGGCCTCGTCCATGACGTGCGACGAGACCAGGACGGTCACCCCGCGCTCCTCGGCGAGGCGGTGGAACAGCGCCCACAGGTCGCGGCGCAGGACGGGGTCCAGGCCGACGGTCGGCTCGTCCAGCACCAGCAGTTCGGGCTCCCCGAGCAGGGCCACGGCGAGCGAGATCCGGCCGCGCTGGCCCCCGGACAGGCTGCCGGTCAGCGCGTCGGCGTGCGACGTGAGGTCCACGTCGCGCAGCGCCTGCTCGACCGCGGCGGCGCGGGCGCGGGCCGGGGCGCCGAGGACGGCGGCGAAGTAGTCGAGGTTCTGACGTGCCGTCAGGTCGGCGTACACGGACGGCGCCTGCGTCACGTACCCCACGCGGGAGCGGAGTTCGCGGTGGCCCGCGGGGCGCCCGAGCACCGTCAGCTCCCCCGTGACGCGGGCCTGCGCACCGACGATCGCCCGCATCAGGGTGGACTTGCCGCAGCCGCTCGGCCCGAGCAGACCGGTGATGCGGCCGCGCGGCAGCGCGAAGGACAGGTCGTCCAGGACGGGGTGGCCGCCGCGGGTGACGCGCAGGCCTGCGGCCTGGACGGCGGAGGCATTATTCATCATGCGATGAATAAACACCGGCGGAGGCGTGGCGTCAAGGGTCGCGGGAGTGGGGCGGCCCGGGGTGCGACCGGGCGGGGCCCGTACCCGGATTCCACGCGGTGGCGGGTGGGGGGATCGTCAGGGTCATCCCCTATGGCCTTTCGTTCCCCCGCGACGGACCGTTGGCGGTATGAGGCGTTCATCCCGTGAAATCGCTGTGTCGGGCGCGGAGAAGCGGCAGTTGGCCGTGGCCTCGGCGACCCTCGGACCCTGGCGGCCGGCCGCCGTCGTCGGCGCGCTCGGCGGCGGGGTCTCGCTGGCCCTGCACCTGGTCACCGGGCATTTCGGGCTCGGCATCCTGAGCGGGGCGCTCTCGGTGGCCGCGCTGCTCTTCTTCTGCGTCGGCGGGGCGGGGGCGGTGCTGGGGTACTCGTCGCGTGGGCACGCGGGGCGCGACCGGCGGATTCTCCGCTGGGCGCGGGAGCATCCCTGGCGGGTCGCCGCGGTGCCGGCGGCGGGCATGTTCTTCTTCGACCTTGTCGTGCGGCAGGTGCTGACCAGTCAGGGCGTCTTCGGCTCGGTGTGGACAGGGTTGTGGCAGGGGGCGGTGGTGGCTGCGGTGGTGGGGGGCGTCGGCTCCGTTGCTGCGGGACGTCGCGGGTAGCCTCCGGCTCGGTGTCCGCCCGGGTACGCCCGGGTTCCCCGAGTGCCCTCACTTTCCGGGGTGCTCCTGGGCCGCCGTTCCCGTCCTCCGCCCGGTGGCTGTCCGCATCTCTCCCCCGCGCGACAAGCCACAGCGAACCGGAGGACGGGAACGGCGGCCCGGGGGCACCCCCGAAGCCGTACCGCATACCGGGCTGGAAGCCAGGCTCAGGGGGTGCGGCGCGCCCGGGCGGAGGGGGTGAGCTGGGCCTCGTACGCGGCGCGAGCCACCCCTTCCCCGGGCGCTTCCACCAAGCTCCGCAGGAAGTAGGCGAGCAACGCCCCGACGAACCCGACGGCGTACAGTCCGCGCGAGCTGTCCACGTCGCCGCGCGCCGCCCCCGTGAGGGACTGCCACGTCCGCTGGAACGCCAGCGCGCTGCACACCGCGAATCCGGCCACGGCCAGCACCATCACCAGGGTGTTCAGCTTGGCGTCGGCCAGCCCCTGGAAGCCGAAACGCAGGACGAACGCGCCGGCGAGCGCGGCGGCCAGCGATCCCGCGGCGACGGCGACGCGGCGCCCGCGGTACCCCGCGTCGTGCTCCACCCAGCTCGTGCCGAAGAACCTGATCGGGTCCGGCTGCGGCCCGGTGGTCCTGCGGTCGCCGCGCGGGGCGGACCCAGCGGCACGGGTGGCCTTGGCGGTGGGGGTGGTCGATTCGCTCACGCCATCGATTATGACGTAAGGCCCGGGAATGTCCTGGATCACCCGATCGCCCGTTCTGTGACGCTGATCGCAGCGCCCGGGAGCGCCACCCCTCGTCCTGTGGGTCGATGACCAGTGCGAAAACCGTGGCTACGCTCGGGTCATGTCCGCGCCGTACGCTCCGTGCCAGCGCCCCTCGCGGGTCAGGCACCAGCCGACGCACCTTCGGCCCACACCCGGCGGAGGCCCGCGCAACGGGTCCGGCAACGCTTCCGGACCGACGGCCCTGGTGGCCGGCACCCGGCGCCGCGAGCCGTCGCCGTGACGATCCGCGTCGTCCTCGCCGACGACCAGCCGCTGGTGCGAGCCGGGCTGCGTGCCCTCATCGCCGACGCACCCGGCATCGAGGTCGCCGGGGAGGCCGGTACCGGGCGCGAGGCGGTGACACTGACCCGTGAGACCCGCCCGGACGTGGTCCTGATGGATCTGCGTCTGCCCGACCTCGACGGCGTCGAGGCCACCCGCATCATCACCGGTGAACCGGGCGCCGACGGCGTGCGCGTCCTCGTGCTGAGCACGGTCGGCGACGGCCACCAGGTGTACGCGGCGCTGCGCGCGGGGGCGAGCGGCTTCGTGGTCACGAACGGGCCGGCCGACGACGTCCTGACCGCGATCCGTGTGGTCGCCGCGGGCGACGCCCTGGTCGCGCCCTCCGTCACCCGCCGCCTCGTCGCCGGCCTCGCCGTCCGCCTCGAACCGTCCCCCGCCGCCCGCGCGTCGACCGGCTCCCTCACCGAGCGGGAGCGCGCCGTCCTGATCCTCGTCGGCCACGGCCTGTCCGACGCCGAGATCGCCGCCGAGCTGAACATCAGCCTCTCCGCGACCCGGACCGAGGTGACCCGGCTGACCGTCCTGCTCGCCGCCCGCGACCGGGTCCACCTGCTGATCACCGCCCACGAAGCCGCCCTCGTCCCCCGCCCCGCCTAAGGCGTCCACACGGGCAGCCCGTTCTCTCGACCAGGTGACATCGCGAAGTCCTATGCGCTGAGGGGGACGCGCCACGACGTGCACCCGGTGGCGGCGCGGGGCCGACACACCCGGACGGGGGAGGGTCACGTTCATTCGTCGTCGTTGGCGATCTTCTGGGCGGCATGCCCACCCGACCCGCTCCCCCTTCCTCGCCTTCTCGGCCCTCACGGTCTCACCGCGCGCTCCGCCACCGTGCCAGTGGACCTCACGATCTCCTCCGCCCCCGCCCTGGGCCCCCGGGCCCGACCCCCACCACCAGTTGTCCGCCCAACGGCGGGCCCACCTGGAAGCCGACCTTCCGTGCACGACGTATTGACGACCTACTGACCGGTCAGTAAGTTCCGCGCAGCGTCGAGGCCCTCCTCCGCGCGGCATCGCGCGGACGACGCCCCCCACGTCTGACGTCAAGGGAGATTCAGATGTCGATGCGCGTTCTCGTCCGCGGTCTGGCGGCCATCGCCGCCGCCGCGGGCACCGCCGCTCTCGGGCTCACCGCGCCCCCCGCCCACGCCGCGAGTCCCGTGCCGTACGTCGCCCTCGGCGACAGCTACAGCGCGGGCTCGGGCATCCTGCCGCTGGACCCCGACGCGTCGCCGCTGTGCGCGCGTTCGACGGCCGACTACCCGCATGTGATCGCCGCGCGCACCGGCGCGCAGCTCACCGACGTCACCTGCGGCGGCGCGGAGACCAAGGACTTCACCGGTTCGCAGTACCCCGGAGTCGGGCCGCAGATCGACGCGTTGAGCGGCAGCACCAAGCTCGTGACGATGACCATCGGCGGCAACGACAACAACACCTTCATCGACGCGATCCTGGCGTGCGGTTCCGCCGGCGCCGCCACGCTCGGCCTCGGCCACCCGTGCGCGTCCCTGTACGGCAGCAGCTTCGACGACACCATCGACTCCAGCACGTACCCGGCTCTGGTCGGCGCGCTCGCCGCGGTGCGCGCCAAGGCGCCCAACGCCCGTGTGGCGATCCTCGGTTACCCGTGGATCCTGCCGGCCACCGCCGACCCGTCGTGCTTCGCGAAGATGCCGATCGCGTCCGGCGACGTGCCGTACCTGCGGGACCTGCAGACGCACCTCAACTCCGCGGTGCGCAGGGCCGCCGCGGCGACGGGCGCCACGTACGTCGACCTGTCCGCGGCCTCCGAGGGCCACGACGCGTGCCAGGCCGTCGGCACCCGGTGGATCGAACCGGTGCTGTTCGGCACCAACTTCGTGCCCGTGCACCCCAACGCGATGGGCGAGTCGCAGATGGCCGGCCGGGCGATCGCGGCGCTCGGTCTCTGACCAGAGCGACGAGGGTGCCCCGCCGTTCCCGTGGGACGGCGGGGCACCCTCGTGGAGCTCCGGGGCGTTCGCGGAGTCAGCCGCCGAGCTTGCTCACGTCGCGCACCGCGCCCTTGTCCGCGCTGGTGGCCATCGCCGCGTACGCGCGAAGCGCCGTGGAGACCTTGCGGTCGCGGGGCGCCTTCGGCGCGTAGACGCCGCCGAGCTCCTCACGGCGGGCGGCCAGTTCCTCGTCGGAGACCAGGAGGTCCATCGAGCGCGCCGGGATGTCGATGCGGATCCGGTCGCCGTCCCGCACCAGGGCGATGGTGCCGCCGGACGCCGCCTCGGGTGAGGCGTGGCCGATCGACAGGCCCGACGTGCCGCCGGAGAAGCGGCCGTCGGTGATCAGCGCGCAGGACTTCCCGAGGCCGCGGCCCTTGAGGTACGAGGTCGGGTAGAGCATCTCCTGCATACCCGGGCCGCCGCGCGGGCCCTCGTAGCGGATGACGACGACGTCGCCGGGGGTGATCTCCTTGCGGAGGATCTTCTCGACGGCCTCCTCCTGGGACTCGCAGACCACCGCCGGGCCCTCGAACGTCCAGATGGACTCGTCGACGCCCGCGGTCTTCACGACCGCGCCGTCCACCGCGAGGTTGCCGCGCAGCACCGCGAGGCCGCCGTCCTGGGAGTAGGCGTGCTCGACGTCGCGGATGCAGCCGCCCGCCGCGTCGGTGTCCAGCGTCTCCCACCGCTCGGACTGCGAGAACGCCTCGGCCGAGCGGACGCAGCCGGGGGCGGCGTGCCACAGCTCGACGGCCTCGGGCGTCGGGGTGCCGCCGCGCACGTCCCAGGTCTCCAGCCACTCCTTGATCGAGCGGGAGTGGACGGTGTGCACGTCCTCGTTGAGCAGGCCGCCGCGGTAGAGCTCACCGAGGATCGCCGGGATGCCGCCGGCCCGGTGCACGTCCTCCATGTAGTAGGTGCCGCCGGGCGCGACGTTCGGCGCGACCTTGGCCAGGCACGGCACCCGGCGCGAGACCGCGTCGATGTCGGACAGGCCGTAGTCCAGCTCGGCCTCCTGGGCTGCGGCGAGCAGGTGCAGGATCGTGTTGGTCGAGCCGCCCATGGCGATGTCGAGGGCCATGGCGTTCTCGAAGGCCGCCGGGGTGGCGATGGCGCGCGGCAGCACGGACGCGTCGTCCTGCTCGTAGTAGCGCCGGGTCAGCTCGACGACGGTCCGGCCGGCGTTCTCGTACAGCGCCTTGCGGGCGGTGTGGGTGGCCAGCACCGAGCCGTTGCCGGGCAGGGACAGGCCGATCGCCTCGGTCAGGCAGTTCATCGAGTTGGCGGTGAACATGCCGGAACACGAGCCGCAGGTCGGGCAGGCGTTCTCCTCGATGCGCAGGATGTCCTCGTCCGAGACACTCTCGTTGACCGCGTCGGAGATCGCGTTGATCAGGTCGAGCTTGCGGACGGTGCCGTCCACGAGGGTCGCCCGGCCGGCCTCCATCGGGCCGCCGGAGACGAAGACCGTGGGGATGTTCAGCCGCAGCGCGGCCATCAGCATGCCCGGGGTGATCTTGTCGCAGTTGGAGATGCAGATCAGCGCGTCCGCGCAGTGCGCCTCGACCATGTACTCGACGGAGTCGGCGATCAGGTCGCGGGAGGGCAGCGAGTAGAGCATGCCGCCGTGGCCCATGGCGATGCCGTCGTCGACCGCGATGGTGTTGAACTCGCGCGGCACGGCGCCGGCCGCCTTGATGGCCTCGGACACGATGCGGCCGACGGGCTGGAGGTGGGTGTGGCCGGGTACGAACTCGGTGAAACTGTTGGCGACCGCGACGATCGGCTTGCCGATGTCGGCGTTGGCGACGCCGGAGGCGCGCATCAGCGCGCGGGCGCCCGCCATGTTGCGGCCGTGGGTGACCGTACGTGACCTCAGCTCGGGCACGGTGTCCACTCCTTGGTTCACTCGAGCGCGTACGAGAAGGCGATGGTGCTCACGCCTGGGCTCCGAGCGTACGCCCGTCGCCCAGGATCCGGACAACCCGTCCGGATCGCGGGATCCGTGTCCCGCCGCGCGCTGCCGCGCGGCGCGAGGTGAGCGCCCGGGGGCGGCGCCGGCGGGCCGACCGCCGTCAGGGCCCGACGTCGGGATCGGTGAGGTAGCGCTGCAGCGTCGGCGCGACCATCGCCACCAGCCGCTCGGGGTCCGCCGAGGCGATCGGCTCCACCTTGACCACGTGCCGCAGCATGATGATGCCGACGAGCTGGGCCGCCGCGAGCTGCGCCCGGTACTCCGGGTCCGGCACGTCCAGCTCGCCCGCGACCCGGGCCAGCAGCGTGCGGCTGACCAGACCGCGCAGCACCGCCGCGGCCGTGTCGTTCGTCACCGCCGACCGCACGACCGCCAGCAGCGGCTCGCGGGTCGCCGGGTTCTCCCAGATCCGCAGCATGAAGCGGGCCGCCCGCTCGCCCATGCCCCCGGCGTCGCCGCCCGCCATCGCCTGCGGCATGTCCTGGGCCGGCGCGAACGAGATCTCGATCGCGGCCGCGAAGACCTGCTCCTTGGTCCCGAAGTAGTGGTGCACCAGCGCCGCGTCCACCCCGGCGGCCTTGCCGATGGACCGGACCGAGGTGCGGTCGTAGCCGCGCGCCGAGAACTCCTCGCGGGCCGCGGCCAGGATCCGCTCCCGGGTGTCGCCCGACGCCGGGCCCGCCGGACGGCCGCGGCGCCGCGTGGGCGTCACCGCCGGCCCACGCCCGCGGCCGCCGCCAGGTGCAGCCGCGTGAAGGCCAGCGCCTCGGCCAGGTCGGCCTCCCGTTCGGCCGCCGACATCGCCCGGCGGGTGTTGACCTCGATCACCACGTGACCCGAGAAACCGGTGACCGCCAGGGACTCCAGCAGTTCCGCGCACGGCTGGCCACCGCGTCCCGGCACCAGGTGCTCGTCCTTGGCCGAGCCGCTGCCGTCGGCCAGGTGCACGTGCGCCAGCCGGTCGCCCATCCGCCGCACCATGTCCATCGCGGCGACCCGCGAGGTGGCCGCGTGCGACAGGTCCACGGTGAAGTGGCGGTAGTCCTCCTTGCTGACGTCCCAGTCCGGCGCGTAGGCGAGCATCTCGCGGTCCCGGTAGCGCCACGGGTACATGTTCTCCACCGCGAACCGCACGTCGGTCTCGCCCGCCATCCGCCAGATCCCGCGGACGAAGTCACGGGCGTAGGAGCGCTGCCAGCGGAACGGCGGGTGCACCACCACGGTCGTCGCACCGAGCCGCTCGGCCGCCCGCCGGGCGCGCTGCAGCTTCGCCCAGGGGTCGGTCGACCACACCCGCTGCGTGATGAGCAGGCAGGGCGCGTGCACAGCGAGCACCGGGATGCCGTGGTACTCCGACAGCCGGCGCAGCGCGTCCACGTCCTGGCTGACCGGGTCGGTCCACACCATCACCTCGACGCCGTCGTACCCCAGGCGCGCGGCGATCTCGAAGGCGGTGGCCGTGGACTCCGGATAGACCGACGCCGTGGACAGCGCGACCCGCGCACCGGGCACCGCCACGGGCCGTCCTGCACGGCTCGCGGCGTGATGCGCCTGGGGTCCCTCGGGTTCAGCCACGGGAGCTAGCGTACGGCGACCACCGAGCGTGGCCGGAACGTCACCCGCGCCACGGCGCGAGGGTCGAGCCCGCGCCGCCGTTCCGCGCCGGGGTTCCGGGCGCCTGGACGGGGGTTCCGGGGGCGGACGTGACCGGGCCGGCGGCCGTGTCGGCGACCATCACGTCGAGCTTGCGCAGGATCACGCCCTCGCGCAGCGCCCACGGGCACATGTCCAGCTCGTCGACGCCGAACAGGTCCATCGCGCCCTCGGCGACCAGTGCGCCGGCCAGCAACTGACGGGCCCGGCCCGCCGAGACGCCCGGCAGCTCGGCCCGCTTCTGCGCGCTCATCGCGGCCAGCTTCGGCACCCACGCCTCCAGCGCGGACCTGCGCAGCGTGCGCTGCACGTACAGGCCCTCCGCGCTGCGCGCCGCCCCGGCGATCCGGGCGAGCTGCCGGAACGTCTTGGAGGTGCCCACCGCCAGGTCCGGGGTGCCCAGGCGGGCGAACTCCGCGACGGTACGGGCGATTTCGGCCCGCACCCGGCGGCGCAGGGCCCGCACGTCGTCGGCCGTCGGCGGATCGGCGCGCAGTCCGGTGCTGGTCAGCCGGCCCGCGCCCAGCGGCAGCGACACCGCCGCGTCCGGGTACTCGTCCATGCCGAAGCCGATCTCCAGCGAGCCGCCGCCGATGTCCAGCACCAGCAGCCGGCCGGCCGACCAGCCGAACCAGCGGCGCACCGCGAGGAAGGTGAGCCGCGCCTCGTCCTCACCGGACAGCACGGTCAGCCCGACCCCGGTCTCCTGCTCGACCCGGGCGAGGACCGCCTCGCCGTTGGCCGCCTCGCGGACCGCCGACGTCGCGAACGGCAGCACGTCCTCCACGCCCTTGTCCTCGGCGACGCGCATCGCGTCCGCGACGGTGGCCACCAGCCGGTCCACGCCGGCCTCGCTGATCGCGCCCTGCTCGTCCAGCAGCTCCGCGAGCCGCAGTTCCGCCTTGTGGGAGTAGGCCGGCAACGGGCGCGCGCCGGGGTGCGCGTCCACCACCAGCAGGTGGACGGTGTTGGATCCCACATCGAGCACTCCGAGTCGCATGAGGTGACGCTAGCGCCCCGGACCGCGATCGTGCGCGGGCGGGTTGCGGCATTACACGCATTACGGTCTTACGCTTGGGCGCGTGGCGAAGGTGAAGGGCCGCACGGACGGCCGAGACGAGACAGCGCTGGACTTCCCGCGGGCCTGGGTGGAGTTCGCCGACCCTGCCGACGAGGAACAGGTCTTCCGCTGCGACCTGACCTGGCTCACCTCCCGGTGGACCTGTGTCTTCGGCCACGGCTGCCAGGGGATCGTGGCAGGGCGGGCCGCCGACGGCTGCTGCTCGCTGGGCGCGCACTTCTCCGACGACGACGACGAGAAGCGGGTGGCCGGCCATGTGGCACGGCTCACCCCGGAGACCTGGCAGTTGCACTCCCTGGGCACCGGACGCGACGGCTTCTGGGCCGAGGAGAACGAGGACGGCGAACGGCAGACGCGCGTCGTGGACGGCGCGTGCATCTTCTCCAACCGTCCCGGTTTCGCCGGCGGCCAGGGCTGCGCCCTGCACGCGCTCGCCCTCCGCGAGGGCCGCGAGCCGCTGGAGACCAAGCCCGACGTGTGCTGGCAGCTCCCCATCCGCCGCACCTTCGACTGGGTCGACCGGCCCGACGACACCCGGGTCCTGGTCGTCTCCATCGGTGAGTACGACCGCCGCGGATGGGGGCCGGGCGGGCACGACCTGCACTGGTGGTGCACGTCGGCGGTGTCCGCGCACGGCGGGGGCGAGCCGGTCTACGCCTCGTACCGGGCCGAACTCACCGAACTGATGGGGGCGGCGGCCTACGAGGTGCTGGCCGGCATGTGCGAGGCCCGCCTGGCGGCGGCCCTTCCCCTGGTCGCCCCGCACCCGGCGGACCCGGCGTAGGACCTCGCTCCGGGGCGCCCGGAGGCGGAGGGGCGGGCGGGCGCGGCCCGCCCGCGTTGACGCGCTCTCGTCGACGGCGCCCTCATCGAGGGGCGGCGGCGGGGCTGGGAGTGCGGACGGGCGTGAGGAGCGCCAGGGCGGCGACGAGAAGGCAGCAGATCCCCGCGATCAGGCAGGCCCAGGCGGTGCCGTAGTGCTGGGCGGCCCAGGTGAGGACGGCCGCGCCGACCGGGGCCGCGGAGTAGTGCAGGGTCCAGTGCGCCGAGGTCACCCGCCCGAGGAGATGCTCGGGGGTCACCTCCTGGCGCAGGGACATCGAGCACGTGCCCGCGACGGCCACGCACCCGAGGAACACCGCCGCCAGCGTCGCCGTCGACGTGACGCTGCCCGCCGAACCGACGGCGGCGAGCGCCACTCCGCAGACGGCGACACCGCCGATCCACGCCACGCCGAAGCCCAGCGCGCGGCGGATCATGGCCACCGACAGCGCCCCGGCGACCGTCCCCAGGGCCCCGACGGCGAAGACCGTGCCGACCGCGCCGTCACCCTGACCCAGATCGTGCTTCACGTGGTAGACGATCAGGTCGTTCAGGCCGAGGGTCAGGAAGCTGAAGACCGACAGCAGCGCGGTCAGGGTGCGCAGCACGGGGTGCCGGCCCAGGAAAGCCGCGCCGGCCGCCAACTCCCTCCAGACGCCGGTGCGTTCCGCGCCCTTCTCCGGGCGCGTGGAGCCCCGGAACCGTACGAGGAGCATGCACGCGGCCGAGACCCCGTAGCTCGCCGCGTCCACGCCGACCGCGGCCGCCGCCCCGAACCAGGCCACGACGAAGCCCGCGCACAGCGGCCCGACCACCCCGGCCGCGGCGGCCGTCGCGTTCAGCCGGCCGTTGACCTCGGTGATGCGCTCGGCGGGAACCAGCGACCGCACGGCGGTGACATAGGTGACGGCGAACAGCATCCCGACCGCCTCCGCCAGCGGCAGGACCACGTAGAGCAGCCACAGTTGCGGGCCGACGGCCCACGCCAGGGGGATGAGCGCGTACAGCACCATGCGGACGAGGTCGCTGGCGATGAGCAGCTTCCTACGGTCCAGCCGGTCCACCACGACGCCCGCGAACACCCCGGCCAGCACGGACGCCGCCCCCGCCACAGCCGTCAACAGGCCCATCCGCGCGACGGATCCGGTCGCGTGCAGGACCAGCAGCGGCAACGCGATCAGGGCGAAGGAGTCCCCCACCACCGACAGGGTCTGCGCGACCCAGAAAGCGGCGAAGTCCCGCCCCCACCGTTCACCCTCACCCATCCCACGACACTAACCACACCGCTCATGCCCCCGCGCCCCGTTATTTCCGGCCACCAAGCACCGGCCACTGGCCGCAGACCGCGGACCGCAGCAGACCGCGGACCGCGGGCGGGAGCGGGAGCGGGAGCGGGACGGCACAGGGAGGACGAGCGCTACGACGCCCCGGACGTGCCCGAGTCCGTCGTCGACGCCCCGCCGGAGGGGGTCGCCTCCGTGGGTGAGGACGACGGCTCGCCCGACGTCGGCGGCGGCTCCGACGTCGGCGGCGCGGAGGTCGGGGGGGCCGAGGACGACGGAGGAGCCGACGTCGGGGACGAGGAGACCGGCGGCGGCACCGACCGGGTCGAGGAGCCGTGCAACCGCACCACGGCCCCACCCGGCTGGAAGGAGATCGCCGCGCTCCACGCCCCCGTGGGCTCCAGCGCCCGGTCCACGCGCACGGTGAGAGTGATCGATTCTCCAGGCCGCAGCACCCCGCCGCGTGCCGACAGCTCCAGCCAGTACGCGGACGTCGACGCCGTCCACCGCACCGGCGCGCCCCCGCTCGCGGTGAGGGTGATGTCCGTGCTGCCGGGCGCCGGGCGGGCGGTGACCAGCAGATACGAGGACCCGTCCGTGGGCGCGTTGGAGGAGACGGAGACCGTGGGGGACGCCGGATCCCCGGCGGACGCGGACGGGGAGGCGCCGGAGGCGCTGGGCGCGGGCGCCCCGCCGCGGGAGGTCGGCACGGAGCTGCCGGCCTTCTCGTAGGGGACGCCGTCGAGCCCGTCGCGTTCGCTGACCGCCGACCGCCCGCGGTTCCCGGGCGCCTCGTCGCCGAGCGGGGCGGCCCGGTAGGCGGCCCACAGCGCCAGCACGGGCGCGGCCACCACCGCGGCGACGACGGTCGTGGTGACCGCGCGGTGCCGCAACTGCGCGCGGCGGGCCGCACGGTCCTTGAGGTCGAGCGGGAAGCCGCGCCGGTCGAACCGCGGCGTGCCCTCGCGGGTCCGCCCGATCCCGGCGTCCATGGCGTGCAGCAGCGCCGCGTAGGCGGCCGAGCGCGGCGCCTCCACGAGTCCGAGGACCGCGGACGCTCCGGGCGCCGTCGCACCCGGCCACGGCTCCTGCGCCACGACGCGTTCCGCGGTGCGGCGGCAGACAGCGCACTCGTCGACATGGCGGACGAGTTCGGTGCGCAGCGCCGTGCCGAGCAGCACCCGCGTCTCACCGGCCAGTTGGGCGACCAGCGCGCAGCGCCCGGTGTCGACGACGGCCAGGGCGGTCCTGGTCCGCTCCACCTCGCAGGCCGCGCGCGCCAGCCGGGAACGCGCCGCGTCCGCGTCCAGCCCCAGCACGTGGCCGATCTCGGCGGGCGTGAGCTGGTGGCGGACGGCGAGTTCGAGGGCCTCGCGCTGCTCGGGTGTGGTGCCGGCCGCCTCGGGCCAGGCGAGGGCGGCGAGTTGGGCGCGGCGCTGCTCGGCGACGGTCTCCGAGGCGCGCGGCTGCGGCAGCGCTCCCGCGGCGAGCCTGCGCAGGCAGGCCCAGCGGGCGAGCGCGTACAGCCAGGCCCGTCGCAGCGCCGCGTCGTGCAGACGGGCCCGCTGCCGTTCGGCCAGGGCGAGGGTCTCGCCGACGGCCGCGGAGGCGGCGTCGTGCTCGCACAGGATGGACAGGCAGTACGTGAACAGGCCGTCGAGATACGGCTCGTAGTGCCCGGGCGGCTGCATCGGCAGCGTGCCCTGCGGGCGCCGCTCGCGGTCCCGTTCCGCCGTCCTGGGCCGTCCGGCCGGGGCCCGGTGCCGGCGGTGGGCGCCGGTGGTCTGGGTGGGGGTCTCCTGCCTGCTCATCACCGGCTGACGGTAGGCCCGTCAGGGGCCCGAGTTCAGCAGTCCCGCCTGACGTTAACCCTTATGGGTAATGATCCGGGCCGAATTCGGACAGAACGGTCACGCTCCCGGGTGACGGTACGTTCACGCGCTCGAACGCCGTGGCGTACGCCCTCGGGCGCGCCCCCGCGCCTCCGGAACGGCGATCGGGACCCGTTGTCGGACCCGCCCGCTACCGTGAACCGCATGGCCACCCGCAAACCCGCCGCCAAGGACCGCCCCTCGTACCGCTGCACCGAGTGCGGCTGGACGACCGTGAAGTGGCTCGGCCGCTGCGGCGAGTGCCAGGCCTGGGGCACGATCGAGGAGTACGGCGGCGCGCCCGCGGTGCGCACCACCGCGCCCGGCCGGGTCTCGGCGCCGGCCCGGCCGATCGGCCAGGTGGACGGCCGGCAGGCCACCGCGCGCTCCACGGGCGTGCCCGAGCTGGACCGCGTGCTGGGCGGCGGCCTCATCCCGGGCGCCGTCGTGCTGCTCGCGGGCGAGCCGGGCGTCGGCAAGTCCACCCTGCTGCTGGACGTCGCGGCCAAGGCGTCCAACGCCCAGGCGCCGACGCTGTACGTCACGGGCGAGGAGTCCGCGTCGCAGGTGCGGCTGCGGGCCGACCGGATCGGCGCGCTCGCCGACCACCTCTACCTGGCGGCCGAGACCGACCTGGCCGCGGTGCTCGGTCACCTCGACGACGTCAAGCCGGGGCTGCTGATCCTGGACTCGGTGCAGACGGTGGCGTCCGCGGAGATCGACGGCGCACCCGGTGGCATGGCGCAGGTGCGCGAGGTCGCCGGCGCGCTGATCCGCGCCTCCAAGGAACGCGGCATGTCCACGCTGCTGGTGGGCCACGTCACCAAGGACGGCGCGATCGCGGGCCCGCGGCTGCTGGAGCACCTGGTGGACGTGGTGCTCAGCTTCGAGGGCGACCGGCACGCGCGGCTGCGGCTGATCCGCGGGGTCAAGAACCGGTTCGGGGCCACCGACGAGGTCGGCTGCTTCGAGCTGCACGACGAGGGCATCACGGGCCTGGCCGACCCGTCGGGGCTGTTCCTGACCCGGCGTGACGAGCCGGTGCCGGGGACGTGCCTGACAGTGACGCTCGAGGGCCGCCGCCCGCTGGTCGCCGAGGTGCAGGCGCTGACCGTCGACACCCAGATCCCCTCACCGCGGCGGACCACGTCGGGCCTGGAGACGTCGCGGGTGTCGATGATGCTGGCCGTGCTGGAGCAGCGCGGCCGGATCCGCTCGATCGGCAAGCAGGACATCTACACCGCGACCGTGGGCGGGGTGAAGCTGTCGGAGCCGGCCGCGGACTTGGCGGTGGCCCTGGCGCTGGCCAGCGCGGCCATCGACACCCCGCTGCCGAAGAACCTGGTGGCGGTCGGCGAGGTGGGGCTGGCAGGGGAGGTGCGGCGGGTCACCGGTGTGCAGCGGCGCTTGTCGGAGGCGCACCGGCTGGGCTTCACGCACGCCCTCGTGCCCCCGGACCCGGGCAAGATCCCGCCGGGCATGAAGGTGATCGAAGTCGCGGACATAGGCGATGCGCTGCGTGCGCTCCCCCAGCGCAGGCCGCGTCCCACCACCGGCTGAGCGCCCTCCTCCCGGCGGCTGCCCGCCCCCTCCTGCACGGAAGACGTAAACTTTGCCCTGGTCTCGCCTCTCGCCGAGTCGGCAGTGGGCATCCGTAGCTACCGGAGGATTGCAGAGTGGCAGCCAAGGACGGAGCAGGGGGCACCGCCCCGGCCCGTAGGGCGGCAGGGGACTCTGCCGGCAGGTCCGGCGCAGGTCCTGGCGCCGACGGTGGGCTGATGCGCGCCCCGCTGAGCGCGGTCGCACCCGGAACGCAGCTGCGTGACGGCCTGGAGCGCATCGTCCGGGGCAACACCGGCGGCCTGATCGTGCTGGGCATGGACAAGACCGTCGAGTCCCTGTGCACCGGCGGTTTCGTGCTGGACGTGGAGTTCACCGCGACGCGGCTGCGCGAGCTGTGCAAGCTGGACGGCGCGATGATCCTCGACAAGGACATCACCAAGATCCTGCGGGCCGGTGTGCAGCTCGTGCCGGACCCGGCCATCCCCACCGAGGAGACCGGCACCCGGCACCGCACCGCGGACCGCGTCAGCCAGCAGGTCAACTTCCCGGTGATCTCGGTCAGCCAGTCGATGCGGGTGATCGCCCTGTACGTGGACGGGCAGCGCCGGGTCCTGGAGGACTCCGCGGCGATCCTGTCGCGTGCCAACCAGGCGCTGGCCACCCTGGAGCGGTACAAGCTGCGGCTCGACGAGGTCGCCGGCACCCTGTCCGCGCTGGAGATCGAGGACCTGGTGACGGTCCGGGACGTCACGGCCGTCGCGCAGCGGCTGGAGATGGTGCGCCGGATCGCGACCGAGATCGCCGAGTACGTCGTGGAGTTGGGCACCGACGGCCGGCTGCTGGCGCTGCAGCTCGACGAGCTGATCGCGGGCGTGGAGCCCGAACGCGAGCTGGTGGCCCGGGACTACGTGCCCGAGCCGACCGCCAAGCGCAGCCGCACGGTCACCGAGGCGATGGCCGAACTGGACGCGCTGCCGCAGAGCGAGTTGATCGAACTCGTCTCCGTGGCCCGCGCGTTGGGTTACACCGGCTCACCGGAGTCGCTGGACTCCGCGGTCTCGCCGCGCGGTTACCGCCTCCTGGCGAAGGTGCCGCGGCTGCCGAACACGGTCATCGAGCGTCTGGTGGAGCACTTCGGCGGGCTGCAGAAGCTGCTGGCCGCCAGCGTGGACGACCTGCAGCGGGTGGACGGCGTCGGCGAGGCCCGGGCGCGCTCGGTGCGCGAGGGCCTGTCGCGGCTGGCGGAGTCCTCGATCCTCGAACGCTACGTCTGATCGCCGGGGGCTTCGGCCCGTACGTCTGATCGCCGGGGGCTTCGGCCGCCCTGCGTCCGGTCAGTCGGACGAGAGCACGAACGACACCTGCTTCGACCCGTAGCCGGACATCTGCGCCGACACCAGGTACGTGGTGCCCAGCGCCGCCTGCTGCCCCTTCGGGCTCGCGCACTTCGCCGAGCTGTTCTTCTCGTTCCAGTGCACGGTGTACGTCGTCGAGCCGTGCGCCGGCACCTGCATCAGGTACGCGCCGGTCTTGGGGCAGTCGTCGCTGGCCCACACATGGCTGTTGTCGGTGGCCTTGGTGACGGTGAACACCGCCTTGGCCGGGCCGAAGTCCACCTTGCAGGTGACCTCGGAGGTGTTGGTGGCGGTCAGCCGGAACGCCGGTGTCTCACCGGGCCCGTAGGAGTTCTGCGCGCTGGCGAGCGCCAACTGCACGGAACCGGGGGCGCAGTCGGGCAGCGTGG
Source organism: Actinacidiphila acidipaludis (assembly GCF_019890725.1). Lineage (GTDB taxonomy): Bacteria > Actinomycetota > Actinomycetes > Streptomycetales > Streptomycetaceae > Actinacidiphila > Actinacidiphila acidipaludis. The sequence goes on from NZ_JAINZZ010000028.1 coordinate 19,484, forward strand.
AGCCGACGGGCAGTTCCCCGCCGCTCGTCGCGTCCGACGCGGATCCGCCGGAGCCGCCGCCGTCGCTCGTGCCGCCCGACGAGCCCGCGGTGCCGCCGCCCGTGCCGTCCGAGCCGGCGGTGCCGGAGCCCGCCGTGTCCGAGCCGGCCGAGCCGGCCGTGCCGCCGCTGCCCGCGCCGTCCGAACTGCCGCTGCCCGCACCGCCGTCGGTGGAGCCGTCACTGGGCGCGGTGTCGCGTCCGCCGGGGCGGCCGCTGATGTGGGTGCCGGTGGGCGCCGGGCCCGCGGTGATCGTGGCGACCGGTGTGTGGGAGCCGGTTGGCCCGCCGGAGCCCTTGCCACCGCCGCCGCCACCGGAGTTGACCGCCCACACCACGAGAACGACCGCCAGCGCGAGCAGGCACAGCACAACGGCCCGCCGCCGCCAGTAAATCGAGGACGGAAGAGGTCCCACGGGATTGCGCATCGAGCCCACAGACGCACTCTAGGGGAGATCAGTCGTGCGCCGTCGCCACACGCGCCGCTGGGCGCCCGCTCTTTGCGGATGATCACGTTTAACCGCCAGACCGGTCACCGAGCGTGCCCTGACGGTGGCATGTGCGAGGATCGGAGTGCCATGAGCACAGACCCCCACACTTCCCCCCGCACCGGCTCCGCGGGCTCCGGAGCCGTCACCCCGCCGTCCGCGGTGCCGGCTTCGCCGACCGCCCCCGCCGCCCTGATCACCGCGGCCGCCAACCGGCCGTCGACGGCCCGGCCGCCGTCCGTCGCCGCGGCCGTGCGGCCGACCGCCGCGTCCTCGGTGCCGCCGCACCCCCAGGCCGTGGCCGAGCTGCACGACCTGGTGATCGACTGGTTCGACGACAACGCCCGGGATCTGCCGTGGCGCCGGCCGGACGCGGGCGCGTGGTCGGTGATGGTCAGTGAGTTCATGCTGCAGCAGACGCCGGTCAGCCGGGTGCTGCCGGTGCACCAGGAGTGGCTGGCCCGCTGGCCGCGTCCGGCCGACCTCGCCGAGGAGCCGCCGGGCGAGGCGGTACGCGCCTGGGGCCGGCTCGGCTATCCGCGCCGGGCGCTGCGGCTGCACGCGGCGGCGACCGCCATAGCGCAGCGGCACGGCGGTGAAGTCCCGCACGAGCACGACGCGTTGCTGGCGCTGCCGGGCGTCGGCGAGTACACCGCGGCGGCCGTCGCCTCGTTCGCCTACGGGCGGCGGCACGTGGTGCTGGACACCAATGTGCGGCGGGTGTTCGCCCGGCTGGTGTCGGGCACGGCCTACCCGCCCAACGCGACGACGGCGGCCGAGCGCCGCACGGCCGGCGGTCTGCTGCCCGCCGACGAGGCGACCGCCGCGCGCTGGGCGGCGGCCACGATGGAGCTGGGCGCGCTGGTGTGCTCCGCCCGCTCCCCGGAGTGCGGGCGCTGCCCGGTGGCGTCGCGCTGCGCCTGGCGGCTGGCGGGTTCGCCGGCGCACGACGGACCGCCGCGCAAGGGCCAGTCCTACGCGGGCACGGACCGCCAGGTGCGCGGCCGGCTGCTGGCGGTGCTGCGGGCGTCGCGGGAACCGGTGGCGCAGTCGGCGCTGGACGCGGTCTGGCACGAGCCGGTCCAGCGCGCCCGGGCTTTGGACGGTCTGGTCGAGGACGGCCTGGTCGAGCCGCTGGCCGGCGGGACGTACCGGCTGCCTCTCTGAGCCGCTCCACCGCTTTGTCCGGTTTATCGGCTTACTTATGCGCTCTGAATAAACGGACAATACGCCACTTGTCGCGATCTGTGCCACGGTCGTTACACAACCGATGGGTTGCTGTGCGTCCGCTGTGCGCTCGTGGTCGCGAAAGCCCAACATCCGCTCCGTAGCGTCACTCTCGGTCGGCGGGAGTCCTCCCCCGGCCGGGACATCAGACAGACGGGGCGGAGGCACCAATGACGGCGGACGGCGCGGTACTGGAGTTCGAGGATTACGTTCGGACGCGACAGGACGCCCTGCTGCGCAGCGCCCGCCGGCTGGTCCCCGACCCCATCGACGCACAGGACCTCGTCCAGACCGCACTGGTGCGCACCTACCCCCGCTGGGAGGGCATCGCGGACAAGGCCCTGGCTGACGCGTACATGCGGCGTGTGATGATCAACACCCGCACGGAGTGGTGGCGCAACCGCAAACTGGAGGAAGTGCCCTCCGCCGAACTTCCCGAGGCCAGCATCGACGACGGCGCCGAGCAGCGGGCCGACCGCGAGATGCTGCGGGACGCGATGCGGGTGCTCGCGCCCAAGCAGCGCCAGGTCGTGATCATGCGCCACTACGGCCAGCTCTCCACCGAGGAGACGGCCCGCGCCCTGGGGATGTCCACGGGTACGGTGAAGAGCACCCTGCACCGCGCGCTGGCCCGCCTGCGGTACGAACTGGAGCACGGCACCTACGGCTATTCGCGAAGGGAGAGCGTGTGCGCCGCATAGCCTCCCTCGCCACGGCGGGCGCGCTGGTCTGCGTGTGCGCCGTGGTTGCCGGCTGCGGCACCTCCGTGACCGGAGTCCGCAGGGAGGGGCCCGCGCCGACCGAGACCGTCAAGCCGCGTTCCACCACCGCGCCCGCCATCGCCGGAAACCCGGCGGCGCTGGCCACCATGATCCGCAAGGACGACAGCGTCAGTGCCGACGTGCGCGAGGACCTCACCCCGTGCAAGAACGACGACTACCCGATGGACACCGACTCCGGGAACCTCACCTCCGGTGACGGACCCGACCTCGTGGTGAACATCATGACCTGCGGCGACGGCCTGGGGGTGGCCTCGTACGTGTACCGGATGGTCGGCGGCAAGTACCGATGCGTCTTCGCCGACGAGCACTCCGGCGTGTACGGGACGGTCGACAGCGGCCGGCTCCAGGTGATCCACGAGGTCTACCGCTCCGACGACCCGGTCGCCTACCCGACCGGGGAGGAGTCGTCGATCTACGTGTGGCGCGCTGACCAGTTCGTGCAGATCGCCCGCACCTACCAGGACTACGGGGCCAAGACGCCGACCGCGTCGCCCGAGCCGCTGGCCACCGACCCCGTGCCGGTGCCCGACTCCGACCCCGTCGACCCGGGGCTGCCCTCGGCCAAGGCGTCGGGCGCGCCGGCCGGCGAACCGTCGCCCCAGGCATCGGGTGGTACGGCTCGTGCGCCGTCTGGGGGACGATAGGCGCATGACGGCCACCCACGTTCTGTTCGTCGAGGACGACGACGTCATCCGCGAGGCGACCACGCTCGCCCTCGAACGCGACGGCTTCCAGGTCACCGCGGCCCCTGACGGGCTCACCGGCCTGGACGCCTTCCGCACCAAGCAGCCCGACCTCGCGCTGCTCGACGTCATGGTGCCCGGCCTGGACGGGGTGAGCCTGTGCCGCCGGATCCGGGACGAGTCCACCGTCCCGGTCATCATGGTGTCGGCGCGCGCCGACGCCATCGACGTCGTGCTCGGCCTGGAGGCCGGCGCCGACGACTATGTCACCAAGCCCTTCGACGGCGCGGTGCTGGTGGCCCGCATCCGGGCCGTACTGCGCCGCTTCCGCACCGCCTCGGCCGGGGACCCGGACGACGAGGGCGGCGCGCTGCTGGCCTTCGGCGACATCGCGATCGACCCCGAGGGCATGGAGGTCACCCGGGCCGGCGAGCGCCTCGCGCTCACCCCGACCGAGATGCGGCTGCTGCTGGAGTTCGCCCAGGCGCCCGGCACCGTGCTGTCCCGGGACCGCCTGCTGGAGCGGGTGTGGGACTACGAGTGGGGCGGCGACACCCGCGTGGTCGACGTCCACGTCCAGCGGCTGCGCGCCAAGATCGGCCAGGACCGGATCGACACGGTGCGCGGCTTCGGCTACAAGCTGCGGGCCTGAGCCGTGCGCACGTTCTTCCGCAGCGGTCTGCGCTGGAAGCTGAGCGCGGCCATCGCCGTGGTCTCGGCGCTGGTCGCCGTCGCGCTGAGCGTGTGGGTGCACAACGCCGCCCGGGTCAGCATGATCAACAGCACCCGGGACGTGCAGGACGAGAAGGTGCAGTCCGCGCTGCGGATCTACGAGCTCACCGGACATCCGGCGTTCTTCGCCAAGATCGACGACCCGGCCCTGCCGCAGCCGCTGAAGGACTACGCCGCCAAGAACCAGCGGGCCACGTTCGTCCAGGAGAACAAGCACGGCGCCCCCACGGTGTGGGCGGAGACGCCGCTGAGCGACGGCCGGGTGCTGTCGCTCAAGGGCGCGTTCACCGACCGCTACTCGGTGCTGGTGGACCTCGACCAGGCGCTGGTGGTCGGCTCGATCGCGGTGGTCGGCGGCGGCACCGCGATCGGCGTGCTGATCGGCGGCCGCATGTCGCGGCGGCTGCGCAAGGCGGCGACCGCGGCCCGCCGGGTCGCCGACGGCGACAACCAGGTGCGGGTCCGCGAGGCGATCGGCGGCCGCCGGGTCCGGGACGAGACCGACGAGCTGGCCAGAGCCGTCGACGCCATGGCCGACGCCCTGCAGCTGCGGCTGGAGGCCGAACGGCGGGTGACCGCCGACATCGCGCACGAGCTGCGCACCCCGGTCACCGGCCTGGTCACCGCGACCGAGCTGCTGCCGCCCGGACGTCCGTCCGAGCTGGTCAGGGACCGGGTGCACGCCCTGCGCACGCTGGTCGAGGACGTCCTGGAGGTGGCCCGGCTGGACGGCGCGGCCGAGCAGGCCGACCTGGCGGAGGTGCCGCTCGGCGAGTTCGTCAAACGCCGCGTCCCGGTGCTGGCGCCCGAAGCGGAGGTCCGCATCGACGAGGACGCGGTGGTGCAGACCGACCCGCGCCGTCTGGAGCGGATCCTCGGCAACCTGCTGGCCAACGCGGCCCGCCACGGCCGTCCGCTCATCGAGGTGGTCGTCGACGGCCCCTTCCTGCGGGTGCGCGACCACGGCCCGGGCTTCCCCGAGGACCTGCTGCGGGAGGGGCCGAGCCGGTTCCGCACCGGCAGCAGCGACCGGTCCGGCAGCGGGCACGGCCTCGGCCTGACCATCGCCACCGGTCAGGCCCGGGTGTTGGGGGCCCGTCTCACCTTCCGCAACGCCCCTCCCGAGGACGGCGGCGGCGCGGTCGCCCAGTTGCTGCTGCCGCGCTGACGCCCGGGGGCGGCAGCGCGGCTGGCGGCGGGACGGGGCCGCCGGCGCGGGCCCCTGACGGCGGTCGGCTCAGAGAGCGTCGGCCAGGACCGGCTGGTCCTCGGCGGCCGGGGCCGCCTTGGCGGCGGCGCCGCGCAGCGGGGTCTCCACCAGGAACCAGGCGGCGATGAAGCCCGCGATGCTGACCAGCGCACCCCACAGGAACACCGTGTGCGTGCCCGAGGCCACCGCGTGGAAGTAGGCGTCCTTCATGGCGGGCGGGAACTTGGCGATGGTCGCCGGGTCGAGCTGGGCGCCGCTCTTGGTCGCCGCGGCGCCCTGACCGCCGGCGCCGCTCTGCATGGCGTGCTGCACCTTGTGGGTGAAGAGCGCGCCGAAGAGCGAGACGCCGAAGGAGCCGCCGATCGTCCGGAACAGGGTGGCCGACGAGGAGCCGACGCCGATGTCCTTCAGGTCCACGCTGTTCTGGGCGATCAGCATGGTGATCTGCATGATGAAGCCCATGCCCGCGCCCAGGACGGCCATGAACAGCCCGGAGGTCAGGCGGGTGGTGTGCACGCCCATCGTGGACAGCAGGTAGAGGCCGACGATGATCAGCGCGCCGCCGGTGACCGGGAAGATCTTGTACTTGCCGGTGGAGGTGGTGACCCGGCCGGCGACCATCGACACGGCCATCATCGACAGCAGCATCGGCAGCAGGAGCAGGCCGGAGTTGGTGGCCGACGCGCCCTGCACGGTCTGCTGGAACAGCGGCAGGAACGTCATCGAGCCGAACATCGTGAAGCCGACCAGGAAGCCGATCAGCGAGATCAGCGTGAAGTTCCCGCTGCGGAAGATGCGCAGCGGCAGGATCGGTTCCGCGGCCCGGGTCTCGGCGTAGAGGAAGCCGGCCAGTGCGGCCAGGCCCAGCACCAGCAGGCCGATGATCATGCCGGAGCCCCAGGCGTACTGCGTGCCGCCCCAGGTGGTGAGCAGCACCAGGGAGGTGATGGCCACGGTGAGCAGGACGGCGCCGAGGTAGTCGATGCGGCTCTGCGTGCGCTTCTTCGGCAGGTGCAGCACGATCGTGATCATCGCCAGTGCGGCCGCGCCGATCGGCAGGTTGATGTAGAAGCTCCAGCGCCATCCCCAGTTGTCGGTGATGGAGCCGCCGACCAGCGGGCCGCCGATCATGGCGATCGCCATGACACCGGCCGTCATGCCCTGGTACTTGCCGCGCTCACGGGGCGGGATGAGCTCGCCGATGATCGACATCACGCCGACGATCAGACCGCCGGCGCCCAGGCCCTGCAGGGCGCGGAAGGTGATCAGCTGGTCCATGGACTGCGAGGCGCCGGACAGCGCCGAACCGGCCAGGAACATCACGATCGAGGTCAGGAAGATGTTCTTGCGGCCGTACATGTCGCCGAGCTTGCCCCAGATGGGCGTCGAGGTGGCGGTGGCCAGGGTGTAGGCGGTGACCACCCAGGACAGGTGGTTGAGGCCGCCGAGTTCGCCGACGATCGTCGGCATCGCGGTACCGATGATCATGTTGTCGAGCATCGCGAGCAGCATCGCGATCATCAGGCCGCCCATGACCACGCGCACACTGCGCTGACGTGGCTCCTTGGCGACGGCGGGCTGTTCGGTCCGGGACATGACCGTGCGTCCTCCCCCGTGCGAGGGCGGTCTCTTCAGTGGTACTTACTTGCCGCCCGGCTAGTCTGTTGTCGACAGCAAGTTACGACCTCTACTAGCCGGGCGTCAAGTAAGTGCGTAGTCTCGCGGTGAGGCCCTACCGTGGGGGGTCATCGGGCCCGTCACGGCCGACCGACACGGCGTGACGCGTAGTGCAGCAGGAGAGCGACAGCCAATGGCCACACCGCACCATCCGCGCAGGGGCGACACTCGCCGCCGGATCCAGCAGGTCGCCCTGCAGTTGTTCGCCGAGCACGGCTACGAGAAGACCTCGCTGCGGGAGATCGCCGAGCGGCTGGAGGTCACCAAGGCCGCGCTGTACTACCACTTCAAGACCAAGGAGGACATCCTCAGCAGCATCGCCGAGGACCTCACGCGGCCCATCCACGAGCTGATCGACTGGGCCGAGAGCCAGCCGCGCACCCTGGAGGTCAAGCAGGAGGTGCTGCGCCGCTACAGCGACATCCTGTGGAACTCCGCGGACCTCTTCCGCTTCATCCAGGAGAACCAGGCCACCGTCCGCGACCTCACCGTCGGTGAGACCTTCCGCAACTCCATGATGGCGCTGGGCAACCTGCTGAAGGACCCGGAGGCGCCGATGGCCGCGCAGGTACGCAGCGTCACGGCGCTGTTCGCGATGCACGCCGGGATGTTCGTGACGCAGAACGTCGAGGGCGACCCGGAGGAGAAGCGCGCGGCCATCCTCGAGGTCGCCCTCGATCTCGTCGCCCAGGCGGAGACGAACGTCGCCGCAGGCTGACACACCGGAAGGCCCGAGCGGAATCCGCTCAGGCCTTCTCTCAGGTGTCACACGCAGGTGTCACGCGCAGGGGTCACCGGCGGTGTCACGCAACCGGTTCTGCCGGGTCACCCCGAAGCGCCGGTTCCTGGGATCAGGCGTTGACGCCGTGGACCTTCAGGAAGTGCAGCGGCTCGACCGAGGAGCCGTAGTACGGCGTGGTCCGGACCTCGAAGTGCAGGTGCGGGCCGGTCGAGTTGCCGGTGGAGCCGGACTTGCCGATCTCCTCGCCGGTGGTGACCTTCTCGCCCAGGTGGACCTCGATCTTCGAGAGGTGGCCGTACTGGGTGTACAGGTGCGAGCCGTGCTTGATCACGATGTTGTTGCCGTAGGCGCCGCCCCAGCCGGCGGTGACGACGGTGCCGGTGTGGGCGGCACGCACGGTGCTGCCGCTCGGCACGACGAAGTCCTGACCGGAGTGCTTGTGGATCCAGTGCGGGCCCGCCTGCGCGTAGCCCGCGCCCAGCACGTAGTGCGTGGTCGGGGTCACCCAGCCGTTGACCCGGGCCTTCGCCTCGGCGGCCTTCTTCGCCTCGTTGGCCTTCTTGGCCTCGGCGGCAGCCTTGGCGTCGGCGGCCTTCTTCACCGCGGCGGCCTTCTGGTCCGCGGCCTGCTTCTGCACGGCCTGGACGGCGCTGCTCGCCACCGGGGCGGTCGCGCCCTCGTGGTGCGCGGGGGCCGCGGCCATGGCTGCGGTCGAACCCAGCGCGATCGCCGCGACCAGTCCGCCGGTCACCACGGCGACCCGGCCGCCGGTGACGGACTTCAGGGTGCGGTTCTTCATCGTCGAGATCTTGCGCATGGAGAAATAACCTCACTGAATCGGGAGAGCAGCAGATTCCGTCTGCGGCCCGCTGCGAATCATTGGTAACCCGGCATTCAGCGAGGGGGCAAGGGCCCCCATTACTACCCGAAGTCGTAGAAAAGGCCCCGCTCGTATCCCTGACTCACCGGGTGGTTTTGCTCCGTTTGCGCCCGAATTGCCCGGTCGCCCGCCGTGCGGGCCTTCGGCTGCCCTGTCCCCACCCTGTGGACGGACCGCCCCGCCCCGGCCCCCGACTATTTCCCTTAGTAAGTGGCGTGCCTCACGTGCGGCACATCACCCGGGACCCCCATTTCCCCCGAATTCACCCCTCATCTCCCGTGTGGCCCGGACCACAATTCCACCCCCGAATTCCCCCCGCAGCGTGGCCGCGCTCACGCCCTCTCCCCCGCATTCGCCCACGAAAAAGGCCCTGGCCCCGGACCGGGGTGATGGTCCGGGGCCGGGGGCCTCCCGCGCGGCTCCCTACGTCGACTTCGACGGGAAGGTGCCGGTGTCCACGGTGAACGCCTCCCCGGTACTCAGCCGTACATCGAAGGACTCCCCGTAGCGGACCTCCGTCCGTTCTCCGTACCCGGTGCCCTGAGGCTGCTCGAACACCGTGCAGATCCGCGTGAAGGGGTCGGCGACGACGTACACCCCTACTCCGTAGCGCCCGTACTTCTCGACCTTCAGCACGTAGTCGTTCGGGTCGCCCGGGCGGGAGACGACCTCGAAGGCGGCTAGCAGGTCCACGCAGGTGAAGCGGTTCTGGGTCCGGTGCGCACCGTTGTCGAGGATCGCCACGTCCGGGGCGGACGACGTCTCATCGGGAAAGTCGATGGCGACGTCGCTCACCAGTCGCTCCCGGGTGAGGCCGGTCCGTCGGGCGGCCGACTTGATCTCGTCGATCGTCCAGTCCTGCTCCGGGGTCCGTGGGGTCATCACGACCTTCCCGTCGAGAATCTCGATCTTGAAACCCTCGGTGCTCATGGTGGCGTCGATCTCCCGCCACAGCTCGTCGAGAACGGTCATCGGCCAACCCCCTCACTGGCGGCGCACGCGGCGCACACAGGTGCTTCCCGTGCCTGTGGAGCCAAAAATAAGGCCCCGGCCCCGGACCAGGGTGATGGTCCGGGGCCGGGGCCCGTGGGAAGGGTGGCGCTACCGCGCCGGAGGCGTCACGCCTCCTTGGAGAGGTTCGGCGGACCGCTCGCCGTCTCGACGGGCGGAGCGTCGGCCACGGTGACCTTCTCCTCGCCGCGGAAGGTGAACTTCGCAGTCTCGCCCTCGCCCTCGACGTCCACGACGACGATGTGGCCGGGGCGCAGCTCGCCGAAGAGGATCTTCTCGGACAGCGAGTCCTCGATCTCCCGCTGGATCGTGCGGCGCAGCGGCCGGGCGCCGAGCACCGGGTCGTAGCCCCGCTTGGACAGCAGGACCTTGGCCTCGGTGGACAGCTCGATGCCCATGTCGCGGTCGCGCAGCCGCTCGTCCACCCGGCCGATCATCAGGTCGACGATCTGCAGGATGTCGTCCTGGCTGAGCTGCGGGAAGACGATCACGTCGTCCACACGGTTCAGGAACTCCGGCCGGAAGTGCTGCTTCAGCTCGTCGCTGACCTTCGCCTTCATCCGGTCGTACCCGGACTTCGTGTCGCCCTGGGCGGCGAAGCCCAGGTTGAAGCCCTTGGAGATGTCCCGGGTGCCGAGGTTGGTCGTCATGATGATGACCGTGTTCTTGAAGTCCACGACCCGGCCCTGGGAGTCGGTCAGGCGACCGTCCTCCAGGATCTGCAGCAGGCTGTTGAAGATGTCCGGGTGGGCCTTCTCGACCTCGTCGAAGAGGACGACGGAGAACGGCTTGCGGCGCACCTTCTCGGTGAGCTGGCCGCCCTCCTCGTACCCGACGTAGCCGGGAGGCGAGCCGAACAGCCGCGAGACGGTGTGCTTCTCGCTGAACTCCGACATGTCCAGGGAGATCAGGGCGTCCTCGTCGCCGAAGAGGAACTCGGCGAGCGCCTTGGACAGCTCGGTCTTACCCACGCCGGACGGGCCGGCGAAGATGAACGAGCCACCGGGGCGCTTCGGGTCCTTCAGACCGGCGCGGGTACGGCGGATCGCCTTGGACAGGGCCTGGACGGCGTCCTTCTGGCCGATGACGCGCTTGTGGAGCTCGTCCTCCATGCGCAGCAGCCGGGAGGACTCCTCCTCGGTGAGCTTGAAGACCGGGATGCCGGTGGCGGTGGCGAGGACCTCGGCGATCAGCTCGCCGTCGACCTCGGCGACGACGTCCATGTCGCCGGCCTTCCACTCCTTCTCCCGCTTGGCCTTCGCGGCGAGGAGCTGCTTCTCGTTGTCCCGCAGGGCGGCGGCCTTCTCGAAGTCCTGCGAGTCGATCGCGGACTCCTTCTCCCGGCGCACGTCGGCGATCTTCTCGTCGAACTCGCGCAGGTCCGGCGGCGCGGTCATCCGGCGGATCCGCATCCGGGAGCCGGCCTCGTCGATCAGGTCGATCGCCTTGTCCGGCAGGAAGCGGTCCGAGATGTAGCGGTCGGCCAGGGTGGCCGCCTGCACCAGGGCCTCGTCCGTGATGGATACCCGGTGGTGCGCCTCGTAGCGGTCGCGCAGACCCTTGAGGATCTCGATGGTGTGCGGGAGCGACGGCTCCGCGACCTGGATGGGCTGGAAGCGGCGCTCCAGGGCCGCGTCCTTCTCCAGGTACTTGCGGTACTCGTCCAGGGTGGTGGCGCCGATGGTCTGCAGCTCGCCGCGGGCCAGCATCGGCTTCAGGATCGAGGCCGCGTCGATCGCGCCCTCGGCCGCGCCGGCGCCGACCAGGGTGTGCAGCTCGTCGATGAACAGGATGATGTCGCCGCGGGTGCGGATCTCCTTGAGCACCTTCTTCAGGCGCTCCTCGAAGTCACCGCGGTAACGGGAGCCCGCCACCAGAGCGCCCAGGTCCAGCGTGTAGAGCTGCTTGTCCTTGAGCGTCTCGGGCACCTCGCCCTTGACGATCGCCTGGGCCAGGCCCTCGACGACGGCGGTCTTGCCGACGCCGGGCTCGCCGATCAGGACGGGGTTGTTCTTGGTACGGCGGGACAGCACCTGCATGACCCGCTCGATCTCCTTCTCGCGCCCGATCACCGGGTCGAGCTTGGTCTCACGAGCGGCCTGGGTCAGGTTGCGGCCGAACTGGTCCAGCACGAGCGAGGTCGAGGGGGTGCCCTCGGCCGGCCCGCCGGCCGTGGCCGACTCCTTCCCGCCGGAGTAGCCGGACAGCAGCTGGATGACCTGCTGCCGCACCCGGTTGAGGTCGGCGCCCAGCTTCACCAGGACCTGGGCGGCGACGCCCTCGCCCTCGCGAATCAGGCCGAGCAGGATGTGCTCGGTGCCGATGTAGTTGTGACCGAGCTGAAGGGCCTCGCGGAGCGACAGCTCCAGGACCTTCTTCGCCCGGGGCGTGAAGGGGATGTGCCCGGACGGGGCCTGCTGGCCCTGGCCGATGATCTCCTCCACCTGCTGGCGGACCGCCTCGAGCGAAATCCCGAGGCTCTCCAGGGCCTTAGCGGCGACACCCTCACCCTCATGGATCAGGCCCAGAAGGATGTGCTCGGTGCCGATGTAGTTGTGGTTGAGCATCCGGGCTTCTTCCTGAGCCAGGACGACAACCCGCCGCGCGCGGTCGGTGAACCTCTCGAACATCGTTAATCGCTCCTCAGAGCGGTCGGGCAGTGAGGGGTCGGTCCCCTCCCTGTCCTTCCGCATGCTAGTCCCGCACAGCGGCGCCGCTCACGTATCACCCCCGCATCCCACAGGGAAACACAGGGCAAGCCGCGCTACCGGCTGACGTCACTCCCACAACCTCGATGGTGCGAGACGATGTTCCCGCAGGCCAGGCGAATACCCCGTTATCAAGTACGCCCGTGGCGAACGCCCGTCCCGCCTGCTCGAACACCAGCCCTTCTCACTAGGTACTTCTTACCCTCCGCTGCCGGTAATCCACACGGCGCGGCCGTTTCGAGTGCGCTACGGGCGAACACGGTCGCGGGGCCCAGAGGGGTTTCCGGCGCCTGCGGGCGCCGGCGGGCGATCCCCCGGGCCACTGCCGGGCGTCCAGCAGGGAATCACCGCCCGCATCCGGGCGAAGACGATGCGTAACTCCCGCTCCGGGGGGCAGTTGCTCTCGGTATGGGCTGGTACGAGCACGAGCTGGGGTGGCCGGTGGCCGGGACGCCGCCCGGTCTGGTCACGGGCGAGCGGTTCGACGCGCTGGACGTGCCGGCCGAGGCGGGCTTCGCCATGCTGAGCCGCTTCTCGCGGCCCGAGCAACTGGGGCCCGTCGCGCTCGACGGGCACCGGATCCGGCTGCTGGTGGCCGCGGGATCGGCCGAGGAGCTGCCGGGGCTCCTGGAGTGGCTGGAGTGGGGCGGCGTCGCCCTGGACCTGGCCGCCCTGGGGTCAGGCCGGCTGATGCGCGCGCCGGCCCATCCCGAGTGGGTCCGCCGGGAGGCCGCGTACGACCGGTCGGCACCGGTGTGGCTGCGGCCTCCTCGGCCGGGGATCGACGTGGAATCCGCCGTGCCCACGCTGCGTGTCTGCGACCGCGCCGATGGATCGGGGGTGCCCATCGGGCTGACGGCCCTGGTGGCCGCGCTGGCGACCGCCTGTCACCGGATCACGCTGCGGACCCGCGTCCGGGATCAGCTGTGGGCCGTCTCGTACGCCTCGCGGATGGCCGCGGGGACGCGCCCGCGGTCGTTGACCTCGTAGCCCTTCTCCTTCGCCCAGGCGCGGATCTTGGCGGTGTCGGGACCGGACGCGCCACCACCGCTGCGAGCCGCCTTGGTGCGCCCCCGCCCGGCCCGTCCACCGGTACGGCGGCCACGGTCCGTGTACGGGTTCAGCAGACCGCGCAACTTGTCGGCATTCTCAGTGGTGAGGTCGATCTCGTACGTCACACCGTCGAGAGCGAACGTGACTGTCTCGTCCGCCTCTCCTCCGTCGAGGTCGTCAACAAGAAGGACCTGAACCTTCTGTGCCACCGGCTTCCCTTTCATCGAAAACGGATTAACGGTAAAAGCAAAGCGCCTTTCCGCGGAAAACTCAAACCCCTTGCGCGAAGAGGTTCGCCCGAGGTAGCGCGATCCGGACAAACCGGGTCCCTCACAGTTGCAGCAGCATGCGACTGTTGCCCAAGGTGTTCGGTTTCACTCGCTCCAGGTCCAGGAACTCCGCGACACCCTCGTCATTGGAACGGAGCAGCTCGCCGAAGACATCGCCGTCCACCGGGGTCTCGCCGATCTCCACGAAGCCGTGCTTGGCGAAGAAGTCCACTTCGAAGGTCAGGCAGAAAATGCGCCGGACTCCCAGCCACCGGGCGGTGTCCAGCAACTTGGCCAGCACGTGGTGGCCGACGCCCTTGCCGCGCAGGTCCGTGTGCACGGCCAGCGTCCTGACCTCGGCCAGGTCCTCCCACATCACGTGCAGCGCGCCGCACGCCACGACCGAGGCGTCCTCGTCCCGTTCGGCCACCCAGAACTCCTGGATGTCCTCATAAAGGGTCACGGTGGCCTTGTCGAGCAGGATGCCGTCACGGACATAGGAGTCCAGCAGGCCGCGTACGGCCGGGACATCGGCGGTGCGGGCACGGCGGATCGTGACGTCATTCGACATGAGGGCCATGGACGGACGCTATCGTCCTTCGTGATCGGCCGGGCCGGAGGGGTCGCCGGACTCGATGATGCGCATTGCGTCCCGCAACGCCTCGCGCTGTTCCGGCGACATCATGCCGAAGAAGTGGACCAGTGCGGCCGCCGGGTTGTCACTCGCCGCCCACGCTTCGTTCATCAGTGCGGCCGAGTATGCCGCTCTCGTCGAAACCGCCTCATAGCGATAAGCGCGGCCTTCCTGGGTGCGGCGCAGCCACCCCTTCTGGCGCAGGTTGTCCATTACGGTCATCACCGTTGTGTAGGCGATGGAACGGTCCCGCGTCAGGTCTTCGAGTACCTCACGAACCGTGACCGGGCGGTTCCACTCCCACACCCTGGTCATCACGGTGTCTTCGAGCTCTCCCAGCGGACGGGGCACACTCGGAATCCTACGGGCCGATAACCGGACATGCCCGAATTGCTACTCCGGCGCGGGCCGGCCGGGCGCCCGGGGGGCGGCTTCCAGGCGGCCGGGAGGAACGCGCGGCCCCACGGGCCGCGACGACGCCGGACGACGCTGCGCGCGCCGTGCTCCCGTGCGGCGCCCTACTCGGCGTCGCCGGTGCGCTGGGCGGCCTCGGCCCGGGCGAACGCGGCGTCGACCGCGGCGTCCTCCTTGGCCTTGTTGGCACCGCCCTGGTTCTTGATGATCGTCACGACCAGCACGGTGAAGAACACGGCCATCACCAGGGGCGGCACGATCGCGGAGAGGTAGTCCATGCCCTCAAGCGTAGCCACGCCCCCCGGGCCGCCCCGCCCCGCCCTCCGTCCCCGGCGAGTGGCGGGTCCGCGGGCGGCCCCGCGCCGGCGCGAACGGCCGCTCGGCGGGCTCGTGATGTCCCCCTTCTGCGAACGGCGCCGGACTCCTCTAGAAAGGGGGCACGGGACTTCCCGCCAGGGACCGGCGGGGGCCGGCCGGGAACGGCCTCCCGGGCGCCTGAGGAGCGGCGGCGCGGCGGCGGCACAGCGGTGACGGAGCGGCGGAAGGGCAGCGCGACGGTGGCAGAGTCAGAGGGCGACCCGCCGATCGGGGTGTTCCTGGACGGGCTGTCGCCGTCCGAGCGCCGCACGCTCGCCGCGGCCGGGTTCGACATGACGCGGCTGCGCGAGCTGGCCGCCACCGAGGCCGGCGCCCGGCAGGTCCGGCACATCGTCAACGAGTTCGCCCTCGCCCCCGTCGACGAGCCCGCGGCGCGCCGCTTCGCGCACGCCGATCCGCCCGGGCTCGCCGACCCACCGGGCCGGGTCGGCGCCTTCTGGGCGCTGTACCTGGGCGGCTCGGCGGCCGTGCTGGTGCTCCTGGGGGTCTGCGTGGTGATGGTCGCGCAGCTCCTGGGGCTGGTGGTGGGCATCGTCGCCTTCACCGGGCTGTTCCTGGTGGGCACGACCGTGCCGCGCTCGCCGTGGAGCCGTCCCGCGTACCTGGCCTCGGTGCCGGCGATGGTCGTCCTGCTGGCCACCACCCTGCTCTACTCCCCCGACTGGTACCTGGCGAGCCGCGGGAGGGACACCGTCGCGACCGTCGAGACCCCGTCCTACCAGTGGGAGCACGGCGCCCGCGTGGCCACCTGCCGGGTGCGGCTGCCGGACGGCTCGGTGCACAGCGTCCGCGGCGGCGGCTCCTGCGCGGACGCGGTGGGACGGCGGCGCCCGGTGGTCTACGACCCGCACGGCCTGGTGGGGCCGGCGTTCGGGCGACGCACCACGCTGGGGTCGAAGAGCCGTGCCGTGGCGGCCGTGGCGGCGGGCATCGCGGCACTGGCTGGTGCGGCGGGGCTGGCGGACGCGGCCCGCCTCCGCGGCGCGCGACGCAGGCGCTGAGGGCCGCGGGGGACGGGGGCCGCCGGAGCCAGGCGGTGGCGCGGCGGGCGCCAGGGCCAGGCGGAGGCGCGGGGACGCCAGAGCCGGGCGCAAGCGCGGGGGACGACGCGGGGGCGCCAGGGCCAGGCGGAGGCGCGGGGGACGACGCGGGGGCGCCAGGGCCGGGCGGTGGCGCGGAGGGCGCGTGGCGGGCCGCTCACGGACGTCCCAGGGGGCGCGGGGCGTCCCCGCCCCGGCGGCTCACGGCGGCCCCTTCATGTCTCCGCGAATTCACGCCTCAGGGGACGGCCCCACAGGACGAAGGGGCCGGGACGGCCGCCGCGGGTGCGGTGGCCGTCCCGGCCCCTCGGAGGCGGCGCCTCGGCGCCGTCCGGGCCCTCGGCGGGGCGTCAGGCGCTGCGGGCCGTCTGGTCGGGTTTGCCGGTGCGGCGGTGCGGGGGCCAGATCTCCGCGGGCGTGGGAGTGCGCGGCTTGTCCGGCGCGGCCGGCTTCGGCTTCTCCTCCGGGGCATGCGCGGGCGCGGGCCCCGGCTTGGGGGCGGGCTTGGGCGCCGGTTCGTCGGCGAGCCCGGGCAGGGTGAGCAGTCGGCGCGGGGCGTGCATATGGGCCTCCAGACGCAGTCGGACATCGTTCTCCGCGAGGGTTTCGCAGCGCCGCAGCAGTGCGGTCCGCCGCCGGCTCTCGGCGGGACCGCAGGGCAGGGCGCGCAGCCGCCGCAGGGCGGCCAGATCGTCGGCGCCGGGCACGTAGCCGGCCGCGAGCGCGGTGATCAGGCGGTCGAGGTAACCGCCGGCGCTGCCCGGGAGTGCCTGCCGGTAGCGGAACAGCTCGTCCAGCAGGAAGGCACGCAGGCGTCCTGACTCGTGCACCGCCTCGTCGAGGGCCTCGGCGAGCCGCAGGCAGTCCTGGACGTACTCGGCCGGGCTGGGGACGGCGGCGGGGGCCGGGGCGGGGGCCGCCGGCGCCGCCGCCCTGCGGCTGGGGTGCAGCACCTCCGCCAGCGCGCGCCGCAGCACGCGCAGTTCGTCCGCGCTGAACGCCATTCCGCCTCGGGTTCCGTGTGGCGTGGGCATGAATGGACTTTAAGTGCTAAGAGGACAAACTTCGCGCAATACGGTATACGCGGTGCGTCGCCGGGATGGGTGTGCCGGAGCGGCGGCCCACCCGGCCCGGCGAGCGCTTGCTTCCGAGGTGAGAGGCCGGTTTCCCCGGCTCCGGCGCCCCTGGTCCCGCGCCGTCCGGCGGCCGGATCCGCGGCCGGCCGAGGCCCGTTCCCGCGCCGGCGGCTGCCCGGTGCCGCACCGGCCGGCGTCCTGTTCGGACACCGGCCGGTGAGCGGGCCGCGGGCCGTACTCGCCCCCGTTCACGCCGAGCGGCGCCGCCGCATCACGAGAGTGCTCCCGGCCACGAGGGCGATGACGGCGCCGCTGGTGATCAGCGCGATCCCGGCCGTCCCGGTCGCGGCGAGCCCGCCGTGCTCCGGCGTGCCGCCGGTGCTCCCCGAGGTGCCGGACGTGCCCGAGGCGCCGCCGGACGAGCTCCCGCCGGAGCTGCCGCCGGAAGAGGACGTACCGCCGGAAGCGGTGGCGCTTCCGGACGACCCGCCGGCGGTCGTCCCGCCGGACGTGCCGGTGCCGGTTCCGGTGACCACCAGGGTGACGACGGCCGTGTTGTCGGCGGGGTTGTCGTCCACCCCGGCGGGCGGCACGACCTCGATGGTGCCGGACGCGCCGGGCACCTTCCTGTCGATGTGCACGCGCAGGATCTGGCCGAAGCCGTCGGGGCCGAACGGGCAGGTCACGGTCCGCCCGGACGTCGGGGCGCAGTACAGCGCCTCGCTCTCCTCGTCCGGTCCCGGCACGAGGGCGTGGGTGCCCTCCGGCAGCGTCACGATCTGCGGGTCCTTGACCGTCACCGGCCCGTTGTCCCGGTTGTCCGTCGGGTAGGGCACCTGGACGTCGAGGGTCTGGCCGACCGCGCCCCTGATGGTGAACGGCGTGGCCGCGTAGTCGGTCTTGTCGCCGCCCGGCGCGGTGTACTGCGCGGTGTAGTCGGTGCCCGCGGTGAGCGCGCTCTCGTCGGTGGGCTTGAGGGCCAGCGGCCCGGCGGTGCCGTGGGGCGCGTCGGCCGGCAGTTCGGTGGCCCACTCGGGCGGGTTGCCGGTGGGCCACACGTCGTAGCCCACGGTCAGTCCGGTGGCGCCGGACGGCGCGGTGAACGTGAACTGCCCGTCGGTGGTGAACGCCTGGCCGGGCCGCAGCGTCACCGTGAAGTCGCACTCCGCCGCGGTGGGCTGATCCGCCTTGTTGTAGCGGCAGTTGCTGAACTCGCGCGTGGTGGGCGCCGATCCGTGGACCCACACGGTCATGCCCTGGGCGACGGCGACGTCACCGCGGTTGCCGAACGCCGGCGCCACACCGGCCGATCCGCCGGTCAGCGGCCCCGAGGCGCCCGGCAGGACGCTGAACCCCGGCCGGCCCACGATCACCTGCGTGCTGCGCGTGACCGTGGCCGCGTTGCCGGCGGTGACCGTCATGGTGAGCGCCCCCGCGTCGCCGACCGGCGTCCCGGCCCGGGCGGTCAGGGTGACCGGCGCCAGTTCGGTGCGCTGGTAGAAGTCGCCCAGCGGGCAGGTGACCACCAGGTCCTTCAGCGCGCAGCTCCCGGCGCCGGAGGCGAGGGACACGTCCACGCCCTTCAGCGCCGACAGGTCGAAGGCGGCCGTGGCGCCCTTGATGTCCAGCTCGTCACCCGTGCTGTCGGTGCTCCCCGACGCGAGGGCCACCCCGAACGCCGGGGTGTGGCCGGTGTCGCCGTCGCTCGGCACGAAGTACGTCTGCGGGTCCGCCATGACCCGGATCGTCACCTGGCCCGCGCCGTCCGCCCAGGCGCCCCCGGCGGTCCCGAGGGCGACGAGCCCCATCGCGGCGGCCACCGCCGCGGCCCTGCCCGAAAACCCGCTGCGGGAAAGGCTCTTGAGACCCCCGCCGGGGATCCCTCTGCCGGAAAAACCCATCGCCCCCACTCCTGCTGTCGTCCGTCTGCCGGACAAGACACGGACGCGGGGGCTTTGGTTGTACGCCCGCGGGCACCCCGAACGGGGCGTCCGGCGCCGCCACGGGTTCAGGTGGTGGACACGTTCCGTTCGTAGACCAGGCGCAGGCCGATCAGCGTGAGCCACGGCTCGTGCGCGTCGATGATCGACGCCTCGCCGAGCACCAGCGGCGCCAGCCCGCCGGTGGCGATGACCGTCACGTCGTCGGGGTCGTCGGCGAGTTCGCGGGCCATCCGCTCGGCGATCCCGTCGGCCTGCCCGGCGAAGCCGTAGAGGATGCCGGACTGCATGGCCTCGATGGTGTTCTTGCCGATGACGCTGCGCGGCCGGGCGAGTTCGATCTTCCGCAGCTGCGCGCCGCGCATCCCCAGCGCGTCCACCGAGATCTCGATGCCGGGGGCGATCGCGCCGCCCACGTACTCCCCGCGCGCGGACACCGCGTCGAACGTGGTGGCCGTGCCGAAGTCGACGACGATGCACGGGCCGCCGTAGAGGTGCACGGCGGCCAGCGAGTTGATGATCCGGTCGGAGCCGACCTCCTTGGGGTGGTCGACCAGGATCGGCACCCCGGTCTTGATGCCCGGCTCGACCAGGATCGACGGGACGTCGCCGTAGTAGCGGCGGGTCACCTCGCGCAGCTCGTGCAGCACCGACGGCACGGTCGAGCAGATCGCGATGCCGTCGATGCCGTCCCCGAGGTCGCCGAGCAGCGGGTGCATGCCCATCAACCCCTGCAGCAGGACCGCGAGTTCGTCCGCGGTCCGCCGTGAGTCGGTGGAGATCCGCCAGTGCTCGACGATCTCCTCGCCGTCGAACAGCCCCAGGACGGTGTGCGTGTTGCCGACGTCGATGGTGAGCAGCATCCGCCTTACGCTTCCGCTCGCAGGTCCAGGCCGATGTCCAGGATCGGGGAGGAGTGCGTGAGCGCGCCCACCGCGAGGAAGTTGACGCCGGTGTCCGCGTAGGCGCGGGCGTTGTCCAGCGTCAGCCGACCGGAGGACTCCAGGAACGCCTGGCCGCCGACGATCGCGACGGCCTCGGCGGTCTCCGCGGGCGTGAAGTTGTCCAGCAGGATCAGGTCGGCGCCGGCGTCCAGCACCTCCCGCACCTGGTGCAGGGTGTCCACCTCGACCTCGATGGCGACGCCCGGGAACTCCTCGCGGACCAGCTTGAACGCCGCGGCGACGCCGCCCGCCGCGACCACGTGGTTGTCCTTGACCAGGGCCGCGTCCGACAGCGACATGCGGTGGTTGACCCCGCCGCCGCAGCGCACCGCGTACTTCTCCAGGGCCCGCAGCCCCGGCGTGGTCTTGCGGGTGTCGCGCACCTGCGTCGTGGTGCCCTCCAGCGCGTCCACCCAGCGGGCGGTGGTGGTGGCGATCCCGGACAGCCGGCACAGCAGGTTCAGCGCGCTGCGCTCGGCGGTGAGCAGGTCGCGGGTGCGGGTGCGCACGGTCAGCAGCTTCTGCCCGGCCTCGACGCGGTCGCCGTCCTCGACGTGCCGCTCGACCTCGAACTCGTCGGTGCACACCACCGACAGCACGGCCTCGGCGATGTGCAGCCCGGCGACCGTGCCGGCCTCACGGGCGGTGAAGTCGCCGGCCGACCGGGAGTCCTCGGCGACGGTCGCCACCGTGGTGATGTCCACGCCCTGGTCGAGGTCCTCCTCGATCGCCATGTGCGCGATGTCCTCGACCTGGAC
Source organism: Actinacidiphila acidipaludis (assembly GCF_019890725.1). Lineage (GTDB taxonomy): Bacteria > Actinomycetota > Actinomycetes > Streptomycetales > Streptomycetaceae > Actinacidiphila > Actinacidiphila acidipaludis. The sequence continues at coordinate 40,168 of NZ_JAINZZ010000028.1, forward strand.
GGGGTCGAGCCCGGCCTCGGCGAGGAGCTGCGCCAGGTCCGGGTCCAGGCCGCACTCCAGCGGGTCGAGGTCGAAGTCCTCGCCGGCGCCGCAGCCGCAGCCGTCGCCGCAGCCGCCGGCCTCCGCCGGGGGGCCGAGGGTCGGCAGCGGGAGCGAGACGGGCTGGGGACGGTCGGGGGTGCTCACGAGAACTCCTTCGGTGCGGCATGCGGCCGGGCGGGTGCCTGGGCCGGGCCTGAGGTCGGTGCCGGCGCGACCGCGGTTCCCGGCGCCGGGTGCGGGGCGGCCGCCCCATCATCCCCGATCCCGGGAGGGCGTGTGCCCTCGAAGTCGGGGCCCGCGGTGGTCCGCACCTCCAGTGTGCGGTGCGGGGTCAGCCGGATCACCAGATGCCGGCTCCACCGGTCGTCGTCGCGCTCGGGGCGGTCCTCCCGCCAGTGGCAGCCGCGGGTCTCCTCGCGGCGCCGGGCGGCGGCGACAAGCACCCGCGCCACCAGGCTCAGGTTCGTCGCCTCCCAGGTCTCCACGCACGGCTCGGCCGTCTTGCCGTCCCGGTCGTACGCCTCCACGGCGGCGGTCTGCAGGCGCTCCAGCGCGCCCGCGGCCACCGTCAGGCTCTCGGCGCTCCGCAGCACCCCGGCGCCCGCGCTCATGATCCGCTGGACCTCGAACCGCGCCTCGGACGCGAGCAGCGGGTCGCCGTGGACGCCCTGGGTGCCCTGGGCGCCGCCGGACGTCCCCGGCACCACCGGGTCCCCGGCGGCGGCCGGGTGGGCGGCGATGTCGGCGGCGATCCGCTCGGCGAACACCAGGCCCTCCAACAGCGAGTTCGACGCCAGCCGGTTCGCGCCGTGCACGCCGGTGCAGGCGACCTCACCGCACGCGTACAGGCCCGGCACCGTGGTGCGGCCCCGCAGGTCGGTGCGCACCCCGCCGGAGGCGTAGTGCGCGGCGGGCGCCACCGGGATGGGCTGCGTGACCGGGTCGATGCCGTGCGCCCGGCAGGCGGCCAGGATCGTCGGGAAGCGCTGCTCCCACATCGCGGCGCCGAAGTGCCGGGCGTCGAGGAACATGTGCTCGGCGCCGGTCTCCTGCATCCGGCGCATGATGCCCTTGGCGACGATGTCACGCGGCGCCAGCTCGGCCAGCTCGTGCTGCCCGACCATGAAGCGCACGCCCTCGGCGTCCACCAGGTGCGCGCCCTCGCCGCGGACCGCCTCCGAGACCAGCGGCTGCTGGCCCTCGGCGTCCGGCCCCAGCCACAGCACCGTCGGGTGGAACTGCACGAACTCCAGGTCGCTGACCTCGGCGCCCGCGCGCAGCGCCAGCGCCACCCCGTCGCCGGTGGACACCGCCGGGTTGGTGGTGGCGGAGAAGACCTGGCCCATGCCGCCGGTCGCCAGCACCACCGCGGGCGCGCGCACCGCGCCCACGCCGTCGCGGGCGCCGGCGCCCATGACGTGCAGGGTCACACCGGCGGTCCGGCCCTCGGCATCGGTGAGCAGGTCCAGGACCAGGGCGTTCTCGACGAACTCGATGCCGGCGTCGCGGACGGCGGCGATCAGCGCGCGGGAGACCTCGGCGCCGGTGGCGTCACCGCCGGCGTGCGTGATGCGGCGCCTGCGGTGGCCGCCCTCGCGGGTCAGCAGCAGTTCGCCGCTCCCCGTGTCGGTGTCGAAGTGCGCGCCGGTGGCGATCAGCCGGCGCACCGCGTCCGGGCCCTCGGTCACCAGGGTCCGCACCGCCGGCTCGTCGCACAGGCCGGCGCCGGCCACCAGGGTGTCCTCCAGGTGCTGGTCCGGGGTGTCGCCGTCGCCCAGCGCGGCCGCGATGCCGCCCTGCGCCCAGCGGGTCGAACCGTCGTCGAGGTGGGCCTTGGTCACCACGGTCACCTTGGCGCCCGAGGCGGCGCACCGCAGCGCCACCGTGAGCCCGGCGACGCCGGAGCCGACCACGACCACGTCCGCATCGACGGACCAGCCGGGCGGCGGGGCGGTCAGGCGTATGCCGGTGCTGCTGCCGGCGCCCTCGGGGCGTCCGGAGGTCCAGGTGGCGGTCATTCGGGGGCTCCGAACTCCAGGGGGATGTTGTCGATCAGCCGCGTCGTGCCGACCCTCGCGGCGACGGCGAGCACCGCCGGTCCGGTGTGGCCGGGCGCGGCGTCGGTGAAGTCGGCGGGGTCGACGAGCGCGGCGTAGTCCAGCCGGACCGGCGGCTCCATCGACGCGGCGTGCTCCAGCACCGCCCGCGCCGCGCCCAGGGCCGCGACCGGGCCCTGGGGCGACGCCTCCAGGCCGGCGAACAGCGCCCGGGACAGCTCGCGGGCCGAGACCCGCTCGGCCTCGGACAGGTAGCGGTTGCGGCTGGACAGCGCGACGCCGTCGGGCTCGCGGACGGTCGGGACGCCGACGACGTCCACGGGGAAGTTCAGGTCGGTGACCATCCGGCGGATCAGCGCGAGCTGCTGGGCGTCCTTCTGGCCGAAGAACGCGGCCTGCGGACGGGTCAGGTGCAGCAGCTTGGCGACGACGGTGAGCATGCCGTCGAAGTGGCCGGGCCGGGAGGCGCCCTCGAACCGCTCACCCATCGGGCCGGCCGAGATCCGCACCTGCGGCTCGCCGCCCGGGTACACCTCGTCGGCGTCCGGGGCGAAGACCACGTCCGCGCCGGCCTGCTCGGCCAGCTTCACGTCCGCATCCAGGGTGCGCGGATAGCGGTCGAGGTCCTCGTTCGGCCCGAACTGCAGCGGGTTGACGAACACGCTGACCGTCACCGGGCCGTCACCCGCCCGGGCGCGCGCCGCCCGGATCAGCGAGGCGTGCCCCTCGTGGAGGGCGCCCATCGTCATGACCACGGCGGCGGCCGGAGCGAGGTCGGCGGCGTGGTGCACCAGTGCGGTCATCGGGTCCCCTCGTCGGCGAGGGCGCCGAGCAGCGCCTCCGCGTACTCCGCTTTCAGCATGCCGTTGGCGAGCGCGCGGTCCGCGGTCGCGCGGGCCATCGCGACGTACGAGGCGACGGTCTCCGGCGCGTGCTGCCGCAACTGCTCCAGGTGGGCGACGACGGTGCCGGCGTCGCCGCGGGCGACCGGGCCGGTCAGGGCCGCGTCCCCGGAGCGCAGGGCGTTGTCCAGGGCCGCGCCGAGCAGCGGGCCGAGCATCCGGCCCGGCTCCTGAACGCCGGCCGTGCGCAGCAGGTCCATCGACTGGGCGATGAGCGTGACCATGTGGTTCGCGCCGATCGCCAGCGCCGCGTGGTAGAGCGGCCGGGCGGACTCCTCGATCCACTCCGGCTCGCCGCCCATCTCGATGACCAGCGCCTCCGCGGCCAGCCGCAGCTCACCCGGGGCCGTCACCCCGAACGTGCAGCCGTTCAGCCGCTGGACGTCCACGCGCGAGCCGGTGAACGTCATCACCGGGTGCAGGGCCATCGGCAGGGCGCCGGCCCGCAGCGCCGGATCGAGGACGGCGGCGCCGTACCGGCCGGAGGTGTGCACCAGGAGCTGGCCCGGGCGGATCGCGCCGGTCTCGGCCAGGCCCCCCACCAGGTCGGGCAGCGCGTCGTCCGGCACGGTCAGCAGGACGAGGTCGGCGTTCTCCAGCACGGCGGCGGGTTCCACCAGGGGCACGCCCGGCAGGATGGCCTCGGCGCGGCGGCGCGAGGCGTCGGACACTCCGGAGGCGGCCACCGGGCGGTGGCCCGCCAGGCCCAGCGCGGCGGTGAGGGTGGCGCCCACGCGCCCGACCCCCACGACCCCCACGGCCAGCCTCGCCGGCTTCTCCTCGACGACCACGTTGCCTCCCGGCTGTCCTTCTCGTCAATCCTACGCGAAGGCGCTCGGCGCTGAGCCTTCCCCTCCTGCGTCCCCCCTCACACTTCCCCGGCACTCCGCCCGGGCCCCTTCCGGCTCGGGGTGCCCCCTGGGGTGCGTTCCCGTCCTCCGCCCGGTGGTGGGTTGCCCGCGCAGTTCCCCGCGCCCCTTCGGGGCCCGTCCTGCCCCTTGCGGGTGCGTTGCCGACTGCTGCGCCGTCGTGGCTTGTCGCGTTGGGGGCACCTCCCGGACGAAGTCTGGGGGACCCCGCGCCCCTGTTTCACGTGCCGTTCGTCCGCACGTTGGGGCAGTCCGGAAGCGTCTCCTCGGACTCGTGCGTGCACCGTTCTCACGAAGGGGCTGGGCGGGTGGGTGCACAAGTCCTTGCGGGGAGCGCTTCCTCCCCACCCCCCAGCAGTCCATGGGGCCGCCGGGGCAGTACAGGGGTACCCCGGTAACACCCCCTGCGGCACTCGTCGCTGCCAGGGGTGGGGAGGAAGCGCTCCCCGCAGGAATGTGCATCCGCCCGACCAGCCGAAAGGAAGTACCCGTCATGCACAGTCCGAGGAGACGCTTCCGGACTGCCCCCAACAAGTGAACGAACGGCAAGCGATAACAGGGGCGCGGGGTCCCCCAGACTTCGTCCGGGAGGTGCCCCCAACGCGACAAGCCCACCACCGGGCAGAGGACGGGAACGCACCGCAAGGGGCAGGACGAGCCCCGATAGGGGCGCGGGGAACGGCGCGACAAGCCAGAGCCGGGGGGGCAGCCGGCAGACAAGGCCGGGGGCAACCCGGGAGCCGGGAAGGGGTCCGGGGGAACCCGGAGTGGGGGAAGCGCGCCGCAGGCGAAGGTCCACCTTGGGGCGTAGACCAGATCGCTCTGCGGGGTGACCCCGTCACGGGTTCCCATGCCTACGCTGGGTTATGTGCAGCGCGTCTACGACTACTTCCGACGGCACCCGACAGGGGTCGACACCTTCTGGGCTGTCGTCCTGCTGGCGGCCTGCGCCGCCTGGATCGTCGCCGACCCGAAACCCTCCCTGGCCGCGAAAGCCGCCGCGATCCCCCTCTCCTTCGCGCTGGCCGCCGTCGTGGCCCTGCGCCGCCGCGCGCCGGAGCACATGCTGTTCGTGGCCATCGCCACCGGCCTCGCCCAGCTCGCGCTGAACGTCGAGACCAACCCGGGCGACGCCGCGTTCCTGGTGATCATCTACACGTGTGCCTCGACGGGCGAACGCTGGTCCTCCCGGCTCGCCCTGGTCGCGGGCCTGGCCGCGGCCCCGCTGTCGATGCTGCGCTGGCCGCCGCACGAGCGGGGCTCCACGATCTGGACGACCCTGTTCCAGACGCTGCTGCTGACCGTGATCTTCGCCTGCGCCTGGGTCGTCGGCGACCGGCTGAGAACGCGTCGCGCCTACTACGCGGAGCTGGAGGAACGGGCGGCGCGCCTGCACCGGGAGCGCGAGGCGCAGTCCAAGGCCGCGGTCGCCGCGGAACGGGCGCGGATCGCCCGGGAGCTGCACGACGTCGTGGCGCACAACGTCTCGGTGATGGTCGTCCAGGCGGACGGCGCCGCCTATGTGCTGGACGCCGCGCCGGACCAGGCCAAGCAGGCGCTGGAGACCATCTCGACGACCGGCCGCCAGGCGCTGGCCGAGATGCGCCGGCTGCTGGGCCTGCTGCGGGCCGGGGACGACGCCGGCGGCGAGTACGTGCCGCAGCCCGGGGTGGACCAGCTCGCCGACCTCATCGACCAGGTCCGCGGCGCCGGCCTGCCCGTGCGGTTCGAGGTCGCCGGCGAGGCCCGTCCGCTGTCCAGCGGCGTCGAGCTGACCGCGTACCGCATCGTGCAGGAGGCGCTGACCAACGTCCGCAAGCACGGCGGCGACGGCGCCAGCGCCAACGTGATGCTGGACTTCGGGGACGCCGCCCTGGACCTGCTGATCGAGGACGACGGCCTGGGCGCGGGCCAGGAGACGCTCGCCCAGGGCGGCCGGGACGGCCTGGGCCAGGGCCTGATCGGCATGCGCGAACGCATCGGCATGATCGGCGGGACCCTGGACGCCGGACCCCGTCCCGGCGGCGGTTTCCGGATCAGCGCGGTGCTGCCGCTGAAGACCGGCCGCTGACCCCGGGGCCGCGCCGGCCCCACCGACCCCGACCGACCGACCACACCGAAGGGACCCCACTCCATGGCGATCCGCGTCATGCTCGTCGACGACCAGGTGCTGCTCCGCACCGGCTTCCGGATGGTGCTGGCCGCCCAGCCGGACATGGAGGTGGTCGCCGAGGCGGGGGACGGCGCGGAGGCACTGGAGGTGCTGCGGCACACCAAGGTCGACGTCGTGCTGATGGACGTGCGCATGCCGCGGCTGGACGGCGTGGAGGCGACCCGCCGGATCTGCGGCGGCGACCGGGTGCCCGGCGAGGGCTCCCCGCGCGTCCTGATCCTGACCACGTTCGACCTGGACGAGTACGCGTTCGCCGCGCTCAAGGCGGGCGCGAGCGGCTTCATGCTCAAGGACGTGCCGCCGGACGAGCTGCTGGGCGCGATCCGCGCGGTGCACAGCGGGGACGCGGTGGTCGCCCCGAGCACCACCCGCCGCCTGCTCGACCGTTTCACGCCGATGCTCCCCGGCACCGGCGGCGAGCAGCGCCACCCGGAGATCGACAAGCTCACCGAGCGCGAACGCGAGGTGCTGCTGCTCGTAGCGCAGGGCCTGTCCAACGGCGAGGTGGCGCAGAAGCTGGTGCTCTCGGAGGCCACTGTGAAGACGCACGTGGGCCGCATCCTGACCAAGCTCGGCCTGCGCGACCGGGTCCAGGCCGTGGTCCTGGCGTACGAGTCCGGCCTGGTTCGGGCGGGCGGCGGGAATTTCTGAGACGGCGCACGCGTCTTGACGGTTCGACAGATGCTGGAGTGAAACGGAACCACACACGGGGAGAACCGATGCGCGCCATCGTCATCGAGGAGTTCGGGGGACCCGAGGTCCTCAGGGTCGCCGACATACCCGAACCGGAGCCGGGGCCGGGCGAGGTCACCATCGACGTCGCCTACGCCGGGGTCAACTTCGCCGACGTGAAGGCGCGTTCCCAGGGCTACCGGGTGGAGTCGCTGCCCTTCCGCCCGGGCCTGGAGGTGTCCGGGACGGTCCGCGCGGTCGGTGCGGGCGTCACCGGGTTCGCCCCGGGCCAGGAGGTCGGCGCGTTCCTCGACGGCGGCGGCTACGCCGAGGTCGTGGCGGCGCCCGCGGCGACGGTGTTCGCGGCGCCCGAGGGCCTGTCGCTGCGGACCTTCGCCACCCTGCCCAGCGTGCTCCCCACCGCCTACGGCCTGCTGCACGAGGTCGGGCGGCTGCGCGAGGGCGACACCGTGCTGGTCCAGGGCGCGGCCGGCGGCGTCGGCACCGTCGCGGGCCAACTGGCCAGGATGGGCGGCGCGTCGGCGGTCTACGGCGTGGTGTCCTCGCTGGACAAGGCCGAGCACGCCCTGAAGTCCGGCTACGACCAGGTGTTCACGACGGACAGCTTCGACACGGACGTGCTCGCGGCGACCGGCGGCCGGGGCGTCGACATCGCGCTCGACCCGGTGGGCGGCGAGACCTTCCGCCGCACCCTCGCGGTCGTCGGCCGGTTCGGCCGCCTGGTGTCGTTCGGCAACGCCGGCTCCGACGAACCGTGGTCGATCGGCCCGGCCGAGACGTACCCGCTGGCGATCTCCGTGGCCGGCTTCTCGATCCTCAGCATGGCCGCGGCCGACCCGCGGCGGCTGCGCGAGATCGCCGCGGCGGCCTTCCGCACGGTCACCGAGGGCGGGGTGGAGCTGCCGGTGAGCGCGGAGTTCGCGCTGGAGGACGCGGCGGAGGCGCACCGGCTGGTGGAGTCCCGGACCAGCACCGGCAAGCTGCTGCTGCGGATCTGAGGCCGCCGCACCCCGGTCGGGCGCGGCGGCCCGCCGATCAGGCGCCGGCGGCCTGCGTACTGCCGGCGGCCTCGGTCACGCAGTGGGCGAAGTCGGCGGCCGCCGCCCGCACGTCGTCCTCGGTCCACTCCAGCGCCGAGGCCGCCACGGTGATCTCGGTCGTGGACAGGCCCGGCAGGCCCGGCTCGTGGAACTGCCCGGTGCCGAGGAGGCTCTGTCCGGTCTGCTCGGCCTGCCGGATCGACGCCTCGTTCAGCACGTCCGCCGGGCAGGGCAGCCACAGCTGGAACTGGTGGGTGTGCGGCACCTCCGGATGGACCCGGGGCACCGGCACGCCGGCCGCCGCCAGGCCCTCCCGCAGCGCCCGCGCGACGGGCTTGGCGTGCGCCACGTACGTGGGCAGGCGCGGCAGTTCGGTGTCCAGCCCGGCGTGCGCGGCCAGGACCACGGGGAACTGCTCGAACAGCATGCCGCCGTAGCGGTGCCGCCACGCCTTGGCCTCCGCGACCAGCTCGGCCGAGGCGGCGAGCATCGCGCCGGACAGGCCCTCCAGCGACTTGTAGAAGCTGACGTACACGCTGTCGGCGAGGCCGGCGATCTCCGGGAGGGTCCGGCCGAAGTGCGGGGTGCACTCCCACAGCCGGGCGCCGTCGAGGTGCACGACCGCGTCGGCCTCCCGCGCCGCCGCCACGGTCGCGGTCAGCTCGTCCCAGGTGGGCAGCACGAAACCGGCGTCCCGCAGCGGCAGTTCGATCATCAGCGTGCCGAACGGCTCCTCCATGTCCCGCACCTCGTCGGCCGAGGGCAGGCGGGGGCTCGTGGTGGGGTGCACGGTGCGCAGGCCGGTGACGGTCTGCAGGGCGCCGCGCTCGTGCACCTCGGGGTGCGCGAGCGGGTGCAGGGCGACCACCGGGTTGCCGGTACGGCCGGCCCAGGCGCGCAGGGCGACCTGCTGGGCCATCGTCCCGGTCGGGAAGAACGCGGCGTCGGGCATGCCGAGGAGTTCCGCGACGCGCAGCTCCAGCTCCCGCACGACGCCGTCGCCGTAGTGGTCGGCCTGACCGTCGCCGGCCGCCGCCGCGAGCTGCCGCAGCTTGTCCCGCATCCCCGGCCGCACCGGCCGGCTCAGCACCCGCCGGCACGACGCGACCGCGGCCGTCCGCCGCGCCCTGACCTCACCCTTGTCCATCCCCCGATCCTCCCCCATCCCGGATGCCGCCCACCCGCAGGGGCCCCGGGGAACCACCCCGCCCGGGCAGGACGGGCCCCGGGCCTGGGCGCTAGCCCGCCCGGCGGTGGTTCGGCCGGGACGACCGGCTCCGCTTCTCCACGTACATCCGCTGGTCCGCGGAGTGCAGGACCTCTTCGGTGGTCATGCCGCAGCCCGCCCAGCCGATGCCGAAGCTCGCCCCGACCCGCACCGCGCGTCCGTCCACCCGGATCGGCGGGATGATCGCGTTGCGCAGCCGCACCGCGAGGTCCGCCGCGTCGGCGGGGGCCAGCCCGTCGGCGAGCACCACGAACTCGTCGCCGCCCAGGCGCGCGACCGTGTCGCCGTCCCGCACCGCGCCGGTGAGCCGCCGCGCCACCTCGATGAGGACCGCGTCCCCGGTGTGGTGCCCGAACCGGTCGTTGATGGACTTGAAGCCGTCGAGGTCGCAGAAGAGCACCGCGAGGCCCTTGTGGGCGGACTCCTCGTCGTTCTCGTCCGGCGGGACCGCGTGGGTGTGGGAGTCCAGCGCACCGAGCGGCGCGGCCAGTTCGTCGGGCCCGTAGCCGTACGAGAACGCGAACTCGTCCAGCCCCTCGATGTCGCCGCCGAGCGCGACGGCCTCGCGGGCGTCGCGGTCCTGGGGCCGTGAGCAGAGCCGCGCGGACAGCCGGGCCCGCAGCTCGGCGCTGTTGGGCAGGCCGGTCAGCGAGTCGTGGCTGGCGCGGTGGGCGAGCTGCAGCTCGCGGCTCTTGCGCTCCTCGATGTCCTCGACGTGGGTGAGCAGGAACCGGGGTCCGTCCGCGGTGTCGGCCACCACGGAGTTGCGCAGCGACACCCACACATAGGTGCCGTCGCGGCGGGCGAGCCGCAGTTCGGCGCGGCCCCCCTCCGCGGAGGTCCGCAGCAGCAGCCCGACGTCCTCGGGGTGCACCAGGTCGGAGAAGGAGTACCGCCGCATGGTGGACGCGGAGCGCCCCAGCAGGCGGCACAGCGCGTCGTTGGCCCGCAGCAGCTTGCCGTGCTGGTCGCCGCCCATCTCGGCTATGGCCATGCCGCTCGGCGCGTACTCGAAGGCCTGGCGGAAGCTCTCCTCGCTGGCCCGCAGCGCCTGCTGGTCGCGTTCCAGCCGGACCAGCGCGCGCTGCATGTTCGCCCGCAGCCGGGCGTTGCTGATCGCGATGCCGGACTGGAACGCGTACATCTGCAGCGCCTCGCAGCCCCAGGGGCCCGGGTGCCGGCCGGTGCTCGGCTGGTCGACCGATATGACGCCGATCAGCTCGCCGCCGACGGCCGAGGACGAGTACATCGGCGCGTAGAGGCGGTCGCCGGGGTGCCATTCGTCGGCGAACCGGGGCAGCGGCCCCTCGGTGTGCCACTGCGGCACGTCGTCGTCGATGAGCACCCAGCCCTCGGTGTGCGGGATGAACCGCAGCGTGCCCCAGCGCTCGCCCATGGACAGCCGCCGCTCCCAGGACGCGCGGGAGCCGACCCGCCCGGCCAGCAGCGCCTCGCCCGCCGCGCTGCCGGCGAACGCGGCCACGACCAGATCGCCGTCCGGGCGCACCAGATTGACCGCGGCGAGTTCGTAGCCGAGGCCGCGCACCACCCCGTCGGCGACGGCCTGCAACGTGTCGGCGAGACTGCGCGCGGTGTTGAGGTCCGCGACGACCTGGTGCAGCTGGCGCAGGGTCGCGAGGCGGACATACGGCTCCGAATCGGTGTCCATGCCCCTCTCCACGCCCTCGTCGGCGGCTCCCGTGATGACTTCCGGTCCTCGCTCTTCCAGGTCTTTGCGGCTAAACGCATGCGCACTCATCCGATTACATCGCCACTGAATCACAGCGAGCTGTACGGCCGGTACAGAGGGTCAACAATTCCTCCCCCTTGTGACTCAAGTCACATCATCGGGTAAGCAGTTGAACACACAACGTAGAGCTTTGGTCCTAGGACCTGCCATCCGGGTTCGGGACCACGGTCCGATGCGGGGCCGTTCTACCGACCCGTAACGTGAGGAGCGTGCTTCCCACTTCTCCAGGACGGCATTCTGGGACCACCATGGGTCCCACCGCCAGCATCGACGACTTCCGCGCCGCCATGACCCGCCTCGCCGCGGGCGTGGTGCTCATCACGGCCCACGACGCCGATGACCCTCCGCGGGGCGAGGACGTCGGCATGACCGCGACCGCCTTCATGTCGGTGTCCCTGGAGCCGCCCCTGGTACTGGTGAGCGTACGCGTCGGCTCGCGGATGGACGAGCTGCTGGAACGCCAGCCGCGGTGGGCGGTGTCGGTGCTCAGCGAGAGCCAGCGGCACATCGCCGGACGGTTCGCGATGCGCGGCCGGATCAGCGACCGCCTGCTCTTCGAGGACATCGCCTACTACCGTGGCGAGGAGTCGGGCGCGCCCATCCTGGGCGGGGCGCTGGCGATACTCGAGTGCGAGACCGAACAGCGGGTCGTCGCCGGGGACCACACACTGCTGATCGGCCGGGTCATGACCGCCCGCACCCCCAGCGCGGACGGCGGCCCGCTCACCTACTTCCGCGGCCGCTACCGCTACTTGACGTAGGCGCCCGCAAGCCCCCGCAAGCCCCTGCAAGCCCCCGCCGCCGGTCGCTCCCGACGGCCAGGGATTTACGGGGCCCCTGCCCCGGCCGGCTACTCCCAGCCGCCGCGGCGGCCCCGCTTGGTCTCGCCGCGCTGCTTCTTCACCCGCAGCCGGCGCTCGTTGATCCCCCGCGGAATCCTCGTGGGGCGGCGGGCCTTCGGCGGCGGGGCGGTGGCCTGGGCGAGCAGCGCGGCCAGCCGGGCCGCCGCCGCCTCGCGGTTGCGCCACTGCGAGCGGTGCTCCGACGCCCGCACCGTCAGCACCCCGCCGGCCAGCCGGCCGGCGAGGCGCTCCAGCGCCCGCTCCTTCCACACCGGCGGCAGCGCTTCCGTCGCGCCGAGGTCGAACCGCAACTCCACCTGCGTGTCGCTGGTGTTGACGTGCTGCCCGCCCGGTCCCGAGGACCGCGAGAAACGCCACAGGAGCTCGGCCTCCGGCACGGAGACCGAACCGCGGATGACGAGTGGCCCGGACATGCCTCCATGATCCCGCCCCCGCGCTCACTCGTCACGGGGATTTCGCCCGGCTGTGGAACCTGCGGGCGCGCCCCCGCGTATGGAAGGAATGACGGTACTTTCGTCCGGAACACCTACGACCACAAAAGGGGACTTCCCATGGCGGTAAGCCTGACCAAGGGCGGCAACGTCTCGCTGACGAAGGAGGCGCCGGGTCTGACGGCTGTGACGGTCGGCCTGGGCTGGGACGTCCGCACCACCACCGGCACCGACTTCGACCTCGACGCCAGTGCCATCGCCGTCAACGCGACCGGCAAGGTCTACTCGGACGGGCACTTCGTCTTCTTCAACAACAAGCAGAGCCCCGACCAGACCATCGTCCACACCGGCGACAACCGCACCGGCGAGGGCGAGGGCGACGACGAGCAGATCAACGTCAACCTGGCCGGGCTCCCCGCGGACGTCGACAAGATCGTCTTCCCGGTCTCCATCTACGACGCCGAGTCCCGCAGCCAGAACTTCGGGCAGGTCCGCAACGCCTACATCCGCATCATCAACCAGGCCGGCGGCGCCGAGATCGCCCGCTACGACCTGAGCGAGGACGCCGCGACCGAGACCGCCATGGTCTTCGGCGAGCTGTACCGCAACGGCGCCGAGTGGAAGTTCCGCGCGGTCGGCCAGGGCTACGCCTCCGGTCTCGCGGGCATCGCCGGCGACTTCGGCGTCAACCTCTGACGAACGGCCCCCGGCGGACAGCCGCCGGCGAACGGCGGCCCGCCACGGCCTCCGAGCGTCGGTGCCGCACCGGCCCCCGCGTCCCCCTGCCCCGTGCGGGGCGGGTACGGGGGCCGGTCCGCGTCCGGAGCGCCGGCGTCTGACACGATGCGCCGGTGATCGACCTCGGATACGCCCTGTCCCGCCGCTTCCCCGACCCGCCGCAGACCGACTACCGGACCGCGGACGTCCGCGCGCTGCGGCACGACCTGTTCTGCGGGGACGTCTATCTGGCCGAGGGCGAGCGGGAGCTGTCCACCCGCTGGGGCTGGGTGCCGGTGCTGGACTTCGCCTGGGCGCTGTGCGCCATCGTGGAGGAGCTGGACCGCGACCCGCTCGGCAGCCGGGCCGCCCGGCCGCAGTACGCCGAGTTCGACTTCACCGAGTCCACCGACCGGCTGCGCTTCGTCCGCCGCTTCGGGCACGTGGACGTGACCGCGGACTGGGCCGAGGACGAACCGCCGCTGATCCTGCACCACGCCGAGCTGCGCCGCGAGGCACGGGACTTCCTGCACGACCTGGTCGCCGACCTCACCGACATGCACGACGGGCTGGACGCCAACCCCGCCGTGTGGGGGCTGCTCGCGCGGTATCCCCGCGTCTGACCCGGCCTGTTCGCTCAGAGCGAACAGCATCCGCAGGTGTCCGCCGCCCCCTGCGTCTGCCCCGAAAACCGGGCCCCGGGCGTGGATCACCACCGGGACTTGGGAACTTCTTTACGCTGTCCGGTAGTTGTTCAGAGCGCATACCCGGCCGCATGAAACACCCATGAACCCGTACACATCGACCCCGAGCACGCGTAGGAGAGACCGCCATGGCCCTGTGGGACCGCTTCAAGGAATCCGCCCAGACCATGCAGACCCAGCTCACCGCGAAGAAGAACGACCTCAAGAGCGGGGCCTTCCGTGACGCCAGCATGGCGATGTGCGCCCTGGTCTCGGCGGCGGACGGCTCCGTCGACCCCTCCGAGCGGCAGCGCGTGGCCGCGCTGATCGCCGGCAACGACGTCCTGCAGAACTTCCCCGCGATGGACCTGCAGCGCCGTTTCGACGACTACCTGAACAAGCTCGCCGCCGACTTCGACTTCGGCAAGGTGGCGATCCTGCAGGAGATCGCCAAGGTGCAGAAGAAGCCCACCGAGGCCCGTGCGGTCATCCAGATCGGTATCGTCATCGGCGGCGCGGACGGCGTCTTCGACAAGAGTGAGCAGGCCGTGGTCCGCGAGGCGTGCTTCGCGGTGGGGCTCAACCCCGCGGAGTTCGACCTGTGAGTCGATGACGGGGCTGTCGCTGGATTCGGAGGGCCGTTCGATGCCGGGCGACGAGGAGGTGGCGCTTGCGATCTACCAGGCGCTCCGGGCGCAGGGCGGCATCTCCTCCGAAGAGGAGCTGTGCAAGGCCGCGGGGGTGGACGCGGACCAGGCCAGGCGGGGACGCGGGCGGCTGCACGAACTGGGCCTGGTCCAGGTCGTCGACGGGGTCCTGGAGCCGGTCGAGCCCGACACCGCCCTGGTGCGGACCATGGACGCCTACCACGCCAACGCGGCCGAGCAGGTCCGCAACGCCACGGCCCTCCAGCAGCTGACCCAGTCCCTGATGACGCTCTACCGGCCGGCGGTCGCCCGGGACGCCTCGCAGGTCGAGGTGGAGTACATCATCGACCGCCGGCGCAAGGACCGCACCATCGTCGCGCTGGAGACCACCACCCAGCGCTCGGTCGACGCGATGCACCCCGGCCCGATGCCGACCGCCCAGGTGCTGGAGACGTCCCTTGAGCGGGACGTGGAGACGATGGAGCGTGGCGTGCGGCTGCGCGCCATCTACCCGCTGGCCCTGCTCCAGAGCCCGCGCTACTCCGGTTACCTGCAGGAGCTGCACGACGCGGGCGTGGAGGTGCGGCTGCTGGACCACGCGCCGCTGGACATGATCATCCACGACCAGGCCGCGGTGTGCCTGCCCGCGGATCCGGACCACCCGGGCACGGCGATGCTGGTGGTCCGCGGGGTCGCCCTCATCCGCGCCTACAGCGCCTTCTACGACGACTTCTGGCTGCGCGCCGTCCCGTACACCACGGCGCAGAACGGCTCGGGCGCCAGCGGGCTGACCCTTCAGGAGCGGGCGGTGATCCGGCTGATGGCCGGCGGCCTGAGCGACGACCAGATCGCCCGCAAGATGGGGGTGCACCGCCGTACCGTGCAGCGCGCGGTGGCCAAACTGATGGAACGGCTCGACGCCTCCAGCCGGTTCGAGGCCGGCCTGAAACTCGGCCAGGACCCGGAGCTGGTCAAGGCGCTGCGCCCGGCGTCCGCCGGTGGGCCGTCCGTTCCCGCCCCCCCATAGGTCCGGGAACGAACGGCACCGGCGAGGTGGGAGCCAACGGGCCTGGTCGGCCCCCACCGTTGTCGGACAGCGCCCCCCCCGGGGAAAAACCGGGCGAGCGTGCCGGTTGTGTGCCGCCGTCCGACCCCTGGCCGCGGCGACTCGGGGGAGCCGCGACCAGGTGGCACCTGTCGGTGCTGCGGACTCTCGGTAGGCGGGAAGTTACGCCGTGAGGGGCCGCCTCTGATTGGTACCCGACGACACCGCGTCATGCCTAGCGGGTAGGTGGCCGGACAACGCCCTCATCACGCGATGAAAGCGTTTCCTACCTGCGGCTTTTTCACTCCCGGACGGCACCTGTCCAAAAAGGGACACATACCAATCTGGACAGTCCCGGAGCCCCGGAACGCCCTGTTCCGCCCTGGCCTGTCCCTGACGGACGGTGACGGTAAGCGGTTGAGCCGGAGGCGCCCTCCGCGTGGTTCACCGCTCGCGGGCGGCACGCCACTCGGGGGCCAGCACCGACCAGATCTCGGTGTCCTGCCGCACGCCGCGGTAGGGGAAGTCCTGGCGCAGCACACCGTCGCGGGTCATGCCGAGCCGCTGCGCGACCTTGACGCTCGGCGTGTTGACGGCCGAGACGTGCCACTCCACCCGGTGCATCTCGCGCTGGTCGACGGCCCAGTCGATGAGGAGCCGCACCGCCCGGGTCACCAGGCCGCGTCCCACCGCGGCCGGCTCCAGCCAGCAGCCCGCCTCGCACGTGCCGGTGGCGGCGTCGAACACGCGGAACAGCACGCCGCCGACGAGGAGGCCGTCGAGCCGGATGCCGTAGAGCCGGCCGGTGTCGGCGGCCGCCTTGTCCGCGTACGACTGCAGCCAGGTGCGGGCCGAGGCCAGATCCGTGACGAGGTCGGGCAGCCCCACGTGCTGCCCGATGAAGTCCCGCCCCCGGTCGATGTGCGCGAGGAACTCGTCCGCCTGCCACGGCTCCAGCGGTTCGAGCGTGGCGCGGTCCCCGAGGGGCGTGGCGAACATCCTCATCCTCCGTCGTCAGCGGGACATCCTTGAGCGATCCTTCCACGCCCCCGGGCCCGTATCCCGCCTCCGTCTCGTGGTGGGCAGCCCGAACGATGTGGACGGGGTCCGCCCCTTACTGCCCCTGCGGCCCCTTTCGCCGCCGGGGGGGGAGGGCACACGGAGCGATGCGGCCACTCGGCAAACGGCACACGGACCCGCCCGCCCCCACGCCGGGAATCCGGTACGGGGCGGACGGGTCCGTGGAAGGAAAGGCTGAGGTTCAGACCAGCTTGTTGTAGACGCTCCAGCCGCTACCGACGTTCTCGCGCGCCGCATACGGCGCCTGGGCGTTGCCCGTCCCCCGGTACAGGTACAGCACACCGTAGACGTCACGGCCGAGGATGTCGGCCCGGCCGTCACCCGTCAGGTCACCGGGCACGACCAGGGCGTCGTAAACGCCCCAGCCCGTCCCCACCTTGGTGGGCCTGGCGAAGGGAGCCGCCGCGCTGCCCGTCCCCTGGTACAGCCACAGCGCACCGGATGCGTCCGTCGCCAGCAGGTCCGCGCGGCCGTCACCGGTCAGATCGCCCGTGCCCGCGAGGGGGTTGTACGCGTTCCAGCCCGCACCGATCTTCACGCGGGCCGCGAACGGCGCCGTGGCGCTCGACGTCCCCGGGTACAGCCAGAGCACGCCCGAGGTGTCACGCGCAAGCAGGTCCGCGCGGCCGTCACCGTTCAGATCACCGGCCCCCACAAGGGAGTTGTAGATGCTCCAGCCGGCGCCGACCTTCGCACGGGCCTCGAAGGGCCTGGCGTCACCGCCCCCGCGGTAGTACCAGAGCACACCGCTCGTGTCCCGGGCGACCATGTCACCCACCCCGTGCACGGTCAGGTTCGACAGCGCGGTGATCGCGTCGTACCCCTGCCACCCGTTGCCGACCGCGACGCGCGCCTGGTACGGCGCGGACGCGTTGCCCGTCCCGTCGTAACGCCACAGCGTTCCCGCGGCGTCCCGGCCGAGGAACCGCGTGGCGGCGGAGGTCCGTGGCGCCGCGACGACGGCGAAACCGGCCGTCGCCTCGGGGTTCGCCGCACCCGCGTCCGACGCCTGGAAGCGGACGTCGGCTGTCAGTTGCCACGCGTCGACGTTCGCGCCGGCCGCCACGGTGTAGCCGATGGTGTGGTCACCCGCGGGCAGGTCGCAGGACACGGCCTCCGCCGCTCCGTTGACCGCTCCCATCACGTGATCGCACGCGCCCTGCGAGCCGCCGCTCACCGAGGTGACCTTGAGGTCGACGGTGCTGTCGCTCCAGTCGGGCTGCCCGTCCGCGGGCCGGAACGCGACGGTGAGCCGACCCGCGCTCTCGGCGTGGACCCGCACGGTGTGCGTGGCCGTCGAGGAGGCGGACACGTCCGCGGTCGTCAGATCGAGGGCGGACTGCGTCTCCTCGACCAGGCCGTGCTCGGGCGCGGAGTCTTGTGGGCTGGTCGGCTGGCCGTCGTAGTCGCCGACCGCGAGGAACCGGCTGCCGCCCGCTCCGTCGATGGGTGCGACGTCGTGGAAGTACGAGGTCCGGGGTCCGGCATCGGGGATGGCCGCCCCGGCCTGCTTCGTCCAGGTCGCGCCGTCGTAGTGCCAGAGGACCGCGTCGGACATCAGGGTCGAGTAGTCGCCGCCGGCGGCCCACAGTCCGCCCTGCCCGTCCGGCCGGAGGGACTCGAGGTAGTAGTCCGACAGGGCGCCGGTGACGTCGTGCCAGGACGAGCCGTCCCAGTGCTGGACGCGAGTCCGCATCGCACCGGACTGGTCCCAGCCGCCTATGTAGATGTCGTCCGCCGAAGTGGCGGCGATCGCGGCCATCGGCACGCCTGCGGGTGTCGGCGCGGTGATCGGCGTCCACGTCGTGCCGTCCCAGTGATACAGCACGGGTTCGTCCTCGGCCCGGAAGTTCATGCCCGTCGCGTAGGCGTCGTCGGCCGACAGGGCGTCGATGCCCCGGATGTCCACGCCCTCGGGCAGCGAGAAGGTCTGCCAGGCGCCGTCGCTGTAGGTGTAGAGGGCGTTGCCGCCCTCGAAGACCCGGCCGGGCACGGCTTTGAGCGGCACCTCGATCCAGTCCCGGTCGAGTGGGCCCGCAGCCTCCACGGCCGACCACCGCCGGCCGTCGAAGTGGGCGATGTACTGCGTACCGCCCGTGATGGTGCTGACGGTGCCGTAGGCCCACACGTCGTTCGCCGATGCGGCGCTGATGGCGGACCACTCCTGCACCGCGGGCAGCGCCGGATCCGTGACCGGCGACCACGTCTGGCCGTCCCACTGCATGATGAGGCCACCGCCTGTGCCCGAGCCCGCCGCCCAGGCGTGGTCGGCGTCCACCGACGTGACGGACCGCAGCGACAACGCTGCGCTGTCGCCGGACAGCGTCGCCTTCCACCCCGGCGTCGAGGCGTGATGGGTGGCCGGTGCCGTGTCGGCGGAAGCCGTTCCCGCGGAGCCGACGAGTGCGGCGAGCAGGGCCAGTCCCGCTGCTCCTGCTACGGCGAGCCGTTTGGTGTGCGTGCGCTTCCGTGTGATGGTGCGTCCCCTCCCTTGGTCAACGTCCCCTCAACAGAGGTGCGTTGAGTTGTGCCGCAGGGTGTCGAGCGGGGCTGGACCGAACGTGCGCCCACGCGCGGGTGCCACACGGCCCCGAACGATCGGCACGTGTCCGGCTCCCATGGAGTCCCCCTCCTCGCGCGGCGCGTCCCGGCACCCGCGGCCTCGGCGTGTGCGCCGGCCTGCGGGCCCGTCAGCCATGCGTGGGCCGGGCGCCGTACGTGCCCGCCCGGTCACCGCTCCCCCACGGCCACGGCAGTCTGCCACAACGAGTGCGGCCGCCGTCGGGCGGATGATCGGTGCGCCCGATCTGACCGGCTACGCGCAGGCTCGACGGGCTCCGCCCGCGGCGGCTTCATGCCCTGGAAGCAGGTGGGCCCGGGCCCGCTGGATTTCACCGACGTACTGGGCGAGCCCGAAACGCACTTCCTCGATGAGAGCCCCGTCCGAACCCGGGTAATTCAGGCCCGACCAGAGCACGGTGTGGCCTCGCAACCGGAGTCGGACGCGGAGTTCGCCCGCATGCTCCGCTGGGGCTCGGTCGGGGTACGGGCCCGGCTCGACGACGTGGGCGACACTCACGGAGCGGACGGTCTCCGTCGGATAGAGGGGGCCACCCGGTCGCAGAAGCCGGCCAGGATGCCAGCCACGGGCCCTGATGTCGGTGCGCGTGATCATGTCGAGGCCGTCCACGATCAGGTACGCGTGCATCGCCGCGCACAGTGGCGGCCCGGGACAGCGGCCCACGAGCAGCGTCGCGACCGCACTGCTGCCTCCGGCACGGGTCGGATCGTCCCGAAGCCGGCGTGCGGGTCTACGCGGCATCCGCCTTTCGGAAAGCCATGAGGCGATCGTAGCCCCGGGAACCCGGACACCGTCAGGGGAGGACGTCATCCCTGCTCGGGACCGGCGCAGCGCCCAGCGCCCAGCGCTACATCGTGGTGATGTGCCGCCCCGTCACCTGCGTCGGCCGCACCCGTACCCACAGCGCACGCTCCCCGCCGGCCCACGGTTCCAGATCGTGTTTCGCCGCCAGCCGCTCGGCGGCCGCCGCGTCGTCGATCCGCTCGGCGGTGCCGGTGACGAGGACGCTCCAGCCCTGGCTGAGGTCGTCGTCGATGCGGTCGGTCTCGAAGGACACGGACGCCCCGCTGCGGGGTGCGGCCGCCCCCTGCTCCGCCGTCCGGTAGAGGATGGTCTTCGTGTCGACCACGTAGTTGACGGGGAAGACGGCCGGTCCCGGCTCGGACGGCAGCGCGATCCGGCCCACCCCGTGCGTGCCGAGCTTGTCCCAGCACTCGGGCTCGGTCAGCCGCGCGAGGACCGGCCGCTCGGCAGCCTCCGACTGGCCGGGCGGCAGGTCGTCGCGGCCCTCCAGCAGCTCGTGCCGCGTCAGCCCGAGCGCCGCCGCGATCCGGAGGAGCCCGCCCGGGTCGAAGTCGGGTTCGCAGACCAGCAGGTGCTCCAGGTACTTCGTGGACATGCCCGCCTTCCTGGACAGCTCCCGCTCGGTCATGTCGAGCTGGGTGAGCCGCTCGGCGACGCGGCTCGCGAGATCGTGCGGCACGGTGTGCTCCGAACGGGGATCGGCGGCAGGGGGCGGCGGCGAGGAGGCCGGCACGGTCACGGGGAACGACGGTGCCGGAGGCCCGCGTCCCGCGACGGAGATCTCCGCCGGGGCCGGGCTCCCCCGGACCGGCATCGCCCACGCGCCCGGCTCCTCCGGACCAGCATCACCCACGCCGGAAGGCCCCGCCACGCAGGCCGAGCGCCCGCACCGACCGCCGTACCCCGGGTGGCCCACCCGACCCCCCGCACCCCGGGTGGCCCACCCGACAACCGCCGCCGGCCTCACCCCACAGCCCCCGGCACCTCCACCGCCGACCCGGGCGCCACCACGTACGACCGATCCCCCACCTCCACCCGCAGCCGCCGCTGGTCCGACGCGGGAACGCTGATCCGCAGGTGCGGCCCGTGGAGGGCGAGGCCGACCCCCCAGTGCTCCCGGTACCGCAGCGACAGGCCGAAGCGCGACAGTTCCGGCAGCGGGACGGGGTCCAGCCGCAGGCCGTCCTCCAGCGGCGTGAGGCCGGTCAGGCCGCGCTGGACCAGGTCGAGGGTGCCGGCCATCGCGCCGAGGTGGATGCCCTCGCCCGTCGTCCCGCCCTGCAGGTCGGCGACGTCGCCGAGCAGCGCCTCGCGCACGCACGCCCAGGCGCCGCCGCGCCGGGACCGGGCCAGCACCCAGCCGTGGACCAGGCCGCTGAGCGTCGACCCGTGACTGGTCCTGGCCAGGTAGTGGTCGACGGTCGCGGTCCAGGTCGCTTCGTCCACGGCGTACCCCAACTGCCGGAACAGCGAGCCGAGTTCGTCGGCGGGGAAGAGATAGCCGAGCATCAGCACGTCGGCCTGCTTGGACGCCTGGTAGCGGTTGACGCTGTCCCCCTCGGCCTCCAGGATCCGGTCGAGCCGCCGGATGTCGCCGTAGCGGCGCCGGTAGCCCGCCCAGTCGAGCTCCGCGAGCTCGCCGTAGCCGTCGAACTGGCTGACGACGCCCGCGTGGAACGGCACCCGCAGCCGGTGGGCGACGTCCCGCCACAGCTCCAGCTCGGCGCGGTCGACACCCAGCTCCCCGGTGAGCGCGTCCCGGCGGGGTGCGGGCAGGGCGGCGACCAGGTCCAGGGCGCGGCTCAGCACCCAGGCGGCCGTCACGTTGGTGTACGCGTTGTCGTCCAGGCCGGGCCGGTCGGCGTCCGGATAGGCGTCGTGGTACTCGTCGGGCCCCATGACCCCGCGGATGCGGAACCGCGCGCGGTCCTCGTCCCAGACGGCGCTGTGCGCCCAGAACCGGGCGATCTGGAGCAGCGTCTCCGCGCCCTCACCGTGCAGGAACGCGGTGTCGCCGGCGGCCAGGCAGTACTGCCAGACGTTGTACGCCACCGCCGAGCCGACGTGGTGCTGGAGGTGGGTGTGGTCGGGCAGCCAGCGGCCCGAGCGCGGGTTGAGGTGGAGGCGCTGGGTCTCCTCCCGTCCGTCGCTGCCGCTCTGCCACGGGTAGAGCGCGCCGGGCCGCCCGATCGCGGCCGCGGCCCGGCAGGCGGCGGGCAGGCGCCGGTGGCGGTAGCACAGCAGGGCCCGGGACACCTCGGGCAGGTGGAGGTTCAGGAAGGGCAGGACGAACAGCTCGTCCCAGAAGACGTGGCCGCGGTAGGCCTCGCCGTGCAGGCCGCGGGCGGGTACGCCCACGTCCAGGTCCGCGGTGTGCGGCGACAGCGTCTGCAGCACGTGGAACTGGTGCAGCCGCAGGACCCGCCCGGCCTCGCCCGGCACCTCCAGCCGCGCCCGCTGCCACAACTGCGCCCACGCCGCCGTGTGCCCGTCGGTCAGCGTGGCCGCGTCGGCCGCCCGGGTCACCCGGTCGAGGGCGGCGCTCAGCGGGTCGCTGATCGCCGGGTCACGCGAGGTGTGCAGGGCGACGACCTTCTCGACGGTGACGCGGCGGCCCTCGCCGACCGGCACCGCGAGCACGCGCGCGGCCCGGGTCGCGGTCGTGCCGGACGCCGACGTGCGCGGGACGGGCGCGGCGCCCCGGCCCGCCCCGCCGGTCAGCCGCACCCGCGCGGCGAGGGCGACGTGGATCCCGGAGTGCGTCGTCCGGCAGGTCAGGGACAGCGTCTCCGGACCTGGCGTGCCGGGGGTGACGTCCGCGAGGTGCCGGCCGTTCAGTTCGCGGTAGCGCTCGACGCCCTCGTTGCGGACGTCGCCGTCGAGCGCGGCCTCGATCTCGAGCTCCCGCGAGGTGTGGCGCGGGCCATGGCCCGCCCCGTGGCCTGTCCGGTCGCCCGCCCCGTCGTCCGGCCAGGCGTCCACGGTGACCTGGAGGCGCTGGACGGCGAGGTGCGGGTCGGCCATGTGGACCAGGCGGGTCTCCTCCAGCGTCACCGTCCGCCCGGCGGCGTCCCGCAGCGTCGTCCGCCGGTGGGCCAGGCCGCCGTGCAGGTCCAGCGTCTGGACGTAGGCGAGGACGGTGGCCTCGTCCGGGGTGAACCAGTCGCCGCCCGCGGGGCGCACCCGCAGCGGGAGCCAGTTGGGCAGGTTGACGAGGTCCTCGTTCTCCACTTCGCGCCCGGCGACGTGCGAGGTCAGCCGGTTGTAGCAGCCCGCGGCGTAGGTGCCGGGGTAGTGCACGGGCCCGGCCGGCGTCTCGGCGGCGGCGCCGCGGGTGGCGAAGTAGCCGTTGCCGAGTGTGCAGAGGGCTTCGCGCAGGCGTTCGGCGGAGGGGTCGTACCCCTCGTAGCTCCAGGTCCACGTGGGGTCGGGGCCCGCGGGGCCGGGGTCGGGGTCAGGCCGGGGCTCGGGGGCATGCTCCGGATGGCCCTGGTCCGGCCGGGACTCGGGGTCAGGCTCCGCCCGGCGTACGGGTTCGGGCCGGGGCTCGACATCCGGTTCGGGCCGGGCCCGGGTCTCGACATCCGGTTCGGGCCGGGCCCGGGTCTCGACATCCGGTTCGGGCCGGGCCCGGGACCCCGCTCCGGGTTCGGGCCCGGCTCCGGACGCCGCCTCGGCCCGGGGCCCCGCGCGGCGCCGGCTCACTCCTTGGTGATCCGTACGCGATGCGGCTCCGTCCTGACCGGCACCGGCACCGGCGCGGTGACCGTCAGCACGCCGTTGTCATAGGTGGCGGTGACGTCGTTCTCGTCCACCCCCGGCGGAAGCTGCACGCTGCGCGTGAAGGAGCCGTAGCGGAACTCCGACCGCTCCTTGTCCTTCTTCTCCTCGGCGCGCTCGGCGTGGACGGTGAGCACGCCGCCGTCGACCGTGATCTCGATGTCCTTGTCGGGGTCGACGCCCGGGAGCTCGGCCCTGACCGTGTACGCCCCCTCCTCCCGGCTCTCCTCGACGCGGATCGGGTGCTCGCCGCCGGACCGCAGGTCGAGGGGCAGGTCCTCGAACCACTCCGAGAACGGCGGCCACCAGCGCGGACGCCGTTCCGTCTGCCGTGAAGTCATGCTGATCGCTCCCTCCGGGGTCCTCCGCCGGCTCCGCGCCGCACGCGAGGCGGCGCACACGAGGCGGCGCATGCGAGGCGCCGCCCCGGCTTCGGGCACCGGCACCGTGCCCGGCGTCGGCCGGGACCACCCCTCTGCTCCACGGTCCTCCCTGTCGGGCGGGGGCGCATCCGCCGGACAGGGCGCTGCGGGATCGCGGCCGGCTGCGCCCGGAGCCGGGACGCGGAGGATGCCCACGACCGTGGCGGGCGTCGTCCCGTCGCGCCGCCGCCCCGACCGGCGCGCGCGCCGCCGTTGTCAGTGGCCGCCGCTAGCGTCCTGGCCCTGGGCCGAGCTCGGAGCGACGGCGATGGCGGATGGGGGCGGTAGCGATGGAGTTCCGGATCGAGCGGCGGGCACTGGCCGAGGCCGTGGGATGGGCGGCCACGTCCCTGCCCGCGCGGACGCCCGTCCCGGTGCTGGGCGGCCTGCTGCTGGAGGCCGGCGACGGACGGCTGCGGGTGTCCGGCTTCGACTACGAGGTGTCCGCCGCGATCGAGGTGCCCGCCGAGACGCCGGCGGCAGGCCGGGTCCTCGTCCTCGGCCGGCGCCTGACCGACGTCTGCCGCGTCCTGCCGGACGTCACCCTGCGCTGCGCGCTCGAAGGCTCGCGCTTCACCGTGGACGGCGACGGCACGCTGTTCGGGCTGTCGACGTTGCCGTTGCAGGACTACCCGGCGGCCCCCGAACCGCCGGAGTCCCAGGCCGCGGTGGACGCCGCGGAGTTCGCGTCGGCCGTCGCGCAGGTCGCGGTGGCCGCGGGCCGCGACGACACGCTGCCGGTGCTCACCGGAATCCAGGTCCGGCTGGACGGCGACCTGATGACGCTGGCGGCCTCCGACCGGTACCGGTACGCCGTGCGCACGCTGCCGTGGAAGCCGGAACGGCCGCTCCCCGAGCCGGTGGACCTGGTGGTGCCGGGGCGCCGGCTCACCGAACTCTCCCGTGCGCTGGCCAAGTCCGGTGTGCTGCGGGTGGGTTTGAGCAGGTCGGCCGCCGGGCTGATCGCCTTCGAAGGCGCGGGGATGCTGGCGACCCTGCGGCTGCTGGAGGGACGGCTGCCGCGCTACGACAAGCTGTTCACCCTGGACGGCGCCGCGGTCGCGACCGTGGAACGCGAGCCACTCGCCGACGCCGTCCGCCGCGTGGCGGTCGTGGCCGAGCCGAACAGCCCGATCCGGCTCGACTTCTCCGCCGGGGGAACCGTCGTGCTGCAGGCCGGCTACGAGGACGACGTCGCCTCGCAGCATCTGGCGGCGAAGCTGGAGGGCACCGCCGGCATGGCGACCGCGTTCAATCCGGCGTACCTGCTGGAGGCGCTCACGTCCTTCACCACGCCCTGGGTGCGGTTCGAACTGCTCGGCCCGGGCCAGCGCGCGCTCCTGACCGGCGCCCCCGACGCATCGGCCTCCCCCGAGGTGCCGGCCTCCCCCGAGGTGCCGGCCTCCCCCGACGCCACCCCCCACCGCCACCTGCTGATGTCCCTCCGCCCCCTGGCCTGACGCCCTTCCCCTTCCCTGGACTCAGGCGGTGGCGTAGCCGGGGATCATCGCCTTGATGCGCTCGAACTCGCGCGGGTCCGAGGCGCCCTGGAAGTCGTACCGGGGGGTGTAGGGCAGTTCCAGGCGGCGGGCCTCCTCGTCGGTGAGGTCGAGGTCGAGGGAGGCCACGGCGTCGTCGATCTGCTCGATCGTGCGGGCGCCCACGACGGGGGCCGCGACGACGGGGTTGCGGCGCAGCCAGGCCAGGGCGACCTGGGCGCGCGGCACACCTCGCGCGGCGGCCACGGCACCGACTTCGTCGATGATGGCGCGGTCGCTGTCGGCGGTTGCCTGGTACAGCAGGTCCGCGTAGGCGCCGTCGGTCGCGGACCGCTCGGTGGCGCGCGCCTGCTCGAAGGGGCGGGCGAGGCGGCCGCGGGCCAGCGGGCTCCAGATCATCGTCGCCACGCCCTCGTCGGCGCAGAGCGGCAGCATCTCGCGCTCCTCCTCGCGGGCGAGCAGGTTGTAGTGGTCCTGCATGGTGACGAACCGCGCCCAGCCGTGGCGTTCCTGCAGGTGCAGGGCCTTCGCGAACTGCCAGGCGTGCATGGACGAGGCCCCGATGTAGCGGGCCTTGCCGGCCTTCACGACGTCGTGCAGGGCTTCCAGGGTCTCCTCGAGCGGGGTCTCGTTGTCGAAGCGGTGGATCATGTAGACGTCCACGTAGTCGGTGCCGAGACGGCGCAGGCTGTGGTCGATCTCGCTCATGATCGCCTTGCGGGACAGGCCGCCGCCGTTGGGGCTGCCGGGCCGCATGGTGTGGCGGACCTTGGTGGTGATCACCACGTCGTCGCGGTTCGCGTAGTCCTTGAGCGCGCGGCCCAGGATCTCCTCGCTGGAGCCGTACGAGTAGAGGTTGGCGGTGTCGAAGAAGTTGATGCCCGCGTCGAGGGCGTGCTTGATGAGGGGGCGGCTGGACTCCTCGTCGAGGGACCATACGGGGTGGCCGCGGTCGGGCTCGCCGTAGCTCATGGCGCCGATGGCCACCGGGGAGACGTCGAGGCCGGTCCTGCCGAGTTTGATGTAACGCACGAGGGGCTCCTACAGTGGAATGAGCGTGAACGGAGAACTCTCCGCTTCACCTCCCCGTACGGTAACGGAGAACTCTCCGGATAGCAATCGGATGATCGGGCGCGCCGGGTACGACCGCGTCCGCATCGGTGGTCCCCGCGCCACCAGCACCCGGCCCCCGGGACCCAGCACCTGACGCCCAGCCCCAGCACCCCCATCGACCCGCGGCTTCGCCCCACGCGCACCAGGAGGCCCCTGTGCCCGAGACCCCGCAGCAGCGCTCCGACGCGCTGAAGAACCGGGAGACGATCCTCCAGGTCGCCCACGACGCGCTGGCCGAGTCCCCGAACGCCTCGCTCAACTCCATCGCCAAGCGGGCAGGCGTCGGCCCCGGCACGCTCTACCGGCACTTCCCGACGCGCGAGGCGCTCATCCTGGAGGTCCACCGGCACGACGTGGAGCGCCTGGTCGCCGCCGTGGACGACGCGCTCGCCGCCAACCCGCCGCTGGACGCGCTGCGGCAGTGGTTCACCACGCTCGCCGCGTATGTACGAATCAAGCACGGGCTGGGCGAGGCCCTGCATTCGGCCGCCGCGCAGGAGGTCGTCAGCGCGTCCTGGCCGCCCGTCACCGCGGCCGTGGGCCGGCTGCTCGACGCGTGCGAGCAGGCCGGGGAGGTGCGGCCCGGTATCGACCCGGTGGACGTCATCATGCTGCTGAGCTGCCTGTGGCGTACCCCCGACAGTCCCGAGGGGGCCGCCCAGGCCGGCCGCCTCCTCGAACTGGCCATCGACGGCTTCCGCCCCTAGGGCACACCGCTGCCCGGCCTGGAGTGAGGGTGTCGCGGCGGGCCGGCCGACTCGGGCCCGGGGGTGCGTGCGCGGCCACACGGCGCGGGACCGTCCGCCGCCGTGCGTTGTCGTGCGTTGTCGTGCGTTGTCGTGCGTGACCCTTCGTCGCCGTGCGTTGCCGTCCGTTGTCGTACCCACGCCCTAGCGTGACGTCCCTCCGCGGTCCGGCCGAACCCGATCGGGCGGGCCGCCCCTGCGCGGAACAGGAGGCACGGTGGCCCTGCACTGGCACGGATACGCGTGGACCGGGAACGGTGGGATCCCCGACTCGCAGCGGCGCCCCGATCCCGACATCGGCTTCCGCGGCAACGACTATCCACCGCTCGTGACCGGCCACTGGCTGCTGAAGCCGCAGCGGCTGATCCGCGGCACGTGGGACGAGCCGGACGCGGCGATCTCCTGGCTGCGCGAGCAGTACGAGGCGTCGCCGGAGCCGGGCGGCCCGGCCTTCGAGACGCGGATGTGGCACGCCGCGGACGGCCTGCCGCGCGGGAACGACGTCACCTGGGCGTACTGGCTCGGCGGCGGCCGGTTCGCCCACTTCAGCGTCGTGTCCTGCCCGCGCCGCCTGGAGCCGGGGATCAACTGCCCTACGGGAGAGGGCTGATGATCGCATCCGTGCCGGCGCCGCCTCCGTGGACGGGGGACGTCAGATCAGCACGTCCTTGAAGTACACGCTCGCGTAGCGTTCCAGGCTCGTCATGTCGGGCCGGGAGGCGAAGCCGAAGCACAGCCGCAGGTTTCCGCCGACGGTCCGGTAGACCATCATGCCCTCGGGCTCGCGGTAGAAGAGCGTCTCACCGGCCTTGGTGAGGGAGCGCTGCACGACCGTGCCGGTGTTCATGTCGATGGCCGTGACGTAGGAGTCGATGTCCGCGGGGTCCTCGTGACCCGTGCCGTCCAGGGTGTACAGGTAGCTGCCGAGCAGCGTGTATCCCTGGAAGGTCACCGACCCGCTGCCCAGGGCGGGTTGGGGGAAGTGCGCCAGCGGGCTGGAGAAGTCGCCCGCGGCGGCGTCGGCGAGCGGGAACAGGCTGTAGTACATGCTGCCGCCCTCGTTCCGCCGGACGAGCAGCCGGTTGTTGGCGGGGTCGGTCGCGCAGGTGATCGTCTTGCTGCCGGTGAGGAACTTCTGCACGGACGACGGGGTCGCGCCGTCGACGAACTTGAACCGGGCGAGCGCGGTCCCGCGGCCGGCATCGCTGTGCGCGTCGGAGTCGCACTCCATCCAGATGTACGACGACGTCCCGACCGGCTCGACGCCGATCGACACGCCGTGCCCGGCGTTGCTGACGTGCATGTGCCCCGTCAGCACACCCTCGATGGTCAACTCGTTGACGCACAGGTCGTCGCCGTCGCTGCCGTTCTGGATCTGCGCGATGTAGAGGCGGCGGTTGACGTTGTCGTAGGCCATGCCCTGCATCGCGTGGTGGGTCTCGTGCAGGGAGACGCTGCGGAACCGCTCGGTGGACGGCTGCGACAGGTCGAAGCGCTGGGAGGCCGGGACGTCGGCGGACGCATCGGCGGCAGGCAGGGCGAGGGCCGCGCCGAGGCCTAGCAGCCCGGCACCGGTCATCCGTAACGCCGTGCGGCGGGAGAGTGGGGTCGACATCACGTCACCCTGGCATCACCCGTGACACTCGCGCAATGGCTGCGGCCTCGGCCTGGACGGCGGAACGGAACTGGGCTACCGCTGCTGCCCTCGTTCTGGGGCCGCGGCCACGCCACCGAGGGTGCGCGGGCGTTGGTACGCCACGGCTTCACCCAGCTGCATCTCGATCGGATCGTGGCCACCACGATGACGGTCAACACCGCGTCCCGCCGGGTGATGGAGAAGTCGGGCCTGTCCCTGACCCGCACCTTCTTCCTGGACTGGCCCGACCCCATCGCGGGCGCCGAACACGGCGACGTGGAGTACGCGGTCACGAGGGAGGCGTGGGCTCGGCGCCACGACCGCGGGTAGCCGCCGGCGGCCGAGCTCCGTCCCTCGGGTGTCCCCTGGCGGTCTCGCCCTCGACGCAATCAGCATCGTCAACTTCCCTGCTCCCTCGCCCAGTTGCGCCCGGCGGCACCGACGTCGTCCCGGGCGTCGACACCCCACACCCACTGACCGCACAGGAGGAGACCTCGTTGACCACACCCACGCCGCCGCTGTGGACCCTGCTCGAGAACCAGCCGGGCCCGCGGTGGATCGCGCACCGCGGCGGCTCGCTACTGGCTCCCGAGAACACCATCGAAGCCTTGCGCGCCGCCGACCAACTCGGCGCGGACGCCGCGGAGATGGACGTGTACGTCGTCGCCGACGGCGGCCTGATGGTGATGCACGACGGCACCGTGGACCGCACGACGAACCTCACCGGCACCCAGTCCACGGCACTGACGGTGCCGGCCGCGCTGCGAGGCCGCGTCGACGCGGGGAGCTGGTTCTGCAACACCTGGCCCAGCGACCTGCGGATACCGGTGTTCGCCGACGTGTGCGCAGACATCGCGCCGCGGCTGCCGCTGATCGTCCACTGCAACAACCACGGCTCCGGGAACCCGGCGGTCGCCGAAATCGTCCGGCAGGACCTCGGCGGGCGGGTGCTCGTCATGGGCTGGTGGGAGTCCGAACTCGTCGCCGCCCGCGCGGCCGGCATCCCGTCGCTGCTGCTGTGCCCGGACGGCACACCACCCGCCGGGCAGACGTGGAACGGCCTGCTGGCAGCAGGTACGGCATACGTGGGCGTGGACTACACGCAGACGTCGGCGGCGACGATCACGTCCCTCGCGGCGGCGGGCCTGCGGGTGATGGTCTACACGGTCAACTCCCGTACGGATTACGCCGCTCTGCCGAAGGACGGCAGCGTGTGGGCGGTCATCTCGGACGACCCCTGGTACGTGCGCGGCACGGCCCCGATGCGCACGAAGGACCTGTTCTCCGCGGGCACGTTCTTCCACGGCATGTCGGCCCCGACGGACCTGGTGGACTACCGCGGCAGCTTCACCCCCGGGGCCACGTCCTGGTGGGGTCTGGACGGCACCCGCGCCGACGTCACCGCCGACAACGACTCCTACGCGAGCTGCCGACACGGCTACCTCGGACCGCTCGCCTCGACGTTCACCGTCGACACGGACCTGGTCTTCGACAGCGCCTCGTCCGGCACCGCGAGCGCGCAGCTCACGCTCACGGTCGGCGACGTGCCGTACGACGACCACCCGTCGGGGAGCAGCACGGCGGCCAACGGTTACAACGTGCTGCTGCGGCAGTCCGGGGTGATCGACGTGTACAAGGTCGCCGCCGGCACGCCGACGAAGGTCGGGACCGTCACCACGGCCGCGGTGACGATCGGAGCCGTCCAGCACCTGCGGGTGCAGGTCACCGCGACCAGCCTGATCGTGACGCGGACGAACGCGGCGACCCCGAACAGCGTCACGGTGTCCGACGCGACGTACCGCGGCACCATGTACCCCCACCTCGGCGTCCGCCACGCCTCCACCCGCTGGTCCGCCCTCACCATCTCCTGACCCCAGCCACCTCCTCCGGCGGCGCGGTCGGAGTACCTCCGGACGTACAGCCCCGAGCCGCACTTCGGTTCGGGGCTTCTCCGTATGCAGGCAAAGGGTTCGCCGTCCCACTGGCCGGTCGAGCCAAGGTCACGGCGGCCCTGCTCCGGGCCCATATGGACACACTCGTCGAGCGGTACATCGAATCCCGGAAGCCGCACGGAATGCGGCCACCCTTTTGATCCCCAAGGCTGATGGGCGTTGTCAGAGGCCTCTCCTAGCCTCTGGCCATGAGCATGATCGGGGAGTACCTGCGCGTGACGGCCGCCCAGCTCGACCGGGCGATTCACGATCCTGACTGGGCGTGGACCTTCGTCGAGCAGGTCCAGGATGCCGAGGAGGAATCGGAGCCCGCGCCGACCGCAGCGCGCCACTTCAGCACGTACAAGACCTGGGACCTGCTCCGGTTCCTCCTGGAACGCGCCGAGTTCCCGGTCGACGTCATCCACGGTGAGGAACCGTTCGCCGAACAGGACAACTGGGGTTACGGGCCGCCGAGGTACCTGCCGTCGGAGCGAGTGCGGATCGCGGCGCACGAGCTCCGGGCCATCACGTACGACCAGCTCGTCAGCGGCATCGATCCTGCTGACCTGACCAAGGCAGAGGTGTACCCCCTCGGGTGGGACGAGCCCGGGGCACTCGAGTGGGGGCGTCATTGGCACGAGGGCCTGACCCAGTTTCTCGAAGCCGCGGCCGCAAAGGACGATGCCGTGCTCGTCTGGCTGGACTGACCGGCCGGGATACGAGTTCGGGGTTCGTGGGACGCGCGGAGAGCCGGTGGTGAAGACGTACGCGCAGCAGGGACCGCATACGGCCCGTCTTCGAGGCCGCCGTGGACGTTCACGAAGGTCATACAGACATCCTGGCCCCCGACAGTGGGGTCAGGCGTACGGCAGCAGCGAGGCCGTGTCGAGATCGAAGTCGAACGGTTCAGGGATGCGGAGGCCCTCGCCGAAGTCCGCGTCCTCACGGCGGTGATACTTCTTGCCGTCCGCGTGGCTGAAGAGTGTCACGGTCTTCAACCTGGCGTCGACCAGGAGGTAGAGCGGGATTCCCATCACCGGATAGTCACGAACCTTGCCCACCCAGTCGTTCTCGGGGTTCGAAGGCGACACCAACTCGACGGCGATGGCCGCGGTCTCCGCGGGAACCTGGTTGTCCGTGGTCTCCAAGACCTCTGCCGGCAAATAGGTCAGATCGGGGTTGCGGCTCTTGCCGACGCCAGGCGAGACCAGATCGGTGTTCTCGCTCGGCAGCAGGTCGCCAGGGCAGTGCGCGTCGAACTGCCGACGGAGAACCAGGAGGTTGCGCTGGTGGATGCCGGAGGGCCCGACCATCATGACAATGGTGTCGCCCGAGATCTCGGCCTTGAACCCGTCCGGCAGACTCCTGCGGGCCTCCTCAAGGAGTGCGAAGTGCTGCGGGTCCATGCTGCTCCTCCCAGGACTGGCTGCCCGGTCTCCAAGACTAGCTTGGAACCGCTGCTGAGGCCCTCGACGCTCAGGGCCGCGAACCCGCCCTTCGCTGCTCGCCGCCGCCGGCCCCGTAGTGGCACGTGAATGGCACGGACCCAGGAACGACGAAGGGCCAGGTACCGGAGACAACCACTCCAGCCTGGCCCTTTTGCTTGAGCCCCCTGTCGGGTTCGAACCGACGACCCCCGCTTTACAAGAGCGGTGCTCTGGCCAGCTGAGCTAAGGAGGCGCAGTCGCAGTGTACCGGGCCGGGGAGGGGGCGGGCCGGGAGTTCCTGGGTGCCGGACGCGCGGGCACGGCCGGGGGACGGGGGCGGCGGCGCGGGCGGTGGCGGAAGGCGGGCGGAGGGTGGGGGAAATCCGGGGGCGGGAGGCTGGTGACAAGGCGCGTTCGGGCAGGTAGCGTCACGGCAGACCCGCGCACAGCGGACTAGACCTTTACTCGGATCGTCCGGCACGTTCCTGCCGGTGAAGGGACTGTACTCAGTCATGGCAACTGTCACGTTCGACAAGGCGACCCGGATCTACCCGGGTGGCGACAAGCCCGCGGTGGACGGCCTCGAGATCGAGGTGGGCGACGGCGAGTTCCTCGTCCTCGTCGGCCCCTCCGGCTGCGGCAAGTCGACCTCGCTCCGCATGCTCGCGGGCCTGGAGGACGTCAACGCCGGCGCCATCCGCATCGGTGACCGCGACGTCACACACCTGCCCCCGAAGGACCGGGACATCGCGATGGTGTTCCAGAACTACGCGCTGTACCCGCACATGACCGTCGCGGACAACATGGGCTTCGCCCTGAAGATCGCCGGCGTGAACAAGGCCGAGATCCGCAAGCGCGTCGAGGAGGCCGCCAAGATCCTCGACCTCACCGAGTACCTGGGCCGCAAGCCGAAGGCCCTCTCCGGTGGTCAGCGCCAGCGTGTCGCGATGGGCCGCGCCATCGTCCGTGAGCCGCAGGTCTTCCTCATGGACGAGCCGCTGTCGAACCTCGACGCCAAGCTCCGTGTGCAGACCCGTACCCAGATCGCCAGCCTCCAGCGCCGCCTGGGCGTCACCACGGTCTACGTCACCCACGACCAGGTCGAGGCCATGACCATGGGCGACCGCGTCGCGGTGCTCAAGGACGGCATCCTCCAGCAGGTCGACAGCCCGCGGAACATGTACGACAAGCCGGCCAACCTCTTCGTCGCGGGCTTCATCGGCTCCCCGGCCATGAACCTGGTCGAGGTGCCGATCGCCGACGGTGGCGTGAAGTTCGGCAACTCCGTGGTCAGCGTCGAGCGCGACGCGGTGCAGGCCGCCGCCGACAAGGGTGACCGCACCGTCACCGTCGGCGTCCGCCCCGAGCACTTCGACATCGTCAACGGCGACAGCGCGCTGTCCAAGGACGGCCCGGCGGGTCTGGCCGTGACCGTGAACGTCGTCGAGGAGCTCGGCGCCGACGGTTACGTGTACGGCTCCGCGCAGGTCGGCGGCGAGCACAAGGACCTCGTGATCCGCGTCGGCGGCCGCGAGATCCCGGAGAAGGGCGCCACGCTGCACGTCGTCCCGCGCGCCGGCGAGACCCACGTGTTCGCCACCTCCACGGGCGAGCGCCTCAGCGACTGACACCGCCCGGCGACGGCGGGCCCGCGCCCGCCGTCCGCCCGGACCTCCGGAACGCCGGAACGCTGGACCTCCGGAACGCCGGGGACGTCCGAACGTCGGCAGCTCTGACAGAACGGCCGGCCGGTACGCACACCACGTACCGGCCGGCCGTTCCGCGTTCGGACCCGAGCCTGGGCCCCGGCCCGCTCCGAGCCCCGGCCCGCCCCAACTCCCCCCGCATACATAGCCATATCCGGCCTTTCGAGTGTGTTCGTCAACTCCCGCACCCCGCATGGGGCATGACCCCTCCCCCGGGAGGGTGACCAAATGTCGCCAAATCATCACGAGCAGCTACCATCCCATGCGTGAACCAGGTAGCTCGCCGACTCGGCAAGACATTCGCGCTCGTACTCCCGGTCGTTCTCGTCCTGTCGGGAACGCTCGCCGTCACCCGCGTTCCGTGGGTGGCCTCCTCCTCGGACGCGCAGGTGCTGACCGCCTCCGCGAAGAGCGCGCGCCAGGTGGCGGCCGAGAAGGCCGCCCTGTCGCCCCAGGAGGCGCTGCGGCAGCGTCTACTGGCCGAACTCCAGGAGAAGGATCCGGGCGTGGCCTTGACCGACCTCCAGGTGGCCATGGCCCAGCACCCGACGCTCGCCAAGTACTGCGTGTCCATCGCCCGTTCGCTGGGCCGCGCGGCCGTCGCCAAGTACGACGGCGCCGCGCGCCGCGCCCAGGCGTGGTCCCGGCCGGTGTGCGACACCGCCTTCGCCACGGGCGTCGCCTCCGTCGGCTGACGCCCCGGCCCGCACGCACGGACGGCCGGTCCGCCCGGCCGGTCCGCCCGGCCGGGCGGACCGGCCCTCCGCCCGCCCGGACCATCCCCCAGCGACCCCGACCACCCCGACCACCCGGGCATACGAACAGCCCCGGCACCCGGACACCCCGGCACACCAGGGGCGTGCGGCCCGCCCTCCGCGGGCGGCACGCCCCTGTCGCATAGGGTGCGCTGCATGACGTCCGCGCAGCATCACGCTCACAACCCCGTCAAAGCGGTCACGCAGGCCGTGCTCCTGGCCGGCGGTCAGGGCTCGCGGCTGCGGCCCTACACCGACGACCGGCCCAAGCCCATGGTCGAGATCCCCGGTACCGGCACCCCGATCATCGGCCACCAGCTCGCCTGGCTCGCCTCTGAGGGCGTCACCGACGCGGTGGTCTCCTGCGGGCATCTGGCCGAGGTCCTGCAGGAGTGGCTGGACGGCACGCCCCTGCCGCTGAACGTCACCACGGTGGTCGAGCGCGAGCCTCTGGGCCGCGGCGGCGGCCTGAAGTACGCGGCGGCCTCGCTCCCCCGCAAGAACGAGCCCTGGTACGCCACCAACGGCGACATCTGGACGCGGTTCTCGCTGCGGGAGATGGCCGCCTTCCACGAGGAGCGGGCCGCGGCCGCCACCCTCGCCCTCGCCCGGCCGCGCATCCCGTGGGGCGCGGTGGAGACCAACGAGTTCGGCCAGGTGCTGGACTTCATCGAGGCGCCGCCGTCGCCGTTCCTGATCAACGCGGGCGTGTACGTGTTCTCGCCCGAGTTCACGGCCATGCTGCCGGACCAGGGCGACCACGAGCGGACGACGTTCCCGGGTCTGGCCCGCGAGCGGCGCCTGGCCGGCTTCCCCATCCCGCAGGGCGCCTACTGGCGGGCCATCGACACCGCGAAGGACCTCACCGAGGCGGCCAAGGAACTGGGCACCCACCCGTCCGCCTGACCCTGCCCTCCGGGACGACACACCCTCCCACGAACGATCCCCGGCATGAGCCCAGGCACGCGAACCCGGGCACGACCCCACCTACGATCCCGGACGCACGGAGGCGGCCCGCACCGATCCCCACCGGTGCGGGCCGCCTCGTTCGTGCGCGAGCCCCGCGGCGCCCTCCCGCGCCACCGCGCGGCGCCCCCTGGTCCCGCGCGGCCACACGACCACGTGACCACGCGGCCGCGAGCCCCCGCGCTACCGCCTCACGCGTTCCCCTGCGGCGCCCCCGACGAGCCCCCGGCCGCGCCGCCGGGCGACAGCCCGAGCAGCAGGCCGGTCGGCGAGTGGCTGCCGAGCAGGCCGCCGATCGCGCCGCCCTGCGTCGGCTTGGGCGCCGGCGAGGGCGGCGGGGGCGCCTGGGTGGGCGCGCTGTGCGTCGGCGCCTGCGAGCCGCTCCCGCCCGAGGTGCCGGAGCCGCTCGGCGTACTGGTCGAGTGGCTGTACCCGCTGGTGCCGGTGCTGCGGCTGCTCGGCCGATGGGTCGCCGTGGGCGACGGGGTCTGCGCGGCCGGGCTCGCGTGCGCCTTGCGGTGGGCCGGCGCGGAGGTGGGCGGCACCGGGGAGGTCCCGCTGCCCGCGCTGTCGCCGCCGGTGACCTCCGGCAGCGGCGAGCCCGGCAGGTTGTTGGTGGGTGTGACGGCGGGGGCCGGCCGGCCGGTGTGGGTGCTGCTGGCGCGCACGGCCGCGCCCAGCACCGAACCGATCAGCAGGGTCAGGCCGATGACGACGGTGGCCAGCACCGCGCCGCGGCGCAGCACCCGGCGCCGCAGGTCCCACAGGTCGACGCGCGGGCCGAGCTTGCGCCAGGCGTCCGAGGCCAGGCGGCCGTCGACGGAGTACACCGGCGCGCCGGCGATGATCAGCGGGCTCCAGGCGGCCAGGTAGATGAAGTCCGGGGCGTCGTAGACCGGGACGGTCCGCCAGCTCACGGTCACCAGCAGCGCCACGGA
Organism: Actinacidiphila acidipaludis; assembly: GCF_019890725.1. Classification (GTDB taxonomy): domain Bacteria; phylum Actinomycetota; class Actinomycetes; order Streptomycetales; family Streptomycetaceae; genus Actinacidiphila; species Actinacidiphila acidipaludis. The sequence continues at coordinate 76,695 of NZ_JAINZZ010000028.1, forward strand.
CAGCGCCGCCCCGATGGTGGCGGCGACCCGCTGCCACAGGCCGAAGACGGTCAGCACGCCGACGACGACCTGGAGGAAGGCGATGCTGAGGCCGGCGCCGACCGGGTGGTTGAGCGCGGTGTCGCGCAGCGGTTCGGCGAGCGCCCAGGGGTGGAGCGACCGCAGCCAGGTGACCATGGAGCCGCGCTGGCCGCCGTCGAAGTAGACGCGGTCGCAGAGCTTGCCCATGCCGGCGTAGATGGAGATGAAGCCGAGGAACACCCGCAGCGGCAGCAGGACGATGCCCAGGTTCATCCGGCGCCCGGGGTACCAGGCGTGCTTGACCGGCTCGCCGCGGCGGTTGCGGGGCCGTCGCTCGTACGGGTCGGCGTCGAAGTCGCCGCCGTCCGGGCCGTAGCGGTCGGCGTCGTCGCCGTACTGCCGGTCGTCGTCACGGCCGATGCCGCGGTAACCGACCACCGGTTCGCGGTCACCGGCGCGCGGGCGGGGCGGCCCTGCGTGCCGCCCGGAGTGCCGCTCGCCGTACTGCTCGTCGTACGTCCCGCCGTACTGGTCGGCGTAGCGCTCGTCGTCGTACCGCTCGTCGTCCGCGGGCCCGTGGGGGCGCGGGAGCAGGCCGGTCGGGGCGTCGTCGCCGCGGCTGCGCTGGCCCACGACGGTCGGCACCACCGGCGGCAGCACGGTTGTCTCGTCGACCCGCGGCAGCACCTGGGTGGCGGCACCGGAGTCGGCCCGGCGTACGGCCTGCAGGAGTTCGCCGGCCAGCGCGTCGCCGGGAGCGCTCTGCCCGGACCAGACCACCGGTGCCCGACGCCGGCCGGCGCTCTGGGGCACGACCGGGATCTTCGCGGTGTCGTCGAGGCCGAGGGCACGGGTCGAGGTCCCCCCGAGCCGCACCCGGAAGCTCGCGTGATTGACGACCACCTGGGCGGGATCGCTCGGAACCCGAGGCATCGTCAGTACACGCTCGTCGTACGCGGGCGCGCCTCCCCCCGTGGGAGTGCGGGGTGTTCTGGTGTCCACACTCATCTAACCGAGTGACGGACAGTTTAGAAACGGCCTCGGAGCGTCATTGCTGTCGGCGCTCCGACAATCGGGGAGTGCCCCGGAGCGTGGCGCCCGGCCCGCTCAGGACCCGTGCCGCACCCGCTCAGGACCCGCGCCACACCCGCTCAGAACCCCCGCCACACCCGCTCAGGACAGGCGCCCGGCCGCCTCACACCGGGCACCCCCGCCTCCTCAGGCGCGGCGCCGCGACGCCTCGTACAGCACGACGCCCGCGGCCACACCGGCGTTGAGGGACTCCGCGCCGCCCGGCATCGGGATCCGCACGAGCAGGTCGCAGGTCTCGCCCACCAGGCGGGACAGGCCCTTGCCCTCGCTGCCGGCGACGATCACGACCGGGCCGGACAGCAGCTCCAGGTCCTGGAGTTCGATGTCGCCGTCGGCGGCCAGGCCGACCACGGTGAGCCCGGCCTTCTGGTACGCCTCCAGGGTCCGCGTGAGGTTGGTGGCCCGGGCCACCGACACGCGTGCGGCGGTGCCCGCGGACGTCTTCCAGGCGCCGGCGGTCATGCCGGCCGCGCGCCGTTCGGGCACGACCACGCCGTGCCCGCCGAACGCGGCGACGGAACGGACGACCGCGCCGAGGTTGCGCGGGTCGGTGACGCCGTCGAGGGCGACGATCAGCGGGTCCTCGCCCTGGTCGGCGGCGTCGGCGACGAGGTCGTCGGGGTGCGCGTACTCGTACGGCGGGATCTGCAGGACCAGGCCCTGGTGGTTGAGGCCCGCGGTGATGCGGTCCAGCTCGGGCCGGGCGGCCTCCAGCAGCGGCACGCCTCGGTCGGTGGCGAGCTTGAGCGCCTCGCGCACGCGGTCGTCGCTGTCGATGAACTGCTGGACGTAGACGGCGGTGGCCGGGATGTCGGCGCGCAGCGCCTCCACCACGGGGTTGCGGCCGACGACCATCTCGGCGGTGGCCTTGGCGCCGCGGCCGGACGGCCGCCGGGACTGCGCCGAAACCGACCGCTTGGCCTGGGCGTTGGCGATGCGGTTCTTCTTGTGGCCCTTGCGCATCTCGGCGGGGGGCGTCGGCCCCTTGCCTTCCAGGGACCGGCGCCGCTGACCGCCGCTGCCGACCGTGGCGCCCTTCTTGTTGGTCGTACGGCGGTTCCTGCGCTGGCTGTTGCCGGCCATGGGAGGCACTCTCATTCTTCGGTCAAGCTCAACAAACGTGTTCCGGCGCCGCGTTGGCGCCGTGGATGGGTCGCTCCCCAGCCCTGGGGCCCTCCGGGGAGGGCCCAGGGCGTCAGCTGTGGAGCGTCCAGCGGGACCCCGTCGGCGTGTCCTCGATCTCCAGGCCCGCCTGGACGAGCTGGTCGCGGATCGCGTCGGCGGTCGCGTAGTCCTTGCGGGACCGCGCCGACTGCCGCTGTTCCAGCACCAGCCGGACGAGGGAGTCGACGACGCCGTGCAGGTCGTCGCCGCGGTCCGCGCCCGTCCAGTGCGGGTCCAGCGGGTCGAGGCCCAGTACTCCGAGCATCGCACGGACCTCTGCCAGTCGCGCGACCGCCGATTCCTTGTCGTCCGCGGTCAGCGCGCTGTTGCCCTGCCGGACGGTGGTGTGGAGGATCGCGAGCGCCTGCGGGACGCCCAGGTCATCGTCCATCGCCTCGGCGAAGGCCGGCGGCACCTCGGCGGCCGGCTCGACCGGACCCGCCTTCTCGATGACGCGCTGCACGAAGCCCTCGATCCGCGCGAACGCGGCCTCGGCCTCCCGCAGCGCCTCCTCGCTGTACTCGATCATGGACCGGTAGTGCGGGGTGCCCAGGTAGTAGCGCAGCACGATCGGCCGCCAGCGCTGCACCATGTCGGAGACCAGTACGGAGTTGTCGAGCGACTTGCTCATCTTCTCGCCGCTCATGGTGACCCAGGCGTTGTGCACCCAGTACTGCGCGAACGCGTCGCCGAACGCCTTGGCCTGGGCGATCTCGTTCTCGTGGTGCGGGAAGATCAGGTCGATGCCGCCGCCGTGGATGTCGAAGGCCTCGCCCAGGTACTTGTGGGCCATCGCCGAGCACTCCAGGTGCCAGCCGGGACGGCCGCGGCCCCACGGGGTGTCCCAGGACGGCTCGCCCGGCTTGACGGCCTTCCACATGGCGAAGTCGCGCTGGTCGCGCTTGCCGGTCTCGCCCTCGCCCTCGGGCTGGCGGAGGTTCTCCAGCTCCTGGTTGGACAGCTCCAGGTAGTCCGCGTACGAGCGCACGTCGAAGTAGACGTTTCCGTCGGCGACATAGGCGTGGCCGCGCTCGATGAGGCCCTGCATCATCTCGATCATCTCGGGGATGTGACCGGTGGCGCGGGGCTCGTAGGTGGGCGGCTGGCAGCCGAGGGCGTCGTAGCCCGCGTTGAACGCGCGCTCGTTCTCGTAGCCGATGGCCCACCACGGGCGGCCCTGGACAGCCGACTTCGCGATGATCTTGTCGTCGATGTCCGTGACGTTGCGGACGAAGGTCACGTCGTAGCCGCGGTAGCGGAACCACCGCTGCATGATGTCGAAGTTGAGCCCCGACCGGATGTGCCCGATGTGCGGGGCCGCCTGCACGGTGGCGCCACACAGGTAGATCGAGACGCAGCCCGGCCGGAGCGGGGTGAAGTCACGGACCTGGCGCGCGTTGGTGTCGTACAGGCGAATAGTCACGCACCCAGGGTATCGGCCCGGGGCGGGTGCCTTGTGCCTCTTCGCAACCTCCCGGTCGAGGTCTGCTACAGCGGCGCCCGCGGTCCGCCCGGGAGCGGACCGCGGCCCGCTCAGACCCGGGCCACCAGCGCCGTGGCGATCGCCGCGAGGCCCTCGCCGCGACCGGTGAAACCGAGGCCGTCGGTGGTGGCGGCGCTCACCGCGACCGGGGCGCCGACGGCGGCCGACAGCACTTTCTGGGCCTCCTCGCGGCGCTTGCCGATCTTCGGGCGCTGCCCGACCACCTGGACGGCGACGTTGCCGATGGTGAACCCGGCGGCGCGGACGATCCGGGCCGCCTCGGTGAGCAGGGTGACGCCCGAGGCGCCCGACCACTCCGGGCGCCCGGTGCCGAAGTGCGCGCCGAGGTCACCGAGGCCGGCGGCGGAGAAGAGGGCGTTGCACGCGGCGTGGGCGACGACGTCGGCGTCGGAGTGCCCGGCGAGCCCCGGGCCCTCGCCCTCCCAGAGCAGGCCCGCGCACCACAGCTCGCGGCCCTCCTCGAAGGCGTGGATGTCGGTGCCGATGCCGACCTGCGGCAGGACCGGCGACGTGGCCGGCCGGGTCCCCGGCTCGGTGGGCTCAGTAGCCATCGGTGGCCCTCCGGCGGGCGAGGACGGCCTCGGCGAGCACCAGGTCGAGCGGCCGGGTGACCTTGAAGGCCTCCTCGTGCCCCGGCACCACCAGGACGGGGACGCCGAGCTGCTCGACCATGGAGGCGTCGTCGGTGACGTCGCGGGTGACGGTCGCGTGGGCCTTGCCGAGGGTGGCCCGGTCGAAGCCCTGCGGGGTCTGCACGGCCCGCAGCAGGGAGCGGTCGGGGGTGCCCGTGACGACGCCCGTCGCGGAGTCCACGCTCTTGACGGTGTCGGCCATCGGCAGCCCGGGCACGACCGCGGGCGCGCCGGAGCGGACCGCCTCGACCACGGACTCGACGGTCTCCACCGGCACCAGCGGTCGGGCCGCGTCGTGCACGAGGACCACGTCGACGTCGTCGGGCAGCGCGGCCAGGCCGAGGCGCACCGACTCCTGCCGGGACTCGCCGCCCGGCACCACGCTGATGTCCGTGGACTCGGGCAGTCCGTGGGCGTCGAGCAGTGCCCGGACGTCGGCGGCGCCCTCGGGCGGGGCCACCACGACGATCACCTGGACGGCACGGGCGCGGGCCATCGCACGCACCGCGTGGACGAGGATCGGGACCCCGCCCAGGGTGCGCAGCGCCTTGGGCGCGCCGGGGCCGAGCCGGACGCCACGTCCGGCGGCGGGAATGACGGCTGCGGTACGCAGGTTTGTGTCCTTGGATGAGATGGGTATCGCACTCAACGTGCCGGGCATCGCGTTCCCGGGACCCCTTCCGTGAAGTCCTGGGGGAACGCGAGCACAAGCATGCCGCAGCACCCGGCGATAGCGCTCGGCCGGGTGCTGCGGCGGTGTCCCCCGGTGCTGGCCGGGGGATGCGTCTGCGTGGTTCGGTACGCCGAAGGCGGTGTGGGTTCGGCACACCGTCAGGAGCGCGACACGAGAACGTCCGGAGGGGACGGTCTTACGACGCGAGGACCTCGTCGAGCAGCGCCTCGGCCTTGTCCTCGTTGGTGTTCTCCGCGAGAGCGAGTTCGCTGACCAGGATCTGCCGCGCCTTGGCGAGCATGCGCTTCTCGCCGGCCGACAGGCCGCGCTCGCGCTCACGACGCCACAGGTCACGGACGACTTCCGCCACCTTGATGACGTCGCCGGAGGCGAGCTTCTCCAGATTTGCCTTGTATCGGCGGGACCAGTTGGTGGGCTCCTCGGTGTACGGCGCGCGCAGCACCTCGAAGACCCGGTCCAGACCCTCCTGACCAACCACGTCGCGTACTCCGACGAACTCCGCATTGTCCGCGGGCACGCGCACCGTCAAGTCGCCCTGGGCGACCTTGAGCACCAAGTAGGTCTTGTCCACGCCTTTGATCTGGCGAATTTCGATGGCCTCGATCAGCGCGGCCCCGTGATGGGGATAGACCACGGTGTCGCCAACCTTGAACGTCATGTGACAGGTACCCCTTCCGTGGCTATCCAGGGTAACACGGGAACGGCCTCATCTGAATGGCGTTTTCGCAGGTCAGGGCATATCTCGGGGCTTGACAAGCGACCCCGGAACGTGCTGGAGGGTGCCGTACGGCGACGGTATCCGCAGGTCGGAGCGGGTATACGGGGACCCCGAAACATGACCGTCACAGGTCTGGAAGGCTCCGAACAAGGGGCGATACGTCCGTGTTTGTCACCCCCAGAGGAGTGGCTTGTCGCTACTCCGTTCGGGTCTGCGGCGTGATGAAGATCCAATTTTGCACAGTCATGGAAATCCCGGGGAAGTGATCACGCTAAAGGCGGGGCCCGGTGCGCGGGCCCGGCGACGGCTCGGTAATCTAAGGCCGCTAGAAGATCTTCCGATACCTGCTAGGTACCTGCCCAAGGAGATGCCGCCGCCGTGGTCCGCAGCAGCTTCCGTCGCGGCGCCCTCGCCGCCGTACTCGCGCTCTCGCTCGCTCCCCTTGCTGCCGCCTGCGCCGCCGGGAACGACGCGCAGACCCTGGAGGTCCAGCCGGACAGCGCCCAGTCGAGCACCAGCGACGTCAAGGTGCAGAACGCGTACGTCCTCACCGACCCGTCCGGTCCCTCGACCGTGACCGCCCGGGTGTTCAACAACGGCTCCACCCCCCAGACACTGCAGTCGATCGCGCTGGGCGGGAACGTCACCACCACCCTGGCGGCCCCCAACGGCGGCGGCAGCGTCGTCGTTCCGGCCCATGGCTCCGTTCTTCTCGGCGGCAAGGGCAACGCCTCGGCCGTGGTCCAGAGCGGCGGCGAGTCCCTGCGCAACGGCGACGTGCAGCAGGCGACGTTCACCTTCAGCCAGGCGGGCGCGGTCAGCCTGCCGGTGAACGTGACCCCGGCGGCCGGCTTCTTCGCGCCGTACGGGCCCAGCTCGGCGCCCACCACCGCCACGGCCACCCCCGGCACGATCGGCCAGGACAGCTCGGCCGGTCAGGGCGGCACCACCACCCCGACCACCAAGCCCAACGCGCCGGCCACGCCGACGAACACCACCACGCCGACCTCCTGACGGAGCACCGACGGAGCGCCGACAGCGCGCCGCGGACGGCACACGCGAAGGGCCCGGCACCCATGCCGGGCCCTTCGCTGTTTCACGGTCCCGCGGTCTACGGCTCGAACTTGTAGCCCAGTCCGCGCACGGTCACCAGGTAGCGCGGCGCGCCCGGGTCCGGCTCGATCTTGGCCCGCAGGCGCTTGACGTGGACGTCGAGGGTCTTGGTGTCGCCGACGTAGTCCGCGCCCCACACCCGGTCGATGAGCTGCATCCGCGTCAGCACCCGGCCGGCGTTGCGCAGCAGCATCTCCAGCAGGTCGAACTCCTTCAGCGGCAGGTCCACCTTGCCGCCGCCGACGGTCACGACGTGGCGGTCCACGTCCATGCGCACCGGACCGGCCTCCAGGGCGGCCGGCGAGACCTCCTCCGGCTCACCCCGCCGGCGCAGCACGGCGCGGATGCGGGCGACCAGCTCGCGCGAGGAGAACGGCTTGGTCACGTAGTCGTCGGCGCCTATCTCCAGGCCGACGACCTTGTCGATCTCGCTGTCCTTGGCGGTCACCATGATCACCGGGACATTGGACTTCAGCCGCAGCTGGCGGCAGACCTCGGTGCCGGGCAGGCCGGGCAGCATCAGGTCGAGCAGGACCAGGTCGGCGCCGTTGCGCTCGAACTCGTCGAGGCCGTCGGGCCCGGTCGCGGAGATCGCGACCTCGAAGCCCTCCTTGCGCAGCATGTACGACAGCGCGTCGCTGAAGGACTCTTCGTCCTCGACGACGAGTACGCGTGTCACGGAAGGACCTCCGGGGCGGGGATGTGTTCGGGGAGAGTCTGGAAGAGCTGATCCGCAGTGGGCTCGTCGGCGGGCTCGTCGCCCGGCTCGTGATCCACCTCGGCGTCGGGGTCGAGGCCCGGAGGGAGCGCCCGGTCGCGGGCGATTCCGGCCTCGGGGAGCCGCAGAGTGAACGTGGAGCCCTGGCTTTCGGCACTCCACACCGTGACCTCCCCGCCGTGCGAGGCGGCCACGTGCTTGACGATGGACAGCCCGAGCCCGGTGCCGCCGGTGGCCCGCGAACGCGCCGGGTCGACCCGGTAGAAGCGTTCGAAGATCCGCTCGCGGTCCTTCTCGGATATGCCGATGCCCTGGTCCGTCACGGAGATCTCGATGAGATCCCCTCCCGGCGCGCCGATCCGGCGGCCGGCGATGCCGACCCGGGTGCGGACCGGGCTGTAGTTGACGGCGTTCTCGACGAGGTTGCCGAGAGCGGCGGCGAGCTGGCCGCGGTTGCCCCAGATGAAGAGGTCCGGGGTCGTTCCGGTGGCCATGGTGATCTGTTTGGTGTTGGCCTGGTGGCGGCAGCGGTCGACGGCCTCGGCGACGAGGTCGTCCACGGCGACCGGCTCGGCGTCGTCGAGCAGGTCGTCGTTCTGCACCCGGGACAGGTCGATGATCTCCTGGACCAGGCTGGTCAGGCGGGTGGCCTCGATCTGCATGCGGCCCGCGAAGCGGTTGACCGCCTCGGGGTCGTCCGCCGCGTCCATCACGGCCTCGGACAGCAGGGACAGGGCGCCGACCGGCGTCTTCAGCTCGTGGCTGACGTTCGCCACGAAGTCCCTGCGCACCGCCTCGATCCGGCGGGCCTCGGTGAGGTCCTCGACCAGCAGCAGCACCAGCCGCGAGCCCAGCGGGGCCACGCGGGCGGAGACCGCCAGTCCCTCGCCGCGGCCCGCGCCGCGGCGCGGCAGATCGAGCTCGACCTGCCGTATCTCGCCGTCCCGCCGGGTCTCGCGGGCCATCTGCAGCATCTGGTCGACGGCCAGCCGGCCGCCGCGGACCAGTCCGAGGGCGTACGCCGCCGAGCTGGCCTTGACCACCGTGTCGCCCTCGTCCAGGACGACCGCCGAGGAGCGGAGCACCGACAGCACGGTGTCCACGCCGGGCGGCAGCACGGCGGTGCTCTGATCGGATCGCAGTGCGGTACGAGTCGGGCGGGACAGTTCCCGCTCGCTCCAGCGGAACGCGAGCACAGCGATGACGCCGGTCAGAAGACCGGCGATCGCACTGGCTGCGGCAACGGCCGCGTTCACGTCCATGGCTCCAGGTTAGGTGGACTGTTCACGCACCCGACAAGCCTGTGAGAGAGCTCTCGGATGTACGTTGCCAAGAGTTCACCTTCACGTAGGTGGTGGTTCACTCCGGGTGCGCGACCGGTACGCGTGCGCCCGTCAGCGTGGAAACGTGGCGGAGAAGCCTCGTTACAGACGGAAGGAAAGCGATGCGCGACGCATACCACGAGGAGCTGGACTCGATCGGTGACGGGCTGGTCGAGATGGCCCGCCTCGTCGGGTCCGCGATCGGGCGGGCCACCACTGCGCTGCTCGACGCGGACCTGAACGTGGCGGAGAGCGTGATCGCGGCCGACGAGAAGGTCGACGACCTCCAGCGCGACCTGGAGAACCAGGCGATCACCCTGCTCGCCCGGCAGCAGCCGGTGGCCACCGACCTGCGGATCGTCGTGACGTCCCTGCGGATGTCCGCGGACCTGGAGCGGTCCGGCGACCTCGCCCGTCACGTCGCCAAGCTGGCCCGGCTGCGCTTCCCCGAGAGCGCGGTGCCCAGCGACCTGCACAGCACCATCCTGGAGATGGGCCAGCTCGCCCAGCGCCTCATGGCCAAGGCGGCCGAGGTCATCGTCAGCAAGGACGTCGACGACGCCCTGCAGCTCGAGGCGGACGACGACCGCATGGACGAGCTGCACCGCACCCTCTTCCAGCACCTGCTGGACGACCGCTGGAAGCACGGCATCGAGACGGCCGTGGACGTCACCCTGGTCGGCCGCTACTACGAGCGGTTCGCCGACCACGCGGTGTCCGTGGCCAAGCGCGTCGTCTACCTGGTGACCGGTGAGCACGCCGACGAGCTGGCACCCGCGCCGACGCCCGTCGAAGGGGCGTAACCGCCCAAACACGGGGGCGTGGGGCGCTTGAAGTGCGCGGAATGCGGCGGACTGCCCCTGTGCGCCGTTGATGCGCCGTATCGCATCCGGCTTCACTGGGGGGAGGCAAGCCTGAGGAGGGTGTACTGATGCCGGAATCCCCCACGCCACAGCCCGTACACGACCGGTCCACGCCTGACGCCGCCCCGCTGCGGATCCCGCTCCCGCTGGTCGCCGCGTGCGGCTGCGGCTCGGGCTGCGGGTGCGGCTGCCAGTCGGGCGGCCCGTGCCAGTGCAGCGGGTGCACCCACTGACCGACCGCTCTTCCGACACCCCGAGGGCCCCTCGCGCGGATGCCTCCGCAGGCGCGAGGGGCCCTCGGCTGTGCGCGCTCCGTCCCCGTGGCCCGGGTGCCGCCGCTCCCGGACCGAGGGACGATTGAAGGAGAGCGATGCTCGATCCAGGAGCGTGTGCCATGTCCGGTCTCATCAACAAGAGTTTCGACAAGCCCGATGAAGTCCGTCCGTTCGAAGGAGGCACCGGCCAGCTCGAACTCCTCGACGTCGAGGCGGGCCCGGTCGGCAGGGCGGTGTTCGAACCCGGGTGGCAGTGGTCCAAGCACGTGAAGCCGATCGCCAAGACCGACAGCTGCCAGGCCGCCCACCTGTGCTACTTCGTCTCCGGCCGCATGAAGGTCGTCATGGACGACGGCGAGGAGACGGAGTACGGCCCCGGTGACGTCGGTGTCATCCCGGCCGGCCACGACGCGTGGATCGTCGGCGACGACCGCTGCGTCGTGATCGACTGGCAGGGCTTCGCCGACTACGCCAAGCGCTGAGCCCCCGTCCCCCGAGTGCCCCTGGCCGCCCCCCGCGGTTCGGGGGCATTGCCGTGCGGCGGCCCGGCTCCGGCCGTGCACCCGCCCCCGGGCGGGCCGGACGATCATGGGAGAGTGAGCCCATGACGGCACCGGAAGCCACGGTCGTGGCGGTCGACGAGGTCGAGGCACTCGCGGCGGACGGGCTGCGCTGGCTGATGGGGGTGGCACGGGAGACGCCCGGCGGCGGCCTCGCCTGGACGACCCGCCCCTCGGACACCGCGCTCAACCCCACGCTCTACACCGGCACGGCCGGGATCGTCCCCGTGCTCCTGGAGGCCTGGCGGCACTTCGGTGACGACGCCTGGGCCGACACCGCCGTGCGCGCGGCCCGCGGCATCGCCGAAGCCGTCGGCGCCTTCGACGGCGACTCCCTCTACTTCGGCCGCACCGGCATGGCCCTCGCCCTGCGGGCCGTCCAGCGCGAGCTCGGCGACGCGGCCGCCGGAGCCGCCGCCGACCACGCCCTCGACGTCGTCCGGTCGCACTTCGACGGCACCCGCTGGAACGAGTTCTTCGAGCTGATGGGCGGCAACGCGGGCATCGGCCTCGGGGCGCTGCTGGCAGGCGACGCCGACCTGGCCGTGCTGGCCCTGGAGCCCTACCTCCAGGAGGCGGAGCGGACCCCGGCAGGCGTCCAGTGGGCTCATCGCGCCGGCGTCGACGCCCGGGTGCACCACATCTCCCACGGCGCGCTCGGCATGGTCCTGGCACTGGCCCGGGTCGGCGACGCCACCGGCCGCGCGGACCTGGTGGAGCTGGCGCTGGCCGGCGCGTCGGACATCGTGGCTCGGGACGAGGCCGGGCCGGAGGGATTCCTGGTCCGGCACTCCACCCCGCAGTACCGGCCCGAGCTGGTCGAGCCGATCAGCTACGGCTGGTGCCACGGCCCGGCCGGCGACGCCCAGGTCTTCCGGCTGCTGCGGGACGTCACAGGCGACCCGGCGTGGCCCGCCCTGGCCGACCGCTGCTGGCACACGGTCACCCACGCGGGCCTGCCGCAGCGGCTGCGCCCCGGCTTCTGGGACAACAACGGCCGCTGCTGCGGCACCGCGGGCGTCCTGGCCCTGGCCTGCGACCGCATCGCCGAACAGCGGGACCCGCACGACTTCGCCCACGTCCTCGTCGCGGACCTCGCCGCCCGGGCGACCCGGGACGCCGCCGGCGCCCGCTGGTCCAACGTCGAGCACCGGGCCACCCCGAGCGACCTCGAACCCTGCACCGGCTGGGCGATGGGCAACGCCGGCATCGTCCGCGAACTCCTCCGCTTCGTGCGCGTCAGCCGCGGCGCCGACCCCCGCTACGCCTTCCCCTGGCCCGACCACCCGGCCGTCCGCCCTCCGCACGGCGCCTCGCTTCTTCCCTGACGGCCGGCGCCGGCGCGGAAGGCCCGCCGGGTACTCCGAGCCCGCGCCTCCCCGGCCTCCGGGGCGAGCCCGCGATGCGGCTATCCGAGTCACGCCGGGGCGCGCCGTGAGGGAGGGGTGCGCGGTCGGGGTATGTCGTTTCGCGCAAGGTGACCGCGGGAGCCCGAGGAGTCCAGCCATGTACGCAGTGATTCGGCGGTACGAAGGGGTGACCCAGCCCGGTGAGGCCGCGCGCCGCGTGGCCGACGGTTTCGTGCCCCTCCTCCAGCAGGTCCCCGGATTCGTGGCCTACTACTGGGTCGACGCCGGCGATGGCGTCATGCTCTCGACCAGCATCTTCGAGGACCGGGTCGGGACCGAGGAGTCGGTGAAGCGGGCCGCGGCCTTCGTCCGTGACAACCTCGCCGCCCTCCTCCCCAACCCGCCCCAGGTCACCGCCGGCCCGGTCGTGGCCACCGGCTGACCCTCTCCGCGGGGTGCGGCCCCCTACTTCGGGTCCCGGTTGAACGTCGCCATCGCCCAGACGTACCCGAGTGCGGTGAGGCCGAGACACCAGGCGACGGCGAGCCAGCCGTTGTGGCCGATGGGTGTGCCGAGCAGCAGCCCGCGCAGTGTCTCGATGGCGGGTGTGAACGGCTGGTACTTCGCGACGGGCTGGAACCAGCCGGGCATGGCGTGCACCGGCACGAACGCGCTGGAGATGAGCGGCAGGAAGATCAGCGGCATCGCGTTGTTGCCGGCCGCCTCGGCGCTCGGGCTGACCAGACCCATGCCCACCGCGATCCAGGTCAGCGCCAGTGCGAACAGCACGAGCAGCCCGAACGCCGCGAGCCAATCCAGCACCGTGGCCCCCGTCGAGCGGAACCCGATCGCCACCCCGATCGCACCGACCAGCACCACGCTGGTGACGGCCTGCAGGACGCCGCCCACGACGTGCCCGATGATCACGGACGGCCGGTGGATGGCCATGGTGCGGAAGCGGGCGATGATGCCCTCGGTCATGTCGTTGGAGACCGAGATCGCGCTGCCGATCGTCGTGCTGCCGACGGTCATCAGCAGCAGGCCGGGGACCAGATAGGCGAGGTAGGCGGAGCGGCCGGCGCCGCCGTGGCCGATGCCGGCGCTCATGGTGC
>NZ_JAINZZ010000029.1 GCF_019890725.1 Actinacidiphila acidipaludis
GGTGAACGCGAGAGCGCGCCGGGCATCGAATACTGGATTGACTATTCCAGAAACCGCGCTACCTTTGAGGGCATGGCACGCACCAGGGAGTTCGACATCGACCAGGCGGTGGATCGCGCCATGGACCTGTTCTGGCGCCGTGGCTACGCGGACACCTCCCTGCCCGACCTGCTGAAAGAGCTGTCGATAGGCAGTGGCAGCTTCTACGCCGCCTTCGGGTCGAAGGAGCAGCTCTACGTCCGCTCCCTCGACCGGTACGTCTCCCTGCAGCGGCGCGACCTGGAGAACGCCCTCGACGCGGAGGACGAGATCCGCCCCGCGGTGCGGAGACTGCTCGCTTCGCTGATCGAGGCGGACCTCGCCGATCCGGCGCGTGGCTGTCTGGTGGTCAACACCGCCACCCAGTGCGGCGACCGGGCTCTGGTGGAGGATCGCGTCGCCGCGGCGATCCGGCAGGTGGAGTCCCTCCTCGCGGGTGCGCTGGAGCGCGCGCGGGCGCGCGGGGAACTGTCCGAGGACAAGGACCCGCGGGGGCTGGCCAGGTTCCTCACCACCTTCGTCCAGGGTGTCCGGGTCGTCGGCCAGGCGCGCGTGGGGCGGGATTTCGTGGACGACGCACTGTCCACGGCGATGCGCGTCCTGGACTGAACTCCTGCGGGCCTCGTGGCGTCGCCTCGCATGAAGTCCGTTTTGTCGTACCGTAATTATGTATTGATCAATCCAGAAAGTAGGCCGTCATGGAGCTGCACCTCAAGGACAAGGTCGCCGTCGTCACCGGGGCGAGCAAGGGCATCGGTCTGGCCGTGGTCGAGAGGCTGGCCGCAGAGGGCGTGAAGGTGGTGGCCGGCAGCCGCACGTCGACGCCCGAACTGGACGCCCTGGCAGCCGCCCACGACGTCACGATCGTGTCCGTGGACCTGTCCACGGCCCAGGGTGCCGAGGACCTCGTCCGGCGGGCCGTCGAGCGTCACCGGCACCTGGACATCCTCGTCAACAACGTCGGCGCCGCCGAGCCCCGCGACAGCTTTCTCCATGTCAGCGACGCCGAGTGGCAGCGGATCTTCGACCTGACCTTCTTCAGTGCCGTACGGGCGAGTCGCGCGGCGCTGCCGCACATGGTCGCCGCCGGCGGAGCGGCCATCGTCAACATCAGCTCGATCAACGCCCGGCTGCCGTTCCCCATGGTGGTCGACTACTCGGCGGCCAAGGCCGCGCTGACGAACCTGAACAAGTCCCTGTCGGAGGAGTTCGCGCCCCAGGGCGTCCGGGTCAACGCGATCGCTCCCGGACCGGTCCGCACCCCCTTCTGGACCGCGCCGGGCGGCTTCGCCGACGCCACCGCCGCGGCCGCCGGCACCACCGCGCAGGAAGCGCTCGACGTTGTCGTGCCGCAGAACATGGGCATCAGCTCGGGCCGGGTCAGCGAGCCGCACGAGATCGCCGACCTCGCCGTGTTCCTCGCCTCGCCCGTCGCCGCCAACATCACGGGAACGGAGACCCTCGTCGACGGCGGCCAGACCAAGACGCTCTGACACCTCGAGGACGGCGTCCCGCCTCGGCCCTGCGGCGCGAGGCGGGGCGCCGTCCTTCGGTGGGGACGGGCACCGCGGCCGGTCCCTCGCCCGGCCGTGCACCCAAATACTTGGCTAGCCACATAATGAGTGCTACGTTTATGTGGTCGGCCACATAATGCGGTCGCCGGTTGAAACCCACCGAAGGAGACAGCAGTCATGAAGGCCATCGTTTTCGACGCGTTCGGCGGCACCGAGGTCCTGCACGAGGCGGAGACCGAGATCCCCGAGCCCGGCCCCGGTCAGGTCCGCGTCCGGGTGCGGGCGATCGGGGTCAACCCCGTGGACGGGAAGATCCGCTCCGGGATCATGGAGGCGATCTTCCCGACGACCCTGCCCGCCGTTCCCGGCGGGGAGATCGCCGGGGTCGTCGACGCCCTCGGTGACGGTGTCGATGCGCTGAAGGTGGGTGACGAGGTGCTCGGCTGGTCCGACACCGGTGCCTACGCCGAGTACGCCCTGGCCCCCGCGGCCGTCCTCGCCCCCAAGCCCGCGGGCCTGGACTGGACGCACGCGGCCGCACTGCCGGTGGCCGGTGACGGTGCCGACCGGGTCCTGGACCTGCTGGACGTCAGGGCCGGCGAGACCCTGCTGATCCACGGCGCGTCCGGCGCGCTCGGCACCATCGCGGTCCAGCTCGCGGTCGCTCGCGGCGCCCACGTCATCGGCACCGCCGGTCGCGCCAACCAGGACTACGTCGCCTCGCTCGGCGCGACGCCGCTGATCTACGGGGAGGGCCTGGTCGAGCGGGTCCGGGCGGTCGCCCCCGACGGTGTGGACGCGGTGTTCGACGCCGCGGGCAAGGGGGCGCTGGAGGACTCCATCACCCTGCGGGGCGGCACCGAACGGATCGTCACCACCGCCGACTTCAGGGCTCGCGAACTCGGCGTCGTGTTCGCCGAGGGCCCGCAGCGCCGTTCGGCGGCCCGGCTGGCCGAACTCGCCCAACAGGCGGCGGACGGCACGCTGGTGACCACGGTCGGCGCGACCTATCCGCTCGCGGAGGCCGCGAAGGCCCAGCAGGCCAGCGACGCCGGTCACAACCGCGGAAAGCTCGTCCTCACCGTCGGCTGATGTCCCCGCGCAAGGGCGGGGCCCCGCCTGGTGCGGGGCCGGCCCTGCCCTGCTCACCAGCAGCCGACTCGCACGGACCCGCCTCCGCACGCACCGGTCGCTCCCCCCGGACCGGCCCTTCCCGCTTCCGTACCGAATCACGCACCTACATAAGGACGTTGCCATGCCCACCGACGATCTGACCCCTCTGTGGCAGCCCATCCAGGCGGGGGACATCCGCCTGCCGCACCGGCTCGTCATGGCCCCCATGACGCGCAACCGCAGCACCACCGAAGGCGTTCCGACGGAACTCAACGCCGAGTACTACGCCCAGCGCGCCTCGAACGCCCTGATCATCACCGAGGGCACCCAGCCGTCGGCGGACGGCCAGGGCTACCTGCTGACCCCCGGTATCCACACCGCGGAGCAGGTCGCCGGGTGGCGCAAGGTCACCGACGCCGTGCACGCCGCGGGCGGACGGGTCGTCGTGCAGCTGATGCACGTCGGGCGCATCGCCCACCCCGGCAACACCCCGCACGGACGGCAGCCGGTCGCGCCGTCCGCGGTGCGGCCCGCGGGCGTGATGTTCACCGCGTCCGGGCCGCAGGAGATGCCGCGGCCCCGGGCACTGTCCGCCCTGGAGATCACCGCGACGGTTGCGGACTTCCGGCGCGCGGCCGCCGGCGCGGTCGCGGCGGGCGCGGACGGCGTGGAGATCCACGGCGCCAACGGTTATCTCGTCCACCAGTTCCTGTCCTCCAACGCCAACCGGCGCACCGACGGCTACGGCGGACCGGTCGAGAACCGCATCCGCTTCGCCGTCGAGGTCGCGGCGGCCGTCGCCGACGAGATCGGCCCGGGGCGCACCGGCCTGCGCCTGTCGCCCGGCAACCCTTACAACGACATCCGCGAGGACGACACACACCAGCTGTACCCGGCGTTGCTGCGCGCCCTCGCACCGCTGGACCTCGCCTATCTCCACCTGGTCCACACCGGCGACGAGGCACTGCTGGACACGCTGCGGTCGCTGTGGCCCACGGCGCTCGTGCTCAACCGCGCGGGCGCCGGCCTGCCGGCGCGCGCCAAGGACGTCTCCGACGGCCGGGCCGACATCGTCTCCGTGGGCGCGCTCGCACTGGCCAACCCCGACCTGGTCGAACGGGTACGCTCTGGGGCGCCGCTGAACGCGCCCGACCCGGCCACCTTCTACGGCGGCGGTGAAACCGGGTACACCGACTACCCGACCCGCGGCCGTGCCTGAGGAGATGCGATGACCGACCCTGCCTCCAGGCCCCCCGGCACGGCGCGCGACGGACGCCTCAGCTACGCCGTCTTCCAGCTCGCCCGCGCCCACCGCGGTCACGCGGCGGCCATGCTCCGCGCCATGAACCTGCACCCCGGGCAGGAACTGCTCCTCATGCAGCTCTACGACCGCGACGGCCAGACCCAGTCCGAACTCCTCGACAGCGTCGGCCTCGACCACTCCACCGTCTCCAAGTCCCTGCGCCGCATGCAGGAGGCCGGACTCCTCACTCGCGAACCGGCCGACCACGACCGGCGGGTCATGGTCGTCCGCCTCACCGACGCCGGACGCGCCCTGCGTGAGCCGATCGCCGCCATGTGGCGCACCCTGGAGGACATCTCCGTCCACGACCTGACGGCCGAGCAGATCGAGACGTTCACGGCGACCGCCCACGCGATCGAGCAGTCGATCAAGAAGCACGGCCGTCCGACGCCACCGGCGGCCGACTGAGGGCGCCGTCGTCGTGGGCGGCGAGCGGGGGAGGAGGGTGACGCCGGCGTTCAGGGCGCGCCGACCGAGTACAGCATCAAGTACGTTCCGTAGCAGGCGGAGAGCGTGCCGATGCCGGCCAGGACCGCGAACCGTGTCAGGTGGTCGCGGGCCCGGGACAACGCCTTGGCGACCGGGATCAGCAGAGGGAAGGCCGGGAGCAGGAAGCGTCCCCGGGACGACCAGTGCGCCGTGTCGCCCAGCGCGACGACGGTGACGATCAGGCTGTAGACCACCAGGGCCAGTGGCTGTCGCTGGCCGATCGTCACCACCAGCAGCGCGATGGCCGCGACGAGCAGCACGGCGGTGACCGGGAAGAAGAGGTTGACCGGCGTGCCGTGGGTGAACAGCTTGCGAAACCCCTCGGCGGTCCGGAGCCCGAAGTCGAAGCGCGAGTTCCACATGCGCTGGATGCGGAAGTACGCCCGCCAGTCGTGCATCCTCCAGCCCGTCCACGCGATGAAGCCCAGCCAGCCCAGGGGAGCGGCGATGAACGCGGCGACCGGCCTCCACAGCCGCGCCGGTGCGGGCTCGGCCGTCGGCCCGGCGGGGGAGGGCGCGCCGGGTACCGCTGCCGAGGGTCGGCCACGGCAGCGCCGTACGACCTCGCGGCAGGCCTCCGCCATGACCGCGGCCGCCACCGCGGCCCCGACCGGGCGGGTCAGCCCGGCCGCCACCGACAGCGCCGCGGCCGGCAACCAGTGGCGTTTCAGGACCGCCAGCAGCGCCCAGGCGGCCAGTGCCGTGAACGCGGACTCGCTGTACCCGGCGGTCTCCACCACGGCCACCGGCGCGATGCCCCACAGCACCGTCGTCAGCACGGCCACCCGACGGCCGTAACACAGCGCCGTCACCGCGTGGATGCCCCAGGCCGCGACCAGGGCGCAGGCGCAGGCCACCAGCAGCGCGGCCCCGCCCCAGCCCACCCCGGGCAGCACGGTGTGAGCGCCCCGGAGCAGGAGGGGATACACCGGGAAGAACGCCAGGTTGCTGCGTGGGGAGGGGTGCCCGACCCCCATGTGCGGGTGGAAGGAGTGGTCGTAGCCGTGCCGGGCGATCCCGATGTACCAGACGGCGTCCCAGCGCACGGCGAGGCGGTGGACGGTGTGGCCGGGGGACCCGGGGCTGAGCAGCAGCAGTCCCATCAGGCTGACGGTCCGCGCGGCGATGAACAGCAGGATGCCGGGCATCGCGGACCGCAGGGACGCGCGCACGTCGTCCAGGACGGATCCGGCTGCCAGGTCCGTGCCCGGCGACCCCCGTACGGAGACCCGCTCGCGGACAGCCGCGACGCGGCTTGCCCGCCGTCCGGCGCTGCCTTGTCCCGTATCGCCTCGTCCCGTACCGCCGGCTCCCGCGCCGCCTCGTCTCGCGCCGGACGGTTCGGGGACCACGCGGAAGACCCACGTCCGGTAGGACCAGAAGCGGAACAGCGTCGCGAGGGCGATCCCGGAGAACTTGAAGACGTTGCTCTGCAGCGGGGAGTCCCAGCCGAAGCCGTATGTCGCGAGGGCGAGCACGCCGTTCTCGATCAGCAGCCCGATGGCGCTGAACACCAGGAAGAGCCCCATCTCGCGCGGGCAGCAGCTCTTGTCCCGGTCCTTGTAGGCGAAGTAGCGGAAGCCCACGTAGTTGAAGACGATCGACACGACGGTGGCGATGACGCTCGCCGGCACGACGGCGATCGACGTGGCGTGCCGGACGAGATTGAAGGTCAGCAGGTTCACCGCCACGCCGGCGCCGCCCACGACCGCGAACTTCGTCACTTCCCGCGCGAGGGGGCTCGAAGCCGCTGTGCTCAGCTCGGCACGCCTGTCTCGTACAGACATGGAGACGTTCCCGTGGCTAGCCGGCCGGCGTCAGGACGCCGCGGTTCGCGGGGATGCCGCGGATCCGGTTTCGGGTCAGCGTCATGTCCTCTCCTCCTTTTCCACTGCGGGAAGAGCATGCGCGGTCGCGCAGGATGTGTGTCGGGGAGATGAGGGGGGCCGGCCGGACGGCACCGGAGGGGGCAGTGCCGCGCTACTGCCGGTGCGGCTCAGGCCATCAGTTCGAGGGTGGCAGTGCCCGGCCGTTCGCGCATGTCCTGGCACCGCAACCGCGCCGTCCATGCCTGGCAAGGCTGGGAAACCGGCTGGTCACCGTGGGGGCGAGGACGCGGCAGCACACGGTTCAGCCGGCCCCGGCGTGGACGACGGTGGCAACGAAGAACGTCAGCACGAAGAGGGCGATCACCGCGATCACGGTGAGAGGCGGCCGCTGGAGCTCCGATTCACCGTCGACGGGGAGTATCGGCTCCTGACCCGGCAGGGTGCCGGGGGCCAGCGGGGCCCGCCGGCCGTGGCAGGCGGGGCAGGGCCGGGCGGGGAAGGAGACCCGGACGTTGCGGCTGCTCAGGCCGGAGGTGGGGAAGGCCGCGCGGACGGCGGGTGAGGTGGGGGTCAGGCCGTGGAGGTAGACGGCGTTGGTCTGCGGGTCGAGGCTCACCGACCCCTCGTCGTCGGGATGCGCCAGCGCGCGGACGATCTGGGCCGTCGCCAGAACGACCAGCTGGATGTCCACCCGGGCGCCGCGCGCGGCCTGGGCGTCCGACGCCGACTCACGGAACGCCGCCGCGCACTCGTAGCAGGGCGTGCGCCCGCCCGGCAGCACCCACAGGATCTCGCCGACCTCGGCGTCGCGGATGCGCCGGTCGACCCAGACCGCCGGATACACCGCGGGGACGCCGGCGGCGAGCGCCACACGGTTGACGTGGCGCTGGCAGGCGATGGAGTCCGTCGCGGCCACCACCACGTCGAACGCCGCGACCAGCGCCCGCTGCTCGCCCTCGGGGATCGCCAGGAAGTCACGGTCCAGACCGGTGATGGCGCAGGGCGGGAAGTCGCGGCCGATACTCTCCGCGAGTGCCGTGGCCTTCGGCCGCCCGACGGCCCGGGCGCCGAGCGGATGGCGGACCAGGTTCTCCACCGCGAGGGTGTCGGGGTCGACCAGGCACAGGGGGCTGAACCCGATCCGGGCCAGTTCCTCGGCCAGGAAGCCGCCCACGGCACCGGCGCCGACGATGAGGGCCGAACCGCTGCGCCGAGGGTGCCGCGCCCAGACGCGGTTCTCGGTCCATCGGCCGTCGGCCCGTTGCCCGGTCAATCAAAGATCCAGCGCGCCACGCGCACCGATGCCGGCTGGTCCTCCTGATCCGGATCGTCGTGCCCGTCCGGCTTCAGCTCCCCGGTGTCGGCGTCGAGGTACCACGGGCGTTCGACGTCCCGTGTCTCCTCCTGGGACAGTTCCGCCCTCTGCACGGTCTGCGGTGCAGCACCCATCGGGACACCTCTTTTCCGGGCTCCGCGCCTGCGGCGCGCAAGCCCCCAAAGGTCGCCGCGTACGGCCCGCTCACACCGGGACAGCCACTGCGTGACCGCCCCGCGGCCGGACCGTTCTCCTCTTCCACGTTACGCATCGGTAGCCGCCTCGCATCCGGGGAGCGGATCGGCGTATCACGCGGCGCCGCACCCCCGCCGGGCGGGCTATCCGAGCACGGACAGCGCCGTCTTCAACTCGCCGAACACCTCTCGCGTGTACGCGTCGAGAGTCCGCGGATCCGCCGCCGACGTCCACCGGTCGAACGCGCCGTAGAACGCACGCACCCCCAGTTCGGCCGCGAGATCGGCGACGAGTTCCGAGACGCCGCGCGTGCGAAGCGCCTGCGCCATCGACTCGGAGAGCGCCGCCCGCTTGAAGGCGGAGCGCTCCTGCAGCTCCGCGCTGTTCGCGATGACCGCCCGAAGCCGCCGCCCGATCTCCCGCCGGTCCTCCGTGAACGACGACGCGAGACCGTCCAGCGCCAGGCCGACCATCTCCAGAGTCGTGGCCGATTCGGGCGCCTCGGCGATCGCCTCGGCCATGATCCGGCTGTGGATCTCCTGCCCGGCGAACAGTACTTCGCGCTTGTCGGTGAAGTGCCGGAAAAACGTGGTCTTGGTCAGGCCGCCGGCCCGCTCGGCGATCTCGTTGACCGTCGTCGCCTCGTATCCCTGCTCCGCGAACAGCTCGACCGCGGCGCGGATCAGCCGTTCGCGTGTGTTCGGTTCCCATCGCGCCATGGGGGCAATCCTAGGTGACGTGACTTGGTAACGTCACCCATGCTACGGTGACGTTACCAAGTCACATCACTTCCCGGGGAGATCCTCATGCGTGTCTTCGTCACCGGCGCCAGCGGTCACATCGGCTCCGCTGTTGTTCCTGAGCTCATCCACGCGGGTCACGATGTGGTCGGCCTCGCTCGTTCCGACGAGGCGGCGGCGACCGTCAGGGCGATGGGCGCCGAGGTCAGCCGCGGGAACCTGACCGATCTCGACGGTCTGCGTGAGGCTGCCCGCAATGCCGATGCGGTCGTCCACCTCGGCTTCCAGCACGAGGGCATCGCGTCCGGCCGATTCGCCGAGGTCGCCGCGCAGGACGAAGAAGTCGTCCACGCGATCTGCGGCGAACTCGTCGACACCGGCAAGGCTTTCCTCGGCATCGGCCTGGGCCGCGTCGAGGACCTCGTGAACCACCGGAATCCCCGCGCCAAGGTCGCGCTCGCCCTCCACGGATACACCGAGCGCGGCGTGCGCACCGTCCTGGTCGCGGTCCCGAACGTCACGCACGGCGAGCGCGACCGCAACGGATTCATCCCGCAGTACCTCCGGATCGCCCGCCGGTCCGGCGTCGCCGGCTACCTCGGTGACGGCGCCAACACCTGGGCCGCGGGCCACACCCTCGACGTGGCCCGCGTCTGGGCGCTCGCGGTGGAGAAGGCCCCGGCCGGCTCGCAGGTCACCGGCGCCACCGAGGCCGGCGTCCCGGTCCGTACCATCGCCGAGTCCGTCGCCCGCCACCTGGGCATCGAGGCGGTCAGCATGTCGGCGCAGCGGGCGGCGGAGCACTTCAGGGCCTTCCCCTTCATCGGCATCGACGTCAAGATGTCGAACCAGGCGACGCGCGAACTGCTCGGCTGGGAGCCGACCCACCCCACCCTGCTCGCGGACCTCGACGCAGGCTTCTACTTCAATCGCTGAGCCGCCAGAAGGCCAGGACCGCGCTGAAAATCCCGGAAATGCACCGGACTCACGCCGGACTGTCCCGATCGATATTCATCAGTGGACATTCGAGCAGCGTTCGCCCCGGCCACGACTTCGCGTAGGAGTTCGGATCAGCATGGCACAGCGGGCCCGGTCCGAACCCCCCGGTGGAGCCGGAAAAATTCCGGATTAATTCAACTCGGTCGAGGCGGACGGAAATCGACTCGACGCCCTTGAATTCATGGTGAGTTGCGATACCGTCAGCCTCCGCTGATCGATGACCGGACGAACCGGAAGGGCGGGCGGGGCACATGTGGGAAAAGGGAACGGAATCCGGCGACGGACCGCAGAGCGGACTGATGTCGCGGCGCCGGTTGCTCGGGCTGTCCACCGGCACCGCGCTCGCCGTCGCCGGACTCGGGGTCGGCCGCGCGATCGGCACACGCGGTGAGGGCGGGGCCGCCGGTGCGGGCCACTCCCTCGACGCCGCGCCGGCCGCCGCCTCGGTGGTCCAGGTGACCGCACCTCCCGCCTCGGGCGTCCTGGCCGCCAACGTCAACGAGTCCCTGGACGCGATCGACTACGCCGAGCTGGCGGCCGTGTCCGCCACCTGGATCCGGGGCTTCTACCTGATGTCCGACGCCGACCAGGGGGACCCGGCCACGCAGACCGGGATGGCGAAGCTGCTGCAGGCCGCCGCCGACGGCTACGGCACCGTGCTGTCGACGAAGTTCCAGTACCACGACACGGCGATCCCGGTTCCCGGCACGACGGCCATGGACACGGCTCTGGCCCGGTTCGACAAGGTGCTCGGCGCGGTGCTCGGCACGGTCGACATCCTCACCGTCGGGAACGAGCCGTTCTACGAGACGCGACCGGTGGACCGCACCACCTCCCTCATCAACGACTTCTACGAGGCGATCGCCCAGCACGCCGTCCAGTACCGGAAGGATCACTTCGGGACCGACTGCAAGACCGCCCTGTACATGGGTGCGCTCAACGGCCTGGAGGACCCCGCGAACCAGAACGCGCAGACGAAGCGCTGGATGACCTTCGCGGCCGGTAACGCCGACATCGCCGGCGTGGACATCCATCCGCACGTGGCGGGCATCGACGCGGCGCAGGCGTACACCGACTTCGTGCTGCCCTACCTCCGCCCGGACCAGAAGTTCCTCGCCACCGAGTTCTCCCTGATCCAGCTCTGGAAGCAGCACATGGCCGACCCGGTGGACCCGTCGTTCACGGCGGCCTACGGCACCCCGGCGGGCACTCCGGTGTGGCAGGTCATCCACAACGCCGCCAACAACCCCTTCACGGAGCAGAAGTGGAACGATTTCCTGCTCTCCAACACGTGGTTCGCCAACCACAAGACGTTCATCACCAACGAGATCGCGGATCTGCGGGCCACGGGCAAGCTCGCCGTGGCCGGCTACGGCATCACCCAGGGCGCGCCGATCCCCGACTTCGGCCCGGACAGCTCCCCTTGGGTGCTCAACAGCATCTTCTGCCCCTACGTCTGCCAGATCGGGACCGGAGGCCTCCCGGGCCGCGACCGCACCTGGGCCGCCTCGTTCCGGACGGCGCAGTAGAGCGACGCCGGGCCGACCTGAATTCGGCGGGCAGAGCAGGGCAACTCCGGCGTTCCCTCAGATGTCTTGTGACTGACAGCCGTTGCGGGCTCGTCCGCCCGCAGGAGGGGGAAGGTCATGGGAGAACCGAGAGGTAACAGACCGGCGCGGCGCGGGGCCGTCGTGGGACTGGCGCTGGCGTGCGCGGCCCTGGGGATGACCGCGGCGGGCGTGGGCGCGGCACCGTCCGCGCAGGCCGCGACACCGGCGCTCACCCTGGACGTGACGCCCACGCTCTACGTGGAGGCCGGGGCCGGCAACAACGGCGCGTTCAACTCGACGCTGACCATCGGGATCGGCACGACGGGCGACCTGACCAGCGGGCCCCGGCACCTCGTCGTCGACGCGTCGGCCCTGGCGGGCCGGGTGGTCATGACGGACCTGGACACCCAGGACGGCTGTACGGCGCAGGAACTGGTGGTCACCTGCGACCTCGCGCCGAACGTCAAACGGCTCAGCCCCTTCCACCTGCTGGCGGCCGACGGGGCCCAGGCGCAGTCCGAAGCCGACATCTCGGTGACCGCGTCCAGCGCCGGCGCGGCGGACGCGACCGCCCACGTGCGGACGGTCATCGGGACGCCCTCGCTCCTGACCGCCGTCCTGCCCGAACGCACCGCCGTACCGCCCGGCACCGCCCTGCCGTTCTCACCCGTCATCGCCAACACCGGTGACGCCAGCCCCCGGCAGGGCTTCACCCTCCACTTCCACACCTCCGACACCACCACGACCCCGGCCGACGCCCAGGCGTTCGCCGTGGCCGGCGAACGGCCGTCCAACTGCCACTACCCGCCCGCGCCGCGCAACGACTTCTGGTGTTCCTTCCCCGACGAGATCGCCCCCGGCCAGGTGTGGACCATCGGCCGGCCGCTGAGCTACCGGACCCGAGCGCCGCTGATGGACGGCTTCATCACCTACGACATCAGACCGGCCGGCAGCATCCCGCCGTCTCAGGACTTCGACCCCGCCGCCTACGTGACCGGCGACGGCCCCGCGCTGACACTCCACCGAGTCGCCGACCAGAAAACCGGGCTGACCTCGGGCTGGTTCCACGTCGTGGCGGAGCAGCACGCCGACTACCAGGCGATCGGGGGGACCCTGCACGGCAAAAAGGGCGACGTCGTCCGGCTGAACCTGGGCGTGCGCAACGCAGGCCCGGGAAGCCTCACCCAGAGCGGCGCCGACGGGGCGTTCGTCGTCACTCTGCCCGCAGGCGTCAGCCTGCTGAAGACCGAGCGGGTCGCCCCCCTGCCGCCGGGCACCTCACCCGGCCCCGGCCCGCTGTGCGAACTGCGGACACCAGGCGTCTACCGCTGCGCGATGCGCGAACCGCTGGTCCTGCACGGGCAGTTCGTGCTGCGGTTCTCCCTGCGGATCGACCGGCTGGTGCCTGCCGCCACCCAGGGCGCGGCCGGTTCCGTGCGGGTCGTGCCCTCCACCGAGGCCCCCACGCACGACACGAACCTGGCCAACGACGTCGCCTCCCTCACCGTCGCCCGGCCCGGCTCGGCGACGACCGGCGGCGGCGGTTCGTCCGGCGGTTCCGCTTCGGGCGGTACCACCTCGGGCAGCGGGGGCGGCTCTGGCGCCAGCGGCGGCGGGTCATCGTCCACGGGCGGTCTCACCCCGGACGGTTCCCTGGCCGCGACCGGCGCGGGCGCCACACTGCCGGTGGCCGGTGCGGCCGTGATCCTGCTGCTGACCGGCACCGGCACGCTGCTGGCCCGGCGCCGCAGGACCACCCACTGACCGTACGGGCTCAGGGCGTGCCCCCGGCCGGCGTGCCCAGCAGGGCCAGCTCCTCGCCGGTCAGGCGCAGACTCCCCGCGGCGATGTTCTCCGCCAGGTGCGCGGGGTTACTGGTGCCGGGAATGGCCAGCACATGCGGGCCGCGGTGGAGGGTCCAGGCGAGCCGTACCTGGGCCGGCGTCGCATCGTGGGCGCGGGCGACGGACCGTACGCGCGCATCCTGCTCACGGCCTGCGGCGGCCTCACGCCGCAGGCCGGAGACGGAGAAGAACGGGACGAAGGCGATGCCCCGCTCACCGCACAGGTCCACCAGTCCGGTCTCGTCGGACCGGCGCCAGTCCAGGCCGTAGGAGTTCTGCACGCAGACCACGGGCGCGATCGTCTGCGCCTCGGTCACGTGCCGGGGCAGCACGGCGGAGAGCCCGAGATGCCGGATCAAGCCGGCCTCACGCAGCTCGGCGAGCGCGCCGAAGTGCTCGGCGATCGAGACGGTGCGGGGACCGGCGGCGCGCAGGTTCACCACGTCCAGGCAGTCCCGGCCGAGCTGGCGCAGGTTCTCCTCGACCTGGCCGCGCAGCCGGTCGGGACGGTCCCTGGGCAGCCACTCGCCGGAGGGATCGCGTGCCGGGCCGACCTTGGTCACCACGACCACGTCGCCGCGCCAGGACGCGAGGGCGCGATTGATCAGCTCGTTCGCCGAGCGCAGGGGCGAGAAGTAGAAAGCGGCCGTGTCGATGTGGTTGACGCCGAGCTCGAACGCGCGGTGCAGCAGCCCGACGGCGGCATCGCGGTCGATCGGCGTGCCGTCGGAGTTCCCCGCCATGCCGTTGCCCGTCAGCCGCATCGCGCCGTACCCGATGCGGTTCACCTCCAGATCCCCGAGCCTCCAGGTCCCTGCTGCTGCCGCTGCGCTCACCGTGCTCCTTCACCCGTCGTGCCGTCCGGTCCCGGAGTATGAAGCGGTTCCGGCCTGTTCTGACAGGCCCAGGAGCTGGGCGAAACGTCACGTCCCGCAGCGGAACCAATCCTCCGCGCCGCGCCGTTGAACATGACGAGCCGCCGCCCGTCACCGCGGGTTCCCGCCCCCGGGGTGCCCCCGATCCGCCGTTGCCGTCGTCCACCCGGTGGCCGCTTGCTCGCGCCGTTCCTCGCGCCCCCGTCGGGGCTCGTCCTGCCCCTTGCGGTGCCTTCCCGGCTTTCCGCCGGTGGTGGGTTGCTCGCGCAGTTCCCCGCGCCCCTGTTTCACGTGCCGTTTGTCCGCACGTTGGGGGCAGTCCGGAAGCGTCTCCTCGGACTTGTGCGTGACCGTTTTTACGAAGGGGCTGGGCGGGTGTGTGCACAAGTCCTTGCGGGGAGCGCTTCCTCCCCACCCCCTTGGTGGTCCATGGAGCCGCCTGGGCAGGACCGGGGTACCCCGGTAACACCCCATGCGGCCACTTTCACTGCCAGGGGGTGGGGAGGAAGCGCTCCCCGCAGGAATGTGCATCCGCCCGACCAGCCAATTCGTAAGTAGCCGCCATGCACAGTCCGAGGAGACGCTTCCGGACTGCCCCCGATACGTGAACGAACGGCAAGCGATAACAGGGGCGCGAGGAACTGCGCGACAAGCCACGACGGCGCAGCAGTCGGCAACGCACCGAAAGGGGCACCCCGGAAACGGAGGCGGCCCGGGGGGCACCCCGGAAGTCGAGGACCGGGCAGCCCAGCGGCAGGCGGCACCGCACGGACGGCGGACAGCTTCACGGTCCCGCAGCCGAGTCAGGAGACATTCCGCCGCAATAGGTATCTAATATGTCTGAGGTGGGTCGGAACGGGCAGCCCATTCGGTACCTCCCGTGCCCGTCGCCCCCGGGTCCTGCCGGATCGCGGTCCTGGCGCACCGACGTCGGCCGGCGACAGGGACGCGGGGGATGTATGGCGGAGGAGGGCATGGTCTTCAGAGGGGCGGCCGCGGCCGCCGTCTACGTGCCGGACGAGCAGTCCGGGCGGCTGCGTCTGAGCGAGGCGGTGGAGGAGGAGCCGGGGGACGGCGCCGCTTTCCCGGTGAGCTACCCGACGTCGGGCCGTTCCGCGGTGGCCGAGGCCTTCCGCACCGGCGAGCTCGTGTGGTCCGCCGTCGCGGAAGCCGACGACCTCGCGGTGATCGGGTCCAGGACGGCCAGGGAGGCCCTCCCGGCGGACGGCGCCCCGCGGACCGCGGGCGAGTGGCTGGGGGCCGCCCCGCTGGCGGCCGGCGAGACGCTCATGGGATGCCTGGCCGTCAGAGCTCCCGGCGGGAACGGATCCGGCGCCGAGCAGCGCAGCTTCCTCGAGCTGTACGCCGACCAGGTGTCCATGCGGATGGAGACAGAAGGCACCCGGGGCGGTACGGGCACGGTCGCCGACCCCGGCGTGCGGGAGCCGGGAACCCGGCCGGAGAGCCCCTGGGTGGACCTCGGGCGCATGGGTTCGTTCACTCTGGCGCCGGTCACCGGCCGGATCGAGGCGGACCGGCAGGCGCTGGACCTCCTGGGCCTGCCGGAGGACCGTTTCGACGGGCGTGTGGAGACGGTGCTGGCGCAGACCGTCCTGGAGGATCTTCCCGCACTGATGTCCGTCCTGGAGCCGCATGCGGGCCGGCCCTGTGGCGAGGACCTCGACTTCCGGGTGCGCCGCCCTGACGGCGGGCTGCGCAGGGTTCGGCTGCGTTTCCGCGTGCTGACGGACGACGGGGGGCGGCCGCGCCGGCTGCTGGGCGTGATCGCGGAGGCGTCGCACCTGCGGCCGACGGGGGCCGGGGTGCCCCGGGCCCAGCGCCTCTCGGTCGCCCTCGCCGCGGCGGCCACGGTCAGCGACGTGAGCCATGCCGTGGTCACCGCCCTGCGGGACCCGCTGGGGGCCGACACCGTGGTGCTCGCCGAGCTGCACGCGGGCCGGCTGGTGGTGACCGGCATGGAGCCGCACGGGCCCGCGGTGTGGGGCACCTGGCGCTCGCAGTGGCACTCGGAATGGCCGGACACCTCGCCGGGCGACCTGCCCACGCTGGAGGGCGTGCTGAGCGAGGGCCGCACCCGCCTGTGGGCCTCCAGCAGCGGCCTGGAGCCGGGTCTCGCCGAGGCCGGCCCGGGAGGACTCGCGGTCCTGCCGCTCCCGGCGGACGGACGCATGGCGGGCGTGTGCCTGCTGGGCTGGGACGAGCCGCACGAGTTCGGCGCCGGGGAGCGCGCGCTCCTGACCTCGGCCGCGGGGCTGGTCGGGCACGCGCTGGCCCGCGCCCGTTCCCACGACGCCGAGAACGAGTTCACCTCGATACTGCAGCGCAGCCTGCTGCCCCGCGCCCTGCCGGTCCTGCCCGGCGGCACGGCGGTCGCCCGGTACCTGCCCGCGACGACGGGGCTCGCCGTGGGCGGTGACTGGTACGACGTGATCCCGGTGTCCGACCGGTCCGTTGCGCTGGTCATCGGCGACGTGCAGGGCCACAGTGCCGAGGCGGCGACGATCATGGGTCAGATCCGTACCGGGATCCGCGCCTACGCCGTCGAGGGGCACCCGCCCGACGTGGTGATGTCCCACGCCAACCGCCTGCTCATCGGCCTGGACACCGAGGCGTTCGCGACCTGCTGCTACGTCGCGCTCGACGTCGAGGACGGCGAGGCCTGGGTGGTCCGGGCCGGCCACCCGCAGCCGGTGCTGCGAGCACCGGACGGCGCGACGCGCGAGGTCGAGGCCGAGGGCGGACCGCCGCTCGGCGTGATCGCGAGCGCCGACTTCCCGATGACCGCCCTCGGTATGGCCCCCGGGAGCGTCCTGGCCCTGTTCACGGACGGTCTGGTCGAGTCCTCGAAGCTCCATCTGGAGGACGGTGTACAGCGGGTCCGCAGGGTGCTGGCCTCGGCCGATCCGGGTGAGGCGGACCGCACGGCCGACGCACTGATCGGGACGACCGAGCGGCGCGAGGACGACGTGGCCCTCCTGCTGCTGCGCTACGACGGGCTGCCGGTCCGGCCGCGGCGGGCGAGCTGGTCGGTGTGGCGGCTGCCGGACGCCGTGATGCACGCCCGGCGTTTCACCGCGCGGGTGCTGCGCTCCTGGCACGAGACACGGGAGACGGACGCGATCCTGCTGGTCGTCTCCGAACTCGTCACCAACGCCATGACGCACACCAGCGGCGAGGTGCACCTGAACCTCACCCTGGCCGGGGAACGCATGCGTGTCGCGGTGAGCGACTCCTCGCCCCGCGCACCCGTCAAGCCCACGGGCATCGACTGGGAGGCCACCGGAGGCCGCGGCATCCTCCTCGTGGAGGCCGTCTGCGCCGCGTGGGGATCGGTGCCGCTCAGCGGTGGCAAGCAGGTGTGGGGCGAGATCGATCTGCCGCCTCAGCACGCCGAGGCCGACGCCGAGGCCGGGGCAGGCCGGGAGGCGTCATGGCGATGAGGCGCGGTTGGAGCCGCGGACGGACGCGCGGGCTGGTCGCCGCCCTGACGGCGGGCCTGGTCCTGGTGCTGGCCCCGCACGGCACGGCCCAAGTGGCCCACCGGGGGACCGCCGCCGAGGGGGGCTTCACCGTCGGCGTGCTGCTGCCCGACACGCACACCCCGCGCTGGACCAAGTTCGACAAGCCGCTGATCGAGAAACGCGTCAAGCAGCTCTGCGGAACCTGCACCGTGCGGTACGCCAACGCCTCGGCCGACGTCGCCACCCAGCAGTCGCAGGTGAACTCGATGATCGCCAACGGTGTGCGGGTGCTGATCCTGTCCCCGGTCGAGAGCAAGGCGCTGGCCACCTCGGTCAGGCGGGCGCACGCGAGCCACGTACCGGTGGTCTCCTACGACCGTCTCGCCGACGGCCCGCTGTCGGCCTACTCGGGCTACGACTCCGAGATGATCGGACGGCTGCAGGCCCAGGGACTGCTGGCCGCCCTCGGAAAGGGCGCGGGCCGGCCCCGGATCGTCATGATGAACGGCGAACCCACCGACCCGAACGCCAAGGCCCTGCGGAAGGGCGCCCTGTCGGTGTTCCAGGGCAAGGCGGACGTCGTCGCCGAGTACAACACCACCGGATGGATCCCGCAGAACGCGTTCACCAACACCCTCGCGGCGGTCGCCAAGCTGGGCCCGCACGGTTTCGACGGCGTCTACTCGGCCAACGACGGACTGGCGACGGGCGTCGTCACCGCCCTGAAGGCCGAGAACGTCACGCCGCAGCCTCCCGTCACCGGTGAGGACGCCGACCTCGCCGCGGTACGGCGCGTCGTGACCGGCGAGCAGGCCGTCACGGTCTACAAGTCCTTCGCGGCCGAGGCCGACGCGGCCGCCGAGATGGCGGTGGCCCTGGCCCGCGGCATGCCGATCGACGCGATCGCCAAGCAGCGGATCAGCAACGACACCACCAAGGACATACCGGCGTACCTGGGCACTCCGGTCGCGGTGAACCGGGGCAACGTCAAGCAGACGATCGTCGACGCGGGTGTCTACACGGTCCAGCAGATATGCACACCGAAGGTCCAGTCCGCCTGCCGTGACGCCGGACTCACCGGCTGAACCCGGCGGGTGCGCCGCGCCGCGTGCGGACGATGGCACCAGGCGGCGACGCGAGGCGAGTCGGTGACCGGCGGGAGGTGATTGATGTGTCGAGCACACCGGTGCTCGCTCTGCACGGAATCTGCAAGCGGTTCGGTGCCGTCCAGGCGCTCACCGACATCGAGCTGGAGATCCACGCGGGTGAGGTCGTCGCGCTCGTCGGCGACAACGGCGCCGGCAAGTCCACGCTCCTCAAGGCGATCACCGGAGTCGGGCCGGCCGACGCGGGGGTCATCGAGTGGTGTGGCCGGCCGGTACGGATCCAGCGCCCCCGCGACGCCCAGGAGCTGGGCATCGCCGGCGTGTACCAGGACCTCGCGCTGTGCGAGAACCTCGACGTGGTCGGAAACCTCTTCCTGGGCCACGAGATCACGCGGGCGGGCGTGCTGGACGAGGTCGCCATGGAACGCCAGGCCCTGGAACTGGAACCGCTGGCGATCCTGACCAAGCACCGGCCGAACGTGCGGGTCCCCGTCGCCACCCTCTCCGCGGGGCAGCGTCAGTCGGTGGCCATCGGCCGCGCCATCCTCAGCCGCCCCCGGCTGCTCGTCCTCGACGAGCCCACCGCCGCCCTGGGGATCGAGCAGACCGCGCAGTTCCTCGACCTGATCGACCGCCTGCGGGACCAGGGCACCGCGATCATGCTCATCAGCCACAACCTCGGTGACGTCAAGGCCGTCGCCGACCAGGCCGCGGTGCTGCGGCACGGCCGCAACAACGGCTTCTTCGACGTGCCCTCCACGACGCACGAGCAGATCGTGTCCTCCATCACCGGTGCCACCGACAACGCCGTGACGCAGCGCGCGACCAAGCCCTGGGAGGACATGCTGTGAACGGCGCGGACGCCCCCGGTGACGCCGGAGGCGCCAAGGCGGCCGGCCGCACGGCCGGAGAGCGCCGGGCCACCGTCCGACCGGGCGGTGGCCCCGGCGAACCCGGCCGGCAGGGGCTGAAGGGCTACCTCCGCTCGCTCGGCGACCGGCTGCGCAGCGGCAGACTCGGCGCGTTCCCCGTCGTCGTCTCCCTGCTGGTGACGTGGATCGTCTTCCAGAGCCTGAACCACAACTTCCTGTCCCCCCGCAACCTGTCGGACATCTGCGTGGACATCGTCGGCCCCGGCCTGGTCGCCGTGGGCATCGTCTTCGTCCTGCTGCTGGGGGAGGTGGACCTGTCGGTCGGTTCCGTCAGCGGACTCACGGCGTCGATCTTCGCGGTGATGTACGTCAACAGCGGCGAGCCCGAATGGCTCGCCATCGTCTCGGCCCTGCTCTCGGGGGCCGCCATCGGGACCATCCAGGGGTTCTTCTTCGCCCGCGTCGGCGTCCCGGCGTTCGTCGTCACCCTGGCGGGGCTGCTGGTGTGGAACGGCCTGATGCTCTACGTGCTGGGAGCCAGCGGGACCATCGACCTGGGCGACCGCGGGCTGGTCGCGGAACTCAGCACCCGCTACTTCCACAGCGCGGCGCTCGCCTACGGCCTGGCGGCGCTGGGCACCGGCGCGTTCTTCGTGATGACATACCGGGACAACCGCGCGCGAAGCCGTGCCGGGATGTCCGCCCTGCCGGTGTGGGAGATCGCCGAGCGCACCCTGGGCGTCGCCGCTCCCTCGTTCGCGGCCGCCTGGGTCCTGGAGGACTTCCGGGGCGTGCCGCTCGCCCTCCTGGTCTTCCTGGTGTTCGTCGTCGGCCTCGACTTCGTCCTGCGGCGCACCACCTACGGAAGACGGATCTTCGCGATCGGGGGAGAGGCCGAGGCCGCCCGCCGTTCGGGTATCAACGTGGTCTGGACACGCGTATCCGCCTTCGCGATGTCCGGCACCCTGGCCGCGGTCGGCGGCCTGTTCCTGACGTCACGGGTGGCGTCGGTGGGACAGACATCCGGCTCCACCACCCTGCTGATCAACGCGATCGCCGCCGCCGTCATCGGCGGGGTCAGCCTCTTCGGCGGACGCGGCACGACCTGGTCCGCGCTGCTGGGCATCCTGGTCATCCAGTCCATCGCGTCCGGGATGGTCCTGATCGGCCTGGAGACGGCCGTGCAGTACATGGTCACCGGCGGCGTCCTGCTCGGCGCCGTCATCCTGGACTCCCTCTCGCGCCGGTCCCAGAAGCTCCACGGCCGCGCCTGAGGCCCGGCGCCCACGGCACCGGGCGGCCCGCCCCGCACATCCCGGCCGCGAATGCGCATAAAATGCTCCATACGAGGTAATTCGTGGCGGAGCCGGATGACTCCACCCGGGGGGAATCCGAACCGCGGAGGTGACCCATGGGCGAATGGACGGCCTGGACGACGCAGGGCATCCTCAGCGGATCCGGGGGCGTCGACACCGTGGAGATCGGCCCCGTCCACGGTGACATCACCCTCCACACCACCTGGGTCGACGGCCAGGCGGAACTGGCGGTTCAGTACAGCGGTGCGACCGATTGGTTCACGATCGTCGGCAGCCCCGTACCGGCGGCGACCGAGCACGACGCCCGTGACCTCCACCAGCGCATGGTGGAAGCCGCCAAGGCCGGCCGGGGCGCGACCGCTCCCCGTGCGGGACAAGCGGCGTGACGCTGTCCGCGGACGCCGGCGGCATCACCGCAGGCGTCCGCGGAGCCGATCCACGGTGCTCAGAGCACGGCGTTGGCGGCCGCGCCCGGAAAGTCCGTGCTGAGGGCCAGTTCCCTGCCCGCCTCGAACTCGGCCCGGAGCTGGTCCGGCTTGACGCCGATGCGGCGCTGCGCGTCGCTGCCCAGGACCACCCAGTGACGCGGCTCGGGCGCCTTCACCGCGTCGTGGATGGCCTCGGCGAAGCCCTCCCGTGAAGCACCGCGCGGGTGAGGCCGACCGGAGGAGGTGGAGCGTGCGTCGTGCCTACGCCGGGAAGTCCGCGGCGGCGCTGGCCTCCGCCCACTTCCTCGTCTCGGCGGCGCGGGCGTCTCCGGCTTCGAGGGCCATGGTCACGGCCTGGGCGCCGAGCGGCAGCCGGCGCGGTGGCTCGGCGTGCCCGGCCACGTCGATGAGGACCCGGGCGGCGCGGACCGGGTCACCGGGCTGCGTCCCGTTGTTCCGCGCCCGGTACTCGTTCATGGCGCCGACGGTCTGCTCGTAGTCGGCACCCACGGCGTGGAGTTCCATGGACGAGCCCTGCCAGTCCGTCCGGAACGCGCCCGGCTCGACGATGACGACCCGCACCCCGAACGGCGCGACCTCGTTGGCCAGCACCTCCGAGAAGCCCTCCACCGCGAACTTCGCGCTCTGGTAGGCGCCCATGCCCGGCGTGCCGCCCACCCTGCCGCCCAGCGAGGAGAACTGCAGGAACGTGCCGGAGCGCTGAGCGCGCAGCACCGGAAGAGCCGCGCGGGTGACGTTGACGACCCCGAAGAAGTTCGCCTCGAACTGACCCCGGAAGTCGTCCTCCGTCATCTCCTCGATGGGCGCGCTGTTGGCGTACCCGGCGTTGTTCACGACGACGTCCAGACGGCCGAAGGAGTCCACGGCGGCCCGCACCGCGTTCCTGGCCGCGGCGGTGTCGGTGACGTCCAGGGCGACCGAACGCACCTGCCCGCCGTAGCGGGAGACCAGGTCGTCGAGCTGCTCCGGACGGCGCGCGGTCGCCACCAGCCGGTCACCGTTCTCCAGAACCGCTTCCGCCAGGGCGCGCCCGAAACCGCGGGACGCGCCGGTTATCAACCATTTGGTGGTCATTTTCATCCTTGTGCGAAGTAGGGATCGGAATGAGCTGACATCACTGATCCTGTCGCGGCGTCCCGCGGACGACGTCCGTCGTTTGACTGCCGGATCCGGCGGCGGCGGGGTGGCGGTGGCGCCGCGTGTACGTAAGTCATCGCGGTTCTGTCGCCCACCCGGCCCGCTGAGGGCGGACGCGGCCTGTCCGGCGGCGGTCACGCAGGGGGAACACGGCGGTCCGGGTCTGGGCGCGTTCCTCCGGCGGAAGGCGCCACGACGGCCCTGCGGGGGAGTGCCGGACGCGGTCGGGCGGAGGTCCCGGCGTCATGCGACGGACACGGATGCCCGGCCCTCGGCACTGGCGGAAACCCGTGCTCACCAGGCCGAACGCCCCCGCCGGCCGGGCGTGACGGCCACGTTCTCCAGGGTACGGAACCCCTGACGAGCACGCCACGCGATGGGTGCGGGCCCGCTCAAGGCACCGCGCGGGTTCCGCCTCCTCACCGGTGACGTGCGTCGGCCACATCCGGATGTCGCCGGCGCCGCTCATCGGCGTCAAGCCGCCCTGCAGCAGCTCACGGCCCATGTGCCAGACGCACCGGGGCCCCGCTCGGTGAAGAACTCCACTGTGATCAGGGCCGGTTCCGCCGGGTCGGAGGTGAACTCCGCCTGTGGGGGGGTGCCGGGTGAACTCGACGAGCATCTGGGCGAGTTGTATGACCTGGGGAGCACGAGTCCGGGGCGCGAAGGTGCAGGGCACGGACGCCCCCGGCGGGGGACGGGGGCGTCCGGCGTCCGCGCGGGTGTCGGACCGGGCCGCGGGTCCGGGTCCGGGTCCGAGCGGGCACACCCCGGCGCCCGTCCGGTGGCCTCATGCGATCTCGATCGACTCGCCCGGGACCAGGCGGCGATGGGGTGCCGCGGCGCCGGGGCCGATCCCGTTCAGCAGGCCCGCGATCATCGTGCTGCCGACATCGTTGAGGGCGCCGTCGTGGACGGCGTACGTCTGCTTCGGGGAGACCTCGCGCACGTAGTCGATGAGCTGACCGGTCGTGGACCAGGGGCCGTGCACGGGCAGCAGCAGGGTGTCGACGGTGGTGTCCGGGACGGTGAGGGCGTCGCCGGGGTGGAACAGGGTGTCGTCGATGAGGAAGCCGATGTTCGCGACCCGCGGGAAGTCGGCGTGGACGGGCGCGTGCCACGTCCCGTGGACCTTCACGTCGAAGCCGGCCGCGGTGAAGGCCTCGCCCTCGCCGACGGCGGTGACGCGCGACCCGAGGCCGTCCAGTTGCCCGGCCACAGAGGTGTTGGTCCAGATCCTCAGGCCGGGGTTGTTCCGCGCGGCCGCGCGGAGGGCATCCTCGGAGAAGTGGTCGAAGTGCTCGTGGGTGACCAGAACGGCGTCGGCGCCGTCCAGCGCGTGCGGTTCCGTCAGCCCGCCCGGATCGACGACAAGGCGGCGGCCGTCCCTCTCGATGCGAACACAGGCATGGCCGAACTTCGTGAGCTGCATGGTGTCGTCCCTGATCGTTTCGTCATGTGAGCACTGAAGGTGAGGTGGTGAGATGTACAACAAGGTTGTACATCTAGATTACATACTTCGGATAGGGTGAAGCCATGAACGACGACGCCCTGGCCGAAGACCTCCGGCAGGTGATCGGGGAACTGGTCCGTGCGGTGCGAGTGGTGGACACGATGCCCTCCGGGGAGGCCGCCGTCCTCGGCCACCTGGACCGCGGCGGCCCGCAGACGACGGCCGATCTCGCCCACCTGCGCGGCGTGACCCACCAGGCGGCGGCCAGATCCGTGAAGGAACTCCTCCGGTCCGGCCTGGTCCGCGCGGAACCGCATGCCAGCGACGGCCGCAAACTCGTGCTGCACATCACCGACGCCGGCCGCGCCCGCCTGACGCGGGAACGCGCTCAGCGCGCCGGCTGGCTCAACAGCGCCATCCGGGACGAGCTCAGCGCCGACGAGCAGGACCAACTCCGCGAGTGCGTACCCCTGCTGGGACGCCTGACCGACCGCCTCACCGGGCGCTGACGCGACGCACGCCGGGCGCACCGTTCTCCGGGCGCCCGGGAGAGCCGGTTGCGCGCCCCTGCCGGTGCCCGCGAACCCCCGGACGAGGCCGCTATGTTGGCAGCATGGGAGCTGTGGGGCGGCCGGGACGAGACGACGGCATACCGGCCGACCTGACCGCCCTGGTCGGCCGGCGCGGCGAGGTCACCCGGATCCGGCGCATGCTCGCCACGGCACGCCTGGTGACGCTCACCGGAGTGGGCGGCGTCGGCAAGACGCGGCTGGGCTTCCAGGTGGCGGCCGCGGTGACCCGGGGGTCCTCCGACGACGTGCACCTGGTGGAGCTGGCCGCTCTGCGCGACGAGGAGTTCCTGGCCCAGGAGGTGGCCACCGCGCTCGGCCTCGTCGACCGGTCCGGGCGGCCGACGCTGCAGGTGGTCGTGGATCACCTCCAAGGCCGGCGGTCGCTGCTGCTGCTCGACAACTGCGAGCATCTGGTGGGTGGTTGCGCCCGTCTCGTCGACACGCTGCTGCGGGCCCTGCCGGGTCTGCGCGTGCTGGCGACGAGCCGGCAGGCGCTCCGGCTGACGGGTGAACAGATCTTCCAGGTACCGCCGTTGTGTGTTCCGCCATCTCCTGGTCCGGCGGCCGGCAAGGCGCCGGGCCGCTATCCGGCCGTCACCCTCTTCGAACAGCGCGCGGCCGCCGTGCGGCCCGGCTTCCGCGTCACCGCCGAGAACGCCGACGCGGTGGTGCGGCTGGTCGGCCGGCTCGACGGTGTGCCGCTGGCCATCGAGTTGGCCGCCGCCCGCATGCGCACCCTGTCCCCCCAGGAACTCCTCGATCGTCTCGCCGGCCGGTTCGACCTGCTGACCCTCGGAAGCCGCGCCGCCCCGCCCCGGCAGCGCACGCTTCGCGGGGTGATCGACTGGAGCCACGCGCTGTGCACGGAGCAGGAACGTGCCGTGTGGGCACGCTCGTCGGTGTTCGCGGGCGGCTTCGACCTGGCAGGACTCGAAGCCGTCTGCGTCACGCCGGACCTGCCCGCACAGGCCGTCACCGAGGCGGTGGACGGGCTGGTGGACAAGTCCCTTCTTCTGCGTCAGGAAGTAGAGGGCCGTTCGCGGTTCGCCATGCTGGGGACCGTCCGTGAGTACGGCCAGGAACAGTTGGCCGCGAGCGGGGAACTCGCGGTGTACCGCGCACGGCACCGCGACCACTGGCTCGCCATGTCCGCGCGCGCTCAGGCCGCGTCGTTCGGACCCGCCCAGGTCGGCTGGTTCGCTCGGTTACGAGCCGACCACGCCGACGTCCGCACGGCGCTGGGCTTCTGTCGGGAGACCCCCGGCGAAGCCGCGGCCGGCCTGGCGCTCGCCATGGCCCCCCGGCACTACTGGATCACCCGGGGCTCCCTGAGCGAGGGCCGGCAATGGCTGTCCCGCCTGCTGGACGCCGAAGCGCGCGACGGCACCGCGAGCCCGCTGCGCGCCCGGGCGCTGTCCGCCCTGGCCTATCTGACCATCCTGCACGGCGCTCCGGAAGAGGCGCTGCCCCTGATCGCGGAGGCCCGCGCGGCCGCCGAACGCCTGGGGGACGCGGCCACGCTCGCCTGGACCGAGCACCATCTCGGCGTGGTGGCCTCTTTCGCCGGGGACCTGGACCGCTCCTCGGTCCACTTCGAGACCGCGCTGGAGGGCCACCGCGCCCTCGATGATCTGGGTGCGGCCTGCGAATGCCTGTTCAAACTCGCCCTGGTGGCCGTTCTCAGCGGCGATCACCCGCGCGCCGAAGCGCTCTGCCGGGAGTGCGAGACCGCCACCACCGAGCACGGTGAGTCGTGGGTGCGCGGGCTCAGCCTGTTCACGCGCGGTCTGCTCCGCTGGAAGCAGGGCGACGGGAAGGCCGCGGACGCGCTCGCCAGGGAAGCCGTCCGGCTGCTGCGGCCGTTCGGCGACTGGTGGGACATCGCCATGTGCGTGGAGATCTCCGCCTGGAGCGCCGCGGCCGGCGGAGCTCACGACCGCGCCGCCCGGCTCCTGGGCGTTCTCGACGCGTTGTGGACGACGGTCGGCGGCAGGCTTTCCACGGCGCCCTTCATGGCCGGCGATCGGCGCGTGTGCGAGACGGCGGTCCGCGACGCCATCGGCGATGCCGCGTTCGAGCACGCGGTGCGCCAGGGAGCGGACCTGCCGGTCTCCCAGGCGCTGGACTACGTCCTGCGGGACACGGCGGACCACGTCCCGCGGGACACGGCCGGGCGGTCCGGGACCGCGGGCCTCACCCGGCGAGAACGTCAGGTCGCCGATCTGGTGGCCCGCGGTATGACCAACAAGGAGATCGCCGACCATCTGGTTCTCGCCCGCCGCACCGCTGAGAATCACGTGGAGCGCGCTCTGGCCAAGCTCGGTCTGACCTCCCGCACGCAGTTGGCGGTCTGGGTCCACGAGCGCGGCGTGTCCGTGCCCGGTCACGGCTGAACCGGCGGCGCGTCACTTTCCCGCGGCGATGACGTCCGCCAGGAGCTGGAAGCCGTGGTCCCGGTCGCTCGTCAGCGTCGCCTTCGGGGCGGTGCTGCGGTTGACCCCGTCGATAGTGATGGTGATCGACAGCTCACCCACGCTGCCGTAGACCGACAGGCGGCCGCCTTCGAGCGCGGCGTCAGGAGGTGCCGCGGTGTAGGTGGCGCACGACACGCCGGGGCCCGGCCCCTTCACGACCTGGTATCCGCGGTTCTGCAGCGGATCGCACGACAGCTTCGCGTAGTTGCCGGGGCCGCCTTGCCTGCTCCTGTCGTACGCCTCCAGCCTCAGGTACGGCTCACTCGTGGCGGTGGAGGCGCCCGAGCCGGCGGCCTTGATGTTCACCGTGCACCAACCCGTGGCGTGCCGGGCCGTGTCGAAGTGGCCGTCGACGCTCGCGTAGGGCAGCGGGTTCAGGGCGGTGGCGACCGTCTCCGGTCTCAGATAGCGCCCGCACCCGTCGAGAACCGCCTTCCGCATCGCCGCCGACGGCCCCGAGCCGCCGCCACCGCACCCGGCCGCCGCCCCCACGACGACGAGTCCGGCCAGTCCCAGCACGGCAGACCTGCGTCGGCGCACACGCACTCCCCTCAACGACCTGCGGTCCTCGCATTCTCACGGGTGGTGAGCGCGTGGCACACGGGACAACTACTCAATTCCGTGACGAGGTGCCGGCGGATGCCGTTGCGCAAGCCGCTGTTCGTGCCCTGGCACGACGTGGTCGCGGTCCACTGGTCGAGTCCGCGGCACCACCACCGTCGCTCGCGACCGATCCTGAGCCGCGTCGATCCGGTCGGCGGCCCGTGAACTCACGTCGTAACGCGGCGACCGCACGGACCGCCCCCGGCTCGCTGCCGGCTCGGCTCATCGGCGGCGCCGCCGCCGGCCGGCTCGCGCTCGACCGCACCGACCGCGCTGCAGGGGCCGTGGACAGCACCCACCGTCCGGTGGACAATCGCACTCGTGATGCAGCATCAGGTGCAGGTGCCGGCCTCGCGGGCGTCCGACGCGGATCGGGAAGAGGTGCTTGAGTTGCTGCGCACGGCGGCAGCCGAGGGACGGCTGTCCCACGAGACATTCCTCCTGCGCATGGAGCGCGTGCTCACCGCGCGCGACCATGCCGAGCTGCGCGCCCTGGTCGTGGATCTGCCAGTGGCCGAAGCCGTTCCGGTGACCGCTGCTGGTTCGCTGAACGGCCTGCGGCGGCTGATGCTCCGGGTGATCGCCGCGTCCAGCGACGTCGCCTCCCGCGTCCGGCGACGCCACCGGATCCGCCGGCTGCCCGTCCTCGCGCTGCCGACGGCAGGCTCGCCCTCGGTGGTCATCGGACGGAGCCACGGCAGCCATCTGCGACTGTCGCACCATTCGGTGTCCCGCTCGCACGCCGTCCTCGTCTCCGCCGTCGACGGATGGGTGCTGCGTGACCTGAGCTCACTCAACGGCACGCTCGTGAACGGCTGCCGGCTGGCCGGCCAGGCACCGGTCCGCCCCGGCGACTGGGTCACTTTCGGCAGCATGCACTTCCGGCTCGCCGCACCCAGAGCGGTGACCCGGAGCAGCGACCACGATCGCCGCGTATCGGGCGTGTCCGCCCCGCCGACCAGGGTCGCGCCCGCGGCACGCGGTGAGAGCGTCTGAACGCGCGGCCGCGGCAGGGCCGTCCGGTTGGAGCGGGGCGCCGGGAAGCTCCCGCAGCGTCTGACGGAGTGACCGCTCCCGCCCGCACGGGCCCTCACTCCCCGATCCAGCGGGCGGCCGCCTCGTACGTCGTGGCCGGGGAGCTGTTGAACGCGATGGCCGCGTCCGGCGCGAGCCGCCGCACCAGGTTGATCACCTGCTCCAGGAGTTCGACCTGATCGTCGGAGTGCCGCAGGCCGCCGCCGACGGTTACGCACTCCCACGGATGGGCGCGCAGCGCGCTCCCGACCAACGCCTCGACGTCGTCGCTTCCGTCGAGGCCGATGAGGCAGGTCTCGACCCCCACGCCGTGCTCGGCGAACGTCGCCAGCCCCGCCTCGATCGCCTCGGCCACCGGCTCGGGATCCCACGGCCCGGGCAGCCGGTACGGATCGAGCCCGATGACGAGGACGCGGGGTGGAGCGGTGGGGTCCATGTCTGGACGATACGCGCCGTACGGCCCGCGGCTCCGGTGCCGATGCCCGCGGGTGGGGCGCCGTCAGGAGCACCCCGCCCGCGGCCGACGCACGGTCGGTCAAGGGTCGTTCGACGTCCGCCTGATGCTCAGCTGTCGGCTCCGTTTCGGGCGGCCTGCGCCATGTCGTAGGTGTGCACGTAGTCGAACGAGGCGGTGGCTCCCGCGGTGTTCATGGACACGAGGCCGATGCGCAGGGCGCCCTGGTCGGTCAGCGACCACGTGCCGCCCCACTCCCAGCGGGCGCCGTCGGTGCTCGACGCCATGCGCACGTCGTACTCGTTGTGCGCGGTGTCGTGCCGCACATACAGCCGCAGCCAGGTGGTCGCCGCGGGGGCCGCGCCGAACATCGGGCCGTTGGCCACCGCGAGGGGCGGGGTGGCCGTCGGGCGTTCCGCCTCCTTGTCGAACTCCGTCTGCTGCAGCACCTGGCCGGCCTTGCCGTTCTCCGGCAGGACCGAGTGCACCAGCTTCAGGTACCGGTCGTCGTTCTGGTAGAGCACCAGGCCGGCCTGCTGTGCGGGCCGGGTGCCGTCGAAGGTGAGCTTCGTCTCGACGAGG
Organism: Actinacidiphila acidipaludis; assembly: GCF_019890725.1. Taxonomy (GTDB): domain Bacteria; phylum Actinomycetota; class Actinomycetes; order Streptomycetales; family Streptomycetaceae; genus Actinacidiphila; species Actinacidiphila acidipaludis. The sequence goes on from NZ_JAINZZ010000029.1 coordinate 29,341, forward strand.
TAGTCCGAGCTGGGAGCGTCCCGGAGCAGCACCGAGGCGGTGTTGGTGCCCGTGTACAGCTCGGCTGCCTGGGTGGGCCAGAGGAGCTGGCCGTTCTGCTGCCGCGGTCCGGTCGCGGGCTGCCGCACCCACGACCACGCCGAGTCGCCCGTTCCCGGCGTGCCGGTCCCGTCGAAGTCGTCGGAGTACGCCGTGAGCAGCGGTCCCGGCACCGGGTCGGGAACGCGGGCGGTGACCGGCCGGGCGGCCGGGGCGGCGCTCACGTTGTCGGCGTCGCCGGTGCCGTGAAGCGCGGTCACGGCGACGGAGCCGCCGGGGGTGGCGTTCCTGGGCGCCGTCACCGTCGTCACCGCGAGCGGATCGATGAGGTTGTCCTCCGAGACCGACGCCGTGACGTCGTCACCGACCCAGTCGAGCGTCAGCACCTTCCATGTGGTCGCGTCGAAGGTGGCCGGCAGCGGCGAGGAGGAGCGGACGGTCGTGCCGCCGTGCGTGACCTCCACGCGGAGTTCGCCGGCCTGGGAGTCGATCCACGCGACGGCGCCGTTGCGCCCGGTGACGCCGGCCCGCAGTCCGACGGTGCCGCCCGCCGACGTCCTGACGTCCGCCTGGGCGCGTACGTCGCCGTCGGTGTGGACCTTGCTGGTGAGCACGGCTCCGTCGCCGAGCCGTGCGAAGTGCCCGGAGTCCGTCTCGTCGCCGAGGGTGACCGGTCCGCGGGACTCCCAAGCGCTCAGCCCCGCGGTGAAGTCGTCGTCGACCGGTCCGGTCGTCACCGGAGCCGTCGCGCCGGAGACGCTGCCGCCCGCACCCGCGTTGACCACCGGCCAGCCGTCGATCCAGTCCAGCCGGTCGATCATCATCGGACGCCTGGAGAGGTTCAGCCGGCCCGCGCGCGTCTGCACCGGCGGGAAGTCGGGGTCGGCGTTGGAGATCGCGTGGTAGACGATCCAGTCCTGGCCCGACAGGTCGGTCTGGACCGCGTTGTGCCCGACGCCGGTGAATCCGTTGCCGTTCGGGGCGAGAACGAAGCCGCCCTTGCTCGACTGGTTCATCAGGTCGGTCCCTGTGTCGTCCACGAACGGGCCGAACGGGCTGTGGCTGCGGCCCACCTTGACGGTGTAGCCGCTGAACGCCCCGTCGCAGCATCCGGCGTCGGAGTACATGAGGTAGTAGAAGTCGCCGTGCCTGACGACGTATCCGCCCTCCATGCGCCTGCCCTGAGCGACCTGGGTGACCGGTCCGGTGAGCGCGGTCGCGTCGGCGTTCATCCTCGAGACGCAGATGACGTCGTAGCTGCCCCAGTAGAGGTAGTGCGTGTCGTCGGTGTCGGTGAACAGCGCCTGGTCGATGTTGCCCGTCGGGCACCCGGCCATCGCGGCTCTGGGGACGAGAAGCCCGTGGTGGGTCCACGGGCCCGTCGGCGTCGGCGCGGTCGCCAGCGCGACGCCGCCGGTGGAGAGCGCGTACGTCAGGTAGTACCGACCGTCGACATACCGGATGTCCGGGGCCCACGCGCGCGCGTTGCCCGGCCAGAACGCGGGGACCGCGTCCGGCGCGACGACGTCGCCGACGTACGTCCAGGTGACCATGTTCTCGGAGCGGAGGATGGGAAGGAGGTGCTCGCCGTCCTCACCCGAACTGTTGAAGATCGGGTTGGTGGTTCCGTAGGCGTACCACGCTCCGTCCTTGCCCCGGATCATCGACGGATCCGGGAAGGTGTCCACCACTCCGGCGGTCACCGGATTGCTGTAGGTCGCGGGCGTCGACGTGGCGTTGTTCCCGGTCGCCGCGTCGGCCGGTGCGACGCCCGAGACCCCGCCGACCAGCAACACGCCGACCGACAGCGCCGTCGCGGCAAACCGTGCCAGCTTGCCTCGCAATTCCATGAGTATTCCTTCCCCATCGGAGAAACCTGGCAGGGAGCGCGGCGAGCGGAGGAACGAGCGACGCGGCCCTGCGGAGTCATCCAAGGGAGACGGAATTTTTCCGTCAAGACACCGACAAAACAGGATGGGTGACAGGGCGTCGCCGACCGGCAGTTGCCGGCGGACGCCCCCTCAACCCGTTGTCGCGAGTCACCCGGGTCAGGAGAGGCCGACGGCGTTCCGGGCGCCGATGGCCCGCATCAGCATCGGGAAGGCCTGGTGCAGATCCTGCTGCCAGTACGGCCACGCGTGGGTGCCGGGCCCGTAGAAGTCGGTGGTGACGGGCACATGTGCCTGCCGCAGCGCGTCGACGAAGTTGACGGATTCGGCGTGCACTTCGGCTTCGACGGCGTCGGCGGGGCGCGACGGGTCGTCGTACCGGCCGGGCCGGCCGTCACCGGCGGCCACGAACAGTTTGACCCCGTGCAGGCGGTCGACGTGATCGGTCGGGTCGTTGGCGACCCAGATGGGCCGCTGGGCGACGGGTTCGCCCCACAGGGCGTTCGGGTACAGGGACGCCAGGACGCCGCCGGGATTGCTGAGCGGGTCCAGGACGCCGCTGAAGGACGCGGCCGCCCGGAACAGACCCGTCTCGGCGTATTTCATGGCGCCGTACCCGCCCATGGACAGTCCCGCGACGGCCCTTCTCGGGCTCGCGCGGAAACCGCGTTCGAGGATCTGGCGCAGTTCGGTGAGGTGGAAGGTCTCCCATTGCGGCGAGCCGCCGGCGCCCTCGTTCCACCAGTCGGAGTAGAAGCCGTCGGCGCCCGCCTCGGGCATGACGACGAGGACGTCCGTCGTGCCGGTCAGCTGTTCCACGTCGGTGGAACGGGTCCAGGAGACGTAGCTGTCACAGCACCCGTGCAGGAGGTAGAGGACCGGCCACGGCTCGTTCGGACGGCTGTTCCAGTCCGGCGGCACGAGAAGCCGCACGTGCTCGTCGGCAGCCATCGCCGGCGAGTGGACGGTGAGGTCCAGTGTCCGCGTGTCCAGCCACTGCTGGGCCGCGACATACGCTCCGTCGTCCGCGGTGACGGCCCCCGGCGCCGCCGTCCCGAAACCGGTGCCGGCATCGGCCGGGGCCGCGGTCACCATCCACGTCAGCGCCAATCCGGCCAGGGCCAGCACGGCCGACATTCTCCGTCTCATCGCGTTCCCCTTCACGGTTGTCTTGTGCGGGCCCGCGCCGCCACAGGAGGGGGCCGGGGCCCGAACCGGGTCGACTTCAGAAGGTTGTGACAACGTTGTCTGTACGCTGTCAAAACAGCCTCGCTTCGCCACCGCCGGGTGTCAAGGGGCAGGGCGCCTCCGTCATGGCGTCACTCCCACGGCATCACTCCGTCGCTGCCCGGGCCCGGTCGCCGAAGGTGCGGAGGCGCTCGATGAGGGCCGGGGGCGACTGGACGCGCAGGGGCAGGTCCAGCATCAGCAGGCGGACGGCCATCCAGTCGATGCGGTCCGCGTCCACGCGCCAGCGTGACGTGCCGTCCGGGAGCGAGTCGACCTCGCCCGGCGCCTGGCCGAGCTTCGACCGCACGACGTCGGCGGGCGCGTCGAAGTCCACCACGGCCGGCGCGGTGGGCCACAGGTTGCGCAGTTTGGATGCGACGAACTCCGCCGCGTCGGCGGCGGGAAGCGCGCGTGGCGCGACCCGCGCGCCGGTCGCGGTGACGCCGGTGAGCCGGTCGACGCGGAAGATGCGCCAGTCCTCGCGCGTCAGGTCCCAGGCGACCAGGTACCAGCGCCGGCCACTGGCGACCAGGCGCTGCGGTTCGGCGTGGCGGCTCGAGTCGGCGCCGTCGCCGGCGCGGTAGGCGAAGCGGACGCACTCGTGGTTGGCGATCGCGCCGGCGAGGACGGTCAGCGCGGAGGGGTCGACCCGCGGCCCGCCGCCGGTCATCGTCACCACCGCGGAGCCCAACGCGCCCACGCGGTACCGCAGTCGGGACGGCAGCACCTGCTCCAGCTTGGTCAGCGCCCGCAGGGACGCCTCCTCGATGCCGTCCACCGCGCTGCCCGCCGCCGCGCGCAGGCCGACCGCGATGGCGACCGCCTCCTCGTCGTCCAGCAGCAGCGGCGGCAGGGCCTTGCCGGCGACCAGGCGGTAGCCGCCGACCGACCCCATCGTGGCCTCGACCGGGTAGCCGAGCTCGCGCAGCCGGTCCACGTCCCGGCGGATGGTGCGGGTGCTCACCTCCAGCCGTTCGGCGAGCTCGGTGCCCGACCACTCCCTGGGGGTCTGCAGGAGCGAGAGCAGATTCAGCAGTCGTGCCGGGGTGTCCATCATGTCGTCCAGAGTCCGCGCCCAGTAGGACAAGAGCTGTCCTACATCCCTCATAGCGTAGGTCCTGTCAACGCAAGAGGCAGGCAGGAGCCCAGGAATGAGTACCGAGCGCAGGCGCTGGATCGCCCTCGCCGTCGTGATGACGGCCAGCTTCATGGACCTGGTCGATGCGACCATCGTCAACATCGCCGTCCCGAGCATCCAGCGCGACACCGGCGCCGGCTTCAGCGCGGTCCAGTGGATCACCGCCGGTTACGCCCTGGCGTTCGCGGTCGGCCTGATCACCGGCGGGCGGCTCGGCGACATCTACGGGCGCAAGCGGGTGTTCCTGATCGGCACGGCCGGCTTCACGGGCGCGTCGCTGCTGTGCGGGGTGGCGGCCGATCCGCAGATGCTGGTGGCGACCCGGCTGCTGCAGGGCGCGGCCGCGGCGCTGATGGTGCCTCAGGTGCTGTCGATCATCCACGCGACCTTCTCCGGCGAGGAACGCGGCAAGGTCTTCGGGCTGTTCGGCGCGATCATCGGCCTGGCGGCCGTCACGGGCCCGCTGCTGGGCGCGCTGCTCACCCAGTGGGACATCCTGGGCCTGCAGTGGCGTCCGATCTTCCTGATCAACCTGCCCGTAGGGATCGCCGGCCTGCTCCTCGGCCGCCGGTTCATCGACGAGTCGAAGGCCCCGCAGGCGCTCCGGCTCGACCTGATCGGCGTCGCGCTGGCCACCGCCGGTCTGCTGCTGCTGATGTACCCGCTGGTCCAGGGCCGGGAGAACGGCTGGCCGCTGTGGGGCTACGCGATGATGGCCGGCGGGCTCGCGGTGCTCGCGGGCTTCGTCCGCTACGAGCGGGCCAAGAAGGCCAAGGACGGTTCGCCACTGGTCGAGTTGGCGCTCTTCCGGGCCCGCAGCTTCGCCGCCGGGATCGGGGTCCAGCTGGTCTTCGGCGTCGCGTGCGGCATCTTCTTCCTGGTCTGGACGCTCTACATGCAGATCGGCCTCGGCTGGTCCCCGCTGCACGCCGGGCTGACCGGACTCCCGTTCACCGTCGCGTGCTCGGCCTCGGCGGGCCTGTCGGTCCAGTTGCTGGTGCCGCGGTTCGGCCGCAAGGTGCTCCAGGCCGGGGCGCTGACCACGGCCGCCGGCGCGCTGCTCTACATCGCGGAGTCCGCGCACTACGGCCACGCGGTCCACTCGTGGCAGATGGCGCTGCCGCTGCTGGTGATGGGCGCCGGGATGGGCATGGTCTTCTCGCCCCTGACGGACGCGGTCCTGTCCGACGTGCCGCAGGAGCACGCGGGGTCGGCCTCCGGCCTGATCAACACCACCAACCAGCTCGGCAACGCGTTCGGCCTGGCCCTGGTCTCCGTCGCCTTCACCGGCCGGACCCCGGTCGTCGCCTTCGAGCACGCGATGCTCTGGATGGTGGGCGCGCTCGCCGTCGTGGTCACCCTGATGACGGCCCTCCCCAGGCGGGCCGCGCGTCCCGCGGAGACGGCAGGCGCCGCGGCCGAGTCCGGGAAGGAGCTCGCGCTGCTGGGATGACCCCCCTCGCACCGAACCAGCCTGCCGTGGCCGGGGAACGTTCCCCGGCCACGGCAGGCCGGTTCGCCGGTCAGCCCTTGGCGTGCGGGTGCTGCCCCTGCGTCGCCAGGCTCGCGGCCGCGGAGAGCACGGTGTTGCAGAACGGCACGGTGCCGGTGTTGGCGACGTAGCGGGCGCTCAGCCAGCGCTCGTGGCTGGTGCCGCGCATCAGGTACCAGATCGTGTTGCCGTCGATGTCCTGGGCGCGGACCTTGCAGGTGAGACCGACCTGCGCGTGGTTCGCGAGGAAGCCGACGACGGAGGAGTCGGTGCTCGGGAACTGCCGCACGTTCAGGCCGGCGGGGGAGACGACCGTGCCGTACGGGAGGGCGGGCTGGGCGGGCAGCGCCTGGGCGGGAGCCGCGGCGAACAGGGCACCCCCCAGGCTCAGGGCTCCGGCCACGGCGCCGGCGGTGCGCCGCAGACCGCGTCGGGCGGGGACAGTACGCAGGGACATAAGCCTCTCCAGATCTCGACAGCCACCGGTCGCAAGGCGCGGCTGGTACGCAAGCCGAACATTACGGCTGATTATGGGAATTACCGGCGGGAAACGCCCAAGACGGAGTCGGGGGCCCGTCTCCGTCCGCGAGATGGGTGTATGCGGCTCACCCGAGGGAGACCGGCGGGACGGCCTCCTGCGCCGGACACGGCCGAGGGCGGACACTGGCCCGAGTGGTGACAACAAACCGTCGGCGGAGTGCGGAATGCGGAGGCAGCGCATGGGGGTCGTTTCTCGCCTGGACGCCTACCAGCGCAGCCATCGGTGGCTGGGACAGCCGCTCGCCGTGGTGTACAAGTTCTTCGACGACCAGGGCCCCTACCTCGCGGCGCTGCTGGCCTACTACGGGTTCCTGTCCCTCTTCCCGCTGCTCCTGCTGCTGGTGACCGCGCTGAGCGGCCTGCTGCACGGCGACCCGGAACTGCAGGAACGCGTCCTGCACTCCGCGCTGAACCAGTTCCCGGTCATCGGGGACCAGATCGGCAGGAACGTGCACTCCTTCCACAGCAGCGGGGCGGCCCTGGCCGTGGGTGTCGCGGGCAGCGTGTACGGCGTGTCGGGGGTGTTCCAGGCCGCCCAGAACGCCCTGAACAACATCTCCGCCGTCCCGCGGTGCGACCGGCTGAACCCGCTGCACTCACGCCTGCTCGGGCTGGGCTTCCTCATCGTCCCGCTGGTGGGCCTCATCGTCACCACCGCGCTGTCGACGGCGGCGTCGGTCAACGTGGTCTTCGGCGTGCAGATCGGCGCGGAACTGGCCGTCGCCCTGAACCTCGCGGCCGTGGTGATCGACGCACTGCTCGTCATCGCCGCTTACCACGTGCTCACCCACCGCATCCAGCCCTTACGGGAGTTGGTCGTGGGTGCGGTCGGGGCGGCCTGCGTGTGGCAGGGCGTGCAGCTCGGCGGCGCCTACTACGTCAACCACGTGCTGCGCGGTGCCACCGCCACGTACGGCCTGTTCGGCATCGTGCTCGGCCTGTTCGCGTGGATCTACCTCGGCGCCCTGGTCTTCGTGCTGGGCGCCGAGGTCAACTCGGTACGGGCCGAGCACCTGTGGCCGCGCAGTCTGATGACGCCGTTCACCGACCGGGTCCGCCTCACGCCCGGCGACCGCGAGGCCTACAGCCGCTACGCGGTCACGCAGCGGATGAAGGGTTTCCAGGACGTCGACGTGACCTTCGACGAACCGCCCGGCGAGATCGGCCCCTGACGACCCGCACGTCATCCATGGAAACCCCGGGCGGGGGTAGCCGGTCCCCGAGGGCAGGCGGACCGCGGCCTGGTGAGAGCGACGGAAGAGCAGACGCATGGAGCTTCGGGAGTGGCTGCTGACGCCCGGCGAGCGCGGAAATCCGGCGACCCGGCTGGACGCGCGCCGTGGCGACGGGCTGGCCTGGTCCACGGAGAACGAGGTGTGTCCGCTGGTGCACGGGGCGGAGTACTTCGGCGAGCTGCTCGCCGCGATCCGGGCGCAGCGGGCCGGTGACCTGCTGCTCTTCACCGACTGGCGAGGAGACCCCGACGAACGGCTCGGCGGTCCCGGCACCGAGATCGGCACGGTGCTGTGCGACGCCGCCCGCCGCGGTGTGATCGTCAAAGGGCTCGTGTGGCGTTCCCACTGGGACCGGCTGTCCTTCAGTGAGCGGGAGAACGCCCACCTGGGCGAGGAGATCGAGGACGCCGGAGGGGAGTGCCTGCTGGACATGCGGGTGCGGGCGGGCGGCTCCCACCACCAGAAGTTCGTCGTCCTGCGCCACCCGGACCGGCCGGAACGGGACGTCGCCTTCGTCGGCGGCATCGACCTGTGCCACAGCCGGCACGACGACGCACGGCACGGCGGCGATCCCAACCCGCAGCCCTTCGCCGCCGCCTACGGCCCCACCCCGCCCTGGCACGACCTGCAGATCGCCGTGCGCGGGCCGGCCGTCGGCGATCTGGAGGCGACCTTCCGCGAACGGTGGCAGGACCCCTCCCCGCTCAGCCGCAGTCTGCCGGGACGGCTGCGCCAGGCCGCCCGCCGCCAGGACACCCGTGCCGACCCGCTGCCCGCCCAGCTGCCGGACCCCGGCCCGCGCGGCCGGTCGGCCGTGCAGGTGCTGCGCACCTACCCGCGGCTGCGCCACGGCTACCCCTTCGCACCGCGAGGCGAGCGCAGCATCGCCCGCGCCTACGGCAAAGCCCTGAGCCGGGCGCGGTCGTTGATCTACCTGGAGGATCAGTACCTGTGGAACGAGGAGGTCTGCGCCGGCTTCGCGCAGGCCCTGGAAGAGCGCCGGGACCTGAGGATGATCGCGGTCGTCCCGCCCGTCCCGGACCAGGACGGCAGACTCTCCCGGCCGCTCAACGAGATCGGCCGGATCCGCGCGGTGGAACTGCTCGCGCGTGCGGGCGGCGACCGGTTCGCGCTCTACTCGCTGGAGAATCCCGCCGGGACACCGGTCTACGTGCACGCGAAGGTGTGCGTCGTCGACGACGTGTGGGCCGCGGTCGGCTCCGACAACATCAACCTGCGCTCCTGGACCCACGACTCCGAACTGGCCTGCGCGGTCGTCGACGACCGGCGGGACCCGCGCGAGCCCGTCGATCCCGGCGGTCTGGGCGACGGCGCCCGCACCTTCGCCCGTGACCTGCGGCTGCGCCTGGCCCGTGAGCACCTGGACCGGCCCGGCGACGCGTCCGACCACGACCTGTGCGCGCCGCGGACGGCGTTCGGCGCCTTCGCCGCATCCGCCGCGGCCCTGGACGCCTGGCACCGCGGCGGCCGCCGCGGCCCCCGCCCGCCGGGCAGGCTGCGGACCTGCGCGATTCCCCGGATGTCCCGCGTCGAGGCCGCCCTGATGGGCGTCGGGGCGCGTGTCCTCGCCGATCCCGACGGCCGGCCCCGCGGCATGCGGCACGCCGGCTCCTTCTGAACGCGGCCGCCGTGCTCTTCACTCTTTCTTGGGTTGTCTGTACACCGTCAATCCACGGAAGATGGTCGGTGCCGCCAGGTGGAGTGCGAGCGGCGCCCCGTGCCACAAGCGCGCTCCGTCGCTCGCCGCGTGCCGGCGGTCCATGCCGAGAACACGAGCGGAAAGAGGGGACAAAGTGCGGAAAAAACGCCTGACGTCGGTCCTGGCCACCCTGGGCCTCCTGGCCGGCCTGTCCACACTGGCCACCACGGCCGCCACCGCGGACCAGTCCCACGAGGCGGCCCCGGCCGCCGCATCCGTGCCGCGGCCCGACCACGTGGTGGTCGTGATGTTCGAGAACACCTCGGCCGGTTCCATCGTCGGGAACTCCAGCGCTCCGTACTTCAACCAACTGGCCGCCACCGGGGCGAACTTCACCAACTCCTTCGCCATCGAGCACCCCAGTCAGCCCAACTACCTGGACCTGTTCTCGGGTTCGAACCAGGGTGTCACCGACGACTCGTGCCCGCACACGTTCAGCACCACCAACGAGGCGTCCCAGCTGATCGCCAAGGGGCTGACGTTCACCGGGTACTCGGAGACGCTGCCGTCCGCCGGATCGACCGTGTGCACCTCGGGCGGCACCAATGGCTACGCGCGTAAACACAGCCCGTGGGTGAACTTCACGAACGTCCCCGCCGCCGACAGCCAGCCGTTCAGCGCGTTCCCGACCGACTACAGCCAACTGCCCACCGTCTCCTGGGTGATCCCCAACCTGTGCGACGACATCCACAACTGCTCGATCTCCACGGGCGACACCTGGCTGAAGAACCATCTCGACGGCTACGTCCAGTGGGCCAAGACGCACAACAGCGTCCTGATCACCACCTTCGACGAGGACGACAGCACCGGACCCAACCAGATCGCCACGTTCTTCGACGGCCAGCCGGTCAAGACCGGAAACTACGGCGAGCGCATCGACCACTTCTCCGTCCTGCGCACCATCGAGGACATGTACGGCCTGCCCTACGCGGGTTCCGCCGCCGGAGCCACCTCCATCACGGACGCCTGGAACACCACCACGGGCGGCGGCAGCGTCAGCGTGACCCCTCCGGGCAACCAGAACGGCACCGTCGGCACACCGGTGTCCCTCCAGCTCAAGGCGGCGGACACCGCGGGCGGCACGCTCTCGTGGGGGGTCTCCGGCCTTCCCGCGGGCCTGTCGGTCAACCCCGCCACCGGCCTGATCTCCGGCACACCGACGGCCACGGGGACCTTCACGGTGACCGCCACCGCGACCGACAGCACCGGTCCGAGCGGCAGCGCCACCTTCACCTGGACGGTCACCCCCTCCGGCGGCGGATGCACCGCGGCCCAACTGCTCGGCAATCCCGGATTCGAGACCGGCAGCGCCGCTCCCTGGACCGCCAGCAGCGGTGTGGTCAGCAACAACTCGGGCGAGCCGGCGCACAGCGGCAGCTACGACGCGTGGATGGACGGCTACGGCTCCGCGCACACCGACACCCTGGCCCAGACGGTGACCGTTCCGGCCGGCTGCACCACGGCCACCCTCAGCTTCTTCCTGCATGTCGACACCGCCGAGACCACGACCGGCACGGCCTACGACAAGCTGACGGTTCAGGCCGGCTCCACGACCCTGGCCACCTACTCCAACCTCAACGCGGCCACCGGATACCTGCAGAAGTCGCTCAGCCTGACCCCGTACATCGGGCAGACGGTCACGGTGAAGTTCACCGGAACCGAGGACTCCACCCTGCAGACGTCGTTCGTCGTCGACGACACGGCCGTCAACGTGTCCTGACGACGCCGTGACCGCGGGGCGGCCCTCCCGGCGAGGCCGTCCCGCGTCCTCGGCCTGTCCGTGAACCCCGGCCGACGTGGCCGCGAGGACTCCTCGTGGTACCGCGGTACTACAGGGGCACCACATTTCAGCCCTGGGTACCACAGGGCGCGGGATCGCGGCTCCTAGGTTGAGCGGGATGCCGACCGGAACGTCCGTCGGTTCGAGGCCAGGAGAAGCAAGCCGATGATCGTGGCGCAGCAACTGTCCAAACGGTACGGCGAGAAGACGGCCGTGGACCGGCTGGACTTCACCGTGAAGCCGGGCATGGTGACGGGCTTCCTGGGTCCGAACGGGGCCGGCAAGTCGACCACCATGCGCATGATCGTCGGACTCGACGCGCCGACCGGCGGCTCGGTCACCGTCAACGGCCGCCGCTACGCCGAGCACGGCGCTCCGCTGCAGGAGGTCGGCGCGCTGCTGGAGGCGAAGTCGATCCACCCCGGCCGCTCCGCCTTCAACCACCTCAACACCCTCGCGCTCACCCACGGGATCCCGCGCCGCCGGGTGGACGAGGTGATCGAGCTGACCGGCCTGCAGGCCGTGGCGCGCAAGCGGGCGGGGGCCTTCTCACTGGGCATGGGCCAGCGGCTGGGCATCGCCGCCGCGCTGCTCGGCGATCCGGCCACCGTGATGCTGGACGAGCCGGTCAACGGCCTGGACCCGGAGGGCGTGCTGTGGATGCGCAACCTGCTCACCGGACTGGCCGCCGAGGGCCGTACGGTCTTCGTCTCCTCGCACCTGATGAGCGAGATGGCGCTGACCGCCGAGCACCTGATCATCGTCGGGCGCGGCCGGCTGCTGGCCGACACCACCGTCAAGGAACTGATCCGGCAGTCCGGCGGTGACACCGTGAAGGTCGCCAGCTCCGACCCCGCCCGGCTGCGCGAGGTGCTGGCCGGCCCGGGCGTCGACGTCACCGGCCGCTCCGGTTCCGAGGAGCTCCTGGTCACCGGGCTGACGGCGCGCGCGATCGGCCTGAAGGCCGCCGAGCACAACATCGCCCTGTTCGAGCTGGTCACCAAGGGGGTGTCCCTGGAGGAGGCGTTCATGGAGCTGACCCGGGACGCCGTCGAGTACCACGGCAACACCACCACCCCGGGCTTCGAAAGCGCCGAAAGCACCGAGAACGCCGAGACCGTTGGGAGCGCGGCATGAGCACCGCCACCGCCACCACCCCGCAGAGCGCCCCGGCACGCGCCGAGCGCCCCGCCTACAAGGTCACCGCCGCCCGCGTGCTGCGCTCGGAGTGGGCCAAGTTCTGGTCGCTGCGCTCCAGCTGGATCACGCTGACACTCGCACTGGTCTTCGTCCTGTTCTTCGGCCTGATCCGGGCCTGGCGCTACAAGGTCAACATCACGGGCGGGCACCCGATGCACGGCCCCGAGATGATGTCGGCCAACGCCGTCAGCCTCTCGCTGTTCGGGCTCAACTTCGGCCAGCTGGCCGTCGGCGTGCTCGGTGTGCTGGTCGCCGCCGGCGAGTACTCCACCGGGATGATCCGCTCCACGCTGGCCGCCGTGCCGCGGCGACTGCCGGTGCTGTGGTCCAAGGCCGTCGTGTTCGGCGCGGTCGCCCTCGGCGTCGGCGTGGTGGGGGCGTTCGTCGCCTTCGGCTTCGGCAGCCACATCGTCTCCGGCACCCGCGCCGCCGTCACCTTCTCCGGCGCAGGGGTGCTGCGCAGCCTGGTGATGGCGGGCGTCTACCTGGCCCTGATCGGGGTGTGCGGGGTGGCCCTGGGGGCGCTGCTGCGGTCGGTCGCCGGCGGCATCGCGGTCCTGTTCGGCACTCTGCTGCTGGTGCCCGGACTGACCGAGCTGCTGCCGACGAGCTGGCAGAACAACGTCAGCCAGTACCTGCCCAGCCACGCCGGCGACTCTATGTACGCACTGCACCAGGACGCGCACACTCTGTCACCGGGAATGGGTCTGCTGGTCCTCGCGCTCTGGACGGCGCTCGCGTTGGCCGGCGCCGCCTACCGGCTCAAGCGCGCGGACGCCTGACCTCGGGCCGAGCAGGCGGCGACCCGCCACGGCGACGGCGGCTGGCACGGACGACGCCCTGCGATGATGGACGGATGACACCCATGACCAGCGCGGCCACCGCCCTCGACGGCGGAACGGGGGACCCGATCTGGGACCATCCCCTGGTCGCCCGCCTGGTCCGGGCGTGCCGCCGGACGCAGCGCACCGACCGGGCCCGGCCCTGGCTGCTGGACACCGCCGTGGTGCTCGGCGTGCTGCTGCTCTTCGGCCTGCCGGACCTGCTGCACGGCGAGAACCGTGCCGGGATCGTGCACGCCGGCAGGCTGCCGGTGACCGCCGTGCTGGCACTGCAACTGGGACTGGCGCTGCCACTGCTGTGGCGGCGCCGGCACCCCACCGCGGCCTTCGCCGCCGTCGCGGCCGTCTTCATCACGCAGTGGTCGCTGGACGTGTGGCTGCACGCCGGCATCGCCCTCTTCCTGGCCCTGTACAGCATGGCCCGGCACGACCGGTTGCGCCGGCTGCCCTGGGCGGGCGCGGTGACGCTGGCCGCGCTGGTGCTCGTCGTCGTCCGGGTGTCGGTGGTGCTCTCACCCCTGGTCGCGCTCTTCTTCCTGTGCTGCGCGGCCACCGCGGCGGCGGCCATGGGCCTGGCGTTGCGGATCGGCACCGCCTACCTGGGCGCCCTGCGCGAACGCGCGACCCGGCTGGAGATCGAACGCGATCAGCGCGCCCGGCTGGCCGCCGCCGCCGAGCGTGCCCGGGTCGCCCGCGAGATGCACGACATCATCGGCCACAACCTCGCCGTCATCGTCGGCCTGGCCGACGGCGGCTCCTACAGCGCCGAGCGCGCGCCGCAGCGCAGCAAGGAGGCGCTGGAGCTGATCGCCGGCACCGGGCGCCAGGCCCTCGACGAGCTGCGCCGGCTGCTGGGCGTGCTGCGCGAGGAGCGCGCGGAAGGACCCGAGCTCAGCCCGCAGCCCGGGATCGCCGACCTGGACGCGCTCTGCGCACGGGTGCGCGCGGCCGGCCCGGAGGTCACCTACCGGACGGTGGGCGACGTGGAGGCGCTCGACCGGGGCCTGCAGCTGACCGTCTACCGGATCGCTCAGGAGGCGCTGACCAACACCCTCAAGCACGCGGGTCCGCGGACCAGGGCGAAGGTCACGCTGCGCGTGGACGAGCGGGAGATCACCATCAGCGTCGAGGACAACGGCCGCCCCGACGGGACCGAGCCGGGACACCCGGGGCGCACGGACGCGGAGGGCCACGTGGGCAGCGGCGGAGACGGCCAGGGACTCGCGGGGATGCGCGAGCGGGCCGCCCTCTACGGGGGCCGGCTGAAGGCGGGCAAGCGCCCCGGCGGCGGCTGGACCGTGGCGGCCGTCCTCGACCCCGCACCGTCCGTCCGGCGGGAGGCGCCCGCCGCCGAGGTGCCGTCATGACCACCGTCGTCATCGTCGACGACCAGCCGCTGCAGCGCTTCGGCTTCCGGATGCTGCTGGAGAGCGCGCCCGGCACCGAGGTGGTCGGCGAGGCGGACAACGGCGTCCTGGCCGTCCGGAAGGTCGCCGAACTGCGCCCTGACGTCGTCCTGATGGACGTCCGGATGCCCGGCATGGACGGCATCGAGGCCACCCGCCGGATCGTCGCCTCCGGCGGCCGCTCCCGCGTCCTGGTGCTCACCACCTTCGACCTCGACGAGTACGCGCACGCCGCGCTGCGCGCCGGAGCCAGCGGCTTCCTGCTCAAGGACGCCCTCCCCGAGGAACTCCTCGCCGGAATCCGGGCGGTGGCCTCCGGCGACGCCGTGATCGCCCCCGGGCTCACCCGCCGCCTGCTCGACGCCTACGCCCACCACCTGCCCGGCCAGGCGACCGCCCGGCAGCCCGCCACCGATCCGCGGCTGCGCTCGCTGACCGAACGCGAGCACGAGATCCTGCTGGCCATCGGCCAGGGCTGGAGCAACGGCGAGATCGCGGAACACCTGGTGCTCTCGGAGAGCACGGTCAAGACCCACGTCGGCCGGGTGCTGGCGAAGATCGGTGCCCGGGACCGGATCCAGGCCGTGATCCTCGCCTACGACCTCGGCCTGGCCCGTCCCCGGCCCGGCCACCACGCCGGCCACTGACCCCTCTTGTCCGGGCGCGGCGGTCCGGTCGTCACGGCCGGGGGCCGTCGTCCTCAGCCGGTCCCGGTGCCGGCAGGGGTGCCGAGCCGGGCAGGGGCGCCGCCGTCGTCGTCACGGCCTGGTCGTTGAGGTGCCGCGCCCACGCCCGGACGGTGGGTTCCGCGGTCAGGACATGGAAGTCGGCCTTCCGGCCGCCGCGCCGCCAGCGGCCGGTCAGCCTCATCATCCGCAAGGAGTCCAGGCCGAGGTCGACGAGGTTCGTGTCGTCGCCGATCAGCGAAGGTGCGACCCGCAGGACCGCCGCGACGGCGCCGCGCACCTCGTCGGTGGTCACGGCGGGCGGCTCTCGATCCCAGTCGTTCATCACCAGGTCCTGCCTTCCGTGTCGCGGGCGGTGCGGGTGATCTCGAGGACGGCGCAGCCCGCCTCCAGGCCTTCGGTGGCGCCGACGAGCAGCACATGGTCTCCGTGCCGCACCTGGCCCGAGCGCCACAGGTGGGCCAGGCCCAGGACCTGGTCGCCGACGGTCGCGTGGCCGAGGGTCCTCAGGTGGTCCCAGGTACTGAGCTCGACCGGCAGACCGAGCGGATCGAGGATCAGTGTGTGCAGGGAGTTCTCGCTGAAACCGGTGGGAGCGACCCGCGTGACGGCCTCCCGCGCGACGCCGGCCTCGGCCAGCGTTCGTTCGGCAAGGCCCGCGACGAGCTCTGCGAACCGGTTGACCGAGTCGAGCAGGTCGCGGGGACCGGCACCGGGGCGCTCGGCCCACTCCTGGCGCCGGGACGCGGCCCGCCAGGGATGATCGGGGTACCGAGCGGGCGGCAGCAGCGAGTCGTTGCCGCGGTGGATGCCCTCCAGTTCGGGTGCCGAACGTGAGCCGACGGCCTTCAGCGCCGCGAAGCCGCCCCGCGTGGAGGCCACGAGAGCGACGCCGCTGTCGGCGAACACCGCGAGCTCGGAGTCGTTCCACCGGTCGAACATCGGGGTGGAGAAGTTGTCCGCACCGGTGATCAGGACCGCCTGGCGGCCGGGGGAGCCGGGCTCCAGCAGGCCGGCGGCCAGCTGAAGGGAGGTCAGGACCGCCAGACAGCCGTGCGCGATCCCGAACGCCGGGATCGGCCGGTCGAGTGCGCGGTGGAGGACGTAGTGGGGTGCGGACCAGTGTCCGGGCCCCTGGTAGTAGGCGCCGTTGTGCACGACGGCCGCGAAGTCGCCGGGGTCGTGGCCGGCCTGGTCCAGGGCCTGCCGGGCCGCGCGCACCGCCATGTCCGGTGCGGACAGGGCGGGTTCGACGGCGACAGACAGCAGGCCGGACTCCCGCGCCGCGCCCGGCTCGAACAGGCCCTGCCGGACGGCCTCTTCGACGGGGGTGGGCGACGGCGTGTACGTGCCGATGCCGGCGAGGTGGATGCCCTCGACTTTCACGAACGTCCTCCTTGGGGCGCGGCGTGCGGGGGAGGTCAGGCCATGGCCCGTCACAGCGGGAACGGTTCGAGCTGTCCGGCGATCACCTGCGCGCGCAACGCGGCCCGGTCGGTCTTTCCGTTGGCGTTGAGCGGAAGGCGGTCCACGAGGTGGAAGGTCAGCGGGATCATGTAGGGCGGCAGGCGCTCGCGCAGGTGATCCTCCACCGCCGGCACGTCCGCGTCCGGGCCGCAGAGGACCGCCGCCAGCACGGTCGTCCCCTCCACTTCGCCGGGTACGGCCAGGACGACAGCCTGGTCGACGCCCTTGTACCGGCGCAGATGCGCCTCCACTTCCCCCAACTCGACGCGGTGGCCGAGGATTTTGACCTGCGCGTCGACCCGGCCGGCGTACAGGAGGGTGCCGTCGGCCGTCCGCCGGCCGAGGTCGCCGGTGCGGTACCACCGGCCGTCGTCGCGCAGGTGGAAGGCGGCCTGTGTCTGTTGCGGGGACCGCCAGTACCCGGCGAAGACCTGGGGCCCCCGCAGGCAGATCTCGCCCGTCCGGCCGCCGGCCACGGGGGTGCCGTCGGCCGCCAGCAGCGCCGCGTCCATCCCGGGGTGGGGCCGCCCGATCGGCACGATGCCGTTCGTGCCCAGGGCGGGGGAGTGCCGTGGGTGCCAGCGGTGCGCCGTGCAGGCGATGGTGGCCTCCGTCGGCCCGTAGAGGTTCTCCACCACCGACCGTGGTGCCGCCGCCTGCCAGGCCGCGGCCGCCGAAACCGGAAGCGCCTCTCCGCAGAACAGGCTCCAGCGCAGCGACGGCAGGATGCCCGGCGTCAGCGCCCCGCCGCCGTGCTGGAGCACGGCGACCGAGGGCACCGAGAACCACACGGTGATCCGGCGGTCGCGGATGAAGCTCAGCGGCGCGTGCAGGTCCGCCGCGTCCAGCGGCACCAGCACCCCGCCGCTGCCCCAGGCCATGAACAGGTCGAAGACCGCCAGGTCGAAGGTGTGGTCGAAGGTGTTGCTGAATCGGTCGTCGGGGGAGAAGCCGTACCGTTCGGTGCTCACCCGCAGGAACGCACTCACGTTGGCGTGCGTGATCGGCACCCCCTTGGGACGGCCGGTCGATCCGGAGGTGAACAACAGATAGGCGGTGTCACCGGGTTCGGGCAGCAGCGGTTCCGGGAGAGGAGCCGCTTCCACGACGGGTTCGGTCCCGCCCGCGCCGGGCCCGGTGGGCAACCCCCGCGTCCTCCCGTCGGGTTGCGCGACCAGCACCGGCGGGGCGCCCGGCAGGTCGTCCAGCAGCAGGTGCGCGTGCGGCAGCGAGGGCTCGTCGGTCAGCAGCGCGTCGAGATCGGCGCGCGTCACGATGTCCCGGTTGCGCCGGACCGGATAGCTGCTGTTGAGGGGTACGGCCGCAGCGCCCGCGTACAGGGCCGCGAGGAAACCGGCGTAGGTCACGATGCCGCGGTGCCCGAGAACGCCCACGCGTCGCGGGCGGGCGTCCGCCGTCAGCAGCGCGCCCGCCCAGCGGCGCGCGAGATGGTCCAACTCGGCGTAGGACCACACGCGTTCGCCGAGCGACAGGGCGGCGCGGTGCGGATGGCGCCGCACCGAACGGCGGAAGCCGGAGTGCAGAAAGGACAGGGACGCGGGGCCGCGGTCGTGCATGGTGGTCTCACGTCCCCGTTTCGTGGTCGGCACGCGGACAGCGGCGTGCGGCCGGGCGCATGGTCACTCCGGAGCGCCGTCGTCGGTCCCGGGGAGCCGTCCGGCGTCGACGGTCCCGTCGGGACGGCTGGGGATCTCGTCGACGATGACGAGGCGGGCCGGGACCAGGTCGGCGGGCAGGTGCGCCGTGAGGAAGGCGCGCAGGTCGAGCGCGAGGTCGTCGGACAGCGCCTGGTGCAGCGGCGCGTTGGTGAGCGCGCTCCGCCGGGTCCGCGGCGCCCACGGCGGCGTGGCTCCGGGGCGGCTGACGGCCACGTCGTAGCGGCCGGGCGTGCCGGAGCGCGGCGGCGTGACCGCGACGGTGAGACCGCGCCGGCGGCCGATCGCCCACCAGAGGCCGGGGTCCAGTCCGTCCAGCGCGCCGGGATCGAGCAGGTCGCCGAGCCTGGCGTCGGCCGGGCTCTCGGTCAGGGCACGCCACGTGGCGACGTCGCGGGCCGTCCGGGAGTCGGGGACGTCGAGGATGACGGCCTCGCGCAGCTCACCGCGCTCGATCCGGGACTCCACGGCCGCGACGCTCCAGCGGGCGGGGTCCCACGGCACGGCGAGATGCCCCGGGCGGGGTTCCGGGCGGGGGTGGGGTGCCGCTCCGGGGCCGGGCCGCGCTCCCACCCGCAGCGTCACGTCGTAGCGGAACTTGGTCAGCTCGTTGGCCACCGTGCCGCGTTTGAGCTGGAGGCCGACCTCGCACACCCCGGGCAACTCGGCGGCCAGAGCGGCGAAGAAGGCCGGATCGACCAGCAGTTCGCCCTCGTCGGCGACGGCCGCGGTCACCCGTCGCCGCACCTCGCCTGCCGGTGTCCCGCTGTCGGCGTGCCAGACCTCCACGGAGCTGTGGAGGACCTGGAGCAGCCGCAGATCGCGCACGTCGCCGATGAGGACGGCGCCGCCGGGCCGCACGACGCGGACGGCCTCCCGGAGCATCCGCCGCAGATAGGAGGCGGAGGGGAAGTACTGGACGACGGAGTTGAGCAGGACCAGGTCCAGGCTGTCGTCGGCGAACCCGCTGAAGTCGGTCCCCTCGCGCTCCAGCAGCGTGACCCCCGCGTACGCGTGCGGGGACGCGTCCAGCCGGCGCCGGAGGGCATGCAGCACCCGGGCCGACAGGTCCGTCGCCCAGTACCGCTCGGCGCCCGGCGCGAGACGCAGCAGCAGCATGCCGGTGCCGCAGCCCACTTCCAGAACCCTGCGGTGCGGCAGGGCCGCCACCTGGTCCACGACGCCGTCGATCGCCTCGCCGACCTCGTGGCGCGTCATGACCGTGCCGGTGTAACTGCTGTTCCAGCCGGCCCGGTCCAGGGCCGGGTCGCCGGGCGCGAGCGCCGCGTCGTCGGCAGTACCGGCGGGGGACGGGCGGTAGACGTGCTCGAAGACGTCCCTCCACCCGTCGACGTGCTCGCCGGCCAGTCCGGTGGTCTGTTCGGCCAGGTAGCCGGGCTCGGCGACGACATAGGCGGTCAGTGCGGTCCGGCCGTCGGGCAGGACCTGGGGGAGGACGGCGGCCTCCCGGACCGCCGGGTGCCGGATCAGGCGCCGGCTGACGGCGGCCGGCCCCGCCTGAGCCGGTGCGGCAGCGCCGTTCGGGGTGAATCCCGGCCCGCGCCTGGTCACAGGGGTGCCTCCTCGCCGGGCCGGCGCTTGCGGGGACGGTCGTGTGCACCGGTCGTCCCGAGCGTGTCAGGCCGTGGCTGAGGACCGCTCGGACGAGGCTTGTCTCCCGGCGGTGTCCCGCCTCACCCGCAGGACGGGAGCGGCGGGTCCGTCGCCGTTCGGCCCCGGGGGGCTACAGGGGTGGGCACGCGGTCACCTGCGGGGATCAAACGCCGATCCAGTAGCGCCGCTTGACCCCGAGAGCGGTGCCGCGCACATCCTCGAGGACGCCGCCGTGATTCTCGATGATGCGCGCCGAGGCGACGTTGCCCTCGTCGCAGGTCAGCAGGACGCGGTCCAGGCCGAGCGCCGGCGCCTTGAGCAGCACCTCGCCCAGCGCCCACGAGGCCAGTCCGCGTCTCCTGGCGGAAGGCCGCACGCTGTAGCCGATGTGGCCTCCGCCCTCCAGCAGGACGGCGTTCAGGTAGTGCCGCAGGTCGATGGCCCCGAGGTAGGTCTCGTCCTCGACGATCCACCAGTGGGTGGCGTGGACGAACCCTTCCCCGACCGGCAGCGACCGGTCGGCGTGCCGGCGCAGCCGCCCGACCCACGAGCCGAACCCCTCCGGGCTGCCGAGGTCGTCGTCACCGACCAGGCGCAGGCCGGTCCCGTCCTGGTGCGCACCGGGCGGCCACTCGTCACGCGCGGCGAGCCACGAGGAGTGCAGCCGTTCCGTGGGTGTGATCAGTGCGGCCATGCGGGGATCCTAAGGCCCCCCGCCCGGACCCGCCTCGCGCCGAAGAAAAAGGCCCAGGTCGACGACCCGGGCCTTTCGCGTTGTGTGGACTTTGTACAGCGCGCCACATGGACACCACCGCGCCTTCGCACCCCGCCCAGCGGGGGACAGGCTCCCGCGGAAAGCCGGGTTATCCGGCGTGGTCGCGGCGCAACTCGGCGTCCAGCACGACTCGGTGGTGAACGAGCTTCCACTGGCCCCCGGTGCGGCGGAGCGTCGAATGGTACTCGCCGCTCTCCTCGATCACCGTGCGCGTGGGCGCCGAGTCGTCACCAGGTAGGACCACGAACTCCTCGAAGAGCGCCTCCACCGTCGCCTCGTTCCCGTCGATGTCGACCACGAAGCCGTGGATGAGCGCCCGGCCCCGGGCGCCGGGCGGGAACGTTTTGCCGGTCACGGCGTCGGCGATCTCCTGACGTCCCGTCAGTATGAGGAATGCCTCCGGCGTGCCGGAGCCGTCCCGCGAGATGTCGACCCTGCCGTCGTCGTCGAACAGCGCGGCCAGCCCTGCGCCATCCCGGCGGTTGACCGCCTGGGCGTAGCGTGCCAGGACCTGCTGTATTCGGCGCTCCTCGCTCATGCGAATTCTCCTTTGTCGTTTTTGTCGTTTCTGGGGTGCGGAACGCGGGCCGGAACCCCCCTTTGTGAGGGGCGTTCCGGCACGCGACGGGGTCAGGTGAAGTTGGCCCCGCCGTCGACGAGGAATGACTGACCGTTGATGTAGGCGCCGTCGTCGGAGAACAGGAAGGCCACGGTTCCGGCGAGATCCTCGGGTACGCCCAGGCGCGGCGCTCGTACCGTGGCGAGGATCTCCTCACGGAACGTCTCGTCGGTCGAGGCGAGGGCGGCGCCGGTGAGGATCACGCCGGGGGAGATCAGGTTGGCGCGGACACCGTGCTTGCCGCCGACCGTCGCGGTGTGCCGGGTGAGCCCCACCAGACCGCTTTTGGCGGCCTGGTAGGCGACGCGAACGTTCTCGCCCATCCACACCGCGCTGGACTCGGTGTTGACGATGGAACCGGTGCCCTGCTCCATCATGATCGGCAGCGCGTGACGGATGCCGTACATGTAGCCGGTCAGGGTCACGTCGATGGTGTGCTGCCACACGTCCAGCGGGACGGAGGTGACATCGACGTCCCGGCCGAGGGTCCGCGGCGAGAGGTCGGCGGCCACGTTGTATAGCCCGTGCAGGCCGTCGAAACGCTCCACCGTGAAAGTGATCAGGTCCTTGTACGACCGCTCGTCGGTGATGTCGAATCCCCTGGCCACTGCGCTTCCGCCCGCGGCGGTGATCCTTTCGGCGACGGCCTGGGCGCTGGATTCGTTGAGGTCGGCGGCCACGACTTTCATGCCTTCTTCGGCCAGCCGGATCGCGGTGGCTCCGCCGATGTTCCCCACGGCCGCTCCCGCGACGATGGCGACCTTGTCCTTCAGTCCTCGCATGGTTCTGCCACTTCTCTTCTCTTCGGTGCTTTCGGTCGGTCCCCCCCGGGGGCGCCCTGATGTGCGGCGCAGCGGTGCGCCGGTCTCCGGACAGTCACGGCTCGGGGGATCTCAGTGCCACAGGAACGGGTAGTCGGTGTATCCCGTGGTGCCGCCGTAGAAGGTGGCCGGGTCAGGCTCGTTGTAGGGCCCTGCCTGCGCGATGCGCAGCGGCAGGTCGGGGTTGGCCAGGAAGGCCGTGGCGAAGGCGACGACGTCGGCGAGGCCGGAGTCCAAGGCCTCGCGGGCTTCCACGTGCGGTGGCCGGGGAGCCTCACCGGCGTGGGGGTTGAGCACCAGCGCGCCGGGCCAGAGCGCGCGCAGGTCCTGCGTCAGGCGCCTCCGGCCGGGCCACTCCCGCATGTCGAGGAAGGCCAGATCCAGAGGCGCCAGCGCCGAGAAGAGCTCCCGGTACAACGCTTCGGTGTCGACCTCTTCGATGCCCAGGATCGGTGCGGCAGGTGAGATGCGCAGTGCCGTGCGGTCCGGCCCGATCGCTTCGGCGACCGCCTCGACGGTCTCCACGGCGAAGCGGATCCTGTTCTCGATCGACCCGCCCCAGCGGTCGGTGCGCAGGTTGGCCTTCGCGCAGAAGAACTGCTGGATCAGGAAGCCGTTGGCACCGTGCAGTTCGACCCCGTCGAAGCCGGCGTCGACGGCCAGGCGGGCCGCACGGACGAAGTCGTCGATGGTGCTCCGGATGTCGTCCTCGGTCATGGCACGGGGCACCGGCATGTCCCTCATCCCGCTCGGGGTGAAGATCTGTTCCGGGGTGCGCACCGCGGAGGGGGCGATCGGCGTGAGGTCGTTGTCCGGGCTGAAGACCCGGCCGCCGTGCATCAGCTGGGCGTAGATGACCGCGCCGGCTTCGTGGGCCGCGGCCGTGACCTGCCGCCAGGACGCCGCCTGCTCGTCGTCGGTCAGCAGCGGCGTACCGAGGAACGACTGCGCCTGCCGGCTGGGGTAGATCGCCTCGGTGACGATCAGGCCGGCGGAGGCCCGCTGGCGGTAGTACTCGGCCATCTGCGGGGTGGCGGTGCCGTCGGGCGTCACACGATTGCGGGTCATCGGGGCGAGGGCGAAACGGTTGGCGAGCTTCGCTCTCCCCAGAACGATCGGGCTGAAGGCGTCGGGCATGGTTCTCGACTCTCTGTCTGGCGGGCGGGCGTCGGGGCGGCCCGGTCCGGCTGTGCCGGGCGAGGTGCCGATCCGAAGGCATTTAGTTGCTACGTCAAGCAAATATTGCTTCTCGATACTTCCTTCGTCAAGGAAGTAATATGGAGACGTGAGCGACACCACAGAAGACCGTCCCCAGCCGCTGACCGCAGACGAAGAAGCCGTCGTCCGGGCCCTGGCCCGGGTCATGTATGCCCTGCCGCGCGCCATCGACCAGGACATGCGGCGGGAACAGCACATGCAGCTGATCGACTACACCGCGCTCATGCATCTCTCCGAGGCCCCGAACGGGCGGTTGCGCATGAGCGTGCTCGCGTCCGCCTGCGAGCTGTCGCTGAGCGGGATGTCCCGCCTCGCCGCCCACCTGGAGGGCCAAGGCCTGCTCCGCCGCACGAGGAGTGAGGAGGACGCCAGGGTCACCTTCGCCGTGCTCACCGAGGCGGGCTTCGCCCGGGTGGAGCAGGCCTGGCCGACCAACCTCGCGAGCATTCGCAGCAACTTCATCGACCATCTGGAGGGCCTCGACCTGGCCAAGCTGGCGCAGGCCTTCCATCAGACAGCGACCGACCGCACCTCGACGGCGAAGGGGGACGCCGAAGGTGAGATGGCGCCCTAAGAGGCTCATGAAGATGTCGGAGTTCTGGTCCCGCCGGGTGAGTGGCGGGGCCAGGCCCGTTTCGTGGTGATGGGGGAATGGGCTGGGGAGACGGTCGGGCCGGATGTGTGGGAGACCTGCCGGGGGTCAGGCTGTCCGCGAGGTTGTGGCGGCCACCGGTGTGCTGAAGGGCCAGCACCCCCGGGCGCTGGATTCCACTACCCGACCACCGGCCGGACAGCCCCCAACAGCAAGATCTTCATCGGTCTTCCAGGGTTCCCCCACGTGATCGGGCGGTGTGCGCCGGATCGGGAGCCCGGCTGGTGCGTGGGGGACGCGGGCCGGGCATCGGGATCGGGACTACTGCGGATCGGGCGTGAGGTCCTGGGTGCCGAGGACGGAGAGCAGTTCGAGCTTCTCGACCGCGTCGGTGCCCGGGACGGGGCTGAACCACAGCAGGCGCTGGCGCCCGTCCTCGCTCAGCAGGTTCAGGCAGTTGACGTGGATCAGGCCGAGGGAAGGGTGGACGATGCGCTTGGTGTCCATGCGGCGCACCGCCACGTCGTGCCGGTCCCAGAGCTCGGCGAACTCGGGGCTCCGCCGCAGCAGATCGGTCACCATCGCGTTCGCCTCCTGGTCCCGCGAGCCGCGCCGCGCCACGGCCGCCCGCAGGTCGGCGACGAAGTTCTCCGCGTGCCGGCGGTGGTCCTCGGGCGGATAGATGGCACGGGAGTCCGGGTCGGTGAACCACCGGTGCACGAAGCTCGCGCGGACCCCGCTCGCCGACGGTGGCGGTCCGAGCAGGGCGACGGCCGGCGGGTTCTGCACCAGCGTGACGTGGAGGTCCGTGATCACGCAGGCCGGCGTGCCGGCGAGCCGGTCGAGCAGATCGAGCATGCCGGGATGCACGTGTGCGGCACTGTTGCCCGACGGCGGAAGCGGGCGCTCGGCCAGGTGGTAGAGGTGGTTGCGCTCGTCCAGGGACAGGCGCAGCGCGCGGGCGAGGCTGGCGAGCATCTGCTCGGAGGGCTGTGCGCCGCGTCCTCGTTCGAGCTCGGTGTAGTAGTCGACCGACGCGCCGGCCAGCTGGGCCACCTCGTCACGGCGCAGCCCGGGCACACGCCGCCGCGGTCCGGCCGGCAGCCCGACCTGCTGCGGCCGGATCCGGTCGCGCCGCGACTTCAGGAACGCTCCGAGTTCTGCGAGATCCACTCCTCCAGTCTCCACCCGCGCCCGGGGCCGAGCCAGGGGGTGACGTCCCCCGGGTAACCAGCCACTGGTTCGTCCCTCGCGACCGTTGGACGGTAGGTGTGTCGCCCCGACCGGACAGGTGGCCGGGTGGCCGAGTGGCCGGCGCGTCGAGAGAACCGCGGAGGAAGAGACATGAGCGAGGACACCAAGGTGCTCCAGGAGGCGGGCCGCGGGAAGGTCGTGGTCGTCACCGGCGCCTCCTCGGGCTTCGGCGACCTGGCCGCGCGGGCCCTGGCCCGTGCCGGGCACACCGTCTACGCCGGCATGCGCGCCATCGACGGCCGCAACGCCCCCCGCGCCGCGGAGCTCGCCGAGCTGTCGGCGGCCGAGGGGGTGGACGTCCGCGGAATCGCGATGGACGTCCAGGACCAGGCCTCCGTCGACGCCGCCGTCGCACGGATCGTCGAGGAGCAGGGCCGACTCGACGTCGTGGTGCACAACGCCGGTCACATGGTCCTCGGACCGGCCGAGGCGTTCACGCCCGAGCAGCTCGCCGAGCTCTACGACATCAACGTGCTCAGCACCCAGCGGGTGAACCGCGCGGCCCTGCCGGTCCTGCGCGAGCAGGGCTCGGGCCTGCTGGTGTGGGTCGCCAGCTCCAGCACCCGGGGCGGCCATCCGCCGTTCCTGGCACCGTACTTCGCGGCCAAGGCCGCGATGGACGCGATGGCCGAGAGCTATGCCGCCGAGGTCATCCGGTACGGCATCGACACGGTGATCGTCGTGCCCGGCGCCTACCCCAGCGGCACCAACCACTTCGCGCACGCCGGCGCCCCCGCCGACTCCGAGCGCGACGCCGCGTACGAGACCGCGTACGGGGAACTGCGTGAGCAGTTGCCCGAGCGGCTCGCCGCGATCTTCCCCGCCGGGCGCACGGTGGACGAGGTCGCCCAGGAGATCACGCGCGTCGTCGGCCTGCCCGCGGGACAGCGGCCGTTCCGCGTCCACATCGACCCTTCGCGCGACGGCAGCGACGTGGTGTCCACGGTCAGCGACCGGGTCCGGGCAGAGTTCTACCACCGCATCGGGATCGAGGACCTGCTGCCGGAGCAGGCCAGCCGCTGACCGCTGACCGCTGACCGCTGACCGCTGAGCAACGACTCCGGCCTCGATACCACCGCTCAAGACCACCGGGGCAAGACCACCGGCTCAAGACCACCCACCTCAGAAGCAGAAGAGAGACGCACAAGCATGAACATCTCCGGGAACACCGTCTTCATCCCCGGCGCGACCAGCGGCATCGGTCTCGCCCTCGCCCTCGCGCTCAAGGACCGCGGCAACACCGTGATCATCGGCGGGCGGCGTACCGACCTGCTGGAGAAGCTGGGCGCCGAGCACCCCGACCTCGGCACCGTGCGCATCGACACCGCGGACCCGGAGAGCATCCGGGCCGCCGCGCACGACGTGCTCGGCCGCTACCCGCAGCTGAACGTTCTGGTCGCGATGGCGGGGATCATGCAGGTCGAGGACTGGCACCGGCCCGAGTCCTTCCTGGCCTCGGCCGAGTCGGTCGTCACCACCAATCTGCTCGGCCCGATCCGGCTGATCGGGGCGTTCGTCGAGCACCTGCAGACGCGCCCCGACGCCACGATCGTCACGGTCTCGTCGGGGCTGGGCTTCACCCCGCTGGCGGTGACGCCGAGCTACAACGCGTCGAAGGCCGCGATCCACATGCTCAGCGAGTCGCTCCGGCTGCAACTGGCGGACACCTCGGTGAAGATCGTCGAGCTCGTGCCGCCGTCGGTGCGCACCGCGTTGATGCCCGGGCAGGAGTCCAGCGACTTCGCGATGCCACTGGAGGACTTCATCGCCGAGACCGTCGAGCTCCTCGCGTCCCAGCCGGACGCCAAGGAGATCCAGGTCGAGCGCGTGAAGTTCCTGCGCTACAGCGAGGTCCGCGGCGACTACGACGGCACGGTGGCCACCCTCAACCACGCCGACCCCCACGGGAAGTAGTCCCTCGTTCCTCCCCCCTCACCCGCAACCCCACCCGCACAGGAGGAAACCGTCATGCCTTTCGCGAACTTCAAGGTCCCGGCCGGAACGCTGAGCGCCGAGCAGAAGGAAGCCATCATCCACCGCACCACCGACCTCTACGCCGAGATCTACGGCGAGCGGGCCCGGGCCACCACCCTGGTGCTCGTCGAGGAGGTCGCCGACGGGGGCTGGGGCATCGGGGACAACGTCCTGACCCTCGCCGTCCTCAACGGCCACGACTCCGAGACCCCCTCGGGAGCGGGGCCGGCCTGACCCGCAACCCCCGCGCCCGACACGGGCGGGCCGCCTCCTGGGGGCGGACCCGCCCGGGGTGCGCGGATGACGCAGTCCCTAGGATCAGGGCATGGACTGGGGGCCACTGAGCAGCACGGCGTTGGGCGCCGTCATCGGCATCGCGACCACTCTGGCCGCGGACCACATGCGAGCCCTTCGCGGTCGCACGGACGCCGACCGGGCCAACCGGCAGAAGCTCTACGGGGATTACCTGGCGGCGCTCGCCCGCACGAGGAACCACCTGCGCATCACCGCCAGACATGCCGTACCGCCCGAGGAACGTGCGCACGGAGCGGTGGAGGCCTTCCGCGAGGGGAACGCCTACGAACTGCGGTACCAGGTCGCGGTGGTGGCGCCCAGAGACGTCGTCGAGGCGTCGACGGCGGCGTTCCGAGCGCTGCGGGACCTGCGGGACGAGGTGGAGGGCGGCGCCGTGGCCACCGACGACCGCTACGTAGCGACACGGGAGCGGTGGGACGTCCTGCTCGCGGAGCTGCGCGTCGCCATGCGACGGGATCTGGGGCGGGACTCCTTCTAGGGCCTGCGCGGGCCCGCGGTTCGGGGCTACAGCCAGCGGTCGTACCAGGCGCGGATCCGGCGGAGGGCGTCGAGTTGATGGGCGCGCTCCTGCAGGCCATGGCCCTCGCGGGGATAGACGACGAACTCGTGCTCGACCCCGAAGTGGCGCAGGGCACGGTGGAAGTGGATCGCCTGGCCGAGCGGGACGTTGGTGTCCTCCTCGCCGTGCAGGATCAGCACCGGGGTGCGGATCCTGGAGGCGTACGAGAGGGGACTGTGCAGGTCGTGCGCGTGCGGTCCCGGGCTTTCCCAGCCGGTGCCGCCGCCGAGCGCCGCGTCGACGATCCCCCAGTCGCCGGTCCCGGCCTGCATGCCCCAGTCGCTGATGCCCGCCCCCATCAGTGCGGCCTTGAACCTGTCCGTGTGCCCCACGGCCCAGGCCGCCATGAAGCCTCCGTGGCTCCATCCGGAGATTCCCAGACGCTCGGGGTCGGCGACGCCCTGCGCCACCAGCAGGTCGATTCCGCTGAGGATGTCGGTCCATTCGTCGCCGCCGACCGCGCCCACGACCGTGGCGGCGAACGCGTGGCCGTGCCCCGAGCCGCCCCGGGGGTTGGCCAGGAAGACCGCGTACCCGGCGGTCGCCAGCCACTGGCCGCAGTCGACGACGCTGAGGGTGAACTCGTCGGCGTGGCGGAAGTACGGGCCACCGTGGACCAGGGTGACGAGCGGGAACGGGCCGTCGTCCCGGCTCCGGCCGGCCGGCAGGATCAGCAGGCCGTCCAACGGGAGTCCGTCGGAGGCCTGATAGCCGAGGCGCTCCTGAACACCCCAGCAGATTCCGCGCAGTTCCGGCATGGTGTCGCTGAGCCGGACCAGCGGTCCGCCGGTGGGTCCCGCGTGGACGTTCCTGGGCTCGTACGCCGTGCTCGCCAGCAGGGCGACGGTTTCCCCGGAGCGGTTCGCGGTGAGGCCGGCGAGCATGCCGGGGGTGCAGGAAATCTGGTGGAACCGCAGGGAGTCCGGGTGGAGCCGGTACAGCGCGGTGTCCAGCCCGTCGGCGAACAGCGCGAGCGGGGGACCGTCCGCGACCTGCACCAGCTCGGCCGGGCTGACGGACATGCCGGCGGTGAGGTTGCGCTGTCCGACGGCCGGGCCGGTCGCCGGCGGGACGGTGTCCATCACGGCGAGCTCGCCCACCAGGTGCCCGGGGGTCACTGCCAGGTGGGCCAGATGCCAGATGCCGTCGTGGTTCCACCAGGCCGGGGACTGCGCCTCGACCCCGACAGGACCCAGGTCGTGGACACCCGCCGTGACCGGGTCGACCACGTGCAGTTCCGCTGTCACGACCCCGGGGTCGAGTTCAGGGGTGGACCAGCTCAGCACCGCCAGCGGTCCGCCGTCCGGACGCTGCGCCAGGCCGACCACATGCCGGTCACGGAGCCCGTCCACCGTGCGGAGCACGCCGGTCTCCAGGTCGAGCAGACGCAGCCGGGTGACGGGAAGGTGCCGGCCCCAGACCTTGACGTCGTCGCGCCCGGCCTCCCGGCGCTCGTCCTCGGCGAGCAGGGCGACGGTGCGACCGTCGAGGAGCGGGCAGTGGTCGGAGATGCCGCCGTGCCAACGGGTCAAGGCCTCGGCCTTGGCGATGTCCTCGTCGCCGTCCAGACGTATCCGCTGGAGTTGGGCGGCGCCCGGCTCCTCCCGGTCGGAGGTGAAGAAGAGCGAGGCCGAGTCCGGCGCCCACTTCGGGGCGAGGTCGCGGGCCGTGCCGTCGGTCAGCCGGCGCGGGGAGGTGCTGCCGTCTGCGGTGGTGACCCAGAGGGACCCGTGCGGACGGCCGTCCCCGCCGCCGTTCGCGACCACGACGTAGGCGACCAGACGCCCGTCCGGCGAGATGGCCGGTGCCACGGCGGCGGCGACGTCCACCACCATGTCCGCGGTGAGGCGTGACCCGGCGGGTTCGGCCGGACCGGTCGGTCCGTGTGTCGGCGGCGGTGCGGGAAGCGGCATGCGGACTGCCTTTCGCTCGTCGGTAGGGCAGGCGGACATCCTGTCGTACTGTCGCCGGTACGGGGGGCCGCCCGGCGCGGCGGCCGTGGGTCACAAGCCGAGCGGTACCGGACGGTCGGGAAGGCCGCTGGAGATGAGGGTCGCCAGCGGGCCGGCGAGGTCGCGGGGGGAGAACAGGTCGGTGCCGTCGTAGTCGGCGACGTCCTGGAGGCGCCACCACTGCAGCCTGGTGATGTTCTCGGCGGTGAGTTCGTCGTCGGACAGTGCTCCGCGCGGGGTGAAGAAGGCGGTGCGGACGAGGAAGTAGTCGTTGATGACGCCGTCGTACCCGGCCGCGTGTCCGGGGGCGACGACCTCCTGGTGCCACACGTGGGGCGGCTCTGCGTCGAGGGCCAGGCCCACTTCTTCGTGCAGTTCCCGGCGCAGCGCGGTGAGCGGGCCCTCGCCGGGTTCGACGCCTCCGCCGGGGGCCGCCCAGACGACGATCGTGCCGTCGGGCTGGGGGATGGCGAACCGGCACAGCAGGATGCGGTCGTCGTGGTCGAGGATGATCGCGCGGACGGCGTGACGCAAATTCACCGGGGACATTCGGGCACGATAGCGGGCGGCGTTGAAGGACACCCTGGTGTCCGTCCAGGAACGGCGAGTTGGGAGCCCGGCACGACGAGGCTGCGCCGCCTCACCGCACCCCCGTTCCCGGGGCGAGCAGCCGTGCCGCGTGGTGGACGAGCAGGGCCCGGAAGACCTGGTCGGCGGCCAGGTCGGCCGGGAAGACGGAACGCACGCCGAGCAGCCGGTCCACCAGCTGTCCTGCGTTCCCGAAGTCGGCGACAGCACGGGCCAGTTCGTCGGCACGCGGGTCGCTGAGCGGCAACGACCGGCCGCGGGCATCGGTGTGCCGGCCCACGAACACCATCCAGGCCGCCACCGCGAACGCGGCCCAGTACGGCTCCGCGCCCGCCGCCAGGCGTTCGCGCACGGTGCCGAGCAACCGCACGGGCAGCTTCACCGAACCGTCCGCGGCCACCTGCACGGTGGTGTGCCCGAGCGCCGGGTCGGCGAACCGGCGCAGCACGCCCGCACGGTAGCCGGGCAGGTCGAGGCCGTCCGGGGCGTCCAGCGTGGGCGAGGCGTCGGCCTCCATCAACCCGGCCGCCGCCGTAGCCAGTTCGTCATCGGCCATCGCTTCGGCGATCGTGCGGTGGCCGGCCAGCGCCCCGGCATAGGCGAGCAGCGAGTGCGCGGCGTTGAGCAGCCGCAGCTTCGCGGACTCGTACGGAGCCACGTCGGCGGTGAGCACCGCCCCGGCCTGTTCCCATGGCGGCCTGCCCGCGGCGAAGTCGTCCTCGACCACCCACTGCCGGTACGGCTCCGCGGCGACGCATCCCGCGTCGCGGACGCCCAGCAGCATGGCGGCTTCGGCGCGGTCGGCGTCGGTGGCGGCCGGCACGATCCGGTCCACCACCGAGGAGGGGAACGCCACCTGCTCCTCGATCCAGCCGGCCAGGCCGTCGCCGTCCGGCAGCGCGGCGCAGAAGTCCTGCAGCAGGCCCCGCAGCACCCGGCCGTTGGCCGGCAGGTTGTCGCAGGGCAGCACGCTCAGCGGTCCCGCGTCCCGCCGGCGCCGCTCGGCCATCGCCGCGGCGAGCTGCCCGATGGTGGTGCGCGGCCTGAGCCCGCTGCCGGCTCGCGGCCGGTGCGCGGGTGCGGATCGTGCGGCCATCGCCGCCACATCCGCGGCCACCGCGGGATCGGCCAGGTCCAGCCGTCCGTCCGGGCCGCGGCGGTACCCCTTCTCGGTAACGGTGAGCGTGACCAGCCGGACCCGCGGGTCCGCGATCCGGCCGGCGGGCCCCAGCGGATCGTGCGGCCCGGAGCGGACCTCCCGCAGCGTGCCCGCCACCCGCGCGGGTCCGGCGCCCGCGCCGCGTTCCAGCACGCAGTACAGCCCGTCCTGCGGCCCGAGCGCCTGCAGCACGTCGTCCGAGCGCTGGGTGAACGCGCAGATTCCCCAGTCCGGTCCGCCGGCCCCGCCGTCGAGGCAGTCCTCGGTGTAGAGCGCCTGGTGGGCGCGGTGGAAGGCGCCCACCCCCAAGTGCACGATGGCGACGCCGAGTTCGCCGACGTCATAGCGCGGCAGCACGACGCCGGACCGGGCGGCCAGCCGGGGGAGCGCCGTCAGGGAGAGCCGGTTCACCAGCTGTGCACCGTTCCGTCCTGCAGCCGGTTCACGGGGAGTTGGGCCGGCTGGTAGGGGTACTGCGCCGCGAGGTCCTCGTCGATGTCGACGCCGAGGCCCGGCCGCTCACCCGGGTGCAGCATGCCGTCCTCGAAACGGTAGTCGTGCGGGAACACCGCGTCGGTCTCGGGGGTGTGCCGCATGTACTCCTGGAGGCCGAAGTTGGGGATGCTGATGTCCAGGTGCAGCGCCGCGGCCATGCACACCGGCGACAGGTCGGTGGCGCCGTGGGAGCCGCTGCGCACGTGGTGGAGCGCCGCCAGGTCGAAGATGCGGCGCAGATGGCTGATGCCGCCGGCGTGCACCACCGTGGTGCGGATGTAGTCGATCAACTGCTCCTGGATCAACTGCCGGCAGTCCCAGATGCTGTTGAACACCTCGCCCACCGCCAGCGGTGTCGTGGTGTGCTGCCGGATCAGCCGGAAGCCCTCCTGGAGTTCCGCGGGCACCGGGTCCTCCATCCAGGTCAGCGCGTACGGCTCCAGGCTCGCGCCCAGCCGTGCCGCCTCGATCGGGGTGAGCCGGTGGTGCACGTCGTGCAGCAGTTGCAGGTGCGGTCCGAACTCCTCGCGCACCCGCCGGAACACCTCCGGCACATGGCTGAGGTAGTGCGGCGTCGACCAGGCGGTCTCGGTCGGCAGCGCGGCGTCCGCCGGTTCGTAGAACAGCTTGTCCTTGCCCACGCCGTACGTGGCGTCCAGGCCGGGAACCCCGGTCTGCACCCGCACCGCCCGGTAGCCGAGTTCGGTGTAGCGCCCCACCTCCGTCAGCACCTCGTCGACGGTCTCGGCGTTCGCGTGTCCGTAGACGGTGACGCCGTCCCGGGAACGGCCGCCGAGGAGCTGGTAGACCGGGAGCCCGGCGGCCTTGCCCTTGATGTCCCACAGCGCGGTGTCCACGGCCGCGATCGCCGTCATGGTCACCGGGCCGCGCCGCCAGTAGGCGCCCTTGTAGAGGTACTGCCAGGTGTCCTCGATCCGGGCCGCGTCCCGGCCGATCAGCGCCGGGACGACGTGCTCGGTGAGATACGACGCGACGGCCAGTTCGCGGCCGTTGAGCGTGGCGTCGCCGACGCCGGTGAGGCCGTCGTCCGTGGTGATCTTCAGGGTGACGAAGTTGCGGCCCGGGCAGGTGACGACGACCCGGGCATCGGCGATCTTCACAAGGGCTCCTGGGAAGTGGGGTGGGAGGGGCGGTCGGCGGGAACGGACGCCGGACGGTGTGCGGGCGGCCGGTCCTCGCCCACAGCGGCGCCCGGAGGGGCACGGTGCGTCGGCGCGGCGGACCGCTTCGGGGAGGCGGCGGACTCCTTTCACGAGGGGGGTGCCCACTACGGCAGGGTCGTCCAGCCGCAGCGCAGCCGCCAGTGCCGGCCGGACCGCAGGTGCGCGGTGATCGCCCGCTGCAGGGTGCTGTCCTGCGGCAGACGGTCGAGATCGGGCCGGTGGTCCGTACCGTCCGGGCCTCGGACGCCGGGCGGGCCGGAGGTCCCGGGCGGCAGGTGGAAGACGAACCCCAGGACGTCGTCGTCGCAGTCGGCGTGGGCGCCGAAGAGCCGGTGGCGCCGCTGGAAGCGGATGATGTTCGAGGCCGGCGGGAGGTACGCGGCCAACTGGTCGTCCAGCAGCCAGGAGCGGCAGGTGGCGTAGGCGTACCGCTCGGCAGGGAAGTGGCGGGCGAAGAACGTGCGGGCGCGGCCGTAGGAGTCGGCGCACGCCTCGGGGGTCAGCGGACCGTCACCGGGCACGTGCACCTCCAGCACCGGCTCGCCGTCCGCGGGCCCACCGCCGTCCGGCGTGCCGCCGTAGCCGGCCGCGTCCAGCCGGGCCCGGTCGAACTGCAGCCGGCCGAGGCGGAAGAGGGTGCCGCGGAAGTGCCGGACCAGCCAGGCCTGCCGGTCGAAACCGCCGAGGCCGTGCGCCAGCCGGTACAGCCGCAGCTTCTCGCCGAGGTCGGCGAACGTGGCCCGGGTGACGTCTTCGGGGACGCCGAGCCGGCGGTGCGCGTCCAGGGCGTCCGGCAGCGCGGTCAGATACACGTGGACGTAGAAGTAGCGGCCCGCCGGTCCGAGTGCCGCGGGGGCGTTCGGCCAGTGGACGGGTGTGCCGGGCGCGGCTGCCAGCGTCGCGCGGCAGCGGGTGAGCGCCCGCCACAGCGCGGGATCGGCCGCGGGCCCGGGCATGGTGGCCGCGACGGCCTCCCGGTCGGCGTCGGGCACCGCCAGCAGGTCCAGTCGCGCGGCCAGTTCGGCGGGGGAGAGCACGTGCGGCGCCGGCCGGATCGACGGGCCGTCAGGAGCCTCCAGTTCGGCCAGCCAGCGCTGGGCCTCGGGAGCCGTCGCCCCGGTCCCGGTCATCGGGGTGCCTCCCCGCGGGCGCCGGCATCCGAAGGGCGCCCGCTCGCAGGGGAGTTGCCCGTTCCGGCGTCGCCCGTGCCGAATCCGTCCCCACCGGTCTCCGTCGCGCTGCCGGGGACCGCGGCCTCGTCCGCCGCCTCCCCGTACATCTGCGTGCCCTGCACCCAGACCGCGTCCACAGCCAGCGTGGCGTCCCCCGGCGCCCATGCGAAGCGGAACAGGTCCGCGGGCGCGCCCACGGCGAACCGGCCGCGCCCGCCGGCGAATCGGCCCGGCCGCACCGTCGCCAGCGCCAGCGCCTCGTGCAGGCCGATGCCCGCGGCCCGCACCGCCCGCGCCACGCCGTCCGCCAGGCCGGCGACGGCTCCGGCGAGATAGGGCGTCCCCGCCGCGGTGAGCCGCCCGTCCGGCGTCAGGTCGACGTGCCCGCCGACCGGCGTCTCGTAGCGGCCCGGGGCGAGCCCGGCGAGCGCCACCGCGTCGGAGACCAGCAGCGCCCGGGACAGGCCCTTGGCCCGGAGCATCGCGCGCAGGGTGTCGTCCGGCAGGTGGTGCCCGTCGGCGATGAAGCCGGCGGTCAGGTCGTCGCAGGCCAGTTGCGCCCACAGGTAGTTGGGGTGGCGCGGCAGCACCGCGTGGGCGCCGTTGCCCAGATGGGTGCTGAGCCGGGCGCCCGCTGCCACCGCCGCGCGGACCTGCTCGCCGTCGGCGTGGGTGTGACCGATCGCCACGTGCACGCCGCGGGCCGTGAGGTCCGCGATGTAGGCCTTGATCCCGGCGTGGTGCGGCGACACCGTCACCATGCCCACCAGGCCGTCCCCGGCCCGTTGCCAGGCGTCGAACTCGGCCGTCGAGGGCGGCCGGACGAACGCGGGATCGTGCACCCCGCGCGGGCCCTCCTGATCGGAGATGTGCGGGCCCTCCAGATGCACGTAGGGGATGGCGTGCGCGCTGAGCGGGTCGGCACGGCGGGCCCGCGCGATGACGTCGAGTGCGGACGCGGTCCGCTCGTGCGGCGCGGTGACCAGGGTGGGCACATAGGTGGTGACGCCGTGCCGGTGCAGGGCGCGGGTGAGGGCGGCGACCGTGTCGACGGTCAGCGACGCGGCGTTGACGTCGTGCCCGCAGAATCCGTTGACCTGCAGATCGACCAGACCCGCGGACAACCAGCGGGACTCGCGCGCGGGCCCCCGCCGCACCGCCGCGATCCGGCCGTGCGCGAGGCTCACCGCGACGCTCTCGCCGGTCGTCGGGTCCCGGCCGGTGATCGTCCGCTCAGCCACCGCGTGTCACCTCGGGCGGCAGCGCGGAGGCCGCGGCGCTGTCCAGGAACAGCGTGCAGTCCTGGTGGGTGCGCAGCGCCGTGGCCGGGCACGCGGCGCCGACGGGGTCGAGCAAGGCGCGACGCACCGCGTCCCGCTTGTGCGCGCCGGGGACCATGCAGAACAGCCGCCCGGCGGCGAGCAGACGCGGCACGGTGAGCGTCACCGCCCGTCGCGGCACCTCGGCGAGCGTGGCGAAGGAACCGTCGTCCACCTGCTGGCGCCGGCACACCTCGTCCAGCTCGACGGTCTTCACGTCGGCCGGGTCGCTCAGATCCGCCACCGGTGGGTCGTTGAAGGCCAGATGGCCGTTGACGCCGATGCCCAGGCAGACCAGGTCGAGCGGCGCCTGGGCCAGCAGCGCGGCGTAGCGGCGCGCGGCCTCCTCGGCGTCCGGGCCGGTCTCGATCAGGTGCACCGCGCCCAGCGGCACGAGGTCGAAGAACGTGCGCCGCAGCCAGGCGCCGAAGCGCTCCGGCGCCTCGGGGCCGAGACCGAGGTACTCGTCCAGGTGGAAGGCGGTGACCCGGCGCCAGTCGATGCCGGGTTCGGCGGCCAGCGCGGCCAGCGTCGGCTGCTGGCTGGGCGCGGCGGCGAAGGCCACGCGCACCGTCGGCTGCCGGTCCAGCGACTCACGCAGCGCGCCGGCGACGGCGGCGGCCGCCGCGGCGCCGAGCGACGCGGCGTCGGGGAGGACACGTACCTGGGGGGCATCGGGATGGACGCGTACAGGGGAGGCAGAGGTGGAACTGGGCATGCGACACCGTTCCCGCGGTGACGGCCGTGAGGACACCGGCCGGGCAAGGTAGGGAGCGACCGGCGGCTCGCCGGAACGCGGGCCATCATGGTGTGCAACCGGTTGCATGTCAACGGTCACGACCGGGGGTCGATCGCCGGAAGCGGCGGCGGCCACCGGCGGCTACGCTGCGCGCATGCGTTCATCGGAGCCCAGGGCCGCCGCGCGATCCGCGCCCACCATCGGCAGCGTCGCCGAGGTGGCGGGCGTCTCCCGGGCGACCGTCTCGCGTGCCTTCACCCGCCCGCAGATGCTGCGGCCCGAGACGGTCGAGAAGGTGCGCGACGCGGCCCGGCGGCTCGGCTACGTGCCCAACCCGGCGGCCAAGGCGCTGTCCACCGGCCGCTTCGGCAACCTCGCCATGGTGGTGCCCGACATCGCCAACCCCTACATCCCGCCGATGATCAGCGCGGTCGAGGAGCAGGCGGACGCCGCCGGCTTCGCGGTCTTCCTCGGCAACAGCGCGGAGGACCCGGCCCGCGAGGACCTGCTGCTCCGCAAACTCACCCCGCAGGTCGACGGGTTCGTGCTGGCCGCGAGCCGGATGGGCGAGGACGTGATCCGCCGGCACGCGCAGGCGCGCCCGCTGGTCCTGGTCAACCGGGACATCGAGGGCATTCCGCGGGTGCTCATCGACACGGCGGGCGGCGTGGCGCAGGCGGTGGAGCACCTCGCCGGCCTCGGCCACCGTCGGCTGGCGTACCTCAGCGGACCGCCCCATTCCTGGGCCAACGCCCAGCGCCGGCGGGCGGTCAAGCGCACCGGCGACAAACTCGGCCTGGAGGTCGTCACGCTGCCGGCCCGGCTGTCGAGCCACGACGCCGGGCGGCAGGCGGTCGGCGCGCTGCTGGAGAGCGGGGCGACCGCGGTGGTGGCGTTCGACGACCTGCTGGCGCAGGGGGTGCTGGCCGGTCTCGCCGAGCGCGGCATCCGGGTCCCCGGCGAGTTCAGCGTCGCGGGCTGCGACGACGTGCTGGCCGCGCAGACCTTCCCGCCCCTCACCACGGTCTCGGCCCGCGCCCGGGAGGCCGGTGCCACCGCGGTCGAACTGCTCACCAGCCGCCTCGGCAGTGGTGGCGGCGCCATGTCGGACGTGCGGGTCATGCTGGACACCACGCTGGTGGTGCGGGCCACGACCGGTCCGCGGCCGGTGTGACGCGTGGCGGCTGCAGTCCGGTGGCCGACGGGAGTTCGTGGTGGCTGGTGCGGTCGAGTCCGCTGCCTTGCCGGAGCGTTGCGGTGGGCCCAGCCCCGACTGGTGATGTCCGACCGCCGGTCGCAGCCCGGACGCCTGCACGAGCCACGGGGCCAGGTCTTCGTGCTGAAGGCGGCCTGTTGAAGGAGTGTCACCCGGGTCGGGCGTGCCGCAGCCCTTGACGTGCAACCGGTTGCACGTTTTGATGCCGTGCATGGCAGACACCCAGGTGCTGCGGCTCGCCATCGTGGGCGCCGCGCACCCGCACGTCTCGTATGTCCTCGACGAACTCGCCCACCGCACCGACGTCGCGCTCGTCGCGGTCAGCGACCCCGACCCGGACCTGGCCGCGAAGCACGCCGCCCCGCACGGCGCGGAGGCCTACCGCGAGCACCGCCGTCTGCTCGCCGCGCACCGTCCCGACATCGTGGCCGTGTGCGGGATCTACGGCGACCGGGCCGGCGCGATCGTCGACAGCCTGGACGCCGGCGCCCACGTCCTGGCGGACAAACCGCTGTGCACCTCACTCGCCGAGCTGGCGGAGATCGAGGCCGCGGCGGCGCGCGCGTCGCGCACGGTGTCGCTGCTGCTGGAGAAGCGTCACTACCCCGAGACGCTGGCCGCCCGGGCGCTGCTCGCCGACGGCGCGCTCGGCGACCTGGTCCAGATCGCCTCCACCGGCCCACACAAGCTCAACCGCCCCTCCCGGCCGCCGTGGTTCCTGCGCCGCGCCACCTATGGCGGCATCATCGGCGACCTCGCCGTGCACGACATCGACCTCGTCCTGCTGCTGACCGGCGCCCGCGAAGGCGCGGTCAGCGCCCACACCGACCGCGCCGACCCCGAGTTCGCACGCTACGGCGCCGTGCTGCTCACCGCGGGCGCGGCGACCGCCACGGTCGAGGTGAACTGGCTGACGCCGGCCGCCTCGCCCTGGCACGGCGACTACCGCATGCGCCTGACCGGTACCCGCGGGGCCGCCGAACTCTGCTGGGCCCAGGGCCGGTTGACCGCGGTCACCGACGACCGCGCGCCGTTCGAGGTCCCGCTGCCACCGGCGCGGCGGCCCGCCGCCGACGCGCTGGCGGCGCTGGTCGAAGGGCGCAGTCCCGAGGTCGACACCGCGGCGAGCATCA
This sequence comes from Actinacidiphila acidipaludis, assembly GCF_019890725.1. Taxonomy (GTDB): domain Bacteria; phylum Actinomycetota; class Actinomycetes; order Streptomycetales; family Streptomycetaceae; genus Actinacidiphila; species Actinacidiphila acidipaludis. The sequence continues at coordinate 68,379 of NZ_JAINZZ010000029.1, forward strand.
CCGCGAGCCGCGTCGCCCTCCTGGCGCAGGAGAGCGCGGACACCGGGGGGAGCGTCCGCCGATGGTCCGCGGACGTATCCCCCGCGGACTGACCAGCGCGTTTCCGAGTGTTCGGCCGGTCGTACGACCCGGCTGAAGCGTCGTCCTCGAGTGCCGGGACGCCCGCCTTCCGCCGGTCCCGCCCGCCCCCTCGCTCACCCCCGCCCGGACCGGACGACCCCGTACGAAGGAGACCTGACGTATGCGATTCGCTCTCGCCGGGGCCGGCGTGATCGGGCAGGTGCACGCCCGGCTGATCGCCGCCCTTCCCGGACACGCCGACCTCGCCGTGGTCGTGGACACGGACGAGGACCGTGCCCGCAAGCTCGCGACGGAGTACGGCTGCGCCGCGGTCGCCGACCTCGCCGAGGCCTGTGCGCGGCCGGACGTGGACGCGGTGGCCGTGTGCCTGCCCAGCGGGCTGCACGCCGACGCCGCCGTCCTCGCGCTGCGCGCCGGCAAGCACGTCCTCGTGGAGAAGCCCCTGGACGTGACGCTCGCCGCGGCAGACCGGATCACGGAGGCCGAGCGCGCGAGCGGCCGGACCGTCGGGGTGATCAGCCAGCGCCGCTTCCAGCCCGCGCCGGCATTCGTCCACCGGGCGATCGCCGACGGCCGGCTCGGCCGGATCACCTCGGGCATCGCCGAGTCGACGTTCTGGCGCGGCCAGGACTACTACGACTCGGGCGGCTGGCGCGGCACGCTGGCCGGCGACGGCGGCGGCGCGCTGATGAACCAGGGCATCCACGCGGTGGACCTGCTGCTGTGGATGATGGGCGAACCCGTCGAGGTCCAGGCCTACGCGGGCCGCCTCGCCCACGAACGCATCGACGTCGAGGACACCGTCGCGGCCACCGTCCGCTTCGCGAGCGGCGCCATCGGCACCATCACCGCCACCACGGCGGCATACCCCGGGTTGCCGGTGCGCCTCGCCGTCCACGGCGACGGCGGCAGCGCGGTGATCGAGCGCGAGGACCTGGCGTACTTCCACAGCGCCGCCGACGCGCGCCCGGAGGACCCGTCCGACCACAACCAGGCGGTGCCGTTCGGCGGCGAGGGCGGGCAGGCGTCCATCGACGCGGCGCACCGCGACCAGTACCTCGACTTCATCGCCGCGGTGCGCGACGGCCGCCCGCCGCTGGTCGGCACGCAGCAGGCGCGCAGGGCACTCCACGTGGTGCTCGGCGTCTACGAGTCGGCGCGGACGGGAGCGCCGGTCGCGCTGTGAGGCGCTCGGTCGGCCCGGCGGTTCCACCCGGTGTTGCCGGGGGCGCGAAGGCTCCGCCGGCCGACACCCTCGGAACGAACACCACCGCAAGGTTCCCGGCAGCCGCCGGACGACGGAGGACGTCATGCGCATCGGCATCATCGGCACGGAGAACAGCCACGTCGACCACATCGTCGACCACCTCAACGTCCGGGACCGGGGCGGGGACGCCCGCGTGGTCGCCCTGAGCGGCGGCGCTTCGGAGCGCAACGAACTCCTGTGCTCCAAGGGCTCCGTGGAGCGCGTCGTGGACGAACCGGCCGACCTCCTCGGCCTGGTCGACGCGGTGATCGTCACCGACCGGCACGGCGGACTGCACCGCGCCCATGCCGTGCCGTTCCTGGAGCAGGGCCTGCCGGTCTACGTGGACAAGCCGCTCGCCTGCACCGTCGAGGACGCGGAGGCGATCATCGCCGCCGCCCGTGACCATGGCGCGCCGCTCACCTCGTACTCGGCGGTGCGCTGGGTTCCGGACGCCGACGCCGTCGCCGCCGAGGCCGCCGGGCTGGGCGCGCCGCAGGTCGTCGTCGCCTCGGGACCCGCCGACCCCGAAAGCCCGCACGGCGGCGTCTTCTTCTACGGCATCCACCCGGTGGACACCGCGCTGCGCTACGCGCCCGGACCGCTGGGCGAGGTCCGCGTCGAGCGCGCCGGAGCGACGGTCACGGCGACGGCCCTGGCCGGCGGCGCCCGGGTCGTGGTGAACCTCGTCCTCCCCACCGGCACGGCGCAGATCCCGTTCCACGCGATGGTCGTGGCCCGCGAGGGCATCAGCCAGCGCACCCTGACCCTGGACGAGCACTACGTCGTGCCGGGCCTCGAGAAGTTCCTGGAGATGGCCCGCACGGGGAAGCCGCCGCTGGCATACGAGGACCTGCTGCGGCCCGTCCGGTTCCTGGAGGAAGTCGCCCATGCGCTGGGTGGGTGATCCGGGGTCCGGATTTCCCGCTGCGACCGCGCAGAGCGGGGCCCCGCGCGGCACCTGCCCGGACCAGGCAATAGGACGACCCTAGGCCGGACGTAGGACGGCGGTCCTTAGCGTTCCCCTCTGGCACCCCAGGCCGGAAGGCACGCGCTCCTCGATCGACTTCCGCGACCTCGCGCACCCGGCCGTATCTCAGGAGGAACCCATGCTTCGCCGCGACGAACCCTCGACCCCACACCCGGGAACCGCCGCCACGATCCCCAGCCCGCCCGCAGTCGGGTCCAGCGGCCTGCGCAACGTGCGATTCCTCCGGAGCTCCACCACCGCTCTCGCCGTCCTCGGCCTGGCCGCGTCCTTCGCCGTGCTCGGACCGGCCGGCAGCGCCGGCGCGGCCTCCTGCCACGGCTCCTCCTGCACGGGGCTGGACCCCCAGGCGACCGGATGCAGCGCGGACGGGGTGACGACGCAGACGCTGGAGCCCACCAACGATCCGAACGTGATCGCCTACCTCCGCTATTCGGCCGCCTGCGGCGCATCCTGGGTCAAGGTCTACAGCAGCAGTGCCGTCGCGATCCAAGGGACCGTCTACGGCAACGTCTGGAACAACAACACCCGCTCCTGGTGGGCCTCCTGCATCCAGTCCACCACCCGGAACGCCTACGGCACGACGTGGTCGAAGATGTGCGGTGGATACCCGAACTACGACCTCGGCGCGCAGGCCAGCTAGCGCCTGGGCCGTCGTCCCCCGATCGCCCTTCCGACGCCCGCATCGCGCCACCCGGGGCGGTGCGGGCCGCCGACACGGTCACGGCGACGACGGCCGCTTGGGAGCCTCGGCCTGCCCCGGGTCGTCGATCGTCCGCCACAACTGCCGTGCCCGCTCGCGGCGTCGGCCCGCCAGGTCGTGGACGCCGGCGGCGGCGTCGAGATCGCTGATCAGTTGCCAGCACGACGCCTCGTCCAGGCGATCTCCGTGCCGGTGGAACAGGTCCGCCGCGCGCTCCAGCGCCGGGACCGCCCGGTCCCGGTCCTCCTGTCCGGCGTACACGCGGCCGATTTCCAGCAACGCGTACGCGGCGCAGCGCTCGTCGGCCAGTTCCTCGAAGGTGGCCAGCGCCTCCCGCAGGCAGCGCAGTGCCTCGGCCGGGTCACCGCGGCGGTCGTGCAGCCGGCTGAGCCGCCGCAGCACGACCGCCACCCGGTGCGGGTCGTCGAGCGCCCTGGCCTGGCGCAGGGCATCGGCGAACCAGGACTCCGCCTCGTCGAGGTCGTCCTGCATGAGCCGCATCACGGCCATGGAACAGGCCAGTTGTGCCTCGATGTGCCGGTCGCCCTCGCTGACCGCCATGGCCAGCGCCTGCTGGATGCGGTCGGCGCCTTCGGCGTAGCGGCCCTCCACCCGGCTGACCGTGCCCAGCATCGCCACCGACAGCGCCTCGCCGCGCTTGTCCCCGTCGTCGCGGCACAGCTCCGCTGACGACTCCAGAGTGCGGGTCGCCTCATCGAACTCGTCCCGGTAGATGTGCAGTTGTCCAAGGCCGCGCAGCAGCACCGACGCGCCGCGCGTGTTACCGGCGGCCTCGGCTGCGTGCAGCGCGAGCCGGTGCCCGTGCTCCCAGTCCTGGTACAGGCACCGGTGGTCGTAGTACGTCACCGTGGCGGCCGCCAACTCCCAGGCCAGATCGTTCAGTCCCCAGTCCACGGCCAGTTTCACCGCGCCGAGCAGAGCGTCGCGTTCCGCGTCGAACCAGCCGATCGGGTCGGTCAGCAGCCGGACCACGACGGCTTCGGGGAGCGATCGGAGCGGAGCCGGACCGTGCTCGCCGACCAGCAGTCCCGGCGGCAGCCGATCGGTGCCGCGCCTGGCCAGATCGAGCCAGGTGGACAGCACCCGGATCATCGCGTCCCGCCGATCCGCCTCGGGCAGTTGAGCGGCGATTTCCACGGCACAGGTTCTGATCAGGTCGTGCAGCCGGTAGCGCGGCTGCCCGATCGCGTCGGTGGCGGTGAGCCGCAACAGGCTGGCGTCGACGAGGGTGTCGAGCACGTCCTCGGCGTCCGTCCGGTCCAGCAGGGGGCCGAACACCCAGCCGGGCAGTGTGTGGGGCCCGAGCAGCCCCAGCAGGCTCAGCGCGCGCACGGCGTCGGCGGGCAGCAGCCGCAGGCTCAGTTCGACGCTGGCACGCACGCCGAGGTCGCCGATCCTCAGCTCGGCGAGCCGGCGGGACTCGTCCTCGATCCGTTCCCGCAGCACCCGCAGCGACCACGCCGGGCGGCCGGTGAGTTTCGCGCTGGCGATCCGGATCGCCAACGGCAGGTTGCCGCAGCAGTCCAGGATCGCGTCGGCCTCGGCCGGTTCCTGCTCGACCCGCCGCCGTCCGACGATGCCGGTGAACATCTCCCGCGCTTCTGCCGGGCTGAGCACGTCCAGGTCGATGTGCCGGGCGCCGGGAAGCTGCGTCAGCAGCGTGCGGCTGGTGATCAGCACGGCACAGCCGTCCGCCCCCGGGAGCAACGGCCGCACCTGATCGGCGTGACCGGCGTCGTCCAGCACGACCAGCATGCGGCGGTCCGCCAGCAACGACCGGTAGAGCGCGGCCCGTTCGGACAGGCCGTCCGGGATCGCGCTGCCGGCGATCGAGAGTGCCCCCAGCGCCTCGGCCAGCATCAGCGCCGGATCGCGCGGCTCGTCCGACGTCCCGGCGAGGTTGAGGTAGAGCTGGCCGTCGGGGAAACGGCCGCTCGCCAGCCGCGCGGCGTGCGTCACCAGACTGGACTTCCCGACACCGGGCCCACCCACGATCACCGCTACGGAGGCTCCGCTGTGCGGAGCCCCGCCGAGCAATCGGTCGACATCGGCCAGAGCCTGATGACGCCCCACGAAGTCGGGTACATCCAGGGGCAGTTGACGCACCGGCATCGCCATCACCGGTTCGTCGTCCGCGGTGTCGGGCCGTCGGGCTCCCGTGTCCGCGGCCTCGCCGGCCGGAACCGGAGCCGCCAGCGTGGGATCGGCGACCAGGATGCGCCGATGCAGGGCCTGGAGCGGCGGGGTCGGGTCGACGCCGAGCTCGCCGGCCAGCGTCTGCCGCAGGCGCTCGTACACCTGCAGCGCCTCGCCTTGTCGCCGGCACCGGTAGAGGGCGACCATCAGGTGTTCGGTGACCTGCTCGTCGTACGGGTGCTCGCGCAGCAGAGCGGTCAGCTCTTCCACGACCTCGTGATGCCGCCCGAGGTCCAGTTCGACGCTCAGACACCATTTGTGTGTGGCCGCTCGCTTCTCGTTGAGCCGTGCCGCATCGAACTCGAGGGCGCGGCTGGAGACGTCGACCAGCGCGTCACCGCGCCAGCAGGCCAGCGCGCGCCGCAGCGCGGCAGCCGCGTCGGCCGGGGTCGTCTGCTTCTCGGCGATGTGCCGTTCGTGGTCGAACTCCAGCAGGTCGAGCTGGTCCGGGGCCAGATGGATCTGGTAGCCGCCGCGCCGCGTGCTGATCAAGGACGCGGGCGCTCCGCACGCGGCAAGGTTGCGGCGAAGCCCGGAGAGGGCGTCCTGGACCTGCCGGACCGCGGTGGCGGGTGCCTTCTCGTCCCACATCACGGCGACGAGCCGCTCCACGGGGACGACGTTGTTGGGCTCGACGAGCAGGGCGGCCAGCATCTTGGCCTGGCGCGGGCCGCCGAGCCGGGCCTCGCGCCCGTCGATCTGGGCGTGTAAGGGTCCCAGCACGCCGAATCTCATGTTCCCCCCCGGAACTGGACGAGCCGCGGTGGTCACCCGGCGGCCCCTGACCTCGCACGGCACGAATCTAGGGCGGCGGATTCATCCGCGTCCAGAGCGTCACGGTGGGGCATCAAGCCAGATCCTGCCGTGCCTGACGGGAATGCAGAGGTTTCTGCTACGAGCGTACTGATCCTGGCCTCGGCCGGTCCGACCGGCCGCACAGCCGGTTCCTTCCGTCCCTGTCTGCCGCCAGCACTGCCGTCGATCCCGCCAAAAGATCGGACCTCTCGGGGTCTATGCAGCTTCACCCGACCCGCCGTATAAAGCATTGACCCGATGTTGAGTGGGTCAACTGCCGGACACCCGCGAGGGTGAGCTCGACTGGTCCACGAAAAATCGGATGTCTCGTGGTCTTGGTCATCGGATCACTCAGCGGCAGCCGACGCTGCCGACAACCGCACCCGCCGTGGAGGCGCCGTGTCATCGAGTCCGCTCCCAGCCCGTCACTCATCCCCGCTCAGAAGCCGAACTCGCACGATGGTGGCCGTCGTTGCCGCCTTGCTCGCCGCCCTGTCCGGGGGCGCCGCCGTCGCGGGCGCCGAGCCTGCCGACGCGGCCGGCAGCGCGACCACCGCCTGGCAGCACGGGGCCTTCAACCTCGATCCGCTCGCCGTCGTCAGCCGGGACGACATCGTGATGACCAAGGCCGACACCAACCCCAACACGTCCCTGCCCCTGGGCAACGGCGCGCTCGGCGTGGCCGCGTGGGCCGCGGGCGGGTTCACCGCCCAGCTCAACCGGTCGGACACGATGCCGTCGCGCAAGTCGCCGGGCCAGCTCACCATTCCGGGCCTGTCCGCCATGACCCAGGCGGCCGACTTCACCGGGCGGCTCGATCTGACCAGCGGCATGCTGGAGGAGTCCGGCGGCGGCATCTCGATGAAGGCGTGGGTCTCCACCGCCACGGACGAGCTGATCGTCGACGTGTCCGGAGCGAACCCGGACGTCGCCCAGACCGCCTCCGTCAGCCTGTGGTCCGGCCGTCACCCGGCCGCGGCCGCTTCCGGCACGACCGGCACGCTGGCCGAGACCTGGCAGGACAACTCCGGTTACGGCGCGAGCGGCCAGACCTTCGGGACGCTGGCCGCGATCACCGCGAACGGCCGCAACGTCCGGGCGGGCGTGGCCGGTTCGACGAAGGTGCAGCTCACGTTCACCCCGGACGCCAAGGGGGACTTCCGGGTGGTGGTGGCCGCCCCGCACTGGGCCGGCGGTGACGCCGCCGCGACCGCGGCGCAGGTCATCGGCAACGACGCGACCCTGCCCGAAGCGGCACTGCTCGGCAAGCAGAACGCCTGGTGGCACCAGTTCTGGACCCATTCGGGCGTGGTGGAGATGAACTCCGCCGACGGCAGCGCGGCCTACATCGAGAACCTGCGTACGCTGTACCTCTACGACGCGGCCGCCAGTTCCAAGGCCGGAACGTACTTCGGCAGCCAGGCCGGCGAGGCCGACATGTTCGCCTGGAGCCAGGACAAGCAGACCTGGGCGCCCAACGACTACTGGCTCTGGAACCTGCGCGGGGAGATCTCCGCGAACATGAGCTCGGGCAACTACCAGCTCAACACCCCGATCTTCGACATGTACATCAACGACCTGCCGGCCATCGAGACGTGGACCAAGGAGCAGATGGGCGGCCTGCCCGGCGCCTGCGTGCCGGAGACGATGAGCTTCAACGGCAACGGCTACTACGGTGACGGCCCGGTGGCCTCCGACGCCTCGTGCGCCCTGGCCGCGGCGCCGCAGTGGAACGCCCTCAACGTCAGCAGCGGCGCAGAGGTGTCGCTGTACATGTGGCAGCAGTACCAGGGCACCAAGGACATCCAATTCCTGCGCAGGGCCTTCCCGTTCATGGAGGCGACCGCCCAGTTCCTGCTGGCCTACCAGGAGGTGGGCTCGGACGGGCTGCTGCACGCGGTCGCGAACGCGCACGAGACGCAGTGGTCGGTGCAGGACCCCACCACGGACATCGTCGCGGACCAGACGATCTTCCCGATCGTCGCGCAGGCGGCCAAGATCGTCGGTGACACTCCCGCCGCGGACCCGCTGCTCGGGCAGTTCGCCACGGCGCTGACGCAGATCCCGCCGTACCCGCGCACGGACACCACGACGAAGTCCCAGCTGCTCAACCCGGACTACTCGCAGTCCGCCACCCAGGCGGCAGACGCCACCGGGACCGACATGATCGGCATCTCCTACCAGCCCGCCGCGCAGCGGCACAACGGCGAGAACGTCGAACTCGAGCCGCTGTGGCCCTGGAACCAGGTCAGCGACCAGGACGCCAACCTGTTCTCGCTGGAGCAGCGCGGCTATGCCAGCCGGCCGAACAAGGGCGGCAACGACTGGTCCTACGACGCCCTGGACGCCGCCCGGCTCCAGCAGCCCGCCCAGGTCGAGGCCAACCTGGTCTCGATCACCGAGGCCCACCAGGTCTACGTGAACGGGCTGGCCGACATCAACAACTCCATCGGGTACCAGCCGTACCAGGAGCAGTCCGCCAACGTCGCCGCCGCCGTGGACGAGGCGCTCGCGCAGGACTACGACGGCATCATCCGGTTCGCGCCGGCATGGCCCTCGGACTGGGACGGCAGCGGTTCCGTCGCCATCCAGCACAAGGACAGGGTCGACGTCCAGGTCGAGAGCGGCCGGCTCGTCACCGCCGCCGTCGAAGCCGCCACGACCGAGAGCCTGCGGGTCAAGAACCCCTGGCCCGGCCGGCAGGTCCAGGTGGTGGACGGCAGCACCGGGCAGACCGTCGTCGCCCCGACCTCGGCCGCCCTGCTGACACTGAACGCCCAGGCCGGCTCCTCCTACCTGGTCGAGCCGACCGACGCACCCACCACGGCCCTGCCGTACGCACCGGTCACCGGCACCCCGGCGACCACGGACAAGCGCCTCGGCACCCGGCACATCGGCCTGGACGACACGCCGACGCCTCCGCCGTGCGCCACCCCCACGGCCTCGCTGCTGGCCGCGTACGACCCGACATCGGGGAGCACGGTCACCGACGTCTCCGGGAACAGGCGCGACCTGTCCTTCGCGCACGAGTCCGCGGCCTACGCCTCGGACGGACCGACGGGGACGGCCGCGGTCGTGGGCAGCGGCGGCTATCTCACCTCGGCGGCGACGTCGATGGGGTTCGTTCCCGACGCGACGTTCGCCGTGGAGGTCAAGGCGGAGCCGTCCCCGAGTTACCGCCGCATCTGGGACTGGAAGTCCGGAAGCGGGGGTGACGGCGACGGACTGCTGCTCGATCTGACGCCGTCGAACGCCCTGCGCCTCATCACCACGGGCACGAACCACAGCTTCGCGACCCAACTGCCCATGGACGCCTGGGAGAACCTGGTGGTGACGGTGGCCGACACCGGTGACGTGACGGTCTACCTGAACGGCCGGCAGGTCGAGCAGACCACCCTGGGGGAGACCGACCCTCCTGGCATCAACGGCTGTGCGACCGGTGCGGTGCACCTGGGAGCCGACCAGGGCGGCGGCCAGGCCCTGACGGGTGAGTTCGACCGCGCCGCGGTGTTCACCCGTGTGCTGACCTCCGCCGAGGTCGCCGACTGGCAGCACGAGGCCGGACTCTCCTGAGCCGCCTCCCCGCGCGGGGTCCGGGCCACCACTCTCCCGGACCCCGCCCGGGCCCGGGCCCGGGCCACGCGATCCCTCCGGGCGGCCAGGCATCGTCGCGGCGCGCTCGACACCGTGCCGGGAAATCGGGCGGGGCGCCGGCCCTGGGCGCCGGGAGATCGCCCGGCGACCCAGGGCCGACTGGCGCGGCACCGCTGTGGCCAGCGGATGGCGCGTGCCCGCGTGGTGGCCGCCGATGCCCCACGAGCCCGGCACGGACATGGCGGAGATGTAGCCGTGTCACAGAAGGACGACAGCGGCGTCATGAGCTTCCGACAGCCGGTCATCAGGCGTTCTGCGTACGGCAGAGTCTTCGGCGAGGGGCTCACGGGCCCCCAACACCGTTAGCCGTTCTCTCCTTTGTGAGGTTGTCCATGCGTCGCCTGCGCGCCCTTCCGCTGACCGTTGCCACCCTGAGCGCCGGTCTGGTCCTCACCGCGTGCGGAGGCGGGTCGGGCAGTGACAGCGCCTCGGCCAAGGACAGTTCCTCCGCGAGCCCGACCGCGAGCGCCGGCAGCGGCACGGACACCACGCCGACGACGTCGGCCGCGGACGGCTCCTCCGCCGGCACGTCCGCGACCACGGCTCCCAGCGGTTCGACCTCGGGCGGCGGTTCCGCCGACTCCAAGGCCTCCTCCAACGGGTCCGGCGGCTCGGGCGGGGGACAGGGCTGCCGTACGGCCGACCTCGCGCTGTCCGTGGCGGCCGGCAGCGGCGCGCAGTCGGTCGGCTCGGCGGGACCGGTGATCATCAAGATGACCAACCACGGCTCCCGGACCTGCACGATGAAGGGCTACCCGGGTGTGGACCTGGTCGGCGGCGGCACGAGGTGGTCGCTGAGCCGGCAGACGTCGGTCTCCCCGCGTGCCGTCACCGTCGCACCCGGCGCCAGCACGTCCTTCACCGTCACCTACATGCCGTACTCGGCGGGCTCGGGCCAGCAGATCGACGTCAAGACCATCGTCATCACCCCGCCGAACGAGACCCACTCGACGGACCTTCCGTGGGAGTTCCAGCCGGTCCTCCTCCAGGACGGCGCCACTCACCCGGCCACCTACGTCGGCCCCGTCGGCGCCAACTGAGTCTGAGCAGCCCGGCGTTCAGGCGCGCTCGGCGACCTGGCGGCCCAGGTCGAGCTCGGCGCCGTCGGGACGCTGCAGCCCCCGCTCGAAGAGCCGGCGCACCCGGCCGGCGTTCTCCGGGCGTCCCGCGGTGCGGAAGAACGTCGCGATGCTGGCCGCGGACTCCTCGTCGGGCACCTGCGCGCCGGCGTCCAGGAGGGCCTTGGCCTGGCTCACCGCCACTTTGTCGAATCCGGCGATCCGGCGGGCGAAGGAGTCGACGAAGTCATCGAGTTCCCCGGCGGGCAGCACCCGGTTGACGTAGCCGTACGCGGCGGCCTGGTCCGCCGTGAAGTCGTCGGCGCCCAGAATGATCTCCATGGCGCGGCCTCGGCCCACCAGGCGGGTCAGGCGGCCCATCGGATTGCCGCCGGGGACGGAGCCGGTGCCGACCTCGAACTGCCCCAGGATCGCCTGCGGGCCGGCGAAGCGGATGTCGGTCGCCAGCACGAACTCGCTGCCCGCACCGCGCGCCCGCCCGTTGATCGCGCTGATCGTCACCGCGGGAACGCGGCTGAGACGGATGAAGTTGTCCGCGTAGGGGTGCAGCCCCGTGGGGCCGGGCTGCATGGCGGTCACGCGCGCCATGTCGGACTTCAGGTCCCAGTGCGCCATGAAGAAGTCGGGGTTGGAGCTCTGGAACACCACGACGGTCAGGTCCGGAGCCTGCTCGATGCGGGTCACCAGGTCGGCGAGCTGCTCGATGCCGTCGGGGTCGTACAGGTTGATGTCCCCGTTGGTGAACGTCACCCGCCAGTAGGAGGGCTCCACCTCGTCGACCTGGAACTGCGCATCAGTGCTCATGGCGCGAAGATAAGCGCGCACGGCGGCGGGTCCGGGGCTCGCCGGGCGGCGGACCGCGGAATTCCATCCGATGGTGCACAGACGCGGACCGCGGGTGTTGCGGGGCCGGTCCCGCGCCGCGGTTCAGGGCCTCGCCCACGTCAGGGTCGCGTTGCGTTTGCTGCCCCACAGCTCCGTCGGCTCGGGAAGGCTGAGTTCCAGGCGGCCCTCGTCGAGTTTCGCGATCCGGATCTGGGATCCGCCCAGCCAGTTCGGGTACAGGCTGATGCTCACGTCGTGGCTGAGGGTGCGCTCGTCGAGCACCCGGAAGGTGCCGGCGTAGGACACGAATCCGCGGCTCGCCTCGACCAGCTCGTCCGGGCTCCCCGCTTCCAGTCGCGGTTCGGCGAACCGGCTGCGGTCGCGGCGCATCAGCTGCGCACTCATCCAGCCCTGCGGGGTGTAGACGATCAGTCCCTCCGCGTCCTCGCCGAGCGGGTACGCCCGGTCGCCCGATTCGTCGACGGCCACGTACGACACCAGCCGCCACGCACCGAGGAGCCGTTCCCTGAGATCGTTCGCTGTCGTCACGAGGTGCTCCATGGTCCGGGGAAGCGCTGCGCCGCCGCGGTGATGTGGGCTCCGACGCCCGGGGCGCGGCCGGACTTCCGTCACGCGCCGACGGGTTGGGGCTGCGGCACTCCCACGGTCGTGAGGAACTCGTCCGTGGTGAAGATGGCGTGGGCGTACTGCGGCGCGTTGACGTCGAAGGTCGCCTTCATCTCGTCCCAGCCGAACGAGCCGATGGCGTCGCGGATCAGCGTCACGTGGAACCCGAGCTCCTGCGCGAAGCGTGCGGTGGTGTCCACGCAGGTGTTCGACTTCATCCCGATGACCACGACCTGCCGGATGTGATGCTGCTTGAGCATCATGTCCAGATCGGTGTTGGCGAAGCCGCTCGAGGACCAGTGCTGCTGCACGACCAGTTCGTCCTCGCGCGGCTGGAAGTCCGGATGCCACTCGGCCCCCCAGCTGCCCTTCGCGAACGTCTGTCCCTCGAGGACGCGCTCCTGGGTGGGGGAGAGGTACTCCCACGTGCGGTAGTCGCTCGGGGTGGTCTGGTGATGAGGCACGATGAAGACGCGGAATCCCAGATTCCGGGCCGCGGCGAGCATCGCGCGCATGTGGTCGAGCAGGTTGATCCCCTCGGCCACCTCTTTGACCCGCGGCCAGAGCTTGCCGCCCTCCGAAATGAAGTCGTTGTAGGGGTCGATGATCATCAGTGCCGTCCGGTCGGGCGGGTACGTAAGTGGCTTGTCGTTCACAACTCCTCAGTCCCATCCACGTCGGGGACGGCTCCTGCCAGGCGGTTACGAGGGCCGCCTTCTCGATGCTCCCGGCGAGAGGGGGTGCAGCTCGTGCGAGGAGGAGGTCGGACCGTAAGGTCGTCATGAAGAGTGCCTCCCCAGGGTGGACGTGAGGACGGTCCACCGTGTCACCCCGCGAGAAAGCTCGGCTCCACACCGTGGCCGCCGCTGCGGGACGCACCGATACTCGGCCTCCCGCATTTCTCATCGTCTCACTCCTGCTGGTTCACGGCATCCGGCCATGGAAACGCGCGGTGCGCACGCGCCGCGACGGCTTCTGGGCAGAGCGGCGGGTGCGGATCGGCGTGGGCGCGGGCATGCGGGCCCGGAGCGTCAGTGACGGAATTTGGCGAGTTGAGCAGTGACGACAGCGTTGGGCATGGTGGCCGGCTTGCCGGGGTCGGAGTCGCTCTCCGCTGTGAAGACGACGACGGTCGAGCCCTCGCGGACGAGGAGGACGCGCATGTCGAGGCTGATGGAGGCGGAGAACTCGCTTTTGGGGAGCACCTCGGTGAGGCGGAACGAGATGGCGTCGTCACCGAGATGCGGAGAGGACACATTGCGCGGGTGGGCGAAGTCCGGGGAGTCGGAGGTTCCCCCGGCCGACGGGTGGATGGTGGAGCTCGCGCAGGCTGGCAGTGCCGCGCGGAGGTCCGTGAAGACCTTGGGAGCTGTGGCGGGAGTGTAGGAGAGGAGTGTGAAAGTCACCCGCTGGTGGTCCTGCGGGCCTGTGGGCTCGGCAGACTCGGCCACGGTGGCGGAGTAGGGGTAGGCGCTGAGGCCCTCCGTGCCTTCGTACACGGAACGGCAGTCGGCCGGCGTGACCCGAGGAAGGCTGGAGGGGGCGACGACGGGCGCGGGGGTGTTCCGGTCCCCGATGTACCCGATGTCGTAACCGGCGAGTTCGTGTTCGCCGAGCAGGAGGCGGTTCAACTCCTGCCGGCTGAGGACCTTCGATCCCGAGAGCACCGAAGCCGCCGTCGGTGCTGATGCCGGGGAGGCCGCTGACGGCGGTGCGCTGAGGCTCGGGGCGCTGGACGGACGTGCCGACGCGCCCGCCCGAGGCTCGTCGGATCCGCCGCAAGCGGTCATCAGGGCCATGACGGACACCGCACTCGCGGCCACGGCTACACGCCGCGCATGGGTGCGACCACGCATTTCCCCTACCCCCCAGCTCCGCTTCGGAGCGTTCGTTGACGGACGACGCCTCACGTGCACAGCGACGGCGGCGGCGAGCGGCGTACCCGCCCCAACTCCCTGGTCGAAAGCTCTTCCTGGGCCCGCCCCTTGACCCAGCCCGGCGAGCACGCGGCGCACGCGCGGCGTACCCGCTGATCAGCGAATGATCGCACAGCCGTATGGACCCGTTGGCGGAGGGTGCGGCGGGCGGGGCTGCGCACAGGTGGCTTCTCAGCCGCGAGTGCGCGCACGATGAGGAGCATTCTGTACGGGCAGCGGGCAGCGGGCAGCGGGCAGCGGGCAGCGGGCAGCGGGCAGGGCAGTGCGCAGCATGAACGCACTGAGGAGTCGGCCGCGCTTGAGGTGATCAAGGTCCGCAAGCGTGGGGGAGCCCGGTCCGGGGCGGAGTGATGGGCGCAGGGCCGCCCGCAGTCCACGGCCCCGCGTCGGCCTGCACGGGATTCACATCCCGGCAGCACGGCAGCGACCGGTCACGGAGCCGCGCTGGACCATCGGGGTAGTCCGCTCACCCGTTCGGCAGCGGATCCGGGCATGTGCGCCCGATCAGGGGATGCGGTGCGCTTCAACCGCGCTGGACCAGCTTGTCGCAGTCCGGGCACACCTTGGTCACGTGGTCACCCGGCGGGTACCAGGTGTCGGACTCATCCGTGGGGATGTCGCCGGACATGAGCCGCAGCTCGTCGGTGGACATGTCGCACAAGGTCACATGCTCAGGAAGCCCGGCGTCGTCGAGCCTGGCGGCATGCACGGTGCCGTACTGCTCCCGCCCGGGAGCGTCTCCGGAGGTCTCACTGTGATCGACGTCGATCTCGGCTACCGCGGCATATCCATTCATGAAAGGGATGCTAAGGGGACATAACGGAGCTGGCGCGTCGAGATCTCGGCCCCGACGGCCCCTCGCCCGGCGCGCGGCGATCCACGATGGAGGTTCCGCGACGCCCGACGATACGACCTGATGCCGGGCCAGACCCGGTGAGCGGGCCTCGGGTCATGACCGCGATCGCGGTCGCCTGGGTGAGACCCGGGGGTGCTCTGGCGGTCCGCCATCAGAGGTTCCTCGGCGGCAGGGGTGGTGTCCGAGGATGACGGTCTGCGGCCGTCGCGTATGGCGGGCCGCCGGCGATGGGTAGCGGTGGTGTACGAAGGACGGGGGGAAGCCTGGTGCGGATGATGTTTCGGAGCGGGGATCTGCCGGCGGGGGAGCGGCTGGCGGCCGCGCATGATCTGTTCGGCAGCGGCGCGCTGCCCATGCGACTGGCAGCCCGCGCGGACCGGGAGTTCGAGGCGGATGTGCGGCATGTGGACGTCACGCCGCTGCGGGTGATGGAGATGGTGGTGACGCCCGCCGCGGTGTTGCGCACGCCGCGGCTGATCCGCCGGGGCGATCCGGAGCTGGTCTCGGTCATCCTCCCGCTCGACGGGGATCTGGTGGTGGCCCAGGCGGGACGGGAGGCCGGCGTCGGGCGGCGTCAGGTCGCGCTCTACGACAGTTCGCGTCCCTTCGAGATGCGGTTCTCCGGGGGCCGCGGCAGGACCCGGGTGGTGTCGGCGCACGCGTCGCGGGCACTGCTGCCGCTGCCACTGTCCCGGCTCGACGGTCTGCTCGCGCGACCCCTGCCGGCCGGTCCGGGTTCGGGCTTCGGCGGCCTCCTCGCCCAGCTCCTGACCGACGTGACCGGCGACGCCGTGCCCTACCGGCGGTCCGACCTGCTCCGGATGGGCGGCATCGCGCGCGATCTGATGACCGCGTTCATCGCACACTCCATGGAATCCGAAGCCGCAGTGCCCGACGACACGCATCGCACGACGCTGCTGCTGCGCATCGACTCCTATATCCAGCAGCACCTCCACGACCCGTCGCTCACACCCGCTGCCGTGGCCGCCGCCCACCACATCTCCGTCAGCCACCTGCACCGCGTGTTCACCTCCCACGGTGCGACCGTCGCGGAGCGGATACGCCGGCAGCGCCTGGAACACGCCCACCGCGACCTGGCCGATCCCGCCCTACGGCAGGTCCCCGTCCACCGGATCGCGGCCCGCTGGGGTTTCACCACCCATGCGACGTTCACCCGTGCCTTTCACGCCGCCTACGGCACCTCGCCCCGCGATCACCGCCGCCAGGCCGTGCGAGCGCCCGGGGGAGAGAAGGCGCCAGGCACCTGAGGGACAGGAGACACAGCGGCAAGAGCCCGGGTACGCATCGTCAAGGCGTCTGCTCGGGGCCACCGTAGTCTCGCGTCAGCGCACCCCGACGTACCGGGTGGACGCGCGCAGGTGAAACAGTGCAGGGGGGAACTCATGAACGACGGACACGTCCCGACAGGCCAGGCTCTGGAGGCGGATCCGGCGACGGGGAAGGCCACGGCGCCGGTGGAGGAGACGTCATCACACAACTCCGCCGCCCCGGACAACTTCCACGCGGAGGTCGCGCCGGCGAACTTCCACAACGACGCGGTCCCGGCGGCGGAGTCGTCCGGCAGTGCGGCGAACGGCCCCCAGAGCGTGGGCGATTGAGGCGGCCCGACGGTCGGCTCACACCGCGGGAGCGTCCGGCGGTTGTCGACAGGCGAGGAGTGCGGTGATGTGGGTCGAGGCCCTGCTGGACGCCACCGGCCGGAGGACGCGCCGCAGCGCGCAGCCGTGGCCGGTGATCGAGTCGGAGCTCGGCACGGAACTGCCGACCGATTACAAGCAGTTGTGCGAGGCCTTCGGGGTCGGTGAGTTCTCGGCGGCGGTCTCGGTGCTGTGCCTCGACGACACCCTGATCGGCGACCTGCTGACGTCGTGGCGCGGGCTGCTGGAGGACGACGGTGGGGGAGGCGAGCTGTTCCCACCGCACCGGATCCACGCGCCCGGCACGACCGGAGGGCTCATCCCCTGGGCCACGTCGCGGGCCGGCGACCTCTACTTCTGGCAGGTCACGGGAGGGCCGGCGGACGCCTGGCCGGTCGTCGCGGCGATGGAGGACGCCGAGGACACCGCCCGGTACGAGATGACGGCGACCGGCTTCCTGTTCCGGGTGCTCACCGATCCCGGTTTCCGGCCCTGGACCGTGGCGCCAACCGTCCCGCAGCCGTCCTTCGAGGAGGCCTGACAGACCCCGCACGGGCAGCCGGGCAGCACGGGCGGGCGGACAGCGCATGCGCGCCGGCCCGCTCGTGCCGCCCGGCGTCCGTCCGGGGGCCCGTACCGCGCGCCGTCCGCCCTGAGCGCGACGTGGAGCGGCGGCGCGGGTCAGAATCAGCCGTGACAACCGGGGCACGCTCCGGACAGGAGAAACCGCCCCGACGTTACGGAGAACGATGAAGGCCATCACGGCGTCGCACTACGGCGACCCGGACACACTGGAACTGACCGAGACCGACGACCCCAAGGTCGGCCCGGACTCCGTGCTCGTGCGGGTGCGTGCGGCCGGCGTCAACCCGGTCGACTGGAAGGTGGTCGCCGGCTACCTGGACCCGATCATGAACGTGCACTTCCCGCTGATCCCCGGCTGGGACGTCGCCGGCGTGGTCGAGGCGGTCGGGCTGGACGTGCCGGAGTTCTCCGTCGGTGACGAGGTCTTCGGCTACGTCCGCAAGGACGAGGTGCAGCACGGCACGTACGCGGAACTCGTGGCAGCGCCGGTGCGGACCCTGGCCCGCAAGCCCGCGGGGCTGGACTGGGAGCAGGCCGCGGCCGTCCCGCTGGCCGGGCTGACCGCCTACCAGTGTCTGGACCGGATCGGCGTCACCCGGGGTGACACGGTGCTGGTGCACGCCGCGGCGGGCGGCGTGGGCTCGTTCGCCGTCCAGATCGCGGTCGCGCGCGGCGCGCGGGTCATCGGTACGGCGAGTGAGCGCAACCACGACTTCCTCAGGTCGCTCGGCGCCGAGCCCGTCAGCTACGGCGACGGCCTGGAGGATCGGGTCCGGGCGATGGCGCCCGACGGCATCACCGCGGCCGTCGACCTCATCGGCGACGGTGCCGCCCAGCTCTCGCAGCGCCTGATGACCGACCCCAGCCGTGTCGCCTCGATCGTGGACGCGTCGGTCAAGGAGACGGGCGGTCAGCACGTCTGGGTCCGGCCGGACTCCGGCGACCTGACCGCGCTCGGGCGCCTCATCGAGGACGGCAAGGTGAAGGTCTTCATCGAGCGCTCCCTGCCGCTGGACCAGGCAGCCGAGGCGTTCCGCCTCAGCCAGACCGGCCAGACCCGCGGCAAGCTCGTCCTGACGGTCGGCTGAGCCGCAGCCGCTGCGAGGTCTTCCGGGCGGGGACGACGGCGGAAGCACGGGACGTCGGGAAGCCGCCGGTGTCGCGTCCGGCGACCGCGGCGGGGCCGCGGTCGCCGTCGGCGTGGGCGCTGCCGGAGGATCAGTCGCCGACGAGGGTCTCCCAGGTCTGCGGGCCGATCTGCCCGTCGACCTGAAGTCCGTGGGCGGACTGGAACGCCCGGGTGGCGCTGTCCGTGCCCGGACCGAACTGGCCGTCGACGCCCAGGCCGTAGCCGTACTTGTTCAGTTCGAGCTGGGCGGCCTTGACGGCGTCGCCCGTGGAGCCCTGCTGGATCTGGACGACGAGCGAGCTCCAGGTCTGCGGGCCGATCTGGCCGTCGGCGCTCAGGCCGTGCGCGGACTGGTAGGCCTTGGCGGCCGCGACGGTGTTCGCGCCGAACTGGCCGTCGGTGGCGATGGACGCGCCGTGGTCGTCCAGCAGGTACTGCGCCGCCTCGACGTTGGTGCCGGTGTCGCCCTCCACGACGTTCGGCCACGGGGGCACGCCGCCTCCGCCACTGCCGGACTCGTTGTCGTAGCGGTAGGGCCGGTACAGCGACGCGGCCGGGCCGCTGGTGTTCGGCCAGTACGGGTAGGGGATCGTCGGGCGGTGGACGCCGGCGTCGCCGGAGTTCTCCCAGGCGTAGTACTGGGTGTGGGCGCTGTTCGCCCAGCCGTCGAAGATCAGGACGTGCCCGGCGTCGCCCCCGGTGTTCGGTCCGAGCACGCCGAGGATGTCGCCGGGCTGCAGATCGGCCTTGCTGATCGAGTGGACCACGGACGGCAGGGTGACCGTGCTCAGGCTGCTGGACAGGTGCAGCGCCATCGACACGTAGCCGGAGCAGTCGGTGCGGTAGGCGATGTCGTTGCCGGGCCCGTACTTGTTGGCCGTGGTGCTGTACGGGGTCCCGTTCCACGACGCCGCTCGGGACAGGATCTCCGAGGCCGAGATGCTGCCGTTGACCGAGGAGTCGGGCGTGACGGCCACCGGTGCCGCAGCCGTGGCACCCGTGTGCGGCGCGGCGTTCGCGACGGTCGGTGCGACGGCGACCAGCGTCACGGCGGCCGCCGCGACGAAGATCGCGGAACGTCTCTTGAGAGACACGATCGCTTCCTTTCTGCAGGGGGGTGACTGATTGCGGGCAGGGCGAAGCGGCCCCGCCGCGGGGCTGTCGGTTGGAAGGCCTACGCGCGAGAGCAGGACCTGCTCAACGCCCGCATCTCCGCGGCCTACCGCGAGGTGGCCGACGA